>CAVVEU010000015.1:0-108663 GCA_963747235.1 uncultured Candidatus Rokubacteria bacterium
GCGGAACATCACGCGGTCCGCGGGCATCGCGCGGCCGCTCCAGTACTTCTCGAGGTGCGGGTGGTACTTGTCGACGATGCGGGTCACGAGCGCGCGGCGCGTCGGGGGAGTCGGCGAGGAACTCGGCGCGCCCGCGGATCGCGACGCCCTTGATCTCGGCGCCGCGCGAGCCGCTCTCGGCGACGATGTGGAGCCGCGGGTCGCGCCGGAGGTTCTTGACCTTCTGCAGGTTGTCCACGCTGATCAGCGTGAGCGCCGCCGGCTCGTGGAGGAACCACATGGCGGTGACCAGCGGCGAGCCGTCCGGGTTGATGGTGCCGAGGACGACGATGTCCTTGGTGGCCAGGTACTGCTGGATGCGCGGGTCGTTGAAGGTCAATTCCACCTCGGGCCCCCTCACCCTGCCCTCTCCCCCGAGGCGGGGGAGAGGGACATGAGGAGGAGAGCCTGCTCTACGGGGCGATCCATACCTTCATGAAGGTGTTGTTGTCGTAGACGGTGAGGCCGGGCTTGTAGTTGCGAAGCTTCTTGTCCTTGAAGAACCAGCCCTCCACCCAGCCCACCGCGATGGAGGCGTGGTCGCCCTTGGCCAGCAGATACCGCTGCAGCTCCCAGTAGAGCTGCTTGCGCTTGTCGCGGTTGGACTCCCGCAGCGCGCGGTCGGCAAGGTCGTCCACCTTGGGGTCGGAGTACTGGCCGTAGTTGCTGCCGGCCTGGCGTGGTGTAGGCGATGTGGAAGACGGCGGAGGGGTCGTTGATGTCCATGGCCCGGTCCTGGGTGGCGATGATGGTGAAGTCGCCCTTGCCGAAGGCCGCGTAGCCCGCCGCGCTCTCGTGGGTCTTGAGCGTGCCGCGGATGCCGATCCTGCGAAGCTGGGACAGGACGAGCTGCGCCCGGTCCACGTAGTTGCCGACCTGCCGCACCGCCACCTCGACGTCGAGGCCGTTCGGGTGATGCTTCTCCACGAGCTTCTTCGCCTCGGCGATATCCTGCTCCTTGGGCTGCGGCAGCCGGGCGCCTTGGCCACCTCGTCCAGCGGCAGCGCGAAGTCGCCGACCAGCTTCGGGTCCAGGATCGCGCAGGGCACGCCCGCGCCCTCGAGCGCCTTGGACACCAGCTCCTGGCGGTCGATGGCCAGGTTGACCGCGCGCCGCAGGTCCGGGTTGTCGAAGGGCGGCTTCTTCGAGTTCAGGTAGACGAGGAACAGCGGTGTTGATCGACGCCTGGTAGATGTCCACGTCGGTGCGGGCGCGCGCCAGCTCATCGGCCTGGGTCTTCCGCATCGGCGGCCACGTGTCCCACAGCATGATCTTCGAGGCCTTGGCCGCCGCGAGCTGGGTCGGCCCGCCCACCAGGATGAACTGCTTCACCCCGTCGAGATACGGCAGCCCGGGGATGAAGTAGTTCGGGTTCTTCTCCCACTCGATCACGCTGCCGCGCTCGTACTTCTTGAACTTGAACGGCCCGGTGCCCACCTGGGCCTCGGCCGCGTTCAGGTCGCCGTACTTGGCCAGGATGTGCTTGGCCGCGACCCGGCACCACGCCGACGCGATCGACGGGATGAACGGCGCCGCCGCGAACTTGAGCTTGAACTCGACGGTGTTGGCGTCCACCGCCTCCACGCTGGCCACCATCGGCTTGAGCGAGGCGCCGCACTTGGGGCTCTTGAAGTCGGGGTTCAGTACGCGGTCGAAGGAGGTCTTCACGTCGGCCGAGCTGAACGGCTGCCCGTCGTGCCACTTGACGCCTTTCCGGAGATGGAAGGTGTACGTCTTGCCATCCGGCGAGACGGTCCAGCGCTCGGCGAGGTCGCCCACCACCTTGCTCGGCTCGTCCGGATCGTACTGGAGCAGCCCGCTGTAGATGCCCGCGGTGGCCTGCTGGACGACCAGGGGCGACTCGGCGTGCACGTCGAGGCGGCCGGGGTCGCCGTAGTCGAACCAGGTGAGGATGCCGCCCGTGCGGGGCTTCTCCTGGGCGGCCGCCGGCGGCGCCATCAGGGATCCGAGCGGGACGAGCAGCGCGACGGCGAGGGCCACCACGCGAGTGAGGCTCGAGAGGGTCGTCGTCATTGCTATCGCTCCTTTGCGATCCGCGGCTAGCCGAGGCCGCCGCGGAGGCGCGGATCCGTCAGGTCGCGGATCGAATCGCCGAGTAGATTGAGGCCGAAGACGGCCAGGCTGATGGCCAGTCCCGGGAAGAATACCATCCAGGGCGCGGTTTCCAGCGCCTGGATCCCCGCCGTGAGCATGCCGCCCCACGACGGCTCGTCGGGGGGCGCGCCCGCGCCGATGAAGCTGAGCGAGGCCTCCACCACGATGGCGTAGGAGATGTTGGTGGTCACGAGCACGATGTAGCTCGCCATGCAGTTCGGAATCAGGTGCCGGAAGATGATGCGGGTCTGCGAGGCGCCCGCGGCCTGCGCCGCCTCGATGAAGGGCGTCGCGGCCACCCCGAGCGCGACGGATCGGATCGTGCGGGCCGCGGTGGGCGTGAGCAGGATCACCAGGGCCAGGATCACGTTGTCCACCGACTGGCCGAGCGCGGCCATGAGCGAGAGCGCCAGGATGATGGGCGGCAGCGCCATCAGGCAGTCCACGACCCGCTGGCTCCCCGCGTCGGCGGCGCCGCCCAGATACCCGGTCACCGCCCCCCATACCGCGCCCAGGGTGATGCCGAACAGCACCGAGACCACCCCCACGTAGAGCGAGAGCCGCGCGCCCCAGATCACGCGGCTCAGCAGATCGCGCCCGAGCTGGTCCGTGCCCATCGGGAACTCGCGGCCGGGCGCCACGTACGGGGCGAAGGCCGCGTCCTTGGGTCCGTGCGGGGCCAGCATGGGCGCGAACAGGGCCACCGCGATGAGGACCAGGACCACCAGCGCCCCCGCCGCGCCGAGCGGCTGCCCCACCACGAAGCGGCCGAGCGCGGCCCTCATGCGTACCGGATGCGCGGGTCGAGCCACGCGTAGAGGAGATCCACCGCCAGGTTCACGATGAGGAACACGAGCGCCATCATGAAGATCATGGCCTGGACGGTCGGGTAGTCGCGCTGGCTGACCGCCTGGATGAGCGCGCTGCCCATGCCCGGCACCACGAAGATGATCTCCATGATCACGAGGCCACCGAGCAGGCGCCCGCCCCACCAGCCGATGAAGGTCACCACCGGCAGGAGCGAGTTGCGCAGCGCGTGGCGGTAGACCACCGACGCGCTCGGCCAGGCCCTTGGCGCGCGCGGTGCGCACGTAGTCCTGGCGGATCACCTCGAGCATCTGCGAGCGGGTGAGCCGCGTGATGGGCGCGCTGATGTAGTAGGCCTGGGCCAGCGCGGGCCAGATGAGCTGCTTGAGGTTCTCCACCGGGTTCTCGGTGAACGACACGAACTCGAGCGGCGGCAGCCAGCGGAAGAAGCGCACGAGGCCGTACAGGATGAGCGCGCCGGTGAAGAAGAGCGGCAGGCTGAGCCCGCTCAGGCTGACCAGGCGCGCCAGGTAGTCGAGCGGACCGTTCTGCCGCACCGCCGAGACCACGCCGAGCGGGATCGCCCACACCATCGCGATCAGCATGGTGAGCGCGGCCAGCTCCATCGAGCGCGGGA
The DNA here is from genome assembly GCA_963747235.1 of uncultured Candidatus Rokubacteria bacterium. Lineage (GTDB taxonomy): Bacteria > Methylomirabilota > Methylomirabilia > Rokubacteriales > CSP1-6 > CAMLFJ01. The sequence continues at coordinate 3,599 of CAVVEU010000015.1, forward strand.
AGCGCTCCTTGAGGATCTCGATCACCGGCCGGCGCTGCACGTAGGACTGCCCGAAATCGCCGCGCACCGCGCCGCCGATCCAGTCGAGGTACTGGGCGACGACCGGCCGGTCGAGCCCCAGCTCGCGGCGGATCTGCTGGATCTGCCGCTTCTGCACCGTGCTCGACTCCGAGCCCGTCTGGTAGACCAGGATCTCCGCGATGTCCCCCGGCACCAGGCGCATCAGCACGAAGATGAGGATCGACGCGCCGAGGAGGGTGGGGATGAACAGCAGGAGCCGGTGCAGGATGTAGGTGGACACGTCACAAACGGTGGCGCCGGATGGTCTTGACCGTCGCCTCGGGGCTGAAACCGAGCTGGAGCAGCGCCGTCCCCAGGTCGAAGGACTCGCGGTAGGCCGCGATCCGCCCGCCGCGCTTCTCGAACACGCTCATGCCACGGAAGCTCACGCGGCGCCCCGCGCTGCGCGGGATCGCCTCGCTCACCACGTAGGCGAAGGTCCACTCGGCGGCCGCGCACTCCTCCGTCTCCACCACCGTCTCCATGGTCCAGGTGTAATCCCGGCCCTCGCGGAACATCCGCTCGAACATGGCACGGAGCTGGTCGGCCCCGGCGTGCCCGCCGAAGAAGGTGTCGTGATAGCTGCCGTCCGGCGTGAAGCAGGCCACCAGGACCGCGACGTCCTGCCGGTTGAAGGCGCGCTCGAACTCCCGCACGATGCTCATGTCCCGGATCTCCCCCCGAATCTCCCCATTGAGATGGACCGGCCGCCGACGGCCGGGGTCTAGCGGATCACGAACCGCAGGTGCCGGTGGGATTCCCGCAGGGCCGCCTCCGCCTCGGCGGGAGCCGTCGCGCGCGAGAAGATGAAACCGAGATAGCGCGAGCCCTCCGGCAGGGGCACGATCGCCTGGCCCTTGGGGATCGAGATCGTCACGTCCTCGATGTGCGGCACCGCGCGGGCCTCGTCGAGCCCCGCCACCTCTTCCAGCACGCCGCCGCGCGGGATCGGGATCATCATGACCGCGGCGGCCGCGCGCTCGCGCTCGAACGAGGGCACCGCCCGGCCGAGGGCGCGGCGCAGGATCAGCTCCTCGAGCGACATGCCGGTGCCGAAGCGCAGCGTGCGGCCGCAGAGCCCCCCGATCGAGCGCGCCGCGATCTCCAGCACCACCGGCTCGAGCCCGCCCGCGGTCGGGCGCAGCCGCAGCTCGCAGTGCACCGCGCCGTCCGAGAGGCCGAGCGCCCGGGCGGCGGCGGCCGTCGTCTCCGCCACCCGGGCCTGGGTGGCCTCGGGCAGGCGCGACGGCGTCACGTAGATGGTCTCCTCGAAGAAGGGGCCGTCGAGCGGATCGGGCTTGTCGAAGAGGGCCAGGGTGCGGAGGACGCCGTTCTCCAGCAGCCCTTCGAGCGCCACCTCGCCGCCCGGCACGAAGCCCTCCACCAGGATGGTGTCGGTCCCCTCGCCCAGCTCCGCCACGTCCGCCGCGCGCAGGATCTCGCGGATCCGCTCGAAGGCGGCGGCGAACTGGGTGACGTCGTCCGCCCGGATCACGCCGCGGCTGGCCGAGAGCACCAGCGGCTTGAGCACGCACGGGTAGGTCATGCGGCCGGCCGCCGCGTGCGGGTTCTCGTCCACCGTGACGGTGGTGAATGGTGGCGAGGGCACCCCCGCGCGCGCGAGCCGCCCGCGCATCACGAGCTTGTTGCGCGTGGCCTGGGCCGCGGCGAGCGGGTTCACGCGCAGGCCGAGCGCCTCGCCGATCGCGGAGGCCACCACGGTGGTGGCGTCGTCCACCGGCACCACCGCGTCGAGCGGCCGGCGGGCCGCGTAGCTCGCGCATCTCGCGCGCCGCCGCGGCCGGATCGCCGAACGGCAGGGTGAGCAGGTGGTCCGGGAACTCGCCCGCCATCACGTTCGGGCGGTCGGAGGCGATCACGAGATCCACGTCGAGCGTCTGCGCCGCCTCGACGAAATCCTCGGTGCGGTAGGTGGTGGTGGGGATCAGCAGCAGCAGTCGCTGGAGCGCCATGGTTGCGGCGTCGCCGAGTTTATCACGGGGCACGCGGCCCGCACTTGCGGTATACATGAGGGCCCGGTCCCCCACCGGGACCCCGAACATACGAGGAGGCCTGATCATGCGCGTCGGCATCATGATCGAAGGGCAGGAAGGGCTCACCTGGGAGCGCTGGCGGCGGCTCGTGCAGGCTGCCGAGGACATGGGCTACGAGTCCCTCTGCCGGTCGGATCACCTCACCGGGCTCTGGGGCGAGGCCAAGCGCCCGTCGCTCGAGACGTGGACCTCGCTCACCATGCTGGCGATGCGCACCCGGCGCATCCGCTTCGGGCCGATGGTCTCCCCGATCACCTTCTATCACCCGGCCCTGCTCGCCAAGATGGCGGTGGCGCTGGACACGCTCTCCAACGGCCGCATGGACCTGGGGATCGGCGGCGGCTGGAACGAGCACGAGCACGCCATGTTCGGCTTCGCGCTGCCCCCCATGAAGGAGCGCCTCGATCGCCTGGAGGCGGCCGCCCGCTACATCCGCGCCCTGGGCGTCGGCGAGCCGGTGACGCTGGAGCAGCCCTACTACCCGCTCCACAAGGCGGAGAACTATCCCCTGCCCACCCACGGCCGGCTGCGACTCGTGATCGGCGGGCGCGGCGAGAAGCGCACGCTGCGCATCGCGGCCGAGTTCGCGGACGAGTGGAACTGCACCCGCGTGGATCTGGATACCTTCCGCCACAAGAGAGAAGTCCTGGCCAAGCACTGCGCGGCGGTGCGCCGCGATCCGGAGACGATCGAGCGCTCCCTGATGATCCCGCTCGCCATCGGGCGCGATCGTACCGACGTGGCCCAGCGCATCGCGGCGGCCCGCGCGACCTTCCCGCAGATGCCCGCGGACGAGGACGGCTGGCGCAAGGCGAGCTTCCTGGTGGGCTCCCCCGCCGACGTGGTGGCGAGCCTCAAGGAGTGGGAGGCGGCGGGCGTGCAGCGCGTGATGCTCCAGATGCTCGACATGGAGGACCTCGCCGCGATCGAGCTCTTCGCGCGGCACGTGCTGCCGCAGGTGAAGTAGGGCCCGGCCGGACGATCTGCCGGACGATCTGATGGACGCGCTCCTCACCGCCGACGGCCTCCTGGCCCTGGCCACGCTCTCCGCCATGGAGATCGTGCTCGGCATCGACAACGTCGTCTTCATCGCGATCCTGGTGGGCCGCCTGCCCGAGGCCCGCCGCGAGCTGGCGCGCCGGCTCGGGCTGATCCTGGCCCTGGGCATCCGCGTGCTGCCTGCTCTTCGCGATCTCGTGGATGATGGGCCTCACCGCGCCGCTGTTCAGCGTGCTCGGCCACGGCGTCTCGGGGCGCGACCTCATCCTGCTGGGCGGCGGCCTCTTCCTGATCTTCAAGGCCACGATGGAGATCTACAACAAGGTCGAGGCCGGCCACCACGAGCAGACCGCCGCCGCGGCCCGCGCCGCCTTCGCGTGGGTGATCTTCCAGATCCTGCTGCTCGACATCGTGTTCTCGCTCGACTCGGTCATCACCGCGGTCGGCATGGCCAACGACCTCGGCGATCATGGTCACCGCGATGGTCATCGCGATGCTGGTCATGCTGCTCTCCGCGAGCGCGGTGAGCCGGTTCATCGACAGCCACCCGAGCCTCAAGATCCTGGCCCTGGCCTTCCTGCTCCTGATCGGGGTGATGCTGGTGGCGGAGGGGATGGGCTCGCACATCGAGAAGGGCTACATCTACTTCGCGATGGCCTTCTCGCTGCTGGTGGAGCTGGTCAACATGCGCTACCGGCGCACGCAGGCCGCGCCCGCGCGCCGCCGCCAGGAAGCGCTAGGCGCTCGCGCGCGCCTCTTCCGCGAAGCGCAGCAGGGCGAGGGTCAGGGCCACCACCACCGGCCCCACCACCAGCCCGATGGGGCCGAAGGCGCTGAGCCCGCCGATCAGGCCCAGGAACACCGGCAGCGTGGAGATCTGGGCGCGGCCCGAGATGAAGAACGGGCGCACCACGTTGTCGGCGCTCGACACCACCGCCACGCTCCAGACGGCCAGGACGACGGCGGCCACCCAGCGCCCCTGCAGGAACAGCACCCCCACCGCGGGCACCCAGATCAGCGCGGTGCCGACGAACGGGATCAGCGAGGCGACCGCTGCCACCGCCCCGAACACCACCGGCGACGGCAGCCCGACCAGCGCGAAGCCGATGCCCACCAGCACGCCCTGCACGACCGCGGTGAGCAGGGAGCCGAACACCACCGCGCGGGTGACCGCCGCGACGTGATCCACGAGCTGCCCGCGCCGCTCCGGCGTGATCGGGATCAGCCGCACCGCGGTCGCCATCATCTGGTCGCCGTCGCGCAGGAGGAAGAAGAGCACGAAGAGCGCGATGGAGAGGCCCACCAGGGCGTTCAGGGTGCCCAGCACGAACGAGCCGCTCACCGCCACGAGCCCCTGCAACAGTGACTGGGCGCCGCTCATCACCCAGTCGTGGATCTGCTGGGCGTCCACCGGCGCGACCGCCTCGGCCCACCGGATCGCGCGGCTCACGATCGGAATGTCCATGACGTCACCGGGGCCCGAGATGCCGGACTCGGCCACCAGCTTCTGCACCCGCGCGAAGAGATCCTTCGCCTGGCTCGCGAAGGCCACCGCCAGGAGCGGCAGCGGCGCCACCAGGACGATCGTGGTGGCCACCGTGAGGAGGAGCGCGGTCAAGGCGTAGCGGCCGCCCAGGCGACGCCCCAGCGCCTGCCGCGCGGGAAAGAGCAGGAGGGCGAGCAGCATGGACCAGAGGATGGCCACCAGGAACGGGCGCAGGATCAGGAACAGCGCGCCGGCCAGGAGCGCCGCCGTCACCAGCGCGAACACGCGCGGATAGAAGCGGTCGTCCCTCCCGGTCATCGCCGCGATCGGAGCTGCCGCAGCGAGAGCGCGTGGAGCAGCCAGGCCAGCGGCACCAGGAAGGCAGGCAGCCAGATGTACGGCCAGTCGGCGATGAAGGTCGCGGGCGGATCGGTCTCGAACATCCGCCACGGCGTGGGCGCGGAGAGCTGCGCGTGCACCACCACGTTCAGCAGGATGACGATGCCGGCCCAGTTCCACCACACCGCGACCCGCGCGGGCCACGCGCGCCGGACGAAGCAGACGTAGGCCACCACCGGCGCGGTGAGGCCGACCAGGATGTCCACGTTGCGCCCGTGGAAGCTCAGCAGCTCCGGGATGGCCCCCGCCACCGCGAGCTGCCACAGCACGATCTCGACCGGGATGCGGAAGGTCTGCGCGGCCACCAGCCAGACCGGCGGCACCGCGGCCAGGAGCGGCGCGACCCGGCGGGACACCGTCAGCGCCAGAATGGTCAGCAGCGGCGGGCCGACCCCGAGCAGCATGCGCGGCGGCAGGGACTGAAAGTCCTCGAAGAAGCCGCGCTCCGCGAGCACCGCGGTCAGCGCGAGCCAGCCGACCAGGGCCACGCCCGCGATGCGCACGCCCTGCATCGCGCCCGCCCCCACCCGTCGCGCCACGCGCGCCGCGCCCCAGAGCACGAGCCCGAGCATGCCGATGACGATGGCGATGAAGGCCAGGTCGACCGCGACCGGGGCATTGGTGAGCACCACGCATGGATAGCACATCCGTCATCGAACGCGCGAGCAACACGACGTCACCCCGGTGACACGCCGGGGGGCCGGATGGACCTATCCCCCCACCGGATCAGCCTATTCCGGCCTGGCCCGGCTGGCACCGCGCTTGCTCCTCTTCGGGCACGCGGAGCCTCTTCCCGACAAACGGCAAACCCGTCGCGAGACGGGGACGCAAAGCCACGGATCAGGCCAACCTGACAGCCGGGCTACCGAAGGAAGGGCGCTCAACGTAGCGCTCGTCGGGATCCGAGTGTGCTCCGCGAACAGGAGGATCCTGATGAGACACGGTCTGATTCGCTTCATCGTGCGCCGCCTCGCGGTGCTCGCCATCATTCTCTTCATCCCGGTTCCCGCGGCCGCCGACGACGCGATCATGAGCGTCGATCAGTACAAGACGGCCAAGGCCCGCACCCTCGCGACCACGCACCAGGCGCTGCTCAAGCAGGTGCGCGAGGAGATCTACCACTGCATGCCGTGGGTCGGCGTGCAGAAGGCGGGGATCGGCTTCCGCCAGCCCAAGGGCGCGGTGGAGGACGATCGCTACCTCTCGGTGTGGATCGTCATCGATCAGGACGAGGATGCGCGGTTCTCGGCGCTGCCCGCCGAGCGGCGCGCCTCCGCCATGTTCTCGCGTTACGGCACGGATCTCCTGCGGCGCATGGCCCAGCTCCAGCCGCTGGTGGCCGATCCGGACGTGAAGGGCTTCTCGGTCGTGCTCTCGTGGCTGAAGCCGGGGACCGGCGGCGGGTCGGTGCAGCCCGTCAACGAGACGCTCGCCCTCTGGAGTGACAAGCAGACCACGCTCGGCTTCCTCGCCAAGCGCGTCCCCGCGGGCGAGTTCACCCGCCGAGCCAAGTTCAACGTCTTCGACGGGGTAGAGGACAAGGGGCGCCTCGCCCTCGAGGTCTGGGAGGATTCGTTCGTCCGGACCTTCAAGGTCGCCAACATCGAAACCCCGAAGGGGCAGAGGTGCTCTGGCTAACCGTCAGGACACCGGCAATCGGTCGCCGGCCCGGTACCACACCGGGTCGGCGGCCGGCCGGAACAGCTTGACCCGCGCCGTGCCGTGCACCGTCACGGCACCGTCGTCCACGATGACCCACGCCCCTTCCTCCAGCCCCAGCACCGGGTTCGTGTTGACCACGTGATACTCCCGGATGCGGTCGTCCCGCGTCTCGCTGAAGGCGGCCATGGCCGGGTCCGCTTCCTTGTAATGGGGATTGATGTTGAAGCCCACCAGCCCCAGCGCGTCGAAGCGGTCGAGCCCCACCACGTTCCAGTCGTTCGTGGTCAGGATGGTGGGCCCCGCCACGTTGGAGCCGGCGCTGGCGCCCGCATAGGGCATGCCCGCGGCCACGCGCGCGCGGATCGCCTCCAGCAGCCCGGCGCCGCGCAGGCGCTGGAGCAGCGCGTAGGTGTTGCCCCCGCCCATGAAGAGCGCCTCCGCGGCGGCCAATGTGGCGAGCGGATCGCGATCCCAGCGCAGGTGCAGCAGCTCGAGGCCGGCCCCGTCGGGCGGCGCGGGCTCGAGCGCGGCGCGGATGCGCTCGAACGAGGCCGTCTCGTCATGCAGGTTGGCGGCGGTGACGAAGGCCACGCGGCGCCGCGGGCCGAAGAAGTCGGGCAGCGCGGCGCGGCCCACCGGGCCGAGCGGCCCGCCCGAGTGCAGGAAGACGCGCATCGGCTACGGGCCGAGCAGGCGCTTGAGCTGCGACATGGACTTGACGATGTAGTGCGCGACCCCGTCCGGCCCGCCCTTGGGCGCGAAGAGCACCGCGGTCATGCCGACGCGGCGCGCGCCCCGCACGTCGGAGTCGATGCTGTCGCCCACCATCGCCGCGTCGTCCACGCCGAGGCCCATGCGCTGGAGCGCCAGCTCGAAGAGCGGCGGCTCGGGCTTGCCGATCACGATCGGCCGCGCCCCCGCCGCGGAGGCGACCGCCTCCACGATGGCGCCGCAGCCGGGCAGGAACTGGCCGTCCTCCATCGGCAGGCGCGGATCGATGTTCGGCGTCACGAAGGCGGCGCCCGCGTCCACCGCGCGCGCGGCCGCGGTCAGGCGCTCGTAGCTGAAGTCGAAGTCGTTGCCCACGACCACCACGGTGGCCTCGCGGTAGGCGTCCACCGGCACGAGGGTGTGGCCGGCCTCCACCAGCACCGCGGCCAGCTCCGGCCCGCCGATGGCCAGGACCCGCGACGGGCCCCAGCGCTGGGCCACGACCTCGCCCAGGATCTCGAGTGGGGTGAGCACCTCGGCTTCCTTGGCCTGGACGCCCAGGCGCTCCAGCTTGGCCTGCATGGTGCTGGCGCGGGCGCGCGAGTTATTGGTGAGGAAACACAGCCCCTTGCCCTGCCTCCGGATCAAGGCGAGCACCTCGGCGGCGCCCGGCGTGAGCACCTCGCCGGTCCAGACGCAGCCGTCGAGATCGAAGACCAGGCCGCGCATCTCGCGGAGGGCACGCCGTGGCGGGCTCATGGGTGGCGGTCGGATACTAACACGCGGGCCACGAGCCCGGGGGGCGGCGGCGGCACCGGCTCTCTCAGAACTTGGGGCGCGAGGCCGATCGCGCTAGATTTGGGGCGCCATGAGTAACAGCCGGACGTATACGCTGCGGAATGCGGCGTCGATCGTCTTCGCGCTGACCGCGGTCATTCCTCTGCTCCTGTTCACCTACACGCTCTACCTGCTCGGGCAGCTCGGGCAATTCCAGGCCCAGATGGGACTCGGCGTCGCGCTCGGCTGCGCGCTGGTGGGCCTCTTCATCTTCTCGAACCTGATGGCGCGCCTCGGCGAGGTGCTGCGCTTCCTCGAGGGGCAACCGGCGGCCGCCGAGACCCCGGACGGCGCCGCCGAGGCGAACTCGGCCGAAGATCGCGCGGCACGGCCGGTCTCGGTGGCCACCAACGGCCCCGCGAGCCCGCCGTGGTCCGGCCCCGGCGGCCTGCTCGTTCCCGGCCTCGGCACGATCACCGCGGCGAGCCGGGCGGCCTCGGCGGCACGACAGGCCGCGGGCGTCTTCGACGACGTGCAGAAGACGATGTGGCACGCCGAGGCCCAGCAGCACCTCGGGCGGCGCGTGCTCATCTCGGTGAAGAACGCGCCCGAGCCGATCGCGGGCAGCCTGGCCCAGATCGCCGAGGACGGCGTCCTGCTCGAGAAGGACGACGAGCGGGTGGCGGTCAGCTACCTCCGCATCACCAACATCGAAGCCGACCCCTCCGATACGTAATCGGAGGGGCTCGCCCCCTCCGAGCCTCCCCCAGAGCAGGTTGCGCGGGCGGAGCCCGCGCTCAGCGCTCCGCGCTAGCGGCGCCGCAGGATGGCGCTGAGGGCGACGCGCGCGCGCGCATCGCCCGGATCCAGCCCGACCGCCTCGCGATAAGCGGCTTCCGCCTGACGCCACCGGCCCTGGCGCGCCAGCAGGTGCCCGAGCCGCGCGTGCGCCTCGGCCAGGTCCGGGCTCACCTCGATGGCCGTGCGGTAGGCGGCCTCGGCCTCCTCGAGCTTGCCCTGCCGCTCGAGCGCGGTCCACAGACCGAAGTGGCTCTGCGCGTCGTCGGGCCGGAGGCCCAGCGCGTCACGGTACGCGGCCTCGGCCCGGGTGTTCTGCCCCTGCAGCAGCAGGGCCGCGCCCAGCCCGCGGTGCGAGGCGATCCGCCGCGGCTTCACCCGGATGGCCTCGCGGAAGGCCTCCACCGCCTCGTCGTGGCGACCCGTCTCGGTCAGCAGCTCGCCCAGGTCGCCCCACGCCCGCGCGTAGCCCGGCTTGAGCGCCACCGCCCCGCGGAAGGCGGCCTCGGCCGCCGCGTGCTTGCCCTGCGAGTAGAGCGCCATGCCGAGGCCGCGGTGGAGCGGCGCGCCGTCCGGCTTCACCTCGAGCGCCTGGCGATAGGCCGCCTCCGACTCCGCGTGGCGCCCCTGGCGGCCGAGGCCGAGCGCCAGGTTGGCGCGGGCCACCGGGTCCTGCGGATTGAGGCGCACCGCCTCGCGCAGCGCCGCCTCCGCCTCCGCGTGGCGCCCCTGGCGGCCCATCGCGATGCCGAGCTCGACGTAGAGATCCGCGTTGTCGGGCGCCAGCGCGACGGCGCGACGAAACTCGCCTTCGGCCGCGCCGAGCAGCCCCTGCGCCTCCAGGGCCAGGCCCAGATCGGCGTGCAGGTGCGCGTCGGCCGGCTTGAGCTGGATCGCGCGCTCGTAGACGCGCGCCTCCTCGGACCACTTGGCCTGGCGGCGATAGATCGAGGCGAGGCCCACGTAGGCGTCGAGCAGATCGGGCTCCAGTCGCAGCGCTTCGAGCAGCGCGGTCTCGGCGTCCGGGAAGCGTCCCTGCCGCTCGAGCACGCGGCCGAGCCGCGCGCGCCAGCGACCGCTCGTGGGCGCGAGGCGCGCGGCCCGCGCGTAGGCGGCCACCGCCTCGCGATAGCGCCGCAGGCGCTCGAGCACGAGCCCGAGGCGGCCGTGCAGCACGGGCTCGTCCGGCCGCAGGATCGCGGCCTCGCGATAGGCCACCGCCGCGTCGCCCCACCGCCGCAGGCGGCGCAGGGCCTCCGCGTGCTGGGCGTGCGCCCGGTGGGCGCGCGGGTCGAGCCGCACCGCCTCCGCGAAGGCGGCGGCGGCCTCCGCGTCGCGCCCCTGCGCGGCCAGCGCCAGGCCCAGGCCGTGGCGCGCGATCGGGTTCGACGGGGCCAGGCGGATGGTCTCCTCGAACTCGCGCATCGCCTCGTCCGTCTGGCCCAGGCGCGCGAGGGTGACCGCGAGCCCGTGGCGCGCCTCCGCGCTGCGCGGGGCCAGCCGCGCCGCCTCGCGCGAGGCCGTCTCCTCCTCGCGCGCCTTGCCGAGGCGCCGGCACACCGCCGCGAGGCGGAGCCACGCCGTCGCGTGATCGCGCTTGCCGCGGACGGCGGCGCGGAAGGCGGCCTCCGCGCCGGCCCACTTTCGCTGGCGCTCGAGCACCAGGCCCAGCTTGAAGTTGGCCTTCACGCTGCGCGGCTCGATCGCCAGCGCCGCGGTCAGCGCGTGCTCGGCGTCGGCGTAGCGGCCGTCCCGGATCGAGCGCTCCGCGCTGTCGAGGCAGAAGGCGAACTGCGTGCTCACGACCGGCCGCGCTGGGCGATCTGCTCCACGACGAGGTCCACGATGTGCTGGGCCGCGTCGGGACGCCGCAGGCGCCGCAGCGAGCCCTGCAGCCGCTCGACGGTGTCCGGATCGCCCACCGCCCGGTCCAGCAGACGGCGCAGCGCGCCGCGCGATCGCGCGACCAGCGCGATGCCCGCCCGCGAGGCGAAGCGCTCGTTGCCGCGCTCCTGGCCCGGAAGGGAGCCGTAGAGCAGCAGCGGGACCGCGGCGGCGGTCGCCTCGGCGAGCGTCATGCCGCCCGCCTTGGTGACGAGCAGATCCGCGGCGGCGAGGAGCGTGCGCACGTCCTCCACGAAGCCCACCACGCGCACCGGGCTCCGCCCGGCCAGCCGCGCGAGATCGGCCCGCAGGCGCTCGTCGCGGCCGGCCACCACCACCGCCTGCATCGGCCGCTCCATCGTGAGCAGCGCGCGCGTGACGTCGCGGAGGCGGCCGAGCGAGCCCTGCGTGCCCGCCATCGCCACGATGGTGGGCAGCCCGGGCGAGAGGCCCAGCGCGCGGCGCGCCGCGTCCGCGTCCACCGCGCGCGCGAACTCCGCGCGCACCGGCACGCCGGTGACGATCACGCGCTCGGGCGGGATGCCGCGCGCGACGAACTCGTTCCGCACCTCCTCCGCGGCCACGCAGTAGCGGTCCACCGGGCTCGACATCCACTGGCTGTGGGCCACGAAGTCGGTCACCGCGGTGGTGTGCGGCGGCAGGCGGCGACCGCTCGCGGCGAGCGCGGCCATGGCCACCGCGGGCGTCGCGTGCACCGTGATGACCGCGTCCGGCCGCATCGTGTCGAGCAGGCGCGCCAGGCGCGCGGTGCCCACCCGGGTCATGCCGAAGGAGAGCGGCGACTCCGGCCCCATGCGGTCGCCGAGACCGTAGGCCAGCGCCCACACGCCGGGCGCGCGGCGCAGCAGCCAGTAGTAGGCCGCGCGGCTCACGTGCGCGAAGACCGGGTGCACGAGCTCGCGGAAGTGATCCACCACCACCGCGTGGCCGCCGCGCGCTTCGATGGCGGCGGCCAGGCTGCGCGCGGCCTCCGCGTGGCCCGATCCGTAGCTGGCGCTCAGGATGAGGATGCGCAATGGGCTCAGAGCGCGATCGGCTCGTCCACGTAGACGGTGTAGCGGCGCGGGCGGCCGCGCCCGGCGTCGGCGGGATCCACGTAGAGGATGGAGCTCTGCCCGCGGATCGCGGCGGGCTGGATCGAGAAGCGGATGAAGCTGGTCTCGCGCTCGGCGGCCGACACCGCGAGCACCGGCTCGCGCCCGCTCTCGAACCAGGCCTCGCCGGGATTCACGGTGCGCGGCGCGCCCTCGGCCACCGTCACCTCGAGGCGGCCGCGGAGCAGGCAGCGGATGCCGCCGCCCCGGTGGCGATGCGGCGGCGCGATCCCGCCCGGCTCGAAGTCCACGCGGTCGCAGCGCATGAGCCATCCCGCGCCGCCCGCCACATCGATCGGGTGCTCGAGCAGCACGCGCCCGCCCGCCGCGGGCGGCGGCTGGCGGACCAGCTCGACCCGGTACACCACGGCGCCCGCGGGGCCGGCGTGCGCGGTGCGATCGGCGGGACCGACCGCGGGCACCGGCTCGGCCGCCTCGCCGCCCAGGAGCTCGCCCGAGACCGCGTAGAGCACGCGGGGCGCGCGCGGCCGAGGGGCGGCCGCGCCGGCGGCGAGACGATCTTCGATGAGACGGAGCGAGTAGGCCATCGCGCGAGACTCCATAGTAATCGCTTGGCGTGGCCCGGCGAAACCCCTACCCTGTCCGGGTGACCGCCGCGGCGCTCCTCCTCGTCCTGGGCGCGGCCGTGCTCCACGCGGGCTGGAACGCGCTCACCAAGCGCGCGGGCGATCCGGTGGTGTTCCTGTGGTGGGTCGGCGTGCTCGCGAGCGCGCTCTACGCCCCGATCGCGCTGGTGATCCTGGTCCGCGACGGCTTCACCGCCGCGGCCATCCCGTTCGTGCTCGGCACCATCGTGCTCCACGCCCTCTACTTCTTCACCCTCGGCCGCGCCTATGCCACCGGCGACTTTTCACTGGTCTATCCCATCGCACGCGGCTTCGGGGTCGCGCTGGTGCCGATCGCCGCGCTCGCCTTGTGGGACGAGCGCCTCTCCCCGCTCGGCACGCTCGGGGTGATCCTGGTGGCGAGCGGCATCTTCTTCCTCCACTGGCGGCCGGGCGCGTGGACCCGGGCGGCCTTCCTGGCCTCGGGCACCGGCTGGGCGCTGGCCACCGGCGTGCTGATCGCGTCGTACTCCCTGCTCGACAAGGCGGGCGTGGCGCGCCTGCACCCGTTCGCCTACATCTGGCTCATGGAGGTGGGCTCCTGCGCGCTGCTCACGCCGGTGGCCTTCGCCAAGGGTGCGCTGACGCGCCGCGAGTGGCGTCTGAATCGCGGGACGATCGCGGCCGCCGCGCTGATGAGCCCCACCGGCTACCTGCTGGTGCTCTTCGCCTTCCAGTTCTCGAAGACCGGCTACGTGGTGGCGGCCCGCGAGATGTCCATCGTGCTCTCCGCCATCATCGGCAGCGTGTGGCTCAAGGAAGGCGGGCTCGGGCGGCGGCTGGCCGGCGCCGTGGTCGTGCTGGCCGGGGTCGCGTGCGTGGCGATGGCCCGATGAGGAGCGAGGCGGCGCGGCACGGCCGGCTCCTGGTCGGAGCCGCCGCGATGTGCTGGAGCACGGGCGGCTTGATCGCGCGCCTCGTGGACACCGATCCGTGGACCACCGTGTTCTGGCGCGGGCTCTTCTGCGCCGCCTTCCTGGTGGCGGTGACCGCGCGGCGGGAGGGCCGCGGCACGCCCGGCGTCTTCCGGGGCATGGGGCGGCCGGGCCTCGCGATGGCGGTCTGCTTCGCCACCGCGTCCACCTGCTTCATCATGGCGCTCCACCGGACCTCGGTGGCGAACGTGCTGATCATCCAGAGCCTGAGCCCGTTCATGGCCGGGCTGCTCGGCTGGCTCTGGATGGGCGAGCGCGTGGCCGGCCGCACGTGGGCCGCGATGGGCGTGGCGCTCCTGGGCAGCGCCATCATGGTCTCGCGCTACTTCTACACGGAGGCGGCCGCGGGCTCGATCGGCGGCGATCTCCTCGCCTTCACGGTGGCGCTGGCCTTCGCGATCGCCACCGTGATCCTCCGGCGCAACCGCCACGTGCAGATGCTGCCCGCCGCCGCGCTCGCCGCCGCGCTGACCAGCGTGGTGACGGCCGCCGCGGCGCAGCCGGGATCGGCGGGCGCGGGCGATCTCCTGCTCCTGGCCCTGTTCGGCACCGGCCAGCTCGGCCTCGGCATGATCCTGTTCACCGCGGGCGCGCGCCGCATCCCGGTGGCGGAGGCGGCGCTCATCGCGGTGCTGGAGAGCGTGCTGGGCCCGGTGTGGGTCTGGCTCGCGCTGGGCGAGAATCCCGGCGTGCCCTCGCTGGTGGGCGGCGCCATCGTGCTGGCCGCGCTTGCCGGCCACACCCTGGCCGACCTGCGGCTCGACGTGGCGCGCGGAGGCGGCTCAGTCGGTGTCGGGATCGGGGTCGCGGAACCGCCCGTCCACCGGCACCTGATAGGCGTTCGCCAGCGAGTTGGTCTCGCAGGCCATGCCGACCACCGCGAGCAGCTCGCCCCGCATGGCCTCGGTCATGCCGGCGCGGCGCGCGCCCGCGGTGTGCGAGGCGATGCAGTAGTCGCAGCCGTTGGCCGCGCTCACCGCGAGGTAGATCATCTCCTTGGTCAGCGGGTCGAGCGCGCCCGGCCCCATGATCTGCTTGATGCTCTCCCAGGTGCGGCGCAGGGTCGGCGGGTGGTTGGCGAGCGCCTTCCAGAAGTTGTTGATCCAGTCCGTCTTGCGCGTGGCCATGATGTCGTCGTAGACCTCGCGCACCTCGGGCGTCGCGAACTCGTACTCGATCAGCTCGGTGATGGGCATCGTCGCGCCTCCTTTCGCCCTACTCCCCGCGGAGAGTCGGGTCCAGCACGTCGCGGAGCCAGTCGCCGGTGCGGCTGACCACGATGGAGGTGACCATGAGCACGATCCCGGGGAACGTGGAGATCCACCAGGCCGAGTCGAGGTACTCGCGGCCCTCCTGCACCATGCCGCCCCAGGACGGCGTGGGCGGCTGGATGCCCAGGCCCAGGAAGGACAGCGTGGCCTCGAGCACGATGGCCCGGGCCAGCTCGAGCGTGGCGATGACCACGATGGACGAGAGCACGTTGGGCAGCACGTGGCGGAGCACGACGCGGGCGAGCGAGCCGCCGAGGGCGTGGATGGACTCCACGAACTCGCGCGAGCGCAGCACCAGCACCTGCGAGCGCAGGATGCGGGCGTAGGAGACCCAGCCCGGAGAGCCCGATCACCACCACCAGCGTCGGGAAGCTCGGGCCCAGCACCGCGATGATGCCGATGGCGAGCAGGATGAACGGGAAGGCGAGCTGGGCGTCCGCCACCGTCATGATGACGGCGTCCACGCGCCCGCTGCTGAAGCCGGCCGCCGAGCCCCGCCGCCGCCCCGAGCAGGCCGCCCACCAGCACCGCCGAGAAGCCGATCACCAGCGAGACGCGCGAGCCGTGGATCACGCGCGAGAGCACGTCGCGGCCCAGGTGATCGGTGCCGAGCAGGTGGGCGCGCCCGTCGGAGCCCTGCCACGTCGGCGCGGCGAGGCGGCCGCGCAGGCTCTGGCGGATCGGGTCCTGGGGCGCGATGCAGCGGGGCGGCCGCGGCCACCACCAGCAGCAGCCGCGACGAAGCCCACGCCCGCCACCACCAGCACGGGGAACCGGCGCCGGCGCCTGGGAATCCGGAGCGCGGGCGCGGCGAGGGCCGCGTCAGCCGGCGCGGATGCGGGGATCGAGGACGCCATAGATCAGGTCCACGAAGAAGTTGATCACCACGAACATGAGCGCGGCCAGGAAGACCGTGCACTGCACCACCGCGTAGTCGCGGTTGTAGATGGACTGCACCGCGAGCCGGCCGATGCCGGGCCACGCGAAGACGGTCTCGGTGACGACCGCGCCGCCCAGCAGCGTGCCGAACTGCAGCCCGGTGATGGTCACGATCGGGATCGCCGCGTTCTTGAGCGTGTGCTTGGCCACCACCCACATCTCGGCCACGCCCTTGGCCCGCGCGGTGCGGATGTAGTCCGCGCCCAGCACCTCCAGCACCGCCGAGCGGGTGAGCCGGGCGATGGAGGCCATGGTGAAGGCGCCCAGCGTGAGCGCGGGCAGCACGAGGTTACGCCAGTCGCCGCGGCCCGAGGTCGGGAAGAGATCGGCCTTGAGCGACAGCAGCAGGATGAAGAGGATGCCGAGGAAGAACGTGGGCGCCGACTGGCCGACCAGGGCCAGGCCCATCGCCACGTGGTCCACCAGGGTGTTGCGCCGCATGGCGGAGAAGAGCCCGATGGGCACCGCCACCACCGCGGCGAGCACGAAGGCGGTGAGCCCCAGCTCGAGCGTGGCCACCAGGTAGCCGCGCACCACGTTGAAGGCGGGCTCGCGGAAGTGGATCGAGCGGCCGAAGTCGCCGCGCGCGAGGTTCGACAGGAAGATCACGTACTGCACCGGGATCGGCTGGTCGAGGCCCAGCTCGCGGCGCACGCGCATGATCTCGCTGTGCGGCGCGTCGGGGGGCAGCAGCAGCGGCACCGGGTCGCCGGACAGGCGCATGACCACGAAGACCACGGTGGACACGAGCCAGAGCGCGATGAGGGCGCGGAAGAGGCGGTGACCGAGGAACGGAACGAATCCGCGCATGACTGGATGCTCTCCCCTCTTCCCACCCTCTCCCCGATGGGGAGAGGGCAGGGTGAGGGAGGTGGCGACGACTTACGCGCGACGAAGCTTCAGGTTGAAGCGACGCACCTCGAACTGCTGGTTCGGGTTCGGCGTGAAGTCCACGTACTTCTGGAGCCCGTAGTCCTCGTACGGCTGGATGACCGGGCAGCCAGGGCAGGTGCTCCAGGAAGATCTTGGTCATCTCCTTGTAGGCCTCGCCCGCGGAACTTCTCGTCCACGCTGAAGCGGGCCGCGTTGCCCAGCTCGTCGAACTTGGCATCGCGCCAGTAGTCCTGCGGTCCGCCCGGGCCGAGCAGCCGCCACATCATGCCGTCCGGATCGCCCAGGGTGGACGTCGGGTCCGACCAGAACACGCCCTTGAAGCTCTTCTCGCGGTTCTTCTGGGCGCGCACCGAGTACTCGATGACCTCGACCTTGACGTTGACACCCACGTCCTTCCACATGGCCGCGATGGCTTCCGACATCGCCTTGTCCTGCGCCACGTAGGCCACCGTGGTCTCGATGAAGATCTCCTCGTTCTTGTAGCCCGCCTTCTTGAGCCGATCCTTGCGCCTCGGCCGGGTTGTAGGCCAGCGCCGGCAGGCTCGCGTCGAAGTGGTTGTCGCCCTTGGCGATGGGGCCGCTGGGCACGACGCCGCGCCCGCGCCACAGCTCCTTCACGATGGCCTCGCGATCGATGGCCAGCGACAGCGCCTGCTTCACGAGCGGATTGTCGAGCGGCGGCCGCTTGCTGTTCACCGCGAGCACGTAGAGGCCCGCGTAGAGCGCGCCCGCCACGCGCGTGGAGGCGTTACCGGCCACGCGCTCGCCCTGGTCGGGCGGGAGCTGGGTGATGATGTCCACCTCGCCCTTGAGCAGCGCCGCGATGCGCGGCGCCGTCTCCGGGATCGGCCGCATGATCCAGCGGTCCACCTCGATCTTGCCGCCCCAGTAGTCCGGGTTGGCCTCGAGCACCGCCTTGTCGTCCTTCACCCAGGAGCCGAAGCGCACCGGGCCCGTGCCGACCGGCTTGGCATTGAAGGTGTCGTTGCCGACCGCCTCGAGGTACTTCTTCGGCACGATCTGGCCGCCGTAGAACGCCAGGCGCGCGGGCAGCAGCGGGTCCGGCTTCTTGGTGGTGGATGACGAGCGTGAAGGGATCCGGCGCCTCGATCTGCTCGATCGTGGCGAGCGCGGTGGCCACCATGGTCTTGGCGGCCGGGTCGTAGGTGCGCTCGATGCTGAACTTGGCGTCGGCCGACGTGAAGGCGTCGCCGTTGTGGAACTTGACGCCCTGGCGCAGCTTGAAGCGCCACGTGGTCTGGCCCCTCGAGCTTCCACTCGGTCGCGAGCCCCGGGTGGAGCTTGCCGTCCGGATGGCGGCTCGTCAGGTTGTCGAAGACGTTGAAGGACACCCGGATGTCGTTCGACGAGGTGCTGAAGTGCGGGTCGAACTTGGAGATGTCGCCCGCCTGGGCGGTCACCAGCTCCTTCTTCTGGGTGGTCTGGGCCAGGGCCGCGCCGGGCGCGGTCAGGGGCACCGTGGCGGCGGCGCCGAGGGCGGCCGCTCCCTTGAGCAGGTCACGTCGGGTCAATTCCATAGTGGTGGCTCCTCCTCGGGTTCGCACTGCATCTGGGCTCCGTCTGGATACCGCGGCGGGCGACGGAGGCCGCTCGCGGTGCGTCATTTATAGGGGTTTCCCCGCACCCTGTCAAGCTGGGCCGCCGGTGGCGAACCTGTGCCAAACATGACAGAATCCAGCGCCATGAGCCCCACAGCGGACATCGTCATCATCGGCGGCGGCGCGAACGGCACGAGCACCGCGTTTCACCTGGCCCGCATGGGCGCGAAGAACGTCCGCCTGCTGGAGCGCCGCCACCTGGCGGCCGGCGCCACCGGCAAGTCCGGGCGCCCTCGTGCGCATGCACTACACCAACGAGCACGAGTCGCGCCTCGCCATCGAGAGCCTCAAGATCTTCCGCGAGTTCTCGGCGATCGTGGGCGGCGACTGCGGCTTCGAGACACCGGGCTTCCTGCAGATCGTGCCGCCGGGCTACGAGGCGGCCCTGCGCCGCAACCTGGCCCGTCAACAGCGACTCGGCGTAGACACTCGAGAGGTCTCGCGCGACGACGTCCGCGAGCTCTTCCCCGAGTGCCGCGTGGACGACATCGGCGCCGCCGCCTGGGAGCCGGGCTCCGGCTACGCCGACCCGAGCGCCACCGCGTTCGCCTTCGCCGCCGCCGCGCAGCGCCTGGGCGTCACCATCGAGAACGGCTGCCACGTCACCCGCATCCTGACCGAGGGCGGCCGCGTCACCGGCGTCGAGACCGCGGGCGGGCGCGTGGAGGCCCCGGTGGTCGTGCTGGTGCCGGGCGCGTGGGGCCAGCCGCTCCTCGATCCGCTCGGCCTCGACTATGGTCTCCAGCCCTTCCGCATCCAGGTCTCGCTCTTCCGCTGGCCGCCCACGCTCACCCGCAAGCACCCGGTGGTGATCGACGCGGGCCAGAAGGCGTGGATCCGCCCGGTGGACGGCAACCTGAGCCTGATCGGCGTCGAGCTGGGCGCGGCCTACGGCGGCGACCCGGACAAGCTGCACGAGGGCGTGGACGAGGGCTACGTGGCGCTCTGCCGCGAGCGGCTCGAGCCACCGCCTGCCGCTCTTCGCCGACTCCACGATGCGCGGCGGCTGGGCCGGCATGATCATGATGAGCCCCGACGGCCGCCCGATCATCGACCAGATCCCGTCGATCCCCGGCCTCTACGTGATGCTGGGCGACTCCGGCACGTCCTTCAAGACCTCCCCCGCCATCGGCAAGTGCCTCGCGGAGTGGATCCTCGAGGGCAAGCCGCGCACCGTCGACCTCACCCCGTTCCGCGCCGCCCGCTTCGCCGAGGGCCGCCCCTGGGTGGACGACGACAACTACGGCCGCGAGCGCCTCACCATCTCGCGCTAGCTCCGGAGCCCGACGACGTTGAACGCGGGAACGGGCCGGAGCAGCCCCTTGAGCGTGAGCGAGCCGATCTCCTCGAGGTCGGCCAGCATCCTCGACGGTCGAGGCGACCCGCTGGGCGACCAGGATCTGGCCGCCCTTGGCCTCGCCGCAGAGCCGCGCGGCCAGGTTCGTGACCGTCCCGATGGCGCCGTAGTCCCAGCGCCCCTCGAAGCCGATGGCGCCGATCGTGGCGTACCCCTGGGCGATCCCCAGCGCCGAAGGCGAGATCGTAGCCGCGCTTTCGCCAGCCGACGGCCAGATCGTCCACCCGCGCCCGCATCGCCACCGCCATCCGGACCGCGCGCTCGCCCGGATTCGGAACCGGCACCGGGTCGTTGAAGAAGATCATCATCCCGTCGCCGGTGAACCGCTCGAGCGTCCCCTCGTGGTCCAGGATCAGCTCGCCCCATCTCGGCGTGGTACTCCCGGAGGACCCCCATCACCTCCTCGGGCTCGGCCGTCTCGGCGAAGGCGGTGAATCCGCGGAGGTCGAGGAACACGACCGTCACCTCGCGGCGATGCGACTTCAGCGGGTCCTCGGCCCCTCCCCCGACGATCAGCTCGGCGAGCTGGGGCGAGAAGAAGCGCTTGAGCCGCCCGAGCCGCTCGAGCTGCCCGACCTGCTCCTCGACGCGGCGCTCGAGGGTCTTGTTCCACTCGGCCCGCTCGGCCGCCAGGGCCTCCACGGTGTCGTGCAGATTCTTGATCCGCAGCATGGACTTCACCCGGGCGACCAGCGCGGGCTGGTCCACCGGCTTGGTCAGGTACTCGTCGCCGCCCGCCTCGAGGCCCGCCACGACGTCCGTGGGATCCGACTTCGCCGTGACCATGATGATCGGGATGAAGGGCAGCGACGCGTCGGCCCGCAGGCGCCGGCAGACCTCGATCCCGTCCATCTTCGGCATCATGACGTCGAGCAGGATCAGGTCCGGCTGCAGTCTCCTTGACCGCGGCGAGCGCCGCCTCGCCGTCGGTCGCGGTGACGATGTCGTACCCGTGGGCGGCCAGGCGCGCCTGGAGGATGTGCACGTTGGCCGGCGTGTCGTCGACGATCAGGATCCGCGGCGGCGTTCTCACCTTGAGGTCTCCCGTCGCTACGCGAGGAACTCCCGGACCTTGGCCAGGAGCTCGCGCGGGACGAATGGCTTGGTGACATAGGCGTCGCAGCCCGCCTCGAACGCCTTCACGTCGTCGCCGCTGAGCGCGTAGGACGTGACCACGATGATCGGGATGTGCCGGAGCGCGGGATTGCCCTTGATCCGCCGTGTCGCCTCGTACCCGTCGAGCCCCGGGAGCTGGATGTCCATGAGGATCAGGTCCGGGCGCTCCTTCTCCGCCGTCGCCACCCCTTCCTCGCCGGTGACGGCCTCGATCATCTCGATGCCGGCGCTCGTCAGGAGGAGGCGCAGGATGCGCCGGTTCTCCTCGTGGTCCTCGATGACCAGGACACGCTTGCTCATGCTCTCTCCGCCGGCCGCTCCACCCGCAGCGGCACCGTGAAATAGAACGTCGACCCCTTGCCGAGAACCGATTCCACCCACAGGCGCCCGCCGTGCAGCTCCACGATCCGCCGGGAGATCGAGAGCCCGAGGCCGCTGCCTCCCTTCGCGCGGGTGCTCGAGCTGTCGGCCTGCTGGAACTCCTCGAAGATCCTCTGCTGGTCGGCCTCGGAGATCCCGGGGCCGGTGTCCGACACCGAGACGAGGAAGGCGCCGTCGGTCGCCCGCGCCTCGATCGAGACCTCGCCCGCGTCGGTGAACTTGATCGCGTTGCCGGCCAGGTTCAGCAGCACCTGGGTGAGCCGCCGCTCGTCGCCGCGGCCCGGGGGCAGATCGGCGGGGACGATGGCCTTGAAGGCGAGCTTCTTCCCGGCGGCGAGGGACTCCACCGCCGAGACCACCGCGTGCACGACCTCCCCCATGGCGTAGTCGCCGAGCGAGAGCGTGAGCTGGCCCGCCTCCATCCTGGAGAGATCGAGCACGTCGTTGATCAGGCTCGAGGAGGTGGTGCCCGTTGGTCTTGACCCGCTCGAGGGTCTCGCGGATCGGCGCGGGCACGTCGCCGAAGATGTCGTCCAGGATGAGGTCGGTATAGCCCAGCACCGCGTTCATCGGCGTGCGCAGCTCGTGGCTCATGTTGGCGAGGAACTGCGACTTGTGCTTGCTCGCGAGCTCGAGCTGCTGGCTCTTCTCCTGGATCTCCTGGAACAGCCGCGCGTTCTCGACGGCGACCGCCGCCTGCGCGGCGAAGGTATGCAGCAGGTCGACGGTGTGGGCCGGAATCGGCGCCCGGCTCACGCGGTTGTCCGCGCTGAGAACGCCCACGGTGCGCCCGCGGGCGATCATGGGGCTGACGAGAAACGCCTTGAGCCGCAGGGCGGCAATCGCCGAGTAGGGAGGGCGCAGTCGATACTTCTCCGGCAGCGGGTGCGCCTCGCTGAAAAGCAGCGGCTCGCCGTCGCGGTAGACGGCCGCCAGCGCGCCCGCCTCGCCGAGGGGTATCGTCACGCCGACCAGATCTCGCCAGTCGCTCTCGCTGAGCCCGGCCCCCGCGCTGACCATGAGCCCGTCGGCCGCCGGGCTGAGCGTCCAGATGTAGAGGTGGTCGAGGCCGACCACCTGGCGCGCGGCGTCGAGGACGCGCGTGAGCTGCTCCGCGAGGGACAGCGGCTCCTGGAGCGCCGTCGAGAGGCGGGAGAGCTGCTCCTGGTTGCGCGAGAGCTCCTCGAGGGCCCGGCTCTTCTCGTCGATCTCCCGGAAGAGCCGCGCATTCTGGATGGCGATGACCGACTGGGTCGCGAAGGTCTGGAGCAGGTCCACGATCGGCTTCGGGAACGCCCCCGCCACCTTCCGCCGGACCACCAGCCCACCGATCACGCGGCTCCTCGCGCAGGAGCGGGACGGCGAGGAGCGCGCGGTACCCCGCCTCGAGCAGGAAGGGCAGCGCGTAGTGCGGCTCGCTGCTCGAGGTCGGGGATCTGGAACGGCGGCGCGCGTCGCCGCCGCCTGCCCGACCGCGCTCTCGCCGACGCCGGATGTGCGACTGGCGGAGGGCCTCGATCAGCTCCTCGGCCATGCCGTAGTTCGCCCGGGGCACGAACACCTGCGTCGGCCTCGTCGAACTCGTAGATGGTGCCGGCGTCGGTGCTGCGAGAGCTCGACCGCGTGCGAGACGATGCTGGTGAGGACGGACTGGATGTCCAGGCTCCCGCTGACCGCCTGCCCCACCTCGCCGAGCGCCCGGAGCTCGTCGACCGAGCGGGTCAGCTCCTGCGTCCGCTCCTGCAGCTCCTTGAACAGCCGCACGTTCTCGATGGCGATGACCGCCTGGTCGGCGAAGGTCTGGAGCAGGGCGATCTGCTTGTCGGAGAATGGGTTGACTTCGGTGCGGCGGAGCTGGATCACGCCGATCGCCGCGCCCTCCCGCATCAGCGGAACGCTCAGGGTCGTCCGGTGCCCCAGTTCCCTGGCGCGCGCGCTGACCTTCTGGAAAGTCGTGCTGCCTCGGCCTGAAGGTCGGCCACATGGATGGCCCGCCGCTCGAGTAGCGCGCGTCCCGCGACCGTTCCGCGCACCAGCGGCACAGAGACGCCCTCCGGGTTGGAGAATCGGCCCGTGGTGGGCACCCATCCGCAGGCTGTCCCCTTCGGGGAGAAAGATGACCGCGTCATAGGCCCCGCACAATCGCGTGGCGCTCCTGACCAGCGCGTCCAGCACGGGCTCGATGTCGGTCGGCGAGCTGCTGATCACCCGCAGGATCTCGCTGGTCGCCGTCTGCTGCTCGAGCGCCTCGGTCAGGTCGCGGTTGGCGTCGCCCAGCTCTCGCGTGCGTGCCTCGACCTTCTGCTCCAGGCCCTCGTAGGACTCCTTGAGGCTGGCCGTCATGCGGTTGAACGACCCCGCGAGGGCCTCGATCTCGTCGCCGGTGTGCAGCTCGATCGGCTGGTCGAGCCTCCCGGCGCCGATTCGCGCCGCGCCTTCCTGGAGCACCCGGATCGGCGCGACCATTCGCCGGGCGAGGAAGAGGCTCGCCAGGATCGAGAGCCCGAGACCCAGCACGAAGATGACGGCGCTCCGGATGATCGGCGCCCGGAGGGGAGCGTAGGCGTCCGCGGCCGGCCGTTCGACGAAGACGAGCCACCCGAGGGGAGCGATGGCCGCGTGCGCCGCGAGGACCCGCCCGCCGCCGAGGCCGTCGGCGACCACGGCGACCGGGGCGTCTGCCGTGGGGCCCGAGCGTTCGGCCCGCGCTGACTTCACCTGGACGAGTCCCGAGACGTCCCGCTTCTCTCGCAGCAGCCGAGCTGTCCGGATGGGCGACGAGCTGGTTCCGGGAATCCACCACGTAGGCGTAGCCGCCCGGGCCGACCTCGATCTGGGAGACGATCTTCAGGACGGCGCCGAGGCTGACCTCCGCCGTGGTCACCTCGACGGCGTACTTGCCGACGCGGCACGGCCAGCGTCACGTACGGCTCCGAGTCGTTCTTGAGGTAGACGGGACTCCAGTACGTCTTGCCCGCTCGCGCCTCGAGGAACTTGGGCGCCTTGGAGAAGTCTTCCTGGCTGCCGACGACATCCGGCTCCAGACGAGAGACGCGAAGCTGCTCCTTGCCGGCCAGGTCGAGGTGGCTCAGCTCGCTGACGGCGGGGACATTGCGAAGGACCCGCAGGAAATCGAGCTCGCGCTGCTCCGCCAGCGCCGCCCCCAGACCCTGGCGAAATCCGAGCTTCCCCTGCCCCACCTGGCTCGCGTCGGGATCGTCGGACGCGGTCCGGGTCGTCTCGCGCACCTGCTGCTCGATCTCCTTCAGAAACTGCTCGATCCCGACCGCCGCCGCCACCGCCTTCGCGCGCTCGACCCGGACGATCGCGACCTGGGTCTCCCGGTAGGAGAAGTAGAGCTCGACCAGGCTCGACGCCATCAGCACGCCGCCGACCAGCACGAGCAGGACGACGACGTACTTGCGGAAGAGCCGCCCGCGCGTCCCGAGGATCTTCATCGCCGGAAGGCGTCGGCGCGGAGCAGGATCTTTCGCGGCACGGTGAGGCCGAGCAGCGTCCGCGGTCTTGAGGTTCACGGCGAGATCGATCTTCTCGGCGCCTTCGACGGGCAGGTCCTGAGGCCGGGCGCCCCGCCGGATCTTGGCGACCAGCGCGGCGGCCTGGACCCCCTGGGCGTAGTAGTCGGGACCGTACGACATGAGACCACCATAGCCG
The DNA here is from genome assembly GCA_963747235.1 of uncultured Candidatus Rokubacteria bacterium. Lineage (GTDB taxonomy): Bacteria > Methylomirabilota > Methylomirabilia > Rokubacteriales > CSP1-6 > CAMLFJ01. Next base: position 28,357 of record CAVVEU010000015.1, read on the forward strand.
ACCCAGAGCGCCGTCCCGAAGACGGCCGGGACGCGCAGGGCAAGCGACTGCTCGATGATCGCGATGGCGAGATCCGGGTTCGAGCCCTCCGGCGCGAGCACGGCGTCGTCGCGCCGGACCTCGCGGAGCACCCGCCTCAGCTCGTTCGCGTCGAGCACACCCTTCGGCACGACCTCGAGCTTCATGCGCTGCGCCACCTCGAGCGCCTTCTGGATCATGGGCATGGTGCTCAGGTCGACGCCGTAGTAGATGAGCCAGACCCGGCGGACGGCCGGAGCGAGCGTCTTGAGAACTTCCAGGCGCTTCGCCACGAGCTCGGTCTGGAGGCTCGAGACACCCGTCACGTTGCCGCCGGGCTGGGCGAGCGTGCCCGACGATGCCGGCGCCCACCGGGTCGCCCACCAGGGTGAACACGATCGGGCACGCTCTTCGTCGCGTCCTTCGCGGCCTGGGTGGCCGCTTCCTGGCTCGTGAAGATCAGGTCGACACCCGCCTGACGAGGGCGACGGCGGCCGCGGGCATCGCGTCCAGCTTCCCTTCGGTGAAGCGAATGTCGAACGTCACGTCGCGCCCGTCCTCGACGCCGAGCTCCTTGAGCCCGGCCTTGAGTCCCTCGACGGTCGGATGGCTCGCCGCCCACGCCGCGTTGAGGACACCGATCCGGAACGGGCGCGGAGCCTGCTGCGCCTCGGCCGATTGAGCGGGCAGCCAAAGAAGAATCGCCACCGCGATCGAGAAGGACCGAGGCATCGGCATGGCTACCCGGACACGAACTGATGGTAGGCGCCCTCGGCCACGTGGTCCCAGGGGCCCACCAGCGCCTGGAACTTCGTGAAGGACGCGTGCACCTTCTTCGCCATCGGGGTCTTCTCGGATTCTTCCCTGACAACCTCGGCCGACAGCTTCTTGAGATCGCGCAGCACCGGCACGGGGAGCTGGAGCACCTCGACCTTGCCCTTGAACTCGGTCCTGAGCCGCTCGAGCGCGATGGCGTTCTTCAGGTGGAAGTCCGTGAGGCCATAGACTTGCACCGCGGCGGTGGCATGATCGAGCGTCCGCTGCAGATCGATCGGGAGCGCCTCGTACGCCTTCTTGTTGAAGCCGAACATCGTCGCGTTGCCGGGTTCATGCCAGCCCGGGTAGTAGTAGTAGCGGGCGGTCCTGTGGAGACCCAGCTTCATGTCGTCGTACGGGCCGATCCATTCGGCGGCGTCGATCACGCCCCGCTCGAGCGCGGAGTAGATGTCGGCGGCCGGGAGTGAGCACCACCGTGCCGCCCGCCTTCGCGTAGACCTCTACCGCCCAGGCCCGTGCCGATGCGCATCTTGAGTCCCTTGTAGTCGGCGATCGTGTTGATCTTCTTCCTGAACCATCCGGCCATCTGTGGAGCCGCCGCCGTGGCGGGGCGCGGCACGAGGTCGAAGGCGGCGTACGTCTCCTCCCAGAGCTCTGAGCCCGTCGCCCTGGTAGTACCAGGCCGCCATGCCCTCGGGATTCATGCCGAACGGGACGGTCGTGAACCACTCGAACGCGGGCTCCTTCGCGGTCCAGTAGTATGCGGAGGCCATGAACGCCTCGATGGTGCCCTTCGAGGCGGCCTCGAAGCACTCGAGCGGCGGCATGATCTGGCCGCCCGGAAAGACCTCGATCCGGAACCGCCCGCCGCTCATCTCCTCGACGACCTTCGCCAGCCGCTGGGCCACGCCCTGCAAGTGGTCGAGCGCCGGGGTCCAGGCCGTGGACATGCGCCACTGGACCTTCGGCTGCGCGATGACGTTGGGGGCATCGACGATGGCGCCAGCGGCCGCGGCCGCCATCACACCGCCCGCCTTCACGATGAACCTGCGTCGCTCGGTCATCACGCCCATCCTCACCCCGCCACGAACTGATGGTAGGCGCCTTCGGCGACGTGATCCCAGCGGCCCACCAGCGCCTGGAACTTCGTGAACGACGCGTGCACCTTCCGGGCCATGGGGGTCTTCTCGGACTCTTCCCTGACGACCTCGGCCGCCAGCTTCTTGAGATCGCGCAGCACCGGCACCGGGAGCTGGATCAGTTCGACCTTGTCCTTGAACTCGGTCTTGAGTCGTCCGAGCGCGATCGCGTTCTTCGCGTGGAAGTCGGCGAGCCCGTAGACCTGCACTGCCGCGACGGCATGATCGAGCGTCCGCTGCAGATCGACCGGGAGCGCCTCGTAGGCCTTCTTGTTGAAGCTGAACTCCGTCATGCTGCCGGGCTCATGCCAGCCCGGGTAGTAGTAGTAACGCGCGGTCTTGATGGAGGCCCAACTTCATGTCGTCGTGCGGCCCGACCCATTCGGCGGCGTCGATCACGCCCCGCTCGAAGGCACCGTAGATCTCGGAGCCCGGAATCAGTACCGCCGTGCCGCCCGCTCTCGCGTAGACCTTGCCGCCGAGAGGCACGCCGATGCGCATCTTGAGTCCCTTGTAGTCGCCGATCGTGGTGATCTTCTTTCGGAACCATCCGGCCATCTGGGGGCCGTACGTGGTGCCTGGGCGCGGCACGAGATTGAAGGGGGCGTACACCTCTTCCCAGAGCTTGAGCCCGTCGCCCTGGTGGTACCAGGCAGCCATGCCCTCGGGGTTCATGCCGAACGGGATGGTCGTGAACCACTCGAGCGCCGGCTCCTTGGCGGTCCAGTAGGACGCCGAGGCCATGAACGCCTCGATGGTGCCCTTCGAGGCCGCGTCGAAGCACTCGAGCGGCGGCATGATCTGGCCGCCGGGGAAGACCTCGATCCGGAACCGTCCGCCGCTCATCTCTTCGACGACCTTCGCCAACCGCTGGGCCGCGCCGTTGCAGGTGATCGAGCACCGGGGTCCAGGCCGTCGACATGCGCCACTGGACCTTCGGCTGGGCGATGACGTTGGGGGCGTCGATGATGGCCGTCGCGGCGGCGGCCGCCATCACCCCGCCTGCCGTCGCGATGAACCTGCGTCGTTCGGTCGTCACGTTGCCCTCCTCATCCTGCTACGAGCTGATGATAGGCACCTTCGGCGACGTGGTCCCACGGGCCCACCAACGCCTGGAACTTCGTGAAGGACGCGTGCACCTTCCTGGCCATGGGAGTCTTCTCGGATTCTTCTCTGACGACCTCGGCCGCCAGCTTCTTGAGATCGCGCAGCACCGGCGCCGGGAGCTGGATCAGCTCGACCTTGCCCTTGAACTCGGTCTTGAGTCGTCCGAGCGCGATCGCGTTCTTGGCGTGGAAGTCCATGAGGCCATAGACGTGCACCGCGGCGGCGGCATGGTCGAGCGTCCGCTGCAGATCGATCGGGAGCGCCTCGTACGCTTTCTTGTTGAAGCCGAACTCGTCCGTGGTACCGGGCTCGTGCCAGCCCGGGTAGTAGTAGTACCGCGCGGTCTTGTGGAGGCCCAGGTTCATGTCGTCATGCGGCCCGATCCATTCAGCGGCGTCGACGACGCCCCGCTCGAGCGCCGGATAGATCTCGGCGGCGGGGATGAGAGCCGCCGTGCCGCCCGCCCGGGCGATGACCTTGCCGCCGAGGTTCACGATGCGCATCTTGAGTCCCTGGTAGTCGCCGATCGTATTGATCTTCTTCCGGAACCATCCGCCCATCTGCGGGGCGTTCGAGAGGGCGGGGCGCGGCACCAGGTTGAAGGGGGCGTAGGCCTCCTCCCAGAGCTTGAGCCCGTCACCCTGGTAGAAGCCAAGCCATCATGCCCTCGGGGTTCATCCCGAACGGGATGGTCGCGAACCACTCGACCGCGGGCTCCCTCGCCGCCCAGTAGGACGAGACGGCCATGAAGGCCTCGACCGTGCCCTTGGAGGTGGCGTCGAAGCAGCCCAACGCCGGCATGATCTGGTCGCCCGCGAAGACCTCGATCCGGAACCGCCCGCCGCTCATCTCGTCGACGATCTTCGCGAAGCGCTGGGCGGAGCCCTGGAGGACGTCGAGCGCCGGGGTCCAGGCGGTGGACATCCGCCACTGGACCTTCGGCTGCGCGATGACGTTGGGGGCATCGACGATGGCACCTGCAGTTGCGGCCGCCATCATCCCGCCTGCCGTCACAATGAACCTGCGTCGTTCCGTCATCGCGCTGCCCTCCTCACCCGGCGACGAACTGGTGGTAGGCACCTTCGGCCACGCGATCCCAGAGCCCTGCCGACGCGTGCTCCTGGGCGATCACGTCGGGAGCGTCAACGATGGCGGCGGCGGGCGCGGCCGGGCGCCGGGCTTGGCCCCTCACTTGTAGCGAGCGGTCCGCAGAAGTATCACCTTCACGGCACCTCGCCGGCGCGGTCAGGTTCGTGACCCGATCAGGGATGGTCGGTGTCGGTGTGGCCGGGCGAGTATATGCGGCACGGCCGGACGCGTCAATCTACCGCAGCCGGAACAACCGCATCGGCGTCTCCACGTTCTTCAGCTCGCGCACGCCCAGGTCCTCCACGAGCCAGGTCGTCCCCCAGCCGCGTCCGCGTCGCCTCGCTGATCACGATCTCGCCGTCGCCCGCCTGCGCGGCCAGGCGCGCCGCGATGTTGGTGGTCATGCCGGAGGCGGTGTAGGTCCAGCGCGTGCCCGCGCTGCCCTCGATCTTGGTCGCGCCCAGCAGCGCGGGGCCGGTGTTGACGCCCACGTGCATGGCCACCGGCTCGAAGCGCGCGGCCAGCTCGGCGCCGATCTCGGCGGCGCGGCGGTGGATGGCGCGCGCCGCGTCCACCGCCGCGCGGGCGTGCGGGCCCTCGTGGAAGATCACCATGAGCCCGTCGCCCGCGGTCTCGTTCACGTCGCCGCCGTGCTTGACGATCTCGTCGAGGAAGGCGCCGAAGTAGCGCTCCACGAGGCCGGCCAGGTCGTCGGGCTGAAGGCGCGACGACAGGCGCGTGTAGCCGCTGATGTCGGCGAAGAGCACGCTGACGTCGGTCTCCTTCTTCTCGAGCGACGGCGCCTCCGGCGATTCCTCGATGAGCTGGCGCACCCGGCGCGGCACGAACTTGGCGAGGCTGCCGCGGATGAGCAGGCTGCGCTCGAGCTGCTGGGCGTAGTCCAGCACCTGGCGGTGCGCCTCCGCGTTGGCCACCGCCACCGCGGCCTGGTCGGCCAGCGCCTCCAGCATCTCCAGATCCTCGCCGGTATAGGGCGCCTCCGACCGCTTGCCGCCCAGCACCAGCAGCGCGCGCAGGCCCCCCTGGAAGCGCAGCGGCACCACCACCTCCGCGCCCAGCGCCTGGTAGGCGGCCAGGGCGGCCCCGCGGTCGCTGCCGAAGCTCGGATCGGCGGCGAGCTGGTAGCGGGAGAGCGCGCCCGGCGCGACCTCCAGGGCGGCCAGGATGTCGTGCGGAAACCCGTCCACGAGCAGGCGCGTGGATCGCACGTGCATGGCCGACTCGATGGTGGTGGTGAGGCGCCGGGTGATCTCGTCCAGATCGAGCAGGCTCGACATGGAGCGGGCCAGCGTGCGCATCGCCAGCGCGTAGTCGTGGCGCTCGCGGAAGAACGTGCGGTCCACCGCCCGCCGCACCCGCTCGCGCAGCGGGTTGAAGAGCAGCACCACCACGAACATGAAGCCGGCCGAGAACCAGGGCGAGCGCGTGAGGTCGGTCTGGGCCAGCAGCGCGTTGGTCCCGGCCAGGAGCAGCGCGTAGGCGCCGGTGATGAGGCCGGCCAGCCCGGTGTAGATCACCGAGCGGCGGATCACCACGGTGGCGTCGAAGAGACGGTAGCGCACGGTGGCGTAGCCGATGGCCGCCGGGTAGAGCAGCATGAGGGCCGAGCCCACCTGCGGATCGAACGGGCTCTGGTAGAGCTGCTGCAGCGGCCAGAGCATGAGGCAGAGCCAGGCGCCGAGCCCCATCCCGATGCCCAGCAGCAGCACGGTGGTCTGCTGGTTGACGAGCGGCGAGGCGGCGCGCCGGCGCGTGTCGAGCAGCGCGCCGATCTTGATCGGGAAGGACAGCGTGCTGAGCACCGAGAGCACGGCGGCGGAGGCCGGATAGACCCAGCCGTTCACCAGGAGCGCCGGCGCGAAAGCCCGGATCAGGATGAACGAGAGCGCGCTCGCCAGCCCGAGCGCCACCGCCACGCGGTAGAGGCGCGGGATCACGCGGTGGCGCTCGAGCCACCGCGCGCGGTCGGCATTGGCCGGGTACGTGAGGAAGAACACCCAGCCGTGGATGGAGAGCAGCGGGGCCAGGAGCCCGACCAGGGCCGCCGCGTACGGGCGCGCGCCCAGCACCGCCTCGGGCACCGCGACGTTGGAGACGGCCCAGAGGCACATATAGAGGAGGAAGCGGCGGTTGGGCGCCGCGGCGGGGTTCTGCACGAAGACCGCCGCGCCCACGATCAGCATGAGGGCCGAGACGAGGAAGTAGACCCCGAAGTGGTCCACCAGCCGGCTCCAGGTCAAGGTGCGCGGCGCCAGCTCCACGGAGAGCCGGCGCCCGGCGCGCTCCACCTCGTAGCGGATGGGCCCGGCGGCGGCGCGCACGCGCGCGGCCAGGGTGAGCGGCGAGTCGCCCTCCACCGCGACCAGCCGATCGCCCGCGCGCAGGCCCGCCGCGCGCGCGGCGGACTCGACGGGGACGACGTAGTAGTCGGGCGTGGCGAAGAAGCCCGGATAGGGGCGGCCGGCCTCCAGGGCGAGGCCGCCCAGCAGCCCCAGCAGCACCGCGAGGCTCACCGCGACGAGGAGCGTGGATCGCAGGTCCCACCGCGCCATGCGAGTACTCTATACTGCGAATCCGTGACCGACCTCAGCGCTGTCTTCCGGCCTCGCGCCATCGCGGTCGTGGGCGCCTCCGATGATCCCGTCAAGATCGGTGGCCGGCCGCTCGCCTTCCTGCTGCGCCACGGCTACGCGGGGCGCGTGTTCCCGGTCAATCCCGCGCGCGCCACCGTGCAGGGCCTGCCCGCGTTCCCCTCGATCGGCGCGATCCCGGAGGAGGTGGACCTGGCCATCGTGGTGGTGCCCGCCGAGCGCGTGCTCGAATCGCTCGAGGAGGCCGCGGCCAAGGGCGTGCGCGCGGCCATCGTGTTCAGCAGCGGCTTCGCGGAGGTCGGCGAGGCCGGGCGCGTCGCGCAGGCGCGGCTGCGCGAGCTGGCCGAGCGCACCGGCCTTCGCATCATCGGACCCAACTGCCAGGGCTTCGCCCACCTGCCCTCGCGCCTGGTCGCCACGTTCGCCTCGCCGTTCCTCGAGCCCGGCCTCGCCATCGGGCCCATCGCGATGGTGAGCCAGAGCGGGGCCATGGCCGGGATGATCTACGAGATGGCGCGCGCGGCCGGGCTCGGCCTCAACTACTGGGTCAGCACCGGCAACGAGGCCGACGTGCAGGCGGCCGAGATCCTGGCCGAGGTGGTCGAGGACGAGGAGACGCGCGTGGCCTGCTGCTACATGGAGGACATCAAGGACGCGGGGCGCTTCCGCCGGGCGCTGGCGCGCGCCCATCGCCGGGGCGTGCCGGTCTTCGTGCTGAAGTCGGGCCGCAGCGCGGTGGGCCGGCGCGCGGCGTCCTCGCACACCGGCGCGCTCGCGGGCGAGGACGCGGTCTACGACGCGGTCTTCGCCGACTGGGGCGCGATCCGCTGCGCCGATCCGGCCGAGCTGCTGGCGCTGCCGCAGGCCTTCCTGCGCTACCGCGAGGCCGGACGCCGCGTGGCCATCCTCTCCAACTCGGGCGGCCTCGGCGTGCTCTCGGTGGATCTCTGCGTGGATCTGGGGCTCGTGCCGTCGGAGTTCACGCCGGAGACGACCGCGGTGCTGCGCGGGGCGCTGCCGGACTTCGCGGCCGCCGCCAATCCGGTGGATCTCACCGCGCAGATGCTCACCGACCCCGGCATGCTCATGCGCGTGCTGCCCGCGCTCGAGGCCGACCCCGGCGTGGACGCCATCGTGTTCCAGATCGCCCTGCTCGGCGCCGCGACGGATCTGGGCCGACTGGTCGGCGATGTCGCCACGGTGGCCCGCGCCACCCGCAAGGTCGTCGCGGTGAGCTGCCCGCAGCGCCCGGTGGTGGACGCGTTCCGGGCGGGCGGCGTGCTCGCCTTCGACGACGCCAGCGTGGCGCTCCGCTCGCTCGCGTGCCTGGCCCACGCGACCGTACGCCGCGCGCGCTGGCTCGATCGCGCGACGCTCGAGGCGCCCCCGCCGCCGCGCGGCCCCCGCGGTGCCGGCCGGCCGCCCCGGCGAGCCGTTCCTCAACGAGTGGCAGAGCCAGCAACTGCTCGCGCCCTTCGGGCTGCCGCTGGTGGACACCGTCTTCGTCACTCGCGCCAGCGCCGCGCCCGACGCGGCCGAGCAGCTCGGCTACCCGGTGGTGGTGAAGGCCTGCGCCGCCGCCCTGCCCCACAAGTCGGACGTGGGCGGCGTGGCCCTCGGGCTCTCGGACCGCGCCGCGGTCGCGGAGGCGTGCCGGCGCATCGAGGCCAACGTGCGCGCCGCGGCGCCGGGCGTCGCCCTCGACGGCTTCCTGATCCAGCGCCAGGCCCGGGGCGCGCTCGAGCTGGCGCTCGGCGTGAAGGTGGATCCCGTCTTCGGCCCGGTGGTGCTGGTGGGCTCGGGCGGCGTCCTCATCGAGGTGCTGCGCGATTTCCGGCTGCTGCTGCCGCCGATCGACGCGACCGCCGCCGAGGAGGCGCTGCGCGGCCTGCGCATCGGCCCGCTCTGGGACGGCGTGCGCGGCGGCGCGCCGCTGGACCTGCCCGCGGCCGTCGAGCTGCTGCAACGCCTGGGCGAGGCCGCGCGGGCCCTCGGCGCCGCGATCAGCGAGATCGACCTGAATCCGGTCCTGGTGGGCCGCCGCGGCGAGGGCGTCACGATCCTCGACGCCCTCGTCCGCCGCTAGCAGGGCGACGCTAGCGCGTCAGGCGAGGACCGCGGCGCCCGCGGCCGCGCACTCCTGGTCCTGCTCGCCGGTGCCGCCGCCGCAGCCGATGGCGCCGATCACGCGGCCCTTCACGACGATCGGCACCGCGCCGTGGCTGGCCAGGAGCTGGCCGGGGACCGCGCTGCCCACCTGGGCCCAGAACGGCGAGCCCTTCTGCACGCGGTCGGCGAGATCGGCGGTGGACATGCGGAAGTTCGCGGCGGCCATCGCCTTGGCCCGCGAGGTCTCGGGCGTGAAGAACCCGGTGCCGTCGCCGCGCGAGCACAGCACCAGCCGTCCCGCCTCGTCCACCACCGTGATCGTCATCGGGGTGCCGAGGGCATTGGCCTTCTCCCGCGCCGCGCGCGTCGCGCGCTCGGCCATCTCCAGCGTGAGCTCGATCATTGCCGCCACCTTTCTCGAAGCGCCTCCCGGGATCCTGCGATCGCGCCCGCATTGAAGCCCGGCGGCCGCGCGGTGTCAACGGCTCCCGGAGTGACAAATCCGGGGAGCGGATTACCCAGTCCTGCCGGGAAAGACTATAGGTGGGGCCCCCGCCCGCGTCCTATCACAGGGAAAGTGCTTGAAACAATGACGCTCGGTATCCTATGCTCGCGGGTGGCGCGCGGTGGCACTGGCCTTGCTCCCTTGGTGCCGGGCGCACCGGCCTCGGCCAGCGAGCCCATGAGCGACGCCAGCCACAACTCGAGGGGGACACGGAACGTGCGTTTCGGATCCGGGATGCGACAGGCAGCGCTGCTGTTGGCGGTATCGGCCCTGGCCATGGGCGGCTGTGGCACGCTCTCGGGCGGGTTGCGCAGCGAGTCCATGATGGCCGCGACCGCGTCCACCACCGATCCGGACAATCCGACCGCCGCGGCCCTCGCCCCCGAGCACCAGCCGACCGGCGTCGTGGTCGAGCCCCGCGCGGGCGAGCAGGCCATGGCCGCGACGGTGGCGTTCCGGCCGGCCTCCTTCGAGCTGATCCAGCCCGGGTCGCAGCCCTCCTACATGGTCGCCTCGGTGGGGCCGCTGATGGTCGCCCAGGCGCCCACGCTGCTGTCCCAGGCGCGCGCCGCCGATCCGGTCGTGCCCGCCGAGGGCATCCTCGAGGAGTACGACCCGTGGGAGCCGTTCAACGAGAAGATGTTCACGTTCAACTACAACCTGGACCGCTACGTGCTCAAGCCGGTGGCGAAGGGCTACAACTTCGTGATGCCGGATCGCCTGCAGCAGATGATCGACAGCGGCTTCGACAACCTGCTGGTCGTCCAGCGCGTCGTCAATAACCTGCTGCAGGGGCGCCCGCTGGGCGCGACCGCCGAGGTGGGCCGCTTCCTGATCAACAGCACGGTCGGCATCGGCGGCCTCTTCGACATCGCCAAGCAGGAGTTCAACCTGCAGAAGACGCGCGCCGACTTCGGCCAGACCCTCGGCATCTGGGGCATCGGGCCCGGGCCCTTCCTGGTCCTGCCGCTCCTGCCGCCGCTCACCGTGCGCGACGGCATCGGCACCGCGGTGGACGGGGCCATGGACCCGCTGAGCTACGTGCTGCCGTTCATCTGGACGCGGCTCGGCATGAAGGTCGGCAGCATGATCAACGACCGGTCGCTCAACCTGGATCTGTACCAGGGCTTCGAGGAGACCACGGTCGACCTCTACAGCGCGGTGCGGAACGGCTACCTGCAGCGCCGCGAAAACATGATCAAGAGCCCGTCCCCGTATTGAAGTAGAACGATCTTGAAGTAGTCTTGGATTAGACACACCGGCAGTCGCCCCCGCCGCACGATCCCCGCAGTCCTCCCCGCCGCTGACGCGATGCAGTGCAACTCCTGCAGTCTTTTTTTGTTGACAGGGTTCGACGGCACGCAATATGTTGGGGTCCGCTTGACTGAGATACACCACCTATATGCATACGAGTTCACAGAGAGCAGCTCAGAACGACGCCCTCGCGGCGCCCCTACCCACCTTCCCTTTTCCTGTCTGAAGTAGGCCGCATCCATGGATCGAGCAAGGTCGTGCTTTGGCCAGTTTTCTTTTAGGAGGAGCTCATGAGAGTCGCCCGTCGGTTCACCAGAGAAGGCCAGAGTCCGTACGCGGGCATTCAGTTCGACCAGCGAGTGTCGGAGATCAAGAACCCCGACGGCTCCACGGTCTTCCGCCAGGACGGGATCTCGGTGCCGGCCGGGTGGTCCGCGGTGGCCACGGACATCCTCGCCCAGAAATACTTCCGGAAGTCCGGCGTGCCGCAGTACGCCCCGGACGGCAAGCCCCTGCTGGACCGCGAGGGCCGGCCGGTCCTGGGCGGCGAGCGGGATGCCCGGCAGGTCTTCCACCGGCTGGCCGGCTGCTGGATGCACTGGGGCGAGAAGTACGGCTACTTCGACACGCCCTCTGACGCGCGGGCCTTCTACGACGAGCTCTGCTACATGCTGGCGTCCCAGGTCGCGGCCCCGAACTCGCCGCAATGGTTCAATACCGGGCTGCACTACGCCTACGGGCTCTCCGGCCCGGCCCAGGGCCACCATTACGTGGATCCGGACACCGGCATCCTCACGCGGGCCAGCTCCGCCTACGAGCGGCCGCAGCCGCACGCCTGCCAGCCCTACCACGCGCTGGTCTCGACGCCCGAGGGCCCGATGCCGATCGGGCAGATCGTGACCAAGAACCAGGTCGGCCTCGAGGTCTACGACGGCCGCGACGAGGGCATCGGCACGACCCGGGTGGTGGCGGTCAAGGAGAACGGCGAGAGGGCGGTCTTCCGCATCGAGCTGCGCAACGGCGTGGCGGTCGAGGCCACCGGCGACCACCTGGTGTACGCGATCGCCAACGGGGTGGGCGCCTGGCGCCGGGTGGACGAGGTGGAGCCGGGCGCGGCCCTGCGCCTGTCCACGCGGACCGACGTGCGCCGGGACTCGTACCACACCGAGGTGGACGAGGCGGCGCTGGTCGGGTGGCTGCAGGCCGACGGCTTCGTGGGCCAGGACGGCCTCAGCACCGACCACAGCCTGGCCGTCGAGTTCACCACCATCGACAAGGACGAGCTCGACTTCATCGTCGAGCGGGTCCACCGCGTCTTCGATGGCGTGCACTACCACGTCCGCTCCATGGAGACGCGCACCCCGGGGCTCGACATCCACCGGATCCGCCTCTACGGCGAGCCGCTGCGGCCCTTCGTGGACAAGTACGGCCTGCTCCGCTCGAGCGCCGACCACGCGGTACCGGCCATGATCCTGCGGGCCGGCCGCGACGCGCAGGCCGCGTACCTGCGCGCCCTCTTCCAGGCCCAGGGCACGGTGCGCCTGCGGTCGTACTGGGCCCGCCAGGCCGACATCGCGCTCACCACCATCTCGGCCACACTCGCCCACGGGGTGCAGGCCCTCCTGCTCAACATGGGCATCTACGCCAAGCTCGGGCGGGGCGCCGAGACCCGGGAGAGCCGTCGCACGCCCTACATCATCTCGATCGTCCACGCGGAATCGCGGGCGCGCTTCCGGGACCTGATCGGCTTCATCTCCGACGACAAGCGCGAGCAGCTCGACACCGCCTGCTCCGACCAGTTCGCGGGCAAGAAGCTGCCCGCCCTGCGGGACGAGACGGTGGTGCGGGTGGAGTGCGTGGGCGTGCAGCCGGTGTTCGACATCCAGACCGAGAGCGGGCAGTACCTCTCCAACAACGTCATCGTCCACAACTGCTTCATCCAGTCCGTCTCCGACGACCTGGTCAACGACGGCGGCATCATGGACCTCTGGACCCGCGAGGCCCGCATCTTCAAGTACGGCTCGGGCAGCGGGACCAACTTCTCCAACCTGCGCGGCGCGAACGAGCCGCTCTCGGGCGGCGGCAAGTCCTCCGGCCTGATGTCGTTCCTCCGGATCGGCGACCGCGCGGCGGGCGCCATCAAGTCGGGCGGGACGACCCGGCGGGCCGCCAAGATGGTGATCCTCAACCTCGACCACCCGGACATCCTGACCTTCATCCGGTGGAAGGTGGTGGAGGAGCAGAAGGTGGCGGCGCTGGTCAGCGGCTCGCGCATGACCAAGCGGCGGCTCCAGGCGGTGCTGTCCGCGGTGCGCACCCCCACGGGCGTCGAGGCCGACCCGCGCCAGAACCCGGCGCTGCGCTCGGCGGTGCGCGAGGCGCGCGCGGCCCTCGTGCCCGAGGGCTACATCCAGCGCGTGCTGCTCCTGGCCGCCCAGGGCGTGCGCGAGATCCACTTCCCGGAATACGACACCGACTGGGACAGCGAGGCCTACTACACGGTCTCCGGCCAGAACTCCAACAACAGCGTGCGCGTGCCCAACGCCTTCTTCGACGTGCTCGCGCGCCGAGGCCAGTGGGAGCTCAAGCGCCGCACCGACGGCAAGAGCGCGGGCGCGGTGCCCGCCGAGCAGCTCTGGGACGAGATCGCGCACGCGGCCTGGGCCTGCGCCGATCCCGGCGTGCAGTACGACACCACGATCAACGAGTGGCACACCTGCCCCGAGGACGGGCGCATCAACGCCAGCAACCCGTGCGTGACCGGCGAGACCCTGGTCGCCACCGCGGAAGGCTGGCAGCGCATCGACGCCCTGGTGGGCAAGACCGCGCGCATCATCGGCTCGGACGGCCAGCCACACCTGGTGACCCGCATCTTCCCAACCGGCCACAAGCCGGTGTTCGATCTCCGGACGCGCCTCGGGTACCGGGTGCGCATCACCGGCGATCACAAGGTCCTCACGGTGGGCCGCGGCGACGTGGCGGTGGCCGACCTCACGGCGGGCAACCGCCTCATGCTGCGGGGGCCGGGCTTCGGCCGGCGCGCCCTCGCCACCGAGCTGGCCCTGGGGGTCGGCGTGGCGGTGGCGGAAGGCTATCTCACGCAGTCGGTCGTCCAGGGCCGCGCGCAGGAGTCGCTCGTGCTCACCACCGACGCCGGCGAATCGCCGGTGCTGGCCGCGGTCGCGGAGGCGGTCCACGCCGGCCGCGCCGCGCTCCAGGCGGTGGGTGGGCTCGGCCGCCAGGCCGGCAGCGGCGTCATCACCCGGAGCGCGGCCACCGCGCGCCTCATGCTGAGCGAGGCGTCCGCGGTGGCGGTCTTCCGCGAGTTCGCGATTCTCGACGAGGGCGCGGCGGCCATCCGCTTCGCCCCCGCCATCTTCGAGCTGGACCGGCCGGCCCTGGCCGCGGTGCTCCGCGGTCTCTTCACCGCGGATGCCACCGTGGCCAACTACGGCGAGCAGTCGCGCTACATCTCCTTGGACTCGACGTCGCTCGAGCTGCTGCGCCAGACCCAGCTCCTCCTGCTCGCCTTCGGCATCAAGGCGCGGCTGTATGAAGACACGCGGCTGGCCGAGGCGACGGCGGCGCGGCCCCACCCGACGCACTCGCTGCGCATCAGCCGCGCGTCCTGCCCGCTCTTCGAGCAGGCGATCGGCTTCCACGCGGAGAGCCCGAAGGCGCAGGCCCTGGCCCGCCTCAACGGGAACGAGCCGGTGACCGGCGAGGAGCTGACCGACGAGGTGCTCGCCATCGAGCCGGCGGGTGAGGCGGACGTGTTCGACCTCACCGAGGAAGTCACCCACCACTTCGTGGCGGGCGGGCTCGTCGTGCACAACTGCTCGGAGTACCTCTTCCTCGACGACACCGCGTGCAACCTCGCGTCCATCAACCTGGTGAAGTTCCTGCGCGAGGACGGCAGCTTCGACGTGGACGGCTTCCGCCACGCCTGCCGCCTGTGGACCTCGGTGCTCGAGATCAGCGTGCTGATGGCGGCCTACCCGAGCCCGGCGATCGCCCAGCGGAGCTGGGACTTCCGCACCCTGGGCCTGGGCTACGCCAACATGGGCACCGTGCTCATGCGCCGGGGCATCCCCTACGACTCCCCGGAGGCCACCGCCATCTGCGGCGCGATGACCGCGATCATGTGCGGCGAGGCCTACGCGACCTCGGCGGAGATGGCGCGGGACCTCGGGCCCTTCCCCGGCTACCAGAAGAACCACGAGCCCATGCTGCGCGTGATGCGCAACCACCGGCGGGCCGCCTACGGCGTGGCCGCGGTGGAGTACGAGGGCCTCAGCATCACGCCGGCCGGCATCGATCCCGCGCACTGCCCGGCCCCGCTGCTCCTGGCCGCGCGCGAGACCTGGGACCGGGCGGTCGGGCTCGGCGAGCAGTACGGCTACCGCAACGCCCAGGTCACGGTCCTGGCGCCGACCGGCACCATCGGCCTCGTCATGGATTGCGACACCACCGGCATCGAGCCCGACTTCTCGCTCGTGAAGTTCAAGAAGCTCGCGGGCGGCGGCTACTTCAAGATCATCAACCAGAGCCTGACGCTGGCGCTGGAGACGCTCGGCTACACCCCGGGCGAGATCGACGACATCGTGGCCTACTGCGTCGGCCGCAAGACGCTGCGGGGCGCGCCGTTCATCAACCACGACACGCTCCGCGCCAAGGGCTTCGACGAGGCGGGGCTGCAGCGGCTGGAAGCCTCGATCGAGACCGCGTTCGACATCACCTTCGCCTTCAACGCCTGGACCCTCGGCGAGGGCTACGTGGCCTCGCGGCTCGGCATCAACGAGGCGCAGCTCGCCGAGTGGAACGGCAACCTGCTCCGCGCGCTGGGCTTCACCCCCGCCGAGATCGAGGCGGCCAACGACTACTGCTGCGGCACCATGACCGTCGAGGGCGCGCCGCTGCTGAAGGCCGCCCACCTGCCGGTCTTCGACTGCGCCAACCGCTGCGGCAAGAAGGGCACGCGCTTCATCGCCACCGAGGCGCACATCCGGATGATGGCGGCGGCCCAGCCGTTCATCTCCGGCGCCATCAGCAAGACCATCAACATGCCCATGGACGCCACCATCGAGGACGTCAAGTGGGCCTACGACCTCGCCTGGCGCGGCATGCTCAAGGCGGTGGCCCTCTACCGCGACGGGTCCAAGCTCTCGCAGCCGCTCAACTCCACGACGGACGATGAGGAGGAGCAGGCGGCGGCCGCGGACGTGGAGGCGGTGGCCGAGAAGATGACCGAGCGGGTGGTCACCCAGTACCTCCGGGAGCGGCATCGCCTGCCCGACCGGCGCTCGGGCTACACCCAGAAGGCGGTGGTGGGCGGCCACAAGGTCTACCTCCGCACCGGCGAGTACCAGGACGGGACGGTCGGCGAGATCTTCCTCGACATGCACAAGGAAGGGGCGGCCTTCCGCTCCCTGATGAACTGCTTCGCGATCGCCATCTCGCTCGGCCTGCAGCACGGCGTGCCGCTCGACGAGTTCGTGGACGCCTTCGTGTTCACCCGGTTCGAGCCAAACGGCATGGTGAAGGGCAACGATCGCATCAAGATGTCCACCTCGGTCATCGACTACGTCTTCCGCGAGCTGGCCATCACCTACCTCGGGCGCACCGATCTCTCGCACGTGCCCGAGGAGGACCTGCGCGCGGACGCTATCGGCAGCCGGCCGGGCGAGGGCCCGGTGGCCAGCGCCCCGTCCATCCCGCTGGCCACGGAGGTGACGGCGCCGGAGCCGCCGCCCGCCCCGCGCCCGGCGCCCGCGCGGGTGACCGCGCGCGCCATCGCTCCCGTGAGTGGGGGCAGCGGCGCGCTGGCCGAGATGAAGCTGCTCACCGCGTCCGAGATGGCGCGGCTCAAGGGCTACGAAGGCGATCCGTGCGGCGACTGCGGCCAGTTCACCATGGTGCGCAACGGCACCTGCCTCAAGTGCATCACCTGCGGCACCACGACCGGCTGCTCGTAGGCCTGGCGGCCACCGCCCCCTCACCCCACCCTCTCCCCCTCACGGGGGAGAGGGTTCGTTCTCCTTCTCCCTCTCCCCTCTGGGGAGAGGGCCGGGGTGAGGGGCTCCGAGATCAGGCGTTCCTCGCATGAGCCACCCGCTGGCCCGAAGCGCGCGCCCCGCGCGGCATGGTCGCCACGCCGCACCTCCTCGCCACCCAGTCCGGCCTGGCCGCACTGCGGGCGGGCGGCAACGCGCTCGACGCGGCCATCGCGGCGGCGGCCACCATCGCGGTGGTCTATCCCGCACATGAACGGCCTGGGCGGCGACAACGTGTGGCTCATCTACGACGCGCGCCAGCAGCGGCTGCGCGCCCTCTGCGCGGTGGGCCGCGCCGCGCGCGCGGCCAGCCATCGACTGGTACGCGGCGCGCGGCATCACGGGCGCCATCCCGTCGCGCGGCGGCCCCGCCGCGCTCACCGTGCCCGCGGCGGTGGACGGCTGGTGGCAGGCGCACGAGTACAGCCGCGGGGCGATGGGCTCGCCGGTCGGCTGGAAGGCGCTGCTGGCCGACGCGATCCTGTACGCGCGCGAGGGCTTCCAGGCCTCCGACGGCCAGCGCATCCCGCCGCCCCGCGAGCCCGATCTGTTCACCGAGCGCGCGCCCGAGGAGATTCGCCGCGCGCTCTGGCCGCTCTACCACCCGGACGCCCTGCGCCGCGGGCCGCTCGTGCAGCGCGACCTGGCCCGCACGCTGGAGGCGGTGCGCGACGGCGGGGCCGAGAGCTTCTACCATGGAGACGTCGCCCGGCGTCTCGTGGCGGCGGCCGCCGCGGCGGGTAGCCCGCTCGCGGTCGAGGATCTGGCCGAGCATCGCTCGGACTGGATGGAGCCGCTGCGCATCGCGTACGCGGAAGGCCAGGTCGCGAGCTTCCCGCCGCCGACCCAGGGCATCTCGGCGCTCGCGATGCTGGGCATGACCGAGCGCTTCGACATGAGCGCCCTGCCCGAGGCCGACTACATCCACGTGCTCGTGGAGGCCACCAAGCTCGCCTTCGACGATCGCGACCGGTACCTCACCGATCCGGCCCACATGCGCGTGAGCCCCGTCGAGCTGCTGGCGCCGGAGCGCCTCCAGGCCCGCGCCAAGCTGATCTCGCGCGAGCGCGCGCGCCCGCCCCAGCCCGCCGCGCCCACGGGCGGCGACACCATCGCGCTCGTCACCGCCGACCGGGAAGGCAACGCGGTCTCGCTGATCCAGTCGCTCTACTTCACCTTCGGCGCGGCGGTGCTCGCCGGCGACACCGGGGTGGTGCTGCAGAACCGCGGCTCGTTCTTCTCCCTCGATCCCGGCCACGTCAACGCGCTCGCCCCGGGCAAGCGGACGATGCACACGCTGATCCCGTCCATGTATCTCGAGGGCGGGCGGCCCCGCTTCGTCTACGGGACCATGGGCGGCGAGGGCCAGCCGCAGACCCAGGCCGCCATCCTCACCCGCTGCCTGTTCCGGCGG
Source organism: uncultured Candidatus Rokubacteria bacterium (assembly GCA_963747235.1). GTDB lineage: Bacteria > Methylomirabilota > Methylomirabilia > Rokubacteriales > CSP1-6 > CAMLFJ01. The sequence continues at coordinate 46,434 of CAVVEU010000015.1, forward strand.
TTCGGCTTGCAGGCCGCGATCGAGGCTCCGCGCTGGCTCTACGGGCGCACGTGGGGAACCGCGTCACGGGCGCTCAGCCTGGAGGGACGCTACTCGCAGGAGCTCGCGGCGGAGCTGGCCGGCCGCGGGCACGAGGTCGCGATCGGCGGGGAGTGGGACGATCTCTTCGGGCACGCGCACGGCATCTGGGTGGCCCCGGAGGACGGCGGCCTGGTCGGCGGGTCGGACCCGCGGGCGGACGGCGGCGCGCTGGGGTTCTAGGCGTTACCGCCGGCCAGGGCCTTGTAGAGCTCGAGGCCGACCTGCGAGAGATCCGAGCGGGTCTCGATCGGCAGCCCCGCGTTGGTCCAGGCGCCGATGCCGCCCTTCAGGATCCGCACGTCCTTGAAGCCCATCTTGCGCAGGTCGCGGGCGACCCGGGCGCTGGTGTCCTCGTCCGGGCAGGAGCAGTAGGCGATCACCGGGCGGGCCGGATCGAGGTCGAGGCCCGCCATGCTGTTGGCCAGATCCTCCGGCACCACCCGCACCGAGCCGGGGATCTTCAGCGGGAGCTGCTCGTAGGCGTCGGACTTGCGCGCGTCGAGGATGGTCGGCGACTTGCCGGCCTCGATCATCCGCACCACCTCGAAGGGGTGGACGCGGTAGCGGTTCTTGTTCCAGCGATGCAGCCACTGCCCGCCGAAGCCGCCCGCGCTCACCAGGGTCACGCCGACCGCCACCCAGAACCACGGGAAGGGCTTGGGCGGCGGGTTCTTCAGGTACTCCCGCGTCTCGGCCAGCTTGCGCCGGACGTCGGGCAGGTTCGGGTGGAGCTTGTCGGCTTCCTCGAAGCGACGCAGGGCGCCGCCGTAGTCCTCCCCGTAGAAGGCGGTCAGGCCCGCATACCAGACGTCGTTGAACTTGCTGGGCCCGTTGACCTTCACCGGTGTGCCGCGCACGAAGTCGGCCACCGCCGCCGACGGGATCACGAAGTTGAAGCCCTGGACGATGGCCCCCTCCGCGCCCGGCGCCAGCGACACGAAGGTGAGCACCCCCACCACCCGGCCCCGGTCGTCCACCGTGGGACCGCCCGAGTTCCCCCACGCGGCCGAGGCATCGGTCTGGATGAGGGGATTGTTGCTCGCGTCCGCCTGGATCGCGGAGACGGCGCCGTTGGTCACGACGGAGTCCACCATGGTGGACTTGCTGAGCAGCTCGTGGGTGAGCACCACGCCCGGGAAGCCCAGGATGTGCACCGGGTCGCCGATCTGGACCCCGCGGGAATCGGCCAGGGGCAGCACCGGGAAGGAGTCCCCGTCGACCTTCAGGAGGGCGAGGTCCTTGGCCGACATCTCGCTGACCGGCGGGCTGTACTTCTTGACCTCGGCCTTCAGCCGACCCTTGGCGGTGACCACGAAGATCTGGGGCTGGAGGTTGACCTTGGTGGTGGGCAGCACGGTGTCGAGCAGCTTGCGCTTCGCCGCCTCCTCGCGGTCCGACGCATCCCCCGGCTGCAGCCCCATCTTCTTGAGCATCTGGGGGAGGCAGGCCGTCGTCACCGCCCGCTGGGCCTGCTGGTTCGCCAGCCAGCGGGGCGGCTCGTGGGCCGGCTGTACCACGTGGCCGTTGGTGATCAGCCAGCCGTCGGCGTCCAGGAACCAGCCGGTTCCGGTCTCCCGGTAGACGGGCGGGGTGATCTTCTGGGGACCGGAGCCGTATCCGCAGTCCAGCGTGACCTCGGAGGCCACCTCGGCCACCACCAGCACCACCGCCGGCTTGGCGCGCTGCAGGGCCTCCTGGACCGTGATGGGCTTCTGGGCGGAGGCGGCGGCGGGGAACGAGGCGGCGGCCATGACGACGGCCGCCCCGAACAGCGCTGAACGCAGTATCATAGGCCCACTGCGGGCCATTCTAACACCGAGTCAGGAGCCATGAGCCGGCCAATCGGGGAAGTCCCAACCAGAACGTTCCAGCCCGGCGACGTCATCTTTCGCGAGGGGGACGACGCCAAGAGCGAGGCGTTCATGGTGCACGGGGGCCGCGTGGACATCCGCAAGCATATCGGCGGCGAGGAGCGCCTGCTGAGAACGCTCGCCAAGGGTGAGCTGCTCGGACAGATCGCGCTCTTCCGGAATGCCCCGCGCTCGGCCACCGCGATCGCCGCCGACGCGGTCACGCTCATGGTCATTCCCGCCAACCGCCTCGATCACCTCGTGCGGGCGAATCCGGCACTCGCCATCGCGATAATCCGCGACCTGGCCGCCAACCTGGTCGCCGCGGAAGACCGGCTGCGCGAGTTCGAGGACGAAGCAGAGGAAGAAGCAGGAGGAGAAGTAGCCGCTCAGGCGGCGGCGACGAGACCGAAGGCCTCGGCCGCGACGCCCGCGACGTGGCGCCCGATGGCCAGCGACGCGGTGGCGCCCGGAGAGGGCGCGTTCACCACGTGCACGGCGCCCGCCGTCACGCTGATCTTGAAGTCGTCGATCAGCGAGCCGTCCGGGGCCACCGCCTGCGCGCGCACCCCCGCCCCGCCCCGCTCGAGATCGGACGCCGCAATGTCGGGCACCAGCTTCTGCAGCGACCGCACGAAGGCCGCCTTGCTCGCCGAGCGGTACATCTCGAAGGCGCCGACGCGCCAGTACTTGCGCGCCATGTGCCAGAAGCCCGCGTAGCCGAGCGTGCCCAGGAGCTCGCCGGGCCGCACCGTGCCGAGCGTGTAGCCCTCGCGCGCGAAGGCCAGCACCGCGTTCGGCCCCGCCTCCACGTCGCCGTGGATGGTGCGGGTGAAGTGGACGCCCAGGAACGGGAACTCGGGATCCGGCACCGGGTAGATGAGCCCGCGCACGATCGAGCGGCGCTCCGGGCGCAGCATGTAGTACTCGCCGCGGAACGGGATGATCCGCACCTCCGGGGTCACGCCCATCAGGGCGGCCACCCGGTCCGAGTGCAGCCCGGCGCAGTTGACGAGGTGCTTCGCCTCCACCGCGCCCTGCGCGGTCTCGAGCACGAGCGCGCTCCCCTGCCGCCGGATCGCGGTCACGCCGGCGCCGGTGAGGATGCGGACGCCGCGCTGCTGGAGGAGCTCGGCCATCTTGGCCACCACCTGGATGTAGTCCACGATCCCGGTCTCGGGCACGTGGATCGCGCGCACCGCGCGGCAGTTCGGCTCGTAGGCGCGCACTTCCTCCGCCGCGAGCATCTTGAGGCCGGTGAGCCCGTTGGCCTGGCCGCGCTCGTAGATGGTCTGCAAGCCGCGGCAGCTCGTTCGCGTCGGTGGCCACGATGATCTTGCCGCAGCCCTCCCACTTGATGCCGTGGGTGTCGCAGAACTCCTTCATGCGGCGCGCCCCGTCCACGCAGAGCTTCGCCTTGAGCGAGCCGGGCTTGTAGTAGACGCCGGAGTGGATGACGCCGCTGTTGTGGCCGGTCTGGTGCGAGCCGAGCTGCGGCTCCTTGTCGAGCAGGATGACCCGCAGGCGCGGGTAGCGCCTCCGTGAGGGCCAGGGCGGTGCCCAGGCCCACGATGCCGCCGCCGATGATCGCCAGGTCCGTGGTCTGCGTCACGGCCGCCAGGATACCATCACCGTCCGGGGTTACTCCAGCGTCAGGGTGATCGGGCAGTGGTCCGAGCCCACCACGTGGGGCAGGATCGTGGCCGCGCGCACGCGGGCGCGCAGCTCGTCCGAGACGAAGAAGTAGTCGATGCGCCAGCCGATGTTGCGCGCCCGCGCGCCCGTCTTGAGGTCCCACCACGTGTAGTGGCCGGGCTCGGGGGTGAAGAGCCGGAACGTGTCGTGATAGCCGGCCGCGATGAAGCGCGCCACCCACTCGCGCTCGGCGGGCAGGAAGCCCGACGTCCGCTCGTGCTCCTTCGGGCGGGCCAGGTCCAGCTCGGTGTGCGCGGTGTTGACGTCGCCGCACACCACGACGCCCTTGCCCCGCTTGCGCAGCGACTCGGTGAGCGTGAGGAAGGCCTCGTAGAAGGCGAGCTTGTGCTGCACCCGCTCGGGCCCCATCCCCCCGTTGGGGAAGTACACGTTGAAGAGATGGAAGTCGGGCAGCTCGGTGTGCACCAGCCGCCCCTCGCAGTCGAGCACCGGCGAGTCGCAGAGCGTGCTGGCCGCGAGCGGCTCGGGCTTGAGATAGGTCGCCACGCCGCTATAGCCCTTGCGCTCCGCGAAGCTCCAGTAGCTCCGGTAGCCGAGCGGCGCCCGCATCTCGTCGGTGACCTGCTCGGCCTGCAGCTTGGTCTCCTGCAGGCAGACCACGTCGGCCGCCTCCGCGCCGAGGATGTCGAGCAGGCCCTTCTTCCAGATGGAGCGGAGCCCGTTGATGTTCCAGGACAGGAGCTTCAAGGCGAGCGGTAGATCCTCCGCGCGATCCTCGGGGACGTAGCCCAGCACCGCGCGCGCGTGCTCGATGTCGCGGTAGCCCCACTTGTTGTCCGAGGTGATGAAGAACACGTCGAAGCGCAGGCTGTCCGGCGCGGCCAGCGCGCGCTCGATCGCCTGGGCGATGTCGCGCCGGCTGCACCAGACCGAGAACTCGCGCGGCTTCACCGGCCGGTCCCCTTCGCTCACGTGGCCGATGCGCAGGCAGATCATGGACATGGCCGTGGTGTCCGCGAAGTGCCGGGCGAGCGCCTCGCCCCAGACCTTGCTGCAGCCGTAGAGGCCGTTCGGGCGCATCGGCGACTCGTGGGTGAGCATGGGCCAGTCGGCGACGTCATCGTAGCGGCCGGCGGCCAGCGCCGCGTAGGGCGCGTCCGTCTCGATGCGGCTCACGGTGGCGCCGCTGCTCGCGTAGATCACCCGCTTCACGGAGGCCCGGCGCGCGGCCTCGAAGACATTGTAGGTGCCGACCACGTTGTCGCGCAGCACCGCGGCCCACCCCGGCGTGCCCTCGACGTTGGCCACGTTGGCGGCCAGGTGCACGACCGCGTCCACGTCGCGGAAGGCGGGCGCGATGGCGTCCAGGTCGCCGATGTCGGCCTGGTGCGTCTCCACGCCCGCGACCGGGCGGCGGTTGAGCGCCCGCAGGGCCCAGCGCCCCTCGAGGCGGGCGCGCACCGCGGTGCCGATGAGGCCGCTCATGCCCGTGACCAGGACCCGGCGCATGGCGAGCACCATATCATGTCGCAGGGCGCAGGGAGCCGGGCGCGCGCTTGACCGCGCGACGGGCCGCGGCTACAGTCCCGACCGGGAGGACACCGCCATGCTCGATCTGGGTCTCGCCGGGAAGGTCGCCATCGTCACCGGAGGCAGCGAGGGGCTCGGCCGCGCCACCGCCATGCGCCTGGCCGCGGAGGGCGCGCACGTCGTGATCTGCGCGCGCCGCAAGGACGTGCTGGAGCGCGCCGCCGAGGACGTCCGCCGCCAGACCGGCGTGCAGGTCCTGGCCCTGCCCGCCGACGTCACCCGCCCCGCCGACGTGGACGCGGTGGTGAGCGCGGCGCTCGGCACCTACGGGGGCGTGGACATCCTGGTCAACAACGCGGGCACCTCCTCCGCGGCCAGCTTCGAGAAGGTGGACGATGCCACGTGGGAGGCCGACATCCAGGTCAAGCTCATGGCCGCGATCCGCTTCTGCCGGCTCGTGATCCCGCAGATGAAGACACGCGGGGGCGGCCGCATCATCAACGTGACCACCGTGGGCGGCAAGGCCCCCGCGGCCCGCGCGTTGCCCACCAGCGTGACGCGCGCCGCCGGCATCAACCTCACGAAGTCGCTGGCCAACGAGTACGCGCCGGATCGCATCCTGGTGAACACGATCTGCCTGGGCCTCGTGAAGAGCGCGCAGTGGGAGCGCCGCGCCAAGGGCGGCGATCTGGAAGGCTACTACCGCGAAGCCGCCAAGCGCGTCCCGGTCGGCCGCATGGGCGAAGCCGAAGAGTTCGCCGACCTCGTCGCCTTCTTCGTCTCAGCCCGCGCCGCCTACATCACCGGCACCGCAATCAACTTCGACGGCGGCATGTCCGCCGCGTTTTAACCCGCGTCTCGTTTCAACCCGCTTCTAGGCGTTCGAGAAGGGAGATGGCCCCTTATCGGACGCCTGCCTTACCCCTGCTGGATCGCGCTCAGCTTGAAAGCGCCAGGGCCCACCGGACGGACGAACGTCCAGTACTCTTCGAACTTGACGGGCTCCGTCCGACTCCCCTCGAGCACGCGCGCGCCGCTCTCGTCGGTGGTGTAGTCGAGCAGGCTCGCCAGGAAGTGCACCGTCACGTAGTCCTGGCCGGTCTCCTGCCAGGCCTCGGTGATGTCGGCGCTGCGCACCGCGATGTTCTCGAGCCGGTTGATCTTCTGATCCGCCCGCAGGCGGTCGCAGTCGCGCTGGAGCTGCGCCTGCATCTCCGGCGTGAGGTGGGCCGAGACGCTCCGGAGATCGCGGGCCGTCCACGCGCCCTGGACCTTGAAGAAGACGTCCGACGCGGTCTCCGCGAACGCGCGGGGATCGAAGCTCGCGTCCATCTGGCGGACATGCCCGAGGCCGCGCTCCAGATCGGACGGGCCGGCCGGGGGCGGCTCCAGCGTGGCGGTGCCGCCTCCCGAGGACGCGGACCCGTAGCGGGCTGACATCCCGGCGTCATCGCGAGGGCCCGGCCCGGTGTAGCCGCCGCCCGCCATCGCGTAGCCGGAGGGAACGGCCGCCGCCTGCCGACGCCGCATGTAGGAGATCGCGAACCAGGCCAGTGCGGCGATGATCAGGATCTCCATCATCCCGATGCCGCTGCCGAAGCCGCCCCCGAAGAGCAGCCCACCCAGCAGGCCGCCCAGCAGGAGGCCACCCAGCATCCCGCCCATCATGCCGCCCCAGCCCGGACGCGGCTGCGACGGGGACACCGCCGGCGAGGACGGCTGGCTCGGCGAGACGGGGCTGGAGCCCGGCCGGGCCGGCGAGGAGTAGCTGCGGGAGCCGCGGCTCCCGCTCGAGCTGCCGCCGCCCGGCGCGCGCCCATGCTTCGGTCACGGAGAGCACCGGCATGATCGCCAGCGCTATCAGAAGGGCCAGAGCCAGGGTCCGCTTCATCGCGTGCCTCCCTCAGTAGGGTTGTCGGGGTTGGTGGATGCTACGCGCACAGTATACGCGGAACTTTCCTCCCGGTGGCCGGTCTAAGCGGGCAACCCATAGCCCCGCTCCGAGCGGGCCCGGAGGAGATCATGAACCCATTTCGACGCTCGTTCCTCAAGCTGCTCGCCACCGGCGGCGCGGTCGCCGCCTCGGTCCCAACTCTCGCCCGGGCCGACCGAATTCGCGTCCTGCCCGACGGCGGCGACGACGCCATCGCCCAGCTCGTGGCCGGGCAGCGCAGCCCGGAGCTCGGGCGGGCGCTGGGCGGCCTCACCCTGGGCCCGGCCGCCGTCCAGGGCGGCCTCGCGGTGCTGTGGCTGCACGCCAAGGACACCGGCGCGCCGGCGCTCGAGATCCTGACGCTCGACGAGGGCCGGGCCCGCGGCGCCCTCACGGTGATCGAGCGCGCCCAGGCCAGCGTGCCGGAGCTGATCGCGGAGAACCACGGCAAGACCCACGTGCTGCTCCTGGCCGGCGAGATCCTGATCGGGGGCAAGCAGAACCGCGTGCTGCGCGAGGACCTGCTCCTGCCGCCGCTCAGCGGGCCGCGGAACATCGCGGTGTACTGCGTGGAGCAGGGCCGCTGGAACGAGGGCCGCAAGGACTTCGACAGCCGCGGCAGCGTGGTGCAGCCGAGTGTCCGCTCCCAGGTCCTGCGCAAGGCGGACCAGTCGCGCATCTGGTCCGGCGTCGCGTCCGCCTCGCGCGAGATGGCGGCACCCTCGGCGACCGGCAGCTACCAGGCCATCTACGACAAGCCCGAGGTGAAGGCGCACCTCGAGCAGACGACCCGGAGCTTCGATCCGACGGTGGCCCCCACCGCGGTCGGCGCCGCCGTCTTCGTGGGGCCGAATCTCGCCGGCGTGGACTGCTTCCACGCCCCGGGCCTCTTCGCGCGGGAGTGGCCCAAGCTGCTGCGCGCCTACGCGCTCGACGCCTACGGGACCGCCGCGGGCGCGTGGGACGAGGCGGCCGCGCGGGCGCGCACCGAGGGGCTCCTGCGCGCGGCCGCGCGCGTCGAGGGCGGCGCGCGCGGGAGCGTGGGGGCCGGGCGGCACTTCGAGTTCACGCTGGACGGCCGGCGCGGCGCCGCCCTGCTCTTCGAGGGCCAGGCGATCCATGTCGCGATCCTGTGAGCGACGCGCGCGGAGGAACTTTTGATCGTCGGGCGCGCGCGCGTATGATCTGGCCACACGCCGAGCCGCGCGCGGGGCCGAGCCCACCGCGTCGTCCCGGCGGCCAAGGAGGCCACACACGCGATGGCGGCGAGATTGCCCTACCTCGATCGGGCGCAGGTCGGCCCCGAGCTCCAGTCGGTCTTCGATACGCTCCAGAAGGCGAGCGGACGCGTGCTCAACTTCTACCGGCTCATGGCGCACCACGCACGGTCGGTGGCGCCGTTCGTCGCCTGGTACCCGCAGCTCCGCGAGGGCGCGCTCGACCTCAAGCTCCGCTACCTGGCCTACGTCCGCGCGTCGCAGCTCAACCGCTGCCGCTACTGCGTCACCCACAACGGGGCCGCCGCGCGCCGCGTCGGCGTCTCCCGGGAGCAGCTCGACGCGCTCGCCGACTTCCAGACCAGCCCGCTCTTCTCGGAGCTCGAGCGGCTCGTGCTCCGGTACGCGGAGGAGATGACCCTTCGCGTCCAGGTGGACCCGGCGCTCGTGGGGACGCTCAAGAAACACCTCGACCCCGAGTCGCTGGTGCAGCTCACCCTCTCCGTCGCCGCGGCCAACTTCACCAACCGCTTCAACGAAGCGCTCGGCACCGAGCTCGAGTTCGAGGAGGGCCGCGTCGAGCCTTCCGCGGCGTCCCGCCCCGCCGGGTGAGCGCGCCTCGTCATTGTCTGGCGTGCGGCGCCCGCCTGCGGGCCACGCGCCAGGACGGCTTCCGCCGGTGGCGGTGCCCCCGCTGCGGGTGGATCTTCTACAACAACCCGGTGCCCGCGACGGTGGCCATCGTGGTGGGGCCGCGGGGCATCCTCCTGTGCCGGCGGGCCGCCGCGCCCTACGCGGGTTACTGGGACCTGGCCGGGGGCTTCCTCGAGGTGGACGAGACGCCGGAGCGCGGGCTGCGCCGCGAGCTGCGCGAGGAGCTCGGCGCGCGCGTTCGGCGGGCGCGCTTCCGCGGCTTCGTGCCGGATCGCTACGGCCCCGACGGCTTCCCGGTGCTGGGGATCGTCTACGAGGTGCGCGTGGCCGGACGGCTCACGCCGGGGAGCGACGTGAGCGAGGTGCGCTGGGTGAGGCGCGACGCGATTCCGTGGCGGCGGCTCGGCTTCGCCTCGATCCGCCGGGCGCTCCGCGACTATCTGCGGGGCGGAGACCAGAAGATCACGTTGCGGTGACCCGGCTCGTGCCGGAGCACGAGCACCAGGTTGCGCGTGAGATGGCCGAAGGCGGCCACCGCGGCCAGCGCGAGCACGACACCACCGGCCGGCACGAGCACGGGCGCGCTGCTCGCGCCCCAGACACGCCACGCGAGCCCCACCGCGACCGCGCCCAGCCCCAGCGTGGACTCGAGGCACGTGCGCACCTCGCCCGGATGCGGATCAGCCGTCGCCGCCACACGCGGCGCCTCCAGCGCCAGGCGGGCCAGATCGCGCGCGAGTCCCGCGCCGAGTAGCGCGACGCCCGCGCAGACGAGCATCATCGGCCGGGTGAGCGCGATCTGCCACGCCGGCCGGGCCAGCAGCAGGACGAGACCCGCCGCGAGCGCAGCCAGATCCAGGACGCGCTCGACCCGCGCGATGCGTGGCTCCATGGGCCCATGCTGGCACAGAGCAACCCTTGCGCTGTCCGAACTCTGACGGGGCTGCCGTCGCCCTGACGATCCCGAGATGACGGCCCGGGGGCAATCTCCTGACATTCCAGATGTTTAGGACCCATGCGCCGTGGCATGTCCCATGCGATGAAGGCGGCACCGAGACACGACGGCGCAAGCCGATCCGAGATGGGCAAAGGAGCAACACATGGCGCAGACCGAGGATGTCCTGGCCGAGTACGTCGAGCGGCTGTTCGCGAAGGCGAGCTTGCTGAGTCTGGCGGTGCTGGGACACGGCCGCATGCTGGAGGACGGCTGTCTGCGGCCGGACGGGAATCGCCTCGATCAGCTCCAGTCCCTGGCCACCGAGCTCGAGTTCGGCCTGGGCATGATCCACGACCGGCTCACCGAGCGCGGCGAGCTCGCCTGAGCGCCCGGCGCGTCATGCGGTCGCGCATCGCTCGTGTCGTCACGCTGGCCTTGGCGCTGCTGCCGCTCGGCTGCGCGCGCCCCATCGAGCCGGCGCGCGTGACCGTGGTCACGGCGGCCGCCCCCGCCCCCGTGACCGCCCCGCCGCCCGCGCCCACCTGGCCGGACGCGGCGCCGGCCCCCGACCTCCCCACCCCCGAGGGCACCGCCGAGACCTTCATCGCGCGCGCGGAGCTCCCCGACGTGCACTTCGCCTCGGGCGAGATCCAGGTCGACCGGCGCGAGCTCGCGGCGCTCGACGCGGCGGCCGCCTGGCTCAAGGCCAACCCGGGCCAGCTCGTGATCGTCGAGGGCTACACCGACGTGGTCGGCCCGCGCGCCGCCAACCTGGCGCTGGCCCAGCGCCGCGCGCGGTGGGTGATGGACTACCTGGTGACGAAGGGCGTGCCCGCCGAGCGGATCACCGCGGTGGCGCGCGGGGAAAGCGGCACGGTCTGCGCAGACCGGTCCGCGGCCTGCCAGGGCCGCAACCGGCGCGTGCACTTCCTGGTCCGCGAGAGCGGACCGCTCCAGCTCAGCGCGTCGCCCAGCCGCTGAGGCAGGCGAGCGCGTCCGCCCGGCCGCGCTCGAGCGCCCGCGCGATTCCTTCCTGATCGAAGTCGAGCGGCCGCAGCGCGAGCGGCGCCGACGGCTGCAGCAGGTGCACCTCCACTCCCGGGAACTTGAGCCGGGCCAGCTCCACGTCCCGCCGGATCTGGTGGATCATCCCCATCTCGAACGCCTCTTCCAGCGCGCGGCGCATCGTGGTGGGCGGCGCGCCGCGCTCGTCCGGCGCGTAGCTCATCACCACCACGGCCCGGCCCACGCCCGGCTCCGCGGCGAGCGCCTCCAGCACCGGCGCGCGGCCGGTCAGCCCACCGTCCACCAGGAGCGTGCCGCCCACGTCCACCGCGGGGAACGCGCCGGGCACCGCCGCCGCCGCCATCAGGGCCTCGCGGGTGATGGTCTGGTTGTCGAAGAGGCGCGGCTCGCGCCGGGCCAGGTCGCTCGTGATCACGAGGAGGCGCACCGGAGAGGCGCGGACGCGGTCGAGATCGAGCGAGGCGTCGATCAGCTCGCCCAGCGGCCCCGGGTCGAAGAGGGAGCCCGCGCGATCCAGGGCGAGCAGGGTGAGCCAGCCCGGCAGCAGGCCCGCGAAGAGCACGCGCGTGCGGAGCGAGTAGACCCGGTCGCGCGAGAGGCCGCGCCAGAGCGCCTCCAGGCGCTCCATGCGGCCGTCGGCGATCATGGCCGCGTTCAGCGCGCCCGCGGAGGAGCCGGCCACCAGCCGGATCGGCAGGCCGCGCTCGACGAAGACGGCGGCCACGCCCGCCTCGTAGGCGCCCTTGGCGCCGCCGCCCGAGAGCACGAGCGCGGTGGGCACGTCGAGCGGGCGCGTGGACGGCCCGCACGCGGACGCGGCCGCGGAGCCGGCGCCCAGGGCGAGCCCGAGGAGAGCGACTTCGAGTAGCCGCGCGATCGCGAGGTGTGAAGGCATGGCCCGGCTCTTACAACGAGCCGGGCCTTCGCGTCAAATGGAGCGGGCGCGGGACTAGCGGGCGGGCGTGGCCTCGGGCTGACGGTCCAGCACCATCCGCACGCGCCGGGAGAGGTACTCGGTGGTGAACGGCTTGGTGATGACCGGGCCGATCGGGTTGAGCCCGCTCGTGACGAGGAAGTCGCGGTCGTAGGCGGACATGAACATCACCTTCAAGCCGGGCAGCAGCGCGACGAGCCCGGCCGCGAGCTCGCAGCCGTTCATCCCGGGCATCACCACGTCGGACAACAGCATGTGGATCGGGCCCGGGTGCTCGGCCGCGACGCGGATCGCGTCCTGGCCGTCCGCGGCTTCGAGCACCCGATACCCTTCACCGGCCAGCACGTCGCGGGCGAGCACCCGCACCCACGGATCGTCGTCCACCACGAGGATGGTACGCATCAGCTCGCCCGCCGGCGCCGCACGCGGGCCTGGATCTTGGCGGGCCCCGCGGCGAGGCGCGCATCGCTCTCCGCGCGCTTCGCGCGCAGCCGCTCCAGCCAGAGGGGGCGTGGCATCGCGGCGACGTGGACCGCGCGGTCCACGTTGACGTTGCCGATCACGACGGGAGCCTTCTCCGAGCGCTCGCGGTTGAGCCAGGACTCGAGCGGATAGAACTCGATACTGCCGCAGGTCGGGCAGTTCCGGAACATGGCCGAGTCGAACACGGTATTGCAATCGAGCTCCATGCAGAGCTTCGCGAATCGTAGATCGATGCGTGGCAGGTCTCGTTCGAAACTCATCCGATCCTCCCGTGGTGGCGGCTAGCCCCACTATCTCTGTGACCAGGCAGGCCGGAGAGCCCGGGGGCCGGTACAACCCGCCGGTGGAGAAGGGACCGACAAATTATCCCGACCACCGCGCTTCCGACCTGCCTGATCCGTACGCTCTCCTAGGGGCAAGTCCTGTACCAGAAGGGATGCGTCGTAGAATCAGCGGCTTGCCGACCGGCCGCCCGAGCGAGTTCCCCCGTTCTTCCGTGGGTGGGCAACGAACTACCCTATTGGTGGGTCGGTCCTCTCTCCGCACATTCTGCGGAGTGAGTAAGCACACGCGGGGGCCGTCTTGACAGCGCGCGCGCACGCCCCGCATGATCTTCATGGATGGCTTCGGACGATCTCGCTTCCCTCCTCGCCGGCCGCGCGGCCACGCTCATCGCGGACGGCTCGCTCTCCCCGGTGGATCTGCTCGAGTCGTGCCTCGCGCGCATCGCGGCGCGCGACGCGGAGATCCGCGCGTGGGTGCACGTGGACGAGGCGGGTGCGCGCGCCGTCGCGCGCGAGCGCCACGCGGAGGCCCGCGCGGGCCGGTCGCGCGGACCGCTGCACGGCGTGCCGGTGGGCATCAAGGACATCATTCACGTGGCGGGCCTCACCACCACGTGCGGCGCCGCGCCCGCCTTTCACGTCGCCGCGACCGAGGACGCCGCCGCGGTGGCGCGGCTCCGCGCGGCGGGCGCGATCATCCTCGGCAAGGCGCACACCACCGAGTTCGCGTACTTCGAGCCCGGCCCCACGCGCAATCCGTGGAATACCGCGCACACGCCGGGCGGCTCGTCCTCGGGCTCGGCGGCGGCGGTGGCCGCGCGCATGGCGCCGCTGGCCCTCGGCACCCAGACGGTCGGCTCGGTGCTGCGGCCCGCCGCCTACTGCGGCGTGGTGGGCTTCAAGGGCACGCACGGCCTGATTCCCACCGAGGGCGTGGTGCCGCTCGCGTGGAGCCTCGACCACGTCGGCGTCTTCGCGCGCGCGGTCGCGGACGTGGCCCTCACCGCCGGGGTGCTCGCGGGGCGCCCGCTCGCCGGCCCCGCGGCGCGGCCGCCGCGGCTTGCGCTCGCGCCCGAGCTGGTGGACCGCGCCACCCCGGAGACCGCGGCCGAGGTGCGCGCGGCCGCGGCGCGCCTCGCGCGGGCGGGCGCGACCATCGAGGAGGTGAAGCTGCCCCCGTCGTTCGCGGGCGTGCACGCGGCGGGGCGCGAGGTGCTCGAGGTGGAGGCGAGCGCCTATCACGAGGAGCTCTACCGGGCCCACGCCGCCGCGTACCGGCCGCGCACCCGCGAGCTGATCGCGGGCGGGCTCGCGCGCCCCGCGGTGGCCTACGCGCGCGCACAGCGCGCCCGCCTCGCCTTCCGCGAGGAGGTCATGCCGCTGCTCGCGGCCCACGACGCGCTGCTCTCGCCGACCGCGCCGGCCCCCGCGCCGGAAGGGCTCGCGACGGGCGATCCGTGGTTCTGCGCGCCGTGGAGCTTCGCGGGCGCGCCCGCGTGCTCGCTGCCGAGCGGCGTGTCCGCGCTCGGGCTGCCGCACGCGGTGCAGCTCGTCGCGGCGGCGGAGCGGGACGCGGAGCTGCTCGCGGTGGCCGCGTGGTGCGAGCGCGTGCTAGACTTCAAGCTCTCCCCATAGGAACCGATCGTCGAATGGAACGGACGCGGTAGAAGGGCGGTTGATCAGTCAGTGGCAGACTCCAGTCCCCGGTTCGCGCTGAAGCGCATCTTCTCCTTCTCGCGCTCTGCCTCCACGCGCGGCCTCACCCCCAGCCAGCCCGCCCTCGCCACCGGCGTGATGAGCGAGGACGTGCTCACCGGCGCGTCGCGGCGGTCCTGGGTCGCGCGGATGCGCGAGCTGCTGCACCGGCGGTACGTCCTCTTCCCGCTGATCGTGGTGGTCCTGGCCCTCGCCACGCTCGTGGAGGTGCGCACCTCCACGATGCAGGCCCTCGTGCTCTCGCGCGCGGCCGCCTGGCTGACCTACCGCGTGGACGCGGGCCCGAGCAAGGCCATCCGCTTCCCGCGGACCGGCCCCTACGACGAGCGGCTCGGCTACACCCGCCTCGGCGGCTTCGTCGAGCGGCTCGAGGGCGCGGGCTACCGCGTCGAGCGCCAGGCGCGGCTCTCGCCCGGCCTCGACCGGCTCGCCGCGTGGGGCGTCGCGCTGCCCTACCGGGAGAAGACGCGCGCGGGGCTCGCGGTCCTCGATCGGGAGGAGAAGCCGCTCTACGCCACGCGCTACCCCGAGGAGGTCTACGAGCGCTTCGAGGCGGTGCCGACCCTCCTCGTCAACACCGTGCTCTTCATCGAGAACCGCGAGCTCCTGGACGCGGGCCACCCCTTCCGCAACCCGGTGGTGGACTGGCGGCGGCTCGCCAAGGCGGTGGGGGTCGAGACGCTCGGGCGCCTGGGCGGCGAGCGGCACTCCATCGGGGCGAGCACGCTGCCCACCCAGCTCGAGAAGCTCCGGCACTCGCCGGACGGGCGCACGCGCCACCCGGGCGACAAGCTGCACCAGATGATCACGGCGAGCCTGCGCGCCTACCAGGGCGGCGTGCAGACGCGGGCCGCGCGCCGGCAGATCCTGGTGGACTATCTCGACTCGCTCCCCCTCGCCGCCGCGCCCGGTCACGGCGAGGTGCACGGCATGGGCGACGGCCTGCGCGTCTGGTACGGTCTCGACTTCGCGGAGGCCAACGCGCTCCTCGAGGCCAAGCCCGGGGTCTCCGACGCGGCGCGGGCCCGCGTCTTCAAGCGCGCGCTCAGCCTCATCCTCGCGGTGCGGCGGCCCTACCACTACCTGGTCGAGAACCCGCGCGGCCTCGAGGAGTTCACCGACAGCTACCTGCGCGTGATGGCCCGCGCGGGCGTGATCGACGCGCGGCTGCGCGACGCCGCGCTCGCGGAGCGGCTCGAGCCGCGCGCGGGCAGCGGGCCCGCCACGATGGCCTTCGTGGAGCGCAAGGGCGCCAACCTGGTGCGCAGCCGGCTCACCACCCTGCTGAACGTGCCCGCCCTCTACGATCTCGACCGGCTCGACGTCACCGCCTACAGCACGCTGGACGCGCCCGGCCAGGCGGCGGCCTCGCGGCTCCTGCGGTCGCTGCGCGAGCCCGCGACCCTCGAGCGCCTCGGGCTCGTGGGCGAGAAGCTCCTGGGCGGCGGCGATCCCGCGCGCGTGCTCTACAGCGTCACGATCTACGAGCGCGGCCCCCACGCCAACCGGATCCGCATCCAGACCGACAACCTCGACCAGCCGCTCGACATCAACGGGGGCGCGCGGATCGACCTGGGCTCCACCGCCAAGCTCCGCACCCTGATCTCGTATCTCGAGGCGATCGCGGTGCTCCACGACCGGTACGCCCGCCTCGCGCCGGCCGAGCTGGCCGCGGCGCGCCCGCATCCCAAGGACCGCATGGGCGCGTGGGCGCTCGAGTACCTCACCGCCGCGCGCGGGACCGACAAGACGCTCCAGGCCATGCTCGAGGCCTCGCTCGAGCGCAAGTACTCCGCGAGCCCGGCGGAGGCCTTCTTCACCGGCGGCGGGCTCCACACCTTCGGCAACTTCGACCGCGAGGACGACCGCAAGGTGATGACGATCCGCGAGGCCTTCCAGAACTCGGTGAACCTCGTCTTCATCCGCCTGATGCGCGACGTGGTCACCAACCACCTCTACGGCTCCGAGAGCTCGCTGGCGGTGCGCCTGGCCGATCCCCTCGACCCGCGCCGCGATCGCTACCTGACCCGCTTCGCGGATCGGGAGGGCAGCGAGTTCGTCCGGCGCTTCTACCGGAAGTACCAGGGCCTGGCCCTCGACGCCCAGCTCGAGCTCGTGCTGAGCGGCGCGCGCGCCACCCCCAACGGGCTGGCCACCGCGCTGCGCTCGGTGTACCCCGAGGTCAGCTTCGAGGTCTTCCGCGAGATGCTCACCCCGCGCTTGCCCGGCCGCGGCCTGTCCGACAAGATGATCGAGGAGCTCTACGAGCGGGCGGACCCGCAGGCGATGCCGCTCGCCGATCGCGGCTACGTGGCCGGCGTGCATCCCCTCGAGCTGTGGCTCGCGGGCTACCTGCGGCGGCACCCGGGCGCGGGCATCACGCAGGTGGTGCGGGCCAGCAGCGCCGAGCGCCAGGCCGTCTACGGCTGGCTCTTCTTCACGCGCCACCGCAACGCGCAGGACAATCGCATCGCGAGCCTGCTCGAGATCGAGGCCTTCCTCGATCTGCACCGGAGCTGGGAGCGGCTGGGCTATCCGTTCGCGTCGCTCACCCCGTCGCTCGCCACCGCCATCGGCAGCTCCGGCGATCGTCCGGCCGCGCTCGCCGAGCTGATGGGCATCATCCTGAACGACGGCGTCCGCCTCCCCACCGTGCTCGTGGACGGCGTGGACTTCGGGGTGGGCACGCCCTACGAGACGCACATGGGCCGCGCGGAGGTGCCCGCGACGCAGGTGCTGGCGCCCGAGGTGGCCACGGTGGTGCGCGGCATGCTGACCCAGGTGGTCGAGCAGGGCACCGCGCGCGGCCTCCGGCCCGCGCTCGCGCAGCCGGGCGGCACCCCGCACCTGGCGGGCGGCAAGACCGGCACCGGCGATCACCGCTACTTCGTCTACGCCAAGAACGGCGCGGTGGTGGAATCGCGCGTGGTGAGCCGCGCCGCGACCTTCGTCTTCATGCTCGACAACCGCTACTTCGGCACCGTCACCGCCTACGTGCCGGGGCCCGAGGCCGCGCGGTTCCACTTCACGAGCGCGCTGCCCGTGCGCGTCACCGGGCTGCTCATGCCCACGCTCGACCGCCTCTCCTCGCCGGCGCCTGCTCCCGCGGCTGCGTCCGCCTCGCCTTAGCCTCGCGCGCTCGTCTTACCTGACCCGTCGGGCGGGACGCCGGGGGGCGGGGGCCCTCCCGGGAACACGCTGAGTCGCATTGCCCCGGGGCCACTCTGACGAGCCACGAGATGGGGCGCGATTCGCTTCGCTTACGCGCAGAAGACACGGTTCCCGGGAGGGCCCCCGCCCCCCGACGCCCCACCCTATGCGCCATCGCAGCGACAGCGGTCTTGGGACGGGCGCTTCGAGCGCGGGCTTCGCCCGCGCAATCCTGTTTATAGGGGGGAGGCAGGAAGGAGTGCGCCGCAGGCGCGCGACGACCGTCGGAGGGGGGCAAAGCCCCCCTCCGGCTCAGAACACTTCGTCGCGTTCGCCGAATTCGAACTGGTAGGTGGTCTCGTCCAGCTCGGTGGCGGTGACGAGCTGCTTGCGGGCCAGGAGAGTCTTCGAAGGTCTGGAGCCAGATCTCGTAGTAGACGAACGGGGCCGGGGCGGGTTTCGGCGGCGGCGATCTGGGCGATGAGGGTCTGGCGGAATTCCTCCCAGTCGTAGAGGCCGCGCTCGTGGAGCGCGACGGCCATGCCGAAGACGCGGCCCTGCCAGGGCTCCTCGAAGACCAGCTCGCCGTTCTTGCGCGGCAGCGCGGCCTGGCCCTCCATGACCGCGACCACGCGGTCCACCGTGAGGTCCTGGCCCTCCGCGGTCATCCCGGAGGGCATGGACTCGCAGGCGTGGGCCTGGCGCCCGCGCCAGAGGCGCGCGTCGTCCACCGGCTGGCCGTCGGGGCGCGCCTGCCAGGCGGAGGCGGTGAACTGGTACGGCGCGAGCGCGGGCGGCGGCGGCAGGCACGCGTCGGCGTCCAGCATGGCCTCGACGTGATCGTAGAGCGCGACGGCGAGCGCGTCCGAGTCGATCGAGTGGAACCACTGGGCCTGGCCGTCGCAGAGCAGGAGCGCCACGTTGGCGAGCGCGCAGGGCCCGAGGCAGCCGCCGATGGTCAGGTGGATGACGTTGCGGAGCCGCCGCCGCTCCCATTCGCGGTGGAAGGTCTCGGTCGGGACCGGCGCGAAGCCGTCCTCGGTGCGGCCGCAGCAGCAGCCGGTGGCGCAGATGAAGAGCTGGCCCCGGAAGCGCGCCACGTTCACGCGCCGCCCGTCGCGGCGCACCACGATGTTGCGCCGGCGCTCGTACACGGAGCCGTCGCCGCTCAGGGGGCGGTCGCGCGCGGCTCGGCCACGCCGATGAGCGCGTCGCGGGTGATCAGCGGCACCAGCTCCGCTTCCCCCAGGCCCTCGGTGCCCGCCGGCCGGATCGGCAGCACCATGTAGCGCATCTCCGCGCTCGAGTCCCACACCCGGATCTCGCGCTCCGCCGGCACCGCGAGGCCCATCTCCTGGAGGATCGCCCGCGGCTCGCTGACCGCGCGCGAGCGGTAGGCCGGCATCTTGTACCAGGTGGGCGGCAGCCCCAGCACCGGCCACGGGTAACAGGAGCAGAGCGTGCACACCACCAGGTTGTGCACCGCGTCCGTGTTCTCGACCACCATCAGCATCTCGTAGTCGAGATTGAACTGCCCGAGGGCGGCCTTCGGGTCGTCCAGGAGCAGGCGCCGGTAGTCGGGATCGGTCCACGCCTTCGCCACCGCGCGGGCGCCCACCATCGGGCCGGTGTCCGCCTCGTAGCGCTGGATCACCCGGTCCACCGCGTCGGGGGCCAGGATGCCCTTCTCGAGCAGCAGCGACTCGAGCGCGCGCACGCGGGAGACGATGTAGGGATCGACGTTGGGGTGGTTCTTGCCCATCCGACTTACCTCCCGGGCAGGAGATAGCTCTCCCAGAGATCGATGTGCACGGCCTGGTTCGGCTCCGCCGACTCGCCCCACAGCTCGCGCGCGTCGAAGCGCACGCTGTAGAGCGGCTGCGGCTGCTCGCCCTGGCCGTGGGCGTTGGTGTCGGGGAACACGTGGATGCCGTGGCAGCAATGGATGACCCCGCGCTTGCCGCGCGCGTAGCGCGGCAGCCGCGTGTGCCCGTGCGGGTGCATCTCGCGCGTGAGCACGGCCTCGCCCGGCGCGAAGCGGGGCGCGGCCCCGGTCTCGCGGATGAAGTCCGTGACCCATCGCGGATTGACCTTGGAGGCGCCGCGCGAGGCCGGCGGCCCGGAGAGCGCGGCCGCCGCGGAGGCGTCCGGCTTCTCCTCGAAGAAGGTCCGGCGCGTCGCCAGCTCCTCCGCGCCCACCACGCCCTTCTCGACCAGCAGGCGCGTGATCCCCTCGAGCCACTTCTCGTAGTAGGTCGCGCGCAGGTAGTGGGCGGGCGCCATGCGCTCGATGCCGTGGCGGAACTCGTCGATGTTGAAGACCCCACGCGAGCGGCCCGCGTGCTGCATGGCCAGCACCACCGCCTCCCAGGCCGCGTGGAACGTGGGCTCGTCCGCCTCGCGCTCGACCGGCCCGAAGCCCTGCATCCCCCCCAGATCGTGGACGCCGTCCATACGCCGCGATTCTACCTCAGTGGGTGCGCGGAGGCTCGGCGTGGGCGGGCGGCGGCTCCGCGGGCACCCCGGCGTGGCGGGCGCGCAGGGCCATCCAGAGCTCGAGGCGCGACCAGTCGGGCGTGTCCACGTAGCGGCCGCGCGCGGGGTCGATCCACGGGTTCGGCAGGAACACGGTCAGCATCTGCTCGTCGCGGCCGTTCCAGAGGCGCAGGCCCCAGGAGCTGGGCCGCCCCGCCCGGTCGCGGTTCTGGAAGAACGCGGCGCGGGCGCAGCGGCGCCACTCGGCCAGCGCGGGCGGCGTGGGCAGCCCGGGCGAGCCCTGGTGCGGGCCGATGCAGAGGTGGAAGTGCCAGGATTCGCTCCCCTCGACCTGCACGGTCACGTAGCCGTCGAGCAGGGAGAGCCGGGGCCGCTGGCCGAACCGGCCCTCGAACACCGCGCCCTCGATGCACGGGCCGAAGATCACGTGCTCCCAGTGCTCCTCGAAGACCTCGCGGAGCAGGGCGAGCAGCGCCGCCTCGGTGCACTCGATCGCGAAGTACTCGGTGCGGGTGCCGTCGAGATTGTCCGCCACCGTCATGGACATCGCATCAATGCTCACGCTGGCCCACCCGCGCGGCGGTCAGGGCGCGCCGGTCCACCCGTGACAGCGCGCGCGCCATGGCGGGCCGCAGCAGCCTGGTGTGCGGGATGTCGAGCAGGTACTCGGCGATCCACCAGAGATCCTCCTCGGTCGTCATCCAGCCGGGCCGCCGGCGATCGAAGCGCGCGAGATCGACCGGGCGCGAGTAGGCGCGCAGGGTGCGGTCGCCCCGCAGGTTGATGTAGCCGTCGAAGTAGCTCATGACCAGCTCCCGTACGCTCCGGTGCACCGGCTCGCGATAGCGCAGCCCCGAGAAGTTGGACTTGGCGATGGCGCCCCAGTGCCCGCGGCTCCGGAACACCGCCACCACGTGATCGGTGTCCTGCACCGCTTCCAGATCCAGCAGGAGCGGCGGGAAGCCGAGCACGCGCAGCGCCGCCGCCGCGAACACCGCGCCCTCCAGGCAATGCGCGGTGCGCTCGCGCAGCACCCGGCGCGGCGACCAGGCAGTGCCCGCCAGGTGATACGGCATGGCGTCGAGCGCCCGCTGGATGCCGATCGGGCTCCGGAGCGATCGCAGCGCGCGCAGCTCGCGCGGCGTGAAGCCCGGGGCCGTCGTGGAGCGGACCGCGCTCAGAGCCGGTAGAGCTCCCGGGCATTGTCGCAGAGGATGCGCCGGCGGGTCGCCTCGGGCACGCCCCGGAAGTTCTCCTCGATGGCCTGCCGCGACTCCGGCCACGTGCTGTCGGCGTGCGGGTAGTCGGAGGCCCACATCACGCGGCCCGCGCCGAGCGTATCCACCAGGCGCAGCCCGACCAGGTCGAGCTGGAACGTGGCCCAGACCTGGCGCTTCCAGTACTCGCTGGGCGGCATGGTGAGCCGCAGGCCGCCGTGCGCGCGCCAGTACTCCGCCGCGTCCAGGAAGCGCTGGTAGGTGTCGTCCATGCGCTCGAGCATGTACGGCAGCCAGCCGATGCCGGTCTCGGCCAGCACGATGCGCAGCCCGGGGTGCCGCTCGAGCGCGCCGGAGAAGATCACCGCGGCGAGCGGCTCGTCCATCTGGAGCGTCGAGCACGCCACCCGCACGCCCATGTTGCCGGGATCGGCGGCCTTGGGCCCGCTGAAGGTCACGGTGCGCAGCCCGCCGCCCAGGTGGAAGCCGATCGGCAGCCCGGTCTCCGCGGCGGCTTCCCACAGCGGCTCCCACGCCTCGTCCCAGAGCGGCAGCTCGGCCCGCGCGGCGAGGAACATGCCGGTGCGCAGCCCGAGCTGGGCGAGCGAGCGCACCTCGTCGGCCGCGACCTTCGGGTCGTCGATCGGGATCAGCCCGGCGCCGATCAGCCGCTCGGGGGCGGTGGCGCAGAACTCGGCGAGCCACTCGTTGTAGGCGTGGTAGCAGATCTGGCGCAGCGCGGGATCCTTGATCAGCAGGGGCACGATGGGCCCGTACATCACGGTGGCGTCCACCCCGTCGCGGTCCATGTCGGCCAGGCGCAGCGCGGTGGTGGTCGGGCGCAGCACGCCCGGCTCGAGCACACCGCCCTTCTCCAGCGCGAGCCGCCGCCCGCCCATGGAGCCCGCGACGCCCTTGCGCCCGCCCCACGGATCCCAGCGCTCGTCGCCGCAGACCCAGTAGGGCCCGGCGTCCGTCTCGATCACGCGGGGCGCGCGCTCGCGCCACGCCTGCGGCACCCGCTGCTGCCAGAGATCGCGCGGCAGCCACTGCATGTCGATGTGGTCGTCGGCCGAGATGATCCGGTAGTTCATGCGGGCTCTCTCCATGTGCGGGCTCGGGGCGCGATCGGGCTACCAGTCGAGGCGGGACTCGAGGACCACGCCGCGGCGCAGGTTCAGCCAGCGGGTGAAGCGCACCACCTGGAAGAATCCCCAGAGCGACAGGCGCAGGTGCCTCGGCAGGGCGCCGAACGAGCCGCCCGCGAGCACGCCGGTGACCGCGGGGACCATGCCGAGCACGTTGCGCGGGCGCAGGAAGACCTCGAGGAAGGCGCGATCGTAGAAGGACTCGATGAAGCGCTCGAAGGGGCGCGTGCCCCGGCGCACCGCGCGCTCGTAGGCGCGGAAGCGTTTGGCCTCGAACCGGTCGGCCTGGAAGGCGCGCAGGATCGCGCCCGCGGCCAGCTCGCCCGACTGCATGGCCAGGAACACCCCGGGCGAGAAGATCGGGTCCACGAAGGCCACCGCGTCGCCGACGCACAGGAATCGGTCGCCCACCACCGGCTCGATCGAGTAGGCGAAGTTCGAGGTGGTGTAGAGCTCGGTGACCCGCTCGGCGCCCTGGAGATTGTCGTGGACCGCGTGGCAGCGCTCGACCATGTCGTCGAACAGCTCCTGGAGCGAGCCGCGGCGCGCCTTGACCACCTTCTGGTGGAGCACGCAGCCCACGCTCGTCTCGTCGCGGGCGAGCGGGATGTACCAGAACCAGCCTTCCGGGAAGATGTGGATGCGGACGTGGCCTTCCTCGCGGCCGGGGAAGCGGCGGGCGCCCTTGAAGTAGGCGAAGATGGCCACCTTGCCCAGGCCCGGCCGCGGCTTCCGCTGCCCCTGGCGCGCGGCCAGGAACGCGTCGCGGCCGCTCGCGTCCACCAGGAAGCGCGCGCGCAGTGGGCGCTCGGCCTCGCCCAGGCTCACGCGCGCGGTGACGCCGTCCGCGTCGAAGGCGACCTTCTCGACGGTGGCGGGCTGCAGCCGCGTCACCCCTTGCTCCACCGCGTGGTCGAGGAGGATCTGGTCGAACTCGGCCCGGTGCACGTCGAGCGTGAAGGCGGGCCACGGCCGGCCGGGCTTGAAGTCGAAGGTGGAGGAGAGGCCCAGCTCCTGGTCGTGGAACGTGGCGCCGTACTTCATCTGGAAGCCGTGCGCGAGCACCCGGTCGAGCACGCCCAGGCGGCGGCAGATATCCATGCACGTCGGGATCAGGGACTCGCCGACCTTGAAGCGCGGGAAGGCCTCGCGCTCCACCAGGGTGACGCGCAGTCCGCCCTGGGCGAGAAAAGCCGCGGCGGTGCTGCCGCCCGGCCCGCCGCCCACGACCAGCACGTCGGCGTCATGAGAAGACCTGCTCACGCCCGGCATCTTACCCGATCCCCCAGGCGACCCGCGAGCCCCCGAGGGAGGCGGTTTGCCGCCCCCCGGTCGGGCATGCTAGCGTCGGCCCCTGGAGCCCCCGATGACCGACATTCGCATCGTGTCCGACCCGCATGCCTCCGAGAGCCTCAAGCAGGTCGTGACGGACCACCTCGACGCCTATAACATCGCGATCACCGGATTTCAGGAGTACTCCCCGGTCAATCTCTTCCTCCGGGACGCGGGTGACGAGGTGGTGGGCGGGCTGCTCGCCGCGATCTGGGGGGGCGTTCTCTTCATCCGCATCCTCTGGGTCAGCGACGCGCTGCGCGGCCAGGGCTTCGGCCGGCGCCTGATGGAGATGGCCGAGCGCCGCGGCGTGGAGCGTGGCTGCCGTCACGTCTTCGTGGACACGTTCAGCTTCCAGGCCCCCGGATTCTACGAGAAGCTCGGGTACCGGATCTACGCCCGCGCGGACGACTGGCCGATCGGTCATGCCCACCATTTCCTCAGGAAGGATCTTCCGACCGCCCCATGATCAAGCTCGTGTTCTGTGTTCGCCGCCTCCCCAACTTCTCCCGCGAGGAGTTCCAGCGCTACTGGCTCGATACCCACGGCCCACTCGTGCTGGAGCTGGCCCCCGCGCTGGGGGTGAAGCGCTACACCCAGGTGCACACGGTGACGTCCGCCTTCAGCGAGGCGATGCGCCGCCACCGCGGCGCGCCGGAGGACTTCGACGGCGTGGCCGAGCTCTGGTGGGACACGGTGGAGGAGTTCGCCCGCGCGGGCGCGACACCCGAGGGCCGCGCGGCGGGGCGCCGGCTCCTGGAAGATGAAAAACGCTTCATCGATCTCCCGCGCTCGCCGATCTGGTTCGGCGAGGAGCACACGCTGGTCGACCTGACCGCTAGCGCGGGTAGCCGAGGGCCTTCAGCGAGTCGCTGATCTCGGCGAGGATCGCGGGGTCGTCGATGGTGGCGGGCACGGTGTGCTCGACGCCATCGGCGATCTTCTTCATGGTTCCGCGCAGGATCTTGCCCGAGCGGGTCTTGGGCAGCCGCTTCACCACCGCCACCGTCTTGAACGCGGCGACCGGCCCGATCTTCTCGCGCACCAGCTCCACCAGCTCGCGGCAGAGGTCGGCGTCGGCGCGCGCCACGCCCGCCTTGGTGACCACGAGCCCCACCGGCACCTCGCCCTTGATCTCGTCGGCCACGCCCATCACCGCGCACTCGGCCACGTCCGGATGCGCGGAGAGCACCTCCTCCATGGCGCCGGTGGAGAGCCGGTGCCCGGCCACGTTGATGATGTCGTCCACGCGGCTCATGATGTAGATGTACTCGTCCTCGTCCTTGTAGCCCGCGTCCCCGGTGAGGTAGTAGCCCGGATGCCGCGTGAGGTACGAGCGCTCGAAGCCCTCGTCGTTGTGCCAGAGCGTGGGCAGGCTGCTGGGCGGCATCGGCAGCTTCACCGCGATGGATCCGATCTGGCCCGCCGGCATCTCCCGGTTGTCCTCGCCCAGCACGCGGATGTCGTAGCCCGGCACGACCTTGGTCGGCGAGCCCGGCTTGACCGGCAGCATCCCGAGCCCCACGCAGTTGGCCGCCATCGGCCAGCCGGTCTCGGTCTGCCACCAGTGGTCCACCACCGGGACCTGGAGCTTCTCGCGCGCCCAGAGCAGGGTGTCGGGATCGCAGCGCTCCCCGGCCAGGAACAGCGTGCGGAAGCGCGAGAGATCGTACTTGCCGATGTGGGCGCCCTGCGGGTCCTCCTTCTTGATCGCGCGGAAGGCGGTGGGCGCGGTGAACAGCGCGCTCACCCCGTGCTGGGCGCAGACGCGCCAGAACGCGCCGGGATCGGGCGTGCCCACCGGCTTGCCCTCGTAGAGGATCGTGGTGCAGCCCTTGAGGAGCGGCGCGTAGACGATGTAGGAGTGGCCCGACCACCCAGCCGATGTCGGAGGCGGCCCAGAACGTCTCCCCCGCCCCCATGCCGTAGACCGCGTCCATGCTCCACTTGAGCGCGACCGCGTGGCCGCCGTTGTCGCGGACCACGCCCTTGGGAATGCCGGTGGTGCCCGACGTGTACAGGATGTAGAGCGGATCCGTCGCGGCCACCGGCACGCACTCGACGGGCCCGGCCGCCGCGACCGCCTCGCCCCACTCCACGTCGCGGCCCGGCACGAAGCGTCGCAGCCTCCATCGGCCGCTGCAGGATCACGCAGCGCGACGGCTTGTGCGCGGCCATCGCGATGGCCTGGTCCAGGAGCGGCTTGTAGGGAATCACCCGGCTGCCCTCGATGCCGCAGGAGGCCGACAGCATCACCTTCGGCTTCGCGTCGTCGATGCGGGTGGCCAGCTCCTTGGGCGCGAAGCCGCCGAACACCACCGAGTGGATCGCCCCGATGCGCGCGCACGCGAGCATCGCGATCACGGCCTCGGGCACCGCCGGCATGTAGATGATGACGCGGTCGCCCTTCTCCACCCCCAGCCGCCGCAGCGCCCCCGCGAAGCGCGCGACCGCGTCGCGCAGCTCGAAGTAGGTGAACGTGCGAACGGTGCCGGTCACCGGGGAGTCGTAGATGAGCGCGGTCTGCTTGCCGCGGCCGCGGTCCACGTGGAGATCGAGCGCGTTGTAGCAGGTGTTGAGCACGCCGCCCGCGAACCAGCGGTAGTAGGGCGGGCGCGAGGCGTCGAGCACCCGGTCCCAGCGCTTCTCCCAGTGGATGTCCTCGGCGCGCGCGGCCCAGAAGCCCTCCGGGTCGTCGTGCGCGCGCCGGTACACCTCATCGTAGATCGTCGCCATGGATCGCCGCCTCCCTGGCCCCGGACTGTACAACGCGCCGCCCCGCCTTGCCAGCGCCGGGCCCGCCGCCCTATGATCCGTGGAGCCATGCGCCCGCGTCTCGTCGCTGTCACCATCGCCATGTCGCTGCTGGCCGCCGCGCTCCCCGGGTCGGCCGCGCGGGCCGCCGACGAGGAGGTCCGCACGATCCCGGCGCGCGCGGGTGTCACCGAGTCGTTCCTCCTGCTGCGCCCGGCCGGCGCCCCGGTGGCCAGCGTGATCATCTTCGCGGGCGGCGACGGCAACCTGGCGATGACCGCCGACGGCATCGCCCAGCTCCAGGGCAATTTCCTCGTGCGGACCCGGATGCGCTGGGTCCGCGAGGGGTTCCTGGTCGCCATCCTGGACCGGCCCTCCGACCGGAAGAACGGACTGTGGAACTTCCGCACGACCTCCGACCACGCGGCCGACGTCAAGCAGGCCATCGCGGCGATGCGCGAGCTCGCCCGCGTGCCGGTGTGGCTCGTGGGCACCAGCATGGGCTCGCTCTCCGCGGCCAACGCGGCGGCCCGGCTCGCCGACGGCGGGCCCGACGGCATCGTGCTCACCTCCTCGGTCACCGAGCCCTCGAAGGTGAGCTACGAGACCACGCGGCACGCCGGGCTCGGCGACATCCGCGTGCCCACTCTGGTGGTCCACCACAAGGACGACACCTGCCGGGCCTCGCCCTTCTCGGGCGCGGAGGACATCCTGAAGGCGCTGAAGCGGGCGCCGGTCAAGGAGCTGATGGCCTTCGAGGGCGGGAGCCCGGCCATCTCGCAGCCGTGCGAGGCGAAGGCCCCCCACGGCTATCTCGGGATCGAGGCGCAGGTGGTCCCGGCGATCGGCGCCTGGATCCGCGCCCACTGACGGACGGCGCGCGCGCGCCGCGCTAGACGGTCGCGGACGCGGACGGGGTCTGGCGCGTGCGGCGGATGCGGGCCTGGATGTCGCGCACCCGGTCCTGCTCGAAGTCGATCTGCACCTCGTGGTTCTCCATCTCCCAGTGGCTCACGGTGGCGAACCAGCCGAACCGCCGGCCGCGGTGCGGCACCAGGCGCTCGCCGCGGTAGATCACCGCGCGGATCTCGCCCGACGGCAGGCGCTGCTCCTCCTCGGGCGCGCTGCCCACCAGCCGGATCACGTCCTCGTAGGTGGACTCGCCGGGCCGGATGCGCGCGAGCACCTCCTGCGACGGCACCTCGCCGCGGGCCCGCCCGGTGGCCTCGCCGCGCCCGACGTGCACCCGGTCGCGCAGGGTCCGGATGAGCTTGCGGAGCACGTTGCCGACGATCGGCCCGGTGAGATTGCCCAGGCCCAGCAGCAGCGCGGAGAGGAGGATGGGCCGCCAGGGCAGCCGCCCCTGGAAGTAGACGAACTGCACCTTCAGCACCTGCGGCACGATGCCGTCCGCGGCGATGAGGGGGATCGAGAACGTGTCCGTGTTCTCCCGCGTCTCGCTCAGCCGGCGGAGCGCGGTGGCCGGGATCACCTCGTCGATCTTGAGGTGGTTCGCCTCCGCGAAGTTGATCATGAGGCGGGAGAAGTCGGCCGCGAGCGGGATGACGCGGTCGCGGTTGCCGTAGTAGAGCGGGTAGAGCGAGGAGTAGCCGACGTCGCCGAAGCTCAGCGTGATGATGTTGCGCCGGCCCCAGAACGCCTCTTCCAACCAGCTGACCCTTCGCGGCGTGATGGCGCCCTTGGCCGCGAGCTCGAGCCGCGGGATCCAGTCGAGGCTCGCCAGCTCGGGCTTCCACGGGATGCGGATGTAGGTCGCGGGCTTCGCGCCCCGGGCGAGCCCCTCCGGCCGCGCGAAGGTGACGAAGAAGGCGCTCCCGAGATCGCGCCGGCCGGCCGCGCCCGCGCCGGTGCCCATCTGGAG
The DNA here is from genome assembly GCA_963747235.1 of uncultured Candidatus Rokubacteria bacterium. GTDB lineage: Bacteria > Methylomirabilota > Methylomirabilia > Rokubacteriales > CSP1-6 > CAMLFJ01. The sequence goes on from CAVVEU010000015.1 coordinate 74,714, forward strand.
CCGGTCGCGGGCCGAGAACGGGACGCGGCCGTGCACGAGCACCTTGAAGCCGGCGGTCTCCACCTGCTTCCTCAGCGCGGGATCGGCGCCGTCGACGCCGTCGGTGCCGACCAGCTCACCCGGCCAGAGGAGGAAGATGTCCTGGGCGAACTCGGACGGGTCGCGCGCCGGCGGCGGCGCCACGCTGAACGACACGATGATCGAGAGCGGGCCGGGACGGTCGTCCACGTGCCGGCGCTCGACGTTCGCGGTGATGAGGACCGGCGCGATCCAGAACTCGGGATGGGGCTTGGACGCGATGAAGACCTGCGCGGAGGCGATCGCGGGGCAGAGGCCAAGGGCCCCCGTGATCCAGATCGCCGCCGCGACCGCGCGCGTCAGGCGCCGGTGACGGATCACCGGGTCGGGTCCTCCCCCACGCGCACGAGCAGCTTGCCGAAGTTCTTGCCCTGCAGGAGCCCGATGAAGGCCTCCGGCGCCTTCTCGAGGCCGACCACGACGTCCTCGCGGTGCTTGAGCCGGCCCTCGCGCACCCAGCCGCCGCAGTCCTTCAGGAAATCGGGCAGCCGGGCCAGGTGGTCCGAGACGATGAAGCCCTTCACGAGCACGCGGTTGAAGAGCAGCGGACGCAGGTTCGGGCCGGGCACCGAGTCGGTCGCGTTGTACTCGGAGATGAGCCCGCAGAGGGGGATGCGCGCGTTCATGTTGAGGAGCTGCATCACCGCGGCCAGCACGTCGCCGCCCACGTTCTCGAAGTACACGTCGATGCCGCTTCGGGCAGGCGTCCCTGAGCGCGGCGAGGAGATCGCCCGTCTTGTAGTTCACGCAGGCGTCGAAGCCGAGCTCGCGCACGACGTAGTCGCACTTGTCCTGGGAGCCCGCGATGCCCACCGCGCGGGCGCCCTTGATCTTCGCGATCTGCCCCACCGCGGAGCCCGACCGCGCCGGAGGCCGCCGAGACCACCACCGTCTCGCCGGGCTTCGGCTGGCCGATGTCGAGGAGGCCCACGTAGGCGGTCATGCCGGGCATGCCGAGCACGCCCAGCGCGGTGGACACCGGCGCCTGCTTCGGATCGAGCGTGCGCACCGCCGCGCCGGGAGCCACCGCGTGGGATTGCCAGCCGGCGTAGCCCTGCACGATATCGCCCTTCGCGAGGCCCGGGTGCTTCGACTCGAGCACTTCCCCGACGGTGGCGCCCACGATCACCTGCCCGAGCTCCACCGACTGCGCGTACGACTTGGCGCCGCTGATGCGGCCGCGCATGTACGGATCGAGCGAGAGGTAGATGGTCCGGGTCAGGATCTCGCCGTCCTTCGGCGCGGGCAGCGGCGACTCGACGAGGTCGAAGTCGGCGGGCTTCGGCATGCCGACGGGACGGCGGCGGAGCACGATCTGGCGGTTCACGGATGCGGGCATGGCCTGGCTCCTCGTGGCGCGCCGGTCAGCGCGGGTCGTCGCCCCAGCGGTACTCGCGGGTCATCTCGTCGAGGCGCGCCTTGAGCGCGGCGTCCAGCGGCTTCTCGGTGGCGGGCAGCACGTCGTCGAGCTGCTCCGGGCGGCTCGCCCCCACGATCGGCGACGTGATCGCGGGCTCGGCCAGCATCCACGCCACCGCGAGCCGCGCGAGCGGCATGCCGGCCGCGGCGGCGAGCGGCCGCAAGCGCCTCCACGGTCTCGAACTCGCGCTCGTGCCAGTAGCGGTCCTGGTAGCGCTCCGCCGCGTTGCCGAGCGTGAAGCGGGTGCCCGCGGTGGGGCCGGCGTCCCGGCGATGCTTGCCCGAGAGGAAGCCGCCGGCCAGCGGGTTGTACGGGATCACCCCGATGCCCTCCTCGCGGCAGAGGGGCAGGAGCTCGCGCTCGGGCTGGCGGAAGAGCAGATTGTAGCGCGGCTGAACTGAATCGAAGCGCGTGAGGTTGAGCGCCTCGCTCGACCGAGGGCGCGCGCCACCTGGTAGGCGTGGAAGTTCGAGCAGCCGACGTAGCGCGCCTTCCCGGCCCGCACCACGTCGTCGAGCGCGCGCAAGGTCTCGTCGATCGGCGTCTGGGGGTCGAAATGGTGGAGCTGATAGAGATCCACGTAGTCGGTGCGCAGGCGGCGCAGCGAGCCGTCGATGGCGTCCAGGATGTGCTTGCGCGAGGCGCCGCGATCCCACGGCCGCGCGCTCATCGCGCCCACGCACTTGGTGGCCACCACGAAGTCCTGGCGGCGGCCCTCGAGCCAGCGGCCGACGATCTCCTCGGTGCGGCCCACCGTCTCGAGGCCGCCGCCCACCGGGTAGACGTCGGCGGTGTCGAGGAAGGTGATCCCGCCCGCCGCGGCGCGGTCGAGGATGGCGCGGGACGCCGCCTCGTCGCACTGCAGGCCGAAGGTCATGGTGCCCAGGCAGAGCCGCGAGACGGAGAGACCGGTGCGACCGAGACGCGTGTGGCGCATGGAGATCAAAGAGTAAACGACCCACCCGCGGCGGGCAAGCGGGCCGCGCGCGGACCGTGGTATAACCAGCGGCCATGGAATACCGAACGCTGGGACGAACGGGATTGAAGGTCTCCGCGCTGGGCTTCGGCTGCGGCGACGTGGGCGGGCTCATGGTGCGGGGCACGCCGGCCGAGCGGGAGCGCGGGGTCGCGCGCGCGCTGGAGCACGGGATCAACTACCTCGACACCGCGCCGGCCTACGGGTCGGGCGAGTCGGAGAAGAACCTGGGCCAGGTGCTGCGCGCGCTCAAGCCCACCGCGCCCACCGCGATCGTCGGCACCAAGTGGCGGCTCGTGGCCGCCGATCTGGCCGACGTGCCGGGCGCGGTCACGCGCTCCGTGGAGACGAGCCTCGCGCGGCTCGGGCTCGAGCGGGTGGACCTGCTGCATCTCCACAACCTGATCGGGCGCGTGGGCGAGGAGCGGCCGCTCGGGGTGGCGCGCGTGCTGGAGGCGGTGGTGCCGGCGGTGCGGCGGCTGCAGGAGCAGGGCAAGGTGCGCTTCTTCGGGGTCACCGCCTCCGGCGAGACCGGCGCGCTCCATCGCGCGCTGGCGAGCGGGGCGATCGACACCGCGCAGGTGGTGTTCAACCTGCTGAACCCGACGGGGGCGTACGCGCTACCGGTCGGCTATCCCGCGCAGGACTACGATCGGCTGCTGGTGCTCGCGCGCGAGCAGGGCGTGGGCACCATCGGCATCCGGGTGCTCGCGGGGGGCGCGCTCAGCGGGCAGGCGGCGCGCCACCCGACCGCGATTCCGAGCGTGGCCCCGATCGCCTCGGGCCCCGACTACGCCACCGACGTGGCCCGGGCCCGCGCGCTCGAGCCGCTGGTGGCCCAGGGCCACGCGGGCAGCGTCGTCGAGGCCGCGCTGCGCTTCGCGATCACGGGCGACGCCCTGTCCACCGTGCTGATCGGCTGCTCCGACCTCGCCCAGCTCGACTTCGCCGCCACCGCGGTCAACAAGGGCCCCCTCTCCCCCGCGGCCCTGTCCACGCTCAACGCCATCTGGAATGGGGTCAGGTCTTGAATTACGACATTTCCGCGCAGGGCTGACTCGCCCGGCGCGGGAAAATGTCGTAATTCAAGACCCGACCCCGGCTTAGCGGTTCGGGCCGCGGCCCATCGGGTAGGGCTGCCAGCGGATCAGGGAGGTCTTGGGGAGGACGCCGGGGTTGACCGCGGAGCGGGGCCACTTGCCCTGCAGCACGGTGGCGAGCTCGCGGCCGAGCCGCCGCCGCGTCTCGGGCGCCATGCGCGCGGTGGCGGAGGCGATGTGCGGGCTCACCAGCACGTTGTCCATGTGCAGCAGCGCGTTGTTGGGATCCACCGGCTCCACCTCGAACACGTCGAGCGCGGCGCCCGCGATCCAGCCCTGGCGGAGCGCGTCGGCCAGGGCCGCCTCGTTCACGGTCGGCCCCCGCCCGTTGTTGATGAAGATCGCGCTCTTCTTCATGGCGCGGAACTCACGCTCGCCCATCATGTGGCGCGTCTCGGAGTTGAGCGGCGCGTGCATGGACAGGAAGTCGGCGCGCTGGCACAGCTCGATCAGGCTCGTCACCGGCTCCACCCCCACCGCGGTCATCTCGAGCTCGGCGAGGAACGGGTCGAAGGCGATCACCCGCAGGCCGAAGGCGTGGCAGCGGCGCGCGACCGCCTTGGCCACGTTGCCGAACGAGATCAGGCTGATGGTCTGGCCGAAGAGCCGCGGGATGTTCGTGAAGTACGGCCGCCCCTCGGTCCACTTGTTGTCGACGGTCAGCTGGTGCATCAAGCGGAGCCGGCGATGGGCGGCGAGGAACATGGCCATGGTGTGGTCGGCCACCTCGTCGATGAAGACGTCGGGCACGTTGGTGACCACGATGCCGGCCTCGGTGGCCGCGTCCACGTCCACCGTGTCCGCGCCCACGCTGCCGAGCCCGATGACCTTGCAGTTTTGCAGGCCCTTGATGATGGTCGCGGTGATGCGCCGGTTGCGCGCGATGACCGCGTCGGCGTCCTGGGCCGCCGCGATGAACTCCTCCTCGGTCTTGGCCGGCACCTCGACGATCTCGGCGCCGATGGGATCGAGGGCCTCGCGCTCGATCGAGTAGGCCGAATCGGCCAGGTCATAGGTGATGCCGCCCGACGGCTTCTGCACGACGATCTTGAACTTCCTGGCTCCGGCTGCCATGCCGACGACCTCCTGGATGGTCTGGGGTGGGTATCGCGGTCCGCGGCCACCAAGCATACGCTCCCCCCGGCCCTGCCGTCGAGGCCCTCTTGTGCTAGGGTGGCGCTGCCATGCTCGTCGGCGCCTTCGCGGTCGCGCATACCCCGCAGCTCCTGATCCGCCCGGAGACCGAGGACCGCGACCTGGTGCTGCGCGTCCACGCGGCGATGGGGCGGGTCAAGCGGCGCCTCCAGGAGCTGCGGCCCGACGCGATCGCGATCGTCGCGGGCGACCACGTCGAGGCGTTCTTCCTGGACGCGGTGCCCGCGCTCGCGGTCTACGTGGGGCGCGAGTGCTCCGGCACCTTCGGCCCCTACCGCTACCGCCTCGACATCCACGAGCCGCTCGCGCGCGCGGTCGTCGAGCAGGGCATCGAGCGCGGCTTCGATCTCCTCTACACCCAGGACGCCAAGCTCGACTACGCCTTCTACGTGCCGCTGCACTTCGTGATGCCGGAGCCCGCGCGGCCCATCGTCCCGCTGCACGTCAACGTGTACCTGCCGCCCCAGCCGACGCCCGCGCGCTGCCACGCCTGGGGCGTGGCGCTCGGCGAGATCCTCCGCGCGCGCCCGGAGCGCGTGGCCCTCATCGCCTCGGGCGGCATGTCGCACTTCCCGGGCACCGACCGCTACGCCTCGCCCGAGTTCGACTACGACCGCGGCCTGCTCGAGCTGCTCCGCGAGGGGCGCGGCCGCGAGCTCGCGCGCGTCACCGGGGAAGAGCTCGACAAGCGGGGCAACATCGAGCTGCGCACCTGGATCACCCTGCTGGGCGCGGTGGGCGACGCGCGCGCGGACGTGTACTGCTACGAGCCCTCGTGGCATCACGGCAACGCGGTGGTGGAATGGCCGCTCCCGCCCGCGTGAGCCCGATCGCATGAGCGAGGCCGCCCACTACCGCTTCCCGCCGTCCGAGGCCTACCGGCTCAACCGCTGCCTCTACGCGCTCAAGTCCGACCCGGCCTTCATCGAGCGCTTCCTCGCCGATCCGGTCGCGGCCACCGTCGAGATGGGCCTGACCGACGGCGAGCGGGCCGACCTGCGCCGCATGGATCGCGACGCGCTGGTGGCCCGCGGCGCCCATCCCTACCTGGTCTTCATGGCCGGGCTGCGGCTCAAGATGGCGGCCGAGCCCGGCGCGCTCGAGTACTTCTAGCCGCTCGACACCTCGAGGCGCGTGGCGACCAGCTTCGCGCCGCGCTCCTCGTAGAACGCCTTCACCTTCGCGCCCTCCTGGAGATCGGCGAACCGTGCCTCCCGGCCGTTCACCTGGATCAGGGTCTCGGGGACGACCTCGAGGGTCTTGCCGAGCAGGCCCAGAAAGATCGAGACGTCCACGCTCTCGGTCCGCCCGTCCACCCGCGTGAGCGTGCCCTCGATCATGCCGGGCGCCCGCACGAGCCGGTCCAGGCGCGGCCCGGACGGCTGCAGCGGGTGGGGCTGGCCCTGCGCAAATCCCCGTTCGGTCGAGACCACCAGCAGCGCGAGCCCGAGCATCGCCCCGAGCAGTGGGCCGAGCACTGGCCCGAGCATTGGATTCTCTCGCGTCATGACGTGTCCTCCCGTTCCGCGAGGCGTTGGCCCCGCTTCCGCATAGAGACACAGCAAGGGCGATACCAGGCCCGGCAATCGAGGGGTCGAAGGCCCGATTGGGGAGCCCGGGCGCTCATCAGGATGTAAGGCTTACACGCGATGGGAACGTAAGATGTTCCGGTGAGGTTCCACATCGTGAGAGGAGGCGAGATGCGACGACGCTATCGACGGCTGGCCCGGAGGTTCCGGTCCATCGCCTTCATCGCCACCGTGTTCCGCACCTACCGGGCGGCCCGGCGGCGAGGCCAGACTCGCCTCACCGCGCTGCGCTTCGGCCGCGCGGTGGCCCAGTGGCGGCGCCACAACGGGGCCGCGCATTCGTAGACGCGCGCTGCTCCGCCTGGCGCTGGCCGGCCTCGCGGCGGGGACGCCGGCCCTGGCCCGCGCGCAGACCCCGGCCTCGGTCGCGACCGCCGCGCCGGAGCCGGTGACGCGCGAGCTGCAGCAGGCGCTCACCGCCGCCACCGAGCGCTTCCAGGCGCTGGACTCGCCGGGCGTGCTCGCCCACGTGTCCGAGCAGTACCGCAACGGGCCCTTCACCAAGCCGGCGCTCCGCGAGCACCTGCTGGCCATGTTCACCCTCTACGACACGGTGCGCGCCCGCATCCGCGTGGACGAGGTGCGTCTGGTGGACGGCGCCGCGTGGGTCTTCTCGACCGGCGAGATCACGGGGCGCCTCCGCGGCATCGGCCTCTGGACCTCCGCGCTCGACCTGGGAGCGCGAGCCCGACGTCGCCCGCAAGGAGAACGGCGCCTGGCGCCTGGTCGGACCGGGCCCCTAGTCCAGGGGCCGCCCTAGAAGAACGGCGAGTAGTACTGGCGGAAGGCGCGGAAGTACGGGACGCCGCTGACGCCGCAGAGCGGCGCGGCGTGAAAGCGCTCGTCGCGCGGGTCGAAGCGGACGATCCCCGGCTCCGTCCGGATCGTTGGGGTCGTAGACGATGAAGTCCACCGCGTCCGCGCCGTCCGCGCGGTAGTCGAAGGCCAGCACCGAGTGGTTGAACTTGATCCGCGGGAAGTCGGTCACGAAGAGCTGCACCGGCCGCCCCGCCCGTAGCTCGGCCACCGTCTCGCGCGCCACCCGCTCCTGCTGCCCGGGCAGCGACGGGAACGTCATCCGCCAGTTCGTCCAGTGCACGAGCGTCCAGAAGCGCCCCCGCAGCCCATCCTTGACCGCGGCCACCTCCGCGCGGGTGAAGGCGTGGAGCGACGCGTAGCCCGGAATGACGATGCGCTCGGCGGCGGGCAGCGGCGCCCGCCACGCGCCGCGCCGCGTGACCCGGTGGACGAGCTCCGCGTACGCGGCGGACGCCAGGCGCGGCTCCTCCGGCGCGAAGCGCGCGAAGCGCCGGAACTGCCCGACCGCGCGCGCCATCAGGAAGCAGCGATTGCAGTACATGTCGGGCTGGCCGCGGTGGTGGATGCGGCTGTCGTTGCGGAAGGCGAAGGTGTCCACGCCGAAACCCAGCACCGGGCCCGACGACGGACGGGGAAGGGCGAGCATCGCGACGCTGATTATACGGTATGCTACGGCGCGCCGCCCGGAGGCGGCCACGGGAGGAATCGGATCTGACCGCCGTCCTGCTGCTCTACGCGCTCACGCTCTTCGCGGGCGCCACGCTCCTGTTCGCGATGCAGCCGATGGTGGGCAAGATGATCCTGCCGCTGCTCGGCGGCACGCCCGCGGTGTGGAGCACCTGCATGGTGTTCTTCCAGGCCGCGCTCCTCGGCGGCTACGCCTACGCGCACGCGAGCACCGCGCGCCTGCGGCCCTCGCGCCAGGCGCTCCTGCACCTGATCGTCCTCGCGGTGCCCCTCGCGGTGCTGCCCCTGGCCGTGAACCCGCGCCTGCTGCGGGGCGGCGAGGCGAACCCGGTGCTCGACGTGCTCACGCTCCTCTCGGTCTCGGTGGGCCTGCCGTTCCTGGTGGTGAGCGCGACCGCGCCGCTGCTCCAGCAGTGGTTCACCCGGACCGGGCACCCGGCCGCGCGCGATCCCTACTTCCTCTACGCGGCCAGCAATCTCGGCAGCATGCTGGCGCTGCTGGGCTACCCGACCCTCGTCGAGCCGCGCCTGCCGCTGCAGGGGCCGAGCTGGCTCACCCAGACCACGCTGTGGAGCGTGGGCTACGGCGTGCTCGCGGTGCTGACCGCGCTCTGCGCGCTGACCCTCTGGTGGAAGCCGGCGGGCGCGGTGGCCGCAGCCCCGCCCCAAGATTCGGACAACGCGGCGGACGCGCCCGCCGAGCCGGCGCCCGGCTGGCGGCGCCGGCTCCACTGGATCGCTCTGGCCTTCGTGCCCTCGAGCCTGCTGCTCGGCGCGACCACCTACATCACGACGGATCTGGCCGCGGTGCCGCTCCTGTGGGTCCTGCCGCTCGCGATCTACCTGCTGACCTTCATCCTCGCCTTCGGCCGCTGGCCGCGGATGCTCCATCGCGCGACCGTCGCGATCACCCTGCCCCTCGTCCTGGTGGTGATCTTCCTGATGGTCTCCTCGCTGCCCGAGCGCATCTGGGTCACCGTGCTCTGGCACTTCGGCGTGCTCTTCGTGCTCGCGCTCGCCTGCCACGGCGCGCTCGCCCTCGACCGCCCCGCTCCGCGCCACCTGACCGAGTTCTACCTGCTGATCTCGGTGGGCGGCGTGCTGGGCGGCCTCTTCAACGCCCTGCTCGCCCCGCTGATCTTCTCCTCGCTGATCGAGTACCCGCTGGTCATGGTGCTGGCCTGCGTGCTGCTCCGCGCGGGCCGCGGCGACGCGGGGCTCGGGCTCGGCGCCGGCGCCCTGCGGGCCGCGGCCCTCGTGCTGGTGGTCGCGGCCCTCGCCCTCGTCCTCTACTCGGAGTCGGCCACGCTCCGGGTGGACTTCTCGTTCCTGGCCCGCGTGCTCGAGTGGAGCAGCGCGCAGGTCGGCGAGCGGCTCGATCCGATCGAGCGGCCGCTCAACAAGGCGCTGATCTACGGCCCGCCGCTGGTGCTCGCCTGGCTCCTGCGACGCCGGCCGCTCCACCTGGGGCTGGCGCTGGCCGCGGTGCTGCTGGTGGCCGGCTTCGTGGACGCGCGCAACAACGACCAGATCCGCCAGAGCCGCTCCTTCTTCGGCGTGCTCCGCATCTCCCGCGATCGCGACCCGAAGGGCTACACCGAGCTGCGCCACGGCACCACGCTGCACGGGCGGCAGAGCCTCGAGCCCTCGCGGCGCGCGGAGCCGCTCTCCTACTACCAGAGCAAAGGCCCCATCGGCCAGCTCTTCGCCGAGCTCGACCGCCGACCCGGCGCGGTGCGAATGGCGGTGATCGGGCTCGGCACCGGCACGCTCGCGGCCTACGCGCGGCCCGGCGATCGCGTCACCTTCTACGAGATCGATCGCCTCGTGCGCGACGTGGCCTTCGATCCCCGCTACTTCACCTACGCGGCGGACGCGCGCGACCGCGGGGCCAGCCTGCGGATGGAGCTGGGCGACGCGCGCATCCGCCTGGAGGCGGTGCGCCGGGACCGGCCGGAGGAGCGCTACGACGTGATCCTGGTGGACGCCTTCACCTCGGACGCGATCCCGGTGCATCTCCTCACCCGGGAGGCCCTGCGGCTCTACTTCGAGATGCTCGGGCCGCGCGGCATCCTCGCGCTGCACATCTCCAACCGCTACCTGCGCCTCGAGCCGGTGGTGGCCAACCTGGCGGTGGACCGCGGCTACGCGCGCCTGCTCCAGCACGGCGACACCGGCGACGTGCGCGGCGGCGTGGAGGCGAGCTGGGCGCTGCTGGCCCGGCGTCCGGAAGACTTCGGCGAGCTGGTGTCGGACTCGCGGTGGACGGTGGCGTCGCTGGATCCGGAGCCCGCGGTCGGCACCTGGACCGACGACTTCCACAACCTGCTCTCGGTATTCAAGTGGTGAGGAAGCGCCGGCGGCGGCGCAGGATCTCGCGCGCCGCGTTCCACCCGGGCGAGCCCATCACCCCGCCGCCCGGGTGCGCGGCGGCCCCGCAAAGGTAGAGGCCCGCCACCGGCGTCCGGTAGCCCGCGTGGCCCGGCACCGGGCGCAGCGAGAAGAGCTGGCCCGGCGTCATCGCGCCCTGGAAGATGTTGCCGCCGGTGAGCCCGAACACGCGCTCGATGTCGAGCGGGGTCAGCACCTGGCGCGCCAGCACCGAGCGGCTGAAGTTGGGCGCGTACTCGTCGAGCAGCGCGAAGCACCGGTCGGCGAAGGCCTCGCCGATCTGGTCCCAGCTCGTCCCCCGGAGCGCATAGGGCGCGTACTGCACGAAGATGGACATGAGGTGGCGGCCGGGCGGCGCCACGGTGGGATCCACCACCGAGGGGATGGTGCACTCGAGCACCGGCCGCTCCGACGGGCGGCCGTACTTCGCGTCGTCGTACGCGCGCTCGATGTAGTCGAGATCGGGGCAGATGTGGATGGTGCCGCGGTGCTGGGGCCCGGGCGTGGTGCCGGGACACGCGGTGAAGCTCGGCAGCTCGCTCAGGGCCACGTTGATCTTGAGCGAGGCGCTCTCGTAGGAGATGCGCGACACCGCGTCGCGGAAGGCGGGCGGCAGCGCCTCCGGGGCGAGCAGGCGGAGGAAGGTCACGTGGGCGTCGGCGTTGCTCGCCACGATCCGGGCGCGGCATTCTTCCCCGCTCTCGAGCGCCACCCCGGTCACCCGGCCGTCGCGCACCGTGATGCGGGCCACCGGCGCCTCGCAGCGGATCTCGACGCCCAGGTCGCGCGCCGCGCGCGCCAGCGCCTGGGTGAGCCCGCCCATGCCGCCGCGCACGTACCCCCACACGCCGCGCCGGCCGTCGGTCTCGCCCATGACGTGGTGGAAGAGCACGTAGCCGGTGCCCGGCGTGGACGGGCTCGCCATCGCGCCGATGATCGCGTCGGTGGCGAGCGTGGCCTTGAGCTCGGTGGATTCGAACCAGCGGTCGAGGATCGTCCGCGCGGGCCCGGTGAGCAGCTCGACCGCCTCGGAGGCCCCGTCGCCCAGGCGCGCGAAGCTGCGGCCCAGGCCCAGGAGCTGGAGCAGCCCGCGCGGGCCGGGCCGCAGCAGATCGGGCGGCGTCATGCCGAGCGTCGGCTCGACGAAGGCGGCCACCCGCTCCAGCATGGCCTCGTATTCCGGATAGCGGGCCGCGTCGCGCGCGCTGAACTTGGCGATCTCGGCGCGCGTCAGCTCCGCGTCCGGCCCCAGGGTGAGCGAGCGGCCGTCGGGCAGCGGCGTGAAGGACGACGGGCTGCGCGGGAGCACCTCGAAGCCGTAGTCGCCCAGGCGCAGGTCGCGGACGATCTCCTTGCGGAAGAGGCTGTTGACGTAGGCCGCGGTCGAGACCTTGAAGCCCGGGAAGGTCTCCTCGGTCACGCAGGCGCCGCCCACCAGGTACCGCCGCTCCAGCACCAGCACGCGCAGCCCCGCGCGCGCCAGGTAGCAGGCGGTGACGAGCCCGTTGTGCCCCGCGCCGATCACGATCGCGTCGTGCCCGCGCCGGCGGCCGGCGGGCACCGGCGTCACTCGATCACCTGATCCGCGCGCAGCAGGAACGATGGCGGCATCGTCAGTCCGAGAGCCTTGGCGGTCTTGAGATTGACGATCAGCTCGTACTTGGTGGGCAGCTCGATCGGCAGGTCGCCGGGCTGGGCACCCTTGAGGAGGCGATCGACATAGACCGGCACCCGTTGCTCCCACAGCTCGATGACGTTCGGACCGTAGGACATGAGGCCTCCCGCGTCCGCCACTTCCCGGAAGGGCGCGACGAGCGGGAGCCGGTGCTTGACCGCGAGATCGGCGATACGCTGTCGCTCTCCGAAGAACGCCGAGCTGGACAGCATGAGGAGCGCGTCGGCGCCTTCTCGCTTCAGCGCGGAGAGCGCGCCATCGTACTGGGACGACCCTTCCACCTCGACCACGTGCGGCCGGAGGCCCAGCGCGCGGGCCGCTCCCTCGGCGGCCCGAACCTGCGCACCGGCCCGAGGCCAGGCGAGCACTCCCACGCGGCGCGCCCCGGGGAGCACGAGCTTGAGGAGCTCGAGGCGCTTGCCGATCAGCTCGGGCGCATGGAGCGTGATGCCGGTGAGGTTACCGCCGGGCCGCGCGAGGCTCGTCACCCAGCCCTCCTCGACCGGATCGTCCACCGCGAACGTCATGACGGTCGGGATCGCGTGGGTGGCCGCCCGCGCGGCCCGGATCCCGACGCTGCTGACCAGGAGAACGTCGACCTTGAGGCCGACGAGCTCGGCGGCCAGCGCGGGCAGCCGCGCGAGGTCCCCGCGCGCGTAGCGCTGCTCGAGGATCAGGTTCTGCCCGGGCACCCAGCCCAGACGACGCATGCCGTGCCCGAAGGCCGCGATCGAGGGGCCCGGACCTCCCGGCGACAGGATCCCGACGCGATAGACCCGCCCGGCCGGCTGCGCCAGCACGACCCGCACCGAGGTCAGGGCGGTCCCCGCGATCGCGCCGATGAAAGCCCGCCGGTTCATTGCCTGGCCCGCCGCGATCCGCTATTGTCACGGGCGCCATGACCTTCGAGCCGGTGACGCCGCGCCTCGAGCGCCTGTGCCGGGCGACGGTGGAGATCGCCGCGCCCCTCGTGGTCGGCGACACGCCGGTCGGCCTTCGCCGCATCATCCCGATCACCGGCGGGCGGGTCGAGGGCGCGCGCTTCTCCGGGGACGTGCTGACCGGCGGCGCCGACTGGCAGATCGTGCGGGCCGACGGGGGCGCGGTGCTCGAAGCGCGCTACACCGTGCGCACCCCCGACGGGGCGCTCGTCTACGTGCGGAACATCGGCCTGCGCTGCGGGCCGCCCGAGGTGCTGGCGCGGCTCGGACGCGGCGAGCCGGTCGATCCCGCGTCCTACTACTTCCGCACCACGCCCCGCTTCGAGACCGGCGCGCCGGCCCATGCGTGGCTCAACGACGTGATCGCGGTGGGCTCGGCGGTGCGGCGGGCCGACGCGGTGATCCTGGACTTCTACGTGGTCGCCTAGCGGGTCGGACAACGTATCGCGCGGCTACCGGATCACGCGCCCCGCGCGGCCCACCATCGCGGTCGGGATGGTGATCCCCAGCGCGGCCGCGGTCTTCAGGTTGACCGCCAGCTCGAATCGGGTGGGCCGCTCGACCGGGAGATCGGCGGGTTTGGCGCCCTTGAGGATCTTGTCCACGTACGCCGCGACGCGGGTATTGACCTCGGCCAGGCTCGGGCCGTAGGACAGCAGGCCGCCCGCCTCCACGATCTCCGGCCACTCGTACATCGCGGGCAGCCGGTGGCTGGCCGCGAGCTGCAGGATCCGCTCGCGGTTGCTCGAGAGGATCGGGTCGGTGGTGACGAAGAGCGCCCGGGCCCCACCCCGCGTGACGGTCGCGAAGGCGTCGGGATACTGCTCGGGCAGCCGCGCGTCGGCCACGTGGATCTCCAGCGCCATCGTCCGCCCCGCCGTCTCGGTCTCCCGCGCCTCGGCCGCGCTGCTCGGATTGCGGAGGTTGGCCAGAACCGCGACCCGGCGCAGGCCGGGCAGGCATTCGCGGAGCATCTCGAGCCGCTTGCCGGCCAGCTCCGGGAAGTAGGTGGTCACACCGGTGACGTTGCTGCCGGGACGGGCGAGGCTGGCCACGAACAGGCCCGCGACCGGGTCGGTGCCGCTCACCATCACGATGGGGATGGTGGACGTCGCGTTCTCGGCCGCCCGGATCGCGGGCGAGGACACCGCGACGATCAGGTCCACCCCGCTCCGCACCAGGTCGGCGGCCAGATCGGGCAGGCGCTCGAAGTCCTCGTTGGCCCCGCGGATCTCGAACCGGACGTCGCGGCCTTCCACGTAGCCCAGGTCGCGCAGGCGCTGCCGCAGCTCGACCATGCCCCCGCGGGCCGACACCGACGACGGGGTGAGGTAGCCCACGCGGGCGACGCGTCCCTGCTGGGCGGGAGCCGCCCGCGGGAGGAGGAGAGCCCCGGCGGCCCCCATCGTCACGAACGTCGCGACGAACGCCCGCCGATCCGCCGCCGCTCCCGAGCCCCTGATCATTGGAGTCCCTCGCCCACCCGTCGTAGAATAGCTGGAACCGGGACCAGGTCAACAATCGCGGAGGCTACATGGGACGAGCGCGTATCCTGGTGATCGACGACGAGCGCGCGGTGCGCGACCTGATCTCGGACGCCCTGAACATCGAAGGCCACGAGGTCGTCACCGCCGAGAACGGCAAGGAAGGTCTCGACCTCATCGGCCAGTACCGCTTCGACCTCGTGTTCTGCGACCTGCGCATGCCCGAGATGGACGGCCAGGCCTTGTACGAGGAGGTCCAGCGGAATCATCCGCAGGTGCTCAAGCGGATCGTCTTCGTGACCGCCCAGGCGAACTCGTCGGACTATGGCCCGTTCCTGCGCGAGACCGGGATCCCGGTCATCGAGAAGCCCTTCACGCTGAGCCAGCTCCGGCAGGCGGTCGGGAAGGTGGTCGGGCAGACGCGGTAGACGGCCCGCGCCGTCAGTCCTGGCCGAGCGACTTCAGGAAGTCGGCGTTGGTCGCGGTCAGCTTGAGGCGGCCCAGGAGCGCTTCCATCGCCTCCTGCGGCTTGGTGCCGGACAGGGCGCGCCGCAGCATGTGGATCTTCTTCATGTCTTCCTCGGAGAACAGCAGCTCCTCGCGCCGCGTCCCCGACCGCATCAGATCGAACGAGGGGAAGATCCGCCGGTCGGCCAGCTCGCGCGAGAGGTAGAGCTCCATGTTGCCGGTGCCCTTGAACTCCTCGAAGATGATCTGGTCCATGCGCGACCCGGTGTCCACCAGCACCGTGCCGATGATGGTGAGCGAGCCGCCCTCCTCGATCTTGCGGGCCGCCCCGAAGAACGCGCGCGGCATCTGGAAGGCGCGGCTGTCGATGCCGCCCGACATGGTGCGCCCGCGCGAGGAGAGCTCGTTGTTGTAGGCGCGCGTCATGCGGGTGAGCGAGTCGAAGAGGATCAGCACGTCCCGCTTCTCCTCGACTATTCGCTTCGCCTTGTCGATGACTTGCTCGGTGATTTCTATATGTCGCCGGTAGGGATTGTCGTTGCTGGAGGCGAAGATCTCGGCCTGCTTGCCGATCTGCATCTTGAAGTCGGTGACTTCCTCGGGCCGCTCGTCCACCAGGAGCACCATCACCACCACCTCGGGATGGTTGGCGAGCACCGACTTGGCGATCTTCTGGAGCAGCATGGTCTTCCCGGTCCGGGGCGGGGCCACGATCAGGCCGCGCTGCCCTCGACCGATCGGCGCGATCATGTCCAGCGCGCGCATGGAGAGCTCGTCCCGGGTGAGCTCGAGCTTGAACTTCTCGTACGAGTGGACCGCGGTGAGGCCTTCGAAGATCGACGGGGTGTGAGCCCGGGGGGAGCGGGGCGGGCCGGCATCGGACCACGCGGCCCCTGGCCTTGTCCGCCGCCCTGGTCCTGGTCCGCCGCCCTGGCCTGGTCCCGATCCTTGTCCTTGCCCCTGCCCCTGCGGCGGTCGGTTCCCGGAGTGGCGGCGGTGGCGGGATCGCCTACTCAAGTGGGATGCTCATTGGCGCAAACCCTTTCCCTCACCAACATTAGAGGTGAACCGTCACGCCGGTCAATCGGCGCCGCGGTGCGGGGGCACGCGCGGGGGGCCCCGGTCCGGCGGGCCCATGACTGGCCCCAAGTGTACCGGAACGCGTTCGCCGCCACCAGAGAATCGCGGCCCAGGCCGCCCCGGGGTGTTCTTACCGGGTCGTTCGTTCCGGCGACCCCGTCAGCCGGCCCCGCCGTCCGGTCCCACCTGCCGCCGAGAGCAGGGATTGCGTCGCGAGGTCGCGCGGCACATGGATTGCTCCTTCCCGCGACATGCCTTCGCGATGGCAATCGGTCTGTATCGTCGTGACACCCGGGTCCGGAGAGGGACGGGCGCGCGGGATCGCGCGGCGGCTCGCCCGGCTTCTCCGGCGCCGGGGCTCCGCGGTCACGATCCAGGCGTTCGACGACCTGCCCTCGCTCACGGAGTGGGCGGGCGCCTGTGGGCCGGAGTTCGAGGTGGTCTGCTGCGTCGGCGGCGACGCCACCCAGAGCGCCGCCGCGCTGCTGGCCCGGCGCCACCGGATCCCGTTCGTGCCGATCCCGACCGGCTTCGGCAATCTCTTCGCCGGCGTCTTCGGCCATCCGTCCTCTCCCCGCGAGGCGGCGCGGCTCCTGGACGAGGGCGAGGTCCGGCTGGTGGACGTCGGCGTGGCGGGCGACGAGCTCTTTCTCTCCCACAAGAGCTATGGCTTCCTCGACCAGGTCCAGGAGGCGGTGGAGGAAGGGCGCCGCCAGCCGCGCGATCGCGTCCGGCGGCTACTCGCCTACTACCGCACCGCGGTGCGGGCGGTCTGGCAGACGCCGCTGGCCCCGATCGGCGTCGAGGTGGACGGGGCGCTGGCCGCGGACCAGGCGGTGCTGGTCACGGTGGCCAACGTGGAGACCTACCGCGATTTCCTGAGCCTCACCCCCGCCGCCTCCCCCATCGATGGGCGCCTCGACGTGTTCGTGATCCCGCGGACGTCGAAGTGGGGCCTCGCGTGGCGGCTGCTCCGGCTCAAGCTGCGCCTGCCCGGCCGCTGGACGGGCGTGTCGGTCTACCGCGGGCGCGAGGTCGTCGTCGTGAGCTCGGCCGGGCGCGAGACGCTGCGGGTGGTGCGACGGGTGCTGCCCCTGGTGCTGCCCCCGGGCGCGATCGAGCAGCTCAAGCGGCGTCAGCGCGAAGGCGAGGAGGAGGTGCCGCTCGAGACGGTGGCCTGAAGCCCGGCGCGCTTCGCCCGCCAGCCCATGGCCGCGAGCACGAGCATGCCGATCGCGATCCACACGACCTGACGCGCCCGGCGCACGAAGCTGAACGCGAGGCCGGCGCCCGCGCCCAGGCCCATGGCCTCGAACGCGGCCGCGTTGGCGCTCTCGAAGGCCCCCAGGCTCGCGGGCACCAGGAACGTGGCGAAGCGCACGCCCGCGCCGAGGGCCTCGATCACGGTGGCGGTCACGAGGTCGGCGGGGATACCCAGGAACACGAGGATCACGTAGGCCTCGACGGCGCCGAGCAGCCAGCCGGCCAGGTGGAAGATGGTGGACCACGCGAGCCGGCGCCAGTCGCGCCGGTAGTAGTCGCGCAGCGCGACGTCGAGCCGCTTCGCGTAGTCCCCGGGCGTCACCACCCCGAACCACTCGAGCAGCCGTCCCGCGCGCCCGACGATGCCCGCCACCTGCACGCCGACGAAGCCGGCCACCGCCGCCACCTCGACCACGAGCAGCCAGAGCATGGCCGCGATCACGCGCGAGTCGGTGGCGAGCATGGTCCAGGCCAGCGCGATCCCGATCAGGAGAAAGAGCGCCTGCGCGATGGTGATGCGTGGTCTTGGCGATCACGACCGACGGCACGCTCTCCTCGTAGGTGACGTCCCGGCGGATGAGCCACGCCTTCACCGCCTCGCCGCCCATCGAGCCGAGCGCGGTCACGAGGTTGAGAGCCTCGCCGGCCAGGCGCGCGCCGTAGAGGCGGTGAAAGGGCGCCGGGTCGCGCGGGAACGCGAAGCGCCAGCCCACGGTGTCCACCGCCATGATCACCGCGTAGGGCAGGCAGACCAGCGCGAGCTGCCACCACGTGAGCCGGGCCAGCGCCTCGAGAATGGGCGCCGGGCCGATGCGGTACACCGACACCGCGATCGCCACGATCCCGAGGACGAGCAGGACGGCCTTCACCCGACGCATGCCGTTAGAATGCTACAACTTCCATGCCACGCCGCACCCTCAGGGGCTGACCACCGCTGGTGTCGTGTGGCATCATGAGAGACGTGAAACGGGTACTGCGATACCGGCTCACGGCGGGAGCGTGCGGGCTCCTGGCCGCCTATCTGGTCCTGGCGCTCGCCGCGGCGCAGCAACAGTTCCTGCCGCTCGACCGGAGCGTCCGGGCTTGGGTGCAGCCCCTGCGGAGCGGCTGGCTCGACGTGTCGATGGAGGCGGTCTCGTTCCTGGGCGAGCCCGCCGGGCTCATCCCGCTGATCCTGATCGTCTCGGCCATTCTGTGGCGCGCGAGCCGACGCTGGGCGCTGCTCCTGCCCGCGCTCATGGCCGGCACCGGCGTGCTCCAGCTCGCAGGCAAGTGGGCCGCCGATCGGCCGCGTCCGAACGCCGCGCCGTGGGGCTTCCCGAGCGGCCACGTGCTGAGCCTGGCCGTCTTCTTCGGCATCCTGGCGTTCCTGCTCGTCACGCTGTCCGGGCGACACCGGCGCTGGCGTGTCTCGGCCTGCCTCGCGTGCGGGGCCGCGGTCGGGCTGGTCGCGGCGAGCCGCATCTACCTGGACATGCACTGGCTCTCCGACGTGATCGGGGGCTTCGCCCTGGGCACCGCCTACCTGTTGATCGCGATCGGCGCGGCGCAGGCCCTCGCCCGCCGCGCCGCGACCCACCCGACCGTCACGGTGGCCGAGCCGATCGAGGCCGATCCCCCCGCGTGACGACGCCGCGCGCCGACGTGGTGGGCAGCCTCCTTCGCCCGGCCTATCTCCGGGAGGCGCGGCAGGGCGCGCGCGAGGGGCGCGTCACCGCCGAGGCGCTGCGCGCCGCCGAGGACCGCGCGGTCCGGGAGGCCATCGCGCTCCAGGAGGCGGCGGGCCTCGACGTGATCACCGACGGCGAGCTGCGACGCTCCTCCTGGGTCATCACGATCCCGCTCCGTGAGGAGGGCGCGGCCCGGGCCCCGCTCGCCGGCTTCGAGTTCCTGCCCGCCGAGCCGGGCTGGTGGTCGCTCTGGAAGGAGCCGGACGGCCGCCGCGCCCAGGTGTGGACCAATCCGACGCGGCCCTTCGTCACCCGGCCGATCGAGGTCGTGCGCGACGTGGTCTCCGACGAGTACGCCTTCCTCAAGACCCACGCGCGCGCCCGCACCAAGTTCACGATCCCCTCCCCGAGCTGGCACCGCATCTTCTGGCATCGCGAGTACTCGCGGGCCGCCTACCCGACCCCGGAGGACTTCCTGCGCGCGATCGCCCGGTACCTGCGCGAGCAGGTGGTGCCGCGCATCGTCGCGCTGGGCGGCGACTACATCCAGATGGACGCGCCCAACTACGCCCAGTGGCACGTGGACCGGGACAATCGCGCCGCCTTCGAGTCGTGGGGCCACGACATGGCGGCCGAGCTCGTCGCCGACGCCGAGATCGACGACAGCGTCTTCGAGGGCGTCCGCGGCGTGACCCGCGCGATCCACATCTGCCGCGGCAACGCGCCGGGTGGGCGCTGGCTCGCCAACGGCGGCTACGAGTCCATCGCGGCCGAGGTCTTCCCGCGGCTCACCCGCTACGACCGGCTGCTGCTCGAGTACGACACGCCGCGCGCGGGCGACTTCGGCCCGCTCCGGCACGCGCGCCCGGAGGCGACGGTGGTGCTCGGGCTGCTGACCACCAAGCAAGGCGCCCTCGAGGACGCGGGCGCGGTGGAGACGCGCCTCCGCGAGGCGGCGCGCCACGTACCGCTGGAGCGCCTGGCGGTGAGCCCGCAGTGCGGCTTCGCCTCCGGCGAGGCGGGCAACCCGCTCACGCCGGAGCAGCAGGAGGCGAAGCTCCGCCGCGTCGTGACCGTCGCGCGGCGGGTCTGGCCGGGCTAGCTCCGGTCGCCCGCCTCTAGTCGGCGGGCACCGCCGCCGCGCGGCGCGTGGCGCACCGGGGCCGCCTTCGGCGCCGTCGAGTACTTCGCGCACCCGTAGAGCCAGCCCGCCACCAGCAGGTAGGCGAGCGCCACCATCGGGGTGCGGCCGATGCCGATCGCCTCGCCGTGCATGAAGCCGAAGAACGTGAGCACCGCGCCCACCGCCGCGAAGGCGGCCGCCTTCGAGAACTCGCGCTCCACGATGAACGCGCCGATCGCGCCCAGCACGAGGCCGCCCAGGATGGCGCCGCCGCCCAGGATCGCGAGGCCCTCGTAGAGCACGCCGACCTGGCCGAGCTTGTCGAGGCCGACCTGGGCCGCGCTGGTGCCCGCCGCGCCCAGCGAGTTGTCGATCAGGAGCTTGCCCCACGCGGCCAGGTTCGGCGTGAGCGCGAGCACGATCGCGGGGGCGTGCGACTTCGGGCGTCTCCTGGAAGGCCTGCGCCCCGATCAGCATGCCGATGTAGAGCAGGATCGGCGAGATCGCGATGACCGGGATCAGCGCCGACATCACCGAGATGATGCCGAACCACGACAGCACGATGACCACGATGCCGGTGGCCGCCGAGTAGCCGATGCGCCCGCCCATCGCCTTCCAGCCCGGGTGGCCGATGTAGACCGCGTTGATGAACGGGTTGCCCATCAGGCAGCCGATCAGGCTCACCACGCCGTCGGCGGTCAGCACGCGCGTGGTCGGGAAGCTGTCGCCCGCCACCGCCGCGCTCTCCACGTTGTCGAGCGCCTCCACCAGGTCGTAGATGCCGAAGGGGATCGCGGTGACCAGGATCACCCCCAGGTACTCGAACCCGCCGAACACGTGGCCCACCGCGGGCAGCGGCACCGAGAAGCCGAAGTTGGAGACCGACGCGGAGAGCTTCTCCACGCTCATGCCGCCCCAGCCCCCGCCGAAGGCGGTGGAGAGCCACGCCACCCCGGTGCCCACCGCGATCGCGACCAGGCCCGCGGGCACCCCGTTCCAGTAGCGCACGCCGCCGAACCAGGAGGCCAGGATCACCGCGAAGCACAGGATCCCGATCACCGGCGTCATGAACATCTCCATCGCCGGGCGCATCGAGATGAACGCGAGCGAGACGCCCGCGAGGGTGCCGAGCAGCGCGGCGCGCGGGGTGATGCGCCGGATGACCGGGCCGATGAAGCCGCCCGCCATCAGCACGAAGCTCTGCACGAACACCCAGGTGAGCCCGGCCTCCCAGCCCTTGATCGGGTCGCCGGTCTTGAGCGCGATCGGCAGCATGATCACGAAGGTGACCACGAACATGTGCGGCACGCTGATGCCGGAGGGCAGCGCGCACACGTCGTCGCGCCCGGTCTGCTTCGCGAGGCGGTAGGCGAGCCACGCGTAGTAGAGCGTGCTCAGGCACAGCATGAGCCCGGTGGCGGGCAGGATGCGGCCGAACACGATCGCGTCCGGCATCTTGAGCACGAAGCGCAGCAGCCCGGTGAGCACCAGCAGGTTCACCAGGATGTTGGTGCCGAACCCGAAGAAGGCGTTCCAGTCGCCGGGTGTCCACCAGCTCGGGGTCTTCGTCGTCATCGTCGTCGGTGTCATCGTCGCGTCCTCCAGGGCGGCCAGCAGCCGCGTCGAATCGGTCACCCACCCGAAGATCCCGCCCTGGGCCGTGATCATGCGCAGGCCCACCTCGTGGAACTCGGGGAAGTACGAGCCGCAGCAGTCCCCGGGCACGATGCACCGGTACCCGCGGTCGTTCGCCTCGCGCACCGTCGTGTGCACGCAGACCTCGGTGGTCACGCCGCACACGATCAGCGTCTCGATGTCGCGGTTCTGGAGGATGCCGTGCAGATCGGTGGCGTAGAACGCGCCCTTGCCCGGCTTGTCCACCACCGGCTCGCCCGGCTGCGGGTAGAGCGCGGGCACGATGTCGTGGCCGGCCTCGCCGCGGATCAGGATGCGGCCCATCGGCCCCGGATCGCCGATGCGCTGGCTCGGGGCGCCGCGCTCCACCTTGGCCGGCGGGGCGTCGGCCATGTCCGGCCGGTGCCCCTCGCGGGTGTGGACCACCAGCATGCCCACGGTGCGGGCACGGTCGAGCACCGCCTTGCAGGGGCCGATGGCGGCGCTGAGCAGGCCGACGTCGTTGCCGAGGCGTCTCCCCGAAGCCGCCCGGCTCGAGGAAGTCCCGCTGCATGTCGATGACCACGAGCGCGGTGCGCGCGAGGTCGACCCGGATCGGCTCGGGCTCGGCGTCGATGGTGATCACGCCGGTGGCACGAGGCAAGAAGCAGACCAGCGCGCGCCGGCGGACGCGGCGGAGGCGACTAGCGTGGAATCAGGCGCTTGACCGTCGAGGCGGGCGCGGCGTCAGGCGCCGGTGCCGCGGACACGCTGCGGAAAGAATGAGCAGTGCGCGCGGGCGAGTCAGCGCGCCGCGGCGGCGGACTGGGCGATGCCCCCGCGCACCGCGCCACCCTTGATGCTGCCCCAGAGCGTCTCGAAGCCCTCGGGGAGCGGGCGGCTGTTGGGCGGGGCCAGCCAGAGGCGCATGAGCAGCCGGTCGCGGCCGGGCTCGGGAGCGTCCTCGTAGGCGGTGCGGCCGTGGTAGATCACGTGGTTGTTCAGGAGCTGGACGTCGCCGGGCTCGAGCTCCATCTCGTAGCCCAGCTCGTCGCAGACCGCGGCCAGCAGGTCGAGCGCCTCGTCCTGGGCCGGGGTCATCCGCGGGATCGTGGCGATCTTCTGCGCCGCCTCCACGAAGGTGCGCGAGTACTGGGTGGTGAACTTGCCCTCGCGCATCGCGAAGATGGGCATCGCGTAGATCGACGCCTCCCCGCCCGCTTCCTCGCCCTGGCGGGTGCGGTAGTAGTCGGAGCAGAGCAGCGCGTGCAGATCCGGCCGCCGCTCGAGGATCGCGTTGCTCACCGCGGGGACGCTCACCACGCGGCTCGTGCCGCCCTGCCGGGCCGAGCGCACGCAGAGCAGCCCGACCACGTCGCAGCGGTCGGTGTGCCAGCGCAGCGGCCCGCTCGAGCGCGCCTTGGCGCGCGAGGTGACGCCCTCGCCCTTGGGCACCGCGGGCTGCACGACTTCACCGTAGAGCCGGACCTCGTCGCGCACCACGCCGATCAGCTCACCGTGGGCGTTCTGATGCACCGCCGTGCCCAGGTGGCAGCCGAGCCCCCACCAGATCGCGCGCAGCTCGTCGTCCGAATAGCGCTCCACCGGCAGCCCGCGCAGGAGGACGAGGCCGCGCCCCCACTCGAGATCGCGATTGACCTGGGCCAGCTCGGCCGAGACGCCGGGCAGCGGGAAGTCCTTCTTCCTGATGTCCTGCCACTCGAGGCCGCGCGCCTGGACCGCCCGCAGGGCCGCGTCGATCTCGTCCACCGCGGCCGCCGAGAGGCGGCGAATCCAGTCGGTCGAGCCGGCCAGCTCCCGGCCGTGCCACACCATCGGCCCCACGATCGGCTTGTCCATCCGCGGCCGTGTCATGGGAGCAAGGCTAGCCGAGGCGGCCTCGCGTCCGCAAGCCGGGGTGGATTAGAATCGCTCCGTCATGGCCGGGCCGCGCGGCGGGCTCGTGATCGGAGTGCTGGCGGCGCTGCTCATCGGCTGCGCCGGTCCGGCCTCGGATCGCTTCATGCTCACGACCGCGCCCAACGGCGCGCGGGAGGAGATCCCGGTCACGATCGGCCGGCCCGAGGGCCCGGGGCCATTCCCCGCGGTGGTCATCATGCACGACTGCAGCGGGCTGGGGCCCCGGTCCAGCGGCGCCCCCGGGCGCTGGGCCCGGGAGCTGAGCGCTCGCGGCTACGTCACCGTGATCCCCGACAGCTTCACCACCCGGGGCCATCCGGACGGCGTCTGCACCGACGCCTCGCCGAGCCGCGGCGAGGTGGCGCCGAGCCGGCGGGTCCGCGACGCCTACGCGGCGCTCGCCCACGCCCGCGCGCTCCCGTACGTGGACGGCCGGCGCGTCGGCCTGATGGGCGGCTCGCACGGCGGCTCGACCACGCTCGCCTCGATGGCCGCGCCGGAGACCGCCTGGGACCTGCTCGGCCGGGACAAGCGCGCGGGCTTTGCCGCGGCGGTGGCGCTCTATCCGGGCTGCGGGACCACGCTCGGCGCCTGGCGCGCCGACGGCACCGGGACCTACCGGCCGGTGGCCCCGCTGCTGATCCTGATCGGCGAGAAAGACGACTGGACGCCGGCCGCGCCCTGCGTGAAGCTGGCGGCGTCCACGCGGGCGACGGAGCATCCGGCGACGATCACGGTCTACCCGGGCGCGCATCATTCCTTCGACAGCGACCGGCCCGTTCGCTTCGTGGCCGCCCGGGTGAACAGCAGCGCGCCCGGCGGGCGCGGCGCCACCACCGGCGGTGACGCCGCCGCGTGGGCCGACAGCATCCGACGAGTCGCCGAGTTCTTCGGGGCGCATCTCAGGCCGTAAAGAGGAGAGACCGGTGGCCACTTCCGGGTCCGCGCGCTGGGCATGGCTGGTCGCCTTGGCGGTGGCCTATGCCCTCACCGGCAAGCTCGGGCTGCTCTTCGCCTCCGTCCACGCCAGCGCGACCGCCGTCTGGCCCCCCACCGGCATCGCCCTCGCCGCGCTGCTCATCCTGGGCGTCCGGATGTGGCCGGCGGTGGCGGCCGGGGCCTTCCTCGTCAACGTGACCACCGCGGGCACGGTCCTGACCTCGCTCGGCATCGCGCTGGGCAACACGCTCGAGGCCGTGATCGGCGCCTGGCTCGTCGGCCACTTCGCCGGCGGCCGCGGGGCCTTCGAGCGGCCGCGCGGGATCTTCGCCTTCGCGGCCGCCGTCGTGCCGGGCGCGGCGGTGGCCGCGACGGTCGGCGTCGCGAGCCTCGTGCTCGGCGGCTACGCGCCGCGCGCCGACGCGGCCGCGATCTGGATCACGTGGGCCCTCGGCGACATCACCGGGGCGCTCATCGTCGCGCCGCTCCTGATCCTGTGGACGGCGGACCATCGCTCCCTGGCCCTGCGCGCCCAGCCGATCGAGGCCCTCGCGCTGCTCCTGGGCGTGGTGGGCGTCGCCCTGATCGTCTTCGGCGGGCTGGCTCCGGCCGCCTGGCGCCACTACCCGCTGGCGTTCCTGGCGATCCCGCCCCTGCTGTGGGCCGCGGTCCGCTTCGGCCGCCGCGAGGCCGCGACCGCGGTGGTCGTGCTCATGGCGATCGCGGTGGGCGGCACGATGCGGGGGTTCGGGCCGTTCGCGGCCCTGCCGCCCACCCACTCGCTGCTCGTGCTGCAGTCGTTCGTCGCCACGATGGCGCTCATGACCCTGGTCGTGGCCGCGCTGGTCCGGAGCCGCGAGCGGGAGCACAGCCTGCTCCAGGCGATCATCGACCGGATTCCGGTGATGATCACGATGTACGAGGCCAACACCCGCGTCCTGCGGCTGAACCGGGAGTTCGAGCGCCTCACCGGCTGGTCCACCGCCGCCGCGCGCGGCGTGGACCTGATGGAGCGCTGCTACCCGGACCCGGCCTACCGCGCCGAGATCCGCGCGTACATGGACTCGGGGCGGGAGGGCTGGCGCGACGTCGCGATGACGACGCGGGACGGTCGCGTGCTGCAGACCTCGTGGTCGAACATCCAGCTCCCGGACGACACCCGCATCGGCATCGGGCTCGACGTGACGGAGCGCCGGCGGACCGAGGCGGACCGCGAGCGCGCGCGGGCGGACGCCGAGGAGGCGAGCCGGATCAAGGACGAGTTCTTCGCGATGCTCGGCCACGAGCTCCGCAATCCCCTGGGCGCGATCACGACGGCGCTGCACGTGATCGACACCGGCGCCCGGGCGACGAGCGCAGCGCGCAGGCCCGCGAGATCGTCGCGCGGCAGGTGCGCCACCTCGTCCGGCTCGTGGACGACCTGCTCGACGTGACCCGGCTCGCCACCGGCAAGATCACGCTCGGCCGGCGCCCGGTGGACCTGGCCGCGGTCGCGCGCCGCGTGGTGGCCGGGCTGGCCGCGACCACGCCGACGCGGTACCTGCGCTGCGAGGCGGACGGACCGGCGTGGATCGAGGCCGACGAGACCCGGCTCGAGCAGATCCTCAACAACCTCCTCGGCAACGCGGTGAAGTTCACGCCGGCGGGCGGGCGGGTGACGGTCGCCGTCGCGGTCCGGGACGACCAGGCCGAGCTCTCCGTGGCGGACACGGGTGCCGGGATCCCCGCCGATCTCCTGCCCCGGATCTTCGACCTGTT
Organism: uncultured Candidatus Rokubacteria bacterium; assembly: GCA_963747235.1. Lineage (GTDB taxonomy): Bacteria > Methylomirabilota > Methylomirabilia > Rokubacteriales > CSP1-6 > CAMLFJ01. Next base: position 100,864 of record CAVVEU010000015.1, read on the forward strand.
CGTGCAGGGCCAGACCGGGCTCTACCGGCCGGCGACCGGGCTCGGCATCGGCCTCACCCTGGTGAAGCGGCTCGTGGACCTGCACGGCGGGCGCATCGAGGCGGCGAGCGACGGGCCCGGCCAGGGCAGCGTGTTCACGGTGCACTTCCCGCTCCGCCCGGCTCCCCGTGAAGCGGCGCACACCGCGCCCGTTCCGGGCGGCGCCCGGGTCCGGCGCCGGGTGCTCATCGTCGAGGACAATGACGACGCCCGGGCCATGCTGCGGCACCTGCTGGAGCAGATCGGGCACGAGGTGCACGAGGCCGCCGACGGCCTCGACGGGCTCGAGCGGGCCTTCGCCCTCGAGCCCGACGCGGCGGTGATCGACATCGGCCTGCCCGGGCTCGACGGCTACGAGGTGGCCCGGCGCGTTCGGGCCGGCGGCCGGACACGCGTGCTCCTGATCGCGGTCACCGGCTACGGGCAGGCCGGCGACCGGCAGCGCTCGGGCGCGGCCGGCTTCGACGCCCATCTGACGAAGCCGGTGGATCCGGTCGCCCTCGAGGCCCTGCTGGTGAACCTGCCACTTGACCCCCGACGGACGGGCCGCTAGGCTCACCTGACCATGCTCTCGACCAGCCCCCGCGTGACCATTCCGGACGTGACCATCACCGACTACGTGCTGCGCCATGCGGCGCGGCTCGGCGACAAGCCCGCGCTGATCGACGGGCCCACCGGCCGCACCCTCACCTATCGCCAGCTCGTGGACGGCGCGCGGCGCACGGCGGCCGGGCTGGCCAAGCGGGGCTTCGGCAAGGGCGACGTGCTCGCGATCTACTGCCCGAACCTCCCCGAGTACGCCATCGTCTTCCTCGGCGTCGCGATGGCCGGCGGCGTCAACACCACCGTGAACCCGCTCTACACCGCGGACGAGCTGGCCAACCAGCTCCGGGACTCGGGCGCGCGCTTCCTCGTCACGGTAGCGCCCTTCCTCGAGAAGGCGAAGGAGGGCGCGGCCAAGAGCCCGTCGAGGAGATCTTCGTCCTGGGCGCCGCCGACGGCGCCCGGCCCTTCACCGATCTCATGCAGGCGGGCGATCAGCCGCCCGCGGTCACGATGAACCCGGCGGAGGATCTCGTCGCGCTGCCGTACTCGAGCGGCACCACCGGCCTGCCCAAGGGCGTGATGCTGACGCACCGCAACCTGGTCGCCAATCTCTGCCAGGCCGAGGGCATGCGGAACTTCGAGTGCTTCGGCGAGCAGGACGTCACGATCGCGGTGCTGCCGTTCTTCCACATCTACGGCATGGTCGTGATCATGATGCTCGGCCTGGCCGGCGGCGGCACCATCCTGGTCATGCCGCGCTTCGACATGATGGAGTTCCTCGCGCTGGTGCAGAAGTACCGCGTGACGATCCTGCCGCTGGTGCCGCCCATCGTGCTCGGCCTCGTGAAGCACCCGGCGGTGGCCCAGTTCGATCTCTCGAGCGTGCGCCTGACCTTCTCGGGCGCGGCGCCCCTCGGCGAGGAGATCGCCCGCGCGCTCAGTCAGAAGCTCGGCTGCCCGGTCGTCCAGGGCTACGGCATGACCGAGGCGAGCCCGGTCACCCACCTGAGCCCCACGCACGACGAGCCCTTCAAGCCGGGCTCGGCGGGCAAGATCGTGCCCAACACCGAGGTGAAGATCGTCGAGGTGGGCTCGGGATCGGACGCGGAGCTGCCGGTCGGCAAGGAGGGCGAGCTCTGGATCCGCGGCCCCCAGATCATGAAGGGCTATCTCAACCGCCCCGAGGAGACCGCGGACTGCCTCGACCGCGACGGCTGGTACCACACCGGCGACGTGGGCTTCGTGGACAACGAGGGCTTCTTCTTCATCGTGGATCGCACCAAGGAGCTGATCAAGTACAAGGGCCTGCAGGTGGCCCCCGCCGAGCTGGAGGCGCTGCTGCTCACGCATCCCGCCATCCTGGACGCGGCGGTAGTGCGCAAGGCGGACGAGGAAGCCGGCGAGGTGCCGAAGGCCTACGTGGTGCTCAAGGCCGACGACGTCTCGAAAGCCACGCCCGCGGACGCCATCATGGGCTGGGTCGCGCAACGGGTCGCCCCGCACAAGCGCATCCGCCACCTCGAGTTCATCGACCAGATCCCGAAGTCGGCCTCCGGCAAGATCCTGCGCCGGGTCCTGATCGACCGCGAGAAGTCGCGCTAGGCGCGGGCGCGCCCGGCGTGGTCCGGCGCCGCGTGGTATAACTCCGCCAGGAGGCCACTCATGACGACCCCGCTCCGCTCGCTCGCCTCAGCCGCGCTGCTGGCCGTGCTCACGCTGTCGGGAGGCGGCGTGCCCGCCGCCTCGGCCGCGGACCCGATCCACATCGGGCTCAGCGCGCCGCTCACCGGCAACTTCGCGGAGTACGGGCAGCTCTTCCAGAAGGCGATCGACCTCGCGGTCGAGTGGATCAATGCGGGCGGCGGCGTGCAGGGCCGGCCCCTCGTGATCGTGGTCGGCGACAGCCGCGCCGATCCCAAGGAGGCGGCCGCGCTGGCTCAGAAGTTCACCTCCGATCCGAAGATCGTGGCCGAGATCGGCGACTTCAGCAGCACCGCGTGCCTGGCCGCCCAGCCGATCTACGACCGCGCGGGGATGGTCCAGCTCTCCCCGACCGCGTCGCACCCCGGCTTCGCGCCGGGCAGCCCGTGGAGCTTCGGCATCGTGGGCACCCAGGCGGGCGAGGGGCCGTTCATGGCGCGCTACGCGGTGCAGAAGCTCGGCAAGAAGAAGATCGCGGTGCTCTACATCAACAACGACTGGGGCATCGTGAGCAAGGAGCTCTTCGTGAAGGCGGCGAAGGAGATGGGCGCCGACGTGATCGCGGTCGAGTCCTACTTCGAGACCGACAAGGACTTCACCGGCGTGCTCACCAAGCTGCGCGGCCAGAAGCCGGACCTGCTCTACATCCCGTCCTTCTACAACGAGGCCGCCCTCATCAACAAGCAGCGCGAGAAGCTCGGCTGGTCCGACGTGACCATGATGGGGCCCGGCTCGCTCTACTCGCCCAAGCTGCTCGAGATCGGCGGGGACTCGGTCAACGGGCTCTACACCAGCGCCGCCTTCTTCCCCGAGGACCCGCAGCCCGAGGTGCAGAAGTTCGTGAAGGGCTTCGAGGCCAAGTACAAGGCCACGCCGAACATGTTCGCGGCGGTGGCCTACGACGCGGTCAACCTTCTCGCGTTCGTCATGGCGAAGGCCGGCACCGACCGCAAGGCGATCCGCGACGAGCTGGTGAAGGTCCGCGACTACCCGGGCGTGACCGGCAAGATCACGTTCACCGAGCGGCGCGACGTCAAGCGTGACTATCACGACCTCACCGCCAGAAACTGGTTCTGATCGAGAAGAGCATCCGGATGACCGACACGGCGGGAGGGGAGCGCCCCCTCCCGCCCTGACAAGTGGACGCCCGCACAGGGAAGGCCGTGCTGCTACGCAGGTCGTGAATGGGCTCACCCAGGGGAGCCTCTACGCGCTGGTCGCCATCGGGTTCGTCATTGTCTTCGGGACCATGAACCTGGTCACGTTCGCCCACGGCGAGGTGTACATGATCGGCGGCTTCGCGGGTTACTTCGCCATGTCGGTGTGGCCACCTTCCCTGGCCGGTCGCGCTCGTCCGGGCGATGGCCGCAGGCCGGGATGATCGGCGCCTCATCGAGAAGACCGCGTTCCGTCCGATGCGTGCCGTCGGGCACATGCCGCCGCTCCTGATCACGATCGGCCTGTCCATCATCATGAAGGACCAGCCGTGATGGTGACGCTGGAGCGGAGAATCGCCCGGTGCCCTCCATCTACGAGCAGACCATCCAGGTCGGCGGCTCGCAGATTTCGCTGCTACAGATGGTCATCCTCGGGATTGTGGTGCTGCTCATCGTCGGGCCTGCACTCCTCATCCAGGGCACCAAGATCGGGCGCGCGATGCGGGCGACGGCGCAGGACCACGAGGCGGCGGCCGCCATGGGGGTCAACGCCGATCGGGTCTTCAACATCGCCTTCGCGCTAGCCTCGCTCCTCGGCGGCGCCGGGGGCGTCCTGGTGGGCATCTACTACAACGCGGTGTCCGCGACCATGGGAGGGATGGCCGGCCTGAAGGGGTTCGCCGCCTGCATCTTCGGCGGTCTGACGAGCATCCCCGGGGCCATCCTGGGGGCCCTGATCATCGGCGTGACCGAGAACCTGACGGTCCAGTACCTCGCCTCCGGTTACCGCGACATCATCGGCTTCTTGGTGATGGTGGTTGTCCTCATCGTCCGTCCACAGGGACTCCTGGGCAGCAAGATGCGGCTGTGGACATCGGCGTAAGGCCCACCTGCAGCGTTCGTCGCGCTCGCGCGGCGCTGCGGCGTGTGAGTCGCCTCGCGTCTCGCATCACGCTCCGCCTTGCATGTGACTTGGCGAATACATCCTCAACATTGCGGTTCTGGCCGGAATCTACGTCATTCTCACCATGGGGCTGAACATCACCAACGGCTGGACCGGCCTGATGTCCTTCGGCTATGCCGCCTTCTACGGGATCGGGGCCTACACGGCAGCCATCCTGGCGACGCGATACGGGTTGCCCTTCTGGCTCACCTTCACCGCGGCCGGCTGGTGGCAGGGCTGTTCGGCGTGGCCATCGCGCTGCCCACGCTCCGCCTGAAGGGCATCTTCCTGGCCCTCATCACCATCGGATTCCAGGAGATCGTGTACCTGGTCACGCTCAACTGGACGAGCCTCACCCGGGGCCCATGGGTATCCCCGGCATCCCGCCGCCGACCATCGGCGGATTCAGCTTCAACAGCAACCGGGACTTCTTCTACCTGATCCTGGCGCTCAACGCGGTGATGGTCTTCGTGGTGTCCCGCGTCATGGCGTCGCGGGTGGGACGGGCGTTCGTGGCGATCCGGGAAGACGAGGTGGCTGCCCAGGCCTGGGGATCCCCCTCTTTCCCACGAAGGTCCTCTCCTTCGTCATCTCGACGGTCATGGCGGGGGTGGCGGGAGCCTTCTTCGCCCATCACGCGCGCTTTGTCAGCGCCGATTCGTTCCGACTGGATGAGACGTTCGTCGTCCTGACCATGCTCATCGTCGGCGGGATGGGCGCTCATCGGGCCGATCATCGGCGCGATCGCGCTCGTGGTCCTGCCCGAGGCCTCGCGCTTCCTCGCCGAGTACCGCGGCGTGGTGTACGGGCTCGTGCTCGTCGGCGGTGATCCAGACCGGCGAAGCGGGCCGAGTCGAACTCCACCGGGCCGTCGAGTTTCCCCCGAACGAGCGGCTCGACCGGGTCCTGCTCGACGGACTCACCGCCGTCGACGCCACATTGCACATCGAGGACGGCATCCTGTGGCTGTTCGCAAACATCGTCAAAGGACACGGAGACAGGGGTGAGCTGTGGTTGTTCTCATCGCGCTCGCTGGACGGGGAGTGGTGCCCGCACCCGCAGAACCCGATCGTGAGCGACCCGGGCACGGCTCGCCCGGCAGGCCGGTTGTTCAGGGAGGCGTCCTCATCCGGCCCGGCCAGGACTGCTCGCGCGGGTACGGCGAGGCTGTGGTCCTGAACTGGGTGGACATCCTGTCGGCGGGCGAGTACCGGGAGACGCCGGTGGACAGGATCGAGCCGGACTGGATGCCCGGTGTCAAGGGCACTCACACCTACACATTCGATTCACGCTACGAGTGCCTCGATGGGTACCGCCACGTCCGGCGCCTCCGCATCGGGCGCTCGAGGGGTGCCGCACCCGGGACAAGACGTCCGTGGTCACGGCGCGGGTAGCGTCCTGAACAGCCCAGGATTCGCCCTCTAGTTCACCCGCAGCGGCGAACCAGTACCGCCGCGCCATCCCCTTCGACCCACGCTGCCTCGGCACACAGTCGATGCGCCGAGGAGTGGGAGATGCTGCTGCCGGACGCACGGTTAACCGAGCCTAACGACGCGGTCAGGCAAACCCACTACGACTCGATCGACTGGGCGTCTCGCCACGATCCGCCGGCTCGCGCTGCGAGGTCGGCGAAGGTGGTGTGCGCGAGCGCCTTGATGGTGGCGTCTCGGACTTCTTCCCAGACGAAGCGGAGTGAACAGTCGATGCTCATCGGGCAGGGTTCGGGATGGCTGCGGGTCGCGCAACCGATCGGAGCAAGCGGCCCTTGGAAGAGGCGTACGACCCGCTCGAGCGTGGTCTCCTTCGGCGATCTGTTGAGCCGGTAGCCACCGTGGGCGCCCCGTTCGGAGCGGACGATCCCGGCGCTCCGCATCGTCGGCACTACCTGCTCGAGCACCGACCGCGGCACCGCGGTGCGGCGGGCTAACTCCTCGAGCTTGATCGGCGTTTCTGCCTCTGCGAGCGCGAGCGCGAGCACGGCGCGGGTGGCGTAGTCAGTTCGTCTTGAGATCCACATGGCAGAGGGCGTTGATTGACAAACCAGGCGAAGGGTCGTATGGTTCGGAAGTCCCGCTAATCGACAAAGATTTACATTCTTTGTCAAGATAGTCAAGATATGCCAGCAGCATCTCTCATCTCGCGTGTCCGGCCGCTTTCCAGACAGCCCGAGGTTCGAGGGCGACCCCGCTTGCCGCGCTAGCCCTCGATGAGATGCCAACCGAGCTCCATTTCGTGCGCAGCCACTTCACTGTTCCGGCGCTGCAAGCCCAGCCCTGGGTTCTCGAACTTGGCGGCGCCGTCGTCCAGAGCCGCTCCTGGTCGCTAGTCGATCTGCAGCGGAGGCCCTCCCGGACGCAGACGGTGGTACTCGAGTGCGCCGGTCACCGACGGAGCGAGTTCCAGCCGGCGACGAGCGGCCTGCAATGGGGCGTCGGCGCTATCTCTGAAGCCCGCTGGACGGGCGTTCCGCTGGCCGAGTTGCTCGCCGAGGCGTCGCCCACCAGTCGGGGTGGCGAAGTTCTTTTCGAGGGCGCCGATCACGGTCTGCACCGAAGCTCGAGCGACGAGTTGCCGTTTGCCCGCTCGATCACCCTCGAGCATGCCCTTGCCGGAGACGTGCTAATCGCCTGGGAGATGAACGGCCAGCCCGATCCCGCCGAGGCACGGCGCGCCGCTCAGAGCCATCGTCCCGGGCAACTACGGAGTCACATCCGTCAAGTGGCTTCGACGCATCGAAGTCCTCAAGAGCCCGTTCACGGGGCCCTTCCAAGCCCAGGACTACCAGCTGGGCGGCGAACCGCTCCAAGAGCTACCTGTCAGCTCACTGATCCTCAAGCCCGAGGCGCACAGCCTGATCACTGCTCGGGCGGTCGAGCTGTCCGGGGTCGCCTGGGGTGGCCACGGCGGCATCGCCGCAGTCGAGTTCCGCCTCGCCGGTACACCGTGGCAGGCAGCCACCATCCGGCCCAATCAGCAGCTCTCGTCTCTGACCCGCTGGTCCGGTTTCCTCGAGTTATCGCCGGGAGAGCAAGGTCCTCGAGGTTCGGGCACGCGATCGCAGCGAAAACACGCAACCCGAACGGCCCCGGTGGAACCCGCTCGGATACGCAAACAACAGCATCCACCGCGTCCCCATCAGAACGCACCACAGCCAGGCTGTCGGCCGGAGAGGCGGAAGCCATCGTCCGCGGTCGAGGATTCCTCTGAGCTCCGCCATGCCGCCGTCGCCCACGCTCGAAGATCTCCTCGAGGCGCATCGCTACAAGCGCCCGCTCCGGTTCGTCACCTCCGGCAGCGTCGACAACGGCAAGAGCACGCTCATCGGCCGACTGCTCTACGAGACGCAGACGTTCTTCGATGATCAGCGCGCCGACGGACAACCTGTCCTATCCCCGCTGTTGCTTGCAGAAACGT
>CAVVEU010000016.1:0-5845 GCA_963747235.1 uncultured Candidatus Rokubacteria bacterium
GTCCTGATCGACCGCGAGAAGTCGCGCCCATGAACAAGATCGAGCGCGTGCGGGCGGCCCTGGCGGGCCGGCCCGTGGACCGGGCGCCCTTCACCGTGTGGTATCACTTCGGCAACCAGCACGCCCCCGCCGAGCGCACCGCGCAGGTGCATCTCGAGTTCTTCGACCACTACGATCTCGACCTGCTCAAGCTCATGAACGACTACGACTACCCCATGCCGGCGGGCATGGAGGTGATCGCGAGCGCGGCGGATCTGGGCAAGCTCGAGCCCTTCGACCCGGTCAAGAGCCCGTTCGGCACGCAGCTCCAGACGGTGGAGCTGGTGGCCCGCGCGCTCCGCGACCGGGCGCTCTTCGTGGACACCGTGTTCAATGCCTGGAACACGCTGAAGCGCAACCTGGTGCGCGAGGCGATGCCGGCGCTGATGGCCGAGCAGCCGAAGGCGCTCGAGGCCGCGCTCGCGGTGGTCAACGACAACCTGATCCGCTACGCGCAGGCGAGCCTGGCCCGCGGCGCCGCCGGGATCTTCTTCTCGGTGCCCGCCACCACCGAGAGCCTGACGCTGCCGCAGTACGAGCGTTTCATGCGCCCGTTCGATCTCGCCTTCTTGAAGGCCATCGAGGGCCGCGGCGAGTGTCACGTGCTGCACGCGCACGGCGAGCACCTGTACTTCGATCGCCTCGTGGACTATCCCGCCCACGCGTTGTCGTGGTCCGATCTCAACGGCGGACCCAGCATCGAGGAGGCGCGGCGACGCACCGGGTTCACGCTGATGGCGGGCCTCGACCACGTGAAGTTCGTCGAGAGCTCGGCCAAGCTGGTGCGCGGGCAGGTCACGCGGGCGCTCCGGGCGGGCGGCGCCACCGGGTTCATCCTCGCGCCGGGGTGCTCGCTGCCCACGTACGCCTACCCCCCGCTGATTCGCGCCGCGCGAGACGAGTCTTCCAGCTTGGGCGAATCGCGGGGCCACAAGGGGTAAATCTCTACCTCTTGTTTCGGTTGCACACCCGAAAATACCTGGAAAATAGAGACATTCCCGATGGAATGGCGCTTGCTCTCACCCCAGGGCAGGAGGAGGGCCCGATGACCCCGAAGCTCATGGCACTGGCCGCCGTCGTCGTCCTGACCGTCGTGTTCCTGAGCCCTGTCGCGTACATGGCGGGGCAGCGCGCCACCATATGGCTCACCGCGCCCGCAGGAGAGAACGGCCCCTGGCCGAGCGTGGACGAGGCCGAGCGCGAGCAGGGTCCAACGGAGCGCGCCAAGCCGCCGGTGCGCCCCGGCTTCGGCGACATCTAGCCTCACCCAGTCGGAGCGGGCTCATCGCCTTCGCGATGCTGACCGTGGCCGGCCCCGCCGCGATCGTCCTGGTGCGGCTGGCCCGTCGCCGGCGCCACGGGCCGGCGGGCGCGCCTACAGGGTGATCACCAGCCCGTCGTGCGCGCACTCCTCGGGCACCGAGTCGGCCCGCGCCAGCATCTCGCGGCCCATATGCGTGAGGATCAGCCGTCGCGCGCCGACCCGGCCGGCGTGCGCCACGATGTCGGGGTAGTTCAGGTGCCACTTCACCGGCTTGTCGTAGAAGTAACACTCCGCAATCAGTAGATTCGCATCTCGCGCGGCGCGGGCGATGTCGTCGGTCCATTCCGTGTCGCCGGTGTAGCAGATCGTCTTGTCGCCCACCTGGATGCGGAGCGCGGTGGGATTGGTCTCCGGGGTGTGGCGGGCGAGCTCCGGGGTCACGAGGAGATCGAGCACCGGATGGGCGCGGCCCGGCTCCATCTCGATCCAGTGCAGCGGGAACTTCGGCGTCATCACGTGCGAGCCGGGAAAGAGCGCCTCGCGGATGGCGTTCATGCGGGCGCGCAGCTCCCGCGGGCCCGCGATGGTGAGGGGGCGGGCGCGCCGGGCCGCCAGCATCGCGTCCACCAGGAGGAACGGCACCCCGGCGGCGTGATCGCCGTGCAGATGCGTGAGCAGGATCGCGTCGATCGAGTTGTGCTCGATCCCCTGCTGGGCCAGCGCGATGAGCGACGAGGCGCCGAAGTCCACCGCGAAGCGGCAGCCCGGGCCGTCCACCAGGATGCAGGTCTGGAAGCGGCCCCCGCTGCCGAAGGAATCGCCGGAGCCGACGAAGCGCACGGTGACGGACACGGCCCGATCTTATGCGAAAAAGCTCCCGGGGCGCGGCACAGCCTGCCAGGATAGGCGCGTGCGGCTCTTCGACCGGAAGTTCGGCGCCGGGTTCCTGGACGAGGTGCCCGCCGCGCCCGGGGTCTACCGCTTCCACGATGCCGACGGCGTGCTCTTCTACGTCGGGATGGCCACGAACCTGCGCCGGCGCCTCGGGCAGTATCGCCTCACCGGGCGCCGCAAGAAGGAGCGCAAGCGCCGCGCGCTCGTGAAGGCGGCCGCGCGCATCACCTGGGAAGTCTGCGCGTCGCCGCTGGCCGCCGCGCTCGAAGAGATCCGCCTCATCCAGACGCTCCGGCCGCCGCAGAACGTGGCGAGCGCCTTCCCGTTCCTCTACCCCTACGTCGGCGTCACGACCGAGGGCGTGGAAACGTACTTCTGCCTCACCACCGCGCCCGAATCCTTCCCCGCCTTCACGTTCCACGGCGCCTTCCGCTCCCGCGAGGTGACCGGCGAGGCGTTCTTCCGCCTCATGGACCTGCTGCGCTACGTCGGCCACCCGGTGCCGCGCCATCGCTGCCGCCGCCTCGGCGCGGCGCGGCACTCCCACGTGCGCGGGTTCCGGCGCCTGCCCGCCGACAGCGCCGAGGCGTGGAGCGCCCTGCTGCGCGGGACCTCGCGGGAGGCGCTGGAGACGCTCGCCCTGCGCCTGCTGGACCACGCCGGCGCCCGGGCCCGGCGCGAGGAGACGCACAAGGCCCTCCGCGCGGTCGGACGCTTCTTCCGGCACGAGGCCCGGGTGCTGGCCCGGGTGCGAACCGCCACCGGCTACACCCCCTATCCGGTGCCCCAGCGGGAGCGGGACCTGCTCTTCGCCCGCTACCGGGTCGAGGCCCTGACGTGACAGGGCTTGTCACGGAGACGGCGCGTTTCGTAACTCGGTAAGAACGCTAGTGTTGTAAGGTGCTGTGCTTACACGCCTCCCGCGGTGGCACCGTCGGTGCACGCATCGAGGGCATGCCCGCCGAACCCCTGTCCAGGCGCATTCTCGTCGTCGATGACGACGACCAGATCCGGGACCTCCTGGCCACCGCCCTGGGCGCCGACGGGCACACGGTGGACGGAGCCCGGGACGGCGTCGAGGCCCTGGCGCTGCTCGATCTGCACCCCTACGACCTCGTGCTGAGCGACCTGCACATGCCCCACGTGGACGGCCCGTCCCTCTACGAGACGCTGCAGACCCGCCATCGCTTCCCGGTGCGCTTCGCCACGAAGCTGCCGCGCGTGATCTTCATGACCGGCAATCCCGCGGAGCACGCCGCCTTCCTCCGCGGCACCACCGATCCGATCCTGGAAAAACCGTTCGCGATGCGGATCGTCCGCAAGATGGTCCGCGTGCTCCTGTCCGCCACGCCCTAGAGCTCGTCCGATGCGCCTCGCCACCAAGATCTTCCTCGTCTCGGCCCTCGTCATCCTCGTCCTCTGCGGCACGGTGGTGTGGAGCCTGCTCACCGTCAAGGGTCTCGTCACCGCCAACCAGGAGATCGCCACGCGCGCGGTGCCGGCGCTGCGCCTGCAGGGCGCGCTACGCGAGGCCGTCCACGGGCTGGTCCGCCTGGAGGCCCGAGCCCTCGTGCTCCAGGATCAGAACTACGCCGCGATGTGGAGCGACCGCGCCACCCGGGTGACCCGGGATCTGGAGAAGCTCGGCTCGTACCTGGAGCGCGCCGAGGAGCGGACCGCTCACGCCCGGGCCCGCGAGGCCTTCGCGACGTACCGCGGCCACGTCGAGGAGGAGCGCCGGCTGGTGGCGCTCGGCCAGACCCGGGCCGCGCTGCAGATCGCGGAGGGCCCGGCGCGCGAGGCGGCGGAGCGCACGGAGGCCGCGCTCAGCGACGCCACCCTCGCCACCGAGGCGGGGCTGGCCGCGGGCCAGGCGCGCGCCCGCGCGCTCGAGGCCCGCACCTGGCGCGCGGTGAGCACCGCCCTGGCGGTGAGCCTGCTCCTGGCGCTGACGGCCAGCGCGCTGCTGGCCTACCGGATGGCGCGATCGCTCGGCCGCCTGTCCGCCGCCACCACGTCGCTCGCAGCCGGGACCTGGACCGGGCCCCTCGCGGTCACGGGGCGCGACGAGATCAGCGAGCTCGGCCGCGCGTTCAACCAGATGGCCGACCGACTGAGCGAGGTCGAGCGCGTGAAGGAAGAATTCTTCTCGCACATCTCGCACGACCTCCGGAACCCGCTCGCGGCCATCCGGCTCAGCGCCGAGGCCCTGCACGAGCGGGCCGAGGCCGCGGGCGACGCGAAGCAGGCGCGCTTCGCGTACCTCATCGACTCCAGCGCCGCCCGCATGATGGTCATGATCAATCAGATCCTCGACTTCACGCGGCTACGGGCCCGCTCGGTCCCACTGGATCACAAGCCCACCGACCTCCTCAACGTCGTCACCCGCGCGCTCGACGAGCTCCGGCCGATGTCCGAGGAGAAGCGGATCCGGGTGGACCTGGCCGCGGAGGGCCAGGCCTTCACGGTGCTGGGCGACGAGGGCAGCCTGGTGCGCGTGGTCGTGAATCTCCTCGGCAACGCGCTACACTTCACGCCGTCCGGGGGCGCGGTGCACGCACGCCTGGCCGAGCACCCGGATCGGCTCGAGCTCGACCTCGAGGACACCGGGGTCGGCATTCCCGCCGACGCGCTGCCCTGGATCTTCGAGCCCTACCGCCAGGCCCACGGGCCACAGAAGGGCACCGGCCTCGGCCTCGCGGTGGTGAAGGGCCTCGTCGAGGCACACGGCGGCACGGTGGGCGTGCGGTCCGAGGTCGGCAAGGGAAGCTGCTTCACGGTGACGATCCCGAAAGCGCCCACCGCCGTGATCGCGCAGGTCGCCGCGTGAGACCCCGCGCGCCGGGCCTCCGGTGGATCGCGCCCCTCCTGATAGTCGCGCTCTCCGCGTGCAGCACGGCCCGGCCGGCGCCGTCGGGCAGCGCCGATCCGGGCGGCGCGCGCCCCGCCGCGCAGCTCGTCGCCCAGGCCGACGATCTCGCGCGGCGCGGCCAGGCGCGGGCCGCCCTCGCCGCCTACGAGCGCGTGCTGCGCGAGCATCCCGGCGATCCGGCGGGCGCCGCCGCGCTCTACGGCCAGGGGCGCCTGCAGGCGGACCCGGCGGGCGGCGTGCGCAACTACCGGGCCGCGCAGCGCGCCTACGCGCGGCTCCTCGCCGAGTACCCGGGGAGCCGCTGGGAGGCCGAGGCGCGCGCATGGCAGGTCGTGCTCGGCGACCTGCTCGCCCGCGAGGCCGAGACGGCGCGCCTGAAAGAGGAGGCGTCGCGGCTCAAGGAAGAAGCGGTGCGGCTCCGGACGCAGATCGAGCAGCTCCGGCGCACCGACCTCGATCTCGAGCGGCGCCGCTAGGCCGACCTCACCAGAGGTTGCGGGCGTAGCGATCCTGCTGCATGGGATCGAACGAGCCGCCGCGCCGCACGCCCCCTCCCGAAGCCGTCCTCGATCGGCTTCAGCGAGCGCTCGAACTTGTTCCCGGCTCCGCGCAGATGAACAGGAACCGCTCGCGCGCCCACTCGTTGCAGTAGCCGCCGCAGTTCTCCTTCACCCGGCGCCGCCGCGCGAAGAACTTCGACTGCCCGTCGCCCTGATCCTCCGCGCGCTCGGCGGCGCCGGGCAGGCTGGGCCCTGCCCGGCGGCCCTCGCCCGGGA
>CAVVEU010000017.1:0-158126 GCA_963747235.1 uncultured Candidatus Rokubacteria bacterium
CCACCGGCGTGTGCCTGGTCGTCCAGCGCGATCCGATCCAGACCGCCAAGGCGGTGGCGACCCTCGACCAGGTCTCGGGTGGGCGCTTCCTCTTCGGCATCGGCGCGGGCTGGAACGCGGAGGAGATGGCCGACCACGGCACCGAGTTCAAGTCGCGCTTCAAGGTGATGCAGGAGCGCGTCGAGGCCATGCGGGCCATCTGGACGAAGTCGAAGCCCGAGTACACCGGCGAGTTCGTGAAGTTCCCGCCCATGATGACCTGGCCCAAGCCGGTGCAGAAGCCGCACCCGCCGGTACTGGTGGGCGGCGCCTTCCCCTACGGGGCGCGCCGGGCCATCGCCTACGGCGACGGGTGGCTGCCGCACGCGCGCCGGCCCGCCTACGGCGACGTGCTCGGCAAGCTGCCCGAGTTTCGCGCGATGGTCGTCGAGGCCGGGCGCGATCCGGCCACGCTGCCGATCACCGTCTTCGGCGTGGCCGAGGACCCGGACCTCATCAAGCGCTACCGCGACGCGGGCGTGGCGCGGCTCATCTTCAATCTCCCATCCGCGAAGGCCGACGAGGTGCTCCCCGTGCTCGATCGCTGCGTAGATCTCATGCGGCAGGTGCAATCCTGATGGCCACCCACAAGCCCGCGTTCAAGCAGATCGCCTCGGGGCTGCGGTTTCCCGAGGGCCCGGTGGCCATGCCGGACGGCTCCGTCATCCTGGTGGAGATCGAGCGCCGCACGCTCTCGCGCGTGACGCCGGACGGCAAGATCCGCGTGGTCGCCACCCTGGGCGGCGGCCCGAACGGCGCCGCGATGGGCCCGGGCGGCAAGATGTACGTGACCAACAACGGCGGCCTCAAGTTCGTGGATCGCCCGGGCAAGCTCTTCCCGGTGGCCCAGGCCGACGACTACGTATCCGGCAGCATCCAGGTGGTGGATCCGGAGACGGGCAAGTTCGACACGCTCTACGACCGCTGCGACGGCCAACGCCTGCGCGGGCCGAACGACCTGGTGTTCGACGGGGCGGGCGGGTTCTGGTTCACCGACCTGGGCAAGACGCGCGAGCGCGACAGCGACCGGGGCGTCGTCTACTACGCGAAGGCGGACGGCTCCTCGATCAAGGAAGCCATCTTCCCGCTGGAGCGCCCCAACGGCATCGGGCTCTCGCCGGACGAGAAGACGCTCTACGTGGTCGAGACTCCGACCGCGCGCTGCTGGGCTTTCAAGCTCTCCGGGCCCGGCCAGATCGAGTCGGCGAACGGCCCGTACCGCGGCGAGAAGGGCACCGTGATCGCCGGGCTCGGCGGCTACCAGATGTTCGATTCGCTCGCGGTGGATGGCGAGGGGCACGTCTGCGTGGCCACGCTGATCACCGGCGCGGTCAGCGACATCTGGCCCGACGGCAGCCGGGTGGACCAGTTCATGCTGCCGGACATGATGGTCACCAACGTGTGCTTCGGCGGCAAGGATCTCCGCACCGCGTACGCCACGCTCTCCATGGGCGGCACCCTCGTCTCCTTCGAGTGGCCGCGCGCGGGGCAGCCGCTGCGCTACCTGAACCGGTGATGCAGGTCGGGGTCTGGATCCCGAACTGCCGTCACCTCGCCACCCCGGACATCATCCGCCACACCGCGGTGCGGGCCGAGCAGCTCGGCTACGACTCGGTGTGGGTGAGCGACCACGTGGTGGTGCCCGACGCCAACGTGGACCGGATCGGCGCCGGCATCTTCGATCCGCTGGTGACGCTCGCGGTGGCGGCGGGCGCGACGAGCCGCGTGCGCCTCGGCACCACCGTGCTCATCGTGCCCTACCGCAACCCGGTGGTGACCGCCAAGATGGTCTCCTCGCTCGACGCGCTCTCCGGCGGGCGCGTGGTCCTGGGCGTCGGCGCGGGGTGGCTGGCGGAGGAGAGTGCGGCGCTCGGCGTGCCCTTCGCGGAGCGCGGCCCGATGACCGACGAGTACCTGGCCGCGATGCGGGAGCTCTGGACCAGCCCCGCGCCGACCTTCGCGGGCAAGTACACGCAGTTCAGCGGCCTCAAGTTCGAGCCCAAGCCGGTGCAGAAGCCGCACCCGCCGATCTGGGTCGGCGGCCACGGCCGCGCCTCGCTGCGCCGGGCGGCCGAGATCGGCGCGGCCTGGCACCCGATCAATCGCTCCGCCGAGGAGCTGCGCGCCGGCCGGGCGGAGCTGGCGCGGCTCTGCCAGGCCCGCGGCCGTGCCGTGCCGCCGCCGATCGCGCTACGCAATGACCTCTGCGTGCTCCGGCCCGGCCGGCCCGCCGGGACCTCCGTGCGCGGCGGGAGCGTGCTGGTGGGCGAGCCGTCGGCCCTGGTCGAGCGCATCAGCGAGCTCCGCGAGGTGGGCGTCGAGCATCTCGTCATCGAGTTCCTGGCCGCCGACGGGCCCGAGCTCGACGAGCAGATGGCGCTCTTCGCCGAGCGCATCCGACCCAAGCTCGCGTGACCTCGCCCCGGTTGGCGGTCCGCCGGCTCGGCCACGGGCCGGACCTCGTGCTCTTCCACGGCGGCATGGGCTCGTGGAAGCACTGGATCCGCAACGTGGAGCCGCTCGCGGAGCATTTCACGGTGCACGCGCTCGATCACCCCTCCTACGGGGAATCGGCGCCGGTGCCGCGCGAGACCACCGGCCCGCAGTACCTCGACCTGGTCCATGAGCTGCTCCTCGAGGCGCTGCCGGGCGTGGCCCCATTGCGGTTCGCCGGCTTCTCCTTCGGCGCGGCGATCGCGGCCAACATGGCCCGGCGCCTCGGCCCGCGGGTGAGCCATGTGGGCCTGATCTCGCCGGGCGGCTTCCCGCTGCGGAAGTTCGGCGAGCGACCGATCCGCAGCTACAAGGAGGCGGCCGGCGACGAGCGGCTCTTCCGTGAGGTCTGCCGTCACAACCTGCTCGTGAACATGCTGAGCGATCCCGCGAGCGTCTCCGAGGAGACGGTGGACATCCAGGTGGGCCTGGTGCGGCAGACCCGCTTCGATAGTCGAAAGGTCAGCGGCGGCGGCACGCTACTGGGAGATCTCGCGGAAGTGGCGCGGCGGGGCGGCCGGATCCGCCTGCTGTGGGGGGAGCGCGACGACTCCGCGTTCCGGCCCGCCACGCTGCTCATCGGCGAGATCCAGGAGGCCGTCCCCGGCCTCGACGTGCATCGCGTCCCGGAGGCCGGCCACTGGTCGGCCTACGAGAACGCGCCCGAGGTCAACCGGCTGCTGCTGGCGTTCTTCCGCGGCGGCCCAGAAGACAATTCGAAGAAGGAGGATTCGCCATGAGCCCGAATCGTCAACCGGTCGCCGTCGTGGTGGGTGCGACCTCCAAGTGGCAGGCCGATGGCCGCAACACCAAGCTGGCCCACGGCAAGGCGCTCGACGACCGCGATCTGCCCGTCGGGGTGCGCTGGGGCGTCGGCGGCGCCATCGCCCAGAAGTTCGCCAGGGAAGGCTTCTTCGTGGTGCTGACGACCCGGAAGGCCGCCAATGCGGCGGGGCTCGATCAGGCCATCCGGGAGCAGGGCGGCGCGAGCACGATCGTCGAGATGGACCTCGTGTCGGACGCGTCCATCGCGAAGGCGTTCGCGACCATTCGAGAGAAGCAGGGTGATCCCGAGGTCCTGGTCTACAACGCGGGCTACCTCGAGGGACGCGACCTGCCGCCCGACAAGGAGCTGCTGGAGCACGTCCCGCTCGAGATCCTCGAGACCGCGCAGCACATCGCGATCCGCGGCCCGTTCCTGGTCGCCAAGGAGGTGCTGCCCGCCATGCGCAAGCGCGGCGCCGGCTCGTTCCTCATCTCGAACAACTCGTCGTCCCTGCGCGGCCGCAAGCGGCTCACCGGGCAATCGCTCTACTATCCGCGCGTCATGATGCGCACGCTGGCGCAGGTGCTGACGGAGGAATATTCCGAGCACGGCGTGCACGTGGCCAACGTGGTGATCGACGGCCTCATCGACTCGCCGGGAACCCGGGCCCTGCCGCGGGCGCAGAAGCAGCCGGAGATCGTCATGAATCCCGTGAAGATCGCGGACGCGTTCTACTACCTCCATACCCAGGACCGGTCGTGCTGGACGCACGAGCTCCAGTTGACGCCGTTTTCGACGAAGCCGAGTTTCTAGGCTGGGCTATAGTCGAGAGGTCATGCGAGACCAGAAGATCTTCTACGGCTGGTGGGTGGTGGGGGCGTTCTCGGTCACCACGTTCATGTCGACCGGTGTCCGCCACGCGGTCGGGCCGTTCCTGAAGCCGATCGTGGCCGACCTCGGCCTCGACCGCGCGAGCTTCTCGGCGGTGATCGCGCTGAGCCTCTTCCTCTACGGCGTCTTCATGCCGCTGGCCGGCATGGCGCTGGACCGCTTCAGCGTGCGGGTGGTCGCCTCGGCGGGCACGCTCCTCCTGGTGGCCTCGCTGATCCTGACCGCGATGGTGCGCAACGTCTGGGAGTTCGCCGCGGTCTACGGCGTGCTCGTGCCACTCGGGCTGGCCGGGACCGGTCCGGTGATCGCCTCCGGCGTGGTGGCGCGCTGGTTCAGCCGGCGGCGCGGCACCGCGCTCTCGGTGCTCGGCAGCGCGTCGATGACCGGGATGAGCCTGCTCGTGCCCGGCGGTGACGTGGCTGATCCTCACCGCCGGCTGGCGCACGACCTACGTGGTCATCGCGGGTCTGGTCCTGGTGATCTCGCTGCCGCTCTGCCTCTGGGTGCTGCGCGACTCGCCGGAGTCGGTCGGGCTCACCCCCGACGGCGCGCCGCGCCTGCCCGGGGCGCCCGCCGCGTCGGTCGAGCGCGTGACCGCGAGCGAGGCGCTCCGGACGCTGGCCTTCTGGCAGCTCGCGGGCTCGTTCTTCACCTGCGGCTTCTCGATGAGCCTGCTCTCCGCGCACGGCATCCCGATGCTCACCGATCACGGCTACACGCCGATGGTCGCCTCGTGGGCGCTCGGCGTGCTCGGGGGCTCGAGCATCGGCTTCACGATCATGCTGGGCGCGCTCTCCGATCGGTTCGGGCGACGCCCGGTGCTGGCCTCGATCTACGCGGGTCGCATCTTCATCTTCACCGGGCTCTTCCTCATCCGCGACAACCCCGCCGGGCTCATGGTGGTCGCGGTCCTGGGCGGGATCACGCTGGCCGGCACCGGCTCGATGACCTCGGCGCTGACCGCCGACATCTACGGCCGCTTCTCGGTCAGCTCGGTGTTCGGGCTGATCTTCCTGGTCCACCAGACCGGGTCCGCGCTCGGCTCCTGGCTGGCGGGCGCGCTGTTCGAGACGACCGGCGGCTACGGCGCGGCCTTCGTGATGGCCTGCGGGCTCCTGGCGGTCGCCGCGGTGGTGGCGCTCAACATCGACAAGGACGCGCGCCGCATCTGGCGCGCCGCCACCGTCTCGGGCTAAAGCGCGGGCCTCACCGGCTCAGCGCGAAGCCTTCGTAGCCCTTCGCCGCGACCTCGTCGCACTTCTGGCGGTAGACGCCGACGCCGCCGATGTAGGGCATGAAGATGCGCGGCTTGCCGGGGACGTTGGCGCCCATGTACCAGGACTTGGCGAGCGGGTAGAGCGTCATGTGGCCCACCTCGTTGACGTGCTGGACCCACGCCTCCTGCGCGTCGGCGGTTGCCTCGATGCTCGCGTGCCCTTGTCGGTCCAGGTAGCGTGAGGCAGTCGGCGATCCAGTCCACGTGCTGCTCGATGGACACGATCATGTTGCTGAGCACGGACGGGCTGCCCGGGCCGGTGATCGTGAACAGGTTCGGGAAGCCGGCGATCGTGAGGCCGAGATACGTCCGCGGTCCCGCCGCCCAGGCCTCCTGGATGCGCCGGCCGCCGCGGCCGCGGATGTCGATGTTCAGCAGCGCGCCGGTCATCGCGTCGAAGCCGGTCGCGAACACGAGGGCGTCCACCGCGTACTCGGCCTCGCTCGTCCGCACGCCCTCGGGCGTGATGGCCTCGATCGGCGTCTTGCGCAGGTCCACCAGCGTGACGTTGTCCCGGTTGAACGTGTCGTAGTAGCCGGTGTCCACGCAGAGGCGCTTGGTGCCGAGCGGATAGTCGGTGGGCGTCAGGGCCCGGGCGACCTCCGGGTCGCGGACGATGTTCCGGATCTTGGCCCGGAAGAACTCGGCCGCGGTGTCGTTGGCGTCCTTGTCGAGGAGCAGATCGGTGTAGGCGGCCGAGAAGCCGAGCCCGCCCCGGCTCCAGCGCTTCTCGTACTCGCGCCGGCGCTCCTCTTCGGGCACCGCCAGCGCGGAGTCGCCGCTCCGCTCCGTCACGAAGCCCACGCGGGACTCGCGAGCCTGGCGGCGGAAGTCGGCGTAGGTCTCCTTCACGCGCCGCTCGTACGCGGGGTCGAGCGGCGCGTTCTGGGCGGGCATGCTGTAGTTCGGCGTGCGCTGGAAGACGAAGAGATGCGCGGCCTGCTTCGCGATGATCGGGATGGACTGGATCGCGGACGACCCGGTCCCGATGATCCCGACGCGCAGGCCGGTGAAGTCCACGCCCTCGTGCGGCCACTTGCCGGTGTGGTACCACTTGCCGGCGAAGGACTCGCGGCCCTTGATGTCGGGCACCTGCGCATCCGACAGGCAGCCGGTGGCCATGATGCAGAAGCGCGCCGACACGCGATCGCCGCGATCGGTCTCGACGGTCCACCGGCTCGTGGCCTCGTCGAACGTGGCGGCGGTGACGCGGGTCTCGAACTGGATGTCTTTCCGCAGATCGAACCGGTCCGCCACGTGGTTGGCGTACTTCAAGATCTCCGGCTGGGCCGAGTAGCGCTCGGACCAGCGCCACTCCTGCTGCAGCTCGTCCGAGAACGAGTACGAGTAGTCCATGCTCTCGACGTCGCAGCGCGCGCCGGGGTAGCGGTTCCAGTACCAGGTGCCGCCGACCCCCTGGCCCGCCTCGAAGACGCGCGCGGTGAGCCCGAGCCCGCGCAGGCGGTGCAGCATGTACATCCCGGCGAATCCCGCGCCGACGATCACCGCGTCGAACATCATGCCTCCTCGTGCACCGGCACCACGTAGGGCCCCTCGGGCACGAAGGCCACCCGCGGATCCCGGTGCCGCGCCATGCTGTCCGCGATGGCGGTGGTCAGATCGGTCACGTGCTCCACGCCGGTCAGCGCGGCGTCGTGCGCCTCCAGGCCGTCCGTGTAGAGCCGCACGCGGCCGACCCGCATGGGCTTGAGCTGCATCTGGGTCTGCCACTCGTCGATGTCGGCGTGCGGCTTCCCCGCGATGCTCGACGCGAAGCCGTCGGCGCCCAGGTCCACCAGGCGGCGCTGCGCCTCGACATAGTGCTTCGACCCCATGCCGTCCGAGCACGCGGAGGCGACGATGAGGTCGCCGCCCGGCTCCAGGATGTCGAGCGGGCCCACCATGCCCTTCACGGTCTGGTAGTAGGTCCGGTCGAGCGGGTAGCCGGCCGCGCTGGTGACCACGGTCTGGAACCGGCGGCCGACCGGCACGCGCGCGTAGCCCGCGGCGAAGTCCACCGCCTGCAGATGGCTCTGGACCACCTCACCGAAGTTGACGAAGGCCAGGCGCCGCCGGTCGTCGATCACGGTGTTGAGCGCCAGCGCGCCGCCCAGCATGGAGACGATGGCGAGCTGCTCCTCGTGCAGCGGGTTGCCGTCGAGCACGCAGTTGGCCGCGCGGGGGTGCGCCATGAAGGCCGCGTTGTGGAACGTGGTGATGGTCTCGGCGTGCGCGACGCCGGGCGCGATGACCTTGCGCCCGCCCGACCAGCCGGCCATGAAGTGCGGCTCCACCAGGCCGGTGGCGATCTTGAGCTCCGCCTCGACCAGGCGGCGATCGAGGCGCACCACGGTGCCGCGCGCCGGCGTCCGGCCGAGGAGCACGTGATCCTCGTCCGCGCGCGCGTCGTGGTTCGCCACCGTCACCGTCTCGAGCACCCACGGGTCGCCCACCAGCTCGGCCAGCTCTGGGCCCTCGTTCGGGCGATGGAGCCCCGTCGCGACCAGCACCGTGATGCCCGCGCGCGGCACGCCGGCGTCCAGCAGGGTGCGGATCAGCGGCGCCAGGAAGAGGCGGTTCGGCACCGGCCGGGTGATGTCGCAGATCAGGATGCAGGCGGAGCGCTTGCCGCGAGCCAGCTCACGCAGCGCCGGGCTGCCGACGGGCCCGGCCAGGGCGCGCTCCACCGCGGCCCGGGGCTCGGCCAGTACCGGCATGGCGCGCTTCTCGATCACCGTCGGCACGCAGCCGGCGGGCGGCGAGACGGGCAGCGTGGAGCGGCCGTAGAGGAGATCGATCGTCACGGGGTGCCTCCCCGCGATCATAGCTCATCCCCTGGGACGCCCACCGGTGTTGCGCGGCGTACGCCCGCCACGGGACCGCCAGCGCTCGGCGCGCGCCAGCAGCGCGGCCGGGCTCGGCCGGCGTCCCTTCCGGTCCGCCATCGCGCGCATCAGCCCGCCATCGGCGGCGGGAAAACGCGTCGAGCTCGCGCATCTCCCGCATCGCGATGTACTGCGCGGTCCACTCGGTGCTTGGCCAGGAGCACGCGACGGGTCTGCGCGAGCCGACGTCGGCGCCGTCGAGCCCGCCCTTCTCGACCAGCGCGAGCGCGCGCGACACCGTGCTCGAGGTGCCGCGCCAGACCCCGAGAACGAGGGCGCTCTCCGCCCGGCAGCGCAGGCACGGGCGAAAGCCCGCTTCCTGCGCGGCGGCGGCCGAGGGGGTAGATCCCGCCAGCAGGCCCTGTCCCGGTCTGCGATGATCTTGCCATGGCCACGATCGATGTGCTCTGGGCGGCGTGGGAGGGGCGCGGGTTCGAGCATCTTGCGCTGCGGCAGGAGGCGGCCGCGGTGCGCGCGGACAGCCTGATCATCGCGGTGGACGACGACGGCCGCCCGTACCGAGCCCGCTACGTGGTGGAGTGCGACGCGGGCTGGAAAGTCACGCGCGCGCGGGTCGAGGTGATCGAGCAGCCGGCGCGGGTCCTCGACGTCCGCGTTGACGGTCGAGGCCGCTGGACGGACGAGGCGACCGGCGCGGTCCTGGCCCTCGACGGGTGCGTGGACATCGACATCTACCCCTCGCCCTTCACCAATACGCTGCCGATGCGGCGGCTGACCGATGCGGTGGTCGGACGGCCGGTCGCGATGGACGTGGCGTGGGTGGTGCTGCCTGGGCTGACCATCCAGCCGGCGCGCCAGGAGTACACGCTGCTCGAGCGCGCGGACGCCGGGGCGCGGTGGCGATTCCGGGGGCTCGATTCGGATTTCGTGGCGGAGATCGCCGTGGACCGAAACGGGGTCGTGCTGGACTATCCGGGGATCTCGCGGCGAGTGCTCTAGCGCCCCTCACGCAGTAGCCAGGGGCGGGAGCGCCATCTCCTTCGTGCACTCGGCGAACCACTCGATCACTTCCTTGTGGAGCGGGATCCCGTGGGCGCGCCGCTGGGCCAGCTCCTCGGCCTCGGAGAGCCCCGGGTAGAGCACGCGCTCCTGGCCCGGCGCGGGCGCGGCGGTGCGCAGGGTGCGAAGCATGTCGTCCATGGTGTCCTTGAACCGTTCGAGGTCGGTGAAGGCCTTGATGTCGTAGGCGGCGAACTGGTTCTTCGAGCCGCTCCCGGGCGCCAGCATGGTGGGCAGCGCGCCGGCCAGCATCGTGGACAGGACCTCCGCCATCAGCGCGAAGCCGTAGCCCTTGTGCGAGCCCTGCTCGCGCGTGCCGCCGAGCGGGGCCTGGTAGACGTCGTCGCGATCGAAGATCGGCTTCTCCTCCATGATCGGGGTGCCGTCCTTGTCGGTCACCCAGCCCGCGAGCAACGGCGACCCGATCCGCATCGCCAGCCGGATCTTGTTGCCCGCGATGGCGGAGGTGGCGGCGTCGAAGAGCAGCGGCGCCTCGCGGCGCGCGGGGGCTGCGAGCGCGATCGGGTTGGTGCCGAGCAGGGGCTTGGCCCCGAAGGTGGGCACCACGTGGAGACCCGCGGCGGTGAAGCAGGTGCCCACCATGTCGGCAGCCGCGGCCTGCATCGCGAAGTGGCCGATCGCGCCGAAGTGCCCCGCGTTGTGGACGGTGACGATGCCCACGCCTACCCGACGAGCCTTGTCCATGGCCAGCCGCATCGCCTTCGGCCCGACGATGATGCCGAGGCGCTTGCCCGCGTCGATCACCGCGGTGCCGGGCGCCTCGCGCTCGATCGTCCAGCCCGGTTGCGGGTCGAGCTTGCCGGCCCGGTAGTCGCGGACATAGGCGCGCAGCATGTTCGACACGCCGTGCGTCTCGACCCCGCGCAGGTCGGTCATGGTCAGCACGTCCGCGGCCTCGGCGGCGTCCTCCGGGCTCACGCCGAGCTTCTCGAAGATCTGCGTGGTGGTCCGGCGCAGCGCGGCCTCGGAGACCAGCACCTGGTCCTGCAGGGGAACCTTGAAGCGCTCGAGGATCATTGGATGGCTTCCTCCCGGGAGGCATCCTAGCCGACTTTATTCTTGACCGACCGTTCAAGATTGGCTATGGTCGCCCGCGATGCCCCGCCAGAAGGAGTTCGACCGGGACGTGGCGCTGGACCGCGCGATGGGCGCCTTCTGGGCCAAGGGCTACGCGGCCACCTCCGTGGAGGACCTGGTCACCCGCATGGGGATCCAGCGGGGGAGCCTCTATGCCACCTTCGGCGACAAGCGATCGCTGTTCCTCAGCGCGCTCGACCGCTATCAGCGCGTCGTCACGCGGGAGCTCTTCGAGGCGCTCGAGGCGCCCGGCTCCGGTCTCGAGGCGATCCGGCGCTTCTTTCGCCTGCGGGTGGAGCGGTCGCTCGACCGGAGCCGGCCCGCGGGCTGCCTGGTCACGAACTCGGCGGTCGAGCTGTCGCGGCGAGATCGTGGCGCCGCGACCAAGGTGGGCAGGTCGCTGGCCGGGCTCGAGGCGGCCTTCCTCCGGACCCTCGAGCGGGCGGCGGCACAGGGCGAGCTGGCCGCCACCCGGGACCGGCGGGGTCTCGCCCGGTTCCTGACCAGCAGCGCCCAGGGTCTCTCGGTGATGGCCAAGGCCTTCCCGGAGCGGGCGGTGCTCGAGGACGTGGTGAAGGTGGTCCTGGCCGCCCTCGAGGCGGATCCCGGTCGGAGGCCGCGGCGGAAGCGCTAGCGACAAACGCAAGGAGACGCCATGAAAGCGGTCGCGTTCGACGCCTACGGCACGCTCTTCGACGTGTTCTCGGTCACCGCGCTCGGCGAGGAGCTGTTCCCGGGCAAGGGCGACGCGCTGGCCCAGCTCTGGCGGCTCAAGCAGCTGCAGTACAGCATGCTGCGCAGCCTGATGGGCCGGCACCGCGATTTCTGGCGGCTCACCGAGGACGCCCTCGCCTACGCCACGCGGAGCCTCGGCCTGGACCTCACCCCCGACAAGCGCGCCCGCCTGCTCGAGGCCTACCTGACCCTGGCCGCGTTCCCCGACGTGAAGCCGGGGCTCGAGGCCCTGAAGCGGCGGGGGCTCCGACTCGCCATCCTGTCCAACGGCGAGCCCAAGATGCTCGAAGCGGCGGCCCGCAGCGCCGGGATCGTGGGCCTCCTCGACGCCATCCTGAGCGTCGAGGAAGTGAAGATCTTCAAGCCGAGCCCGCGCGTCTACCATCTCGCCCCCGAGCACCTGCGGGTGCGCCCGGACGAGCTCGGCTTCGTGTCCTCGAACTGCTGGGACGTGGCCGGGGCGGCCTCGGTCGGCCTCGAGACCTTCTGGATCCAGCGCCGAGCCGCCGAGCCGACGGAGGAGCTCGGCTTCGTCCGCGGACCACACGGTCCACACCATCACCGACCTTGTCCCGCTCCTGCGCGGGTAGAGGAGACGCCCATGTCACTCGAGGAAAAGCTCGCCACGATCCGGGAGATGGCCAAGACCCGCCAGCCACCGGAGGTGCGCGCGGTCATGCAGCAGGCGATCGAGGACCTGCGCGCCTCCGGGATCATGGACCGTGTCGCCAAGGTCGGCACACCCGCGCCCGACTTCACGCTGCCCAACGCCGCGGGCCAGCCGGTGAGCCTGGCCGCCCTGCGGGCGCGCGGCCCGGTCGTGCTCTCGTTCTACCGCGGCCGCTGGTGACCCTACTGCAACGCAGAGCTGGACGCTCTGCAGCAGGCCCTGCCCGAGATCACCGCCGCCGGCGCCTCGCTCGTGGTGGTGTCGCCCCAGGTGGCGCGCACCACGCGCGAGACCGAGGAGCCCAAGCCCATGACCTACGAGGTGCTGCGCGACCTCGGTAATCGCGTGGCCGAGCAGTACGGGCTGGTCTTCACGCTGCCCGAGGCGCTGCAGGCCATCTACACCAAGTTCGGCATCGACCTGCCGAAGGGCAACGGCGACGGCACCTGGCGCCTGCCCGTCCCGGCCCGCTTCGTGATCGACCGGGAAGGGATCGTCCGCGCGGTCGATGCCGACCCCGACTACACGCGCCGCCCCGAGCCAGCGCAGACGATCGAGGTGCTGCGGCGCCTCCGGGCTCGCTGAGGAGAGGCGCGCGATGACCACACCGCCGGGACTCGACCCATCGGTCCGGAGCCGCGAGATCGTCTTCGAGGCGGACGTCACGGGCGTCACGCCGTTTCTCAAGCTGGCCACCGTCAGCCTCAACGGGACCTCGCACATGACCATCGCGTGCGACGAGGGGCCGAGCCTGGGTGGCCTGGGCTCGGCGCCCACGCCGCTCATGTACTTCAGCGCCGCGCTCGCGTTCTGACTGATGACCCAGGTGTCCCGGTACGGGCACATGCTGAAGGTGAGCGTGACGCGGATGACGATGCACGTGAAGGCGAGCTTCCGGGTGACCGGCTCGGTCCTGGACGACACGATCGACGGCGAGATGCTCGGGGCCGAGACCACGCTCGCCCTCGAGTCGCCCGACCCTCCGGACCGGGTGGCCCGGGTCGTGCGTAACGCCGAGCGCGGCTGCTTCGTGATGCAGGCCCTGCTTCGCCCGGTGCCGATCACCGGCCGAACCCTCTTGAACGCCGAGCCCCTGGTGGTGCAAGCCCCTCGTTGACCCGGGGGCCCCGGCGGGGCTAGATTCGGTTCCTGGGCGCTCCGTCCCTTCCACCCCGGGGCCCCGAGGAGGCTCGCATGCTCGGTCTGGGAATGGCGTCGTCACATGCCCCGATGATGTTCCAGAAGGCGCAGTACTGGCCGCGGGTGGTCGGACGGATCCCCGCCGAGGCCCGCGAGCAGCTCCCGCGGAGCGCCCGGGAGGAGATCGCGAGCCCGGCCATCATCGAGGCAAACATCCAGCGCATCGAGGCCGGCCTGGCCACCCTGCGCGAGCAGCTCCGGGCCTATCGCCCGGACGCGCTCGTGATGATCGGCGACGACCAGGGCGATCTGTTCGACGACGCCAACAACCCCACCTTCTCGGTCTACACCGGCGAGGAGCCCCTGTGGGGCCGCAGCGCCCGCGATAGCTACGACACGCCGCCGGCGGAGCGGACCAAGCTAGTGTTCCGGCCCCATCCCGAGCTCTCCCGCCATCTCCACCGCGGGCTGGTGAAGCGCGGCTTCGACATGGCCAGCATCGGGCGCTTCGATCCGCGTGGCAATCCCACGCGCGGCGTCTCGCACATGGTCTCGAACCTGGTGCCCGAGGTGGATCCGGCGCTCGAGATCCCGCTGGTGTGCGTGTTCATGAACGAGTACTACCCGCCGCTCCCCGGCGCGGCCCGCTGCGCGCGCCTGGGCGAGGCCATCGCCGACGTCTTCCGCGATCGGCCGGAGCGCATCGCGATCTACGCCTCGGGCGGCCTCTCCCATTTCCCGGGCATGTACAACGCGGGCTGGATCGACCAGCCGCTCGACCGGTGGATTCTCGAGCGGCTCGAGCGCAACGACCTGGCCGCGATGGAGCATCTCTTCACGTTCGACTCCGACGCCATGCGCTCCGGCACGGGCGAAGTCCGGGCGTGGGTCAGCACGGCCGCCGCGATGAACCGGCCCGCGAAGGTGGTGGACTACGTGCCGGCGCACTGCGCCCAGACCGGGTGCGGCTTCGTCTACTGGCCGGCAACCGATTAACCGTCCTTCCTCCTCTCCCCTCGGGGGAGAGGGCAGGGTGAGGGGCCCAAAGGTGAGGGGCCCAAAGGTGAGGGCTCCGAGGTGAGGGCCCTGAAGGCGCGGCGGCGCCGGCTTGCCGTCGTCCTGCTCGTCCTCTCGCTCGCCCCCGCCGCGGCCACTGCCGGCGTCATCCCGCTCGACCTGCGCTTCGACGGGCAGCCGCTCGAGCCCACCGCGCCGCCCGACTTCACGTGCTTCAGCGCCATCGCCAATGCCTGGGTGAGCTGCGGTGTGAAGCGGGGGGAGGGGCCGGGGGCGTGGATGCTCGAGGGCCTCGCGCCGGGCCGGTACCGGCTGCACGTCAGCATCGACGAGAACCCGGTCAACCCGCGTCGCTTTCCCGGCGACTACGAGGCGCAGCACCGGTTCGAGGTCACCGAGCGCGGGCCGGAGCGCCTCACGGTGGACATGGTCCGGCTCATCCATCTGACGCGCCCGGGCGACAATGCCCGCTCGCTCGAGGGCATGCTCACGAGCTGCGCGACCCAGCCCGTCTTCGAGACGCCGCGCCACTCCTGGGGTCCGACCGCGCGCATCGAGTTCGCGTGGGACCCGATCGTCGCCGGCGCCGAGTACCGCGTGAGCGTGACCGCGGTCTCCTGCTCGCAGCCGGACCGGCAGCGGGAGGTTCTGCGCGAGATGACGGGCGCGACCGCGGTGACGCTGGCCCTGCCGCCGAGCGTGGGCGACGAGCAGTACTTCTTCTGGATCGCGGCCTGGCGGGACGGCCGCCTCGTCGGTGACCTCTACACCCACGACGCCGGCACGCACTCCTGGAACTACCGCTTCCAGGTCCGCAACGCGAGCCTGTCGCGCTGGGTCTACGTGGCGGGCGCCGGCTTCCTGCTGCTCCTCGTCGTCGGCGCGGTCCGGCTCCTTCCCAGGGCCGCGCCCACGCGCCGGCGGCGGCTCGCGCGCCGGGCGCTCGCGCTGATCGTCGTCGTCGCGCTCGCGGGGGCCGCCTACTACATCGTCCACGACCGGGTCCAGGAAGGTGAGCGGCGCCGCCTCGAGGAGGAGCGTGCGCAGAGCGAGGCCGAGGGCCAGGCGCGGCAGCGCGAGCTCATCGCCGCGTTCGTCTCGGCCGCGCCGCGGCCGGCCTGGTGGGCCTCGGTGCAGACCCCGTACCGGGTGGACAACGTGGGCGACCTGCTCGCGGCCTGGCAGGGCTTCCCGCGCGGGGACGACGGCCTCGGCGAGCGGCAATTCTTCAAGGCCGCCTACCGCGGGATCGTGGATCATCCCGACGACGAGCACATCGTGGCGACCGCCATCGACCTGCTCCACTGGGTCGTCGACGACTACCCGCACCGGCTGCCCCTCGCGCAATTCGGCTACGACCGCTACTTCCAGCATCGGCAGCGCGTGGACAACTGCGCCAACTGCATGGTGGGGGACCGGACGCAGGGGCTGACCCTGAACCTGAGCCGGCTCCTGATGGCGGCCGGCCGTTACGACGAGGCCATCGCGGTCTGCCGGCGGTTGATCGACGAGCGGGGCGCCGACGTGAGCCCCTACAAGCTGGCCGAGATCTGGGAGCGGATCGCGTGGGCGCACTGGGAGAAGGGCGAGCGTGAGCGGGCGCGCGAGGTCGTCCGGGAGGCGATCGCGAAGTACGGCGGGACGGTGCGCGGCGATGACCTGCGCCGCACGCTGGCCACCTTCGAGCGCGCGGGCTGACATGCGCGTCCGGTTCTGGGGCACGCGGGGGTCGATCGCGAAGCCCGGGCCCGGGACCGTGCGGTACGGCGGCAACACGTCGTGCGTGGAGGTGCGGACGCGCGCCGGCACGTTGCTGATCCTCGACTGCGGCACCGGCGCGCACGGGCTGGGCCATGCCCTCGAGGCCGCCCGGACCGGCCCGCTGCGCGGCCACATCCTCATCACCCACACGCACTGGGACCACATCCAGGGCGTCCCGTTCTTCCTGCCGCTCTTCGTCGCGGGCAACGAGTGGGACGTCTACGCGCCACGCGGGCTCCGGGAGTCGGTGCGCGATACCCTGGCCGGCCAGATGCAGTACACGTACTTCCCGGTGAGTCTCGACCAGTTCGCGGCGACCGTCCGCTTCCACGACCTGGTGGAGGGCATCTTCACCATCGACGACGTGCGGGTGACCGCGCGGTACCTCAATCACCCCGCGCTCACCCTCGGCTACCGGCTCGAGGCCGACGGCGTCGTGCTCGTCTACGCCACCGACCACGAGCCCCACAGCCGCGCGCTCGCCTCGGGTGACGCCTCCGCGCTGGCCGGCGAGGATCGGCGGCACGTGGAGTTCCTGGCCGGCGCCGATCTCCTGATCCACGACGCCCAGTACACCGCCGCGGAGTACCGCGAGAAGCTCGGCTGGGGGCACAGCCCGGTGGAGTCGGTGGTGGCGGCGGCCCGGGCGGCGGGCGCGCGGCGGCTCGTGCTCTTCCACCACGACCCCCTGCGTGACGACGCGGCGCTCGACCTGGTGGTGGCCGCGGCGCGCCGGCAGGCGGGAACGGACCTCGAGGTCACGGCCGCCGCCGAGGGCCAGGCGCTCGACGTGGTCCCGACCAGCATGGTGCCCGGCCCCGGGGGCGCGGCGCCGGTCGCCGCGGAGGTCGCGCCACCGCGCGAGATGCTCGCCCGGTCGGTGCTGGTGGCGCTCGACCCGGGCGCCCTCCGCGAGCAGCTCCTCGAGGCGGTGCACGCCGACGATCTCACCGCGGTGATGCCCGCGGACGCCGCCGACGTCGCCGCCCTCGCGCGCGCGACCCCGCCGTCGGTGTTGCTGCTCGGGCGCCGCATCGGCGGGCGGGACGGCCTCGAGGTGTGCCGCGCGCTGCGCGCGATCTCGGAGAAGTCGGCTGCGGCGCTGCCCATCGTGATCGTGGCCGCCGACGAATCGGAGACCGACCGGGCCGCCGGCGGCGCGGCCGGGGTGACCGACTGGCTCGTCGCGCCGTTCTCCACGCTCTACGCGCGCACCCGGGTCCGCGCGTGGGCGCTCCGCCAGGCGTGCCGCTGGATGCGCGCGCCGCTGCCGCTCGACGAGGCGGAGCGCCTGCGGGCGCTGCGCGACGCGGGCGTGCTCGACTCGCCCGCGGAGGAGCGCTTCGACCGGATCACCCGGCTGGCCCGGCGCGTCTTCGACGTGCCGATCGCCCTGGTGAGCCTGGTCGACGCCGAGCGCCAGTGGTTCAAGTCGCACCAGGGGCTCGACGTGCGGGAGACGCATCGGGAGATCTCGTTCTGCGCGCACGCCATCCACGACGACCGGGTGTTCATCGTGCCCGACGCGCTCACCGACCCGCGCTTCGCGGACAACCCCGTGGTGACCGGGGAGATCCGCGCCCGCTTCTACGCGGGCCGGCCGATCCGGATGTTCGGGCGCCGCGTGGGCACCCTCTGCCTCGTGGATCGCCGCCCGCGCGAGCTGCGCGACGACGACGTGCGGGCCCTGAACGACCTGGCGACGCTGGTCGAAGAGGAGCTGGCCGCGGGCGGGGTCAACCCGTTTCCGGCGTGAGCTGCCGCGCGGGCCGGCGCAGCCGCCAGAAGAACACGCAGCCCAGCACGTAGGACGCGATCGAGAGCTGGAAGGCCAGGCGGTAGCTGCCCGAGAGATCGAAGATCAGCCCGCTGGCCCAGGCCCCGCCCGCGGCGCCCAGTCCGGTGCCGATGGAGATCACGCCCAGGATCGCCCCGAGGTGCGGACCCTGGAAGAGGTCCGCGGTCTTGGCGGTGATCTGCGGACCCCGTGCGCCCCAGGTGAGCCCGAAGAAGCACGCGTGCAGCCAGAGCAGGGCGTGCTGCTCGGCGCTCGTGATGAAGAGCGCGCAGATCACCCCGACGATGGAGACCAGGTAGGCCAGGATCGCCGAGACCTCGCGGCCGATGTAGTCCGAGATCGTGCCGGTGCCGATGGTGCCGACCACCGCGAGCAGGCTCCCGAGGCCGAGGACGCCGGCCGCGTACAGGGGGTCGAAGCCCACGTCCACCGCGAAGGCGAGCTGGTGGAGCGAGACCAGGAAGCTCCCGAGGCCGGTGAGCAGGTAGACCAGGAACAGCAGCCAGAAGTGCGGCGTGCCCATCGCCTCCCGCACCGTCCAGGCGTGCGCGGGCTGGGGCGCCGCGGCTCGCATGTCGGCGGGTCCGCGCTCCTCGGGGTCGGGCTCGCGGGTCGGGAAGGCGCGCACGATCGGGAACACCGCGGCCGCCATCATCACCGAGAGAGCCAGGTACGACCGCCGCCACCCGATGGCGGAGATGAGGAGCTGGGCGAGCGGAGCCGACACGGCCCGCCCGAAGCCGTTGGCCGACTGGACCACCGAGATGGCCAGGCCTCGTCGCCGCACGAACCAGCGGGACAGCAGCGGCACCGAGACCACCAGGCCCATGCAGTTGGACCCGAGCGTCATGACCAGGCCGTAGAGCACGATCACCTGCCAGAGCGAGGTGACGGCGGCGTTCGCGGCCAGGCCCACCACGAGGAGGCCCCCGCCGACCAGGACCAGAGCGCGCGTGCCGAGCCGGTCCACCAGGGCGCCGACCAGGGGCGAGCTGGCGCCGATGATGAGCTGGGAAACCGAGTAGGCGACCGAGGTCTCGGCGCGGCCCCAGCCGAATTCCCCGAGATAGGCCACCAGGAAGACCGCGTACGAGTGCATGAACCCGGCGCTGATGGCGTAGCCGAAGAAGGCGCCCGCCACGACGGGCCAGCCGTAGAAGACTCCGGAGGATCTACGGGACGTGAGGGGGCCGGCGGAGCGTGTAGATGTTGATGATCTTGTACTGCCGGTGGGTTGGTCGCCAGGGGGGCCAGCTCACCGTCCAGCGATCCCGCGTGACCGTGAATCCACTTCTTCGGAAGGCCGCCCGCAGCTTGGCGTCGGGGACCCAGCCGGGGTCCGCGAGCAGGGCCTCGCCCCCCGGTCGTAGCGTCCGCATGAGCCCGGTGCCGAGGGCCGGCCACTCCGCGTCGTCGTAGACGACGTCGCCGCCCACCACGAGGTCATAGGTGGCCGGCGCCAGGCGGTCCCCGCCGTGGTTCCAGTCGCCGCCTATGGTTTGGGCAGGACCGAGGCCATTGCGCCAGCAGTTGCGCCGGACCGCGGCGAGGGCCTCCGCCTCCCGGTCCAGGAAGGTGACGCTCGCGCCCAGGCGGCCGCACACGATACCGATGAGCCCGACGCCGCAGCCCAGGTCCAGGACCTCCCGGCCCCGCAGGCCGTCGGCCCCGAAGCGGTCGGTGATGTAGGCGGCCAGCCCCAGCCCCGCGGGCCAGACCCGACGCCAGTAGGTGTGGGCGGAGAGCTTGAGGAGATTCTGCGCCGACGTCTCTTCGATGGAGACGGGCCCGATCGGCTCCAGGGCGAACTCTCGTAGCACTAGGCCGAAGTCTAACGCACGTTGATCCGTCCGTCGCGCAGGTTTATGCTCGGCGCGTCCCGGTCGATCTGCAGTGACCCGAGTCCCGCCAAAGGAGGCGCGCAATGGCTCTCTCCGTAGGGTTCATCGGTGTGGGGAACATGGGCAACCCGATGGCCGGCAACGTGCTGAAGGCCGGCTTCTCGATGACGGTGTTCGACATGAACCCCAAGGCCATGGAGAACCTCATCCAGGCCGGGGCCAAGCGGGCCGCCTCCGCCAAGGAGGTGGTGGACGCCTCCGACGTCGTGTTGACCTCGCTGCCCGCCTCCCCGGACGTGGAGGCCATGTACCTCGACGAGGGCGGCCTCGTGCAGCGCGCGAAGCCGGGGACGATTCTGATCGACCTGAGCAGCGTGCTGCCCAAGACCCCTCGGATGATCGAGCCGATCGCGAAGGCCCGCGGCGTGCACTTCCTGGAGGCGCCGGTCAGCGGCGGCGTCACCGGGGCGCGCGCGGGCACGCTCGCCATCATGGTCGGCGGGGACGCGGCGGCGATGGAGAAGGCGCGCCCGGTGCTGCGCGCCATGGGGCCCAACATCTTCCACGTGGGGCCGGCGGGCGCCGGCAACACCATCAAGGCCATCAACAACATGATGGCGTGCGTGAACAGCGCCGCGATGATGGAAGGCTACATCCTGGGCGTGAAGGCGGGGCTCGACCCGATGACGATCTACGAAGTGGTCAAGGCGAGCAGCGGCGGCAGCAAGGCCATCGAGCGCATCCCGCGCGCCCTGATTCCGCGCGACTTCGAGCCGGGCTTCAAGGTGGCGCTGATGAACAAGGACCTCGAGACCTTCCACACCATCGCCAAGGAGCTCCACGTGCCGGTGACGTTCTCGAACCTGGCCCAGCACTACCAGCAGGCTGCGCTGGCCGCGGGGCTCGGGGAGCAGGACACCAGCGTGGTCTTTACGATCATCGAGCGGCTGGCCGGCATGAAGGCGCCCAAGTGACCGCGCGCCGTCCGCCCGCGAAGCCGGGCAAGCCCGCGCGCAACAGCAAGAACCCCTACGGCTACGCCTTCTGGGAGTGGGTCGCCCAGGAGGACCCGGAGTACTTCCGGGCGCGCCAGCCGCTGAGCGCGCTCTCGATCGGCGAGGGCAAGGAGCTCTCGGTGAAATACCGGGAGATGGTCATCATCGGGATCCTCGCCTTCCGTGGCCGCAAGGAAGGCGTGGTCGCCCACATGCGCCGGGCCATCGAGCACGGTGCCACCAAGCGGGAGCTGCTGGAGGCGATCCAGTCTGCCGCGGTGCCGGGCGGCGGCCCGTGTTTCAGCACCGGCGCGCAGGCCTTGATGGAGCTGGACCGCCAGGGCGCGTTCGCGAGCGGGCGCCGATAAAGGCCCGGCTGCTTCGTTGGCGCCCTCGGTCGGGGCGCTCAACGTACAAGGAGTACGCCTCGCGTCCGACCTTCGGGCGCCGCCTCGCATCCGGACTCTTCGGCGCCCGCCGGCGGGTGACCGGCCGCCGCCCGCCTAGAAGAGCAGGCGGACGGCCCAGAGGGAGAGGGCCGGGAAGGCGATCAGCAGCGTGACGCGCACCGCGTCCGAGGCGAGAAAGGGCAGCACCCCGCGATAGGTCTCGGCCATCGGCACGTCGCGGGCGAGGCTGTTGACGACGTAGACGTTCAGACCCACCGGCGGCGCGATGAGGCCGATCTCCACCACCGACAGCACCAGGATGCCGAACCAGATGATCTTCTCGGTGGAGGTGAGGTCGTAGAGGGGAAGCGCCGTGATCACCGGGAGCAGCACCGGCACGGTCAGGATGACCATCGAGAGCTCGTCCATCACGCTGCAGAGGATGATGTAGAAGAGGAGGATGCCCGCCACCACCGCGACCGGCGGCAGGCTCAGGGCCGCGACCGACTGGGCGAGCTGGGCCGGCATCTGCGAGAGCGCCAGCGCGGAGTTCAGCATGTCGGCGCCCAGGAAGATCAGGAAGACCATGCCGGTGGTCTCGGCGGTGCCCAGGAAGGCGCGCTGGAGGGCGGCGAGCCCGAGCTCGCGCCTGGCCACCGCGGTGATGAACGTGCCCGCGGCACCGATCCCGGCGGCCTCGGTGGGCGTGAAGAGCCCGCCGTAGATGCCGCCGAACACCAGCAGGAAGATCACGCCGATCGGCCACACGTCGAGCAGCGCGGCGCGCCGCTCGGCCGCGCTCACCCGCGGGACCTCGGGCGCGTGCCCGGGTACCAGGCGCACGTAGACCGCGATCGCGGTGAGATACCCGGCGGCCGCGATCACGCCAGGGACGATCGCGGCCGCGAAGAGCTTGGCGATGTTCTGCTCGGTGAGGATCGCGTAGACGACGAGCACCACCGAGGGCGGGATCAGGATGCCGAGGGTCCCGCCGGTCGCCAGAGTCGCGGTGGCGAGGCGGCCGGAGTAGTGGTGGCGCCGCATCTCGGGCAGGGCCACCTGGGTGACGGTGGCGGCGGTGGCGACCGACGAGCCGCAGACGGTGCCGAACGCGGCGCACGCCAGGATGGCGGCCATCGCCATGCCCCCGCGCCGGTGGCCGATCAGCGAGTTGGCGAAGCGGAAGAGCGCGCGCGACAGCCCGCCCTGGGTGGCGAACTGGCCCATCAGGAGGAAGAGCGGGATGACCGACAGGTCGTAGAGGGACAGGCGCGCCCAGGCGACGCCCTTGAGCTGGTTGAGGAGGGCGGGGACGCTCGCGAGCAGCGCGTAACCCACCGCGCCCGGGATGAACATGGCGATGGCGATCGGCACGCGCAGCGCCATCAGCGCGAGCATCCCCGCGAACAGCGCCAGCCCGGTCTCGACGGCGCTCAGGCGCGGGCCGCCTTCCAGCTTTCCCGGGCGGTGTGGAGCGCGACCACCGCGGCCAGCGCGAGGGACGGCACGATGGCCGCGTAGCCGATCCACATCGGGAAGCCGACGATCATGGACACCTCGCCCCCGGCGCGGACCGCCACCGCGCCGACCGCGGTGCGCCAGGCGAGGGCGGCCATGACGAGGGCGAGGAGGACCGCGCCCAAGGCGTCGAGCCGGCCCTGCACGCGCCGGCCCGCCCGCACCGTGAAGAAGTCCACGATGATGTTGCCGCGCCGGAGCTGGCAGTAGGGCAGGAACGCGGCGATGGCGACGCCGCAGCCGACCTGCACGAGCTCGAAGTCGCCCGGCACCGGGCGGCCGAGCAGGGCCCGCCCGGTGATGGAGGCGACCGACATGCCGGTGATCGCGACCAGCACCGCGCCGCCGCCGAAGGCGAAGGCGCGGGCGAGGCCGTCGAGGACGCGCGTCATGATCCGCTCGGCTCGCGTTCGGCTGCGCCTCGCTCGCGTCACTGTATCCGCTCGGCTCGCGTTCGGCTGCGCCTCGCCCTGCAACTACTTCGTGTACTTCTTGACCAGCGCCTGGGCCTCCGTGTAGAGCGCGCTGGCGTCGAAGCCGGCGCCCGACAGCTCCTTCAGGAACTTGTCGATCTCGGGCTTGACCGCCGCGCGGACGCGCTCGACCTCGGCCAGCGGCATCACCGGGAAGTTGTTCCCCGCCTTCTGGGCCGCCTCCTTGCCCGGCTTCTCGATGTTGTCCCAGTTCTGCCCCGCCATCTCGGCGATGTTCCGGCGCGAGTTGGCGTCGATCACCTTCTTGAGGTCGGCGGGCAGGCTCTCGTAGCGCTTCTTGTTCATGCCGAAGAGGAACACGGTGGTGCCGATGCGCGGCTGCGGCCCCGCGAACTCGGAGTGGTACTTCACCAGCTCGTGGACCTTGAGCGGGTTGGCGATCTCGTAGGGCAGCAGGGCGCCGTCCACGACGCCCTTCGAGAGCATCTGGGGCACCTCGGGCACCGGCGCGCCCACCGCGTTGGCCCCGACGGCGCGCAGGAAGACGCTCCCGCCCCGGTTCGGGGTGCGGATCTTCAGGCCCTTGTAGTCCTCGAGCTTCACGATGGGCTTGCCCGCGTGGACCAGCGCGCCCCCGTGCACGTGCAGCAGCAGCACGTGGTAGTCCTTGTACTCGTCCTGGAGGTGCTTCTCGAAGTAGTCCTGCAGCGCGAGCGTCGTGCCGAGCGCGTTGGTGTGCAGGAACGGCATCTCCATGACCTCGGTCTTCGGGAAGCGCCCGGCGGTGTAGCCGACCACCGTCCACCCGATGTCTACCACCCCGTCCTTGATCTGGTCGACGAGCTGCGGCGGCGTGCCCCCGAGCTGCATCGACGGGTAGATCTGGACCTTGATCCGCCCGCCGGACTCCTTCTCGACCTTGGCGGCCCACGGAGCGAGGAAGGTCGCGTGCGGGGGCGCGACGGGCGGCACGAAGTGGCTGAGCTTGAGCGTGATCTCCTGGGCCGCCGCGGGCGCACCGGCGAGCGCGACGAGAAGAGCTGCGATGAGCAGGCGCATCATGTTCGCCTCCTTGCGAGTTTGGACGACCTTGGTAACCGGCTTCCGGGCGGTCAAGTTCCGGCGGGACGGCCCAGCGTCAGCAGGCCTTCGAGATTGCGCCACAGAATGCGCTCCTTCTCCTCCGCGCTCAAGCTGGCGAGGCCCTGCACCCAGGTCACCGGCGAGGGGTGCCACGGCACGAAGGGCCAGTCGCTGCCGAGGACGACGCGGTCGATGCCGACCTGGTCGATCGTGAAGCGGAGCGCGGCCTCGCTGCCCACCACGGTGTCGTAGTATAGCTGCTTCTGGTAGCTGCTCGGCGGGCGCGGGATGCTCTGGCGCGCATCGGCATTGCCGTGCCACCCGCGGTCGAGGCGGCCCATCGCGTAGCAGGCCGGCCCGCCCCCGTGGGCGATGCACACCTTGAGGTTCGGGCACGCCTCGAGCACGCCGCCCAGGATCAGGATGGCGACCACGATGGCGTCCTCCACGATCACGCCCAGGCTGTTGAACAGCCCGTAGCGCGTGGTGCGCTCGGTCAGGAAGTTATGCTGCGGCTGGGGGTGGTAGAAGAGCACCGCGCCCATCGCCTCGGCGGCCTTGAAGAAGGGGAGGAAGCGCGGCGCGTCCCAGTTCTCCCCGTTCACGATCGTGTCGAGCTCCGCGCCCTTGAGCCCGAGGCCGGTCACCGCCCGCTCCAGCTCCGCGATCGCCGGCTTCGTGTCCTGCATGGGCAGGGTGGCGAGGCCCGCGAAGCGGGTGGGCCACTGCCGCGTCATCGCGGCGATCTCGTCGTTGACCTCGCGCGCCAGCGCCGTACCCTGCGCCGCGTCCAGGTGGTAGCCGAAGAACGGGGTGTGGATGGAGAGCACCTGCACGTCCACGCCCTGCGCGTCCATGTCGGCCAGGCGCTCCTCCGGCGTGAACCGCACCTTGGGCGAGGTGAAGCCGGTGCGCTTGCCGTTGCCGCCCAGGAAGACGCCGAGGCCGTCGCCGCCCTGGTGGCGGAAGCCGTACCAGTCGCGGCCGGCCTCCGCGGCCTGCCAGACCGCCCGGGGCACCACGTGCGCGTGGATGTCGATGGATCGCATGGCTCGTCCTTTCACGGGAAAATAGACCTTGAAGTGTTTACACTGTAAATGTACGGTGTCCATCCAAGGAGGCCGACATGACCCTCACCCTGGAGCGGCGGCAGCAGGACGACACGGCGGCGGGCTTTCACCAGTCCTGGTTCCCCCTGGCCCTGGCCCGCGACGTGCAGCCCGGCCGGGTCATCGGCCAGGACTTCCTCGGCACCCGCGTGATCCTCTACCGCGACGCGGCCGGCCGCGCGGTGGTGCAGGGCGCCTTCTGTCCCCACCTGGGCGCGGACCTCTCGGTGGGCCAGGTGGTAGAGGGGCAGATCCGCTGCGCCTATCACCACTGGACGTTCGACTGCGCGGGCACGTGCGTGGACATCCCGGCCGGCGACAAGATCCCGCCCGGCGCCCGTATCCCGACCTATCCGAGCGCGGAGGCGTGGGGGCTGATCTGGGCGTTCAACGGCGAGACCCCGACCTTCGCGGTGCCGGGCATTCCCGGCGCGGAGGAGGGTGAGCTGATCTTCGAGACGCATTTCCGCGGTACGCGCGCCACCGATCCCTGGGTCTCCACGTCGAACGGAGTCGATTTTCAGCATCTGCGCGCCCTGCACGGCCTGCCCGTGGTCGATCCGGACGCCGTGACCGTGGGGGAGCATAGCATCGAGTACCGGATCGAATCGTCCGCGTTCGCTCACGAGGGTCGCATCACCGGGGTCAACACCTTCTCGCAGCATCTGGCCATGGGTGACCAGGATCTGTTCATGCTCTTCAGCGGCGCGCCTCCCGCCCACGGCCACACCTTCGGTTTCTACGTGTACGGGGTGCGCGATACCGGGCAGGGGCGCGACGGCGCCGCGGAGCAGCTCGGCGAGCTGGGCGCCTTCGTGCGGCAGCTTCTCGCGGAGGACGCGCCGGTGCTCGACACGATCCGCTTCCGCCCGCGCGTGCTGGTGGCCTCGGATCGCCATCTCGCCCGGTTCTTCAAGTACGTGCGCGAGTTCCCGCGGGCGCTGCCGCCGGACGCCTGAGGACCCATGCCCAGGAACCTCTCCCGCGAGGAGGTGGACGCGTTCCGCGCGCGTCTCTGCGCGGTGGCGCAGAAGCGCTTCGCCAGGGACGGCGTCGAGGGCGTCAGCATGCGGCAGCTCGCGGAGGCGCTGGACTGCAGCCCCATGACGCCCTATCGCTACTTCCGCAACAAGGAGGAGATCCTCGCCGCGGTGCGCGCGGCCGCGTTCGACCGGTTCGCCGCCGCGCTCGAGGACGCGGCCCGGAAGGCGCGGGGCGATCTGCGCGCGGGCGGCCAGGCGATGGGCGAGGCGTACATCCGGTTCGCCCTGGCCGAGCCCGACGCCTATCGCATGATGTTCGATCTCTCCCAGCCCCACCCGGATCGCTACCCGGAGCTGGTCCGCGCCAGCGCCCGGGCGCGCCACATGATGAGCGCGGCGCTCGAGGCCCTCGTCAAGGCCGGCATCTTCGTGGGCGACGCGCAGCTCCTGGGCTATGTCTTCTGGGCCACCATGCACGGGCTGGTGGTGCTGCACCTGGCCGGCAAGCTCCCCAAGGATCCGGACTTCCGGACCATCCAGCGGGAGGCGATGCGGCTGCTCGTGGCGGGCGCGCGATCTGGCGCCGCCCCCGCGCCCTCGCCGCCACGCGCCACCCGCCGAAAGGCCCCGTCATGAGCATCGTGCTGAGCCTCTCGCCCTTCCTGGTCTTCTTCGTGCTGATGCGCCTGCGCTCGCCGCTGGCCGGGCTCATGGGCGCCGTCGTCGTCTCGCTGCTGCTGTGTCTCCGCATGATCCGCCGCGGCGAGTCGCTCAAGATCCTCGAGGCCGGCAGCCTCGTGGTGTTCGGCGTGCTCACCACGTACACGCTGCTGGCCGCGCCGGCCTGGTCGGTGGCGACGGTGCGGCTCGCGGTGGACCTGGGCCTGCTCGCGATCGCGGTGACCTCGCTCGTCATCGGCCGGCCCTTCACGCTGCAGTACGCGCGCGAGCGGGTGCCCGAGCCGATCTGGGCCCTGCCGGTCTTCTACACGACCAATCGGCTCATCACCACGGTATGGGCGGGAGCCTTCGCGGTGCTGGTAGCGGCGGACGCCCTGGCGGAGTACGTGGCGGCCGTCCCGATCTGGGTGGACGTCGTGGGCTCGGTCGCCGCGTTCACGGCCGCGGTCTGGTTCAGCCGCTGGTACCCGGCCGCGGTGCAGCGGCGATTCGCTAGCGTCGCTCCGTGAGCGCGGCGCGCAGGCGCTCGGGGGTGAGCGGCATGTCGAGGTGGCCGACGCCGAGCGGGGCGAGCGCGTCCACCGCCGCGTTCACGATCGCGGGCGGCATCGCGATGCAGCCGGCCTCGCCCAGGCCCTTGGCCCCGAGCGGGTTGCGCGGCGACGCGGTGTGCATCTTCTCGATGAGCACGGCGGGCATGTCGGTGGCGCGCGGGATCGCGTAGTCCATCAGCGTCGTGCTGAGGCACTGGCCGTCGGCGTCGTAGACGATGGTCTCCATCAGGGCCTGACCCAGGCCCTGGGCCAGCGCGCCATGGAGCTGTCCTTCCGCCAGGAGCGGATTGATGATGGTGCCCGCGTCGTCGATCCAGACGAGCGTCTCGAGGCGGAGCACTCCCGTCTCCGGCTCGATCGAGAGTCCGCAGACCACCGCGCCGGAGCTCCAGACCTCGCCGTCCGGCTGGAAGTAGGTGGTGGCCTCGAGCCCGGGCGTGTCGCCCGGGGGCAGCGCCTGGCCCCCCGCGTAGGCCGCGGTGGCCACGTCCTTCCACGCCACGCGCTTCTGCGGCACGCCCGCCACCTGGAAGCCGCCTCGCACGGGCACGATGTCCTCGGGCGCGGCCTCCAGCAGCCGGGCCGCGATGCGCCGGCCCTTGTCGCGCACCTCCACCGAGGTGCGCACGAGCGCGCCGCCGCCCAGCGCCACGCTCCGGCTGCCGAACGTGCCGAAGCCCTCGGGGCCGGAGCGCGTATCGCCGTGCAGCACCGTGACCTCGTCGGGCGTGACGCCCAGGTGATCGGCCACCACCTGCGCGAACGTGGTCTCGTGCCCCTGGCCGTGGGCGCTCGAGCCGGTGATGGCGGTGACCTTCCCCGACCGTTCCACGCGAATCGACCCGCTCTCCCAGCCAAGCGCGCAGGGCTCCACGTAGGAGGCGAGCCCCACCCCGACGATCTCGCCCTTCGCGCGCCGCGCCGCCTGTCGGCGCCGCAGCCCGTCATAGTCGGCGGCCTTCAGCGCGCGGTCCAGCGCCTGAGGGTAGTCGCCCGAGTCGTAGACCTGGCCGGTGATGGTCTTGAACGGGAAACGATTCGCGGGAATGAAGTTGCGCCGCCGGATCTCCGCGGGATCGAGGCCGATCGCCCGGGCCGCGGTGTCCATCAGCCGCTCGATGAAGAAGCAGGCCTCCGGCCGGCCTGCGCCGCGATAGGCCGAGACCGGCGCGGTGGTGGTGAGGGCGCCGTTGACCGTGATGTCGCAGCTCGGGACCACGTAGGCCCCGGGCAGGCACCGCGCGTGGTTCCACGGCGAGCCCGCGGCCGCGTTCATGAGCTGGGCGCCCATCGGGGCGGTGATCGTGCCGCGGAGCCCGGTGATGCGCCCGCCCGCGTCCAGTGCCAGCTCGCCCTCGCAGACCGAGCCGCGCGCCTGATTCGTCGTGACCTGGTCCTCACGACGCGTGGCGACCCACTTGATCGGGCGGCCGAGCTGCCGCGCTAGCCACGCCAGCAGCACGTCTTCACGATAGGGGCCGGTCTTCACCCCGAACCCGCCGCCCACGTCGGGGGCGATCACACGCACGCGGCTCTCCGGAAGGTCGAGCAGGCGCGCGACCTCGCCGCGGATGCGGAACGGAGCCTGGCAGGACACCCACATGGTCAGCTCGTCCGTGAAGCGGTCGAAGGTGGCCAGGACCGAGCGCGGCTCCATCGCCACCGCCGACAACCGGTTCTGCGCCACGCGCAGCGGCACGACGTGGGCCGCGGCCGAGAAGGCGCGATCAGCGTCACCTTCTCGAATGATCCGCGTGAGCACGCGATTGCCGTCGATGCCGGAGAAGAGAAGCGGGGCGCCGGGCGCCAGCGCCGCCTCCGGCTCGGCCAGGCCGGGCAGGGGCTCGTAGTCCACGCCGATGAGATCGAGCACGTCGTAGGCCGCGTAGATGTCCCTGGCCACGACCGCGGCGACCGGCATGCCGACTGCGTGGACCTGGCCGTCGGCCAAGATCGGATGCGGCGGCACGCGCATGTCGGGCACCAGCCGGTTCACCGGCATGGGCGCGAGATGCGCCACGTCCTTGCCGGTGACGACCAGCAGGGTGCGCGGATCGCGGCGCGCCACCTCCACGTCGAGGTTGGCGATGCGCGCGTGCGCGTGCGGGGAGCGGAGCAGGGCCACGTGCAGGCACCCCGGCGGCGTCATGTCGTCCACGAAGGCGCCCGCGCCGATCAGGAGGCGGTGGTCCTCGCGCCGCTTGAGCGGCCGGCCGATCCAGCCGTCGCCCTGCCGCTCGCTCATGCGAGGAACCGGAAGACCGCGCCGACGAAGGCGGCGGGCTGCTCGTACGGCAGCATGTGGCCGGCGTCGGGGACGATCTCGACGGTCGCGCCCGGGATGAGCCGGCGCCACCGCTCCGCATAGGCCGGCACGATCAGCTTGTCCGCGCCGCCCCAGAGGACCAGGGTCTTCGCGACCACGCGGTAGAGGCGCTTCGACACGCGGCGGTTCGGGATCGGGAAGAGGATCTTGCCCGCCATCGCCAGTCGCCGCTGCTGGCCCAGGTAGAACTCCTTGAAGACCTCCATGTCCGAGAAGTCCGCGCCGCCGGTGAGCAGAGTCTGGCCGCGCACCGGATCCTCGAAGAGCAGCTCGATGAGCTGGCCGGGGAGCAGCGCGAAGATGTCGGGGATCGGGTGCTCATCCATCCAGAGGCCCGCCGAGGCCACCAGCACCAGCTTGTCGAGATCGCCGGGCGCGATCGCGGCCATCTCGGCGGCGATCATGCCGCCCATCGAGTGGCCGACCAGGTGCGGCTTGGTGAGGCCGAGCGCGGCGACCACGTCCCAGCCGTGAAGCGTGAAGTCGAGCATGTCCTCCAGCAGCTCCTCGCCGGTGGACTCGCCGTACCCAGGTAGCTCGGGAGCGAAGACGTGGTAGCGCGCCGCGAGCTGGTCCAGGAACGGGTTGTCGGCCAGCAGGCCGCCCGCGCCGTGGAAGAACACGAGCGGCATGCCGCTGCCCGCCTCGAGCACGCGGCAGCGAGCGCCGCGCTTCGTTTCGATCGTTTGCGCTTTCATGAGGGCCACACCTGACCGG
Organism: uncultured Candidatus Rokubacteria bacterium; assembly: GCA_963747235.1. Lineage (GTDB taxonomy): Bacteria > Methylomirabilota > Methylomirabilia > Rokubacteriales > CSP1-6 > CAMLFJ01. The sequence continues at coordinate 30,220 of CAVVEU010000017.1, forward strand.
GCTTCTCGGCGCCCGGCTGCATCTCTTCCGGATGGAGACGGTCCTCCATCGGGTGGATCCACCAGCGATCGTCGTCTTTCCACTCCGGCCAGAGGTTCCGCAGGTGCGGCATGACCTTCTCCGCGAAGAGCTTGGTGGAGTGGCGCGTCTTCCAGTCCGGCATGTTGCCGGTATGGAGCAGGCAGAAGAGGTGGCCGATGCGCAGGCCCTTGATGCACTCCTCGAGCTGCTGGCGCACCGTCTCCGGGCTGCCCGCGATGATGAAGCGCTCGTCCACGAGCTGCTTCCAGGTGAGGTTGGCCATCAGCTTCTGCGCCTCGAGGCGGAGCTGCGAGAGCGCGCCGTACTTGATGGTGTTCACGGTGCGGTAGCCCGGCGGGTCCGCGAAGGGCGGGAAGACGTGCAGGCACCGGTTGAAGAAGTAGAGGCAGTGCTCGGCGTAGAGCTCCTCGGCCTCCGCGTCGGTGTCGGCCACGCAGATGATCTGGGCGAAGGCGGCGCGGTAGGGCGAGTTGTCCTTGCCGCGCTTGGCCACGCGATCCCAGTAGCCCTCGAGCAGCGACTTGCCGCGCACGTAGCCGTAGAACGACAGGTACGAGTAGTTGTAGTCGTGGTCGAGGCAGAAGTCCCACGTCTCGATCGAGCCGCCGCCCGGGATGTAGATGGGCGGGTGCGGCTTCTGGATCGGCTTGGGCCAGCAGTTCACCCAGCGGAGCTGGTTGTACTTGCCGTCGAAGGCGAAGGGCTCGTCCTCCGCCCACGCCTTCATGATCATGTCGTGGGCTTCCTGGTACTTGTCGCGGGTCAGGGCGGGGATCTGGCCGTAGCAGAAGTTGGTGTCCATCGGCGTGCCGACCGGGAAGCCGGCCACGAGGCGCCCGCCCGAGATCACGTCGAGCATGGCGAACTCCTCGGCTACCCGTATCGGCGGATTGTAGCCCGCGATGGAGTTGCCGATCACGCAGATGGCGGCGCGCGAGGTCCGCCGGGCGAGGCCGGCCGCGATCAGGTTCGGCGAGGGCATGAGCCCGTAGCCGTTCTGGTGGTGCTCGTTGCAGCCGATGCCGTCGAAGCCGAGCGTCTCCGCGTACTCGAGCTGGTCCATGTACTGGTGGTAGACGAAGTGGCCCTTCTTCGGATCGTAGAGCTTGCTCGGAATGTCCACCCACACCGAGCGGTTCTTCTCGCGGAAGTCGTCGGGCAGGTACGGCCAGGGCATCAGGTTGAACCAGGTGAATTTCATGAGTCCCTCCCCCTCAGTCCCTCCCCGCGCTGGGTTACCGGTGCGCCGAAGTGTATAACATAGCGGCCGCGAGGCTGGAATTGATCTGTCGGCTCAGGCATTTCGCCGGCTCGCCGGGATCCGCCGAGGGGTTGGCTGCGGGAACTCGGCGGGGCGGGCGGCGAGCATGCGGGGCGTCGCGTCGATCGCGCGCTCCTGCCGGAAGTGCGAGTATCGCTGCACCATCACCAAGCTCCTCCAGCCGCCGAGCTGTTGGAGGAGGACCGGGTCGGCGCCTCGATCATGCGGCTCGCCCGGTATGTCTCAGGCTGTGGACCCGAAACGCTTTCAGCGTCGCGTGCTCGATCTCGATGGCCTCGAGCGCGTTGAGTCCTTCCATGCCGCGACGACGGGAGGGGGTGAGCGGCCACCGCGCATGACAGGATCACCTCCCACTCGAACCTGGAGATGTCCATCGGGTCCGGGACCGCATCGCGGTACACGTCGGCCAGGACGTCCTTCAGCTTACCCGCGTCGTGGGCGTGGAGCTTGCCGAGGATGAACGTCCCTTTCGCCGTGAAGGAGAGGGCATCGCCCATCACTTCCCCTTCGGCCCATGCTCGGAGAGACTACTCGATCACCTGATCCGCCCGCTGCAGGAGCGACGGCGGGATCGTGAGGCCGAGCGCCTTGGCGGTCTTGAGGTTGATGACCAGATCAAACCTTGTGGATTGTTCCACAGGGAGCTCGCCCGGCCTTGCCCCTCTCAGAATCTTGTCCACGAAGGTAGCTGCCCGGTGCCACAGCTCGCTACGGTTCGGGCCGTAGGCCATCAGGCCACCGGCCTCCGCAAAAGTTGGCAATCCGAAGATCGCCGGCAGACGGTGTTTCACTGCAACATCCGCGATCTGAGCTGAACAGACGTTGATCATCGCATCCTCGAGCACCACAAGGCCCCACCGGCCTTGGCTGATGCGCACCAAAGCATCGCCGACGTCTGGGGGCGCTTGGATCTTGATGTGCTGGACATCGATCCCTAACGTCTTGGCGGTTGTTTCGATCCGTTTGACGGCAGGCCCGTGGACGGCATTGCTTGGGTTCCAGACAGTAGCAACACGGGTGAGCGTCGGAATCGCCTCCTTGAGAAGTTGGAGACGCTTTGCACCGAGCTCGGGGAGAAAGAAGGACGCCCCCGTGAGGTTGCCGCCGGGGTGGGCGAGATTAGTAACAAGGCCGGCTGCCACCGGATCGCCAGTGACCGTCATGACGATCGGTATCGTTGTGGTCGCTTGTGTCGCCGCTCGAGTCGGCGGTGTACCTTCTGTGACGACAATGTCCACCTTGAGCCGGACTAGGTCGGCTGCGAGCGCTCGCAGTCGGTCGTAATGCCCGTCCGCATATCTTAACTCGATGGTAATGTTCCGTCCCTCGACGTAACCGAGATCGCGTAGCGCTTGCCGGAAGATCTCGATGTAAGGCGAGGCAAAGGCTTCCGAGGCCCCGATCAGGAGGCCGATCCGGTAGATTTTCGTGGATTGCTGCGCCTCAGCGGCATGGGGCGCGGCGAGGAGGCTGCCAGTGATGACCGCCATGAAGGCGCGTCGCGGCATCTCCGGCGAGCAGATAGAGGCCATCGGGTCCCTCGTCATGGTCTGGCCGTGAGTCTACCAGCGTCGGCGGGCGTGGGCCGCGGGAGGTGTGCCTACTGCGTCGCCAGGACCGGGGCGAAGGGCGGGAAGACGCTGTGCGCGCCGAGATCACTGGGCGCGGCGGAAGCGCCTGAGTGTCCGGAGTTCGCCGAGAATCCGCGCGTGTGCGGCGCCAAGCGCGCGCCACGGTGCGCTGCGAGGTATAACATAGTGCCGCATGCACGGAGCCCAGGGACTCGATGCCCGGTTGGGCCGGCAGCTCGTCCTGGACGAGCTGTTCGATCTCACGCTCTACCAGTCCCTGCTGCGGATGGCGCCCGCCGGCCTCCGACCGATTCTCGAGCAGCTCATTCCGATCGAGACGCGCCACTACGGGTTCTGGCAGGAATTCTTCGGTCTGAAGATCGCGACGCTCGATCTTCCGCGGCGGGCGAAGCTCGCGCTCCTGGTGGGCCTCGCGCGGCTGCTCGGGGCGCCGGGCATTCATCTGATCCTGGAGGCCATCGAGGTCTACGGGGTCCGCAAGTACCTCGCGGTGTGGCGGCAGTACGAGGGGGGACCGCTGGGCGTGGCGGTGCGGGGCATCCTGGAGGACGAGTTCAAGCACGAGGACGCGGTGGTCATGGCGGACTCCGAGCGCCAGATGAATCCCCAGCGGGTGCGCGACATCTTCCTCGGGCTGAACGACGGCCTCGTGGAGATCCTGGGGGCGGTCAGCGGCTTCTTCGGGGCGTTCGCCAACACGACGACCGTGCTGATCGCCGGGATGATGGTGGGCGTCGCGGGCGCGCTGTCCATGGGGGCGGGCGCCTATCTCGCGGGGAGCTCCGAGGCGGAGGTCCGCGATACCGAGGACCGGCGGCGCCGGTTCCTCGGGGAGGCGGAGGCCACGGTGGAATCCGCCGACACGCCGCTGGCCTCCGGCGTGCGGGTCGGGGTCAGCTACGTGATCGGCGCGGTCGTGCCGATCCTGCCGGTGCTGTTCGGCGCCCGGACGTTGCTGCCCTCGCTGGTGGTGGCCGGCGGCGTGATCGTCCTCGTCTCCACGATCCTCGCGTTCCTCTCCGGCATGAACGTCAAGCGGCGCATCCTGCTGAACCTGGCCATCATGGCCGCGGCGGTGGCGATCAGCTACCTCATCGGGCTGGTGGCCCAGTCGGTATGGGGCATCACCGTCTGAGCGGCCTCACGCCGTGACCGCGCGGGCGCGCCCCCACATGGCCGCGCGCCACCGGAGGGCGATGAGCGCGGTCAGGACGATCCCGGCCGCGGCCATCGCGGTGATGGTGAGCGGGTACCCGATCCGCTCGATCAGCGCGCCGGACGCGATCAGCCCGATCGGGAGGCCGTAGACGCAGAGGGAGCGCACGCCCATGACCCGCGCGCGGAAGCCCGGGCCCGAGGCGGTGAGGAGCGTCGCGGTCATCGAGATCATCGCGACGCTCTGCACGAAGCCGGTGGCCAGCAGCACGAGCAATCCGGGCCCCAGCGTCGGCACGTGCGCGAAGACGAGCAGCAGCCCGTACCAGAGCAGGGTGTGCACGAGCGTGTAGCGCTCCGGATGGCGTGGCCCGCCGGTGACCACCATCGCGATCGAGGCCAGCAGCGCCCCGAACGAGAACGCGGCGGCCAGCCAGCCCAGCCCCGTCGCGTCCACCTGGTACACGCGCTGCGCGATGTAGGGCAGGAGGCCGCCCGAGGCCGGGTACGCGGTGAGGTTGATCAGGAACGCGAGCCACATCGGCGCCAGGAGCTGCGGCCGGCTCAGGATGTGCGCGACCCCGTCCTTCAGCTCGCCCCATCCCCAATCCCTCTCCCCCGAGAGGGGGAGCGGGTAGGGTGAGGGGGCGCCCGGATCCGGCACCGGCCGCGCCCGCGCGACCCCGAACGTGAGCGCCAGGCTCGCCAGGTAGAAGCACGTCACGAACACGTAGGTGAGGCCGATCCCCAGGATGGTGGACAGCCCGGCGCCCGCCAGCGCGCCGCCCACGCGGGCGGAATCCATGGTGGCGCGCGACATGCCGAGCGCGCCCATCAGGTGGTCGGGCGGGATCGTCTCGCCGATCAGCGCGTTGCGCATCACGAGGTCGTTGGGGCGCACGATGCCGTTGAGCGCGGCCAGCACGATGGCCCAGGCCGGCGTCAGCCAGCCGGTGAAGGCCAGGACCATCACGGTCACCGCGAGCGTGGCGTAGATCGCGCGCATCGCGCAGAGCATGAGGCGGCCGCCCACCCGGTCGCCCAGCACGCCGAACATGGGCGCGGCGAGCGTGCCGAGGAACTGCGCGGAGCCGAAGAGGGTGAGCAGCAGCACCGAGCCGGTCTGCACCATCACGTACCAGCCCAGGATGAGCGTCTCCATCTCGAACGCCCAGGAGGTGAGGAGGTCGGCGGGCCACTGGAAGCGGAAGCTGCGGACGCGGAAGGCGGCGAGGATCAAAGAGCGCCGGCGACCTCCTTCATCCACCGGCGCATGAAGGCGCGCGGATCCGGCACGAAGCCGGTGATCATGAACTGGCGCGCGCCCGCCCCCATCGCGCGCCGGAGCTGGGCCACGCAGTCGGCGGGCGTGCCCGCGACCGCGAAGCGGTCGGCCAGGAACTCGGTGAGGTCCCAGCGGTCGGGCAGGCTCGCGTTGGCGGCGCCCGCGATCTCGTGGTGGTGCGCGTTGTACTCGCGCTGGAGCGCGCGGATCTTCTCGTGCAGGTCGGCCGGCACGCCCTTGCCCTCGAGCGTGAAGCGGAAGGCGTGGTTGGCGCTCGCGGCCAGCGCCATCTTGATCGGCTCGATCGCGGCGGCGCGGCTGTCGGCCAGGCTGGTCTTGGCGAACCACCAGACGTCCACGTCGTCGAGCGTGCGCCCCGCCGCGCGCGCGCCGCGCTCGATCGCGGCGAGCGACAGCGCGATCACGTCCGGCGTCAGGCCGAGGCCGCAGATCACCCCGTCGGCGACGCGGCCGGCCAGCTCGAGCGTGCGCGGGCCCTCGGCGGCCAGGTAGATCGGCACGCGGCGCGTCGAGCGGTGCACGCGCCACGGCCGGCCGCCGCGGTCCACCGCCTCGCCCGTGGTCAGCCGGCCGAGCGTCGCGATCGCGTCCTCGAGCCCGGCCACCGTGGCGGGCGGGGCGCCGATCGTGTAGATCGCGCTGTCGCCCGAGCCCAGGCCGAGCACGGCGCGCCCGCCCGCGAGCTCGTCCACGCTGGCGATGGCGCTCGCGGTGACCACCAGGTGCCGTGTCTGCGGATTGGTGACGAGGGGGCCGAGCTTCACGCGGCGCGTATTGAGCGCGGCGAGCGTGAGGGCGACGTAGAGCTCGCGGAAGACCGACTGCGAGTCGGCCACGCCGAGCCAGTCGAAGCCGGCCGCCTCCGTCTCGCGGCAGAGCTCGCCGAACTCGGTGAGCGACTCCGGGAGGAGCACGATGCCGAACCGCGCCGTTGCGGCGGTCATGATCGGCCACACCCTAGCACCGACCGCGGCTTGACGTCTCCGGAATTGGGGCGCAGACTTCGCGGGTGCCGCCGTCGTGGCGGTGATTCCGAGCGCGTCCCAGCACAGCCCAGCATAGGAGGGTCGGCGATGATCTACGAGTTCCGGACCTATACCCTGAAGCCCCGCAGCCTGGCCGAGGTGGAGAAGCGCTACGCCGAGGCCTACGAGTACCGGAAGAAGTACTCGCCGCTCACCGCCTTCTGGCACACCGAGATCGGCCCGCTCAACGAGATCATCCACGTGTGGGGCTACAAGGACCTGGCCGAGCGCGCCCGCATCCGGGCCGAGGCGTCCAAGGACGCGAACTGGCCGCCCAAGATCCGCGACTTCGTCATCGATCAGGACGTGGAGATCCTGACCCCGTTCTCCTTCGTCCCCGACATCACGCCGGGCACGCTGGGCCCGATCTTCGAGATCCGGCGCTACAGCCTCATGGCGGGCTCGCTGCCCGGCGTCGCGAAGCGCTGGGAGGGCGCCATCGGCGAGCGGATCAAGCTCTCGCCGCTGGTGCTGGCCGCCGGGGTGGAGTTCGGCGCCGCGAACCGGTTCGTGCACATCTGGGGGTACAAGAGCATGGACCAGCGGCTGGCCGTCCGGGAGCAGGCGCGCAAGGCGGGCATCTGGCCGCCGGCGGGCGGCGGCGACGAGCTGATCGCGCAGTCGAGCAAGATCGTCATGCCGTCGGCGTTCTCGCCGCTGCAGTAGGAGCGACGCGATGCCTCCGACCAAGCTCGCCCATCTCGTGTTCCAGACCAATCGCCTGCCCGCGATGCGGGACTGGTACTGCACCGTGCTCGACGGGCGCGTGATCTAGGAGAACGACCACCTCTCCTTCGTGACCTACGACGACGAGCACCACCGCGTGGCCTTCATCGACTTCGGCCCGCTCGCCTCCCGGGACCTGGCGGGAGGCGACCTCCGGTACCGGCCCACCGACCAGCCCGGCCTGCATCACGTCGCGTTCACGTTCGCCTCGATGGGCGAGCTGCTCGGCAACTACGAGCGGCTCGCCGCGCGGGGCATTCGCCCGTTCCGCTCCATCAACCACGGCCCGACGACGTCCATGTACTACGTCGACCCCGACGGCAACCGGGTGGAGCTGCAGATCGACAACTTCGCCACCGCCGAGGAAGGGCAGGCCTGGATGCTCTCGCCCGCCTTCGACCGCAACCCGATCGGCGTCGAGTTCGACCCCGACGACCTGGTCCGCCGCTTCCACGCCGGCGTCCCGGTCGCCGAGCTCGTCATCCGCGACTAGCCGGGGTCAGGTCTTGCATTTCGACATTTCTGGCCGCGCCACATGACTTCCAAGCCACTGAAGCCGCCAGTCGTCGCCGCGTTGCTGCAGTCCGCGGCCGCGACGATCCATGCGGAGCTGGCCGCGTTGCCCGCTCCGGTGCTCGAGTTCCACCCGGCCGAGGGCGAGTGGTGCGCCAAGGAAGTGCTCGGCCACCTCATCGAGTGCGAGCAGCGCGGCTTCTCGGGCCGGATCCGCATCATCCTGAAGAGCGACGGCAGCCCGCGCGCTCGAGGGCTGGGACCAGGACGCGGTCGCGCGCGCCCGGAAGGACTGCGCGCGCGACTGGCCGACGCTCTATCACGAGTTCCTCCAGCTCCGGAGCGCCAGCGTCACGCAGGTGGCCGGGCTCGCGCCGGCGGACCTGGCGCGCGGCGGCCGACATCCCAAGGTCGGCGTTCTCACCGTGGCCGACCTGCTCCACGAGTGGGTGCACCACGACCGCAACCACATCCGCCAGATGCTGGCCAACGTGCAGGCCTACGCCTGGCCGCACATGGGTAACGCGCAGCGCTTCTCCCTGCCCTAGGCGCGCGCCCCGCCGATCGCGCGGCCCGCCTGCGCGACCGCGGCGTCGTCGATCGCGCCCGCGCCGGAGATCACCGGGACCGGCCCGTCCATCAGGTGCGGGTAGCGCAGGCCGGTGGCGGTGTTGAAGACCACCACCCGCGACGTCGGGCCCAGCTGTCCCTCGCGGACCATGCGGCGCACCGCCGCGACGGTCGCCGCGCCTTCCGGCGAGAGGAAGAGTCCCTCGTGCCGGTTCACCCAGCGCATCATCTCGAGGCTCTCCGCGTCGGGCACGCCCACCGCCCAGCCCTTGGTGGCGCGCAGGGCGCGCAGGGCCACGTGATCGGAGAAGGGCTTCACCACCATGATGCCGGGCGCGATGGTCTCCACGTGCTGGGCGCCCAGGCACTCCTCCGCTCCCTCGTGGAACGCCTTCACCAGCGCGCCGCCCTCGACCTGCACCGAGACCAGGCGCGGCCGCTCGCTGCCGATCCAGCCGAGCTCCTGCAGCTCGTCGAAGACCTTCCACATCCCGATGATCCCGACCCCGCCGCCGGTGGGATACAGGATGGCGTCCGGGGTCTGCCAGCCGAGCTGCTCGGCGATCTCGATGCCCATCGTTTTCTTGCCCTCGAAGCGGTACGGCTCGCGGCCCGCGCCGGCCAGCAGCCAGCCGTGGCGCGCGGCCGCCTCGCCCATCATCCGGAAGACGTCGCCGATCGTGCCGTCCACGCGGTAGACGTGCGCGCCGTTCTGCAGGCTGCCCTTCCAGCCGAGTTCCGGGCACGACACCGGGAGCGCGGTGTGGATCTCCACCCCCGCGCGCGCCCCGTACGCGGCCCACGCGTGGCCGCCGCTGCCCACGGTGGGCTGGGCGAAGCGGGTGATCCCCAGCTCCTTCCACCGGGAGATGGACGCGGACGCGCCGCGGGCCTTGAAGGTGCCGGTCGGGTTGACGCCCTCGTCCTTCACCCACAGCTCGCCGACCCCGGTCTCGCGCGCCGCCTTCGGCACCGGGATCATCGGGGTGAAGCCCTCGCCCATGGTCACGATCGACGCCTCGTCGCGGACCGGGAGCAGCTCGCGATAGCGCCACATGGTGGGCGGGCGCCGCGCGATGTCGTCCGGGGTGACCGCCTTGCGGATGCCGGCCAGGTCGTAGCGGGCCAGCAGCGTGCTCCCGCAGTCGCAGAGCGCGCGCGCGGTGTCGCCGGGATAGTAGGCGGAGCAGCGGGTGCATTCGAGGCCGGCCAGGAAACCCGTCATCGTCTCTCTCCCTCCGGAGATCTCGTCTCGCGGCGCGGCTCAGCCGCGGCGGCCCCGGCCGCGCAGCCGCGGCTCGAGGAGGTCGCGGGCGCCGTCGCCCAGGACGTTCATGGATAGCACGATCACCATGATGGCGAGCCCGGGAAACGTGGCCAGCCACCAGCCCCGGATCAGGTACTCCTTGCCGTCGGCCAGGGCCAGGCCCCAGCTCGGCGTCGGGGGCGGCACGCCCAGCCCCAGGAAGCTCAGCGTGGATTCCAGCACGATCAGGCGGCCGATCTCGGTGGTCATGATCACGAGCGCGTACGACACCACGTTCGGCAGCACGTGGCGCAGCAGGATCCGCCAGGCCGGGCAGCCGAGGCCGCGGGCGGCCTGGATGAAGTCGGTCTCGCGCAGGCTCAGGGTCTGGCCGCGCACCACCCGCGCGTAGGTCACCCAGCCGCTCAGGGCGAGGATGACGAGGAGGTTCGGCAGGCTCGGGCCGAGGACCGCGATCACGGTGATGGCGAAGAGCAGGAACGGGAAGGCGAGCTGGATGTCGATCAGCTTGGCGATCACCGAGTCGGCGCGGCCGCGGAAGTAGCCGCCGAGCATGCCCAGCGCGAGGCCCACGGTTCCGCCGATCAGCGAGGAGACCACCCCGACCAGCAGCGACACGCGAGCGCCGTAGATGATCCGGCTCAGGATGTCCCGCCCGAGCTGGTCGGTTCCGAGCAGGTGCCGGGATCGCCCCGCCTCGGTCCAGGCCGGCGGCTGCAGCCGCGCGGAGAGATCGCCCCGCGTCGGGTCGTAGGGGGCGAGCTGGGGCGCCAGCGCCGCGCACACGAGCGCGGCGATCACCGGCAGCGCGGCCAGGATCACGGGCCACCGGAGGCGCATCAGGCTTCGAGCTTGACGCGCGGGTCGAGCCACGCGTAGCAGAGGTCCACCAGGACATTGCCCAGGATGAAGATCATCGCCATCACGAAGACCGCGGCTTCCACGAGCGGGAAGTCGCGGTTGTAGATCGCGAAGATCATGAGCCGCCCCACCCCCGGCCACGAGAAGATCATCTCGCACACGATCGCGCCGCCCAGCAGCAGCCCGAACTGGAGGCCGATCACGGTGACGATGGGCAGGGCCGCGTTCCGGAGCGTGTGCTTCCACACGATCTGGCGCTCGGGCAGCCCCTTGGCCCGCGCGGTGCGCACGTAGTCGGCGTCGAGCACCTCGAGCATGCCCGACCGCACGAGGCGGGCGATGGACGCCATCGGGTAGCTGGCCAGCGTCAGGGCGGGCAGGATCAGGTGCCGCCAGGTGCCGTAGCCCGACGTGGGGAAGAGCTGGAGGATCACCGCCCCGACCAGCATCAGCATCAGTCCGGTCCAGAAGATCGGCGCGGACTGGCCGAGCGCCGCGAGCGCCACCGCGAGGTGATCGAGGACGCTGCCGCGCCGCGACGCCGCGAAGATGCCCAGCGGCAGGGCCACGACCAGGGCGAGCGCGAGCGCGCTCGCGGCCAGGAGCATCGAGGCGGGCAGGCGCTCGACCACGAGGGCCATCGCGGGCTGCTGATGCTGGAGCGAGTCGCCGAAGTCGCCCCGCGCGACCCGGCCGAGGAACCGGCCGTACTGGACGATCACCGGCTGGTCGAGCCCGAGCGTCCTGGTGAGCGCCTCGATCTCGTCGCGGCCCGCGTTCGGGGGCAGGAGCATCATCACCGGGTCGCCGGTGAGGTGCAGCACCACGAACACGAGCGAGAGGACGCAGAACACCACGATCACGGTGTGCCACAGCTTCTGGATCAGGAAGTCGCGCACGAGGTGATCGGGGCCGGCGCCGGGCGCGGGGGCGCGGGCCCCCGGCGTCCGGCGCCGGCCGGGTCAACGGTAGGAGATGTCGTACAGGATGATGCGCTGATCGCCGCGGGCCTGGTACTTCACCTCGTTCCGGACTCCGTCGATCATCTCGCCCTGGAAGAGGAAGAGCTCGGGGGCCTCGTCGTGCCAGATCTGCGCCGCCTCCTGGTAGTTCCGCAGGCGCTTCGGCACGTCCAGCGTCACCCGCGCCTCCTCCATCAGCCTGTAGAACGGCGTGCCTTCGTAATTGCCGGGCCAGCTCTGGTGGAGGATGCCGCCGGGGCCGCGCAGCCGCCAGAGCACGCCGTCCGCGTCGTACGTCGTGCTGGCCGGATCGGCGAGCAGCAGGCCGGGGAACGTGTTGGTCCGCAGGAGCTGGCTCCGCTGCGAGGGCTCGAGGACGCCGACCTTGGCGCGGATCCCCGCGTCCTGGAGCATGAGGGCCACCGCCTCGCTGAGCTGGCGATCGTTCAGATGGATGCCGTTGCCGCTCTGGATCTCGATGTCCACTCCGTTCGGAAAGCCGGCCTCGGCGAGGAGCTGCTTGGCCCGGGCCGGATCGTACGGGTACGGCTTGATCTTGGCGTTGTAGCCGAAGTCGGTGTTGGGGATGCCGCTCCCGATCGGGATCGCGTAGCCGCGGTAGAGCTCCTTGATGATCTTGTCCTTGTCCACCGCGTAGTTCAGCGCCTGCCGGACCTTGGTGATGGCGAGCGGTCCCTTCTGCGCGTTGACGAGGTACACCGTGACCAGGTTGGTGAGCGTGTGCTCGACCCGGCAGCACCCCTTCTCGATCTGCGCGACCTGGTCCGGGACGACCTTGGTGATGATCTGGGCCTCGCCGCGGGTGAGCGCGGCGACCCGCGCGAAGTTGTCCGGGATGGGCCGCCAGATCACCTTCTTGATCTTGGGGGCGCCGCGCCAGTAGGCGGGATTGGCCTCCAGCACCACCCGGTCGTCCTTGACCCACTCCACGAACTTGTAGGGACCGGTGCCGACCGGCTTGATGCCGAAGGTCTTCCAGTCCACCTGCTTGAGGTACTGGGGCGGCAGCATCTGCCCGCCGTAGCCCGCGAAGCGCTTCACCAGGATCGGGTCCGGCTTGCTGGTCACGATATTGACCGTGTTGGCGTCGACCACGTCGGCCCGCTCGATGGTGCTGAAGCCACCGTAGACCTGGTGCACGCCCTTGGTGATCAGCCGGTCCACCGTGAACTTCACCGACTCCGCGTTGAACGGCTCGCCGTTGTGGAACTTCACGCCCTGGCGGAGCTTGAACTGCCAGGTGAGCGGGTCGACGCTGCGCCAGGAGACGGCCAGCTCGGGCACGAGCTTGCCGATGTCCTTCGGGTCCCACGTCACCAGCGCGTCGTAGATGTTGTAGAAGAGGTTCAGGTTGTGGATCTGGGTGGCCTGGGTCGGATCGAGGGTCGTGATGTCGGCACCCTGGGCGATCACCAGATCCTGAGCGACGGCGGGACCGGCGGGGAGCGCGACCGCGAGCAGGGTCAGGCCGAGACCGAGTGTGACGGCGAGAACGGTGCGTTGCATCAGGGTGACCTCCTTGGAATGAGCACGGGGGTGACGATCAGAACGGCCAGCTGCCATAGCGGCCCTGGAGCATCGGCGGGCGCCCGAAGCGCTCCGACGAGAATGGCTCGGCGTCGACCACCGACACGCGGCCGTCCACCACCAGCTCCGCGACCATCTCGCCGATCACCGGCGAGTGCTTGAACCCGTGCCCGCTGAAGCCGAGCGCGTGGACGAGCCCGGGGACCTTTGGGCTGCGCTCGATGACGAAGTGCAGGTCGGGCGTCAGGTCGTAGACCGAGGCGTAGCCGCCCACCGCCTCCGCGTCGGCGAATCCCGGGAAGCGGCGCGCCGCCGCCTCCGCGGTCCACGCCACGCGGTCCGCGTCCACCCGCTCGGAGAACGCGTCGGGATCGACGGGAGCGCTGACCCCGGCGCGATTGCGCGTCCCGACCAGCACGAGGCCGCCCGTCTCCGGCCGGTAGTAGACGCGGTCCACCATGTCCACGAGGACGGGGCGCGGGGCCGCCGCGTCGGCCCGGGGCCGCAGGATCACGAGCTGCTGCCGGCTCGCTACGATCGGCAGGTCCACCCCGACCGCGCGCGAGAGCGCCGCGCCCCAGGGCCCGGCCGCGTTCACCACGGTGGCCGTCTCCAGCGGGCCGGCGGAGGTGCGGACACCCGAGATCCGCCCGCCGGTCACCGTGAAGCCCGAGACGTGGCAGTCCTGGCGGATCTCCACGCCGAGCTCGCGGGCGCGCGCGGCGTAGGCCTGACTGACGCCGGCCGGATCGCCATAGCCGGTGTCGGTCTCCCAGGCCGCGCCGCCCAGGCCGTCGACCGCGAGTCCGGGCACCACGCGCACGAGATCGCGCGGGGTCAGCTCTTCCACCTTGACCCCGAGCCGCTGCATCATCGCGATCGTGTCGCGCATGGCCGGCACGTCTTCCGGCGCGAGCGCCATCACGAGCCCGCAGCGGGTGATCTCGGCCGGGCGGCCGGTCAGCTCCTCGAAGTTGTTGTAGGCCTCGAACGAGCGCGCGGCCATCCGGGCGTAGAGCTCGATCGAGTAGTGGCGGCGCAGCAGCGCGCTCGATCGTCCGGTGGGGCCGGAGGCCACATGGTGCTTCTCGAGCAGCACGATCCGGCCGGCCCGCCGGCGGGCGAGCTGCAGCGCGATGGAGGTGCCCATCACGCCCCCGCCCACGATGACGACGTCAGCGGTCGCGGCGGCCATGAGCGATCAGCCGTAGACCGGGATGCGCCACTCCGGGTGAGGCGCCGAGCCGTCGCGCACCACGCGGAAGTACGCGTCGCGGACCTTGGCGGTGAGCGGCCCCATGGCGCCCTCGCCGACCGGGCGCCGGTCCACCGACAGGATCGGCGTGACCTCGGCGGCGGTGCCCGCGAAGAAGGCCTCGTCGGCGACGTAGAGCTCGGTGCGGTCGATCTCGCGCTGCTCGACCGAGACGCCCAGCGACTCCGGGAACAGGGTGAGCAGGGTGGAGCGGGTGACCCCTTCCAGGATATTGCTCGTCACCGACGGGGTCATCGGCTGCTCGTCGCGGACGAGGAAGAGCGTGTAACCGGGACCCTCCGCCACGCTGCCGTCCTGGTTGAGCATGATCGCGTCGTCGTAGCCGTCGGTCTTGGCCTGGAGCAGGGCGAGCCGGCTGTTCTGGTAGTTGGCGGCCGCCTTCACGCGGGCCGGGATCGCGTTGTCCGCGGTGCGGTGCCACGAGCTCACCCCCACGTGGAGGCCGGCGGTCTCGAAGTAGCGCGTGGTGGGGATGGGCGCGATCACGTAGCCGACCGGTTCCCGCGAGGCGAGCCCGCCGTCGTCGGTGTCCACGAAGACGATCAGGCGCACGTGCAGGTCCTCGTGCAGCTCGTTGGCCCGGATGATCTCGAGCGTCTCGCGCTCGAGCCGGGCCGCGTCGGCGGGCAGGGGGATGCGGGCGATCTTGGCCGATCGCTCGAGGCGCCGCAGGTGCTCGCGCGGGCGGAACACGTAGAGCTGCTGGTCCACGTCGCTCCAGTAGGCGCGCATGGCCTCGTAGACGCTGGCCGCGTACTTCATCGCGGTGGAGAGCACGTGGACGCGCGCGTCCTCGTAGGGGACGATCTTGCCGGACATGTTCAGGAGGCGGGGCTTGGCCATGGTCGTGGGCGGGCTCATGTATACCAGCAATGGGTAGCGTTGCCAATCGCGCGGTCCGCCGTCGCCTTGACAGGAGCCGGAGCCGAGCCTAGTCTTCTCTCGTTCCCGACGCGGGTTCCCGTAACTCTCACCGAGACGAGGTTCCGCCATGGCCGACACCGATCAAGACCCGCTCCGCCGAAGAGACCAAGCTGCTCGAGCGCGCGCGCCAGCGCCTGCCCGGCGGCGTGCTGGGCACCTCCCGCTACGCCGATGACGTGGGCTTCGTGGTCAAGCACGGCAAGGGCTCGAAGATCTACGACGTGAGCGGGCGCGAGTACATCGACTACGTGATGGCCTCCGGCCCGCTGGTGCTGGGCCACGCCCATCCCGCGGTGGTGGCCGCGGTGCGCGCGCAGCTCGAGGCCGGCACGACGTACTTCATGGTGACCGAGCCGATCATCGAGCTGGCCGAGGAGATCTGCCGCGCGGTGCCGTGCGCCGAGCAGGTGCGCTTCACCTCGACGGGCTCCGAGGCGACCTTCTTCGCGCTGCGCGTGGCCCGCACCGCGCGGCAGCGCGACAAGATCCTCAAGTTCGAGGGCGGCTACCACGGCGCCCACGACTACTCGATGATGAGCTCGACCCCGCGCTCGCCCAAGGCCTTCCCCGCGCCGGTCCCGGACTCCTCCGGCATCCCGCACTCGCTGGAGGCCGAGGTGCTGATCGCGCCCTTCAACGACCTGGCGACGGTCGAGGGCATCGTGGCCACCCACGCCGACGAGCTGGCCGCGGTGATCGTCGAGCCGTTCCAGCGGCTGATCCCGCCCCAGCCCGGGTTCCTGCAGGGCCTGCGCGACATCACGCGGCGCCACGGCATCCTGCTGGTCTTCGACGAGGTCGTCACCGGCTTCCGCCTGGCCTACGGCGGCGCGCAGCAGTACTACGGCGTGGTCCCGGACATCGCCTGCGTCGGCAAGATCGTGGGCGGCGGCTTCCCGCTCGCCGCGGTCTGCGCCTCCGCCGACCTGATGCAGCCCTTCGATCCGGGGCAGGACGGCAAGGGCGACTTCATCTCGCAATCCGGCACGCTCAACGGCAATCCCATCGCGGCCGTCGCGGGCCTGGCGACCCTGGCCGAGCTGCGCAAGCCCGGCGCGTACGAGCGGTTTCACGGCACCGGCAGCCGCCTGATGGCCGGCCTCGCCGAGCTGGCCCGGAAGTCGGGCCTCCCGGCCCAGGTGGTGGGCGAGCCCGTGCTCTTCGACATCCTCTTCACCAGCGAGCCCGTCATCGACTACCGGTCGCTGCAGAAGGCCGACGGCGCCCTGGCCCGCGCCTTCACCACCGAGCTGATCAAGCGCGGCGTGGTGAAGAACACCCAGAAGATGTACATGTCCCTGGCCCATACCGACGCCGACGTGGCCACGACGCTCCAAGCCTGCGAAGACGCTCTCAAGACGCTGCCGAGGAAAAAGACGCGATCCTGACCGGCACCAGGCGCGCGGGCGGGGCAGGGCCGTGATCCGCCTGGCCGAGTGCACGTATCGCGGGGTGGCGCGCCTGGCCCGCGACCCGCGGATCCTCGTGATCCTGCCGCTCGGCGCCATCGAGCAGCACGGCCCGCACCTGCCGCTGCTGGTGGACTGGCTGGGCGCGGAGGAGCTCGCGCGCCACGTGGCCCCGCATCTCGAGCGCGCAGGGTACAAGGTGGTTCTGGCCCCGTCGATGCCGTACGGCGCGAGCCCGCTCGCGGAGACCTGGCCCGGCACCGTCTCGCTCTCGCGCACGACGTTGAAGCGCGTCATCGTGGAGGTGATCGGCAGCCTCGCGCGCCACGGCTTCCGGCGCTTCGTGCTCGCGAACTACCAGGCCGATCCGGCCCACGTGCGGGCCATGGCCGAGGCGAAGCGGGCGCTCACGCGAGGCGATCGACGGCTCCGCATCCTCTTCGCGGGCTTCAGCCCGGAGGCGCGGAGCATGGCGGTGATGCTCGACCCGCGAGTCCTCAGGCTGTCGCGCAGCCCGAGCCCGACGGGGGAGTGGCACGCCGGCGAGCTCGAGACCGCGCTGGTGCTGGCGCGGCGGCCGGACCTGGTGCGCCGGGCGGTGGCCCGCCGGCTGCCGCCGGTGTGGGTGGACTTCCGGGCCGCGCTCCGCCAGGGGGCGCGGCGGTTCGAGCAGATCGCGCCGGGAGGAGCCGGCTACTTCGGCTGGCCGGCCGCGGCCCGGGCGGTGACGGCGAAGCGCGCGCTCGCGCTGCGGGGCAGGCTCATGGCGAGGGAGATCATCCGCGCGCTCGGCCCCGCCGCCCGGACGCCGTCGGCCAGAGGCCGGGCCCGCCGCTGATCAGGGCGCGAGGGAAGCCGACTGGAACTCGCAGAAGCCCGCGATCAGCTCGCCGCGCCACCAGCCGCCCCGGCGCTCGCAGATCGCCCGGAGCTCGGCGTCGGTGTAGGTCGGCCCCTGCGGCATGGTGCTGCAGGCGCTGAACAGGCCGGCCGCCGCGGCGGCCAGCAGCACTCCGAGTAGAATCTTCCGGGTCTTCATTCTCCACCCTCCCCACACACAACTATGATGCGGCAGGGAGGGTTCCGGATTCGCGCGCCGGGAGGTCCTTACGTGGCGAGCGCGTAGGCCTGGTCGATGAGCCGCACCGCGCGCAGGCAGTCGTGCACGCTGATCGGGGGCGTCGCGCCCCGCTGCCACGACTCGAGGATGTCGCGGATCGCCCCGAAGTAGCGCGCGTCGCTGTCCGGGCACGGCGTGGTCTCGTCGCCCTGGGCGGTGGCCAGCTTCAGCTCGCCGTCCTTCAGGGTGAGGATGGCGTCGCGCCCGGCGAGCTTCCACTCCCCGTCGGTGCCCACGCGCGGGAAGCCGTTGCCGACCTCGACGGTGCCCAGGATGCCGGTGGCGGAGCGCAGCAGCACCGAGGCGTAGTCCTCCACGCGCTGGCCGTGGGCGCGCGTGCTGATCTGGGCGCCGGTCACCTGCGCGTCCTCGCCGGTCAGGTACAGGAACATGTCGAGGCCGTGCGAGCCCAGGTTGCGGAGGCAGCCGCCGCCCGCCTCGGCCGGGTCGAGCATCCACGCCGAGTCCCACGCCGGGTAGCGCGCGGGCGCGGGGCGGTTGATGCGCACGTAGAGGTGGGAGACGGGGCCGAAGCGCCCCTCGGCCAGGAGCTGGCGGGCGCGCACCGCGAAGGGCTGGTAGCGCTGGAAGAGCGGCACCGCGGCGTAGCCCTTCAGGCGCGTGGCCTTCTCCGCGATGGACTGCACCTCCGCGGCGCTGATGCCCATCGGCTTCTCCATCATGAAGGGCAGGCCACGGTCGAGCAGATCGTGGGCGATCTTCGCCATCTGCCGGTGGCGCCCCAGGCCCAGCACGAAGTCGGGCTTGGTCTCCGCCAGCATCCGCGGGTAGTCGGTGAAGGTCGGGCGGACCGCCCACCGCGTCCGCACGCTTCTTCGCGAGCGCGGCGTCGCTGTCCTGCACGCCGACCAGGGCCACGTCGGGCATCGCGGAGAGATGGCGGAGATACGCGGCGTCGTGCACGGCGTGCCAGTGCCCGACCTCGATGGCGGCGATGCGGATCGTCATGAAATCCTCCGGAGGGGACGCAAGATGTGGGGCCGCACGGGGTGATCATATAGATGTACGGGGGCGGAGGGCATCGCGAACACCATACATGGTACGTCGCGCGCGCGCGACCAGATGTATGGGGAATTGACGCCGAGACGCGGCCGGCCCGATGCTCGCGCCCATGATGACCACCAGACGATCTGCACGCGTTCTTCGAGCGAGGCTGGAACCGTCACGACGTGGACCTGCTGATGACCTTCATGGCCGAGGACTGTGTCTTCGAATCCACCGCGGGCCCCGAGGCCTGCGGCGCGCGCCACGCCGGGCGGGAGGCGCGTGCGCCAGGCGTTCGCGCGGGTGTTCGAGGTGTTCCCGGACGCGCGGTTCGGGGAGGCGCGCCACTTCGTCGCGGGCGACCGCGGCGTCTCGGAGTGGCGCTTCACCGGGACCACCGCGGAGGGCAAGACCGTCGAGGTGGACGGCTGCGATCTCTTCACCTTCGCGGGCGACAAGATCGCGCGCAAGAGCGCGTATTTCAAGACCCGCACGGCCTGAGCGGCTACCGCGTAAACGCCCCGGGACTTAATTCCGTCTGACGGACAATAGCTGCCAGGGCCGGTCCCGGCCCCACCCCGTCACGAGGAGGAACAGTCCCATGCACGTTGCGAAAATTGCCATGATCGGGATCGTCACGCTCGCGGTCGCCACGCCCGCCTTCGCGCAGGAGACGCGCGTGGATCGCCGGCAGGAGCGCCAGGAGCAGCGGATCGACCAGGGCGTCAAGTCCGGCGCCCTGACTCCCCGCGAGACCCGGAAGCTCGAGCGGGGCCAGCGGCACGTCGAGAAGCTCGAGACGAAGGCCCAGGCCGACGGCAAGGTCACGGCCAGGGAGAAGGCCCGGCTCGAGCACGCGCAGGACGTGCAGAGCAAGCGCATCTACAAGCAGAAGCACGACGCCCAGACCCGTTAACGCGGCAGGGCGCGGGCGGCGGTGAGGATCTCCTCCTCCGAGGGGAACTTGCCGACGCCCGCGAGGCCCTCGGCGCCGCACTCGATATTGGCCCAGCGGACGATGCCGTCGCGATCGATCATGAACTGGCCCTTGAGCTGGGGCCACTGGCGAGTCAGGTCGCCCTTGTCGGTGTCGGTCTCGGTGTAACCGTCCTGCTTCGCCGTGGCCATCGCGGCCTCCGTGATGGGCAGCGGCGCCGGGAACTCGCCATGGGGATTGATCCGTACCGTCTCCAGGTCCTTCAGGAACTCCGGGGTCGGCGTCGGCCTCGGCAGACGGTACGCGCGGTGGGTGGACATCTCCGGATCGGAGGCCAGGCGCATGCGGGCCGGCCGGTACTTGAAGTAGAGCCGGGCGTTCTCGGGGGCGGTGGCCACGATCCCCAGGGTCTCCACGCCGAGCGCCTTGAGCTTGCTCTCGACCTTGCCCATCTGCGCGATCGATCGCCGGCAGAACGGGCACCAGAGCCCGACGAACAGGGCGAGGAAGACGGGGCTGCGGCCCCGGTACTCGGCCAGTGAGACGGTTTCCGGCCGGTCCACGGCCGGGAGGCTGAAGTCGGGCGCGGGCTCACCCGGCGCGACCGGCGGACGGGATTCAGTCGTCATGTCGGACTCCTTCGTCATCTATACGCGGCCAGGACCGCCTGGGCGAGCTCGCGCGTTCTGGCCGTGCCGCCCTGGTCCGGAGTGAGCACCTTCCCGTCGCGGTAGATGCGCCCCACCGCGGCCTCCAGGCGCTGCGCCTCCGCGATCATCCCCATGTGCTCCAGCATCAGCGCCGCCGACAGGATCGTCGCGGTGGGATTCGCGATGCCCTTGCCCGCGATGTCGGGGGCCGAGCCGTGGACGGATTCGAAGTAGGCCCAGCCGTCGCCGAAGTTGCCGGACGGGGCCAGCCCGAGGCCGCCCGCCGTCTCCGCGCCCAGGTCGGAGAGGATGTCGCCGTAGAGGTTCATGCACAGCACCACGTCCATTGCCTTCGGGAAGCGCACGAGGCGCCGCGCGGCGTCGTCCACGTGGAAGTGCTCGAAGGGCAGCCCCGCCGCGCGCACCACGTTCGCGACGATCTCGTCGTAGAGCCCGTCGGTGCGCGGCAGCACGTTCGACTTGGTCACCAGCGTGATCTTGCCCGGCTTGCCGCGCTTCTGCCGTCGCCGCGCCAGGTCGCAGGCGAAGCGGGCGATGCGGTCGGCGCCGCGCGGGGTGACCACCTTCACCGCGAAGCGCCCCTCGGTGCCGAAGTCCTTCAAGCGCTTTCCGGTCCGGTCCGCGAGGTCCGGCAGGAGCCGCACGATCTCGGCCAGGTCGCCCTCGCGGCCCGGGTAGAGGCCCTCGCTGTTCTCGCGCAGCAGCACGTAGTCGATGCCGTCGGGATCGGCCAGCGGCGAGCGCATCCCCGGGAAGAAGCGGATCGGCCGCACGCCGGCCCACGCGGACATCTCCCAGCGGAGCCAGGAGACCACGAGCGAGGTGGACGGCCCCGCCGCGCCGAAGAGCACGCCGTCGGCCTCGCGGGCCGCGCGCTTGGTCTCCTCGGGCAGGGGCGAGCCCTGGGGCGGCGTGAGGATCTTGAGCGGCAGGCCCGTGCCCATCAGCAGCTCGCACGTGGCGTCCACGACTTCGGGACCGATCCCTTCACCCGGCAGCGCGACTATTGTCTTCATGGGCCACCTCCTCCTGGGGTCAGGTCTTGCATCGAGACATTCGCAGCGGTCATGTGCGAATCTACCACCAAAGGAGCCTGCCATGGCTGACGCGCTGTCCACGATCCTCGAGACGACCCAGGCCGAGCGCCTGGCGACGGGCTTCGTCTTCACCGAGGGGCCGCTCTGGCACCCCGACGGGTTCTACTACTTCGTGGACGTGCGCGCGAGCATGCTCTACCGGATCACCCCCGGGCGCCCGCACGAGGTGGTGCGCGAGAAGACCGGCGGCGGCAACGGCACCACGTTCGACCTGCAGGGGCGGTTGATCCTCTGCGAGGGGGACAACCGGCGCGTCGTGCGGCAGGGCGCCGACGGCCGGTTCGAGGTGCTCATGGATCGCTTCGAGGGCAAGCGCCTGAACCGGCCCAACGACGTGGTCTGCAAGTCCGACGGGAGCATCTACTTCACGGACCCGGGCCTGCGCGTGCCGCTGGCGGAGCGAGAAGTGCCGCACGCCGGTGTCTACCGGGTCGGCCCCGACGGGGCGGTGAGCCTCGTGGCGGATTTCGAGTACCCGAACGGGCTCGCCTTCTCGCCCGACGAGCGGCTGCTCTACGTGGCCAACACCCGCTGGGCGCAGTACATCCACGTGCTCGAGCTGGACGGCGACGGCCGGATGCTGCGCCGGCGCATCTTCGCCGACATGTCGTCCGACGAGACCGACGGCGTGCCCGACGGCATGAAGGTGGACGTCGAGGGCCGCGTCTACTGCACGGGCCCGGGCGGCACCTGGGTCTTCGCCCCCGACGGCACGCGACTCGGCATCATCCGCACGCCCGAGGTGCCGGCCAACCTGGCCTTCGGCGGCCCCGACCTGCGCACGCTCTTCTTCACCGCGCGCACCTCCGTCTACACGCTGCGCGCGAAGGTGCCCGGGCAGCCGCACCCGTGGTACCGGCTGCGGGCCCGGTGACGGGATGCCGATGCCGCCGCGGCGCCAGACGATTCTCGTGGTGGACGACGAGGACGACATCCGCGCGGTGGTGCGCCAGATGCTGACCGCCGACGGCTACCTCGTGCTGGACGCCGAGGATCCCAACCAGGCGCTGCGCCTGGCCGGCCAGCAGCACGTGGACCTGCTGCTCACCGACGTGGTGATGCCGCTGATGCGGGGCACCGAGCTGGCGCAGCGCCTGCTGGCGGTGGTGCCCTCCGCGAAGGTGCTCCTCATGTCGGCGTACAAGGTGGCCGAGATCGCCGCCTCGGGGCATCCGTTCCTGGCCAAGCCCTTCACGCCGGACGTGCTCCGGGAGCGGGTGCGCGAGATCCTGCGGGACGAGCCGTCGCCGTTCGCGCGGAAGCCTCCCGGCCGCCCGCGCTGAGCGCGCTCAGCCCTTCACGCCGCCCGCTCCCCAGCCCTGCACGAGGTAGCGCTGCACCGCGACGAAGAAGCCGACGGTGGGCACCGTGATCATCACGCCCGCCGCCATGATCATCCCCCAGTCCACGATCGTCGCGTTGAAGAGGTCGTTGACGCCCACCGGCAGCGTCTTCAGCTCCTCGGAGGTGATCAGCACCAGCGCGAAGAGGAAATCGTTCCAGGCCAGGATGAAGGTGAAGATCGCCGCCGCGATCAACCCGGGCAGGGCCAGCGGGAGCACCACGTACCACACGGTCCGGCCCCGGCCCGCGCCGTCCACCAGCGCGGCCTCTTCCAGCTCGAGGGGGATCGACTGGAAGAACGCGCGGAGCACCCACAGGCAGAAGGGCAGGCAGAACGTGGTGTAGGAGAGCACGAGCGCCAGCCGCGTGTTCACGATCCCGAGCTGCCGGACCAGGACGTAGAAGGGGATGATGATCATGATCGGCGCGAACATGTAGGTCAGGAGGATCAGGCCGGCCACGCTCTCGCGCCCGCGAAAGCGATAGCGGGTGAGGCCGTAGGCGCCGAGGGCGGACACGGTCAGCGTCAGGAGCACGGTGGCGCCAGCCACCATCACGCTGTTGCGAAAGAACGCCAGGAAGCTCGTATCGGCGAAGAGGCGCCAGAAGTTCTCCAGGGTGGGATGGAGCGGCACCAGGCGCGGGGTGGCGAAGATCTCGCCCGACGGCTTGAGCGCGGTCGAGAGCATCCAGAGGAACGGGAAGGCGGCCCCGATCAGCAGCACCGTGCCGGCCCCGTAGAGGCCGATCGCGCGCCTCACGAGAAGACCTCGTCGCGGCGGAACATCCGGAAGTACACCGCGGTCGCGGCCACCAGCATCGCGAACATGATCACCGCGAGCGCCGCGCCCATCCCGGCCTGGAGATAGGTGAAGCTGCGCGCGTAGGCGTAGACCGGCAGGGTGCGGATGTAGCGGCTCACCCCGCTGTCGCCCGCCATCAGCCACACCGTGTCGAACTTGGTGAACATCCAGATGCTGCGCAGCAGCACGATCACGAAGAGCACGCTCGCGGTCTGGGGCAGGGTGACGTGCACGAACCGGCGCCACGCGGAGGCGCCGTCCACGGTGGCCGCCTCGTAGAGCTCGGGCGGGATCGTCTGCAGCCGCGCCAGGTAGGTCACCACCACGAAGGGGAAGAACTGCCAGACGCTGGTGACGATGAGCGAGGCCATGATGTAGTCGGGCCCCAGCCAGGCCACCGGCGCCCGCACCAGGCCCGCGCTCATGAGGAGGTGGTTGACGAGGCCGTAGGAATCGTTGAGCAGCCACTTCCACAGGATCACCGCCACGATGGTGGGGATCATGTAGGGGAAGAGCACGACGCCGCGCAGGAGGTTGCGCCCGCGGAAGCCCTCGTTCAGGAGCAGGGCGGCGGGCACGCCGACGCCGAGCTGCAGCACCATGGTCACGCCTGCGTAGACGCTGCCGTAGTAGAAGCTGGTCCAGAACTCCGGATCACTCGCGAAGTAGCGGTAGTGCCGCAGGCCGACGAAGGCCTGCACCGGCATGAAGGCGTGCTTGTCGAAGAGGCTGAGCCAGACGTTGTAGAGGACCGGGAAGACGACGAGCCCGCCCAGCAGGACGAGCGACGGGGCGAGGAGGAGCCAGCCGACGAGCGCGCTCTTCCTCACTCGCCCCGCCCGCGATCCGGGCCTACGACCAGCGCTTGTGACCGAGCTGGGTGAGGAGCTCCTCGGCGCGCTTCTGCGCCCGATCGGCCTCCGCCTTCGGGTTCTTGCCGCCCACCATGACCTCCACGATCATGTCGGCCACGATGCTCGAGCCGTCGAGCTCGGCCAGGAACGGCAGGAGGTTGTCCTCGGGCTTGGTGAAGCCCAGCGGCAGGAAGCGGTTGCCGCGCAGCCCGGTCATCAGCACGTCGTGCCACGCCTTCCACTTCTTGATGCGCTCGTTGGCCAGGTAGGCCGGGTCGTTCAGCATCGACGTGAAGATCGGCGTCAGGTGGATCGGCACCGAGTGGCAGTACTGCAGGTAGTGCTCCTTCTTGTAGAAGAGCCGCAGGAACTCGAAGGCCTCGTTCGGGTACTTGGACTGGCTGAACACGGCCCAGTTCTCGCCGTCGAGCGCGGAGATGCCGACCTTGCCGGAGGGCCCGTGCGGCCGGAGCATCGGCATGAAGTGCTCGGGGTCCCGCATGCCCTCCGGCGCGTACTTCTCGATGTAGCCGATCGCGCGCGCGCCCGAGAGGTAGCTCATCGCGATCTTGCCGGTGGCCAGGGCGGCCTGGGTGTCGAGGTACTTCTGGCCGGACCAGCCCTGCGACTGGAACTTGTTCAGCTTCTGCAGATAGTCGAGCGTCTCCAGCATCGACTTGCTGTTGAGCTGGGGCCGCCACGTCTTGGCGTCCACCCATCCGCCGCCGTTGCCGGCCATCCACTCCGCCGGATGCACGAAGCCCATGTAGAGCTTCTCGCCCGCCATCTGGAACGCGTAGCGGCCGTCCTCGGTCAGCGCGGCGGCCAGCTTGAGCATGTCGTCGTAGGTGACCGGCGTCTTGAAGCCCTTCTTCTCCCGCAGGTCGCGGCGCTCGCAGAAGTAGGTGGCGCCCATCGCGTGGGTGACCCCGTAGTACTTGCCGTCGAAGTACTGGAGCTTCCGCGTCGCCTCGTGGATGTCGTTCTCGCCGATCGAGCGGATCAGCTCGTCCATCGGGCGCAGCAGGTTCTTGGTGTAGAGCGACGCGGTCATGAACGGATTGAGGTGCGTGAGGTCGGGCGGGCTGCCCGCGGACAGCGAGGCGAGGAGCTTGGTGTTGAGATCGCCCCAGCCGAGCGCCTGCTGGCGCACCTTGAAGCCGGGGAACTTCCGCTCGAACTCGGCGATGCGACGTGTCCTGGATGGTCTTGACGGTCTGGGGCTCGACCTCGGTGTGCCAGACCGTGAGCTCGCGCACCTGCTGGCCGATGACCGCGGGGGCGCGCCCGAACGTGGCGGCGCCGACGGCGGCGGCGGTGCCGGCGAGGAAACGACGACGGGAGACGCGAGATCCGAGGGCGGGTGGCTGGGGCATCGGTGCCGCTCCTTCCGTGGTGCCTTCGTTGGCCTTCCGAGAGTGCCGGGACGCGCCGCGAACGCTGCCGAGTCTACTCGGCCCGCGTCGGGTGTCAAGAGAATGACCGGGACCGCCTGCCGTCTTGACAATCCCGAGGCGTCGGGCGCAGTCTTGGGCCCGCCGACCGACCGGCGCGCTCCCGCGGGAGACGCGCAGAGAGAGAGGATGCGATGAAGCAGCCCTGGAGACAGTCGATCCTGGCCTGGATCCTGATCGGAGCCGTCACCGGAGTCATCGTGCTCGCGGGGGCCGGGGCCTTCGTCGCGCGGGCGGCCGACCCGATCAAGATCGGCTTCGGCATGGCCCTCACCGGCGGGCTCTCCGCCAACGGCAAGCCGGCCTTGCTCGCGCTGCAGATCTGGAAGGACGACGTCAACAAGAAGGGCGGCCTGCTCGGCCGGCCGGTGGAGCTGGTCTTCTACGACGACCAGACCAACCCGGCCACCGTGCCGGGCATCTACTCGAAGCTGCTCGATGTGGACAAGGTGGACCTCGTGACCTCGGGCTACGGCACCAATCTCATCGCGCCGCTCATGCCGATCGCGATGGAGCGCAAGCTCCTGATCATGGGGATCTTCGGGCTCGCCAACAACGAGAAGTACAAGTACCCGAACTACTTCCAGATCTCGCCGAACGGGCCCGAGCCGGAGACGAGCACCGCGCTCGGCTTCTTCGAGCTGGCCGCCCGGCAGAATCCGAAGCCGCAGACGGTGGCGATCGTGGGCGCCGACGCCGAGTACCCGCAGAACGCGCTCGTCGGCGCGCGCGAGCTGATCAAGAAGTTCGGCTTCAAGACGGTCTACGACCGCACCTATCCGCCGAGCACCACCGACTACACCCCGATCGTGCGGGCGATCAAGGCCACCAATCCCGACATCGTGTTCATCGCCTCCTACCCGCCGGACTCGGTGGGCATGCTGCGGGCGGCGCACGAGGTGGGGCTCTCACCCAAGATCATGGGCGGGGGCATGGTGGGACTGATGTTCACCACCATCATGACCAGCATGGGCCCCATGCTGAACGGCATCGTGAACTACGACTTCTGGGCGCCCGAGCCGACGTTCCTCGCGATCGCCGGCGTCAAGGAGTTCCTGAAGGAGTACCAGGCGCGCGCCGAGAAGGCGGGAGTCGATCCGCTCGGCTACTACCTGCCGCCCTACTCGTACGCGACCGGGCAGGTGCTGGCCCAGGCCATCGAGGCCACCAAGGGCCTCGACCAGCAGAAGCTGGCCGACTACATCCGCGCCACCGAGTTCAACACCATCGTGGGCAAGGTGAAGTTCGGGAAGAACGGCGAGTGGGCCAAGGGCCGCACCCTGATGGTCCAGTTCCAGAAGATCCAGGGGACGGGGATCGACCAGTTCCGCGGGCCGGGCAAGAAGGTCGTGCTCTATCCCGACGAGTTCAAGTCCGGCAACATCATCTATCCGTACTCGGCGGCGAAGAACTAGCGGCGAGCGCTCCCTGTTCTCCTGGGACCTGCTGGCGAACGCGCTGGTCGCCGGACTCCTGCTCGGGGGCTTCTATGCCGCGGTGAGCCTCGGCATCTCGCTCATCTTCGGCCTGCTCGACATCGCCAACATCGCGCAGCCCGCGTTCCTGATCCTGGGCTCCTACGCGGCCTACGTGATGAACACCGCGTTCGGGCTCGACCCCATCCTCGCCGGGGTGCTCTTCACGCCCGTGTTCTACGGCCTGGGCGTCGTGGTGTATCGCGTCTACTACGAGAGCTTCGAGCGACGCGGGGAGGAGTCGCTGCGGGGCCTCGTCTTCTTCTTCGGCCTCCTCTTCATCATCGAGGTGAGCCTCAGCCTCAAGTACGGCGTCGACTACCGGCTGGTGCAGGCGGACTACATCGGCAAGTCGCTCGATCTGGGCGGCGTCGGGATCGCGTACCGCCTCCTGGTGCCCTGCCTCGTCGGGCTCGCGATGACCCTGGCCCTCTACCTCTTCCTGGGCCGGAGCTTCTACGGCCGGGCGATCATGGCGGTGTCGCAGGACGCGGGCGCCCTGCGCCTGATGGGCGCCAATCCGGTCCAGATCAAGACCATCGCCTTCGGGGTCGGGATCGCGGCGGCCGGCCTGGCCGGGGCGCTGCTGATCACGATCGCGCCGGTGGTGCCGTCGTCGGACCGCGACTACATCGGCCGCATGTTCGCGATCACGGTCCTGGGCGGCATGGGCAGCATCGGCGGGACCCTCGTGGCCGCCATCATCCTGGGCGTGGTCGAGAGCCTGATGGGCACCTTCTTCGGCCCCTCCTGGTCGCTCGCGGTGTCATTCGGCATCCTGCTGGTCGCGCTCGCGGTGCGCCCGGCCGGGCTCTTCGGGCGCTAGATGCGACGGACGAGCACGGTCCTGCTGGTGGGCCTGGCGCTGGTGGGGGCCGGGATCCTGGTGGCCTCCCTGCGCGTCAATCCGTATTTCTACTTCGCGGCCTACGTGATCCTCCAGTACATCGTGATCGCCACCGCGTGGAACATCCTGGGCGGGTACGCGGGCTACGTGAACTTCGGCACCCCCGCCTTCTTCGCGCTCGGGGCGTACACCGCGGTGTTCCTGATCCAGTCGGTGCGGGCGCCGCTGCCGGTCCTGATCCTGGCCGGCGGCCTGGTCTCGGCGCTGCTCGGCCTCGGCATCGGCTATCTCACCCTGCGCCTGCGCGGCGTCTTCTTCTCGATCGCGACGCTGGCCCTGTCCATCGTGCTCCAGACCGTGATCATCAACTGGGAGTTCGTGGGCGGCTCCCGCGGCCTCAGCGTCATCCGCCCGAGCGGCCCGCCCTTCGGCAACTACGTGACGTTCCTCTTCACGGTCATGGTCTTCCTCGCGGTCGTCGCGGTGATCACCGCCCGCTTCATCGAGCGCTCCTGGATCGGTCGCGGGCTCGCCGCGCTGCGGGACAACGAGGAGGCGGCCGAGTGCATGGGGGTGCCGACCCTGCGGCTGAAGCTCTTCGCCACCACGATCAGCGGCTTCCTGCTGGGGGTCGCGGGCGCCCCGTTTCCGTACTACGTGACCTTCGTGGATCCCAACTCCGCCTTCAGCCTCGACTACGCGGTGAACGCGCTCGCGATGCCGATGATCGGGGGGACCACGAGCTGGGCGGGGCCGATCATCGGGGCGGTGCTGCTCGGCAGCGCCCAGCAGCTCGCCACCGTGACCATCTCCTCGGAGATGAACCTGTTCATCGTGGGCGTGGTGCTGGTCGCCTTCGTGGTCCTCGCCCCCGAGGGCATCCTCGGGCTGGTCCGGCGCCTGCGCGGCCGCTGAGCGATGAACGCCATCCTGGAGATCGACGGGCTCTCCAAGCGCTTCGGCGGCTTCCTCGCCCTGAACCGGCTGAGCCTGCACGTGAAGCCGGGCGAGCGGTTCGGGCTGATCGGGCCCAACGGGTCGGGCAAGACCACCCTCATCAACTGCGTGTCCGGCTCGCTCCCCGCGGACGGCGGCCGGATCCTCTTCGAGGGCCGGGAGATCACGACCCTGCCCGCCCACCGGCGGACCCGGCTCGGCATCGTGCGGAGCTTTCAGATCCCGAAGCCGTTCAGCAGCATGACCGTCCAGGAGAACCTCGACATCCCGCTCGAGTACGCGGCGCACCGCCGCTCCCGCGAGGCCGACGCCGACGCGGCGGAGATCTTGCGAGAGATCGGGCTCGAGTCGAAGGCGCACCTGCGGCCCGCCGGGCTCACCCAGATCGAGATGCGCAAGCTCGAGCTGGCCCGGGCGATGGCGGCGCGGCCCAAGCTGCTCATCTCCGACGAGGCGATGGCCGGGCTGTCGAGCGCGGAGGTGGACGACATCCTGGCCATCCTCTTCCGCCTGAGCGCGCAGGGCATCACGATCATCATGATCGAGCACATCATGCGGGCGGTGATGCGCTTCTCCGAGCGCATCGTCGTGCTCGACGCGGGCGAGCGGATCGCCGAGGGCACGCCCGACGAGATCGTCCGGGACCCGGCGGTCGAGAAGGCCTACCTTGGCGAGTAAGCTCGTGGTCCGGAACGTGGATGCCGGCTACGGCGCGGTGCGGGTGCTGCACGGGGTCTCGATCGAGGTGCGGGACGGCGAGACCGTCGCCCTGCTCGGCACCAACGGCAACGGCAAGAGCACGCTCATCAAGTGCATCATGGGCATGGTGCGGCCCGAGGCGGGCGAGATCTTCCTGGAGACCGACGGCACCCGCGTCGATCTCACCCGGCAAATCCACCGAGGAGATCGTGGGCCTGGGGATCGCGCTGGTGCCCGAGGGCCGGCGCCTCTTCCCGAAGCTGAGCGTCGAGGAGAATCTCCTGCTCGGGGCCTACCGCGCGGGGGCCCGCGGCGACATCGCGGCCAACCTCGCCTTCGCCTTCGAGGCGTTCCCGGTGCTGGCCGGCCGCCGGCGCCAGCTCGCGGGCAGCATGTCGGGCGGCGAGCAGCAGATGCTGGCGGTGGCCCGCGCGCTGATGTCCTCCCCGCGGATCCTCCTGGTGGACGAGCCCTCGGTGGGGCTGGCCCCCATCCTGGTGAGCCGGGTCATCGGGAAGATCCGGGAGCTGAAGGAGCGGCGCCAGCTCACCGTGCTCATGGCCGAGCAGAACTTCAACCAGGCCACCAAGATCGCCGACCGCGGCTACATCATCGTGCACGGCAAGATCGAGTTCGAGGGCCGCGACACGCGGGAGCTGCGGGAGAACGAGCTGGTGAAGAAGTACTATCTGGGCGGGTGAGAGCCGGCGAGGACGGGCCTAGCCGGCCAGGAACGCCCGGGTGTGCTCGAGGAACTGGCCGAAGGCCGGCTCGGACTCGAGGAACACGTGGTTGCGCCCCGGCAGCGCCACGAACCGGGCGCCCGGGATGCCGGCCGCCATGCGGCGCCCGGCTTCGAACGGGACGCGGGCGTCGTCGCGCGCGTGCAGCACGAGCGTCGGCACGCTCACCCGCGGAAGCAGCGCGGTCACATCGGTCTCGCCGGTGGCCGTGACGATCCGGGCGGCGGTGTCCCCCGAGACCGTGATGCGCTGCAGCTCGTTGAACCAGTCGGCCTGCTCCTTGGTCGCGCCGGGGATGAACTGCGAGGTGAACACCTGACGGAAGGCCGGATTCTCCTTGCCCCAGCCCACGCGCATCAGCGTCAGCATGGCGTCGTCCTCTTCCTTCTCGGCCGCGCTGCGGGCGCGCTTGTTCCGGCCCAGCGCGTAGCCGCCGTAGAGGATCGAGGTGCGACACCCGCTCGGGATGGCGGACCGCGTACGCGATCGAGACCGCGCAGCCCTGGGAGATCCCGAGCAGCGCGAACCGGTCGATCCCCGCCGCGTCCACCACCGCCTCCAGGTCGCTCACGAAGGCGTCGAAGGAGATCTCGTCGACGGTGCGGTCCGACAGCCCGTTGCCGCGGGCGTCGTAGCGGATGAGGGTGTGGTCCGCCGCCAGCTCCCGATAGAGGGGCCGCCAGATCGGGCTCTCGAGGTCGAACTCGAGATGGGTCATCCAGTTGCCCGTCTTCATCAGCGGGGGACCCTGGCCGATCATCGAGTAGGCGAGCTGGACGCCGTCGGGCGCGGTGCAGAAGCGGATCTCCTGCCGGAGGTCGACGGCATTGGCGCCGGTCACGCCGGGCCCGGCGCCGCGGTCCGCGGGGGCGATCGCGAAGACGTCCACCGGCCGCGCGATGTTCTTGAAGGTGCGCGGGCCGAGCGCCTGGAAATCCGCCTTGAGCGCGCGGCTCACCTGGTCGAACACCTGGCGGGAGATGCAGATGCCGCCGGGCTCCGCGATGCCCTCGAGCCGCGACGCGACGTTGATGCCGTCGCCGTAGATCCGGGTCTCGTCGTGGATGACGTCGCCCAGGTTGATGCCGATGCGGAACCGCATGCGGCGCGACTCCGGCACCGCCTCGTTGCGCGTCGCCATGATGGTCTGCATCTCGACCGCGCACTCGGTGGCGTTGATCACGCTGGGGAACTCGGCCAGGATGCCGTCGCCCGCGGTGTCGATGATGCGGCCGCCGTAGCGGCCCACCAGCGGGAGGATCACCGCCTGGTGCCCCTTGAGGTCGCGGACCGTCGCGGCCTCGTCCTCGCCCATGAGCCGGCTGTAGCCGGCGATGTCGGCGGCCAGGATGGCGGCGAGCCGGCGCTTGATCGAGGGCGAGCGGGTGTCGTCCGTGTCTGTCACCTGGTTCTCCGGGCGTGCGTGGCCGGATTGTGGCACATCGCGCCCACGACCGCGAGCGACGCCCCGGCGGCTAGGCGGCCGGGGGCGTTTGCCTCGCGGTCGGGCTGGTCTCGAACGTGTAGAGGAAGTTCGTGAAGCCGAGCATCGTAGTCGGAGACGCCGGCCTGCCCGGTCATCCGCATGCGCGTGTCGTAGACCTGCCGCATCCCGGCTTCGACCGTCCGCCCGACCGCGGTCGAGGGTGGTCCGCAGCTCGGCGAGCACTCGTCCCCAGCTCGGGACGAAGCGCCGCAGCCGCGGCGAGTCGTTCGAACTCCCCGTGTTGCTTCCCCGCCAGCACGCACAGGTGACGATAGAAGCGCTCGAGCCGCGCGGCCTGC
Organism: uncultured Candidatus Rokubacteria bacterium; assembly: GCA_963747235.1. Classification (GTDB taxonomy): domain Bacteria; phylum Methylomirabilota; class Methylomirabilia; order Rokubacteriales; family CSP1-6; genus CAMLFJ01. Next base: position 62,469 of record CAVVEU010000017.1, read on the forward strand.
CTGAGGGCGGGCTCCCCGGAGGTGACCAGCGCGAGATAGGCGAGAACCTGCGCGTGCAGCTCCTTCCAGTAGCCCTTGCGGTGGCTGAACTCGTGCGCGAGGACGTGCGGCTCGAGCGGCCCCGTGTCCTTGAAGATCGCGACGTCACCCGACAGCGCGTCGCAGGCCCCGAGCGCGAACGGGAACGCGAGCTTCGAGAGGGCGAAGCCGCGCACCTCGGCGCTCGTTCGGACGCGCTGCCCGGTGATGCTCGCGATGTAGCGCGTGAGGTGCCGGTCGACCTCGACCGCCAGCTCCCGGCGGGGGCGGCGCTGAGGAATGAACTCGTCGTTCAGGCGCTCGGCCAGGATTCGGACCTCGGCCTCACGGACTTCGCGGGGCATCGGCACCAGGTGGTGCAGGTCCGCGCCGAACTCCCGGCGGAAGTCGATCTTCCGGATCCCGCGGCGGTTGTGCCAGTCCCGGACCGCGTTGGCGAGGTACGCGCCGAGCACCGCGCCCTGCACCACGCGCCCGAGCGGCGTGACCCCGAGCAGGGCGCGGACCACCAGGGGCGCGCCGACCACGAGGTCGATCGGCGCCACGGGCCAGTACGTCGCCCGGTTGGCGATCCAGATCTCGTCCGGCGTGCTCATCGGCGGCTAGTGTCGCACGTACCGCCGGGGAATCGGGGCGACCAAGGTCCAATAGCGTTCAAGGGGCAACCGCGCACAATGTGCTCGTACCTAAGAGGAGGGTTCCCATGAGCAACGTGTTCTACATCATCGGCGTCGTGGTGGTTGTGCTGTTCGTTCTGGGGTATCTCGGCTTCCGTTGAGACGTATTGGACCAAGGTCCAATACGGAGTTGGCCGCGCGAGCCCTAGAGTGGGAGGATGCTCACGCACAAGTGCGAAACGTGTCAGAAGGACCTGATCGCGGATGTGCAGCGGTTCTGCGGTGACGATTGCCGGGTGCGTTTCGTGGAGGGCCTGAGAAAGGGCACCACGAGCCACACCGGCCGAACGGTCGCGCGGAGGCGTCGCCGCCGGGGACGCTGAATGGCGCTCCTCGCCATGAGCTTCGCCTGCAAGAGCGACGGACGCTGCGAGCATCCCCTGAGCGACTGCTCCACCGTGACGGGGGAGTACTGCCTCGGCTGCCATCACACCTCGACGCTGCCGGCGCCCGCGCGCCGATCCACGCCGCTGGGGCCGAGGGAAGCGCGTCCGGGGTCACCGCACTCCTCATAGCCGTCGCCGGTCCGCGCAGACCGCCCCGCCCTTGTAGACCAGCTCGACGCGCGCCGGGATCCAGCAGCACGCTGATGTCGTCGAGCGGGTTGCCGTCGACCACCACCAGGTCGGCCAGGCGTCCCTTCTCGATCGTGCCGACCTCGCGCTCGAGCCCCAGGCACCGGGCCGCCCACTGCGTGGCCGCGCGCAGCGCCTGCATCGGCGACAGGCCCGCCTCGACCAGGTACTTGAGCTCGAGCGCGTTCTTCGGATGCCCGTGCCCGCCCGCGTCGGTGCCCGCCGCGATCGGCACGCCCAGCTCGAGCGCCCGGCGCACGCTGGCCACGTGGTGCGGGTAGAGCGCGAGGGCGCGCTCCCGCACGTGCGGCGACGGGCTCTCGCGGTGGTAGACGTACACCGTGAGCGTGGGCACGAAGAAGGTGCCCTGCACGGCCATCTGCTCGAGCAGCGTGGGATCCTCGTCCAGATAGCAGCCGTGCTCGATCGTGTCGACGCCGGCCTCGAGCGCGGTGCGCAGCCCGGGGCCGCCGAGGGCGTGGCACATCACGCGCCGCCCGAGGGCGTGCGACTCCGCCACGAGCGCCTCCATCTCGCCGAGGGTGAAGGCCGCGTCGAGCGGGCCGTGCCCGGCCCGCGAGCTGGCCCCGCCGGTGGTCGCGGTCTTGATCACGTCGGCGCCGGCGCGGACCATGGTGCGGACCACGTCGCGCACCGCATCGGGCCCGTTGGCCACGCTCTCCGGCAGCAGGGGATCGTAGGCGGCGCAGCAGTCGTGGCCGGAGGGGCTCACGCGATCGCCGATGCCGCCGGTCGGCGAGATGATCTGCACGGCCAGCACCAGGCGCGGCCCCGGGATCAGCCCCTGCTCGATGGCGAGCTTGAAGCCCGCGTCGAGCCCGCCGCCGTCGCGCACGGTGGTGTAGCCCATCGCGAGCGTCTCCGCGAGCACGCGCGCGGTGCGGAGATGCGCGGTGCTCGCGGGCTCGTCGAGGCCCCAGCGCGTGGCCAGGCCGTAGCCGTGCGAGGCCAGATGGTCGTGCGCGTCGATCAGGCCGGGGATGACGGTGCGGCCACGCGCGTCGACGATCGCGGCGTCCGCGGGCCAGGACAGCGCCGCGCGGGGCCCGGCGGCGGTGATGCGGTCGCCGTCCATGACCACGGCGGCATCCGGCACCGGAGTCGCGCCGGTGCCGTCCACCAGGGTGACGCCGGTGAGGACGCGGATCATCGCGCGCGCGCTCGGCTCAGTCCGCGACGGGAGCGGCGATCGCCTCGGCCTGCGCGCGCGTCACGCCCATCACGCCGCCCGCGGTCACCAGCTCCTCCCAGGTGGTCGCGTCCAGCGGGATGCCCGCGCGCAGCCGCGCCTCGCGCGAGAGCCGCTCGGGATCGCCCGGCACGAGCACCGGGCTGGCCGGATCCGTGGGCGGCGAGCCCTTCACGTAGCCCACGAAGCCGTCGACCTCGCGCCGCATCCAGTCCACGCCGGCCAGCCGCGCCGGATCCACGAGGACGCTGAACATGTTGTTGACGACGCCCCCGCGGCGCGGGTTGTCGGGCTGGATGGTCCCGCCGCCCGACATCGCCCCGGCCAGCAGCTCGGTGAGGACCGCCAGCGCGAATCCCTTGTGGGCGCCGAACGGCAGTAGCGAGCCGCGCGGCTCCTGGTACATCACCTCCGGGTCGTTGGTGGGCGCGCCCTGCGCGTCGATCAGGTTGCCATCGGGCAGCTTCTTGCCCGCCCGCTTCGCGACCGCCACCTTGCCCATCGCCACGCCGCTGGTGGCCATGTCGAGCAGGAGGGGTGGCTGGGTGGCGGTGCCGGGCATCCCGATGCAGACCGGGTTGGTGGAGAAGCGCGCGTCGCTCCCGCGAAAGGGCGCCACCAGCCCCACGTGATCCACCACGTTGACGAAGTGGAGCGAGACGAGCCCGGCCGCGGTGGCCAGCTCGCCGTAGGCGCCGACCCGCCCGACGTGGTGCGAGTTCGCGAGCGTCACCACCGCCACGCCCGTCTCCCGGGCGCGCGCCATCGCGGCGGCCATCGCCTCGCCGGCCACCCGGCGCCCGAACCCCCGCTGACCGTCGAACATGAGGAAGGCGCCGTCGTCCTTCACCACCTTCGCGGAGGTGTTGGGGATGACGAGCCCTTCCTTCAGGTGCCGCACGTAGTGGGGGATCAGCCCGACCCCGTGGCTGTCGTGCCCGGCGAGATTGGCGTCCACGAGGTGAGTGGCCACCAGGTCGGCCTCGGCGGGCTCGCTGCCGCCGCGGGCGAGGATGGTGGAGGTGAGCCGGCGAAGACGGTCGGAGGGTATGCGCATGACGCCGAGACTACTTGCGAGCGCCGCGCGAATCAAGACGGCGCGACCGCGGCCCCTCGTTCCGTGCTAGAGTTTGTCTGCCTCCCGCGGGCTCTCCTGGTTCGACGCACCCGGCGTTGCGATCCCGTGGTATCTGGTCTTGCCTTCCCTCTCACGGTCTGGATAGGGGATTGCCATGGCGGGTGGCGTCATCGTCGGCATCCTCCGGGAGCGCTACGAGGATCACATCGTGCTCGAGAACGGCACCAAGATCTTTCTGACGAGCAAGCAGACTGCGGGCGGGCTCAGCCCCGGGACCAGCTTGACGGTCGCGTACACCGCGAAGCGGGACGGCCGGAAAGTCGCGGACAACATCTGGAGCGGGAGCTGATATGGTCGCTAACTCGAAAAGGGAGATCGCATGTTCAAATCGAATTTCCTGATCGCCTTTGCGGTGCTGGTCGTCCTGTGGATCCTCGACTTCTTCGTGCTCCACATGATCGGCGGCCTGATCCACGTGCTCCTGGTCGTGGGCGTGATCATGTTGATCGTCCACTTCCTGCGCGGACGACCGTAGGGGGCGCGACTCTCTCCCCATGTCCTTTGCCTGCAAGAGCGAGCGGCGCTGTGATCACGAGCTGAAGGAATGCTCCGCGGTCCGGGGCGAGTATTGCCTCGTGTGCCATCACAACTCCTCGCTCGCGACCCCGGCCCGGCGCTCGACGCCGATGGGGCCGCGGAAGGACCGGACCGGCCTGTCGGCGGTCCTGCGAGAGATCCGGGAGCGCCGCAAGCGGAAGTCCTGACGTGGGCCGCCCGTGCTGGCGGGCAGGTGTAGCATGGAGATGTAGGCAGTCGAACCACAGGAGGTGTGTCATGACACAGAGACTTCGTTGGGTATTCGTCCCGGCGGGATTGATCGTGGCGGTGGCTCTCGGATTCGGCACCGTCGGCGCGGCCGACAAGACCAAGGTGGACCAGGCGACGCAGCGGGTCCAGCAGGGCGCCAAGCAGATCGGCCAGGGCAATGTGGGCACGGGCGTGACGGAGACCGCCAAGGGCATCGGCAACACGGTGGTCGAGGGCGCCAAGTTCAGCGGCCAGACCATCAAGGAGTTCTTCACCGGGAAGTAGAGGCACCGAGGGGGCGCGTCAGCTTCGCTCGCCGCCCCACTCCCGTCGGAGCCGCTCCCGGCTGTACCCGGCCTGCTCGAGCTGCTTCATCACGAGCGACACGCTCGTGGCGCTGAGCGTCTGCGGCCCGTGTCCCAGGACCACGACGTGATGGCCGCGCAGGGTGAAATGTTTGTGCCCGTCGGCGCGCTTCACCCTGACGGCTCCCTCCCGCAGCAGCCATCGCTCGAGTTCTCGGCGTGTGATCACCTCTCGCGTCCCCTTCCCCCTGCGTCCCCTTCCCCCTGCGTCCCCTTCCCCCTGCGTCCCCTTCCAAGGATACAGGGGAGTGTGCTACCACCGGTCCATGACGACCGATCGGTGGGCCGCGGCGCTCCTGCTGGGGATCATCGCGCTGGCGGACACGGCATCCTCGGCCGATCAGGAGTACGTCATCTGGCGGAGCACGACGCTCGACCGGCTCGACTGGACGCCCGGCCGCACGACGTATGCGTCGAGGGAGGCGTGCGATCAGGCTGTCGCGGTGCGCCAGGGGCGGGTCGCCAGGGCCGTCGCGTTCCTGCGCCGGCTCGGGGCGGACGACACGCTGCTGCAGGTGGTTGGCGACCGCGTGTACGAGTGTCGCCCGGCGCTCACCGGTCCGTCCGCGCGCCCTCCGGGACGCGAGCCGGCGCAGTCCCCGTGACCGGAAGGGGCCTCGACGGCCCCCTCCGGCCGGTCTTTCCGCTCAGGCGCGCGCTTCGAACACCAGGTTGAAGGGGGTCTCGGCCGCGCGGCGGAACCGCGTGAAGCCGGCCTTCGTGGCCACCTGCCGCAGGCGCGCCTCGCCGGCCTGCGCGCCGAGGGCGGTGCCGACTTCCTGGTTCAGCGAGTTCGGCGTGCACAGCATCGTCGACGCTCCGTAGTACAGACGACCGACCGGATTCAGGTTGTCCTCGAGGCGGTCGTTTGCAAACGGCTCGACCAGCATCCACGTGCCGTTGGCTCCGATGGACTTCCGGACGTGGCTCCCGATGCCGACCGGATCGCCCATGTCGTGCAGCGAGTCGAAGAATGCGACGAGGTCGTAGTCCGCACCCGGGTAGTTGCTGGCGCTCGCGACCTCGAACGTGACACGGTCGGTGACCCCTTCACGCTTCGCGACCTGGCGCGCGAACTCGATCGAGCCCTGGTGGTAGTCGAAGCCCACGAAGCGCGACTTGGGAAATGCCTTCGCCATGAGGATCGTCGAGGCGCCGTGGCCGCAGCCCACGTCGGCCACCCGGCCGCCCTTCTCCAGCTTGGCCTGGACGCCCTCGAGCGCCGGGATCCACGCCGGGACGAGGTTGACGGCATAGCCCGGACGGAAGAACCGCTCGGTGCCCTCGAACAGCCCCGGATCGTGCTCGTGCCAGCCCATACCTTTGCCGGTCCGGAAGGCGTCGGTGATTCGCGGCTCCGACTTCACGGTGGACTGCGCGAGCAGGAACGCCCCGGGCAGGTCGGCGTCGAGGAGGGCGACCGCCTGCTCCTCGGAGAGGGAGAACTCGGACGTGGCGCTCTCGTAGGTGACGTAGCCGCCGGCGGCCATCGTCGAGAGCCACTCGCGAATGTAGCGCTCGTGGGTGTTCGTCCGCTTCGCCAGGTCCGCCGGGGTGGTCGGCCCGAGCTCGCGCATCGCGCGGAAGAGCCCGAGCTTGTCGCCCGTGATCACGAGCGCGGCATGGAAGTTGGCGCCGATGTCGACCACGGCGCGGCCGAGCAACGCGTTGAGCTTCTCCTGATCGATCGCCATGAGGGGCCTCCTGTTCTGAGTACGGGTGAACGGCGTTGGATTCTGCCGACACGCCTCAGCAACAGAAATGCCACCTGGCAACTGCTGGAAAATATTGAGAGGCGCCGCGCCGGCGCCGGGGATGCGGGCGGCATCGTGCCCTGAGGTCGCGGAAGATTGCCCGAAGCCGGTCGGCCCGAGCGGCCCTCAGAAGGCGAGGGGGATCTCGCGCCCCTCGCGCAGCGAGCGCTCGGCCTCGACGCAGACGATCACCCGCTTGCGCGCCTCCTCGCCCGACACCAGCGGCCGCCGCTCGCGGAACGCCACGACGGCCTGCGCGAGCTGCGCCTCCAGCTCGAAGAGCTCGCCGGACGCGGCCAGGGCTACGGTCTCCGGCTCGCCCCCGCGGCGCTTCACCCTCAGCTCGAACGCGGGCCGGCGCGTGCGATCTAGCGTGCCCGACCACCAGGCGCGGATGGCGCCCTCGCGGCCGACCACCTCGGTCACGTGGTGGTATTCGAAGGCGGCCAGCGTCTCGGTGACGACGGCGTAGGCCCCGCCGCGGAAGCGCAGGAGCGCGGTGAAGTTGTCCTCCATGCCTTCCTCCGGCCGCCGGCCGTTGCCGAGGGCCAGAACCGACACCGGGTCCCCGTGGCGCTCGAGGTACCACATCAGCGAATCGAAGGCGTGCACGGGCTCTTCGAGGATCCACGAGCCCACGCGTGACTGGTCCTGACGCCAGCCCTCGGCGCCCGGGCGGTACGGGAAGCGGAAGAGGGTGTGGAGCGCGTACATCGGATCGCCGATGTCGCCCGCGTCGATGATCGCCTTCACGGCGCCCCACTGGGTGGAGAGCCGGAGCTCGTGGCCGATGCTGAGCATGCGCCCGCTGCGGCGGGCGGCCGCGAGGAGGCGGTCGCACTGCGCGGCGGTGGCGGCCATCGGCTTCTCGAGCAGCACGTCCTTGCCGGCGTCGAGGGCCGCGACGCCGATCTCCTCGTGCAGGTGGTTGGGTACCACGATGTCGGCCACGTCCACGTCGGGGCGCGCCAGGAGCTCCCGGTAGTCGAGGTGCACCGGTACGTCAGGGAAGTCCCGTCGCGCGGCGGCCGCCGTCGCCTCGCTCCGGCAGGCGATGGCGGCCAGGACCGCACCGGGCGCCTTGCGGATCGCGGTCGCGTGGGGGCGGCCCCAGAGCCCGTAGCCGATCAGGCCGAAGCGCATGCCTATCCTCACCTATCCCTTTACCGCGCCGGCGACCAGCCCGCGCACCACGTACTTCTGCAGGAGCAGCACGAGCGCCAGCGTGGGCAGGAGGCCGAGCAGGCAGATCGCCATCATCAGAGTGAAGAACACGAAGTAGTCGGAGACGAGGCCGGCCAGGATCACCGGCACCGTCATGGCCTCCGGCCGGCTGACCACGATGAGCGGGATCAGCAGCTCGTGCCACGAGATGATGAACAGGATGACCCCGCAGGCGGCCAGGCCCGGCGTCGAGAGCGGCAGGATCATCCGGAGGAACGCGGTGAAGCGCGTGCAGCCGTCGATCCGAGCGGCGTCCTCCAGCTCGCTCGGGAAGGACGCGAAGTACGGCACCAGGATCATGATGGCGTAGGGGATCAGGAAGCCGACCTCGGCCAGGATCACGCCGCTCAGCGAGTTGAGCAGCCCGTACGTCCGGAACAGCACGTAGAGCGGGACCATGAGGACGATCAGCGGCACCATCCGGCTCATCGCGCTCATCTGGAGCAGCGTCTGCGTCCAGCGCACCTTCAGGCGGGCGACGGTGTAGGCCGACAGGCTGGCCAGGGCCAGCGCGATCAGCGTGACCGCGACGCCGACGATGAGGCTGTTGAGGAACGCGGCCGGGAATCGCTCGACCGACTTGGGCAGGTAGGAGACCTGGTCGAAGATCGGCCCACGCTGGGCGCCCGCCGACAGGATCAGCCGGAAGTTGGCCACGGTGTACTCGCGCGGCAGGAGCGCCCGCGTGTCGCCCTGGAGGGTCTTCTCCGACTGCACGCTCGAGAGGACGAGGGGCACGAGCGGCGCGATCAGGAACGCGATCGCCACGAGGTTCGCGACCCAGAGCGCGACCCGCCGCGGCCACGCCAGACGCCGGCTCACCACTCCACCCGCCGGTAGACGAAGCGCACGTAGAGGAGCGCGAAGGCGCCGATGATCAGGGTGAGCCCCCACGCGGAGGCCGCGCCCAGGCCGATGTTGAACGGCGGCTGGAACGACATCTTGTAGGTGTACCAGGCCGCCACCCACGTGTCGTTGCCGGGCCCGCCCTGGGTGATGGCGAGGATCTCGTCGAACACCATGAAGGCGAAGGTGGTGCGGAGGATCAGCGTCACCGCGATGATCGGCCGCAGCAGGGGCAGGGTGAGGCCCCAGAACGCGGCCCAGCCGGACGCGCCGTCCACCTCCGCGGCTTCGTACAGCTCGCGCGGGATGCCCTGGAGCGCCGCGTGGTAGAGCAGGATGTTGAACGGCGTGGTGCGCCAGACATAGGCCGCGATCACCGCCGCCATCGCGTAGGTGGGGTTGCCCAGCCAGTTCACGTAGCCGTCGATGAGGCCCAGCGCCGATAGCACGCGGTTGAGATAGCCGTACTGGGCGTTGAGGATGAACGACCAGAGGAGCCCGTTCACGATCGGCGGCACCGCCCACGGGACCAGGATCAGCACGCGGGTCACGCGCGAGAGCCACACGCGCTCCTCGTTCACGATCAGCGCGATGACGAGCGCGAGCACCACCTCGAGGGCAACCGAGACGCCGACGAAGACGAGCGTGTGTCGGAGCGAAAGCCAGAAGAGATCGTCGCGGACCAGGCGCGCGAAGTTGGTCAGGCCCGCGAACGGGAACTCTCCGGTGCGAAGCTGCCGCAGGCTCACCTCGTGCAGGGAGAGGTAGCCCGCATAGACGATCGGGTAGGCCAGCACCAGCGCCAGGCACAGGATCGACGGCGCGTTCATCAGCGCCGCCAGCCGCCCCGCCGACAGCTCGCCGCGCCGGAGCGCGGTTGCCGGGGTCACCGTGCGGTCAGGCGCTCTTGGCCTTCGCGATGGCCGCGACCATGTTGTCGCACGCCTGGTCGGGCGTGATCTTGCCCTGGAGACACGCGGTCAGCTCCACGTTCATGGCGTCGCTCCAGCGCGGGTACCACTTCTGGGAGACCGCGGGCACCACGTCGGAGAAGTTGGACGCGCGCTTCCAGACGTCGAGGACCGTCGGCACGTCGTTCCACTTCGCCCAGCCCTTCTTCAGGAGGTCGCTGTCCATCACCGACTGGTAGCCGCTGCCGAGCATGGCGTCGGTCGCCAGGCGATTGGCCTGCGTGTACTGGCCGTCCTTGGTGCGGCCGCCCAGGTACTGCAGCAGCTTCCAGGCCCACTCCCGGTTCTTGGTCGCACTGGGGAGGATGTAGAGCATCGTGTACCCGATGGTCTTGCCGTTACCGGGGTGCCCGACGATGCGGCCCTTGCCCGCGATCGGGGAGTTGGCGGGGTCGTTCACGAGGCTCACGTAGTAGTGGTGGAGCGTGCCCAGATAGACGTGCTGGCCGGCGTTGAACGCCTTCACCGCCGGGATGAAGCGGAGGTTGAGCGAGTTCGGATCCGCCAGCTCCTCCTTGAACGTGTTCTGCCACCACTTGAGCGTCTCGCGCGCGATGGACCCGGCCCCGAGCTGCGGCGCGAGCTGCTTGTCGAAGATCACGCCGCCCTGGTTGTGGGTCATGCTGAACCAGGTCGCCGGGAGCTGCTCGAAGCCCGCGCCCGCCACCCAGAGGATCGGATACTTGGAGACCCCGTCCTTCTTGGCCTTGCGGCACTGCTCGAGCAGCTCGGGGTAGCTCTTGAACGGCTTGCCCTTGAACCCGGCCTTGGTGAGCAGATCGTCGTTGTAGATGAAGACCCACACCGTGGAGAAGTACGGCAGCCCCCACGTCTTGCCGTCGCGCTGGGCGATGGCCTTCGTGAACGGGGTGAAGTCTTTCACGTACTGGTCCACCCCGGGCAGCCCGTCGATGGGCGTGGCGATGCCCTGGTCGATGTAGCTCGCGAGGTACTGCATGGGCGACTGCGAGACGTCCACCGTATCGCCGGCCGCGTACATGGCGGTGAGCTTCGCCACCTGGGGCTCGACGTTGGGCTCGATGATCTGGTTGACCTTGACCGACCAGTCCTGCTCGAACTGCTGGGCGATCTGCTCGTAGATCTTGCCGTACTGCCAGACCACGAAGGTGACGCCCGCCGGGTTGCCCGCCGGACGCGTCGCCCAGGGCCCGGCCGGCTGCGCGCCGAGGGTGCCCGGCAGCATCGACAGTCCCGCCGCGGCGGCGGACGTGCGAAGGAACTGCCGGCGATCGAAGTGGGCGGGCGAGAACGGTGGTCTGGCCATGGCTGCCTCCCGAGCAGGAGGTTCACTTCGGAGCTGCGTGGGCGCGTGAAGGATAGGCGAAGCGGGTCGGCTCGCGCAATAGGCCGCGCGCCGCTCCCTCGATCGCGGAGTATACTGCCGCCAAGGAGGACACATATGGCCCCCAGAGGGTTCTCCCACATCGGCCTCTCGACCCTGGATCTGGACCGGACGCGGGACTTCTACGAGCGCGTGCTCGGGTTCAAGGCCGTGCGCTGCGACATCCTCAAGGTCAAGGAAGGCGGACAGATCCGCCACATCTTCTTCGACACCGGGCACGATCAGCTTCTCGCCTTCATGGAGGCCAGCGGCGTGCCGGGCATTCCCGCGGAGTACGACGCGGGGATCAACCGGGGGCTCGGCGTGCCGGGCGTGTTCTATCACTTCGCGTTCGAGGCGGGCTCCGAGGCGGCGCTGGACGAGAAGCGCCGCGAGCTGCTCGCCAAGGGCGTCCAGGTCACCGAGGTGGTGGACCACGACTGGGCCAAGTCCATCTACTTCAAGGACCCGAACGGGCTCCAGCTCGAGTTCTGCTGCTACACGCGCAACCTGAACGCGGACGATGCGCGCATGCAGCCCCGCGCCGCGATCTCGGTGCGCCGACTGGGGCTGGAGGATCCCGTCGCGCTGAGCTCGGCGAAGCGGTAGCCGCGGGCCAGCGCGGCGGACCGATTCATCCGATGGAGCGAGTTCTCTACGTCGTGTCGCGGGAGCAGTCCATGCTGGTCGGCTACCTGATGACCACGCTGGGCGCCCGACCTTCCGACGGGCCCCTCGTGGAGATCAAGCTGGACGAACGGCGGGCCGCCCGTCGGCTCGCGCGCGACGCCAGAGAACCGGAACGGCGCCAGGGCGAGCGGCGGCGGCAACCCAGCCTGGACCGAGGCCTCCGCTCGCGCGGGTACGCCACCGTGGTCCAGTCCGAAGCCGGTTCATCGCGGCCGGTCGAGCCCGCGCCGGCCGTGGTCTGGCGGCCCCGGTCGAGCTGGCGGCAGCGGGTGGCCCGCGCGGAGCGACGGAGCCGCGTGTGGTGGGGATTGATCCTCGCGCTGCTCGCGGGGGTCGGGGTGGTGATCGTCGTGGCCCGGTCCATAGACTGGACGCCTGCTCCGTCACCGTCCGCGCCGCGAGCGACCGCGCCGCTGATCGCGCCGCAGCAGATCCCACCGCGTATCACTCCGCAGCCGCCGGCTTCACGCGGCGAGGCGGTCGTGCCGGCCGTGCCCCCGCCGGCGCCCGCGACGGCCGCACCGGGACGGATTGTGAGCACGCGGTTTTCCGGTGTCGTGCTGTCCGTCGATCCGGCCGCCGGGGTGCTCGTGCTCGAGGACCGAGGAGCCACCGGCGCGGCCGTGCGTCTTCGCGTCGAGCTGGCACCCGACGCCCGCGTCGTGCGGTCCGAGCGCGACGAGCAGGCCGAGGATCCGAACCGCGTGTTCAAGGACACCCCGATCAGCCTTTCCGATATCGGGCGGGGCGACTACGTGGTCGTGGAGAGGCGCGGGCCGGAGGGGAAGCCGCTCGCGCATTCGATCGTGGTGACCTTCCGGAACACGAAGTAGGGACGCATGGAGCGGGACCACCACGGATGGTGGTCGACGGCGGGCGTTTTTTCTGCTGCTCCCGCGCGGTCATTGCCTGAAGATGTTCGGCGTATGCGCTTCCTCTGGGCGTACCTGCTGGTGGTGATCGTCTTTGCCTTCGGATTCCTCTGTGCGTCCGCCTTCTCGGCCGGGGAGGACTAGCCGGGCGGGGCAGGTGCGATAGACACGAAGTAGCGTTGAAGCGCTGATTCAAGACCCGACCCCGATTAGAGCCAGCGGGTCTCGCCGTTGCGGATGAAGTGGAGGCCGGCGCGGGTGGGGGTGTTGAGCTGGGCGCTCCAGTGGTCGGCGTAGGCGCGGATCTGGGGCGCGTAGCGGGCGGCGAGCTGATCGACGCCGCCGACTAGCTGGTCGGTCTTGTAGTCGATCAGCGTCCAGCCGGCGGCGGTCTTGAAGGCGAGGTCGATCACGCCGTGCAGGAGCTTCGGCGGAGCGCCTGCGTCGCCCACGCGCACCGCGAACGGCACTTCCACCGCGCGCTCTTCGGCCGCCTGCGCCTCCTGCCAGAACTCGGCGGCCATCACGCGCTCCACCGTGTCGAGCGCCTCCGGGATCACGCGGCGCAGCTCCGTCTTGTCGAACGCGAACCAGGTGGCCAGGCGCTCGAGGTGCGCGCGATCGCGCTGGGGGCCGCGCATGGCGTGCTCGAGGAGGAAGTGGATCAGGCTGCCCCAGGCCATCCCGGTGTCGGGCTCGCGCGTCTTGCCTTCCTGCAGCGGGTGGCCGTAGGGGCCGGCGCGGTGGGCGGTGCCGGTCACGGATTCGACCATCCAGGAGGGCGCGCGTCGGCTCTCCAGTTGCGCCTCGCGGGCGGTCTCGGCCGCGAGCCGGGCGCCGGCACTCAGGTCGGGTAGCGTCGGCACGGGCGGGACCGCGACCGGCGGGACCGCCAGGGCCGGCGCCTTGACGAGGAAGGGCTCGAGCATCTGCCACGGCCGGCTGCGCCCGCCCGCATTCGCGGGTCGGCTCACCACGAGGAGATCACGCGCCCGCGTGGCCGCGACATACAGAAGCCGGCGCTGCTCGGCTTCGAGGTAGGCCCGCTCCTGGTCCTGATGCTCTTGCCACCCGGCGGGTCGTCCGAGGACGGTCCGGCCGTAGTCACCCTTCGGCCGCGAGAGCTCGAAGTAGCCCAGGGCGCTCAGCCCGTCCCGAACGACGCGCACGTCGATGCCGCCGATCCAGCCCCGGACGGGGTCGGCCAGGAAGACGACCGGTGCTTCCAGGCCCTTGGCCTTGTGCAGGTTCATGACGCGGACGACATTGGTGCGACCGGGCTCGAGCGGGACGGACTCGACCTCCGCGGAGCTCAGGTCCTCGATCAGCGCCTCCGCCGCGTCGGCCAGCGTGCCGCCTTCCTCGGTGACCTGACGGATACGGTCCACGCCGTGGAGCAGATCGCCCGCCTCCGCCCCGCCGGGGCTACCGGCGGCGGTCGTGGCCAGCAGGCCGGTGGCTTCCAGGATGCGCTCGACGGCGGCGGGCGCCGGCAACCTGCGGGTCCACTCGTACATCCGGCGCAGGGCGCGCAGCGCCTCGCCCACCGGGCCGGCCATCTCGGCCACGTCGGGTGCGGTCACGAGGAAGCCGCCCCCCGCCTGCCGATGCCGGAACAGCTCGGGATCGCTCAAGCCGAAGAGTGGCCCGCGCAGGACGCCCACCACCGCGGGCCCGTCGTCGGGATCGGTGAGCGCGCGCAGCAGGTCGGCCAGCCCGGTCACGGCGGTGGACTGCGCGAAGGCCGCCCCGCCGCTCACCTCGACGGGCAGGCGTAGGGCCTCGAGCGCCCGCGTGTAGATGGGCAGGGCCTTCCGCGTCCGGGTCAGAACGAGAAAGTCCCCGGGCGCACGCCGGCGCGCGTCCACGTGCGCCCGGATGAAGCGGGCGATCACCTCGGCATCGAAGGCCGCCGCCGCGTCGCCGCCCGAGACGGTGTCGGGAACCTCGATGGCCCGCACGCCGAAGGCGGACCCGCTCTCGTCGCGGGCCGCCTTGAGGCCGGCGAAGCCGGGCTGATGGGGCGTGGCCTCGGTCGGGAACAGGGTGCCGAAGGCGCGTGTTGACCCAGTCGCAGACGGCGGGCACGGATCGGAAGCATGCCGTGAGCGTCGCGACCTGCCCGCCGGTCGCCTCGATGCGCTGCCGCACGCGCTGATAGATCTCGATGTCGGCCCGACGGAAGCGGTAGATGGACTGCTTGGGATCGCCCACCACGAACAGCGCACCGGGCCGGAGGGGCACACGCGTCCAGTCTCGCTCCGCGCTCGGCGCGGCCGCCAGCAGCAGGATGACCTCGGCCTGGATCGGGTCCGTGTCCTGGAACTCGTCCACGAAGAGCCAGCGGTACTTGTCCTGGAGCGCCGCGCGCACTTCCAGGTTGTCGCGGAGGAGGGTCGCGGCGTACTGGAGCAGATCGTTGTAATTCAGCGTGACGGCGCGCCGGCGCGCGAGGGCGGCGTGCTCCCGGCCCTCGAGCAGCAGGGTCAGCGCGAGACGGTAGACGTACCGGTACCACGCGTCCAGGAAGGGCAGGGCGTCGCGGTGGAGCGCGGTGAAGAGCGTCTCCACCTGCTCCTTGTCCGCCTTGCCGCGCGGCCACCACTTCTGGACGACCCTGGGCTCGCTCTCCCATTCGGCGACCAGCTCGGCGAGCACGCGCGGGTCCTCGAGCGACGCCACCCGGAGCCGTCGCGCGAACTCGCGCATGCGCTTCTGGACGCTGCAGGTGCTCTCGCGGGGTCCCCCGTCGGGGAGCAGTGTGATGAGCGCCGCCCAGAAGCGCTCCAGCGCGGCCCGCGCCTGGGCGGGATCCGGTCGCGGGGCGTCGCCCGCGGGGAAGTCGACCTCGGGGTAGTTGCACACCTTGTCGAACGCCCGGTCGAGATCGACGGGCCGCGCCCCGGCGTCGAGCAGCTCCCGCAGGGCCGGCGAGCCCTGGCCGCGCTGGCGATCCAGGTAATCGCGCCACGCCCATCGCCGCTGGTCCATCTCCGCGATCTCGTCCAGCTCGGTGAAGCCCGGCGCGACCCCGGCCTCCACCGGTCGCTCGCGGAGCAGGTGGGCGCAGAACGCGTGAATGGTGCCGGCGAAGAGCCGCTCGAGGTGGCGCAGGGCCTGCCGGGCGCGCTGCCGCCTGGTCTCGTCCGGTTCGTCCGCCAGTGCGCGCTCCAGCGTGAGCTGGAACCGCGCGCGCAGCTCCGCGGCCGCCTTGCGCGTGAAGGTGACGGCGGCCATCTCCTCCACCTTGTAGCGGCCCTCCAGCACGCCCGCCGCCATCCGTCGGGCCAGGCACTCGGTCTTGCCGGAGCCGGCGCCGGCCTCGACCAGGAGGTTGATGTCGAGCCGCGCGCTGATCAGATCGCGCGCCGGCTGATCGGGTACGGGGCGCGGCTTACTCATGCGCGTTCAGCTTTCGGTACGCCTCGAGGGGCGCGTTGTCCGCCTGCTGGATCTTGAGATCGGCGCGTTCGGCGGCCTTCTGTCCGCAGGCGCGAGAGAAGTCGCAGAACCGGCAATCCTCGTCCTCGTCCGGCGTGTGGACGAAGGCACCGGCGGCGAGCAGGTCGAAGAGATCGCGCAGGACGTCGGCCGCCTTCGCCTGGGTGGACGCCGCACGAACCTGGCGGGCGCGGGTCCCGCGCCGGGTGGGGAAGTAGTACGAGCCGACCACGCGCGCCTGCGGGTCCGTCTCCCGCAGGAGCTCGACCGCCACCAGCGCGTACAGAGCGTGCTGGAGCTGTCGCCCGCCCGCGAACGTCGCGTCGAGCCCGCGGGGCAGGAACGCGCCGCCGGTCTTGTAGTCCACGGCCTCGTAGGTGCCGTCGGCCAGCTTGTCTACCCGATCGATGCGGCCGCGCAGCTTGAAGCGGAGCCCGTCGCCGAGATCGATGACGATCGGCTCGCGTCGGCCGAGCGCCTCGCCTTCGGTCGCCCCGCCGAAGCCCACCTCGAAGCCGATCGGTTTGCGCTGGCCGCAGTCCTCGGCCTCGAACTTCAGGAAGAGGGCCAGATCGTGCAGCAGCTCGCGCTCCTCCCGCTCGTACACTCCCTCCGACGGCGGCGGCACCAGCGCGCGATGCCTGGCCAGCGCCTCCAGCCCCAGCTCGCGAAGCCGCGCCCCGTGGCGCGCCGGGTCCGGTGTCTCCTGCCGATCGCGGATCTCGCGCATGATGGTGGCGTAGAGCGCGTGCATGAGCGATCCGCGCGTCAGCGGATCGAGCCACACGTCGGGATTCGGCTCGGCGTCGTCGACCGTGTCGAGCCCGAGCCCGCGCTGCAGGAAATAGCGGAACGGACACTTGGCCAGATCCTCGAGGCTGGTAGGCGACATCACGGCGCCGGACACGCGCGGATCGAGAATCGGCCCGGCTTCGGGCACCAGTCCGTCGTACATGGTGAAGACGTCGGAGTCGCGCGCGGCCTCGGCCACCGCGCCCTGCGCCAGGGCGGGGAAGCCCTCACGCACCGCCGGGAGCGCGGAGGCATCGGCCCGACGCAGGCCCGCCAGCCACCAGCCCGCGTCGCTCAGCGCCTGATCCGCCTCGGCCGGGACGGCGGAGACGGGCTCACCCAGCTCGTTGACCAGACGGTCGTAGGTCCAGTTCTCTCCCGGGTTCAGCACGCGCACGGCCTGCAGCAGCACCCACGAGGGGAAGGTGGCGCGCGCCTGCCGCAGATCGCGACACGAGTAGCTCAGGCAGACGTGGCCGCGCAGGCTGCCGAGGCGCGAGACGATGCGGTAGAGCGCTTCCCCCACGCGATCCTCCGAGGTGCGCAGCGTCTGATCGATGCCCTTGCGCTCGGCGTCGAGCAGCACCGGGTCTTCCACGAGGGCGGGGAACACGCCACCCTCTTCCAGGCCGATCACGAAGGTGCGCGGCCGTCCCGCGTGGCCGGCGTCGGCCAGCGTCGTGACGTGCAGGTGTCCGGGGCGCGCCCGATCCCCGCCGACCGTGAGGCCGTCGAAGCGGCCGCGGATCAGGGCGAGCGCCTCGGAGGCCGGCCGCGTGAGATCGCCGAGGGCGCGCAGGTCGGCCAGCGCTTCGGTGAGCGCCACGCTGGCTTCGCCGTCGAGCTCGCTGGCCTTCCGCGCGAAGGTCTTCACGAAGGCGACCGCCGCGTCGAGCCACTGCCCGAGCGGCGCCGCCGGCAGCGAAGGCACCAGCGCCAGCAGCTCCGCCGTCCACTGCCGGAAGCGCTCCGCCTGCGCGGCCCGTTCCGCAGACCACGCCCGCGCCTGATCGGATTGCTCGGGATCCGCGGCCCGGTCCTGGAGACGCGCGATGAGCCGCCCGAGTGCGGCCGCGTACGTCTGCCGTCCCCAGGTGGCCTCCGCACGCGCGAGGATCCGCGCCGCCTGCCCAGCCGTCAGCCCGTCGGCCTCCAGCCGCACGTCCCCCGACTGAAGCATCCGCCGCAGCCGGCTCGCGGCCAGCCCCCCGGTCACCCACTCGCAGAAGGCGAGCAGCCCGCGCCCCGGCCGCGTGAGCGCGACCGGAATGCCCGGCCCGATCGTCACCGGCCACTCGTGGCGCTGCGCCTTCTCCCACACCAGCGCTGCCTGCTCGGGCCTCGGACAGGCGATCTCCACCTGGTCCAACCCCAGCGGTACTCCCTCTCCCCTCCGGGGAGAGGGCAGGGTGAGGGGCCCCGCGCAATCCGCCGGAGCACCTCCTCCACCTCCGCCTCCCGCCCCCCCGCGCAGAACATCGTGAGCGAGTCGTCACTCGCCGGCGCACCCGCCGGCTCCATCAGCAACCCCAGCCGCTCCGCATTCGAGCTCGGCGCCGGCGCCACCGCTTCCATTGGTGCGGCCAGGCTCGCCATCCGCCGCGGGACGTCGAGCCCGGGTAGATCGAGCGCGCGCGGCGTCACGCGGGTGCCGGGCAGCACGTCGAGCAGGCGCCGCTCGAGCGGGGACCAGATGACAGTGGGCACCTCGACGTGGAGATCGGCCGCCTGGATCGGGCAGACGTCCAGGTGAAGCAGCGCCTCGCGGTAGACCTCGGCGCGATCGGCCAGGTGGCGCTCGGCCAGGTGCCGCTCGTAGCTGGCAAGGAGGGCCTGCAGCTCCGCATGCTTGCTCGCGTTGGTGAACGCCTCGCGCGGCAAGGCCGCCGCCGAGATGCCGGCCATGCGTAGCTCGGCCAGGGTGGCCCAGAGCGCCTCCGCCATCTGCGGCTGCTCCGCCAGCCCGCGGAAGTACGTGGGCACGGTGGACGGCAGCTCGAGCAGCAGGCGCATGATCAGCGCCGGACCGATGCCGTCGGGCGCCGGATCGACCCCGCGCTCCACCAGGAAGGGCGCCGCCATCGGCAGGGCCAGGTCGAGCGGCGTGGTGAAGCGCACGTTCGCCCAGCCCGCGCCCTCGAGGGCCAGCCGCTCGCCCAGCGTGTGCCCGAGCGTGTGGGTGGGCACGACTACCCACTTGGCGCGGGTACGCTCGGTTCGGCAGAGGTCGGCGAGCTGGGTGAGGAAGGGGATCACGCGGACCTCCGGTTCTCCGGTGTACTCGATGGCACAGTCGGTGTCACAGGAACGCGCGCTCGAGCGGCACGAGAAACTGGATCCCGGGGATGGCGAGCCGACTGAGGCGGTCGTCGTTGGTGATGAAGAGATCCACCCCGACCTGCGCCGCGCAGGCGAGCTGCATGGCATCCGGCGGTCGGATGCTGCGGTTGCGTCGGATCTCCGCGTATCGGCGGGCGGTCTCGCGATCGAAGGCGATGAGGCGCGCCGTCCGGGAGAGGACGTCTTCGTATCGCTGCCGTAGCGCCTCATTGCCTTGTTCGGCGGGCTTCACGAGCACCTCGCCCAGCGTCAGCGTCGAGGTGAGTAGCTCATCGGCACGTTCCAGCATGCGCTGCCTGATCTCGGCGACGCGGTCCGACTGCGGGCCGAAGTCTTCCAGGAGATAGATGAAGAGGTTGGTGTCCCAGAAGACCCGGCTCACTCCCACCCCTCGCGCAGGCGACGCACGTACTGGTCGGCATGCTCATCCGCCCACAGCTCACGGCCCGAGCCCCGCAGGGCGAGAAGCGGATCCGCTTCGGGCTTGACTCCGCGCTGCGGCGCATACTCTCGCTCGTACCAGTCGAGCAGCGGGTGGTACTTGGGCGGAATCGCCGCGCGCGCTGGAGTCACCTTGGCCCCTCGCCGGGCCTCGTGGGCGGGGTCGCCCGGTCGATAGAGCCGGCGGTGATTCGCTCCCGTCTCGACAAGCATCAGATAGCGGCCCGGGTTCGGCGGGCGGTTCGCGACGCAGTGCAGGACGGTGTGGACGTACACACCAGGGCGGAGCTCAGGGGTGAGCCCCTCCCGCCGCGCCCGCTCCACAATCTCGGCCACCGTGAAGTCGGCTCGGCCCGGATTCTCCCGATGAAGGAGTGCGGCAGCGATCCATACCTCGTCCGCCACCTTCAGTTCATGCCTGACTTTACTGGAGTTTCTTCCCCTTGTTGTCTGATTCATTTATTCAATGTATTTTGGTTTGATACTAAAGTCAAGGGTTTCAGTCGATAGTCTTCGAGGTCTTTGACAGGACTCGGGCATGCGCCTAGACTCCCGGCTACTCACGACGAAGGAGAAGGAGACCCATGCTCTTCACGTGCCCAGCCAATGCCGCCCGGGGCGGCGGGCCGCCGTCCCGCACCGGCGGCCGCCGCCCCTTCTGCGTCGACATCCATTGCCACGTGCACCATCCCGTCGCGGACGAGATGGTCAAGCACCTGGCCTCGCCGGACCGGGAGCCCTCGGCCCGGTTCTCGAACGAGCTCTCGCGGGCCACCAACCGCAAGCAGATGGAGAACGTCTGGTCCTGTCTCACGTCCGTGGAGCAGCGGCTGCGCGACATGGACAAGATGGGCGTGGACGTCCAGGCCATCTCGCCGTCGCCCTTCCACTTCCTGTACTGGCTCGAGCCCGAGCTCGCCCGGAAGGTGAGCCGCTCGGTGAACGAGCATCTGGCCGCGATCGTCAAGGCGCACCCTGATCGCTTCGTCGCGCTCGGGCACGTGCCGCTGCAGGCGCCGGACCTCGCGGCGGAGGAGCTCGCGTACTGCGTCACGCAGCTCGGGTTCCGGGGGGCCGAGATCGGCACCAACGTGGTCGGCGCGGAAGTCTCGCGGGGGCGGGACCAGTTCTGGAAGAAGGCGCAGGAGCTCGATGTCGTCCTCTTCATGCATCCGAACGGTTTCACCCAGGGCGACCGCCTGGCGGATCACTACTTCACCAATGTCATCGGCAACCCGCTCGACACCACCGTCGCCCTGGGCCATCTCGTCTTCGACGGGGTGCTGGAGCGGTTCCCGAAGCTCAAGCTGGTGGCGGCGCACGGCGGCGGCTATATCGCCCACTACCCGGCGCGGATGGATCACGTGTGGGGCGCGCGGGCCGATGCGCGCACCGTGCTCGAGAAGACCCCGCGCCGGTCGCTGGCCAAGGTCTACTTCGACACGATCGTCTTCGACCGGATCCAGCTCGAGCACCTGGTCAAGCTGTGGGGCGCCGATCACGTGCTCGCCGGTACCGACTATCCCTACGACATGGGGATGTACGACCCGCGGGGCTTCGTGGGCGGCACGTCGCTCAAGCCGGCGGACAAGGCGAAGATCCTGGGCGGGAACGCGGCCCGGCTGCTCAAGATCAAGGCGCCGGCCGCCTCGAAAGCGGGGCGGACGCGAGGCCGTCGATAGGAGTATTCTCCGGGCGTCCGAGCCCGGGAGCAGGGGAGGGTCCGATGGCGAGAGTGCTGGGGCTGGGCCACGTGGGGATCTACGTGCGCGACCTCGACCGGATGGTCGCGTTCTACCAGGACGTCATGGGCATGCGCGTGACCAAGCAGAACCGGCGCGCGGGTGTGGTGTTCCTGAGCGCGGATCCAGACTCGGTGGACCACGAGATCGCGCTCATGGGCGGCCGGCCCGACCCGGCGGACCCCCACCTGATCAACCAGATCTCGATGCGCGTCGGCAGCCTCGACGACCTGCGCGCGATGCGCAAGCGCCTGGTCGCGGAGGGCTACCGCATCGAGGGCGTCGTGAACCACGCCAGCGCGATCGGCTGCTACTTCTTCGACCCCGAGGGCAATCGCACCGAGGTGTTCTGGGTCACCGGCCGGCCGTGCTGGGTGCCGACCGCCACCCCCATCGATATCGACCAGCCGGACGAGATCGTGCTCGCCGCGGTCGACCGTGTCTGGAACCAGCTCCGCCACGTCCCGGTGGGCGGGCGGATGACCGAGGAGAGCGCGACCGTCGAGGTGACCCGCGAGCCCTAGCTCACTCTCAAGAGGAGGCAGCAATGTCGCTGACATTCAGCCGTCGTTCCTTCCTGGCCGGTAGCACCGTTCTTGCCGCAGGGGCCGCAGGGCTGCCCACCCGGGCGCGCGCGCAGAGCAAGCCGATTCGCATCGGCCTCCTCACCGTGAAGACCGGACCGCTCGCGGCGGGCGGCATCCAGATGGAGCAGGGGACGCTGCGCTTTCTCAAGGACCGCAACAACATGATGGCCGGCCGAAAGGTCGAGCTCGTGGTCGCCGACACCGGCGGCAATCCGGCCGGCACCAAGACCAAGACCCAGGAGCTGGTCGAGCGCGAGAACGTGGACATGATCTTCGGCCCCCTGGCCGCCTTCGAGCTGCTCGCCATCACCGACTACACCGCACAGGCCAAGGTCCCGGTGCTGAGCCTGGCCGCCGCCGAGGACATGACGCAGCGGAGACCCAACCCCTACTTCATCCGCGCCTCGGCCACCTCGTCCCAGAACATGCACGCGCTCGCCGACTACGCCGCGAAGGAGCTGAAGTACAAGACCGTCATCACGCTCGCCGACGACTTCGCCTTTGGCCACGAGCAGGTGGCCGGCTTCCAGCGCGTGTTCGAAGACGCGGGCGGCCGGGTGGTGAAGAAGCTCTGGCCGCCGCTGAACACCCCCGACTACACGCCGTATCTCGCGCAGATCAGCGGCGTCGACGCGGTCGTGCAGGGCTTCGCCGGCTCGAACCCGCTCAAGTTCATGAAGCAGTACCGGGACCAGGGCCTCAAGCTGCCCGTCCTGGGCGGCGGGCCGGCCTGCGACGATGCGCTGCTCAAGAGCTACGGCGACGAGGCGGTCGGCCTGATCTCCTGCTCGGCCTACACCGGGGACCTCGACACCCCGAGCAACAAGCGGCTGATCGAGGGGATGGTGAGGGACTACGGCAACATTCCCGGCCTCTACTCGGCGGGCCTGTACATCAACGGCCAGGTCGCGGAGGCCGCGCTGGAGAAGACGGGCGGCAAGACCGACGACCGGGAGGCGGTGAACCGGGCGCTCCGTGCGGTGTCGCTCACCGACACCCCGCGCGGGCCGTTCACCTTCGATCATTTCGGCAACGTGGTGGGCAGCTTCTACA
This sequence comes from uncultured Candidatus Rokubacteria bacterium, assembly GCA_963747235.1. Classification (GTDB taxonomy): domain Bacteria; phylum Methylomirabilota; class Methylomirabilia; order Rokubacteriales; family CSP1-6; genus CAMLFJ01. Next base: position 85,315 of record CAVVEU010000017.1, read on the forward strand.
TCCGGCGCTGCGAGCGCAAGGGCGGCAAGCTCGTCAACACCACGATCAAGACCTACCCGAAGGTGAGCCAGTTCTGGACCTACGACGAGAAGTGGTTCCTGGCCCAGCCGGTCTACTCGCGTGACTATCCGCCCCTGAAGGGCTGATCGCCGGCCGCTCCGTCATGAGCCTCTGGCTCGTGCTGGCCGTCAACAGCGTCACGCTCGGCGGCCTGCTCTTCCTGCTGTCCGCCGGCTTCTCGCTGATCTTCGGGCTGATGCGGATCCCGAATCTCACGCACGGCTCCTTCTTCATGCTGGGCGGCTACTTCGCGGCGAGCCTGATCGAGTGGGGGCTGGGCTTCTGGCCGGCCGCGCTGGTCAGCGGGCTGCTGGTCGCCGCGCTCGGGGGCGTGGTGGAGCGGCTCATCCTGCGCCGGCTCGCGGGCGCGGAGCTCGCGCAGGTCCTGGTGACCCTGGGGCTCTCCTTCATGATCGCGGACGTGTGCCTCAAGGTCTGGACCGGCGATCCCGTCCGGATCGACACGCCGCCCGCGCTGCAGGGCGTGACATCGGTCGGCAGCTTCGCGTTCCCCACCTACCGGCTCGCCATCAGCCTCGTCGCGGTGGCCTTCGCGGTGGCGCTGTGGGCGCTGATGGATCGGACGCGGCTCGGCGCGATGATCCGGGCCGGCGTCGACGATCCGGACATGGCGCGCGTCGCGGGCATCCGCGTCTCGCGGCTCTTCACCATCGTCTTCTGCCTGGGCGCGTGGCTGGCCGGGTTCGCCGGGGTCATCGGCGGGCCGATCCTCTCCGTCTATCCCGGCCTCGACCAGGAGATGCTCCCGCTGGCCCTCGTCGTGGTCATCCTCGGGGGCAGCGGCAGCCTCCTCGGCTCGCTGGTCGGCAGCTTCATCGTCGGCTTCCTCTACAACTTCGGCCAGGCGATGTTCCCCGAGCTGGCCTACGTGGTGCTGTTCCTCCCCATGCTCATCGTCCTGGTGGTGCGGCCCCAGGGTCTCTTCGGGCGGCCGGCGGTGTGAAGCGCCTCGCGCTGGCCGCCGCGCTCGCTGGCCCTGGCCACGCTGCCGCTCTGGGCCGGCGGCACCTTCTACATCAACATCGGGAGCCAGATCCTCCTCTACGCGGTCTTCGCGCTCGGCATCAACATCCTGGTGGGCTACGCCGGCCTCGTCACGCTGGGCCACGCCGGGCTCCTCGGCATCGCGGCCTACACCGCGGCCCGCCTCCTGAACGGCGGGCACGGCCACACCGCGGCGGTCACGGCGGCGCTCGTCCTCACGCTCGCCGCCGCCGCGCTCTTCGCGGCCCTCGCGCTGCGCGGCAGCGGCAGCGGCATCGGCTTCGTCATGATCACCCTGGCGATCGGCCAGATCGTCTGGGGCGTGGCCTATCGCTGGATCAGCATCACGAACGGGGACAACGGCATCTCGGTGACCGCGCGGCCGAGCCCGCTCGGCCTGTCGCTGGCCGCGCCGGCCCACTTCTACTGGGCGACCCTCGTGGTGTTCCTGGCCGCCCTGGGCTCCATCGCGATGCTGGTGGCCTCGCCGTTCGGCGCGAGCCTCCGCGGCACCCGCGACCAGCCGCGGCGCATGGCCGCGCTCGGCTACCACGTCTGGATGACCCGGTTCCTCGCGTTCCTCCTCTCGGGCCTCTGGAGCGGCGTGGCCGGGCTCCTGTTCCTCTACTACAACCAGTTCGTGAGCCCGCAGGCGGTCGCGCTCACCGCGTCGGCCGAGGCGCTCCTGATGGTCATCTCGGGCGGGAGCGGGACGCTGCTGGGCCCGGTGGTCGGGGCCGCGCTGGTCGTCATCATGAAGAACGTCGCGAGCGCGTACATCGAGCGCTGGAACTTCGTGCTCGGCGCCATCTTCGTGGCGATCGTGGTCTTCATGCCGGAAGGGCTGGTGCCCGGCGCGGCCCGCCTGTGGCGGCGGGCGACGGCCCGCCCCGCGCCGCGGGCGGTGGCGGCGGTGGCCACGCCGGGCGAGGAGCCGAGCCGGTGACCGGGCCATCGACCGCGCTGGCGGTGCAGGGCCTGACGAAGGCCTTCGGCGGCCTGCTCGTCACCGCCTCGGTGGATCTCACGGTGGAGGAGGGCGAGCGGCGCCTGATCATCGGGCCGAACGGCGCGGGCAAGACGACGCTCTTCAACCTGGTGACCGGCGAGCTCCGGCCCGACGGCGGGACGGTCACGCTCTTCGGCCGGGACATCACCCGGGTCCCGGGCCGGCAGCGGGCGCATCTCGGCATCTCCCGCACCTACCAGATCATCACGCTGTTCCCGCGCGAGACCCTGCTGCGGAACGTCACGCTCTCGCTCCTCGGGCGCTCGCCGCTCCGCTGGAACCCGGTCGCCCGGCTGGATCGGCAGGTGGCGCTGATCGGCCGCGCGCGCGAGGCGCTGGCCCGCGTCGGGCTCGAGCATCTCGCGGAGCGCCCGCTCTCCCAGACGTCCTACGGGGAGCGGCGCCGCGTGGAGATCGCCATGGCCCTGGCCCAGGACCCCCGCGTCCTGCTCCTGGACGAGCCCTTCGCCGGGCTCTCCATCGAGGAGCGGCGCGACGTGCTGCGATTGGTCAGCGCCATTCCTCGAGACGTCACGATCGTGATGATCGAGCACGACATGGACGTGGCGCTGGACTTCGCCGAGCGGATCACCGTGCTGCACTTCGGCCAGGTGGTGGTGGAAGGCACGCGCAGCGAGGTGGTGGCGCACCCGCGGACCCGGGAGATCTACCTTGGCGAGTGACGCGCTGGAGCTCCACGACATCGAGGCGTTCTACGGCGACAGCCACGTGCTGCACGGGATGTCGCTGCGCCTCGGCGAGGGCCGGCTCCTCGGGCTGCTCGGCCGCAACGGCGCCGGCAAGTCGACCTCGATGAGCGTGACCGTCGGGCTGCTGCCGCCCCGGCACGGCCGCGTCGCGGTCTTCGGCCGGGCCGTGACCGGGCGCGCGCCCGAGGCCATCGCGGCCCAGGGCGTGGCGCTGGTGCCGCAGGGGCGCCGGATCTTCCGGAGCCTCACCGTGCGCGAGAACCTCGCGGTCGCCGGCCGCCGGCCCCAGGGCGGCGCGGCGACGGACTGGACGCTCGACACCGTCTACGGGCTCTTCCCGCGCATCGGGGAGCGCCGCCGGCAGGTCGCGGGCTCGCTCTCCGGCGGCGAGCAGCAGATGCTCGCCATCGGCCGGGCCCTGATGTCGAACCCGCGCGTGCTCCTGATGGACGAGCCCTCGGAGGGCCTGGCGCCCCAGCTCGTCGCCGAGGTCATGACGACGATTCGCCGGCTCAAGGAGCAGGGGCTGTCCATCGTGCTGGTCGAGCAGAACCCCAAGCTGGTGTTCCAGGTCGCCGACGACATCGTCATCCTCAACGGCGGCCGCGTCGTGGCCGAGGGACTCGCCGCGGAGTTCCGCCACCGGGACGTGGATCTGCGCCAGCATCTCGGGATCTTCTGATGGCGAGCTCCGAGCGCCTCGACGTGGGCGGCATCCCGCTCGACGTCCTGCGGCGCGGAACGGGGCGGCCGCTGCTCGTGCTCCACGGTGAGGCGCCGCTCGATCCGGGCGCGCCGGTGGTGGATCTGCTCGCGGCCCATGCCGAGGTGATCGCGCCGACGCACCCGGGCTTCGGGCACTCGGCCCGCCCCGACGACTTCGACACGGTCTACGACCTGGTGCATCTCTACCTCGACCTGCTCGAGCAGCTGCGCGCCCGGACCGGTGACGCTGATGGGGCTCTCGTTCGGCGGCTGGCTGGCCGCCGAGATCGCGGCGGCGCGCTCGCCTCGCGTGGAGCGCGCTGATCCTCGTCGACGCGATGGGCATCAAGGTCGGCGACCGCGAGACGCCGGACATCCTCGACCTGTTCAACACCGCGCCCGCCGAGGTGCAGCGCCGGCGCTGGCACGAGCCCGCGAAGTGGGCGCCGGATTTCGACGCCATGTCGAACGAGGCCCTGGTCGCCCACGCGCGCAACCGCGAGGCGCTCTGCCTCTACGCGTGGCAGCCCTACCTGTACAACCCGCGGCTCGCCCGGTGGCTGGGCCGGGTCACGGTGCCCACGCTCGTGCTGTGGGGGGCCAGCGACGGGATCGTGACGCCGGCGTACGGGCGCGCCTACTGCGCGCGCATCCCGGGGGCGCGCTTCGAGCTGATCGAGGCCGCCGGGCATCATCCGGAGATCGAGCAGCCCGGCGCGTTCGTGGAGCGCGTGCGGGCGTTCCTGTCCTCATGACCCGGGAGGCGCCATGCAGGCCTGGTACCTGAACGAGAACCCGTACCCGTTCGTGCCGCCGCACGTGCTGGACGCCGCGGAGTCGGTCCGCGGCAGCCTGCCGAACCGGTACTGCGATCCCAAGATCGCCGCCGACCTCTTCCAGGAAGCGCTGGACGAGTACCTGCTCTGCGACGACGTCGGGATCAACGTGGTGTCGAACGAGCATCACGCCGGCATCAACTGCCTGTTCGGCGCGAGCCCGCTCATCCTCGGCATCCTCGCGCGCCAGACCCGGAACGTGCGCATCCTGAGCCTCGGGACGCTGATCACGGTGCGCACGGACCCGGTGCGCGTCGCCGAGGAGTACGCGACCGCCGACGTGATCTCCCGCGGGCGCCTCGAGATCGGGTTCGTGAAGTCGGGCGGCACCGAGATGGCGTCCGGCAACGCGAACCCGATCGGCATCGTCGACCGGTTCTGGGAGGCGATCGATCTCATCCTGAAGACCCTGTCGCATCGCGACGGCCCGTTCAGCTGGGAGGGCAAGCACTTCACGCACCGGCACGTCAACATCTGGCCGGGGCCCTGGCAGCAGCCGCATCCGCCGCTGTGGGCGGCCACGGGCGATCCGACGACGTCGGCCGAGCTCGGGCGGCGGGGCATCGTCAACGTGATGGTCTTCCGCACCGCCGAGGAGACGGCGCGGGCGTGGGGCGCGTACCGGAAGGCGCGCGCCGACGCCGGCCTGCCCGAGCCCGGCCCCGATCGCTTCGGCCACACCGCGTTCGTCTACACCGCGGACACCGACGAGGAAGGCGTGCGCGTCGGCAGCAAGCTGCTCTGGTTCCTCAACACCGCGCTGCGCTCGGCGCCGCAGTACGGAAAGCTCCTGCCCGGGGCCGTCCCGGCCGCGCTCGCGCCCGCGCTCTACACGCACGAAGCCGCGGCCCGGGGTGTCCGCCGCCGCGCGGCCGGCCGCCGGCCTGATCGGCATCACCGCGGAGCAGGCGATGGCGAAGGGCCTGATGTTCGCGGGCAACCCGGACAGCGTGTACCGGCAGATCCGGGAGTATCGCGAGCGGGTCGGGCCGTTCGAGCATCTCGTGCTGGCGAGCCGCTCGGGCTTCATGACGCACGGCGAGGCGACGAAGGGGCTGAAGCTCTTCGCGAAGGACGTGCTGCCGCGGCTCCGGGAGCTGTAGGCGTCAGGGGGCCGTACGGTAGAAGTACCCGGGGAAGCGCCGGACCGCCTCGACGTCCACGTCGGCGTAGAGGATGCCCTCGTCCTGCCCCAGGCTCTGGATGAAGCCCTGCGCCGAGTTGGTGCCGCCGGGCTTGGTCCGGAACCACTCGGCGAGCTCGGCCAGCGAGGCGATGGGCGGCGGCACGCACACCGTGCTGTAGCCGCCGGCGCGGGGGAACCGCTCGACCGGCCGGCCGTCCGCGTCCCGGAGCCGGAGCGAGCACGCCGCGATGTCCACGCCGATCACCGGCTTGCCGTACTGCATGTGGCGGCCGATCACGGTGGCGGGATAGGCCTCGCCGAGGGCGAACCACCACGACGGGTTGAAGATGATGTCGACGCCCTGCTCGACGAGAGACTCGACCCCCTCGGAGAAGAAGGCGAAGTCGGCGCAGATCACGATGCCCAGCCGGCCGATGTCGGTCTCGACGACGCGATAGCCCTTGCCGGCCACCACCCCGTTGTCGATCTCGTTCTGGGTGGGGAAGCACTTCGGTTGTCGCGCAAGGATCCGGCCGTCGGGCCCGATCACCGTCGAGGTGTTGTGCCAGCTGGCCCGGGTGCCCTCGATCAGGCCGGCCACGACGAAGACGCCGAGGCGCCGCGCCGCCGCGCGGATCTCGGCCTCGCCGACGCGCGGGTACAGCTCGGGAAAGCAGACGCAGGTGGCGCCGGCCCGGGCCGCCGCCTCGAGCAGGTCGACCGCGTGGGCCACGTCGCCGCCGTTCCACATGTCGTCGAAGAGGTCGGACTGAGGCCGCGCCTGTACGGCCGCGATGCGTACGGATGGGCTCATGGGGTCCTCCGGCGCGGCTCCCGCCCGGCGCGGGTCCAGGAGATCGCGCTGCGCGTCGCCGAGCAGGTTGAAGCCGAGCACGGCGAGCATGATGGCCAGCCCCGGCGCCAGCACCAGCCACGGAGCGATCGTCATGTACTGGCGGCCGCGGCTCAGCATGCCGCCCCAGCTCGGCGCCGGGGGCTGCGTGCCGAGTCCCAGGAAGCTCAGCGCCGCCTCCACCAGGATGACGATCGAGAGGCTCAGGCTGGCCTGGACGGCGAGGGTCGGCGCGAGATTGGGCAGGACATGGGCGCCGAGGATGCGCCCGTGCGAGGCCCCGAGCGCGCGGGCGGCCTGGACGAAGTCCTGCGCCTTGAGGGCGAGGGTGCTGCTCCGGGCGAGCACCGCGAACTGCGGCAGCGTCAGCACCGCGATGGTGAGGATGAGATTGACGGTGCTCGGACCGAGGGCCGCCACCAGCGCGATGGCCAGGAGGATCGGGGGAAAGGCGAAGAGCACGTCGAAGAGCCGCATGGCGAGCAGGTCGCGGCGCGCCGCCCCAGTAGCCGAGGCCCACGCCCAGGGTCGTCCCGGTCAGCACGGCCAGCGCCACGGACGGAATCGCGACCCCGAGCGACACGCGGCTGCCGTGGAGGACGCGGCTCAGGATGTCGCGTCCGACCTCGTCGGTGCCGAGCAGGAAGCGCGGGCTCGGCGGCCGGATCTCCGCGCCCGGGAAGATCGCGGTGGGCGCGTACGGCGCCAGCCACGGCGCGGCCAGCGCCGCAACCAGGAGGCCGGCCACGATGAGACCGCCGACCAGGAACGACCCGCTTCGCAGCGCCCGGGCCACGAGCCGGGGGTTCATCACGCGGCCGGGCTCGTCATTCATGCGTACAGGATCCGACGGTCGATCAGGTGGTAGAGGAGATCGAGGGTCAGGTTGACGAGCACGGCCCCCGACGTCAGGAGCAGGACCGCGCCCTGGATCGTCGTGTAATCGCGCTGGTAGATCGCGTTGACGACGAGGCGCCCCATGCCGGGGAGCGCGAAGACCTCCTCGATGATCACCGCCCCGCCGATGAGGTAGACGAACTGGGTGCCGGCCATGGCGACCACCGGGATCAGCGCGTTCCGGAGCGCGTGCTTGTACACGACGGCGCGGTTGGCCACGCCCTTGGCGTGCGCGGTGCGGACGAAATCCTGGCCCAGCACCTCGAGCATGCTGCTCCGCGTGAACCGCGCGATGATCGCCGAGATGGCCAGGCCCAGCGAGGCCGCCGCGGGCAGCATGGTCGCCGAGGCTCCGGGCCGGGCTCTCGGTGAACGGCACGTGGCCGAGGGTGGGCAGCCACGGCGCGTACCGCGCCCCCGCGATGATCACCACCGTCCCGATGAAGAACGCGGGCGCCGAGATGAAGAGCAGCGAGAACACCCGCGTCGAGGCGTCGAGGGCGCGCCCGGCCCGGGTGGCCGCGAGAACGCCCAGCGGGATGCCGACGGCCAGCGCGATGGACATCGCCATCAGCGCGAGCTGGAGCGTCACCGGGTAGCTCCGCACCAGCTCGTCGCGCACGGAGAACCCGGTGACGAGCGAGTGCCCGAGGTCGCCCCGCAGCACGTCGCCCAGCCACAGGAGGTACTGCACGGCGAGCGGCCGGTCGAGGTGGAGCGCGTGGATCAGCGCCTGGCGCGTCTGCTCGTTCTGGCCCGCGGTGATCCCGAGGAGGATGGTCACGAGGTCTCCGGGGATCAGGTGGATGAGCAGGAAGGTGAGCACCGACACCCCGAGCAGCGTCGGGATCAGGAGCAGGAGCCGCTTGCCGACGTAGGCGGCCATCCCCTCACCGGCGGCGGGCGCCGCCGGTCAGCGGTCGAGCCACGCCTGCTTGAAGAAGTGCCGGCTCCGGCTTCCCGGCTGCGCCCCGGGAATGGAGGTGTAGCCCTTGACGGTGTCGCGAAGCGCCTCGGTGGCCCCCGAGGCGTACGGGAAGATCAGGTACGCCTGGTCCGCCATGTGGCGCTGGAGGGTCTGGTAGATCGTGACCCGCTTGTCCCGGTCCAGGGTCGTGCGGCCCTGGTCGAGGAGCTGGTCGACCAGGGGGTCATTGAACTTGCCCAGGTTGATCTTCGATCCGCTGTGAAAGATGTCGTAGACGTGGGCGTCGGGGTCGGGCTGCCACACCAGCGGGATCATGCTCATGCCTTCGTACTCGGTGCGGACGAAGTTCTTCAGCGCCGCCCCCCACTCCACCTGCATGAGGGTCACGCGGATGCCCGCCCCCGCGAGCTGCTCCTTCATGACCTCACCCGTCCGGACGGTCTGGGGGAAGCGGGGCGACACCTCGAGCGTGGTGTCGAGGCCGTTGGCGAGCCCCGCCTCGCCGAGCAGGCGCTTCGCCAGGGCCGGATCGTGGGCGTAGTACGGGAGGCCCTTGTCGTCGCCGCTGTAGCCGAACGGCGCGTCGCACGGGGGGATCTTCGTCGTGATGGCGCCGCGGCCGCGCAGGACGCTGGCGATGATCTCGCGCCGGTTGATCCCCGCGCTGACCGCCCGCCGCACGCGCGCGTCGGTGAAGGGGGGCTTCGTCTGGTTGAAGGCCATCCCGTGCTGGGCGCAGTAGCCGTCCGGCTCGCGGAGCACGACGCCGGCGGCGCCCTGGACCTGCCGGTCGATGAGCGGGTCGACGGACCAGAGGTAGTGGACGGTCCCCGCGCGCAGCGCGGCCAGGCGGGCGGCCTCGTCCGGGATGATGCGGTACTCGAGGCCGTCGAGATAGGGGAGGCCCGCCTCGTAGTAGCTCGGGTTCCGCTTGAGCACGACCGTGTTGTCGGGGACGAACCGCTCGAGCACGAAGGGGCCGGTGCCGGACGCGTTCTTCTGGAGGTCGCCGTGCTTCTCGACGAGATCGCGCGGGACGATGGCCGAGTAGTGAGGCGTGGCCAGGTACGAGAAGAAGGGAGCGAACGGCCGCTTGATGACGAAGCGCACGGTGGACCGATCCGGCGTCTCGATGCGGTCGATGATCAGCCAGTTGGCGCGCCAGGGCGACGCCGTCTTCTCGTCGAGCATCCGCTCGAACGAGTACTTCACGTCGTCGGCCACGAGGTCCCGCCCGTGGTGCCACACGACCCCCTTCCGGAGCTTGAAGACGAACGTCGTGTCGTTGACCACCTGCCAGGACTCGGCGAGGTCGCCGACGATGTTCATCCGGGCGTCGCGGCGCAGCAGGGTCGAGTAGACGTGCTCCGCGATCATCCAGGTGTGGGCGGCGGCGGACTTCTGCGGGTCGAGCCCGGGCGGGCTGACGTCGGCGGCGACGACCAGCGTGCCGCCCCGCTTCGGGGTCTGGGCGGCGGCGGGCCGGAGGAGCGGCGGCGCGGCGAGCCCCAGCAGCGTGAGCGCTCCCGCTCCGAGCAAGGCGCGCCGGGTGGGATCGAGATGAGAATCGCCTGGATGCTCCGTGCGGTCCGCCATGCTGCCCTCCGGGTCCTCGCGTGCCGGTGCACTGCCGCGTCGAGATCCGCCGCCGGGGCGCGCATCCGCGTCCCCGCGACGTCGTGCCATACTCCTCCGCGCGCGCGATGGCGTCAAGGGTCCGGTTGACTTGCTCGGCGCGGCTGGCGAATAATCGCGCCACCACACGCCCCGGGAGGAGCCACCGACCATGATCCTGTCACGCATGACCCTGCTGATGTGCCTGCTCACCGCCTGGCTCGGTCCTGCCCGCCTCCGGCGAGGAGCTGATCGTGGCCACCTTCGGCGGCACCTTCGTCGACAACTCGAAGAAGTGCCACGCCACCGCCTTCGAGAAGGCCACCGGCTCCACCGTGAAGTACGTCCTCGGCAGCTCGGTCCAGACCATGGCCAAGCTGCGGGCGGCCGGCGCCCGCGCGGAGTTCGACGTCGCGTACATGGACAGCCAGATCGTCAAGCAGGCGAAGGCGGAAGGGCTGCTGCAGCCGCTCGAGTCCGGGAAGATCGAGCACTGGAACGATCTCTACGAGGCGTCCCGGGACAAGGACGCCTACTGGGTCTCGATGATGTTCGCCGGCACCATCATCACCTACAACACGAACCTGGTGAAGACGCCGCCGACGTCGTGGGGCGACCTCTGGAAGCCGGAATGGAAGGGCAAGCTGGCCATCCCGGACATCTCGGGCACCTCGGGCCAGCAGTTCCTGATGGCGGCGGCGCGCCTCAACGGCGGCTCGGTGGAGAACATCGACCCGGGCTTCGAGGCGATCAAGCGGCTCAAGCCCAATGTCCAGATGATGTACACCCAGCCGGACCAGATCATCCCGCTCTTCGAGCGCGGCGACATCGCGCTGGCGGTGTGGTACACGGACCGGACCGGCGCGGCCGCCTTGAAGGGCGTCCCGGTGGCGGCGGCCTATCCGACGGAGGGCGCGATCGGCATCGTGCCCACGGTCTCCGTGCCCAAGGCCAGCCAGAAGCGCGACCTCGCGCAGAAGTACATCGCGGTCCTCCTGTCGCCGGAGGGCCAGCTCTGCTTCGGGCAGTCGCAGTTCGCCGGCCCCACCAACAAGAAGGTCCAGCTCCCGGCCGACCTGGCGAAGCTGGTGCCCTATGGCCCGCTCGTCCAGCGCATGTTCTTCCCCGATACCGACCTCGTGGCGAGGAAGTTCCCGGAGTGGTCGGAGCGCTGGGGGCGCGAGATCGCGCGTTGATCCCCGGGGGCCGGCGGGCGCGTCCTCTGCGGTGAGCGGCGCCGCGCCGGCGCTCTCGGTGCGCCGGCTCCGCAAGTCGTTCGGCGCGGTGGTCGCGGTGGACGACGTGTCGCTCGACGCCGCCCCCGGCGAGTTTCTCTCCCTCCTCGGGCCGTCGGGCTGCGGCAAGAGCACGCTGCTCCGCGTGGTGGCCGGGCTCGTCGAGCCCGACGGCGGCGAGATCGTCCTCGCGGGCGAGGACATCACGCGGGTGGCCGTCCATCGCCGCAACCTCGGGCTGGTCTTCCAGTCCTACGCGCTCTTCCCGCACATGACCGTGTTCGAGAACGTCGCCTTCGGCCTCCGCCGGCGCGGGGTGCCGCCGGCCGAGCTGGGCCCGCGCGTCGAGCGCATCCTGGAGCTGGTGCGGCTCGGCCCGCTCGGCGCCCGGCACCCGCGCGAGCTCTCCGGCGGCCAGCAGCAGCGCGTGGCGCTCGCCCGCGCGCTCGTCACCGAGCCCCGCGTGCTGCTCCTCGACGAGCCGCTCTCGAACCTCGACGCGCTGCTGCGCGACGAGATGCGGGTGGAGCTGAAGCGGCTGCAGGAGCGGCTCGGGACGACGATGATCTTCGTCACCCACGATCAGGCGGAGGCGCTCATCCTGTCCGACCGCGTGGTGGTGATGGAGGCGGGCGCGTGGAGCAGGTCGGCCGGCCGGAGGAGGTCTATCGCCGCCCGGCCACCGCCTTCGTCGCGCGCTTCCTCGGGCGCGCGAACTTCCTCGCGGGCACCGTGGCGGAGACCGGGGCGGCCGTCGTCGTCGCGCTCGACGGCGGGCAGCTCTCGGTCGTGGCGCTGCCGCGCCCGGGCCTGGAGCGGGGCCAGCCGGTGCACGCGGTGATCCGCCAGGAGGCCATCCGCCTCGGCGTGCCGGACGGCGAGGCCCAGCGTCCCAACCAGTTCGCGGCGACCGTCGTGTTCCACGCCTTCGCGGGGCAGGCGCACCACTACGTCGTCCAGCTCGCGGACGGGCGCGAGCTCGAGGTCGCCGCGCCCGGCGCGGCGCCGCCGCTGGCGCGGGGGACCCGGACGCGCGTCGAGTGGAGCCCGGAGGACGTGATCCTGCTCCCCGGCGGCGCCCCGGGCCCGGGAGGCGCGCGATGAGGCACGGGCACGGCTGGTGGCTCCTCGCGCCGGCGCTGCTGCTCCTCCTCGCCGCGTTCGTGCTGCCGGTCGGGATGATGGTGCCGACCAGCTGTCCGCCCCTACGTCCCGCTGGTGGGGATCACCGGCGGCTTCACGGCGCGCCACTACACCCGGCTCCTGACGGACTCCTACTACCTCGAGATCATCGGCCGGACCCTCGCGCTCGGCCTCACCGTGACGTGCTCGACGCTGGTCGTCGGCTACCCGGTGGCCTTCTTCCTCGCGCGCACCCGCTCGCGCTGGCGGAACTGGCTGACCATCCTGGTCGTGTTCCCGCTGATGCTGAACCTGGTGGTGCGCACCTTCGGCTGGATCGCGCTGCTCGCCCAGAACGGGCTGGTGAACCAGGCGCTCCAGGGGCTGGGGCTCGTGGATGGGCCGGTGAAGCTGCTCTTCAACTTCGCCGGTCTCCTCATCGGCCTGACCCACATCTTCCTGCCGTTCATGGTGCTGGTTCTCATCGGCGCCATCCAGAACATCCCGCGCGACGTCGAGGACGCCGCGCGGGTGCTGGGCGCCTCCTGGGGGAGCGCGTTCCTCCGGGTCACGCTGCCCCTGTCGGCGCCCGGGATCCTGTCGGGCTCGATCCTCGTCTTCGTGCTGACCATCAGCGCGCTGGTGACCCCGCGTCTGCTCGGCGGGCCCACCTACCAGGTGATGTCCACGCTGATCTACGACGAGTTCCTCGCCCGCCTCAACTGGCCGGCGGGCTCCGCGCAATCCCTGCTGCTGACGGTCATGGTGCTGGCGCTGATCTACCTCTCGAGCCGCCTGGCCCGGCGGACGGGGGCGCGCGCGTGACGGCGGCCCGGCTGCGCACGTGGCTGCTGCGGGTGTGGGTCGCCCTGGTGATGGGCTTCCTGATGCTGCCGGTGGTGGTGATCGCGCTTGCCTCCGTGAGCCGCACGTCCTATCTGACCGTGCCGCCAAAGGGGCTGACCTTGCACTGGTTCACCACGGTGCTTGGCGACGCCGAGTACGTGCAGGCGATCGGATTCAGCGTGCTGCTCGCGCTGGTCGCGACGGTCGGGTCTCTCGGGGCCGGGGTGGCGGCGTCCTTCGCGCTGCTCCGGCGGCGGGTCACGGGCGGCGCCGGCGTCGCCGCGCTCCTGAACGCGCCCCTCGTGTTCCCCGGCGTGGTGGTGGGCGTGGCCCTGCTGCAGTTCTACGCGCTGGTCCACGTGAACGGCACGTTCGTCGGCCTGGCCCTCGCGCACATGGTGATCACGGTGCCCTACGTGGTCCGGGCGGTGACCGCGAGCCTCCAGGGGATCGATCCGGAGCTCGAGCACGCCGCGCGCGTCCTGGGCGCGAGCGGGCCGGTCGCGTTCTTCACGGTCACGCTGCCCGCTGATCCGTCCCGGCGTGGCGGCGGGGGCGCTCTTCTCCTTCATCGTGTCGTTCGACAATGTCCCGGTGTCGATCTTTCTCCTGGGGGCGGGCCAGATGACGCTGCCGGTGAAGATCTTCACCGCCATCGAGTACGGGGTGGACCCGTCCATCGCCGCCGTCTCCACCATGCTCATCGTGCTCACCGGCGTCGGCCTCGCGGTCGCCGAGCGCTGGATCGGGTTCCACCGCTTCGTCTGATCCCGCGCCCACAGAGAGGAATGCCATGGCTGCTGTCGTCGCAGGCCGATTCGCCGGCCGGATCGCCGTCGTCACCGGAGCCGCCAACGGCATCGGCCGCGCCAGCGCGCTGCGCCTCGCCCGCGAGGGCGCGGATCTCGTGGTGGTCGATCGCGAGGGCGACACGCTGCAGGGCGTGGCCCGGGAGATCGAGGCGGCCGGCCGCCAGGTCCTGCCGATCACCGCGGACTGGACCGATCCGGGCGCGGTGGAGGCGGCCTTCGCGGCCATCCGGACACGCTTCGGGCGCATCGACATCCTCTTCAACAATGTCGGCCAGAGCGCCCGCGAGCGCGCCACCGAATTCCATCTGTCCGCCGAGGAGACGTGGCGCTTCGTCATCGAGGTGTCATTGGTCGCGACCATGCGGGCCACGCGGCTGGTCGTCGAGGAGATGCGGGCCCGCCGCGGCGGCCGCATCGTCAACATGTCGACCGAGTCCGCCTTCTACGGCGACGTGGGGTTCGTGGACTACGCGGCCGCCAAGATGGGCGTGGTCGGGTTCACCCGATCCCTCGCCCGCGAGCTGGCGCCGTTTCACGTCAACGTCAACGCGGTGTGCCCCGGCGCCATCCGCACGCGCGCTCACGACCGCCTGCCGCGCGAGGTGATCGACAAGGTGCGCAACAGCGTGCCGATGGGCTACGTGGCCGAGCCGGAGGACGTGGCCGGCGTGGTGGCGTTCCTGGCCAGCGACGACGCGCGCTACATCACCGGGCAGTCGATCCTCATCGACGGCGGCCGGTGGATGATCTGACCTCGACCCGGGGACCAACCCAAGGAGGCAGGGATGGCGGGACGGCTTGCGGACAAGATCGCGGTGATCACCGGCGGCGGCAGCGGCATCGGACGCGCGTGCGCGCTCCGCTTCGCCGCCGAGGGGGCGAAGGTGTGCGTGGCCGATCTGGACCTGGCCGCGGCCACGGAGACGGCCCGCCTCGTCGAGACGGGCGGCGGCAAGGCGCTGGCGGTGCGGACCGACACCACCGACGAGGCGGCGAACGACGCCATGGTCTCTGCCTGCGTGAAGGCGTTCGGCGCGGTGGACGTCCTGGTGGCCGCCGCCGGCGTCGGGAGTCCGCGTCCGCAGGCGGAGTCGGCGAAGCCGTACACCATGCTCGACATGCCGACCGAGCGATTCCGGGCGGTGATCGACGTGAACCTCTACGGCGTGCTGTTCTCCAATCGCGCGGCGGCGCGCTGGATGGTGGCCAACCGACGGGGCGGCAGCCTCGTCAATCTCGGGTCGATCATGTCGAAGATGCCGTCGGCCGGCGCCGCCTACAGCGTGAGCAAGGCCGGGGTCTGGATGGCCACCAAGTGCCTGGCCCAGGAGCTGGCCCGCCACGGCATCCGGGTCAACGCCATCGGGCCCGGCTTCATCGAGACGCCGATGACGGCGCCGCTGCGCGGCGACGCCGACCGGAGCCGCTGGGCCATGAACCTCACGCCCGATGGGCCGCTACGGCACGGTGGAGGAGGTCGCGAGCACCGCGCTGTTCCTGGCCTCCGACGACGCGGCGTTCTTCACCGGCGAGATCCTCCACCCCTCCGGCGGCGTCTTCGTCGGCTAGCCCCTCACCCTCTAGCCCCTCACCCTACCCTCTCCCCAGGGGGAGTCGCTCTCCCTCTCCCCTCAGGGGAGAGGGCAGGGTGAGGGGTGGTGGCCTGACTTCAGTGAAACGTCCGTCCCCCGTCCACCGCCAGCGCGGCCCCGGTCACGAACGACGACTCGTCGCTGGTGAGGTACAGCGCGGCCTGCGCGATCTCCTCGGGCTCGCCCGGCCGCTTGATCACGTAGCGATCGAGGATGCGCGCCAGCTCGGCCTCCGGATCGGCCGCGCCCGTCCACGAGGAGCGGAAGAGCGGCGTATCGATGATGCCGGGGCAGATCGCGTTGACGCGGATGTGGTAGGCGGCCAGATCCACCGCGAGGGTCTTGCCGAACATGACGAGGCCGGCCTTCGCGGCGCAGTAGGCGGTGCGCTGCTCGAGCGGGCGCAGCGCGGCGCCGGAGGCGATGTTCACGATGGTCCCGCGCCCGGCCTGCTTCAGCGCGGGGAGCGCGGCGTGGCAGACGAGCATGGGGCCGGTGAGGTCGATGGCCATGACCCGCGCCCACTCCTCCGCCGTCATCTGCTCGAAGGGCCGCATCAGGTCGATCCCGGCGCTGTTGACGACGCCGTCGAGCCCGCCCAGCGTGGAGATGGCCTTCGCCACGGCGGCGCGCACCTGCCGCTCGTCGGCCACGTCGCAGACCAGGGTCGCCGCGCCGTCCACCTGCGCCTTCGCCAGGCCCGACTCGTCGCGATCGAGCATGGCCACGCCGGCGCCCTCGCGCTGGAAGAGGCGCGCGATGGCGAGCCCGATGCCCGAGGCCGCGCCGGTGACGAGCACGCGGCGGCCGGCCAGCCTCACGCCCGGGCCTCCGCGCGCAGCGCCGGGCCGCACCGCGTCGGCCACCTCGTCGCAGCGCGCGAGCCAGACCCGCGGGTGGCCGAGGATGTACTGGATCAGCTCCTCCAGCAGCGTGATGCGCGACGGGCGCCCGATGATCTGGGGATGCATGGCGAGGCAGAAGTACCGGTCCTCGCGGTAGAGCACGTCGAACTCGCGCCGCCAGGCCTCGAACACCGCCGACGGCGCCTGCATCGTCCGCCCGGGCAGGGTGATCGAGTACTGGAAGAACGGCGCGTCGTCCAGCACCCAGGCGAACGGGAACTCGACGAGATTGGTGAGCTTGCCGTCGATGCGGTGCAGATACGGCGAGTCGTCGTCGAAGTAGTTCGAGGAGTAGCCGAACCCGTACTCGGCGAGCATCCGCAGGGTGTGGGGGCTGAACTCCGCCGCCGGGGAGCGGTAGCCGACGGGGTTCCGCCCCGTCATGCGCTTGATGATCTCGATCCCCTTGTCCATCTCCTCGCGCTCCTGCTCGAGGCGTCAGGTTGACGATCCAGGCGTGGGACCAGGAGTGATGCGCGATCTCGTGGCCGCCCTTCAGGATCGCCTCGACCATGGCGGGGCGCTGCTCCATGACGAGTCCCGGCACGAAGAAGGTCACCCGCAGGCCGTACCGGGCGAGCAGGTCGAGGATGCGCGGCATGCCGACCTTCCAGCCGTAGGCCCCCTGGCTCATCACGATGGGGCGCTCGGCGTTCTTGGGGTCGCGGCCGGTCCACATGGTCTCGGCGTCGATGTCGAAGCTGAGCAGGACCGGGAAGCCCTTGGGCGAGAGCGGCATGACGTGCCTCCGGAGCGAGACGAGTTAGAGGGGCATCGGGCGCGCACACGGACGCTCGCGCTCGAGGTGGCGGGCCAGAGCGAGCACGCGGCGGTCCCCGTACCAGGGGCCGACGATCTGCAGCCCGATGGGCAGGCCGTCCGACGACCAGCCGCACGGCAGCGAGACCGCCGGGTGGCCGGAGAGGTTGAAGGGCCAGAGATAGGGATACCAGGCGCCGCGGATCGTGCCGGCGTTCCTCGCCCGCGATCGTGATCGGCTCGAACGCGTCGTGGTCGACGGCGAGCGCGGGCCGGGAGAGCGTCGGCGAGAGCAGGAAGTCGAAGCGCTGGAGGAGCGCGTTCACGCGACGGTAGACCGCGGTCCGCTGGCCGAGCGCGTTCACCCAGTCCACCGCCGACCACTGCGCGCCCCGCTCGATGGACTCGCGCAGGCTGGGCGCCACCTGGTCGCCGAACTTCGCCATGTGCGAGCCGACGCGCGCGGCCAGCCCGGCCTGCAAGCCGATCAGGAAGGTGCGCTCGAAGGCCGAGACGTCCTCCTCCAGCGTCTCGACGTGGGCGCCCTGGCCCTCCAGGTGGCGCACCGCGGCCTCGCAGGCTGCGAGCACCTCCGGGTCCACGAGTCGATTGCCGACGCGGGGCAGCCAGCCGAGCCGCAGGCCGCGCACCGCGACATCGCGCGGGTCGTCGGGCGGCTCCGGGCGCGAATAGGGATCGCGCGCGTCGAAGCCGGCGATCGCGTCGAAGCAGGCGGCCGCCTCCGCCACGCTCCGCGCCATGGGGCCGATGTAGGACGTCGAGGAGAAGAGATCGGCCTGGTGCACGTGCGGCACGCGGCCGAGCGTGGGCTTGAGCCCGACGATGCCGCAGCAGGAGGCGGGGAGGCGGATGGACCCGCCGCCGTCGGTGCCGAGCGCGAGCGGCCCCTGGCCGGAGGCGACCGCCGCGGCGGCGCCGCCGGACGAGCCGCCCGCGGTGCGCGAGAGATCCCACGGGTTGCGCGTGACGCCGAAGAGCGGGCTGTCGGTCAGCGGCTTGTGGCCGAACTCGGGCGTGGTCGTCTTGCCGACGAGGATGGCGCCGGCCTCCCGCAGCCGCCGCACCGGGACCGCGTCCTCGCCCGGCACCTGGTCGGCGAAGATCCACGAGCCCATCGTCGTCCGGACGCCCTTCGTGAACAGGAGATCCTTGACCGAGAACGGCACGCCGTGGAGCGGGCCCAGGCGCTCGCCGGCCATCACCGCCGCCTCGGCCCGCCGCGCGGCGTCGCGGGCCTCGTCCGCGGTCACGGTGATGAACGCGTTCACGGTGGGCTGGAGGGCGTCGATCCGCTCGAGCACGGCGTCGACCACCGCGACCGGGGAGAGCTGCTTCGTGCGGATTTGCTGGGCGAGCGTCAGCGCGTCGGTCTCGGTGATCCGCATGGCGCGCGTAGGGTAGCACGGGCCCGCCGGCCCGCGCCCGCGACGGGAGCGCCGGCCTAGGGACTGGCGAGAACCGCGGCGAACGTCTCGACCAGGCTCTCCAGCTCGGCGTCGCCCATCGGCGTGGACAGGCAGCCGAGGCCGGTGATCGACATCAGCACGCCGCGCTCCATCAGCCCGCGGATCAGGCGCAGCAGGCGCGCCTCCTCCTCGGGCGTGGTGCGCGTGCTGCGGTAGTCGCTCAGCTCGCGGTCGGTCGGGTGCACGCGGAAGAGCGAGCCCTGGCCGGTGACGGCGCCGGGCACGCCCGCGCGCTTGAAGCAGGCCTCGAGGCTGCCGCGCAGCTTGGCCCCCAGCTCGTCGAGCTTCGCGAAGGCCTCGGGCGTCAGCAGGCGCATCGCGGCCAGGCCCGCGGCCATGGTGACCGGGTTGGCGTTGAACGTCCCGCCGTGCGGCGCGGCCGGCTTGCCGCCGGTGGGATCGAACACCGCCATCACGTCGGCCCGGCCGGCCACCGCGCCCACCGGGAAGCCGCCGCCGATGATCTTGCCGAGCGTGGTGAGATCCGGCGTGACGCCGAACACGCCCTGGGCGCCCTGGTAGCCCACCCGGAACGTGATGACCTCGTCGAAGATCAGCGCGATGCCGTGGGCGGCCGTCACCTCGCGCAGCGCGCGCAGGAAGTCGCGCCGCGCCGGGATCAGCCCCACCCGGTTCGGGATCGGGTCCACCAGCACCGCCGCCAGGTGCTTGGCCTCGCGCTCGATGCGGGCCACCGCCAGCTCCGCGTGGTTGAACGGGAGCACCACCACGTCGTCGAGCACCGCCGGCGGCACGCCGCGCGAGTAGGCCGTGCTGGCCGGCGCGGCCAGCGCGCCCCAGTTCTCCGGCGTGGAGCCGAGGGACACCTCGGCGTAGTCGTAGGAGCCGTGGTAGGCGCCCTCGAACTTGGCGATCTTGGGCCGCCCCGTCCAGGCCCGCGCGCCCTTGATCGCCATCATCACCGCCTCGCTGCCCGAGTTGGTGAAGCGCACGCGCTCGGCCGAGGGCAGGCGCTCGCAGAGGAGCGTGGCCAGCTCGACTTCTTCCGGCGTGGGCAGCGGGAAGGACGAGCCCAGCGCGAGCCGCCGCGTGGCCGCCTCGACGATCGCCGCGTGCGCGTGCCCGTGGATCAGCGCGGTGTAGTTGTTCAGGCAGTCGAGCCGGCGATCGCCCTCCACGTCCACGATCCAGCAGCCGTCGCCCGAGGCCGCGTAGGGCGGGTAGGGCGCCATGTAGACGGTGGTGCGCGTGTTGCCGCCGGGCATCACGCCCTGGGCCTGCGCGAAGAGCGCGGCCGACTTCGAGCCGGGCGCGGCCCAGCGTCGGGTCTCGGCGAGCGCCTGCGGGGACTTCACTCCGGGGATCGTGGCCATGGGGATCCTCCGGGGCGGATTATAGTCGCTCAACCCTCTCCCCCGAGAGGGGGAGAGGGTAGGGTGAGGGGGGCGTAGGGTGAGGGGGCGGCCTCATGAGCACACTTCGCCCGCGCCTTGTGGCACACTCCGCCTCACCATGCCGACCACCCTGCGCGACCCCGACGCCCTGATCTCGACCGATGCCCTGGCCGCCCGGCTCACCCAGCCCGGGCTGCGCGTCTACGACTGCACGACCTATCTCGAGCCGCCCGATCCCGGCTCGGACGATCCCTACAAGGTGGTCTCCGGCCGGAAGACCTTCGTCGCCGGCCACATCCCAGGGGCCGACTTCCTCGACCTGCAGGGGGAGCTCTCCGCGACCGACACGAAGCTCAAGTTCACGATGCCGCCGGCCGAGCACCTGGCGCGCGCCTTCGGCCGCCACGGCCTGGGCGACGGCGCCCGCGTCGTGCTCTACAGCATCGGCTCCATGATGTGGGCCACGCGCGTCTGGTGGATGCTCCGCGCGCTCGGCTTCGACGGCGCCGCGGTGCTCGACGGCGGCTTCGACGGCTGGCAGGCGGAGGGCCGCGCGATCGAGACCGGGGAACCGCGAGGGCTATCCGCCCGCCAGCTTCACGCCGCGCCCTCGCCCGGGGCGGTTCGTGGACAAGACCGCGGTCCGTGCCGCGATCGGCGATCCCGGCACCGTCACCGTGAACGCGCTCCGCCCCGAGTCCCACCAGGGTCTCGAGCCCTCGCTCTACGGCCGGCCGGGCCGCGTGCCGGGCTCGGTCAACGTGCCGGCGGCGACCCTGGTGGATCCCGCGACCAAGCGCTTCGTCTCGCCCGCCGACGCCCTGGCCCGGTTCGCCGCGGCCGGCATCGCCCCGGACAAGCACGTGATCGCCTACTGCGGCGGCGGCATCTCCGCCACCATCGACCTCTTCCTGCTGCACCAGCTCGGCTTCGACGACCTCACGCTCTACGACGGCTCCATGGGCGAGTGGGCCAAGGACCCGAGCCTGCCGATCGAGACCGACTGAGGTCGGCCGGCCCGCCTAGGGGGTCTTCGGGACGCGCCGGTTCCATCGCACCACGTAGGCGACCACGCCGGCGATCACCGCGATGAGCAGCGGCGAGGGCCAGCCAGCGCTCCACCCGGTGAACGTCGGCCAGGATGGCGGTGACCTGGTCCGCGAAGAAGTAGGCCAGCCCGAAGGCGAACGACACGCTCACGGCCGCGGCGCCCGCGTCGGCGACGATGAACTTCCAGAACGGCACGCGCGCGATGCCCGCGG
The DNA here is from genome assembly GCA_963747235.1 of uncultured Candidatus Rokubacteria bacterium. Taxonomy (GTDB): domain Bacteria; phylum Methylomirabilota; class Methylomirabilia; order Rokubacteriales; family CSP1-6; genus CAMLFJ01. The sequence goes on from CAVVEU010000017.1 coordinate 106,433, forward strand.
TCAGGAACGCCGCCGCGCGCAGGCCCGCGACGTGGCGGGCCATGGCGACGGTCTTCATGGCGTGCTGACGGTACGCTGCCTTCAGCCGCTCCTCCCGCGCCGCCGTCAGCACCCAGCGGACCACGCGCCAGTTGAGGACGCGCTCGCCCCAGCGCCGGCCGACCCAGTAGAGCACCACGTCGCCGGACACCACACCCACAAAGCAGATCGGGAGCGCCAGCCACCACCGCGCGAGCCCTTCGTGGCTCAGGATGCCGGCGGCGACGATCGGCATCTCCTCCGGGATCGGCACGCCCAGGCTGCCGAGCAACAGGGTGGCCAGGATGGCCGCGTACGTGAACCGGTCGACGAACTCCTGAAGGATCGCCATGGGCGACCCGGGCGGCGGCGTCTAGGGCGCCGTCAGGTTGTAGAGCCGCGCGCAGTTGTCCCAGAGGATCTTCGACTTCGACTTGTCGGTGACGCCGTCCAGGTGCACGAACTCCTCGATCGCCTTCGGGAAGAGCCCGTCCGAGTGCGGGTAGTCGGTCGAGACGACGATGTTGTCGTCGCCGATCGCCTCGATGACCTGGCGGAGCGGCTTCTCGTCGGCGTCGGTGGCGATCACGCACTGCCGGAAGAAGTACTGGCTGGGCGTCTGCGCGATCTGGATCTCGGAGCCGGGGCCGAACTTCTCCCACGCCTCGTCGAGCCGCCACAGGTACCAGGGCAGCCAGCCGCACGTGCCCTCGAGGAACGCGCAGCGCAGGCCGGGATGCCGCTCGAGGACGCCGCCGGCGGCCATGCTGCCGAAGGCCATCATCAGCTCGACGGGGTTGCGGCCGGCCACGCCGATGACGCGGCCGTTCGGGGTGTCGAGGTAGCGGCGGGCGATGTCGTCGCGCAGCGACGCCTGCCCGGTCGGGTGGAAGCCGACCGGCACGCCGAGCTCCTCGATGGCGGCCCACAGCGGCTCCATCTGCGGGTCGTGGACGTGGCGGCCGTTGATCGGGTTCGGGTTGCCGATGACCGCCACCGCGCCGAGCTGGCGCACCGCGCGCCGGGCCTCCGCGATCGCGCCGGGCACGTCGTGGAACGCCACCTGGGCGGCGAACTTGAGGCGCGACGGCTCGTACTGGCAGTAGTCGTACGTCCAGTCGTTGTGCGCGCGGGCCAGCGCGGAGGCGACCGCCGGGTCGAGGTCGTCGTGCATGAGCACCTGGCGCCCGCGCGTGCCGTAGAGGACGGCCACGTCGATGCCCTCGATGTCCATGGCCTGGATGTGGGACTCGGCGTCGTAGCCGCGCGCGTGCGCGATCTCGTAGTGCGGCGACCGCGCGAAGGCGCGCTGGTGGAGATCCTTGCCGACGACGCGCGGTGCGCGCCCGCTTGGACATCTCGCCCAGCTCGAGGTCGCCGATCTTGATGACCGGCTGATTCGGCGAGTTCGCGCTGTTGCGGAGGAATTGCGGCGCGAACTGCTTGAACGGCTCGGCGAGGTAGCGCTCCCAGAGGCCGTCGGGCTCCATCGTGTGCAGATCCGAGTCCATGACCTTGAAGCCGTTCTTCATCGCGGGTCCTCCTCTACTTGCTCTTGAAGGCCGGCATGACCTGCGCCGAGAAGCGCTCGAGCTGCTCGAGGATCACCGCCTGCGGCGTGCCGACCGGCTGGCCCACGTTGACGACCTCGAGGCCGGGGTACTTGTGCTGGATCTCCATGAGCTGCTCGGTGATGAGCTCGGGCGGCCCGATCAGCCACGAGCCCGCCTTGACCGCGTTCCGCAGGGTCGGCAGGTTGGCCTGACGCGCCCGCTTCGGGTCGGCCACCGCGTCGATCTGCTCGGGCGTGAGCCCGGGCACGAAGCCGAGCGGGGCGAACATCTTGATGTTCTCCTCGAAGAACGGCGTCGCTTCCTTGATGCCCTGCTCGACGCTGTCGGCGATGTGGAACGAGAACCCGATGCAGAGCCCCTCGCCCGGCTCGCCCTCCCGGCCGGCGCGGGCGCGGGACTCGCGGAAGGCCTGGACCACCTTCTCGTTGGCGCCGCCGGGCGCCGCGCCGCCGCCGATGATGCCCCGGATGTCGTGCTTGGCCATGAAGTCGAGCGCCCGCGGGCTCGCGCTGACCACCGGCTGCCAGCACTCGACCGGCAGCGTCTTCGGCCGCGGCACCAGGGTGATCTCCTCGAGCTCGTAGCCGCGGTAGGGGACCCGCGGCGGGATCGTGTAGTGCTTGCCCTGGTGCGAGAAGGCGCGCTGGTTGAACGACTTGAAGATCAGGTCGACCTGCTCCTCGAAGAGCTCGCGGTTGGCGTTCTGATCGAGCAGCGGCGCCCCGAAGGCCTCGACCTCGCGGGTGTGGTAGCCGCGCCCGACGCCGAACACGACGCGGCCGCCGGTCAGCCGGTCCACGGTGGCGAAGTCCTCGGCCATCCGGATCGGGTGCCACATCGGCGCGATGTTGAAGCCGCAGCCGACGCGGATGTTCTTCGTGAGGTGGCAGAGGTGCAGGGCCAGCATCAGCACGTTCGGGATGCACTCGTAGCCCTCGCGCTGGAAGTGGTGTTCCGCCAGCCAGAAGATGTCATAGCCGGTGCGGTCCATCAGCTTCGCGATGGCCTCGCTCTTCGGGAAACACCGTCGCCAGGCGCTCGTCGGAGAGCCAGCGATCGTTCGCGGGCGTGCCGTCGAAGCCCTCGTCGTCCAGATCCACGTGGCCCGCGAACAGGCTGCCGAAGCTCGTGATCATGATGGCTCCCCTCAGGACAGCTTGTAGGCCCGGGCGACGTTCTCGCCCAGGATGGCGCGGCGTCCCGAGTCCGGCATCGGCGCGACCATCTCGCGCGAGCTCCTCGAGGTAGTTGCCGGGATGATCGGGATGCGGGTAGTCGCTCGCCCAGAAGAACTTGTCCTCGCCGACGAGCTGCATCATGGCGGGGATCGTGCGCTCGTCCGGATCGGCGGAGATGTAGCACTGGCGCTTGAAGTAGTGCGACGGCTTCTCCTTGAGCCGGACGGTGGCGCCGAGCGTGGTCCCGCCGAAGATGGCGTCGGCGCGGTCCAGGAAGTAGCCGATCCAGCCGGCCTGCGATTCGAGGACCACCACCCGGAGGCGCGGGAAGCGGTCGAAGACCCCGAGCTGGAAGAAGGTGGCGAAGGCCTGCTGCACGCCGTGGCCCGCGAAGAGGTCGAAGTACCACACCGCCCAGCCGAACTTGTCGTAGCGGTGATGCACGTTCCAGGCGGGCGGCTCGAAGGTGGGGTGGATCGCGAGCGGCACGTCCAGGTCCTGCGCGGCCGCGAAGACCGCGTCGTGGTCAGGCGCGCCGTGGGGCACGCGCGTGATCGTGAACGGGCACACGAAGGCCCCGCGGCAGCCGTCGCGCACCGCGCGCTCGAGCTCCCGGGCCGCCTCGGCGGGATCGCCCAGCGAGAGATGCGCGATGGGAATCAGCCGGCCCCCGGAGTCGCGGCAGAAATCGGCGATCCAGCGGTTGTACGCGCGGCAGTAGGCGCCGGACAGCTCGGGGTCCATCAGCTCGGCTTCCCAGAGGAGCCCGATCGTCGGATAGAGGATCGCCTTCGCCATGCCCTCGCGATCGAGGAGCTGCACGCGCTCGGCCATGTCCATGGTGCCGAACGCGGCGCCGCGCAGGTAGGTCTGCTCCGGCCCCGGGCGGATCCCCCGCATGTCCTCCGGGCGGATCTCGCCGGCCATGGCCCGCTCGCGCAGCAGGCGCGCCTCGTCCACCCGCTTGCCCATCCCGCCCAGCGTGCCGAGCTGGCCGGGGCGCGGCAGGGTGGCGCGCCGGCCGTCGATCTCCAGGTACTCGTAGTCGTCGTCGCCGACCCGGATCCGGATGGCGCGGCTCCTGTAGCGCGCCTCGAGATACTTCTCCCACAGGTCGGGCGGCTCGAGGATGTGCCCGTCGCAATCGATGATCATCGCGCTGGTACAATACCCGAACCCATGAAGCTCGGCACCTCCGTTCGGTTCCTCTTCCCGACGTCGCCGGCCACCCACGAGCGATTCAGGAGCCTGCTCGCGTCGATGCCGAAGGGCGCCTTCATCGAGCGGCCGATGGGCGCCTACGCGCCGGACGAGCAGGCGCGCAACCTGATGGAGGTCGCCGCCGCGGCCCGCGCGGCCGGCCTCGACGCGCTGCTGACCGGCGACAGCCATGGCGGCAATCCCGCCTACGCCGCGACGTTCTCCCCGCTGCCCACCGTCGCGCGCCTGATGAGCGTGACCGGCGACATGCCCATCGGCGTGGTCCTGCTCGCGCCCTTCTATCACCCGGTGCTGCTGGCCGAGCAGATCGGCACGCTCGCCGCGTTCGCGGGCGGGCCGCTGATCGTGACCTTCGTGCTGGGCGGCCGCCCGCCGCAGTTCGCCGCCTTCGGCATGGAGGAGAAGAGCCGGGTCGGCCGCCTCGCGGAAGTGGTGCCGATCACGCGCGCGCTCCTGGCCGGCGAGCGCGTCACCCACCGCGGCCGCTACTTCACGCTGGAGGGCGCCACCATCAGCCCGCTGCCGCGCGTCCCGGTGGAGATCTGGCTCGGCGGGACGGTGGCGGCGTCGGCCGAGCGCGCCGGGCAGATGGGCGACGCCTGGCTGACCGGCCAGAACGCGACGGACGAGGAGCTGCGGCGCCAGCTCGATCTCTACCGCGAAGCGGCGACGCGCGCCGGACGCTCACCACGCCCGGTCCTGCGCCGCGACATCTACGTCGGCGAGTCCGACGAGGAGGCGCGCGCCGTCGTCGGCGCCATCCTCGCCGAAGGCTATCGCGGCACCGGCGTCGACCAGCTCCTCGTGGGCAGCGCGGAGACCGTCGTCGACAGCCTCCGTCGCTACCGGAGCATGGGCTTCGACTACGTGATGGTGCGGCACGTCGTCGGCGACCACCAGCTCATGCTGCGCTCGTTCGAGCGCATCGGCCGCGACGTGATGCCGCGGATCCGGGATCTTTGAGGGCGATCATCCTGACGCGGTTGTGGCCGCGTGGCGTCCGACGACTGTCACTTCCGGGCGGGTCCGGGTTTCCAAGTAGCTGACTTCTAGGTCTTCTCGCGCTGGCCTGGCTCTTGCTGATTCTCTGCTGGGGTCCGGGACGGAGCCCGCGGTCGCCCAGGCTGGTGCCCTCCTTGTTCGGTCCAGATCTTCGCATTGGCCGCGGCTCCTCCGTCCCGGGCCAACCACGATCCGCGGAGGTGGTCATGAAGACACCGCTCCTCGTCGTTGCCGCAGCAGGGCTCTTCTGTGGATTCACCGCCACGCCGGAGTTCGAGCGCAAGACGAGAGAGAACGTCAGCGACTCGATCACCGTGGCGACCCAGGAGTGCTGGAGCAAGCTCAAGGGCAAGGCTCAGGTGGAGTGGTACCGGCACCTGCGGGCGATCGACGAGCCCGGCCGAGCGGACGCGGTCATGATGTCGACGATGCGATCGGTCGAGCAGTGTGTCGCCAGCGCCGCCGGCTCCCCGGAGTACGCCCCGAGCCTCTGGAAGACGGTCGACACATTCGTGCAGCAGCGCTTCGGCACCCACCGGCGCGCCGGATAAGGTCAGCGCAGGGGCGGCCGCGGAACGGGGATCGAAGCGCCGCGGTCCCACAGCTGCCGCAGCACCCGGCGCCGCTCCAGCTCGAGCTGGTCGAGGGCCTCCAGGGCCGAGGGCGCCTCGGCCGACACAGCCGGGCAGCTCCGGATGCTCCGCCCGGCGCAGCCACTCGCCCCCGCGCTCGACCGACTCGAGCACCAGCAGGTACGGCACCGCCTCGTAGTACGCGAGCGGTCCGCCGGTCGCTCCCTTCAGAGGCGCGCCCATCAGACGCCCATCAGACGAACGGCACCCACGCGATGGGCACGCCGGCGTCGGACTGGCGCGCCTTCTCCGTCGCGCTGATCCAGCTCGCGCCGTCCGGCAAGACCGCCGAGGCCGGCCGCACCCGGTAGAGGCTCGGGTCGTCCACGTTGGCGGGCAGCGCGCCCTGGTCCCGCAGCGCCCTGGCGGCCTCGAGGAGCCGGCGCCGCACGAAGATCACCATGGCGTCGGTGGTGCCGAGGTGCTCCTGCGTCCGGTCGTAGATCGGCCCCATCGTCTCGGTCATCGCCCGGTCTTGCAGGTTGCCGAGGAACGGGATGCCGAGGGTCAGCTCCTTCTGCAGCTCGTAGTCGACGCTTGTAGTCGTTGTGGATGTTGGCCGCGGTGTAGAAGCGGCGGTGCGGATCGCCGCCCGACTCGACGTAGCCGCCCCAGGAGGCGAAGGGATCGCGCACCTGCCGCGCTTCCTCCTCGGTCACCGGCCGGTCGAGCCGCGCGCGCATCACGAACTGGAGATTGTAGTGGTCGTCGAGCGGCACCCAGGCCCGCGCCGAGACGATGTGGGGATCGCTCGCCGCGATCATCGAGTAGAACGGCAGGATGAACTGGGTGATGCGGTGCCAGTACAGGCCCTCGACGTCCGAGCGCCGCCGGGCCGAGTAGCAGGCGCCGTAGTCCGTGGGCAGCACCTCGAGCCGCGGCCGCTTGTCCCGGTGGAACGTGCCGCGCTGCTTGCGTGTCGGGCGTGCGCTTGGCGTGCACGAAGTCGATGTGGGAGGAATCGATGTCGCCCTCGAGCGCCTGCACCCAGTTGCACTCCTCCAGCATCATCAGCGGCGGGTAGACCTGCGTCGGCGGGCAGCGTGTTGATCTCGAAGGCCGGGAAGGGCGGCGCCGTCTCGCGCGGGCCCATGTAGGTCCAGATCACGCCGTTGACGTCGCGGCACGGATACGCGCGGGCCCGGATCTTGTCCTTGAAGGTGCTCTCCTCCGGCTCGTTCGGCATGTCCACGCAGCGGCCGGTGACGTCGTACTTCCAGCCGTGGTACGAGCAGCGGAGCCCGCACTCCTCGTTGCGGCCGAAGAAGAGCGACGCGCCGCGGTGCGGGCAGTTGGCCGCCAGCAGCCCGACCTCGCCCCGCGTGTCGCGAAACGCGATCAGGTCCTCGCCGAGCAGGCGCACCTTCTTCGGCGGGCAGTCGGGCGCGGGCAGCTCGCTCGAGGGCAGGCACGGCATCCAGTAGTGCCGCAGGAGCTCGCCCATGGGCGTTCCGCGTGCCGACCCGGCACAGCAGCTCGTTGTCTTCGCTCGAGAGCATGGGCCGCCTCCTCTGACCGTCTCCTATTGCCAGACCGCGAAGGCCATCCCGACGCCGGAGCCGGCCTCGGACCGGTAGGACGGGACGTAGTCCACGAGGCGCATCGCCAGGTGCTCGGCCGCGCCGGCGGTCGCGATCCAGTTGCGGATCTCGGAGTTGCCGGACTCGAAGCTGCGCCGCCGGCAGCGCGCTCAGCGCCTCGCCGTCCTTCTTGGCGAGCAGGTCGAGCACGTGCCGGTCCAGCTCCTCGTCGACGAAGAAGTGGCTGAGCCCGCCCGAGGCCACGACGGCCACGCGCTTGCGCGACCGGCCAGGCCTCGATCGCCTGCCGGATGGCCCGCCCGAGCTGGTAGCAGCGCCTCGGCGTCGGCTGGTTCGGCGGATAGTACGTGTTGAGCAGGACCGGCACGATGGGCACCACGCGGTCGCCCATGAGCCGCTGGTGCACGAAGCTCCAGGCGTGGCCGAAGGGGCCGTGGCGCGGCTGCACGCGGATGTGGGCCACGTCGAAGTCGAACTCGTGCGTGAGCGTCTCGACCAGGTGCCGGCCGAGGGCCGCGTCCACCGGGAACGTCCGGTTCGCGCCGTCGCCGTAGAGGCCCCAGTAGGAGAGCCGGCGCAGGGCCGGCACGCTCTCGACCGGCGGCGGCAGGTTCTCGACGGACTCGCCCCAGTAGATGCAGAGCGCCGGCTGATTGTCCGGGCTGAACCACTCGTGCTGGTCGTCGCCGATCACGACGACCACGTCGGGCGCTTCGTCGGCGAGGACGCCGCCCAGCTGCCGGATGGCCGCCTGCGTCGCCTCGTGGCGGGCCCGCGTCACCTCGGGCGCGAGCTCGCGGCCGATCCACGCGGCGCTCTCGCGCGCCTTCGCGGCGAACTCCGGCAGGCGCGCGCGGTCCAGATCGCCGAGCCCCGCGAAGGCTTCGTGGGGCGTGCTCAGCATCGGGCTGTGCGAGCTGCCGATGCCGAGGGTGACCTCCGCCATGATGCGCCCGAGAATCTGCCGCGAGCGACGCCATGTCAAGCGACCGGCTCACGTTCGGCACCCGGGTGACAGTCCTCGACGGCGGGCCGGGCCGGGCTCCTGTAACTAGCTGATTCCGGGATCGTCCAGCGATGGCTTGGCTCTTGCCCCGCTCCGAGTGGGGTCCGGGACGGAGCCCACGGTCGCCAGGCTGGCGCCCGGGCGGATGCGGTCGTGGCGTCGACGGCGAGCTCGGTCGCCCTATGCGTCGCCGACGCCGCAGCTTCCCGGGAGCCCGACCCGAGCATCCGGCCGATCGTCGACGCGTTCGTGAAGCACCACTTCGACTACACCCGGTAGCGCTTGAGCGCGTCGGGATCCACCGTCGCGCCGAAGCCCGGGTGATCCCCGAGCCGGACGGCGCCGCCGTCGAGCCGCACCGGCTCGACGACCACATCGCCGGCCATCTTCAGCGGCCCCACCGCCTCGCAGCCGTCGACGATCGCCTCGCTCACCGCGGCCACCGCGGCTTCCGCGAGGGTCGACAGCGTCAGCCCGAAGCCGTGCCCGATCACGACGCGCAGGCCGGCGGCGGATGCCAGCTCCACCATGGCGAGCGTGCGGAGCAGGCCCCCCTGCTTCATGACCTTCACCTTCACCAGGTCGGCCGCCTCGCGCCGGATGATCTCGACCAGCGAGGCGGGGCCGGTCACGCTCTCGTCCGCCATGAGCGGGATGCCGATGGCCCGGCGGATCTCGGCGAGCCCGGCGATCTCCGCGCGCGGGATGGGCTGCTCGACCAGCGTCAGGTCGTAGGGCTCGAGGCGCCGGATGAACGGCGCCGCCTCCGCCGGCCGCAGGCTCTCGTTGAAGTCGACGCGCAGGGCCATCCGCGGGCCGACCGCCGCCCGCACGGCGGCCACGCGCGCGATTCCCTCGGGCGTGGCGCCGGACACCTTGATCTTGGCCGAGCGGAAGCCCCGCCCGAGCCAGGCCGTCGCCTCCCGCGCGGCCTGCTCGGGCGGCACCGTGCCGATCCAGGCGTTGAACGCGATCTCGTCCTTCACGCGCCCACCCAGGAGCGAGTGGACGGGCACGCCGAGGGCGCGCGCCTTCAGGTCGACGAGGGCCATCTCGACCACCGCGATCGCCTCGGAGCGTCCCGGCGCCTCGCGGTCCATGGCGGCGAGGGCGCGGCGCAGGTTGAACGGATCCGCCCCGGTCAGCGCCGGGGCGATCCGCCGGACGGTGTCCCGGACCTCCGCCGCCGACATGGCCGAGTAGCCCGGCGTGGGATCGACGTTGCCCCAGCCCTCGACGCCGTCGTCGCTACCGACGCGCACGAGCACGCTGCGCTGGACGGTGGTGACGCCGTGCACGCCGTGGACCGGCTCGCGTAGCGGCACGTCGACCAGGATCGGCTCGATGGCGACGATGCGCATGGCGGAGAGAATCCGCCCGGCGCGGTCCGCCGTCAAGGGGCCGGGCCGGCGGGGGCCACGCCGGGCGGCGTTGACAACCGTCCTGCCCGAGGCGTATGAGGGAATCGCCATGGCCTTCACGCATCTGCTCGTGCCGACGGATTTTTCAGAGCCCGCGAACAATGCCCTGCGCTATGCGATCGAGGAAGCGGGGCTCCACCATGCCAAGCTGACGCTCCTCCACGTGCTCCCGGCGGATACGCAGACGGACGTCCACTACGTCACCGGGGCGCCCGCTCCGGGGCCACAGGGCGGCTTCGATGTACTCGCGGGCGGGCGCGTCGGCGGCTCGGCTTCCGTGTCGCCACCCGAGATCGTCCGCCGTGACCGGAGCGCGGAAGCGCAGACGCAGCTCCGCGACCTCGTCGCGAATGCCTTCCAGGGCCGGTGGGACGTCGAGGTCGCCATGGGGCACCCGGCCGACACCATCGTCCGCGTCGCCCAGGAGCGGGGCGCGGATCTCATCGTCATGAGCACCCATGGCCGCACCGGGCTCCAGCACGTGCTCCTGGGCAGCGTGGCCGAGAAAGTGGTGCGCCTGGCTCCGTGCCCGGTCCTGACGATCAAGCAGCGGGCCGCGCCGGGCTAGGGAGTACCCTGGCCATCGAATGAAGCTCCTGGTCGCGATCGTCCTGACGGCGACCCTCGTGCTGCTCTCGGGTGGGCCCGGCGCCGCCCAGGAGCTTCGCCTCACCTTCGAGCGTCAGCCCGACGAGCCCACGTCCCTCGTCCTCGCGGGGACGCTGTCCAACGAGAGCTCTCGTGACGTGGTCGATGTGTGGGTGGGCGCGGAGGCGTTGAACGCCCGCGGACGCGTCGTCGGCCGGGGACTCGCCTTCGTCAGCCCGCTGCTCCGCGGCCGTGCGGCCACGAAGTTCACCGTCAAGCTGCCGCGGGTGGAGCAGGTCCAGAGCTTCCGGGTGTTCGTCTCGTCGTTTCGATACTTCGCCGGGGAGGAATCGCCCTAGCGGGCCATCGAAACGCGGCGCGCCTGGTCGACCAGCTCGCGCGCCTCCGGGGCCATGTACACGGCCTCGCTCCCCAGATCGCCCAGGGCCCGCGCGAGGGCACGGAGACGATCCGCCAGCGGCGCGCGCAGGTCGATCAGCACCAGGTGCGCGCCCCGCACGACGCAGAGCCCGCCGCCCAGCACCGCGGGCGTCTCGAAGGGCTCCGAGCGGACCTCGACGCCGAGCCGCTGCGCGGCCTGGACCAGCTCGTCGAGGAGCTGCTGGGCGTCCACCAGGTGCGATGGTACCCGACAACGGCGACATCGTCCTGCTCGTTGACAACTCTCCGTCCGGTCCGATACTAATCGATCACAAGGAGGCCACGACATGCCGCTCTATCTCGACGTGCACAACAAGATCGACGGGCTGACCACCGCCGGTATCGCGGACGCCCACCGCAAGGATCTGGAGTGCCAGCACAAGCACGGGGTCAACTACTTGAAGTACTGGTTCGACGAGGGGACCGGCAAGGTCTTCTGCCTCGTCCAGGCACCCAGCAAGGAGGCCGCCGAGGCCGTCCACCGGGAGGCGCACGGCGCCATCGCCGACGAGATCATCGAGGTGAAGGAAGGGAGCTAGCGAGCGCCGCCGCCAGCGGCTGCATGCCCAGCGCCGTCGCGAGCGTGAGCCCCTCGCGATAGTACTCGTTGGCCTGCTCGAGATCCGGCGCGGGGCCGCTCGCCGCGATCTGGCCGAGGAGGCGCAGGGCGTGGGCCTCGTGGCCCCGCTCGCCAAGCCGCCTGGCCAGCTCCAGCGCGCGGACCCCGACGCGCCGCGCGGCACTTCCATCGCCCGCCAGCACGTACGTCTCGCCGAGCCACACGAGCCGGAGCGCGTGGTTCGCCGCCCACTCCATGTCCTCGGCCCGCTGGACGGCGTCCTCCAGCAGCCGGAGCCCCTCCTCGGTCCGCCCGGTGAGCGCGTACGCCCGGCCGAGCGGGGCGGCGATGAGCGGGAACAGGAACGGGATGTCGGCCAGCCGGGCGATCACGAGTCCTCGCTCCAGCGGCCCGATCGCGTCCTCATGGTTCCCGCCGAGATTGCGCAGCATGCCGGTTCCCGCGTGGGCTATGACGAGGCTGTACGCGTGATCCTGCGCCTCGGCGATGGCCGTCGCCTCCTCCGCGAGCGCGACGGCCTCCTGCGCGTTCCCGCACTCGGCGGCGCAGAACGCCAGCCAGACGCGGGACAGGACCGCGGGCAGGCCGGCCATCTCGAACCGCTGGCGCTCGAGGTCGCCTTCGAGCAGCGTCACGGTGCGGGTGAGCGCCTCGGTCGCCTTCGGGTAGTCGCCGAGTGAGTGGTAGATCTGCCCGAGGCGGTAGGTGGCGATGATCGTCCACCCGAAGTTCGCGAAGCTGGCGGCGAACGTACGCTCGCGGAGGGCCAGCATCAGGGCGCGGTCGTACTCTCCACGGAACCACAGGTGACCGGCACTCTCCGCACCGCCCATGAAGGCGTCGATGCTCGGCTTGGATCCGGACGAGCCCAGCTCACGGAGATAGTGCAGGGCCTTCTCCCACATCTCGCCTCGGAAGGCGTGGTGGGCGAGGCGGTCGGCGTGCTCGCTCAGCCGATCCGCATAGACGCGCTCGATGGCGCCGACGATCTGGGCGTGGAGCGCGCGGCGCCGGTCGTGCAGCAGGCTGCCGTAGGCCACCTCGTGGGTGAGCGCGTGCTTGAAGGTGTACTCGAGATCGGGGAAGAGCTTCGCCTCGTAGACGAACTCGGCCGCCTGCAGGCGGGCCAGGCCGGCCCGCAGGTCGTCCTCGGCGTGCTCGGCGGTCTCGAGCAGCAGGGTCCACGGCAGATCCTTGCCGATGACCGACGCGACCTGGAGGAGGCGCTTGTCGTCGGCCGGCAGGCGGTCGATGCGCGCGGCCAGGATCGCCTGGACGGTCGCCGGGATCTGGCTCGCGCCGGGATCCTTGCCGAGCCGGTACGCGCCGCGCTCCCCGACGAGGACCTCCAGCTCGACGAGGGCCCGGACGCTCTCCTCGAGAAAGAGCGGGTTGCCCTCCGTGCGCTCGATGAGCAGCCGCCGGATCGACTGCAGCGCCGGATGGTCGCCCAGCAACGTCTCCAGGAGCGCGGCGGCGGTGTCGGGCGGAAGGGAATCGATCCGGAGCTGCCGGTAGTAGCTCTTGTTGCCCCAGGGCTGCTGGTACTCCGGCCGGTAGTTCACCGCGAGCAGGATGGACGTGGTCGGCAGGCTCTCCACGAGGGCGTCGAGCAGCCCCTGGGTCTCGGCGTCGATCCAGTGGAGATCCTCGAAGACGAGGAGCAGAGGCTGCGCGCGGCTCTCACGGAGCAGCACGCGCTTGACGGCCTCGAGGGTCCGGGTGCGGCGCGTGGCCGCGTCGAGCCCCATGAACTCGTGGTCCTTCGGGAGCGCGTCGAGCACCCACAGGAGCGGCGGCAGGCTGTCCTTCAGTCCCTCGTCGAGGGTGAGGACGTTGCCGGTTACCTTGGCGCGTACCGCACGGATGTCGTCATGCTCCGCGATCTTGAAGTAGCTCCTGAGCAGGTCGACCGTCGGCAGGTACGGCGTCGCCTTGCCGTACGACACCGAGCTCGACTCGAGCACGAGCCAGCCCTCGGTCCGATGGGAGTGGAAGAACTCGTAGAACAGGCGCGATTTGCCGACCCCGGGCTCCCCCAGCACCGCCACGATCTGGCCCCGGCCGCCGCGGGCCTGCTCGAGCGCCTGGCGGAGCTGCTCGACCTCCGCGTCGCGCCCGACGAAGCGGGTGAGTCCCCGCGCCATCGAGGCCTGCAGCCGCGTGCGGGCCGTGCCGGTGCCCACGATCTCGTAGACGGGCACGGGCTCGGCCAGGCCCTTGATCGGCGTGGGCCCGAGCGCCTTCACCTGGACGAACCCCTCGGCTCCCCGCAGGGTGGTGTCGGAGATGAGGGTGGTGCCCGGCCGGGCGAGCTGCTCCATCCGGGCGGCCAGGTGCGTCGTCTGGCCGACCGCCGTGTAGTCCATGTGGAGGTCGCTGCCGATCGAGCGCACCACGACATCACCGGAGTTGCAGCCGACCCGGATCTGGACATCGACCCCGTGCCGCTTGCGGATGTCCTCGGCGTAGTGGGCTACCGCGTTCTGCATCCGCAGCGCGGCATAGCACGCCCGCGTCGCGTGGTCCTCGTGCGCCAGCGGCGCCCCGAAGAGCGCCATGATCCCGTCGCCCATGACCTGATTGACGGTGCCCTCGTAGCGGTGGACGGCCTCCATCATCAGCTTGAGGACCGGATCGATGATCTTCCGCGCTTCTTCCGGATCCCGGTCCGCGAGCAGCTCCATCGAGCCCTTCAGGTCCGCGAAGAGCACGGTGACCTGCTTGCGCTCGCCCTCCAGCGCGCTCTTCGAGGTGAGGATCTTCTCCGCGAGGTGCCGGGGAATGTACGTCTCGGGCGGGGCCGACCGCTCCGCGGCCGTGAACGTGGCCACGGCCTGGCCGCACTGCAGACAGAACCGGGCGTTGCCGGGCAGCTCCGCGCCACACCCCACGCAGGCCTGCGCCAGGCGGCTGCCGCACCCGAGACAGAACCGAGCGTGGGCTGGGTTGTCCTGCTGGCATCGGGGACACTTCATGCAGGGATCCTAGCATCGGATCGCGCGCGAAGCCCTGGCGCCGGGAGGAGGCCGCTTCGCCGTCAGGCCCTTCTCACCGGCTGGGGCACCCTGGCGGGCGCACTCGTCACCCAGGGCCTGCCATGGGTCTTCGCGACGAACCATGCCCCCTCGTGGAAGGTGTAGTAGCGCCCGCCGTACGCGAAGAAGTTCATGCCGGCGCCCGGCGCAGAGGGATGTCGCATGAGGAGAGCCTCCTGGCGCTAGTGAGTGCATAGGGCCGGACTAGCAATGCGGCGACACCTGGTCCTAGAATCAACGTGATGAGCGGTGGCGTCCGCTTCGACCGAGTGGACCAGCTGCGCGGCATCGCGGCCCTCGCGGTCGTCATCTGCCACGCGAGCGTCTCGGCATACGACACCGCGCCCAATCTCGACGGCGGGCCGTGGCCCTGGCTGGCCTTCACGCTCGGATTCGGCTATCTCGGCGTGCCGCTCTTCTTCGTGATCAGCGGCTTCTGCATTCACCTGCCATACGCGCGGGCCCTCGCGTCGGGCGAGCCCGTCCCGGCACCCGCGTGGCGGCGCTTCTTCGCGCGCCGATTCTGGCGTCTCTACCCGCCCTATCTCGCGGCCATGGGATTCGCCCTGGTGCTCCTGTCGCTGGTGAACGCGCGGCCGCCGGTCTCGTGGCTGACGCTCGCGGCCCAGGCCTTCCTCGTCCACACGTTCCACCCGGCGAGCTTCGACGGCATCAACCCGCCGGCCTGGACGCTGGCCGTGGAGGCCCAGCTCTATCTCGCCTATCCCGTGGTCTTCTGGCTCATGGCCCGGCGCGGCGCCGTCCGCGCGCTCGCCGCCGTCCTCGGCGTGACGATGCTCTACCGCCTCGGCGTCACGGTGGTGCCGCTGGCGGCCTTCGGCGGCCTCGCGTGGGAATTCTTCCTCGCGCGCTGGTTCGAGTGGGTGCTGGGCGCGGTGATCGCGGAGTGGGCGGTGGGGCGGCTCACGCTGCCCCGCGTGGTCTTCCGGCCCGAGACGGCGGCCCTCGCCCTCGGCCTCGCCGTGCTGTTCGAGTGGCAGACGTGGCGCTACGGGCTCTACTCACTCAAGGAGCCGCTCTACGGCATCGCCTTCGCGCTGCTCCTGTGCGTCGCCCTGCACCGCGAGCGCGGTGGCCGCGCGTCGGCCGTCGGCCGCTCCCTGGCCGCGCTCGGCGTCTGCTCCTACAGCCTCTACCTGCTGCACCGGCCCATCCAGCTCGCCGTCGAGCCGCTCGCCCGGGACGTGGCGACGTGGCCCCTCGTCCTCGCGTACGGCATTCCCTCGAGCCTGCTCATCATGAGCGCGACGATGCCGATCGTGCTCGGGGCCGCGTGGCTGTTCTATCGCTACTGCGAAGCCCCGTGCGTGGTCCGGGCGCAGCGCGCGGGACACGCCGAGGTGAGCAGCCCGGCTGCGTGACCTGGACGCGGTGCGAAGGCTTATGGCAGACTCGGCCCCGCCATGAAAGCCCTCGACCCCGACCGCCCGCGCCTCCCGTCCCGAGCTCGACGTGCACCTCACCGAGAACGTGATGGTCCCCATGCGCGACGGCGTCCGCATGGCGACCGACATCTACCGCCCGGCCCGCGACGGCCGGCCGCTCGGCCGACCGCCGCCCCGTCCTCCTGCACCGCACGCCCTACAACAAGATCGAGACCGAGGCCACCTCCGGCCAGTGCCGCTACTTCGCCGCGCGCGGCTACGTGGTGGTGAACCAGGACTGCCGCGGCTGCTTCGGCTCCGAGGGCGACGTGAACTTCCTGATCCCCGAGGCCGAGGACGGCGCCGACACCATCGCCTGGATCCGCACGCAGGAGTGGTGCGACGGCACGGTGGGCACCTTCGGGACTTCGTGGTCCGGCTGGACGCAGACCGCCCTGGCCGCGCTCGGGCCCGAGGGCCTCGCCACCATGGTGGCGAACATGAGCGGCGCCGACGCCCACGAGAGCAGCGTCCGCCACGGCGGCGCGCTCGAGCTGCGCTTCCTCGCCTGGGCCTTCTGGCACTCGGCCTACAACACCCAGGCCGCCCTGACCGCGCCGCCCCACGTGCAGGCCGCGCTCAACCAGGGCGCCCCGCGCTTCTCCGACTGGCTCGAGCGCATGCCCATCCGCCCCGGCCAGACCCAGCTCGCCCTCGTGCCGCCCTACGAGAAGTGGGCGCTCGAGATCCTCACCCGCGCCGACTACGACGACTACTGGAAGCACCCGAGCGTGGACTTCCGCGCGCGCACTGGGACCGCTTCCCCGACATGCCGATCCTCCTGGTGGGCGGCTGGTACGACTCCTACACGCGCGCCACCTTCCAGAACTTCGTCGGCCTGGGCGCCGGCGGGCGGCGGCCGGTGCGCGCCCTGATGGGCCCGTGGACCCACGGCGGCGAAGACCATGGAGCTCTCCTACGCCGGCGACGTGGAGTTCGGCCAGCGACGCCGCGCTGCCGAGCTTCGACGAGCTGCACCTGCGCTGGTACGACCGGTGGCTGCGCGGCGTGGACAACGGCCTCGACGCGGAGGCGCCGCTGCGCATCTTCGTGATGGGCGGCGGCTCGGGCCGGCGCTCGGGCGCGGGCCGGCTCGTGCACGGCGGCCGCTGGCGCGACGAGCACGAGTGGCCGCTGGCCCGCACGCGGTTCACCGACTTCTACCTGCACGGCGACGGGTCGCTCGACACGGAGCCGCCGCGCGAGGAGCGCTCCGCCACCACCTACCGGTTCGACCCGGCCCGCCCCGTGCCGTCCATCGGCGGCAACGTGTCGTCGCTGCGCGACGTGCTGCCGCTGCCCGCCGGCCTCGCGGACCCGAGCTACGCCGGCCGCGGCGAGCGCACGGTCGACATCATGCGCCCGGGCGGCTTCGACCAGCGCGAGGCGCCCGGCTTCCACGGCTGCCGCCCGCCCTACCTGCCGCTGGGCTCGCGGCCCGACGTGCTGGTGTTCCAGACCGAGCCCCTGCGCGAGCCCACCGAGGTGACCGGCCCCATCGAGGTCGTCCTGTGGGTGGCCACCTCCGCGGTGGACACCGACTTCACCGCCAAGCTGATCGACGTCTACCCGCCGAGCGCGTGGTACCCGCAGGGCTATGCGCTGAACCTGACCGACAGCATCGCGCGGCTCCGCTACCGCAACGGCCGCGAGCGGGGCGAGCTGGTCACGCCGGGCGAGCCCGTGCAGGTGACGCTCACGCTCTATCCGACGAGCAACCTGTTCATGCCGGGGCACCGGATCCGCCTCGACGTGTCGAGCTCGAACTTCCCGCGGTTCGACGTGAATCCGAACACGGGGGAGGCGATCGGGCGGGAGCGGCGGCGGGTGGTGGCGGACAACACCGTGTTCCACGAGCGCGGGCGGGAGTCGCGGGTGGTGCTGCCGATCATCCCGATCGGGTCCACCTCGACAAGTGGCTTATCTCGCAGTAATCTATAGCGGTTCGAGCCGATTCGATGCCCGCCAGGAGGACGCCTCGATGGCAGTCAGCCCTAGAATGTTGGCCCTGATCAAGAAGATCGAAGCCGCCGACGCAGAGCATTTCGCCCGTCTCCGCAAGAGCGCGAAGCAAGACAAGGAAGCCAAGACACTCGCCAAGACGAGGGCCACAGCCCGCTCCGCCGAAGCACGCATCGTCGCCAAGCAGCGGAAAGCTTCGTGACCAGGAGCTACCTCCTCACCTCATCCCTTACGTCTTGACCCGCCCCGGGCTTTGTCAGGCCGCGTTCGAGTCTTCTGGCTGGCCCGCTGAGAGGGATCCGCTGCCGCTTTCGCCTTGAGTAGATCGGAAACAACATCGTCAAAGGCCAGGCGGTATAGAGGCGGAGCCGTGCTGTGTCGGACGGTGGGTGTCTTCACGTGTCCAGTCTACACGGCTTCTCGGCCCATCCACCTGACCCACCGGCAAGGGAGGAAGCCATGAAGTTCGGGATCCACATCGGGCACATGGGTGGGCCACTCGGCGAGATGCGCAAGCTGTGGCAGTTCGCCGACGCCAAGGGCTTCGACTGGTTCTCGGTATCCGACCACTTTCAGGAATCGCCGCCCCGCGGTGGGGACATGCACTGCTACGAGGCGATCGCGACCCTGACCGCGGCCGCCATGGACACGCAGCGCATCCGGCTGGGCAGCGGCGTCTACTGCGTCGCGTACCGCAATCCCGGGCTGCTCGCCAAGTCGCTCACCACCATCGACCATCTGTCGAACGGCCGCGTCGACTGCGGGCTCGGCGCGGGCTGGCACGACGTCGAGGCGAAGGCCTACGGCTTCCCGTTTCCGTCCATCGGCCCCCGCGAGGACATGCTCGAGGAGTACGCCCAGATCATGCGCCTCCTCCTGGATCCGGAGCAGCCGCGCGCGAACTTCGAGGGGAAGCACTTCCGGGTGGTGGACGCCCCGAACAATCCCAAGCCGCTGCAGCCCCGCATTCCCATCTGGATCGGCGGCCGCGGCGAGAAGCGCACGCTCCGGGCGGCCGCGAAGTACGCCGACGGCTGGAACGGGGCCTACATCGGCCCGGACGACTGGAAGCACAAGAGCCAGGTGCTCGACCAGTGGTGCGAGAAGGAGGGGCGCGACCCGAAGACGATCATGCGCACCGTGAATCTCGGCTTCTATCTCGGGGCCGACGCGAAGGGCGCGGCGCGGGCCGACGAGGTGTTCCGCGGGCACTGGGGCGACAGCCCCGACCGCGCCGACCGCACCGGCTACCTGCGGGGCACGGTGGCGGAGGCGCGGGGCATGGTGGACGAGTTCCGCGCGCTCGGCTGCACGCGGCTCAGCATCGCGCTCCGCGAAGGGCCCTACGACTGGGAGGCGCTCGAGGCGTTCGCCGCCGAGATCGTGCGCTCGACCTAAGCCCGAACCAAGCCCGAACCAAGGAGGATCGAGCCATGAACATCAGCATCGCTCACCTGCATGCCATCGTTGCGATCGTGTTTGGAATACTCATCTTCGCTGTTCCACGGCTGCTGAGCTACCTCGTGGCCATCTACTTGATTCTGACCGGCTTGATTGGCCTTGGCATCGGCCTGCACATGCCACGCTGACGACCTATCGTTTCCCGGAGTCGCTCCTCCTGCGGGCGGATCCGGTCATCGAGTGATAGGCTGCAGAGCACTCCGGAGCAGGTGCCGGGGGCCGAGGTAGGCGCGACCGAGACAGGAGGACAGCCATGGAACTCATCAGCCGGATCCTGGACGGCTCGATTTCCTACGATCCTGAAGGTCGCCTGGAACCCGTGTCCGCGGGCGTCGGGGCCAAGCAGGACGACAAGATTGAGCGGCTCAAGGAAGTGCCGCTCTTCGAGGCCTGCAGCCAGCGACAGCTCCGGAGTGTCGCCAAGATCGCCCGGGTCTTCGACGTCGCGGCCGGCACCGTCCTGACCCGTGCCGGCGAGCCCGGCGACGAGTTCTTCCTGCTCCTTGATGGGACCGCGCGAGTCGTGGTGTCCGCGGAGAAGCACGTGCCCGTCCACCCCGGCGAGTTCTTCGGCGAGATGAGCTTGCTGGATGGGGGTCCGCGGTCTGCGACCGTCGTCGCGGATACACCGATCCGCCTCCTCGTCATCAGCCGCCGGCACTTCTCCGGGCTTCTCAAGGACGTGCCCGGGCTCACCCCAACCCTGCTGGTGACTCTCTCGAAGCGTGTCCGGCAGGCGGAGGAACGTGCGGAACGGCTCGGGTCCGCTTCGGCGGGACTCTGAACGACAACCACGGCTGAGCGGAGGAGACGTCCAATGAGAATGCGGATCGCCATCCTGGTCGCGCTGCTGTACCTGTCTGGTGCTGTCGTTGCCCAAGCCCAGAGCCTGCCGGTTGCCACGCCCGAGCAGGTCGGGCTATCGACCGAGCGGCTCAACAAGATCACGGCGACGCTCCGCGCTGATGTCGAGAAGGGGGTCATTCCGGGAGCGATCCTGCTGGTTGGTCGCCACGGCAAGGTCGCCTTGTTCGACGCGGTCGGGGTGCGCGATCCGGCGACCAAGGCCCCGATGACGAAGGACTCGATCTTCCGCATCTACTCGATGAGCAAGCCGATCACCTCGGTGGCGGCGATGCTCCTCTTCGAGGACGGCAAGTTCTCTCTGGCCGACCCCGTCTCGAAGTACATCCCGCAGCTGGGCGGCCTCAAGGTCGGCGTCGAGAAGCCCGATCCCAGTGGCGGCAAGCCCAGCCTCGAGCTGGTACCGGCCAGGCGTGACATGACCATCCAGGATCTCTTTCGCCACACCTCAGGCCTGACCTATGGCTTCTTCGGCGAGGGCATCGTGAAGAAGATGTACGCCGAGACGAAGGTCTGGAACGACTACCCCTCCAACGCCGAGCTGGTCGACCGTCTCGCCAAGCTGCCGCTGGCGTATCAACCGGGCACCACGTGGGACTACAGCCACTCGACCGACGTGCTCGGGCGAGTCATCGAAGTGATCTCGAGCAAATCGCTCTATCAATTCGAGAAAGAGCGCCTCCTGGACCCGCTCGGCCTGAAGGACACGAGCTTCTACGTGAGCGACAAGAGCAAGCAGGATCGGATCGCCGAGGCGTTCCCGAACGACCGGACCTTTGGCGTCGATGCCGACTTCAACGACCCGCGCGTCGTACAGAAGTGGGAGTCTGGCGGCGGCGGCATGGTCAGCACGGCCATGGACTATGCGCGCTTCCTCCAGATGTTGCTCAACGGCGGCGCGCTCGACGGCAAGCGGATCCTGGGCCCGAAGACCGTGGCGTACATGACCGCCGACCACCTTGGCCCCGCGATCGCGCCGGGCCGCTACTACCTGCCGGGCGCCGGGTTCGCTTTCGGGCTCGGCTTCGCGGTGCGGAAGGATGCCGGCGTGTCGCCCTATGCCGGGTCGGTCGGTGAGCTCAACTGGGGTGGGGCCGGCGGCACCTACTTCTGGGTCGACCCGAAGGAGGACCTGTTCGTGGTCTTCATGATGCAATCACCCAAGCAGCGCGTCTACTATCGCAGCGTGCTCAAGGACATGATCTACGCGGCGGTCGTGAAGCCCGCCGCAAGATAGAGAACGCACGAGTGGGGGCGGGAGTCGCGCCCCTTGCTTCGATGAATCCCAGTCACGGCCTCGCGGTCTCGAACGTATTGCATTTGTTCACGGCGCCGGTGTCGAGCCCGGTGCGGAGCCATCGCACGCGCTGGGCAGAGGAGCCGTGCGTGAAGGATTCGGGCGACACGCGGCCGCGCGACTGCTGCTGGAGCCGGTCGTCTCCGATGGCGGCCGCGGCCGCGAGCCCGGCTTCGACGTCGCCCGGGTCGAGCAGGTTCCGCTGCTTGGCGTGGTGGCCCCACACCCCGGCAAAGCAGTCCGCCTGCAGCTCCAGGAGGACGGAGAGCGCATTGTTCTTCGCCTCGGACGTGCGGCCGCGCTGCTGGGTCAGCTTCTCCGTGATGCCGAGCTGGTTCTGCACGTGATGGCCCACCTCGTGCGCGATCACGTAGGCGCGAGCGAACTCGCCCGGCGCCCCGAACCGCTTCGACAGGTCCTCCAGGAACGAGCGGTCGAGATAGACCCGGTCGTCGGACGGGCAGTAGAAGGGCCCGACGGCGGAGCTGGCCAGGCCACAGGCCGAGTCGACCGCGCCCCGGAACAGCACGAGCTTCGGCGGGCGGTATTCGCGGCCCATCCCCTTGAAGACGGTGCTCCAGGTGTCCTCCGTGTCGCCCAGGACCCGGGCAATGAAGTCCTTGGTCTCGTCGCGTCCTTCCGGGCCAGGGGTCGACGGAGGCGGCGCGCTCGGGTCGGCGCCGGGGCCGAGTCGCCGCCCTGGAGTGATACCAGGACATCGAGCGGGTTGAGCCCCAGGAACCAGCTGATCGCCAGCACCGCGACCAGGCCCACGCCACCCAGCTTGAATCCTCCGCCGAGCCCGCGGGCCGGTCCGGCGGACTCCTGGTCCTCTACATTGTCGCTACCCCGCATGTTTCCCCAGCGCACGTCAGGAGGCCCCTGGGCTCTTGAGCCGGCGAACCAGCTCCTCGTACGAGGTCGTCCGGATGACCCGGTCGAACTGAGATCGATAGCTCGCGATGAGGCTGACGTTCTCGATGAGGACGTCGTAGATGAGCCAGCGATCCGCCCGCTGCAGCAGACGCGACTCGACGGGGACCTGCGTCCCGTTCTTGGTCACGATCAGCGCCCGCACGATCGCGCGGTCGCCGTCGATCTTCTCACTCACGTACTTGATCTGCTCGCCGCCGTATTCGCCGATCCGGGAGAGGTACCCCCGCTCCAGGAGATTCCGGAACAACTCGACAAACTCCACGCGCTCCGTCGCCGTGCGCTGCTGCCAGTGGAGCCCGAGGGCGCGCTTGGCGGTCTCCGTCAGGTCGAACGCCTGGTCGGCGACCGTGCGCACCGCGGCCAGACGCGCCTCGGCCGTCAGCGCCGGGTTCTGCAAGGTCTTCATCACCTGATCGGTATACGCGTGCAGCTGCTCGGTCGGCGGACCCGCCCACGCGTACCCCCCAAGGCTCAGCGTCATGACGACCGTGAGCGCCAACCGTCGCGTGACCCTCATGTTCTCGCGAGGGTAGCCCGCGTGATCCCGCCCGTCCATTGGACCTTGGTCCCTGGGGACGTCGTCAGTGCTTCCAGGCGAGGTACCACTCGGTGACATCGCTCCCGAGTCCCAGCCGGGCAAGCTGGCGCAGATCCACCTCCA
The DNA here is from genome assembly GCA_963747235.1 of uncultured Candidatus Rokubacteria bacterium. Taxonomy (GTDB): domain Bacteria; phylum Methylomirabilota; class Methylomirabilia; order Rokubacteriales; family CSP1-6; genus CAMLFJ01. The sequence continues at coordinate 129,299 of CAVVEU010000017.1, forward strand.
GCACTTCGGGCGTGCTGAACTCCAGGATGCGGAATCGTGGATCCGTCCAGACGCGCCGTGTGCGACCCCAGACCTTCACTTCCGGTGGCAACGTGAGGTGAATGCGATGGGTCAGGTTGATGCCCGCCAGGGCCACGACCTCGGCCACCATATCGGTGCAGTTGTTGGTCCTCACGCCGAACTGGTCGTACGTCCGCTGCATCACGTATTCATACATCTGTTGATACCGTCGTTCGGTAATCGGCATCCTCCAGACGAACGTGGGGGGGCGCGGGGGCTTGCCGACCTGGAACTGGCCATCGGACATCGTCTGCCACAGATACCCGATGGGATCGGGATCCCCAGCCCGTATCCTCTGTGAGACGCCTTCATGGTAACGCGGCTTCTCGATCCCGAAATCGCCGGTGTGGCCGAATTCCAGCCGACTCCGGGGACTCTCCAGGATGATCCACGCATGCCCCCACGGACGCAGCCAGATTGACAAGGCCAGTGCGGTCGGGCTGCTGAAGTCCCAGTTGGCCGCTTCGGTCAGGATATACAGGGCATATCCGTCGTCCCCCACGGGCGTTCCGGTCGCGGGCTCCAGGTCGGCATCGGGAGCAAAGCGCGACATGCTCACGATCGGCTGGGCACTCCAGCCATCGGGTTGCATCGGAGCATGGAGCCGGCCGGCACAGCCGGCCGCACTCCCCATCGCCAGCATCACCATCGCGAGCAGACACGCTCGATAGCTCACGGGATCTGTCCCGCCCGGCCGCCGTCGGGGCCGTCAGGATGTGACGTCGGGACGGGGACGGCCGGCCAGAACCCGAGGGATCGAAGGATCCGCTCGATCAACGCCCGATGCTCGATCAGAAAGCGATCAACCGCCGGCCGACGGTGCTTGAATAAAATGAAGCTCGGGATGGACGTCGCACCCAGATGCGCCTTGGTGTTCTCCGCGCCCGGGCCCGCCTGATAGAGAGGGATCTTGTGCTCCACACAGTAGCGGACATTTTCGAGCCAGGACAAGAAGTACAGGTTGTACCGGCGGCCGACCTCGAGATCCATGCAGAAATACTTGTCCACCAGGGCGTCTTGCTTCACAACGAGGAGATTGAACGCGGCCAGCTCTCCGTGCACGAAATAGAGCGTGTACTCGGCTCCCGGAACCTTCGCGCAGACGTGTTCAAGGAATACGCGGCCGTGGACGCCGAACGCCAGGGGGTGCCGCGCCACGGTGTCCACATAGAGCCGGTAGATCCGGTCCAGAAAGGGAGAGATATCGCGGCTGCGCCTCACGGTGACGTCCGGCGAGACGCGCATCTTGCGGTGCAGGTCTTTTCTCGCGCCCCGGGAAAGCCGGCGCAGGTATTCCTCCAGGCTGTCGAAAGTGATCGCGAGTCGGGCGGAAGGCAGACCGGGCACCCGGTTGAATCCCTTGAAGACCTCCGGGGGGAGGTTGCCGTGCTGATTAAAGTTGTAGAATGCCACGATGTCGGTGCTGAGCTCGGTCGCGAGCGTGTGCAAGGCGCCCAGGGCCATGGTCCATGCCGCCTCGAGGGTGTCTGCCTCCATCTGAGGATCGATCCCGATTTCACTCCATTCTCCGACCAGCAACCCCACCCCTAGAATACGCGGCTGGAAGATCGTGGGGACGAGACGGCCCGCCACGTTGAGTGATCGCTTGATCCATCCGTCCGCAAACGTGGACAGATCAAACCGGGTTTCAAACAATGGCAGGAGGAGAATGGGGGCCGCATCTTTCGAGACGACGATACTGCGCAGGCCAAATCCCTCGATGCCCGACTCTTGCAGCAGAGGAAGCAGCGCGGCGGTGCTGGACGGCTCCGGAAAAAGCCGTCCAAGGTCCGCTGCCGACACTCCGTCTAGCCCGAGCACGCAATTGCAGGTCAGGCTATTCATGGCCGGGCGGGCGTGATCATCGGGACGGGTTCGGGGGCGTGGGAGGCGTGATGCGCCTCATGCCGAGTCTCCGAGACTGGAGAGCCCCGGATCTCATCACGGCCGTCTACCTCGCAGGCCTCATCGGTCTCGTGCTGGCGGGGCGAGAGCACATCACCGACTGGCGCTGGCTGCTGGCGAGATATGCCTTCCTCCTGATCCTGCAGGGGGCTGTGACCGCCCGGAGAGGCCGTGGTCTCCCCGGGGTCGTGGCCGCGTTCTTCCCGTTGGTCCCGGTGCTGGGAATCTACGACTCCTTGCGCCTCATCCCGCAGCTGAACGCCGGCGACTGGGACAGCTTCTTGATTGCGATCGACCGGGCCGTCCTGGGCGGCGACCCGAGCCTCTGGCTCGAGCGAATCAGCATGCCCTGGCTCACCGAGCTCCTCCAGCTTGCGTACCTGGTGTACTACGTCCTCCCCTTCGTGTTGCTCGGCACCCTGTACTCCCGGCCGCCCCGCGGACCCGGAGGGCCCTTCGAGCTGTGCGTCGTGGCTCTCCTCCTGTCACACTATCTCGCATTCATCGGCAACATGACGATCCCGGCGTTCGGGCCCCGATTCGCTCTGGCGGCCGCGTACCGACAGGAGCTCACCGGTCTCTTCGTCGCCGAACCGATCCGGGATCTCCTCGATGCCTTGCAGGGACTGCAGCGCGACGCCTTCCCCAGCGGCCACGTCTCCGCGGCCCTGGTCAGCCTTCACTACATGTTTCGATTCACACCCCGCCTGGCCTGGTGCGCCCTGCCGGCGGTCTCGCTCATGATCGTTGCGACACTGTACCTCCGCTACCACTATGGTGTCGATCTCCTGGCAGGCGGGCTGCTCGCCGCCCTCTGCATCCTTCTGGCGCCGCGCCTCCTTCGTCACGCGCATCCCGGCTCCCGGGGATGCCCTACAATCCCCTTACCATGAACCCGCGCGTCGTCGGCGCACATCTCGTCGTCTGCATCAAGAGCTTCTACCGGGAGAAGGCCGCGGTATTCTTCACGATCGCGTTCCCGATCATCTTGATCCTCATCTTCGGCACGCTCTTCCTGGACCAGGACAAGCCGAGCTTCGATCTTCACGTGCAGGACCTCGACCAGACGCCTGCGTCCGCCGCGCTCGTCAGGACGCTTGCGCTCGACGGGAGATTCCAGATCGTCCCGGTCGACCCGACCCTCGTGGCTGCGCAATACGCCAAGGACACGACGCTGGACCTCGTCCTGGTGATCCCCTCGGGCTACCAGCGGGCGTTCGCCCAGCGGCTGGGGTTGATCGCCGACGCATCGGTGACGGTCACGTACGTCTACAACGCGAGCTCGATCTCGGTATTCCCGAAGATGCAGATGCTCCAGTCCGCGCTCGGGGTGGTGAACCAGGGGATGCCCGGCCCGCCGTTCATCAGGTCGGCCGACACGTCGATTCTCGCCAGGAAGTTCCGGTTCATCGAGTTCTTCGTTCCCGGGATCATCGCGATGGCGGTGATGACGTCGAGTCTGGCCGGCGCGGTGAGCATGAACGCGGAGCTGCGGCAGATGGGGGTCATCCGGAAGCTGGCGACCACTCCCACCACCCGGAGCGAGTGGATCCTGTCGAACATCCTGTACCAGGCGATCCTCGCGGTCGTCTCCGCGACGGCGATCTTGCTGGTCAGCTACGCCGTGTTCAACGTGCGCCTGCGGATCGACGCCTGGCTCCCCACCTTCATCCTGCTCGAGGTGTTCGCGTTCGCCGGAATCGGGATGATTCTCACCCGCGTCGCGCAGGAGGCGGAGAGCGCGCTGGCGGCGGCCAACGCCATCATGTACCCGATGATGTTCCTCTCGGGGAGCTTCTTCCCGCTCGAGATGATGCCGGGCGTTCTGCAGAAGATCGCGCGGATCCTGCCTCTGTACTACGCCAACGAAGGACTCCGGGCGGCGATGGTATTTGCCGACACACCGACCGCGCTGCGTTGTGCCGCGGTCATCGGAGTGTTCGCGGCGGCGGTGTTCGTCGTGGGCACCATGACCACCACATGGGAAGAGGGCAAATGAGACCAAAGGCCACTGGGCGCGCAGAATCCCCGTCGCTAGACTGAAGAGGTGTCAGCTCAACTGACTCCTACTGCTTGCCAGGAGTGACGACCAGCGCGTTTGGCACCCCCCATCCGCCGGGTAGCGACAGCGCCAGGGCGGGGAGCTTCACCACGAGCTGTGTCGACGGGCCTCCATCGAGATTGAGGGCATCCCTGCACCCGAGCCCACCCTGGTCAGGCGGATCGGCAAGGAAGCGTGCGAACGCGGTGGCTTCGGCTCTTGTCGAAACGACGAGAACGACGATATTTCCCCCGGCGCACGCCGCGGTCCGCTCGGCGATCTGAGGTTTTAGCTGCTGGACCGTTCCCCCGACAAGGAGACGGGGGATGCCCTGGACGATGAGGCGATGGTCAAGAGGGTCCTGGATGTCGGCGCCGAGCATGATCCGGCCCTGCTTGCCATCAATCACGAGAGCGCCCCAGTTCCGCCGGTTGCTCAGGGCCATGACTCGTCCTTCGTCGACAGCGAGACCCATCGCACGGCCCTCCTTGTCGAAGAAGCTCGCATTGGCAGCAACGACAACGGGATAGGGCGCAACGATCTGCTCTACGGTGCGCCGCAGCGGAGGGTCTCCAGCGGGGATCAGACGGAGCTCTGCCACATCGAGATCGATCTTGAAGGCGTGGCCTGAGAACGGCTCCGCGTCTGCCGGCCGCACCTTGAAGACCGCGTGTGCGACGCCCAGGGCTACTACCGAAAATCTCGGCGGCTCCGCTCTCACCGGACTCATCACAGCGCCAGCCACCGCCAAGAGCGCTGCCAAGACGCAGAGAACGAGAATGAACCGGCATTTCATGGACTTCATCTTCTCCGTCGTTACTGTGCGGTGTAGCCTCCGTCCACCGGCAGGCAGGCGCCCGTGACGAACGAGGCGTCGTCTGATGCCAGGAACAGCGCCGCCCGTGCGATCTCGTCGGGTTGGCCGAGCCGGCCCATCGGATGCTTCTCTTCCAGGAACTTCCGGCTCTCCGGCTTGTCGGTCAGGGCCTTCGTGAGGTTGGTGTAGACGAACCCGGGGCACAGGGCGTTCACCCGCACGCCCTCCCGGGCGAAGTGCACGGCCATGTCCCGGGTGAGCTGGACCACCCCGCCCTTGCTGTGCACGTACGGGTCCAGCCCGGTCCCGATCTCTCGCGGCCGGCCCACGAGGCCGTAGATCGAGGACAGGTTCACGATCGAGCCGCCACCCTGTTTCACCATCTGGTCCGCAACGGCCCGGCACATGAGAAACGTGCCCTTCATGTTGACGGCCATCACGAAGTCCCAGACCTTCTCCCAGTCCCAGTCGGCCGGCGCGTTCCGGGGGGCCACCCCGGCGCTGTTCACGAGCACGTCCGCACGTCCGAATCGCTTCACCGTCTCATCGACGAACCGTTGCGAGTCGGGCCGGCTCGTCACGTCGCCCACCATCACCAGCGCCTCGCCGCCGGCGCTCTTGATCTGGGCGGCCACCGTGTCCAGGTCTGCCGACCGCAGGTCGGCGAGCGCCACCTTCGCGCCCTCGTGCGCGAACACCACGGCCGTCGCCGCGCCGATGCCCGATGCCGCACCCGTGATCAGCGCCACCTTGTCCCGAAGCCGGTCCGCCATCTGGAGACCTCCATGGACGTTTTTGGGTGCTTCACCGTACCACGGCGATGGGGCTGGTCGTGACGCGCCCGCGTGGGCTATTGTGGGGCGATCGTTCTCAGTGCCAAGGGGGCTCGATGGACTTCCGCACCATCCGCTACGAAAAGCTCGGCGCCGTGCTGCGCATCACGGCGAACCGGCCCGAGGTGCTCAACGCCCAGAGCCGCGTGATGATCCTCGAGCTCGACGAGGCATTCCGCGCGGCGTCGGACGACGACGCGATCCGCGTCATCATCGTGGCGGGCGCCGGGGCGCACTTCTCGGCGGGCCACGACCTCGGCAGCCCGGACGAGCTCGAGGACCAGAAGGCCCACCCGGTCGGCCCGGGCCTGCCCGAGAACCTCAAGCGACTGTCCGAGCTGTACCTCGAGACCTGCCTGCGCTGGCGCGAGGTGCCCAAGCCGACCATCGCCCAGGTGCAGGGCTACTGCATCATGGGCGGGCTCATGCTGGCCTCGTGCTGCGACCTCATCATCGCCGCCGAGGACGCGCTGTTCGCCGACCGGGCGGTGCGCTGGGGCGGCTCGCACGTGCAGTACTTCAGCATGCCGTGGGATCTCGGGCCGCGGAAGGCCAAGGAGTACCTCTTCACCGGCGACTACATCGACGCGGCCACGGCGCTCGAGCTCGGCCTCGTCAACCGGGTGGTGCCACGCGCCGCGCTGGCCGACGCCACGCTCGAGCTGGCGGGCCGCATCGCGCTGCAGGATCCCTTCGCGCTGAAGCTCGCCAAGGCGTCGGTGAACGAGACGATGGACATCCAGGGCCAGCGCCGCGCCCTCGAGGCGGCGTTCAAGAACTACATGCTGACCATCCCGCACCGGCAGGCGCTCGGCACCTACGGCGCGGCGGCGCGGGCCAAGGGCGTGAAGGACCGGATCAAGGTGCGGGACGCGAAGTTCGGGGACGCCGCGGGCGGGTGACTGGGAGCCCAGGGCCGATTGGAGGAGGCCACGGCCGAGTGCCTCCGCGCGATCGAGATCGACCCCGACGATGCAGCAGGGGAAGCTCGACGAGGCCATCTCCTGGCTGGGGAAGGCCAAGTTCGAGGGCGCCGTGCAGGCGGCTCCGGGCGACGTGCATGCCGCGAAGACGCTGCATCAGCTGCGCGGTCAGCTGAACTGACGTAGCCCTCCGTCACCGGCCTCAGCGCGTGGTCTGCGCCGCCGCGCGAAGCCGAGCCGTCTCCTCCGGGACGATCTTCCACGTGCGCTCGTCGATCACCACCCCGTACTCCCGCCGCGCGTACGCGGGGCTGATCACGACTACGGAAAAATCAAGGTCGGATATGGTGGAAGGGGCAGAAGCGCGAGGGATCGAGAGGCGGGCGAGGGAGGCGGGGACACGATGACGAGCAGGACTGACGAGCAATCCGGTCGACGGATCACCCTGCTCTGCTGGCTCCTTGTCCTCACCATGGCGGCCGCTGCCGAGGGCGCATGGGTGCTGTGGCTTCAGGACCACTGGACTGCTGACGCCCACACCGTAGCCAGCCCTCGTCCGCATCTCCGCGTGACGTCCAGCGAGGAAATCGCAGTCAGGGGACTGAGCCCCTGTCAGTGCGACCCGCATCCTCGTGGTGGACGACCAGGAAGAGGTGGCCGAGCTGGTACAGGCCGTGCTCATGGATGCCGGGCACGCGGCGGAGGCGGTCTATAGCGGGCAGGCGGCCCTCGACCGGCTGAAGCGGACCGTGTACGACCTGGTCGTCTGCGATGTGCGGATGCCGGAGGTCGACGGGAGGGCGGTCTCCCGCGCTATCGCGCAGCTGGTGCCCCCACGGCCAGTCGTGCTCTTCATGACCGGATACGGCGACAGCCCCATCGAATCGGAGTTCCTTCAGACGACCGCCGCTGTCGCCCTCGCCAAACCACTGGGCATCGATGAGCTGCTTGCCCGCGTCCACGGCGTTCTCCTGGAGCCTCGCTGAACTGACGTAGCCCGCGTCAAGCTCTCAGCGCGCGGTCTGCGCCGCCGCGCGAAGCCGCGCCGTCTCCTCCGGGACCACCTTCCACGTGCGCTCGTCGATCGCCACCCCGTACTCCCGCCGCGCGTACGCGGGGCTGATCTTCTCCTCCATCACGTCGCGCAGCACGCGCTCGGGATCGCGCGCGAACGGGTTGCCCCAGCCGCCGGCGCCGGCCAGCTCGTGGCGGTAGACGTCGCCGTGCCGCACGGTCAGCGTGCACTTGGCCGGCAGCTCGCGCTCCTCCGGGCCGGGGTTGAGCACGTTGCGCGACGGCGTGCCCGGGCGCCCGCCCGCCAGGCCATAGGGCACGTGGTGGCGCCGGTCGGTGCGGAGCTGGAGCGTGCCTTCCGCCTCGAGGAAGCGATACTGCCGCTCGAGGGCGAGGCCGCCCCGGAACTTGCCGGGGCCGCCGGTGTCGGGCAGGTAGCCGTAGCGCTCGATCATCAGCGGGTACTCGGCCTCGATGATCTCGACGGGATTGTTCGAGAAGTTCACGACCGAGCTGCTGCACGCGTCCACGCCGTCCTTGGTCGGGCGGCCGCCCCAGGAGCCGAAGAGGAACTCGAGGAAGACGAAGGGCCGCCGCTCGGCGTCGTAGCCGCCGAAGCTCACGCCGGTGTCGCCGCCCACCTCGCACGCGAAGACGCGATCGGGCGCGATCTGGGCGAGGGCGCCGAACACCGCGTTGGCCATGCGGAAGCCGGTGAGGCCGCGGGCGGCGACCGCGGCGGGCATGACCGGGTTGACCACGGTGCCGGGCGGCGCGATCACCTCGATGGGGCGGAAGTAGCCCTCGTTGTTGGGCGGCGTGCCGCCGACCAGGTGGCGCACGCACGCGTACACCGCGGACTTGGTGAAGGGCAGCGGCGAGTTGATGGCGCCCTTCACCTGCGGCGCCGAGCCGGTGAAGTCGGCGATCAGGCGGTCGCCCGTGACCGTGATGGCCACCGTGATCGGGATCGGGTCGGGATCGATGCCGTCGTCGTCCATCCAGTCGGTGAACGTGTAGGTGCCGTCGGGCATGGCGGTGATGGCGTTGCGCGCCAGGCGCTCGGCCTGGTCGAGCAGCGCGGTCGTGCACGCCGCGAAGCGCTCGGCGCCGTACTGCTCGGCCAGCTTCAGGTAGCCGCGCTCGCCGGTGAGGCAGGCGGCCACCTGCGAGCGCACGTCGCCCAGCACCTGGCGCGGCACGCGCACGTTGCGGTCGATCAGCTCGAACAGCGCGTCCACCGGCTTGCCCGCCGCGTAGAGCCGCAGCGGCGGGATCCGCAGGCCCTCCTGGAAGATCTCGGTCGCGTCGCAGCCGTTGCCGCCGGCGGTCTTGCCGCCCACGTCCAGCTGGTGCCCGATGCTCGCGGACCAGCCGACGAGCCGCCGGTCCACGAAGATGGGCTTGAAGATGTAGAAGTCGGGCAGGTGCGTGCCGCCCTCGTACGGATCGTTCAGGATGAACACGTCGCCCGGCTCGAGGCTCGGGCCGAACTTGCGGCGCACCTGCGCCATCGCGTCGGGGATGGAGCCGAGATGGAGCGGCAGGGTCAGGCCCTGGGCGATCAGGCGGCCGTCCACGTCGCAGAGGGCGCACGACATGTCCATCGCGTTCTTGAGGTTGTTCGAGTAGGCGGTGCGCACGAGCGCGATGGCCATCTCGTCCACGATCGCGTCGAGGCCGTTCTTGACCAGCTCGAGGAGGATCGGATCGCTGAGATCGCGGGCGGTCATGCGGGGCCTCCGGTGGTGATGACGATATTGCCGTGCGCGTCCAGGCGGGCCGCGCAGCCCGGCGGGACCAGGGTGGTGGCGTCGTACTCGTCGAGGAGCAGCGGCCCCGGCCGCGCGGTGGCGTCGAGCGCCGCGCGCGTGATGACGGGCGTCGCGATCGCCCCGTGGGCGGGGCCGAAGTAGGCGCGGCGGTCCCCGCCCCGCCCGGCGCGGTCCTCCTGGAGCCGGATCGCCGCGCGGTCCGCGGGCCGCAGCACGCGCGCGGTGAGCCGCAGGTTCACGATCTGGATGGGATCGCCCTCCGCCTGGTGGCCGTAGGTGCGCTCGTGCTCGCGGCCGAAGTCGGCGGCCAGCGTCCGGAACGCCTCGTCGCTGAACGCCGGCGGCAGCGGCACCGTCAGCTCGAAGGATTGCCCCTGGTACTTGAGGTCCACCGACCGCTCGATCTCCACGCGCGCCCGGCTGCCCTCGGCGCGCAGCAGGGCCTCGGCCTCGCGCTCCATCTCCGCCACCACGGCGCCGATCTCCGAGGGCTTCGTGCCGAAGAGCGGCCGGAGGACCGTCCGGACCAGGTGATGCTCCACCTCGGCCTCCAGCAGGCCGAGCGCGCTGAAGACGCCGGGCGCGGGCGGGACCAGGATCGTGCCGATCTCGAGCGAGCGCGCCATCTCGGCGGCGAAGAGCGGGCCGTTGCCGCCGAAGGCCACCAGCGTGAAGTCGCGCGGGTCGCGGCCGCGCTCGATGGTGACGGCGCGGACCGCGCGCGCCATGCCCGCGCACCCGAGCAGGTAGACGCCGTGGGCGGCGTCGGCCACGTCGATGCCGAGGGGCGCGGCGATCTGCTCGGCGACCGCGCGGCGGGCCTTCTGGGCGTCCAGCCGCAGGCCGCTCGGCAGGCGCTCGGGGTGCAGGTAGCCGAGCGTCACGTTGGCGTCGGTCAGCGTGACCTCGGTGCCGCCCTGGTCGTAGCAGACGGGCCCGGGCACCGCGCCCGCGCTCCGCGGGCCCACGTGCAGCGCCCGCGCGCCGTCCACGTGCACGATGCTGCCGCCGCCCGCGCCGACCTCGGCGATGTCGATGGCGGGCACGCGCAGCAGGAAGCCGCCGCCCTTGTTGAGCCGGCTGCCCTGCGACATGCTGCCGCCGATCTCGAACTCGCCGGTGCGCTTGATCTCGTACCCCTCGATGATGGAGGCCTTCGCGGTCGTCCCGCCCATGTCGATGGAGAGCGCGTTGGGCGCGCCGATCGCCCGGGCCAGCGCGGCGGTGGCGATGACCCCGGCGGCGGGCCCCGACTCGATCACGTGCACCGGGCGCTGGCGCCCGCCCTCGGCGGTCATGACGCCGCCGTTGGACTGCATGATGAGGAGCGGCGCCCGGGCCTCCAGCGCGCGCAGCTCGCCCTCGAGCGAGGCGAGGTAGCGGCCCATCACCGGCATCACGTAGGCGTTGGTGACCGCGGTGCTCGTGCGCTCGAACTCGCGCATCTCGGGCAGGATCTCGGAGGAGAGCGTGAGCGCCACGTGGGGCGCGCGCTCGCGGATCATCGCGCCCACCTGGGCCTCGTGGGCCGGGTTGGCGTAGGCGTGCAGGAAGCAGACCGCGATCGACTCCACGCCCTCGGCGAGCAGCCGATCGATGGCGGCGGCCGCGCCGTCCCGGTCCAGCGGCGTCACCACCTCGCCGCGGTGGTTCATGCGCTCGCGGATCTCGCGCCGCCACCGGCGGGGCACCAGCGGCGCCGGGCGCTCGAAGTCGAGGTCGTAGAGCCGCGAGAGGCGCAGCCGGCCGATCTCGAGCAGGTCGCGGAAGCCCTCGGTGGTCAGGAGGCCGGCGCGCGCGCCGCGGCGCTCCAGGATCGCGTTGGTGGCCACGGTGGTGCCGTGGATGATCTCGCCGATGTCGCGCGCCGCGATGCCGGCCTGCGCGGTCAGCTCGCGGATGCCCGCGATGATGGCCTCGGCATAGTTGGCGGTGGTCGACAGCACCTTGCAGGTGCGCGCGACGCCGTCGGGCGACACCAGGACCAGGTCGGTGAAGGTGCCCCCCACGTCCACTCCCAGCCGATAGCTCATGCCGATCTCCCGAAGCCCGCCAGCCCGCGCGGAAAGAAGATGACGAAGACCATGATCACGAAGCCCACCGCGACCAGGTTGTACACGACGCCGACGAAGCGCAGCGCGCCGAGCACGGGCGCGACAGCGTGCCGAGCCGCCGAAGACTACCATGGCAATGCGTCCCCGCCGAGGCGACCGCCGGGCTCACGAGCTGCACGATGACCGTAGAGGCCGCCCGCCAGCCTCGCGAAGCCCGAGCTGAGCGCGAGCCAGCAGCTACTGCGAAGTCTCGAAGGCGGCCCGCGGGACGCGGCTCTGGCGAATGATGGCGAGAGGGTGCCGATCGCCAGCTCGGGATGATCGGGTACGGGTACCGTGACCGTGCCAGTCGTGGGTCGGCCCGCTGCATGACGATGTGGCTCCGCCGTCTCACTTCGCGGAAGCCGTGTTGCTGCAGTATCTGGCAGGTCTCGCGCCCGGAGAGGACGCGGAGCCTACCCATCCGCGGCCTGGAACTGCGTCACGAAGACGTGTTCCCGCCGCCGAGCTTTCATCTCGCTGGGATCGGCCGTCTCGAGGAACAGGGCGACGGCCTCCTTCAGGTTGTCCAGAGCGCTCTCGATCGAGGTGCCTTGGCTGGCAACATCCAGCTCCGGGCAGAGAGCCACGTACAGGTTGCCTTCCCGCTCGATGATTGCGGTGAATACCGAACCGGTCGTGGGATTCATTGCACAGACAGTCTAACACGCAGCAGCTGCGACCTTTCCTGTCTCCCTCAGGATACAGGCCGTGCTTCACTCATCCGCGGCGCGATGCGCGGTGGCGTCCTTGTCCAAACGCGCGCACCGCTTCCCGGCCCGAGATGACCGGAAGCCGCGGGCTCACCGGGTGATGACGACGCTCCCGACCAGTACCCCGGAAGGATCGGGATCTCCTCGCCGCGTGCCTTCAAGTCCTCCACGACCAGCTCGATCGCTTCCCGGATGTTGGCCAAAGCCTCATCGACCGAGTCGCCTTGGCTGTAGCAACCAGGTAGAGACGCGGCAGCTACTGACGTAGCTGCGACCGTAGCGCGGCCCAGAGCGCAGAACAACTCCTCGTCCTGGAAGCCAACCCCGCGCGCCGCGGTTTGCACCAGCACCAGCTTCGATCCCGGATCCACGAAGACGAACTGCCCCCGAAGGCCGCGCAGCGAAAACTGCCGGTCCGGTCCGGGCTGCAGCCACACATGATAGCCATACAGGAGCGACGGGGAGTCCAGCGTGGTTCCTCGCAACAGAGACCTCTTCGGAGCGCTCCCGTCCTCGGGGGGACCCGACAGGCGGACGCGTGGCGTCGTCGACTCGAGCAACCATTCGCGAGGAACGATAGTCTTGCCTGCCCATTGACCGTCGTTCGCCAGCATGAGTCCAATGCGTCCCCAATCCCGAAGCACGGCGTTGAAGTACGCGTAGGTGATCTCCTGCCCCGTGGCGTCGATGCTCCATGTCGCGTCCGCTTCGGCGCCGAGCGGCTGCCAGAGCTTCTCGCTCGCGTAGTCGGACACCGAGCGGCGCGTGGCGCGCGCGAGTACGAGACCGAGGACCATCGACTCCGACGACGCGTAAGAGAAGCGCTGTCCCGGCTCGGCGTTGCGGGTGTTGAACCGCGTGACCGCGGCCAAGCCGCCGCCGGGCTCCTGGCCCAGCGTGGCCCGCGCAAGCGTCGCGATGTCGCTGGTCATGTCCGTGTAGTCCTCCCGAAAGGCCACCCCGGAGGCCATCTGGAGCAACGCCTTGATCGGCGTCCGGCCGTACTCGGTGCCCTTCAGCTCGGGAACGTACACCTCCGCCCGCTCATCGATGGAGCGAACAGCGCCCTCTCTCACCGCGATCCCGATCAGCAGCGCGACGACGGTCTTCGCCATCGAGAACGACGTGAGGCGTTGCGTGTCGGTCCGCCCGTACTGGTATCGCTCGACCAGAATGGAATCGCCCTTCGCGATCAGGAACCCGGTCACCGGGTGCTTGTCGAGATACTGATCGATCGTCTGGCGCTGCCCGTTGTACGTGTAGCTGATCGCGGGCTCCACCGCGGCGCGGCCCAGGCGGGTCGGTGCCGCGGGGGCCTTGATGGTTCGTGAGGGAAAGAGCTGATCGAAGTGGCTGAACGCGCCGATGCGACAGCGCTGGCGCGCGTACTCGGGGCCCTTGCAGATCGGGTATCCCTCGCCGCGACCGAAGGAGTCGGCGTCCGGCCCATCCACCCGAAACCGCGGCCCACCCTCCGCGCTCACCCCACCGGCGGCCTGCCCTCCCGTGGGGCGGACGGCCAGCACCAGCAGGCCAAGGACGATCGCCAGGACTCCCGCGCTTGCTGCCACCGCACCGACCGTTCGGATCGAGCGCTTCCATGCGGCCATCGCCATCCTCCGACAATCGAGGTCAAGAGCCAACGCGGTGCGGTTGCTCCTCGGCATCATCGCCTACAACCTCGGCAATCTCCTGCGGCGGCTCGCCTTGCCGCTCGCCATCCACAGTTGGTCACTGACGAGCTTGCAACAGCGGCTGTTCAAGACTGGTGGGCGCCTGATCCGGCATGCGCGGTACTGACGCCGTCGGGCGACACCAGGACCAGGTCGGTGAAGGTGCCCCCCACGTCCACTCCCAGCCGGTAGCTCATGCCGATCTCCCGAAGCCCGCCAGCCCGCGCGGAAAGAAGATGACGAAGACCATGATCACGAAGCCCACCGCGACCAGGTTGTACACGACGCCGACGAAGCGCAAGCCCTCGTAGAGGCCGTAGAGCAGCAGCGCGCCGAGCACCGGGCCCCACAGCGTGCCGAGGCCGCCGAAGACCACCATGCCGATGACCAGCGAGGTCGTCGCCGCCGAGGCGACCGACCGGGCTCACGAGCTGCACGTAGTAGGCGTAGAGGCCGCCCGCCAGCCCCGCGAAGCCCGAGCTGAGCGCGAACGCGAGCAGCTTGTACCGCGTCGTGTCGATGCCGAGGGTCTGCGCGAGCACCTCGTCCTCGCGGATGGCCCGGAAGGCCTGGCCCGCGCTCGTGCGCTCGCAGACCTGGTACATGATGGCGACCGAGACGACCACGATCGCGACGACGACCAGGTACATCGCCTGGCGGTGGGCCAGCGCGCCGTCGGGCAGCCCCGGGAAGCTCCGGAAGTCGTGGATGCCGAACGGGCCGCCGGTGAGCGCCAGCCAGTTCGTGGCCACGAGCCGGATGATCTCGGCGAGCCCGAGGGTCACGAGCGCCAGATAGTGCCCGCGCAGCCGCAGGGCGGGGAAGCCGGTCAGGAGCCCGACGGCGGCCGCGATCGTCGCGCCCACGAGCAGGCCGAGCCACGGCGAGACGTCGGCGTGCTTGGTGGAGGCGGCGGCCGCGTAGGCCCCGAGCGCGAAGAAGCCGGCGTGGCCGAACGAGATCTGCCCGGTGTAGCCGCTCAGCAGGTCCCAGCTCGCGGCCAGCAGCGCCCAGATCACGGCCTGCGTCGCGATGGTGAGCACGAACGGGTGCGGCAGCAGCACGGGCAGGAGCGCGGCGCCCCCGACGGCGGCGAGCGTGAGCCGCGCGCGGGCGGTCATCGCGAGACGGCCCGGCCGAAGAGGCCGCGGGGCCGGACCAGGAGCATCACGATCATCACCGCGAAGGCGATGAGGTTCTGCCACTGCGACGGGATCACCATCACCGAGAGCGACTCCGCGATGGAGACGAGGAAGCTCGCCACCAGCGCGCCCGCCGGGTTGCCCATGCCGCCGAGGATGGTGATGGCGAAGGCCTTGATGGTCAGCGGGAAGCCGACCGCCGGGTAGACGTTGAAGAGCGGGGCCATGAGCGCGCCGCCCACGCCCGCCAGCGCCACGCCCAGGGCCAGCGTGAGGGCGAAGATGCGCGGCAGGTTGATGCCCATCGCCTGGGCCGCGTCGGGATTGAGCGCCACCGCGCGCACCGCGAGCCCCTCGGGATGAAAGCGCAGGAACGCGAAGAGCGCGGTGAGCAGCGACGGCCGCCGCCCCGAGCACGAGCAGCCGCTGGTGGCTCACCGCGGTGACGCCCAGATCGAGGATGCCGCTCACCTGGGGCGGCACCCGCAGGTAGTCGCCCCCCGCGATCGCCAGCAGGCTCGACTGGAGGAACGTGGAGAGCCCCAGCGTCAGCACGAGGTAGAGCGGCCCCTGCGGCCGCCCCCCGAGCCGCCGCTTGAGCGGCGCGATCAGGAGCGGGTAGACGCAGAGGCCGAGCAGGAACGTCCCGACGGCCGCCCCGAGCACGCCCAGGGCGCCCGGGAGATGCAGGAGCACGACCGCCGCGAAGGCCAGGTAGCCGCCGACCGCGAAGAACTCCCCGTGGGCCACGTTGATGACGTCGAGCACGCCGAAGATCAGGCTGAGCCCGACCGCGAACAGCGCGTAGAGCCCGCCCAGGACCAGGCCCTGGATCAGGAACTCGAGGAGCGATTCGAGCATCAGCCCGCGCCCTCCTCTTCCCCCAGGTAGAGCCGGCGGATCCGATCGGAGCCGCGCAGCTCGGCCGGCGTCCCGTCGAAGGCGTTCCGGCCCAGGTCCAGCACGAACACGCGGTGGGCCACCGCCAGGATCGCCTCCACGTTCTGCTCGACGATCAGCATGGCGAGCCCGTCCCGGTTGAGCGCCACGAGCGTCGCGTAGACCTGGTCGATGAAGCGCGGGGCCAGCGCGGCCGACGGCTCGTCGAGCAGCAGCAGGCGCGGGCGGACGATGAGGGCGCGGGCGATGGCGAGCAGGCGCTGCTCGCCCCCGGACAGCGCGCCGGCGAGCTGGCGGCGGCGGTCGTGGAAGAGGGGGAAGCGCGCGTAGATCGAGTCGATGGCGCGGCGCTTGTCCGCGCGCGAGACCGTGTAGCCGCCGAGCACCAGGTTGTCGTGCACGGTCATCTCCGCGAACAGGCCGCCCGCCTGGGCCAGGTAGCCGACCCCGCAGCGCATGATCTCGTCGGGCCGCCGCCCCGCGATCTCGCGCCCGTCGAGCGCGATGCGGCCCGCCCAGGGCGCGAGATAGCCGAAGGCGGTCTTGAGCAGCGTGGACTTGCCGGCGCCGTTGGGCCCGATGATGCCGACGATCGCGCCGTCGGGGACCCGCAGCGAGGCCGACTGGAGGATCTCCAGCTTGCCGTAGCCGGAGCGCACGTCCTCAAGCTCGAGCATCGTCGCTCCCGCGCTCCGCCCGTCCGAGCAGGGCCGCGATCACCCGCGCGTCGGCGCGGACCGCCGCGGGCGGCCCTTCCGCGATCTTCTCGCCGTGGTCCATCACCACGATCTTGTCGCAGAGCCCCATCACGAACGGCATGTGGTGCTCGATGATCAGGAGCGTGCGCCCGCGCGCGCGCAGGTCGCCGACCGTGTCCGCGATCTGGCGCCGGATCACCGGGTGCACGCCCGCCAGGGGCTCGTCGAGCAGCAGGAAGTCCGGCTCGATCACCAGGTTCATGGTCAGCTCGAGCAGGCGCTGCTGGCCGATGGAGAGGCTGCCCGCGGGCGCGTCGACCAGGTGGGTGAGGCCCATGCGGGCGAGCCACTCCCGGGCGCGCGGCTCCCAGCCGCGGAGCCGGCGGCCCATGGCCGCGATGGCCAGGTTCTCGCGGACGGGCAGGTCGCGGAAGATCTTCACCGACTGGAACGTGCGGCCGACGCCGCGGCGCGCGATCTCGTGGGTGGCGAGCCCGTCGATGCGCTCGCCGTCGTAGAGGATCGCCCCCTCGTCGGGCCGCAGGAGGCCGGTCACCAGGTTGAAGATCGTGCTCTTGCCGGAGCCGTTGGGGCCGATGAGGCCCACCACGGTGCCGGGCGCGATGTCGAACGAGCAGGCGGACACGGCGCGGAGGCCGCCGAACCGCTTGCTGAGGCCGGCGAGGGCGAGCTTCGGCGGGGCGCTACTTCTTGTCCCACGCGAACGGGGGCACCGGCACGTACTTGCCGCCGGCGGCCGCCGCGACCGACTCGGGATAGATCGGCACCTTCTTGCCGCCCTGGATCTGCACGACCACGGTCTGGATGGGCATGCGGTGCCCCTCGGCGAGCGGCGTGAACTTGCGGGTGCCCCACGCGGTCACGAAGGTGGTGGACTCGAGGGCGGCCTGGATCTTCTGCGGATCGAGGCTGCCCGCCTTCTGGATGGCGTCGAGCAGGACCAGGGTGGCGTCGTGCGCCTGCACCGCGAAGTTGGTGGGATCCGTCCCGGTCTTCTTCTTGTAGGCCGCCATCATCGGCTCGGACACCTCGGAGTACTTCGCGGGCCACCAGCGGTTGTTGACGATGGCCAGATCCGTCTGCTTGACGTGCTGGTCGATGAACGTCTGCGCGCTCACGGTGGCGCCCATGTGGGCGATGAGCGACGGCACCTTCAGCTCGAACCACTGGTTGAAGAGCACCGGCCCGCTCGAGCCGTAGACCTCGCCGATGGTGGCCTGCGCGCCGGACCGCTTGATCTTCGCCCACTGCGGGGTCAGGTCGGTCACGCCGCGATCGACGAACTCGTCGGCGGCGACCTCGACGTCCTTGGCGTTGGCGGCGAACCAGTCGCGGACGATGCGGGAGAAGTCGCGCCCCGCATCGGTGTTCTCGTTGAGCAGCGCGATCTTCTTCGGCTTCACGTGCTGCGCGACCGCGGCCGCCACCGAGCGCGCGATGTCGTTGGCGGTGGGGCTGAGCTGGAAGACGTGCTGCATCTTGTTCTGGGCGATCTTGTCGCCGATCTTGAGCGACGCCGAGCAGCAGGTGACCACCGGGGTCGGGGCCTTCTGGAACTCGTCCATCACCCGGATGAACACGTCGCTGGAGAGAAAGCCCATCCCCACGTGGATCTTGTCGACGGTGAGGGCGCGCGTGACCACGTTGAGCCCGACGTCGCCCTTGCCCTCGTCGTCGTACCAGATGACGCGGACCTTCATCGGCTTGCCGCCCACCTGGAGCGTCGCCATGCGCTCGAGCGCGACCTCGGTGCCCGCCTTCATCTGCGCGCCCACGTCGGCGCTGATCCCGGAGATGGGCAGGAACGCGCCGAGCTTGACTTCATCCTGGGCGCCCGCGCTCAGGGGGGCCGCGAGGAGCGCCGCCAGGCCGAGCAGGAGCGCCACGAGTCCGATCGCCGTGGGTTTGCGCATGGTCACGCCTCCGCGTGGTGGATCGTGCCGGGACGCACAGTGGCGGGATGATAGCACACGGGCGGCGCGGTGGCTGGGCGGGCTCGGGCTCCTCCGGTCCGCGCAGATCGCCCCGCCCTTCCGTAAACATCCGAGACCGGATGGGCCAGTCGGCGCTGGATCCGGCGGCGGTCGAAGCGTTTAGGACTCGTCCGCTGCAAGCACGGGTTAGGTGGCATTCGGCGAAAGCCCCTAGACGACGGCGCCGAATAGACGCCCGACGGCGGCCGTGCATCCCATGGCCACCGCACCCCAGAACGCGACGCGCAGCGCCCCTCGTGTGAGCGAGGCACCGCCGAGGCGAGCAGCCACACCCCCGAGGACAAGGAGGAGCCCCAAGGTCACTGCCCACGACGCCCAGCGTCAGGCTCCCGGGCAGGCAATAGCGCCGCAAGGAGCGCGGGGGGCGCCGCCCCGACCGCAAAAGAGGCCGCGGACGCCACCGCTGCCTGAATCGGCCGAGCCCGTGTCGTCTCATGGATGCCGAGCTCGTCCCGGGCATGGGCCCCCAGGGCGTCGTGGGCCATCAGTTGATCTGCGACTTGGATCGCGAGGTCGCGGCTGAGGCCTCGGGCCATGTAGATCCCCGCCAACTCGGTTCGCTCGGCCTCCGGCGAGGTAGCGAGTTCGCCGCGCTCCCGGGCAAGATCAGCCTGCTCGGTATCGGCTTGGGAGCTGACCGAGACGTACTCGCCCGCGGC
The DNA here is from genome assembly GCA_963747235.1 of uncultured Candidatus Rokubacteria bacterium. GTDB lineage: Bacteria > Methylomirabilota > Methylomirabilia > Rokubacteriales > CSP1-6 > CAMLFJ01. The sequence continues at coordinate 148,560 of CAVVEU010000017.1, forward strand.
CATCGAGAGGGCGCCGGCCACGAGACCCGCGACTGCGGCGAGCAGGACGGCCGCTCGGCTCGGCTCGGCCGAAGCCACGCCCACAACCAAGCTGCTCGTGGAAATGAGGCCGTCGTTGGCGCCGAGGACGGCGGCGCGCAACCAGCCGATCCGCTCGCTACGGTGCAACTCACCGTGCATGGTCGTCCTTTGTATTCGTGCCAATCGGATGCCGCCTAGCGTTCAGGCTTCTATCGAGCATGACGGATAACCCTTGGACTAAACCCCACGCGCCCATGGGGTACGGGGATTCTATCGTACCGACCGGACTACTAGAAGTAGAGCGGGTGGGCCGTGCGGGGTGGGAAGCAGGAGGCGCGTACTGGAGCGCGACCAGGCGGCGGAGGTCTAAGTAGCGCCTCGGAATTGCTTCCCACTCCCACCGCACAATTGTGCCTTCACCTGGGCCAAGGAACCGGCCTCATTCCCGAGAGCGAAGCGCGCTGGGCGGGAATGGATCGCCGGCTGGGGCTTGATAGCGGGGCATTCGACGTGACTACGCAGATCAACCGGAATCTCGAACAGGCGGCGCATGAACTCGCGGCGGCCGTGCGCGCCGAGTAGCATAGCCGGGCTCGGCTATAAGCCCCTTAGACCCCGGCTAGCCAGAGCCCCGACGACGACTCCCAGCCCGTGCCGCCGAAGGCATGAGCCTCCCCAGGCCCAAGGGATCAGCGAACAGTGAGATGAGCACGAGGAACATACCGCCGCCGATCACGATCCTGGCGAGCATTGGCCGGTCCATCTAGTCGGTTTCTTCATCGCTTACTCAATCACCTGGTCCGCCCGCAGCAGCAGCGACGGCGGGATCGTCAGGCCGAGCGCCTTGGCGGTCTTGAGGTTGATGACCAGCTCGAACTTGGTCGGCTGCTCGACGGGCAGGTCGGCGGGCTTGGCGCCCTTGAGGATCTTGTCGACGTAGACCGCGGCACGTCGCTGCATCTCGGAAACATTTACTCCATAGGACATGAGGCCACCTGGCTCGACAAACACCTGGAGCTCATAGACTGCGGCGATCCGATGCGCGGCCGCAAGATCGACGATGGCCTTTCTATGCACGAACATGAAGGCCGACGACGTCACCACTACACCCTGGTCGTGATTCTTCTTCATGCCGAGGAAGGCGGCAGCCAAGTCCCCCGCTCGGCGCACGATGAACGTATGAACCTCTATGCCGAGGCTCCGAGCCGCGATAGCGACCTCGTTCGATCGTACCGAGCGCGCATCTGGGGGAGTGCCGAGGGTGTGACGTCCTCTCGAAGGAACGCGACCTTTGAAAGATTCGGTACAAGCGCTTTGAGAAGCTCGAGGCGCTTCGGGATGAGATCATCGTTCAGGAGCTGTGACCCTGTGATATTGCCCCCAGGCTTTGCGAGGCTGTCGACGAGTCCTGCGGCAACGAGATCACTCGTCGGCGCGACCGACCACGATGGGGATGGTTTTCGTTTCCAGTTGAAGGATCTTTGCCAGGCCCGCGCTCGAGACGAACAGCACGTCGACCTTGAGGCGCACGAGGTCAGCGGCGCCTGCGCGAAGCTGATCGGCTGATTCGCCGAACCGTCGCTCGACGACCATGTTTTGGCCATCGACCCAGCCGAGCTGTCTCATCGACAGCCAGAACGGGTTTGTCGAGACGGACTTCGCCAGCTCCTCTGGGCTCGGAGCTGGACCGATGCCAAGAATTCCCACGCGAGCCATCTTCTCTGACTTCTGCGCCTCGGCGGCGAGCGGCGCGGCGAGGAGGCCGCCGCCCCGTGCCGGCGAGGAACGTGCGACGGTCTATCACTGACCTGCCCGCTGAGCGCCGCGAAGCCTATCGCCGCGCGCTCGCCGGCGGCACGATCCCGTTCATTCGCAGATAGACGACGAGCTGACCGTAGTGGTTGCGAATTTGGAACAGCGGGCCCTGCCAGAACGTGGCCCGAGTGACCGTCCGGTCGCCGAACGGGAACTTCACGGGCTCGAGGAGCTGGGCGTCGGTCAGCGGCGTGATCATCTCCTGCGCGCTCTGGAAGGTCTTCTTCAGCAGGGCGATGACCTCGGGCTTCGCCATCGCGCCGTGATGCGCGGCTTCCGTCTTGGTGCCCTTGGCGGCGTCGATGAAGCGCTGCGTGATGCCGGCCACGTGCACAAGCTGGTCGCCGAAGCTCGAGATCTCCGGCGTCGGCTTGTAGCTGTACTTGTCAGGGGGCATCGCTTCCGCGACGTCGAGAATCTCGGTGACGGCGCGCTGGAAAGTCGCCGCAAGCTCCTTGGCCTGGCTCGGCGCCGGCGTCTGGGCCGAGACCAAAGAGGGTACGGCGGCAGCGACGACGGCCAAGAATACCACGCACGCATACGTCAGGGTTTTCATGGTTGCCTCCCGGAGAGGTTTATCGAACATCGTTCACTCCTTGTCAAGCTGACCCACCCAAGCCAGAGTGCGCGGGCGTCACCGGCACAACCGACGGTAGAGTGCTTCGTAGCGCGGTACGATGACCTGCGCGGAGAATCGTTCGCGCGCGCGCGCCTGCGCCGCGCGGCCGAGGGCGCTGCGTCACGGCTCGTCGTTGATCAGGGTCTCGAGCGCGTCGGTCAGCGCGGCGACATCGCCGGCTGGCACGAGCAGGCTGCTCGTTTTCCACCACCACCTCCGGGATACCGCCCACACGGGTCGAGACGCTCGGGCACCCGAAACACATGGCTTCGAGGATGCTCAGGCAGAAACTCTCGGTGTCGGAGGTGTAGAGGCCGATGTCTGCGATCTGAAGGTAGTCCTCGATGGCGGTGACCTTCTCGCGGACGATCACGCGGTCGGTCAGGCCGAGCCGCCGCACGTCATCGGCGAACGGCGCGAACGCCTCGCCGGCGAGTATGAGGAGCTTGAAGGCCTCACGCGGGCGTACGCGCGCGGCGGTCTCCAGCAGGAGGTCGACGCGCTTGCCGTGGCGCAGGGTGGACGAGTGCACCACGAGGACTTCGTCGCCGAGGCCGAGCTCGCGGCGGACGTCGTCGGGCGAGCGGCTGGGCGGGCGCGGAGCGAAGAAGTTGTGGATGACCTCGATCGGGCCGTCGAAGTCGACGCACTCGGGTTTCGCGCTTGAGCGACTCGGACACGGCGGTGACCGCGTCCGACGAGGCCAGCGCGTGCTGGATGGCGGGCGCGTAGCCGGCGTCGCGGCCGAGCAGCGTCGTGTCCGTGCCGTGCAGGGTCGTGACAACGCGGGGTTGCAGGTCGGGCGGGAGCATGGCGCGCGCGAGGATCGCGGCGGTGGCGTGAGGGACGGCGTAGTGGACATGGAGCACGTCGAGGCGATGGTGGCGGCTCACCTCGGCCATGCGCACGGAGAGCGGCAGGGTGTAGTCAGGGAACCGGAACAGCTCGTATTCGTTGATGGCGACAGGATGGAAGTGCAGGCGCGGTGCGTCCGAGGGCAGCCGGAACAGGACGCTCGTAGGCGATGAAGTGCACGTCGTGCCCGCGCGCCGCGAGGTCCTCGCCGAGGGCGGTCGCCAGCACGCCGCTGCCGCCGACCGACGGGTAGCACGTGATGCCGACGCGCAGCTTGTCCGCCGCCATCTCAGAGACCGTGCGCGCCGGCGGGCACCATGTCAGCCCGATAGCTCCGTGAACGCTTCATCCCAGCGCTCGATGTCCTCCCGCCGTATGTATGCGATCTCCGGCGCGTCCTCCGGCCGAAGATATGCCTGCTCGCTCGCGCCCGTCACGTAGTGCGTGCAGTGGATCACCGACTGCATCCACCGTAGTCGCGTGTCGCGGGTCGGGCTGGTTTGCTCCTTGCTGAAGGGACGGCCGCCGGCAGCGAGACGTATGCGTCGCCACCCTCGTGGAGGTATAGCTCGCCGTCGCGGGCCGGGCCCGCACGGGTTCGCCCTCCGACCGGACATCCACGAAGAAGTCGTCCACGTCGCACCGCGGCCCGGACCTCGGGGTCGCTCGAGCGCACGACGTCGATGCCGTCGAGCAGTCCCATGCCGCGGTACATCTCGAGGCAGAAATCGGCCACGTCGGTCAGCCGCGGTTTGCGGAACGGTCGATGACGGGCGTCCACGTACGTCGCGATCTGGCAGCGTCCGGGCGCGCCAGTCGGGGGCGATCCGCTTGCGTACAGGGGGGAGAACTTCCGCTGGAGCTTGCTGACCACCGCAAAGTTCAGGTGCGCGGGCTCGCCGTTCTCGCGATGGCGGAGGATCGTGCGCGTCTCGCGTGGGTCGTGGTCGCTATCGTGGTAGAAGTACACGATCTCGCCGCCGAGCTCCGCCTGCAGGCGTCGCGCGGTGAGGATCTTCGCCACAGGAACCGCCGTGGGAAGAATCCACAGGGCTGCTGGCCGAAGCGATCACCGGCTCAGCGCTCATGGCACAGCAGCTCGTCTTCGCGGCCGACGCGCGCCAGGAGCCGTCTGCACGCCACGCTAAATGCGATGCAGGCAGCGCAGCCGATGACGTTGTACCAGAGGTAGCCGATGTTGAGCGAGAAGTACATCACGATCACGAGCGCTCGCGGTGACGGCCGCGAGGCACACCGCCGTCCCGCCCACGCGGCGAAAGAAGAACGCCGCCAGAAACGTCCCGGCAGGACGCCGTAGAAGATCGAGCCAAGGATGTTCATCGCTTCGATGAGGTTCTCCGCCAATTCAGCGAAGAACGCGAATGCCACCGCGAGGCGCCCCACATCACGGTGAAGCGCGGGGCCACCGCACGTAGTGAGTCGTCCGGGGCGTGCGGCGGAAGTGCCGGTAGACGTCGATCGTCGTCGTGGTGCCGAGCGCGGCGAGCTCGGAGGCTTTCGACGACAGCGCCGCCGCGAACATCACGGCCACCAGCAGCCCGATCAGCCCGTGCGGCAGCTGCGTGGATAAACGTGATGAACACGTAGTCGGAGTCCTGGGTCTTGGCGCGCGGGTCGGCGGCCGCGAGGGCCGCCTTGGCCTCGGCGCGGATCTCGCGGGTTCGGTCGTCGGCCGCGACCATGGCTTGCGCGCGCTCGCTTCCCGCCCAGCGTCGTTCCAACGCGCGGGCCTCGAGCCACGCCCGAATCGCGGCTGGCTTGCGCGACGGCGGTGGCGTGCTTGGCCTCGATGGCGCGGAAGCGGCTGTCCTGCGCATGGCCGCTCCACTCCGCCTGGTTGAAGAACACCGGGGCGGCGCGAACTGATAGAACACGAACAGGAGCACGCCCAGCAACAAGATGACGAACTGCATCGGGATCTTGCAGCACGGCGTTGAACATCAGGCCCAGGCGGCTCTCGCGCATCGACGTGCCGCAGATAGCGCTGCACCTGCGACTGGTCGGTGCCGAAGTACGAGAGGGCGAGGAACAACCCGCCGAGCACGCCGCGACCACACCGTGTAGCGTCGGCCGAGGCCGAGCGAGAAGTCGACGGCCTGCAGTTTGCCCGTGCGCGCCGGCCAGTGCGCAGCCTCGGGGAACGTCGAGGCCCGGCAGCTTGGACGCAGCAGCACGGCGACGGCGGCGACCATGCCGACGAAGATCACGGCCATCTGCTACTTTTGCGTCGGTTGACCGCTTCGCTGCCGCCGGCGACGGTGTACACGATCACCACCACGCCCGGTGCAGACGATGGTCAGATCGAGCGCGCCAGCCCATGACCGTCGAGAGCACGATCGCAGGCGCGTAGATCGTGATGCCTGCCGCCAGGCCGCGCTGCAGCAGGAACAGGCCGGCGCCCAGCAGCCGCGTCTTCGGTCGAATCGCTGGCCGAGGTACTCGTACGCCGTGTACACGTTGAGCCGGCGGTAGTCGGCAGGAACACGGCGCGACGACGATCAGCGCGAGCGGCACGCCGAAGTAGTTCTGCACGAAGCCCATGCCGCTCTCGTACCCCTGGCCCGGGGTCGAGAGGAACGTGATCGCGCTGGCCTGCGTGGCCATGACGGAGAGGCCGATCGTGCCCCAGCCGGTGTTACGCGTTGCCGCGCAGGTACGGTTGAGGCTCCGCACGTGGCGCGTGCGCCACGCCCCGTACGCGGCGATGCCCACGATCGTGCCGAGCAGCACGACCCAGTCGGCGACGTTCACGCGAAGATCCCCGTGAACACGGTCAGCAGGACGACCACGAGCACGAACCACCCGAACACGAACAGGTAGATCCCGCGCCAGGTGCGAAACCCGGGGACGTCGGGCGGCTCGGTCTCCGAGGGCTCGTCGGGGCGCGGCGCGGGCGTCATTTGCCCAGCGAGACGAGATTCGCGAACAGCCGATACGCGCCGGGCACGGCTTCGGGAAGCTGGCGAAACCACGCGAGACTGGTGTAGACGAGGTATCCGTTGCCGTGCCGCGCCACCAGCAGGCCGCCCTTGAGCGGCGGCTCGCCGGTGTCGCCGGAGGCGAGGATGGCGGTGAAGCGGTCGTCCCAGTGGTCGGGGAAGTAGAGCCCGCGCTCTTGCATCCAGCCCTCGAAGTCCGCCGCGGTGATGCGATTCGGCGTGGTCAGCACCGGATGCTCGGGCGCTAGGATCGTCACCGGCGCGTGCTCGTCGGTCACACGGTCGCGCGAGAGGTGCAGCTGGAACGGCGCGAGCCACCCCTCGCGCAGACCGTCCAGGGTGTTGTACTGCGCAACGACCGTGCCGCCGGCCTCGACGTACGCGAACAGCGCGGGCAGGCGCTCGGCGAGATCCGTCCTCACGTTGAAGGCGCGGATGCCGATGACCACCGCGTCGAGGCCGCGCAGCCGTTCCGGCCTCAGGTCGGCGCCGGTCAGGGACGTGACCTCGTAGCCCATCTGCTCCAGGGCGGCGGACACGTCGTCGCCAGCGCCCGGCAGGTAGCCGACGTGGCGGCCACGCGTCGCCAGCTCGAGCGAGACCGCCCGAGCGCGCGCCGGGGGCTGCAGAACCTGCAGCGGCAGATGTTCGTAGCGCACCTCGATGCGTTGCTGGTTGAAGCGCCGGCCGTTGATCTCCACGCTCGGCCCCGAGCGGCCCGGTCGCGGAGCTGCGGCGGCGCGGTCACGGTGAAGGTGAAACGCGCGTGCGCGCCCGGGGCGGCGAGTCGAAACGGCTGCGCGGCCGGTGTCACGCTCCAGCCGGCCGGCGCGTCGAGCTGCACGGTGCCGGCGCGCGCGCGCGGGCGGTGGTGAGGTCCACCGTCACCGGACGCTCGGCGCCGGCGCGAGAGCTCGGACGCTCGTGTCGAACCGCTCGGAGCCACTGGCGCGATGACCTCGAGGCGGCGCGGGCCGCATCGCGGGCTCGGCCGGAATCCACGGCCGGCCTCGGCTCATCGGCGATCACCAGCTTCTGCCCGTCCACGTCGAACACCAGCTCGAGTGGGAATCGCCGGCGGGTTCTCGGGCTGACCGATGAGTGACGGATCGCCGACGTCGCTACATCCCCACCGTCCGACGGTGGCGCAGGCCCCGGTACGGCTGGCTCGGCCGGAGCTGCTCGCGGGCCACGACCTGGGAGGCGTCGCGGACGACCGGCTGGTTCGCGCACAACGCGATCGTCTACGCTGGTTCGTTGTGCGACACTCGGGTACCGCACCGCCGTCCACCGCACGGGGATGCGTCGCCGCGCGACCGCCGTGCGGCATGCGCCACAGCCGCCGTCTCCCGTGCACGACCTCGGCGCGATCCGCGACGGTCGACTCGACACTCAGCCCGAGGCACGCCGGCAGGATCCGATGAGCTGCCGCGCGCTTGTCGCTGGACGGGATCCGGCGGTCGGCCAGCGGCCGGCGACGGCGCTTGCGGAGCGCGCGGCGCCGGCACGCTGCCTGACGTCCTTTGCGGTTGAACGTCCGGCGATGCGCCTCGTCGGATGCTGCGCGCGATCTCCTCGCCGCCCGGCACGCGGTTCCAGGTCGTGTCGACGCCGTCGAGGAGTCGGTCTTCGCGGGCGTCGCCGGCGAGTGCTGGAACGGCTCGTTCCGCGGACCGCCGCCCCCACGAGCCCGCGCCCGCCGCCGAGTTGCCGAAACCCTGCGTCTTGTGCATGGCCACGGCTCCGCGGCCGCGATCGACGGCGAACGCTCGCCCGAGACGGGATCCGTTGCCGCCGACCTCGACCTTCGACCACGCCCGGCCCATCCGGCTCGTTGCGGGCGAACGCCGCATGGGCATCCCGGCGCCGGGATTCGCCGCGGCGGTGCCCAGGCCGACGTTGTGGAGGATGCGGCGCGCTTGCCACGGCCGGAGCTCGCTCAGCTGCTCGGGAAACGCCGTCGGGTCTCCGGCGGGCTGAACGCTTCGACGGCCAGCACGGCCGACGCGGTGTGATGACCGTGCGTTGGCGCGGGCCTTCGGGAGAGAACCGGGTGATGATCACGTCGGGCGAAACTAGCGGATCATGCGCACGATGCTCGGACGAGGACCGCCGGGCGGCCCCCCACGTCCGAGCGTCTCTTCGTCGTCCTTCGAGTAACCGAAGTCCATCGCGCGCGTGAAGTACTGCTGCCCTCCGGTTCCAGCCGGCGCGCGGCGAGCAGCTCCTGAGTGCGGCCAGCGCCCAGCGCCTCGCCGAATTCGGGGCCGAGCAGGTTCTGTCCGCCGTCGCCGCGGGTGAGCGACAGATACGCCGTGCGGACCGCCGGCCACGCGCCAGAAAGGTGATGAGGTTCGTGTTCTCGTCGTCCGGATGGGCGGCAATGTACAGCACGCTGCCCATCGTCGCGACGCTACGCAGCTGCTGCAGTACCGCGGCCCCCGTCGGTGGCTCGGCGGCGTGGCCGATGTCGGAGGAGCCCCGCCAGGATGGTCACGCCGAGCGCGGCCCAGACCGGCACATTCCAGAGGGTCTCGCGCAGCAACAGGGAAGACGTCATCGGCGGCTCCCACGATAGCACGGCATCCAACGGAAGGCGCGCGGCGGCCGACGTACCGGGGGGAGACTCTTGGTCCCATTTATGTTATCTACGCTCTGGATGATCAGCGCGCCACCCGGGGCGGAGCCCGTGCCCACCGCAGTCTCGTCACCTGACAGGAGGAACCATGACCAGGAACGCGTTCACACGGAGTGTCGTCGCCGCCTCGCTTGCCCTCCTGTGGGCAAGCCCCGGGATGGCCCAGACGCCAGGCAGCCCCGCGCCCGCGGCCGCCCAGCCCAAGTTTCCGGCCACGAGCTTCCTGGCGCCGGCCAAGGCCACGTGGGAGAGCACTCGGACTTTGGTTCTCGGAATCGCCGAAAGCATGCCCGAAGACAAGTACGACTTCAAACCGACTCCGGCCGTGCGAACGTTCCGGGAGGTGACCATCCATCTAATCGGAGAGAACTACACGTTCTTCGGCAGGGTCTCCGGCGACAACCTTCCCAGCAACGCCCGCTTCGACTCCCTCAAGAGCAAAGCGGAGATCCTGAAGGCTCTCCGGGAAAGCTACGAATACGGCGCCGGAGTCTGGGCGGGGCTCACGGAGGAAAAGGCCTTGGAAATGGTGGCCGGGCGAGGCGGCCAGCCAATCCAGCGCTGGGCGGCCGTTCTCGGAGTGATCCAGGACAACATGAACCACTACGGCAACCTGGTCGTGTACCTCCGCCTCAACGGAGTCGTGCCGCCGCGCAGCG
>CAVVEU010000018.1:0-26748 GCA_963747235.1 uncultured Candidatus Rokubacteria bacterium
ACCACGACCAAGCACAGGGTCAGCAACCACAACGCGGCATTGGCCGCGGCAGCGACCGCGATCCCGGCCGTGGAGGCCGGCGCGGAGCGAAACGGCCCGCCCAGGGCCAGCCACCAGACGGCCACGCCGGGCTCCACGAACCTGGACAGCGGGTTCCTGAACGCCGACGGCATGGCCGTGACCGAGCCGAGCAAGGCCAGCGCCGACGCGCTGGCGATTACCAGGGCCACCGCGGCCGCGAGCCATCGCCGAGGGGTCAGAGCGCGCTCGCGGCTGATCTGTCTAGCGCTTGGGCTGGGGCGCAGCCCACGGCTTGCCCGTGGTCGCCGCCTGGAAGGACCGGCCGATCGGGCCGGCCTTCGGATTCGCGCCGAAGCGGTTCGCTCCGGCCGCGCTGTCCTGCGCGAGAAAGACGAGCAGAATGATCGCGCCCACCACGGGGACGAACGCGATGAGGAGCCACCACCCGGTCCGGCCGGTATCGTGAAGCCGGCGGACGGTCACGGAGAACGAGGGGATCAGGAGCGCCAGCGCCAGGATGCCGGTGAACATGCCGATGCTGTAGGTGCGGTCGAACGTTCCGGCCATCACGTCCACGATGGCGGCCACTCCGTAGAAGATCAGGTAGAACAGCCCGAAGTACCAGTACTCGCCGCGACGCGAGCGCCCGGAGAAGACGGCGTAGTTCCTGAGAGCGGTCATGAACCAGTTCATGTGCCCCTCCTGGTCGTGGTGGTGGCCCGAGTGGATGTGGCGGGAGCGGACTCCGGGGACGCGTGGTGGCGCATGGTCCCGTGGGGTATTCCCAGTCTTGCACGGGCCCGAATTTCCCCGGACGGGGGATTGTGGGAGCGGGCGGGAGCCTCTTCCCAGACCACCCGCCTCAGCGGCCGGCCGGGAGCCCGAGCAGGAGGCTAGACGCCGAGGTCGCGGTAGTAGAACGTCGTGCGGCAGAGCCCGCCCTGCGGTAGCAGGGCGTAGCCCGGGATCACCCCCACCGGCACCCAGCCCTGCCGCTCGTACAGGCGCTCGGCGTCCTCGCTGGCGGTGTCGAGCACCAGGAGCGTCTTGCCGCAGTCGCGCGCGGTCTCCTCGGCGGCCCGCATGAGCGCCGCGCCCAGGCCCTGGCGGCGCGCGCGGCGATGCACCAGCATCTTCGACAGGTCGGCGCGGTGCGGCTGGTTCTCGGGCTGGTCGAGCACGAGCTGCACGGTGCCGCACACGCCGCGCGCGTCCTCGGCCACCAGCAGCGCGCGCTCGCCGGCGGCCACGTCCTGCGCCACCCGGCGCCAGAACGCCACCGCGCGGTCGCGGCTCAGCGGGAGCATGAAGCTCACCGACGCCCCGCCCTCGACGCAGTCGATCAGCACATCGGCGAGCTCCTCGATCTGCCGGTCATCAACCGTGTGCAGGCGTCGCGGCGACCCGGTGGGTGTCATCATCGTCTCGCGGGAGTGTCGGACGCGATCACCACCGCGTAGCGCGCGGGCTTTCGCGTCGGGTTGTGGAACATCGTCGGGCGATCGAGCTGCATGGCCAGGCAATCGCCTTCGCGGAGCCGGTGGCGCTCCCCTCCGAGGGTGATGTCGATCGCGCCCTCGAGCACCCACACCTGCTGGTGCACGAGCCGGTCGCGGGCGCCGGTCTCGAACGCCACGCGCCCGCCGGGCGGGAACCCTACCTCGACGATCTGCATGGGCTGCGGCACGCCCGGCGGGGAGACGTTGCGCCGCCGGTATCCCGAGGCAGGATCCTGCCACTCCGGCTGGTCTGCACGCCGGGCCACCGGGCCGCTGGGCGCCGGAGTCGCGGCGGCCGGCGCATCGAATAGCGAGGCCAGCATCACGCCCAAGCCCGCGGCGAGCTTCTCCAGCACCACCGCGGTGGGGCTGCTCTCCCCACGCTCGATGAGCGAGATCATCGAGCGGCTGACACCGCTCCGGCCGGCCAGGGCATCCAGCGAGAGGCCTTGCGCCGCGCGCAGGTCGCGTACCCGCTCGGCGATGCGCTGGTTCAGGTCGGATGCGAGTGATTCCTCCATGATGGACACACTATCCATCATGCTGGATGGGTCGTCAAGGCCCTCCGGCTACCGCTCGATGGTGACCACGTGCGCCTGCATCTTGCCGTCCACGGCACCGCGACCGAACCGCCGGCCGATCGCGTCCGCGGCGGCCTCGGTCGCTTCCTCGAGCCGGGACGCGTCCCGCGCCTCGATCTCGCTCCGCAGCGGCGTCCCCTGGCAGAAGGCAATCGCCGGATCCCGGTGTGATTTGGCCCGGCTCCGCGCGGCCACGGTGACGATCTCGGGGGGCGCGACGAAGCCGCCGCCGGCGAGATCATGCGCGATCCTCGCCGGCGCGTGATAGCCGTGGGGCGTCCGCGCGAGGAAGCGCGGTGGATCCTCGGGAAACAGCGGGGCGAGGGCCGCGGTCACCGTCTCCGCGAACTCGTTCTCCTCGATGCGATCCCACACATTGAAGATCAGCGCGCCCTCCGGACGCAGCACGCGATGCGCCTCCGACAGCGCCTTGGCCTTGTCGGGAAAGAACATGACCCCGAACTGGCACACCACCGCGTCGAACGCGCCGTCCGGGAAGGGCAGCTGCATCGCGTCCGCCTGACGCCATTCCACGGGCCGCCGGGTCCCGAGCGCGGCCGCTTGATCGAGCATCGGCTGGTTGAGATCGGTGGCCACGATCGAGACACGCTCCGGCAGCGCCGAGGCCAGCGCGCGCGTCACCACCCCGGTGCCGGCGGCCACCTCCAGCACGCGGCCGGGAGACCGCGCCGCGAGCCGGCTCACCAGGTCCACCGCGTACGGCTCGAAGAGCAACGGGACGAGGTACGCCTCGTAGAACTTCGGGATCGACCCCGCGAAGACCTTGTCCGGACCGGGACTGCTCATGGTGTCGCCTCACGAAGCCGCTTAGTGCCAGTCATGCTTGCCCCATCGGCATTCCGCCTCGCCGCGCTCGAGCATCGCGTCGAGCTGCGGATCATCGCCATGCTCCTGATCCTTCGTATCCGCTCCTCGGGCTGCGACGATCCATAGGCTCGCCCCTTCCTCCGACCCAGGAAGACCGCCGCGACACTGCTCTCGAGCCTCGTGAACAGATGCTGGTGGTATCGCATGATCATATACGCGATCGCAATGTCGTCGTCGTATTCCATTCCTATCGCGATGTTCCCGCGCGCGCCTCGACGACCACCGCATTCGCCGGCCCTCTCCATGGGTCGGCCCCGCCCACTCTCGCGAGAGCCGCGGCCACCTTCTCGATCACATCCTCCAGCGAGGCGCCCCGCTTCTCGAGCAATAGCGAACGCGGGCTTCCCCGGATCTGTCCCATCGCGATCCGCCGGGCGCTGATCCCGTCAACCTGGATCCGCCGCCTCTCGATTCGCTCTTCCCGGAACCCCGCCTCATGGAGCAACTGCCGTAGCGACCTCGGATCGTGCATCTCGTACGGCGTTCTGAACCGCACCTCCGAGTCCCCGGGGAAGAGCCCCTCGACGACCTCGGCGTTGATGACCGCGGCCGGGTTGTCCTCGATGCGGTCCCAGACATTGAACAGGAAGGTGCCGCCATCCTTCAGCACCCGCCGCGCCTCCCTGAATGCCGCCCGCTTGTCCGGGACGAACATCAAGCCGAACGCGCACACCACCGCGCGGAACTCGCCCGCCTCGAATGGCAGGTGGCCCGCGTCCGCCTCGCGCCACTCGATACCCGGGCAATCGCTCAGCTTCTTGCTCGCGTACTCCAGCATCGCCCGGCTGACGTCGCTGGCGACCAGCCGGCGGGCGCTCTCGATGCGCTCCCGCAGGCGGCGGGTCACGAGACCGGTTCCGCACGCGATCTCGAGCACGTCACCCGCCACGCAATCAGGCAATCGCCCCACCAGATCCGCGCCGAACGCGTCGAACCATGCCCGCCCCAGGCAGCTATCGTAGTATTCCGGAATCGTTCCGCCATAGTCCGCCCGGGTATCCACCATGGCCCGACGCTTCAGTCCTGAACCGTGAACGAGTCCATGATGGTGTCGACGTGAGGCGCGGCGGCGGTCCACAAATCCAGATACGTCTCCGCATCGAGCCCGAGCCGTCCGAATCCGCGGATCTCGCGCCCCACATTCTTCTCCTCGCTCATCAGGCTTACTGAACGAGGTGGTCGGCCCGCCGCAGCAGGGCGGGCGGAATCGTGAGGCCGAGCGCCCCGGCGGTCTTCAGGTTGATCGCCAGCTCGAACTTGGTCGGCGGCTCCACGGGAAGGTCTGCGGGGCTCGCCCCGGCGAGGATCCGGTGGACGTAGGTGGCGGCACGGCGATACAGATCGCGACGGTCGGTGCCGTACGACATGAGCCCTCCGGCGTCCACGAACTCCCGGAGCCCATAGATGGCCGGCAGCCGGCTCATCGCCGCGAACTCCAAGACCCGAGCCCGGTACGTGAACGTCAGCTGGTCTTCCACCGCGATGAGCGCGTCGATCTGGCCGAGGAGTGCGGTCTCGAACAGCTGCTCGAACGGCTCAAATCTCTGCCCCTCGAGCCGCTTGAGCTGTACTCCCATGGCCCGGGCCATCACCTCCGTGTCTCTCACGATCAGCGGAGCGTAGAGGTCACCGGGATTCCAGAGGAGGCCGATCCGCGATGCTCCCGGCACCGCCTCCCGGAGGAGCTGCATCCGCCTGCCCCCCAGCTCGGGCGGGGCCATGATGTGCAGCCCGGTGACATTCCCTCCCGGTCGGGCCAGGCTGGCCACGATGCCCTCGAGAACGGGGTCGCCACTCGACGCCATCACGATCGGAATCGTCCGGGTGATCTGCCTGGCGGTCAGCGTCGCCGGTGTTCCCCTGGTCACGATCACGTCCACCTTGAGGCGGACCAGGTCGTTTGCGAGATCCGAGAACCGCTCCGGGCGGCCATTCGCCGAGCGGTACTCGATCACCACGTTCTGCCCCTCGACGTATCCGAGCTCGGCCAGACCCCGGCGGAAAGCGCCGAGGTTCGCGGTGTTCGCCGCCTCATCCGCGATCTCGAGCACACCGATTCGGTACAGCTTCCCCGCCTGCTGCGCTTCGATGGCGAGCGGCGCCGCGAACATGAGCATCGCCGCGACACAATGCATCGTGATAAAGGTCGGGCGAACATTCATGATCGCGGCGACGGTACCGCGCCGAGCTGGCGAAGGGCCGACAGATGGGACAGCATCCCGCACCATCGTCATCAACCCCGCTCATGACGAATGACGTTGAACCTCTCGTCCGCCGCGGGCGCTTGGAAGTACGCGGTGACGGCGTCGAACTCGGCCTCCGTGGTCCAGGCGGAGCCGGCGGGCACCCCTTGGCTTCTCTGCCTCAGCTGGCGCTTGCAGAGACCATCGGGCACGTCGATGAAATGCAGCTCGTGCTCGACGCTCGCGCCTTCGAAGAGCTCTCGAAACCACTGACGCTGCGCTCGGGTGTTGCCGGGAAAGTCCAGGACGACCGACACTCCGCTCGCCAGAAGATCCCGGATATGAAGCGACACGGCCGCTCTGAGTCGAGCAGAGCACTTGACGAAGTCTTGAATGGTTGAAATCTCCCCGGGATACAATGCATCGAGCAACTCGTCCTGCACGAGGAGGACGGCGTTCCTCGTCCGAGCCAACTCCCTCGCGTGCGTCGACTTCCCGGCGGCCATTTTCCCGCACATGAAGTATAGCCTAGCCCGATCCTCTCTCATCTTGCCCCATCGCTCGCCACCCGAGCCCTCGATGAACCGATCAGTGATGTGCCAGATCCAGGAACGGCGTGTCCGGATCACTGACGTAGAAGATCATGACTCGCATGAGCTCGGTGCCGCGATTGTAGCCCGTCATCTTCACTTGCGGCGGCTCCACTATCGCTTGCCCTGCCTTGGCCGTGACCGGAGCGCGGCCCTCCATTTCCAACGTGAACGTCCCTTTCAGGACGTAGACGGTCACCGGGAATCGGTGGGTATGGAACGGCGTGGCCTCGCCAGGCTTGACGGCCGCCACGAGGACCCGCACCTCTTGCTTCTCTCCCCTGGGCATGCCCTGCACGATCTCGCGAAGGACCGGCGGCGGCGGACTTGCTGGACTCCGCTCTTGCGCCATCGAACCCGACGGAACGGCCGCAATCATCAGGGCAAGACCGATACCGATCCCACTACGCATCCCGTGTTCTCCTCTCGAAGTACTCAGACTTTCACGTGCTCGATCCCGACGATGCGCGCAGACACGGAGCGTCCGGTGACCGTAAGCTCACCCACCGAGATGGGTAGCTTGAAGCGACGCGGACCGGCGCTGCCCGGGTTCACATACAGAATCCCATTCCTCCGCTCGACCAACGGCTTGTGCGAATGGCCTGACACGACGACCTGAACGCCTGCGGCATCGGGGTCCACGGCGAGCTGCGCGAGATCGTGGATCACATAGACGACGACTTCACCGATCTGGCAGCGCTCGGTCTCGCGGAGGCGCGACGCCCACGACCCGTGGTCGTTGTTGCCTCGCACTGCGGTAACCGGCGCGATGGCCGAGAGCGCCTCGAGGACGCCGCCATCGCAGATATCGCCGCCGTGAATGATGTGGTCGCTGCCCTCGAGAAACGCGACTGCCTCGGGACGCAGGAGCCCGTGGGTGTCCGAAATGAGGCCGACGCGAAGCATGGCCACGCTACCGCCTACTCCTCTCCTCGTGGTCCCTCGTCCGATTTGTTCGGTGACGTCCAGCCTCGCTTCCTTTGCCACATTGATAGGGTGGACATCTGCGAGCGCCCGAATAATCCCCACCGATTTATGCTGATGCTCTTGGAACGAAGATCAATGCGGACGATGGATGCGGGTTCCCTTCTGAACATGTATGCGCCACCGCATATGTTCCCCATGCCGATAATGACCACGAGAATGGACTGCCACCCCGAGCTGAGCGCGGTCAGGCCCATGACAACTGCTACACCACCCCCTAACACAAAGAAGGAGTAGAACAACCAGAACACCGCCGGACCACACTCAGCGGCCAGGCCCAAGGGAGGCGTGTTGCCTCGCACCGCCATCATCCGGGTAACCGAGCGAAGGCTCGGGCCGGCGAGCTACGGCCGACCGAACTCGACCTCACGGATCCTCGCTTCTCCGTTCTCTGACACGACGATGACGATGACGGCCTCGCTGTACGCCTCCCCCCCGATGCTGACATACGCCCAGCCAACGTCGGAGGGCTGCTTTCCCGGCCAGCTTGTCATGGTCTGGCCTATCTCGATCGGTCCAATGGCACCCCAGTCCCTGGGAACGATTGCCTCGAATCCGGTCCTGAGCTCATCGACCGTGCGGTCCTGGCGGTATCCGTGAGACATCATTGCATAGGCCTTCGGATACTCGCGCGCGGCCAGGGATCTGGCGAACTCCAGAGCGACCTGTCCGTGCTCACGTGTGCCTCCGGACGACGTCGTTGGCTCCTCCCTTGAACAGCCCATACCGAGGATGGCAGCCACGATGAGGGTGACCGAGACGGATGAGAGAGCTCTCCTGGTCACCTTCGCGGGAAGCGAAGGGTCAGGTTGCGGGCTCACGCGAGCCTGCCCCCCGAGCGCAGCCTTCGCCGCGCGCAGGAACTCGACCAAGCCGGGCGGGCAGTCAGCCATCGCTTGGCCCCCTACTCGTCGAGCCCCGCCGGCGACATGACCCTACCTCCGAGGAATGGAGCGACGGAGCCAGTCCGCAAAACGAGTCGGACCGAGACGTGGATTGTCGCCAGGCGTCAGGCTCTTGTCGTTCACGGCTATGCCGAAATAGAGCGCCTTGGGATCGGTGACTACCGTGCGTGCGTCCCCGGTTGCGCTCAGGAATTGCCGCACGAGCTCGTCTTGGCGGATCGGTTCGGGACCGGCCAGATCGACCGTGCCGTTCAATGGCTCCGCGAGGGCGACTTCGGCCATGACGGCGGCGACGTCATCCGACACAATGGGCTGCATCAGAGCCGGTGGAAGCCGAACCGTCCGCCCTTCAGCCGCCGATTCGGCGATGCGGCCCACGAACTCGAAGAACTGGGTGGCGCGGACGATCGTGTAAGGAATGGGGGAGGCCTTGATCAGATTCTCCTGCGCCATCTTCGCGCGGAAATAGCCGCTCGCGAGCAGGCGGTCGGTGCCGACGACCGACAACGCCACGTGATGGCCGACGCCCGCGGCGGCTTCCGCGGCCAGGAGGTTGCGACCCGACGTCTCGAAGAACTCCAGGACGGCCTTGTCCTCCCAGGAGGGTGCATTCGCGACATCGACGACCACCTGAGCGCCGGCAAGCGCGGCCGCCAGTCCCTCTCGGGTTATGGTGTTAACGCCCGACGAGGGTGACGCGGGCACCACCTCATGGCCACGCTGACGAAGGTTGTTCACGAGTTTCTTCCCGATGAGTCCGGTGCCGCCAACTATCACGATTTTTATTTTCTTCTCCTCAGTCTTGGCCCGTCAGGTGCATTGAGGGGACTGTTGAGGGCGACCGCCTGGCGAACGAGCGCCTTGAAGGCGGACTCGTCAACTTCTTCTCCTTCGTGGATGTCGATCGCGCGGTGCACGTTTCCTCTCGACTCAACGCGATCGACATGACCGCGGCTCAGCGCCCCTGGTGAGCGGGGCAACGCTCGGCCGTAACGTGCGGTTGAAGAATCCGACGATCTCACGATTCATCACCTCATGGAACGCGTCGCGATCGAAGCCGGCCGGGTCTCGCCCGCCTTCACCGACTACGATCTTCAGCGCCGTGGGAAAGCTCGTGACGAACGAGAAGTGCCCGGCACCCTTGACCAGAACGCATTCCGCCCGAGGCAGCGTCTTCGCCAGGCGCTCGCCATGATACGGCAGGCGCGTCAGGTCGTCCTTCTCCGCGGCGTAGACAAGCGCGGGAACCGTGACCCTTGCCAGCGCATCGTCCGTGAACCGCACCACGTTCGGCGCCAATAGGACAATGGACCGAACCCTCGGATCGCGGAGCTCCGGGAGGTGGCCGACCTCGCGAGCGGCTTCCCGAGTGGCAGCACCCCCGTAGCCGCAGAACCTGGCGTCGTCGGGATGCTCGCGGCAATGCGCGGCCTCTGAGCCAGGACTGGGTCGGGCACCGGCGACTGCCAGCGCGGTGTAGCCACCATTCGAATGCCCCACTATCCCGATGCGCTCGCGCTCGATGTGCGGCCCGAGCTCTCCGTCGTCCAGCACCGCATCAACAACGCGGGACACTTGCTTCGGGCGGCCGACCCACACGCTGGCGCCGGATATGTCGTCGCCCTTCCCTCGCGGGTGGGTGGGCGCCGCGACGACGTAGCCTTGCAAGGCGAGCGCCATCGCCAGATCCCGGTGGAGCAAGGCCATGCCGCCGGCCCCATGCGAGACGACGATCACCCCGAAGGCCCCTGCCGCGACCGGCGCATCCTGGGCCACCGGCATCTCGAACGCTATACGCCGACAGACGATCGCCGGCAAGCGACACCGCGAGAGCGAGCCGGTCAAAAAGAGAGGAGCGGGCGCGGCGGGGGTGGGATACCAGAGAGCGACAGGGAATGACTCGCCAGTCACCGCGTCTTGCAGAGCGATCGTGCGGTAGCCGACGTTCCAAGACGGCGCGGCCGCCGCCGTCGGAGCGAAGCAGAAAAGCAGGACTGCCGACAGGAGGCACACGCGACACTTGAAGACTGCGGGCGACCTCATCGCGGTATTAGAAGCATCACCGACGACTGTGGTAGATACCGGCACGCCGCTTGCGGCGCGTCCGCTGCAACGCGGTGCTAGGCGAGCCCAACGCAGCAACCTTATGGCTGACTCGCCCCGGACGCGTGCATATGGGTGAGCTTCCAAGCGTCATGCTCGCGGACGAACAAAAGCGTACGCCGCTGCAGGGGCAACTGGCGCCCGCCGATGGTTAGCTCAAGGGTAAATGTGACGAGTCCCACATCGCCGTAGCGCTCGGTCCGGATGTCGAGCGGTTTCAGGTTCAGGTACGGCGGCCCGGGTCTGCGTGCCCGCGCTTCCTCGAAGAATCGCCGCCAGCGCCCCTCGACTGCTACCTGTCCAGTAAGGCGCTCCGGCGTGTCGCCAAACGGGAAGAAGGCCGTCGCGGTGGACGCCCAGCTCGCCCGGAATGGCTCCCAGTCGAGATCGTCCAGCGCACGCAGAAATCGCTCAGCCGCCGAGCGAATTCCTGCGAGATCCTCAGGCGGACACATCACGATTCCGGAGGAGGCTTATGCGTTGAATAAAGTCGTTGCAGGCATTTTCGTATGTGGCCGTCGTAGTGCTCCTGCCAGTTGCAGCGGGATCCGCATTGACGCAGATGTCGGTGACCGCCTCGCAGGCCACGGTGTCTGACCGCCGTTCACCTGCGGCGGACCAAGCGACCGCAAGGAGCGAGGCCGGCCTCAGGTCGAACGGCATGTTAGGCGCCACGTCTTGCGTCGGCCTGCTCATGGCGGCTCTCCACGAAGCGCCTCAGGTTGATGCCTTCGATGCGCATGTGCTCGCGCACAGCGTCAACCTCTCGCTTGTTCAGGCGGGCGGCGAGGGGACCAACTCGAAGGAAGATCTCGGCTATGAAGCGGTAGTGCCGGTCCGCTATCCTCTCAAGGCGAAAGACGAGACGAGGAAGGAAAAGCCGCATCAGCCAAGACGTCGGGGCAAACTCGATGCGCCCTCCGTCTTCGATGCGTGTGAACGCGACGTTCTTCTTCAAGAGCTTCCCCGCGATCACTTCCTCGAAGTAGAACTCGTTTCCGACCACCAATCCCTTGCCGCGAGTCCAGCGGAAGACCTTGTGGTCTAGATGCCACCCGAGGTAGCGCGCATTGTCCATGCCTTCGAAAAAGTCGAAAACATCGGAAGGGGAGGCGTGCACCTCAATCACGTCTTGAAGGACCATCGTCCGCTTCCCTGCGTTCTGGCTACCCGAGCTCTTGGGCGAGCCCGATGAGGATTCCTTCGGGCCCCCGGATGTAGCAGAGCCGGTACGTGTCTTCATACTGGACCACTTTGCCGACGAGCTCCGCGCCGCGTTTGCCGAGCCGGGCGAGCGTATCGTCGATGTCCTCCACGGTGAACATGACGCGTAGGTAACCGAGAGCGTTCACCGGGGCGCTGCGGTGATCGGCGACCACAGGCGGCGCGAGGAATCGGGACATCTCGAGCCGGCTGTGACCGTCCGGCGTACGCATCATGGCAATCTCGACGCGCATATCGCGCAATCCAGTGACGCCATCTGCCCAGTCTCCTTCGATTGGGGCACGCCCCTCAAGCTCAAGGCCAAGTTCGGCAAAGAACTCAATGGCGGCATCGATGTCTTCTACCACGATGCCGACGTTGTCCATACGCTTGACCGTCATGATGTCTCCCTGGCGTCTAACGTGCCGCGTCAGCCGCGCCCGTCCGCGGGCGGATCTTCCCTCGGTTTTGTAGACACGGGTTCACGACCGAAGTTCTAGACGTGCTGCGCTTCATAGTCAACCGGGGAGCGGTAGCCGAGCGCCGAGTGCAACCGGACGCGGTTGTAGTACGGGATGTAGCGCCGGAGCAGCGGCGCGAGTTCGTGGCTCGCCAAGCTGACGCCGTGGACAACGTCCGTCTTCATCGAGTGGAAGAAGGACTCCATGTGCGCGTTGTCCGTGACCTCCCGGGGTCGGTTCATACTCTGGACGAATCCGAGGGTGGCCAAGCGGGCGCGGAAGGCGTACGCCGCGTACTCGCTGCCCCGGTCGGAGTGGAAGAGGAGCCCGGGCGGGGGACGCCGATTGACCACCGCGTGGTTGAGCGCGGCCAAGGTCAGCCCCGCCTCCTTATGGCGGCCCAGGCTCCACCCGACGACCCGCCGCGAGTAGCGATCCAGGACCACCGCGAGATAGCGCCACGCCGGCCCGACCTTCAGATAGGTAATCCCCCACCCAGACTTGAGCCGGCCCCGTGGCCAAGCGAGCGAGCTGGCGGTTGGGGATGCTGGTGAAGAAGGCGTGCAACCCCGGGATGGCTCGGTACAGCGTCACCGCGCGGGCGCGCAGCCCCGCCGCACGCATGAGCCGCGCGACCCGGCGCCGGCTGACCCGGGTGCCCGCCGCCCGGAGCGCCTGATGGATCCGCGGGCTGCCATACGTCCCTCGACTGCCGTCGAAGATGGTGCCAATCGCGCGCAAGAGGTCCCGGTCCTGTCCCCGACGGGGGCTCTCGCCCCGGCCTCGCCACGCGTAGTAGCCCGCCCGCGTGACGCCGTAGAGCGCACAGAGCCGCTTCACCGTGAACCCCCCGCGCTGGCTCGCGATGAACGCGAAGATCTCGCGCTTCGTGCGGAACAGAACCGGATGGCTTTTTTTAGGAGCGCATGCTCCTCCTGCAGTATCGCGTGCTCGCGCTCGAGGTCCTGCAGCCGCTTGATCTCGCGCACCCGCTGCCCCTCGCCGGCCCTTCGCCGGACCCGGCCTTTCAGTGTCCCGTCCCGGGCTTCCTTGCGCCAGCGCGACAGCATGAACGGATGGAGGTCCAGGGCGTCGGCCACCGTCTGCACCTGCACCCCCGGCATGCCGCTCAACTTCACCGCCGTCAACTTGAACTCCACACTGTAGTGGTGCACCTTCCGCGGCCCAATCGGTCTGCCCACCGACACCTCCCTGTGTTAGCCAGAAGTGTCTACTTTATCGAGGGAGGTCCACGGTCCGTTGGAGCGGGATGTTGGGCAGCGCGTAATCACTCGATGACCCGGTCTACTCGGAGTAGGAGCGAGGGCGGGATCGTCTGGCCGAGCGCCTTCGCAGCCCGGAGGTTGATCGCCAACTCGAACGTGGTCGGCTGCTGAATGGGGAGATCGGCGGGCCTCGCGCCTTTGAGGATCTTGTCGACGAAGGTTGCCGCCCGCCGGTGCTGATCGGAGTAGTTCGGGGCGTACGACATCAACCCTCCGGCCTCCACATACTCGCTATCGGGATACATCCCCGGCAGCCGGTGTCCTGCTGCGAGGCCGACGATCCGGGCTCGATGAGCATTGGTAACAGCGTGCGGCAGCACGATGAGTCCTTGGGCGCGGCCCTTGATGAGGTTGGCGAAAGCCTGCTCGATCTCGTCGGGCCCGGCTATCGCGTGAAGCTGGGGCATTGCCTTCACCGCCTTGGCAGCGCCTTCGATCACTTGCCATAGCCTGCAGTTTTGATCGCTGCACGGATCAGAACTGAGGGGGTTGGCAGCTAGAGTTCGTGAGACGGTGAGAACGGCAACCCGATAGACCGTGGGCACCGCCTCCCTCAACAGCTCTACCCATTTCCGACTCACTTCGTCCGCGAGGCCGGTTATCCCAGTGATGTTTCCACCCGGCCGTGCGAGGCTGGCGGCGTAACCGTTCGCGACGGGATCCGCCACGGTGGCAAAGACGATCGGTATCGTTCGCGTCGCTCTCTGGAGAGCGGCGACGCCGGCGTTGTTATACGTGACAAGTACGTCAACCTTGAGCTGAGTGAGTTCCGCGGCGAGCGCTGGGAACCGGTCGGGCCTGCCTTCCGCCCAGCGGTAATCAATCGAAATGTTCTGGCCCTCCACGTAGCCGAGCTCCCGCAGGCCTTGCCGGAAGGATTCGAGCAGGCGTGCGCCCGCGGAAGCGGAAACAGGTCCCAGGTAACCAATCCGCCAGGTCTTCGTCGGCGGCTGCGCGGCGGCAACGAACGGCGCGGCCGTGACCGCGATGCTTGCGGCGAGAAATGCGCGACGGCTCGTCACTCGATGACCCAGGCGCTCGTCAGTACCAGCACTTGTCTGCCCAACGTGTACGCTCAGCGGCCGGGGCGAGCACCGCGAGCCTCGGACCGCTGCAGCGGGATGTTGGGCAGCATCACTCGATCACGTGGTCCGCCTGCACTCGCAGCGACTGCGGGATCGTCAGTCCGAGGACCTTGGCGCTCTTGAGGTTGATCGTCAGTTCGAACTTCGTGGGTTGCTCGACCGGAAGATCGCCCGGTTTCGCGCCTTTCAAAATCCGATCCACGACCGCCGCCGTCCGCCTATTTAGCTCGACCGGATCAAACGTGTACGAGATCAAGCCACCAGCTATGACGTTCCGGGAGTTGCCCACCATGAGCGGGAGCCGGTGGTTAGCGGCGAGCTCACTGCTTCGCGTCTGAAAAGCCTGCTGCTGCGGTCCGCTCCAGCGTGAAGTTAGGCGCGGCGCTCCTATCCACCGGACGCCAGGAGCTCCTCTCGGGACGCGTCCCTAACCGATCCGGTGCGCCTGAATACAAGACCTTCCTCCTTATGGACGCTGCCTAGCCCAAGCAAGGTAGGCCTGGCGAGCTGGACCGTGACCAAGATCTCATCCGACCGCAAGCCCTGTCTGAACGTCGTGAGCACGCACTTGCGGCCTCCAACCAGCGTCTCTTCCCCTTGTGTCTCAGGAAGCTCACTAGCCTGATCGAACGTCAGACTGCGCAGGGCTGCTATCCGTTCGCCGATCAGCGTCGCGACCTCCACGTCGTATCGCTCGCGATCCATGGCCACCTTGCTGCCTAACGCCGCGGTGAGCGGCGCGCGAAACGCGTCCGCTCTACTGCAAAGTTATCCGTCCTTTCGCCGCCTCCACACACGAGGATCTCTGGCACCGTGGAAGACGGCGTACACCACGATCTCGCCGGGCTCGATTTCGTAGAAGACCGCGTACGGAAATCGCCGCAGGAGCGCTCTGCGCATCGTCGGATCGACCAGGGCGTAGGCTCCGGGATGGCGCCGGATCGACGCGAGGCAGGTGTCGACGGCCGCAAGGAAGTCCGAGGCGAGGCCGGGCGCCTGTCTGGTACCAGAGGTGGGCCTCGTCCAGATCAAGCTCAGCCTCCGGGGTGAGGCGCAGCCGCTTCACTTGCGACGTCGGAGCCTAGCACGTACCTGCGCCCAAGATCGCGCGGCAGAAGGATTACGCGCGTGCGCACGCCGCCGCCGCTCGAGTTCCTTACGTTGGGCGTCCGTGACCGGAACCGCCTCGGGTGTTTCAACGAGGCTGTCCCAGATTTCTTCGAGCAGCTGCAGCCGATCGGGAACACTGAGCCCTCGGATCTACTTGCGAACGGTGCTCATGACTGGATTCTCTGCTTCTCGTTCTCTGGCCGCAAGTCTTACGTCAGTACGGATAACGTTTGAGCTGAGGGGCTCGCGCCGGTGTGGCGCTTGGCCCGCGAGGCGCTCGCTGTCATCATCGTTTCGCGGGCCAAGCGCCACACCGGCGCGAGTCCCCGCGAGCGAAGGGTTAGGCATCGCTGCGTCCGGCACGGCTGAGCGTGTAGTAGAGAAGCATTTGACCCGACTTGCCTTCAAACCAGCGGCTTGCGGTGTGGACTCGCGCTGCAACCTTGCGCGAGGCATCGTTCCTCGGGTCGACGATTGAGCCGACGAGCTGAGCACCCAGCGAACTGAACGCGTACTCCAATGAGGCGGCACCCGCTTCGCTTGCGTAACCGCGGTTCCGATGGTCGGGATGGATGTGCCAGCCCACTTCATGGATTCGCTGGTCTTCCACTATCTGGAGGGTGACTCCGGCGTCCCCGATGAACAGACCTGAGTCGAGTAGTTCTATGGCGAACAGGCCGAAACCGAACTCAGCGTAGTTGCGCAGGTTCCAGGCAACCCAGCGCTCCAGTGCTTCAGGCTGACTCAGCGTGGGGTAGAACTGCTGTGCGTACGGATCGCCAAAGACTGCCGCCAACTGTGCGGCGTCGGTCGGGACGAAATGCCGCAGACCTAGGCGGGGTGTGCAGAGGACGTACGCGGGGTCCGACACTTGTTTGCGATGCCTAACGCTCAGTATCAGCCGCGGCGCGGAGCGCCGGCAACTGCATGCTGAAGTTAGACATGCTCGCCACCACGACGCGATCCACAAAGCGACAAGAACTCGTCTCCTGTCATGATTCTTGTGGCGAACTCCGTCTCGAGCCGTTCACGCCGCCCACCTTCGATAAATCCCTTCCTGTCATTCGTCACAAAGATGTCGCGACCGTCACGGATGTGGGCGGACAGTATCATCGCGTCGCGAAGCTGCCGCCGCTCCCCGGCTGACAGCTTCGAACGCCGCTCTCGCGCCGGGAACGACCCGTTCGAAATGACCTGCAGGAGTCGCTCGAATGCGTCCGCCACAGGCCGCGCTCCGAGGGCGGCAACGCCAATCGCGCTCTCTCCCATCACAAATGGTTCTACGACGGCCCGATTGTTCTCGAACGCCGTTTGTACCCCTGACGACTCCAACTCCCGATCGGTGACCGTCGTATGAGCGAGCTCGAAGCCGGCCAGCCGTGCCGCATCGGCAACCCGCCCATCGTCCACTGTGTTTGTGTCCAAAGTGACCGACACCATAGGATCACGTGGGCTTCAGCCGCCACGAGCGAAGCGAGTGGTCGGCTGCAAGCCCGAGTTATCCAGCGACGCAACCCGCGCCCGCAGCAAACGTCACCCTCGCGAAACGGTCCGTAGCCCGAATCAACTCCTCCGTGATGCCAGGATTGCTGGCCGCGTGCCCAGCATCGTTCACAACCACCAACTCCGAGCGAGGCCATAGGCGGTGCAGTTTCCACGCCGTAGCGAGCGGCGCCTGAAAATCGAAACGCCCGTTCACGAGCACCCCAGGAATGCCCGCAAGCCTATCCGCGTCACGCAAGACACTTCCATCGCCAAGCCACGCATTGTGACGAACGTAATGCGTGACCAGCCGCGCATAGGCCATGGCGAACGACGGATCACGGAACCGCGCTGCCAATCCAGACACAGGAGGCCAATCCGGTGTCGCGGACTCCCACAAGCACCAGGCAAGAGCAGCCCGCTCACGAATCACGGCATCCGAATCCTGCAACAAGCGGCAGTATGCCTCGACGATATCGCCGTCGCGATCGGCGACCGGCAAGGCGCTGCGGCGACACCCCCACTCTTCGGGGAAGAACGCGCCAAGACCGTCACGAAACAACCAGTCAAACTCCTCGCGCTGACCCGTCGTAACGCCAAACAGGATCAATTCCGTCACACGAGTCGGAAACCGCTCGGCATAGGCAAGCGCCAACGCGCTGCCCCATGACCCACCCAACACCAACCACCGCTCGACATTGAGGTGCACCCGCAGCCGCTCAATGTCGACGATCAGATTTTCAGTGGTGTTTCCCGACAACTCTGTCTCAGGGGAGCTCGCATGAGGCCGGCTCCGCCCACAACCACGTTGATCAAACAGCACAACGCGGTACGCAGCAGGATCGAACAACCTCCGATGCCACGGCGTGCACCCCGAACCGGGACCACCGTGTAGGACGACAGCAGGCTTGCCCCTGGGATTGCCGCACACCTCCCAGTACACGAGATCACCGCCAGTGACCTCCAGCATGCCCTGCGCATACGGCTCGATCTCGGGATACAGGTCTGGCATACCTCGCCTATCTCAAGCCCACCATGAACTGCCCCGGCGCGCATTCACCGTGCGCACTCAAAGACACGAGACATAGCCGCACGACTGGATAACGGTCCCGCTCAGCAGCCGGAGGGCGAGCACCGCGAGCCCCCGGTCTGCTGCAGCGTTCAGTTCGACGGTGCCAGCTCGCACGGATCATGCTCGCGGGAATACCTCCTCGAAGAAGTGCCGATCACCGGGGAAGGTCGGATCCAGCGTCGCGATCTCTTGGACGGTCACCCAGCGGGCATCACTGACCTCCCGCCGGTCAGGCCTGAGATCGTGGTTCTCCGCCTCCGCCAACCACCAATGCAGCGTGTGGGTCCCTCCTGCCGAGACGCTCTCCCAGACCTTCCGCACCGGTCGGATCGTTACGCCAACCTCTTCCTTCACCTCGCGAATGACAGCGGCCTCCTGTGTCTCATCGGGCTCCACCTTCCCGCTGGGCGGTGCCCACTTTCCGGGATCGGGTCCACTTGGTCCTCGCCGAATCATCAACACTAAGGGCCCACTCCGCACTACAGCAACGATGGCGTCAGGCAACACCATTCGTGCTACTCATCCGTCGAACTAGAAATATCCCGGTCTGCATATTTCGCCCTCGCGCGGGCTTGGTGCGGATAATCCGGCCGGGATGGCCGGGGCGATGTGGCGGGAGCGGCCTTGGGGGGACGCGTGGTTGGGCATGGTCCCGGGGTGCGAGTTCAGTTTTACACAGACCTGGATACTTCTGGATGGGGGATTGTGAGGGCCCGGCCACTCATGGGGAGGGGGAGGCGGTCGGCGGGGCTGAGGACGCCGGCGGGGCCTCGGTTGAGGACGTGGGTGTAGATCATGGTGGTGGAGACGTCGCGGTGGCCGAGGAGCTGCTGGACGGTGCGGATGTCGGCGCCGTCTTCCAGCAGGTGGGTGGCGAAGGCGTGGCGGAAGGTGTGGCAGGTGGCGCGCTTGGGGATGTCCTTACTGCGCACGGCTTCCTTCACCGCGCGCTGCAGGACGGATTCGTGCAGGTGGTGGCGGCGGCGCTGGTTGGTCTCGCGGTGGAGGTAGGTGCGGGTGGCGGGGAAGATCCATTGCCAGACCCACTCGCGGCCGGCGCGGGGATACTTGCGGGCCAGGGCCCAGGGCAGCTCCACCCAGCCCGCGCCGGCGCGGAGGTCGGCGGCGTGCTGGTCGCGCATGGTCTCGAGGTGCTTGGCGAGGTCGCGGCTGGCGGCGGCGGGCAGCATCGTCACGCGGTCCTTGTCGCCCTTGCCGGAGCGCACCGTGATCTGGTTGCGCGCGAAGTCCACGTCCTTCACGCGCAGGCGCAGGGCTTCGAGCAGCCGAAGGCCCGCGCCGTAGAGGAGCAGGGCCGCCAGGCGGGTCGGCCCGTCGAGCGCGTCGAGGACGGCCTGCACCTCCTCGCGGGTGAGCACGACCGGGATCCGTTCGCGGCTCTTGGCCCGCACGATCTCGTCGAGCCAGGGCAGCGCCTGCTCGAGGACCTCGCGATAGAGAAAGAGCAGCGCGCTCAGGGCCTGGTTCTGGGTGGAGGCGGCCACGTTGCGCTGAATGGCCAGGTCGCTCAGGAAGCGCGTGACCTCGGCGGCGCCCATCTCGGCCGGATGGCGCTTGCCGTGGAACACGATGTAGCGCCGGATCCAGCCGACGTAGGCCTTCTCCGTGCGGAGGCTGCAGTGGCGGGTGCGCAGCGCGGCCCGCACGCGATCCAGCAGCCGCGGCGGGGGCGGAGCCTCGAGATGCGTCATGAGGCCAGGCTACCCGGCGGGCCCGCGCGCGCAAGACGTGGACACGGCGATACACGGGCGGTAGCATGCAGAGCCGGATGCCCTTCGCCTACTTCCAGCGGCTCACGCGGCGGCAGCAGGCGATCTATCTCGAGAGCGACGGCCTCGTGACGATGCCGCTGCCGCAGGCGGGGCGGCTCCAGCCCGTCGTGACCGCGCTGGCCCGCGCGCTCGAGGGCGGCGATCGCGCCACCACCGAGGCGGCGGCGCAGCGGCTGGTCGCGGGCCTGGCGCGTGCCCTGGGCGCCCCGCCGGTGCGCGTGACGGTCCTGGCCGCGCGGCCCCATGCGAAGTGGGGCGAGCTGCACGGCTTGTACGAATCACCCGGGCGCGGCCCGGAGCCGCCGCTGATCACGCTCTGGATGCGCACCGCGCGGCAGAAGCGCGTGGTGGCCTTCCGCACCTTCCTCCGCACGCTCCTCCACGAGGTCGGGCACCACGTGGACTATACTCTGCTGCGGCTGGGCGACTCCTTCCACACCCAGGGCTTCTACGCGCGGGAGTCGCACCTGTTCCATCAACTGGTCACCGACGGGGGCATTCTCATGGCAAGTCTCGAGGAGCAGATGGCGCGCATGGAGCGCGCGGCGGACGACTACGCGGCCGCCATCAAGGGCGTGTCGGACGCCGCGCTCAGCAAGCGCCCGGACGACAAGAGCTGGTCGGCCAAGGAATCGCTGTGCCACGTGCGCGACACCGAGGAGTCCTTCATGATCCGCTTCCAGACCATCATGGAGATGGACGAGCCGCGGTTCCTGCCGGGCGATCCCGACCGCTGGGCGACCGAGCGCCAGTATCAGAGAAACGACGCGGGGGAGGCGCTGCAGGCCTTCCGCGTGCGGCGCGACGAGACCTTGAAGTTCCTGCGCGGGCTACGGCCGGAGCACCTCGATCGCGGCGGCGTGCACCCGACCCGCGGCCGCATGACCGTCAAGGACTTCGTGGGCCTCATGGCCTGGCACGACGACAACCACCTCGATCAGCTCAAGCGGGCGCTCGCGGGCAAGCCCTAGCGCGCGCCCGCCTGGCGCAGGCGCGCCACCATCGCGGCGTGGCCGCGGGCCTGGGCCAGGGCCAGCGGCGTCCGGCCGTCGCGATCGGGCAGGTTCACGTTCGCGCCCGCCTCGATCAGCGCGGTCAGCGTGTCGGTGTGGCGCGCGCCGCCGTCGCCGAGCACGACGGACTCGATCAGCGCGGTCCAGCCCAGATTGTTGACGTGGTCGAGCGGGGCGCCCGCGCCGATGAGCGTGCGCACCACCTCCGCGTGGCCCAGGTGCGCGGCCGCGATCAGCGCGGTGCCGTCGTAGCGGCTGGTCACGCTCCGCGCGCTCGCGCCCAGAGCCAGGGCGACGCGCAGGGTCGGCACGTCGTTGGCGACCGCCGCGATCGTCACGATGTCGTACCGGTCTCGCTCCAGCGCGTTCGGGTCCGCACCCGCGGCCACCAGCGCCAGCATGGCCTCGTGGTGGCCGCCGTACGCGGCCACGTGCAGCGGCGTGCGGCCGTGGCCGTCGCGCCCGTCGGGCTTCCGGCCGCCCGCCACCAGCGCCTTGACCCGGGCCGCGTCGCCCTGCGCCGCGGCGGCGAAGAGCCCTGCGTACCCGGCCCTCTCCTCCGCCGACGGCGACACCTGCGCCGACGCCTCACCGAGGCCACCCACCAGGAGTGCGAGCGCCACCGCGCGGGCGAGCCCGCACGCCCGCATCAGGACGCCCCCGTTGCGGGTTCCCCCTCACCCGGCCCTCTCCCCCGCGACGGGGGAGGGGGAGCGAGAGCGGCGATGTGCTGGGCCGCCTCGGCCGAGGTGCGCACCGGGACGATCTCGAAGTGCGCGAGATCGCCCCACGCCTTCATCCACACGTCGAACAGCGACCGGTCCTCGGTGCGCATGAGCTGGAAGCAGCGGAAGTAGTCGAGATCCACCCAGCTATCCACGTACTCGAGGCCGGGCGGGAGCTGGCGGCCGCGCTCGCGGGCCCGCCGATAGATCTCGGGCGCCGCGCCCGCGTTGAAGTACTCGATGACCATGTAGAGCATGCGACCTACGCGGCGACCGCCGCCTCCACCGTCGGCTGGTAGTGCGGGGCGTCGGGGAAGCCGATGGGGCGCACCGCGGGCAGCGTCACGCCGGCGGCGCGGTACTCGCCGACGAAGGCCGACACCGCGCGGAAGTCGCCGATGCCGCCCAGCGCGGCCACGAGGCGGTCCGAGACCGCGTCCGGGCCCGGCGCGCGGTCGAAGGCCGCCACGTCGGCGGTGAAGCCGCTCTCCTCGAGCATCTTGCGGTAGAACGGCAGCACCAGGTAGCGCTGCAGCTCGGTGCGGAAGAGCGCGGTGGCCGCGGTGCGGTCCGCGGTCAGCGCCGCGGGCGCGGCGGCCACGATCTCGAAGCCATCGAGCGGCTTGCCCGCGCGGGCGCGGCCGCGCTTGATGGCGGGCACCGCGTGGTCGCGCACGTAGGCGGGCGCGGCCAGCCAGAGCACCACGCCGTCGGCGATCTCGCCGGCCAGCTCCAGCATGCGCGGCGCCAGCCCGGCCAGCAGGATCGGCGGCGCGGGCGGGATCTTCGGCAGCCCGCTCTGCCAGTTCACGCGGAAGCGCGGGCCCTGATGCTGCACCCGGCCGGTCAGCGCGCCGCGCAGCACCGTCACGTACTCGCGCATGACCTCGAGCGGCTTGCCCATGTCCAGGCCCATCGCGCCCTCCATCACCGGGCGATGGCTCACCCCGATGCCCAGGCGCAGGCGGCCGCCGCTCGTGTCGGAGAGCGTGAGGGCCTCCTGGGCCAGCACCACCGGATGCCGCGGGTAGATCGGGATGACGCCCGAGCCGAGGCCCGCGTGCGGGGCCACGTGCGCGTAGGCCGACAGCGTCAGCAGCGCGTCGCGGCCGATGCCGTGGGTAACCCAGAGGCTCTCATAGCCCAGCGCGTCGGCGCGACGCGCCAGCGCGATCGCGGGCGCCAGGTCGGCGCCGGGGCTCAGGAAGAGCGCGGTGCGCGCCATCGCGGTCAGGCGCCCGCCGTCACGCCCAGCGCCGCGAGCTGGCCGCGCAGGTCGTGCCCCTGGTCCACGCGGTGGAGCACGCCCTGCATGCCGACGGCGCGGGCGGCGTCCACGTTCTTGTCCCAGTCGTCCACGAACACGCATGCCTCGGGCGGCAGGCCCAGGCGATCGGCGGCGAGGCGGAAGATCTCCGGCCGGGGCTTCGCCATGCCGACCTCCGCGGAGACCACGATGTCGTCGAAGCAGGAGTCCAGCCCCAGCTCGTTCTTCAACCGCGCGCGCAGCGAGAGATCCGCGTTGCTCAGGACCGAGCAGCGGTACGGCGGCCGCAGCGCGCGCACCAGCGCGAGATTGGCGTCGATGGCCCGCTGGGCCCGCCGCCACTCGTCGTGCAGGCGCGGCAGCGCGCGGCCGGCGCGGCGCTCGAGCTCCCGGTGGGCGCCCTCCGCCCATTCGGCCGGATCGCCCTTGCCGCACTCGATGTCGGCCCACGCCGGGCAGCGGTAGAGCGTCTCGAACACCGAGGACTTCGGGAGGCCGTGGGTGCGGTCCAGCTCCCGCGCGACATCCCAGCGCATGTCCCACAGGACGCCGCCGAAGTCGAAGACGACGGCGCGGAGGCTAGTAGCGGGGGCCACGCGGGGTCTGAGCGGGCTTGACCGAGCTGGGCGGCTCACGATCGCTCGTGAGCGGCACCCAGCCGCGCTGCTTCATGCACTGCTCGTCCAGCTCGCCCTTCTTGGGCGTGCACTCGTCGCGATCGCGCGTGAACTCACTCACCGTGTAGTTCGCGCCGGGCTTGTACCACTGACGATCTCGCTCGGAGCTGCAGCCAACCGGCAGGAGAGACGCGGCGAGGAGGAGCAGGAGGCAATACCGTCCCGTCATGCCCGGCATGGTACCATGCCGCCCACGAATGCTGGACACCACCATCGCCGGCAGCCTTCCGAAACCCGAGTGGCTGGCGCCGCCCAACACGCTGTGGGCGCCCTGGCGGCTCGAGGGTCGCGCGCTCGAGGAGGGCAAGCGCGACGCGGTGCTCCTGGCCCTGCGCGAGCAAGAGCAGGCGGGCATCGACATCGTCACCGACGGCGAGCAGACCCGGCGCCACTTCGTGTGGGGCTTCGTGGAGCACCTCGACGGCATCGACTTCTCGAAGATGATCACGATCGGCATCCGCGCCGATCGCTACAAGGCCACCGTGCCGACGGTGACCGGGCCGGTGCGGCGCCGCGGCCCGATCCATGGTGAGGACGTGCGCTGGGCCCGGGCCAACACCGGGCGCCGGCTCAAGCTGACGATCCCGGGGCCGATGACCATCGTGGACACCATCCACGACGCGCACTACGGCAGCCGCGAGCGGCTCGCGATGGACCTCGCCCGGCTCATCAACGAGGAAGCGCGCGAGCTGGAGGCGCTCGGCCTCGACATGCTCCAGCTCGACGAGCCCGCGTTCAATGTCTACATGGACGAGGTGCGCGACTGGGGCGTGGCCGCGCTCGACCGCGCGGTCGAAGGTCTGCGCTGCCGCACCGCGGTGCACATCTGCTACGGCTACGGCATCAAGGCCAACACCGACTGGAAGCAGACGCTGGGCGGCGAGTGGCGCCAGTACGAGCAGACCTTCCCGGCGCTGGCGCGAAGCCGCATCGGCGGCGTGTCGCTCGAGTGCGCGGGCTCGCGGGTGCCGATCTCCCTCATCGGCCTGCTCGGCGACAAGGACGTGCTGGTGGGCGCGGTGGACGTGGCCACCGACGTGATCGAGACGCCCGAGCAGGTGGCCGCGGTGATCCGCGCCGCGATGGCCCACGTGCCGGCCGAGCGCATCTTCCCCTGCACCAACTGCGGGATGGTGCCGCTGTCGCGCGCGGTGGCGCAGGCCAAGCTGCAGGCGCTCGGGGCGGGCGCGGCCCTCGTGCGCCGGGAGCTCGGCCGGTGACGCAGGAGATGATCGCGTACTATGCCCAGCGCGCGGCCGAATACGAGCGCGTCTACGAGATGCCGCGGTGGCAGGACGACCTGGCGTGGATCCGCACGCGGCTGCCCGCCTTCTTCGCGGGCCGGCGCGTCTTCGAGGTGGCCTGCGGCACCGGCTACTGGACGCGCGTCGCGGCCGAGCGCGCGCAGCGCGTCCACGCGACCGACGTCAACGACGACACCCTCGCGCTCGCGCGCGCCAAGACCTACGCGGCTCCCGTCATCTTCGAGCGGCGCGACGCCTACGCGCCCGCCGCCGGGCCCGCGCGCCACGACGCGGGCCTCGCCGCCCTGTGGCTCTCCCACGTGGACCTGGCCCGAATGGACGCCTTCCTGCGCGCCTTCCACGGCCGCCTCGAGCCCGGCGCGGCCGTCTTCATGTTCGACGAGCGGGCCAGTCACGAGCGGCATACTCCACCGAGCCGCGTGGACGACGCGGGTAACCGGTACGAGATGCGCCGCCTTGCCAACGGCGAGCAGCGCTTCGAGATCGTCAAGAACCTCCTCGACCGCGACGAGCTCACCCGTCGGCTCGCGCCGCACGCCACCGAGCTCGTGCACCGCGAGCTGCGCTGCTTCTGGGTGCTCGAATACCGCGTCGGCTGATGCCGCGGCTCTTTGCCATCACGCGAACGCGAGGCCCGGCCTGGAAGGCCGAGCGCCCGATGGAAGAGCAGGCCGAATGGCGCGAGCACGCGGTCTTCATGAACGCGCTGCACCGTGACGGGTTCATCGTGCTCGGCGGGCCGCTCGACGGCACGCCCGACGTGCTCCTGATCGCGCGCGCGACCGACGAGGACGAGATCAGGGCGCGGCTTGCCGAGGATTGCTGGACCCGCAACGGCCTGCTGGCGATCAAGCAGATCGTTCCGTGGGCGGTACGCCTGGGCAACCTCGACTAGGCGCGGCCCTTCGTCGTGAACTGGCGCTCGTAGAGGGCGCGCAGCTCCTCGAGCGTGGCGGCCTGGCCGGGGGCCTTGTCCTCCCGGAGGCGCGCGATGCGGGCGAAGCGCAGCGCGAGGCCGGAGGGGTAGGTCGGGCTCTTCTGGATCTCGTTGTACTCCACCTCGACGACCACCTCCGGACGCACCCGCACCGTGTAGCCGTCGTCCCCGATGCTCAGCGCCTGCAGCCGCTCGGTCATCAGGGTGAACTCGCGGTCGGTCAGCCCCTTGAAGGTCTTGCCCACCTCCGCCCAGTCCTCCCCGTCGCGCACCGCCAGGTGGTAGTTCGAGAGCCAGCCCACGCGGCGGCCGGAGCCGCGATCCGCCGCGACGATCACGCAGTCCACGCTCTGCGCGGCCTTCAGCTTGAACCAGCGCTTGCCGCGGCCGCCCGGCTCGTAGGCGCTGCGCGGGTCCTTGGCCATGACGCCCTCGTGGCCGGCGGCGAGGGCGCGGGCCATCAGCGCCTCGCCCTCCGCCGCGCTCGCGATCATCGCGCGCGCGGCGAGCCAGCGGCCGCCGGTCAGGCGCTCGAGCGCCTCCCGGCGCGCCGCATAGGGCTCGTCCAGCAGCGAGCGGCCGTCGGCCATCAGGCAGTCGAAGAGATGCAGCGTGAGCGGCAGCTCCGCGGCCGCCGCCTCCACACCGCGCACGCGGCGGAAGCGGCGCATCAGCTCCTGGAAGGGCAGCGGGCGCCCGGCCGCGTCGAGGGCCACCACCTCGCCGTCCAGGATGAACGGGTCGCTTCCGAGATCGCGCCGCGCGATGGCCACGATGTCGGGCAGGCTCCGGGTGACGTCGGACATGCGGCGGCTCCAGATCGCCACGCGGTCGCCGTCGCGGTGGAGCTGGATGCGCGCGCCGTCGTACTTGTACTCGATCGCGGAGGCGCCGCCATGGGCGGCCAGCGCCTCGCCCACGTCGCCCGCGATCTCGGCCAGCATCGGCAGCAGCGGCACGAACACGCGCGGCGCCGCGGCGGCCAGCGCCGCCGGCCCCTGCCCCAGCGCCAGCGCGGCCACCGTGGTGAGGTCGCCGGTCACCAGGGCCGCGCGGCGCACCGCCGCCGGCGCCACGCCGGCCGCCTCCGCGATGGCCTCCAGCACGAGCCCCTCGGAGAGGCCCATGCGCATCTCGCCGTAGATCACGCGCTGGAGGAGGTCGAGCTCCTCCGCCGACGCGCGCGCGGCCAGCTCGCCGAGCCGCGCATCCCGCACCTTCCGCGCCCCCGGCCCCGCCGCCGCAGCGACCGCGCCAAACGCCTCCGCCACATCAGCCAGCGTCAGCTCCCCCCTCTCCCCTGTGGGGAGAGGGTAGGGTGAGGGGGTCGTCGCCCCCGGCGCGGGCAAGCCACGGACATTCAGCACGCGCGGATCCGAGGGCTGGAACGCGCGCCCGCTCAGATACGTGACGGCCAGGCGCAAGTCCTCAGGCGAGAGGCCGCGGAGGTACTCGGCAACCAGGCGTCGCTTCTCGAGCCGGCCCGGACTCGCGGCCACACGCGTGCGGAGAGCTGTGAGCTCGGCGAGCAATGCCATGCGCGCATTATCCCCCACGCCCCTCACCACCACGCCCCTCACCCTGCCCTCTCCCCAGAGGGGAGAGGGTTAGACCGGCA
>CAVVEU010000019.1:0-30296 GCA_963747235.1 uncultured Candidatus Rokubacteria bacterium
ACCGAGGTAAGCCACGGCTCCCCAGAGCAGGAACCCCACCGCGAAGATCGAGAAGTAGACGAGGCGGCCGAACGGGTCCATCAGGAAGTCGGCGAAGCGTGCGACCGGCTCCATCTCGCCCGGCGCGCGCGCCACCTTGCCGGGAGGCAGTCGCCACAGCAATGCGGCCGGCACCAGCGCCACCAAAGCGTAGCCGATCAGCATCGCCCGCCACGAGACGAAGTGCGCGACCAGGCCGCCGATGGCGGCCGAGAAGGCGAGCCCCGCCGAGGTCACGATCGAGAAGCGGGCCACCACCACCTGCCGCTGCGCGTACTCGACGGTGTCGCCGATGTGGACGAGGGTGAGCGGGATCACCGCGCCCGCGAAGGCGCCGGTGAGCAGGCGCACCGCGACGAACTGCCAGGTGGTGGCGCAGAGGGCGGAGAGGGCGGTGCACACGGTGAAGCCGAGCGCGGCGAGCCGGATGACCGCCACTCGCCCGTGGCGGTCGGAGAGCTGGCCGTACGCGAGCTGACCCGCGGCGTACGCAAACGAATAGCTGGTCATGGCGAGGCCGACGGCCCCCGCGGTCGCCTGCAACGACTCGCGGATCGACGGCAGTACCGGCGCGATGATGCGCTGATCCACCGAGACCAGGAAGGCCAGGAGGAAGAGCAGGGTGAGCGCATTCATCCAGGCCCGGTCATTTGTAGAGCAGGTACGGCCGCCGCGCCCGCGCGAAGGCGGCCAGATCTCTCCGCCACGACGCTTCCATGCGCGCCAGCGGCGTGCCGGCCTCGATGGCCCGGCGGATCCGGTCGGTGCCGGCGATGAGATCGATGGGCTGCTTGTTCCACTGGTACTCGTAGGGCGGTCGCTTCCAGCGGAAGCCGCGCGGGGCCTGCCGGCGCGCCTCCGCGATGAGGGCCACGTAGGCCGCGTAGGAGCGAAAGCGGTCCCAGTCGGTCACGTGCACCTGCACCCCATGGCAGGCGCGTCGCGCCCACTTCTGGAACATCGGCTCGAAGGTGATGGGGCGGAAGCGCACCCCGGGCAGGCCGCGCCGCTCGAGCGCGGCGGCCAGCTTCGGGCCGTCCAGGTACGGCGCGCCCACCCACTCGAAGGGCCGGGTGGTGCCGCGCGCCTCGGAGAGGTTGGTGCCCTCGAGCAGGCAGCCGCCCGGGTAGACGCGCGCGGTGTCCGGCGTCGGCATGTTGGGCGACGGCGCCACCCACGGCAGCTCGGTGTCCTCCCACAGCATCTCGCGGCGCCAGCCGGCCATCGGCACCACCGTGAGGTCGCAGCCGAGCTGCTGCGTCTCGTTGTGGTAGGCGGCCAGCTCCGCGATGGTCAGGCCGTGGCGGATCGGCAGCGGGTAGAGGCCGACGAACGAGGCGAACCGCGGATCGGCGTCGTTGCCCTCGAGCCGCTCGCCGCCCAGCGGGTTCGGCCGGTCGAGCACGATCACCGGCTTGCCCTCCCGCGCGCACACGCTGCATGGCCAGCACGGTGGTCCACGCGTAGGTGTAGTAGCGCGCGCCCACGTCCTGCAGGTCCACCACCAGGACGTCGATTCCGCGCAGCATGGCGGGAGTCGGCGCGAGGCGCCGCTTGCCGTAGAGGCTGTACACCGGAACCCGGCGCGCGCGGTCGTACTCGACGCCGACGTGGACATGGTCCTGCACGACGCCGCCGAGGCCGTGCTCCGGCCCGAACAGCGCGGTCAGACGCACCCGCCGCATCTTCCGGATCACGTCGGCGGCGTGGGTGAGATCGCGCGCCACCGACGCGGGGTGGGCGAGCAGACCCACCCGCCGGCCCGCGAGCAGGGAGCCCAGGCGCCCGGCCAGCACCTCGAGGCCGGGGCGGACGCCCATCATGCGCGCGCGGGCAGCTCGACCACGCCGCCGCCCACCACCGAGAGCTCGCCGTCCTGGTTGTGCGCTTCCTGCTCGATGTCCACCAGGTGCCGGCCGTCCTCGACGCGCTTGCCGGTGACGCGCCCCTCGATGATCAGGTAGTCGCCCTCCGGGTTGTGGCGGCGGATCTTGCAGTGGGCGCGGCGGAGGAAGCCGTCGTCGCCCATCCAGTTGGTCAGGTGATGCGTCAGCCAGGAGCAGCGCTCCGGGCCGTAGTCGTAGGCGCCGGGCGCGCCCACCGCGGTGGCGAACTCGTGCTCCCAGTGCACGCGCTCCGGGCAGTCCGGGATGCCGAAGCGGTTCTTGATGCCGAGGCCGGAGTGCTTGGTGATCTGCTTCCAGTTGAGCTTGTTGGCGCGGATGTAGAGGCCGCCCCAGCCCTGCGCGTAGGCGATGAAGCCGGTCACCGTCATCGGCCCCTTCGCCATCTTCGGCAGCGCCTCGCCGACGGTCACGTCCTGCCAGTAGCGCGGGGTGGCGCCGCGCACGTCCTCGGCCGCGTAGAGGCGGTACACCTCGGCCAGCTCCTCGTCGGTGTAGCGGCGGGTCGGCCGGCTCTTCACGTCGGCGTACTTGGAGCCCTGCTCGCGCGCGTGGTCGCGCTCGGTGCGGAAGCACCAGCTATCCGCCTCGGCGAGCAGCTCGCCCTGCTGGTTGCGGAACTTCACGTGGTAGATCTGCTGCACCGAGCGGCCCGCGAAGCGCGTCTGGTGCTCGATCAGGTCCTTGAGCCACGCCTCGGTCGAGATCTCGTCGTTGCGCCGCGCCGCCTGGTGCCACGTCCAGTCCGCGCCCGCCCACATGGCGTGCACGCCGGAGAGCCCGCCCACGTAGCCCGAGATGATGCGGCTCGTCGCGAAGAGGAAGCTCGGCAGCGCGATGATCCCGCGGTGGCGCGTGCGCGCCGCGTAGGCCGGGTCGCACCAGAGCGGGTTGTCGTCGCCGATGCCGTGGGCGTAGTGGCGGATGTTGTCGCGGGTGGCCTCGTGGCACCACGGCTCGAGCGTGTCGGTGATGGGCACGCCGATGCGCCGGCGCAGGTCCTCGAGGCCCTGCGGGGTGATCTTGGGGAAGAGCTGCTGGGTCTCGGCCGCCATGGCTCGCCCTCCTAGGACGTGGGAACGGAGGCGCCGGCCTCGCGCTCGCGGAGCACCTTGCGATTCACCTTGCCGGCGGGCGTCTTGGGCAGCTCGGCCACGAACTCGACCCGGCGCGGGTACTCGTGCTGGGCGAGACGGGTGCGCGTCCATTCCTGGAGCTCGCGCGCGAAGGCCGGGTCGCCGGGGCGCGGGCTCACGATGAAGGCCTTGACCACCAGGCCGCGCAGTTGATCGGGCACGCCGATCACCGCGGCCTCGCGGACATCCGGATGCTTGAGCAGCGCGCCCTCGACCTCCACCGCGCTGATCGTCCAGCCCGCGGAGATGATGACGTCGTCGGCGCGGCCGCCGTGGAAGAAATAGCCGTCCGCGTCGGTCCAGCCGCGGTCCTTGGTCGGAAACCACCCGTCGCGGCGCTTGACCAGGATCTCGCCCGCCTCGTCCGGGGCGCAGCGCGTGCCGTCCGGGCGCTGCACCTCGACCTCCACGCCGGGCACCGGCTTGCCGAGCGAGCCCGGCTTCACCGCGAAGTCCGGCGCGCCCGGATAGGACGCGAGGATCACGCCGACTTCGGTGGTGCCGTACATGCTGCACACCGGGGTGCCGAAGGTCGCCTCCACGAAGAGCCGGGTGGCCTCGTCGATGGGCTCGCCGGTGAACGAGAGCTTGCGGATCGCGTAGCGGTAGCGCCCGGCGGTGCCCGCGCTCTTCATCATCCGGTAGTGGGTGGCCGCGGCGGAGAGATTGGTGATCTCGTGCTCGGCGAGGGCGCGCAGCAGGCGATCCGCGTCGAACTTGCCCGCGAACGCGCCGGTGGTGACGCCCAGCGCGAGCGGGCCGAGCGTGCCGTGCCAGAGGCCGTGGCCCCACGCGGGCGACGACGGGCAGAAGAACCGATCGCCGGGCCGGATGCCGGTGCCGTAGAGCGCGGCGACCATCAGCGTGACGACGCTGCGGTGGGTGTGGCGCACCGCCGCCGGCAGCTCGCGGGTGGTCCCCGAGGTGTACTGGAAGACCGCGAGATCGTCGGCCCGCGTGTCGGCGGCGTAGTGGTCGGGGTACGTCGCGAGCTTGGCCAGGAACGCGTCGTCGGCGACGACCGTCGCGAGTCCGGGCGCGTCGGCCGCGATGTCGGCCTGCGCCGGCGAGACGAGCAGCAGCCGCGGCGCGCAGTCGTCGATGCGCAGGCGCAGGCCATCGGGACCGAAGAGCGTGAAGAGGGGGACCGCGATGGCCCCGCGCTTCACCGCGCCGAAGAGGCCCGCGTAGAAGGGGAGCGACGGCTCCAGCATGATGCCCACGCGGTCGCCCGGCCCGATGCCGCGATCGGCCAGGTAGTGGGCGAAGCGGGCGGACCAGGCCGCGAGCTGGCCGAACGTGAAGGCCTCGTCGTGGCCCCCGTGCTCCGGTGAGTGGACGAGGCGCACCGCGACCCGATCGGCCGGGTGCCGGTCGATGCACTCGTGCGCGATGTTCATCCGCTGCCGGTCGCCGTCGAAGAGCTCCCAGAGCCGGGCGGGCGAGCAGAGCCGCTGGGCGTCCGCATAGGTGATGTGGTCGGTCAGCGTGGCCATGCCCTCGCTCATACTAGCAAAGGCGCCACCGCAAATAGCCGCATTGACTGCCGCCGCGGCACGGGCTAACGTTCGGCCCCGGGAGGCCGACTATGACTTCAACGCAGAAGGTCGCGATCGTCACGGGAGCGAGCAGTGGGATCGGCAAGGCCAGCGCGCTGGCCCTCATGAAGGAGGGTTACGCCGTCGTCTTCGCGGGCCGGCGCAAGGACATGCTGGAGTCCGCCGCCGCCGAGGGCAAGGGCACGCCCGGCAAGTCGCTGGTGGTGCAGACCGACGTGACCAGCCACGAGTCGATCAAGGCGCTCTTCGCCACGACGAAGGAGACGTTCGGGCGGCTCGACGTCCTCTTCAACAACGCGGGCGGGGGCGCGCCGCCGGTGCTGCTCGAGGACCTCACCTACGAGCAGTGGACGACGGTGGTCAACGCCAACCTGACCGGCGTCTTCCTGTGCACGCAGGAGGCGTTCAAGATCATGAAGGCCCAGACCCCGATGGGCGGGCGCATCATCAACAACGGGTCGATCTCGGCGCACACGCCGCGGCCCAACTCCTCGCCCTACACCGCGACCAAGCACGCGGTGACCGGCCTCACCAAGGCCACCGCGCTCGACGGCCGCAAGTACGACATCGGGTGCGGGCAGATCGACATCGGCAACGCGGCCACCCCCATGACCGCGCGCATGGCCAAGGGCGTGCTCCAGCCCGACGGCACCACGCGGGCGGAGCCGACCATGGACGTGAAGGCGGTGGCGGACGCGGTGGTCTACATGTCGAGCCTGCCGCTCGACGCCAACGTGCTGTTCCTCACCGTGATGGCGACGAAGATGCCCTTCGTCGGGCGCGGCTGATCGTCCTTCGCGACTGATCGGTTCTCGCGGCTGATCGGCGGAGCTGTCAGGGCAGGGCAATGCCGCCTGCCCGCAGCTCCGCCTCGCTGAATCCCAGCTCGTCCACCAGCACCGCGCGGTTGTGCTCGCCCAGGCGCGGGCCCGCGTGCCGGATCCCGCCCGGCGTCTCCGACAGGCGCCCGATCACGTTCTGCATCCGCAGCGGCCCCAGGTCGGCATCCGCCACCGTGGCGATGGAGCCGCGCGCCGGTAGTGCGGGTCGGCCAGCACCTCGTCGGCGCCGCGGACCGGCGCGGCCACCGCCTGCGCGGCGTCCAGGCGCGCGAGCAGGTCGGCCTGGTCGACGCGCGCGATCGCCGCCTGCAGCGCGGCGTCGAGCGCGTCCACGTGGGCCAGGCGCGCCTGGTTGTCCGCGGAAGCGCGGATCGCGCCGGCAGCTCGGGCACGCCGAGGCTCCGGCAGAGCCGCTCGAACACCGACGGCGACGCGCCGGAGAGCGCGATCCACTTGCCGTCGCGCGCCCGGTAGGTGTTGCGCGGGGCGATCAGCGGCGTGCGGCTGCCGGTGCGCCCCTGCACGATGCCGAGCTGATCGAACTCGATGAGCTGCGGGCCCATCAGGGTGAGCAGGGGCTCGTAGATGGCCAGGTCCACGACCTGGCCGCGCCCGCCGCGCTGCGCGCGCCCCTGCAGCGCGGCCAGGGTCAGGAAGGCGCCGGCGAGCCCGGCGGCGGAGTCCGCCAGCGCGAAGCTCGGCAGGAGCGGCGGGCCGTCGGCCTCGCCGTTGATGGCCACGAAGCCGGTGGCCGCCTCCGCGGTGGTGCCGAAGCCGGGCCGATCGCGCTCCGGACCGGTCTGGCCGAAGCCGGTCACGCGCGTGAGCACGAGCCCCGGGTTCACGCGCGGCGAGCGCGTCGTAGCCCAGGCCCCACTTCTCGAGCGTGCCGGGCCGGAAGTTCTCGATCATCGCGTCGGCGCCCGCGACCAGCCGGCGCACGATCTCGACGCCGAGCGGCGTGTGCAGATCGGCGGTGATCGCGCGCTTGTTGCGGTTGAGCATCTTGAAGTAGAGGCCGGCGCCGTCCTTGACCGCGCCCCAGACGCGCAGGCCGTCGCCCTGCGGGTGCTCGATCTTGATCACCTCGGCGCCGTAGTCGCCCAGGTACATCGCAGCGGTGGGGCCCGCGATCAGTGAGGAGCAGTCGAGCACCCGCAGGCCCGCCAGCGGGCCCCCCGCGCGAGGGCCCGGCGACGACGGCTGTTCCGGATCCGGAACCGATTGCGCAGTCACGAACAGCCATGCTACGGTCTTTGGCGATGGTGTCAAGGGGCGGCGCGGAGGCTTCGCTGGACGGCGGTCACCGGGCGGTGGCGCGCGTGCTCGACATCCTGGAGACGCTCTCGGCCCGGCCCGCGGGCGCGAGCCTCACCGAGCTGAGCGTCACGCTCGAGGCGCCCAAGACCAGTTTGCTGCCGCTGCTGCGCACCCTGGTGAGCCGCGGCTACGCGGCCCGGGGCGACTCCGGGCGCTACGGGATCGGGCCGCGCTGGCTCGAGGCTGCCGACAAGGGCGCGGTCGCGCCGGACCTGGTCGAGGCCGCGCATCCGGTGCTGCAGGCGCTCACCCGCGAGACCGGCGAGACCACCTTCGTGGCGGTGCTGCCGCCCGGCCACGCGGACCTGGTCTACGTGGACAAGGTGGAGAGCCCGCAGCGCATCCGCTACAGCGCGGAGCTGGGCGAGCGGCGCCCACTGTACTGCACCGCCACCGGCTTCGCGCTCTTCGCCTTCCTCGAGCCCGCCCGGCGCGAGCATCTCGTGCGCACGCTTCCGCTCGCGCGCCACACACGGCGGACGACGACGAGCCGCGATCTCCTGCGCCGCCGCCTCGACGCCATCCATGCCGCGGGCGTGGCGGTGACGGTGGACGAGTTCGTGATCGGGGCGGGGGGCGCGGCCGCGCCGGTCTACGGGCGTGACGGCCGCCTGGTCGCCGCGTGCGCGGTGACCGGCCCGACCGCGCGGATCCACGCCGGGAGCCGGCGCTTCGCGGAGGCGGTCAAGCGCGCGGCGGCCGAGATCTCGGAGCGGCTGGGCCATCATCGAAACGGGAAGAGGGCGCGATGAGCGACATCGACGAGGCGGCCGACCCGGCCGCGCTGATCGAGGCGTACTACGACGCGGGCTGGACCGACGGCCTGCCGGTCGTGCCGCCGTCGGACGCGCTCCATCGCGGCGATGCTGGCCGCGGCCGGGCTCGACGGCTCGGAGGAGCTGGG
Source organism: uncultured Candidatus Rokubacteria bacterium (assembly GCA_963747235.1). Classification (GTDB taxonomy): domain Bacteria; phylum Methylomirabilota; class Methylomirabilia; order Rokubacteriales; family CSP1-6; genus CAMLFJ01. Next base: position 7,705 of record CAVVEU010000019.1, read on the forward strand.
GGCGATCACGGGCCGCAACGCGGTGGTCAGCGCCGAGAAGGCCGCGATCAATGCGGTGATGGCGGGCTGCCGCCCCGAGTACATGCCGGTGGTGGTCGCGGCGGTGAAGAGCCTCTGCGCGCCCGCCTTCGCCTATCACGGACCGGCCAGCAGCACCGGCGGCTCCGCGATGGCGCTGGTCGTCAACGGGCCGATCGCGTCGCGGCTCGGCATCAACAGCGGCAACAACGCGTTCGGCCAGGGGCACCGGCCCAACGCCACCATCGGCCGCGCGGTGCGCCTCATCATGATGAACGTGATGAACACGCGCCCGGGGGTGCTCGACCGCGCCACGCTCGGCAATCCCGGCAAGTACACCTTCTGCTTCGCGGAGCACGAGGAGGATCACCCGTGGGAGCCGCTGCACGTGGCGCGCGGCCTGCGGCGCGAGGACAGCGCGGTCACCCTGATCGCGTCCAACAGCCTCTACCAGGTGTACAACCACCTGGCCGCCGACCCGGAGCCGCTGCTCTATTGCTTCGCCGACGCGCTCGGCAACGTGGGCACGTCCAACCTGCTCGGCTTCAACGAGACGCTCATCGTCTTCGCGGGCGAGCACGCGGAGGTGCTGCAGAAGGCGGGCTGGAGCCGCCTCGACGTGCAGCGCTTCCTGATGGAGCGCACGCGCCGGACGGTGGCCGACTACAAGCGCGGGCGCGCGCCTGCCCGGCGAGGTCACGCCCGCCGACGAGACGACCTGGCGCTACCGCTTCGAGCGGCCCGAGGACATCCTGATCGCGTTCGCGGGCGGCCGAGCGGGGAGCTGGTCCGCCTGCCTGCCCGGGTGGGGAACCAAGTGGACCCGCAGCGTCACCACACGCATTGAAGTTCCCAGTGGAGGAGACACGGCATGAAGCTCTTTGATCCGACCTCGAAGCCGGTGGAGCGCGCGATCAAGCTGGCGCCCCGTCCGGCGAGCCCCCGCGGCCTGCGCCTCGGGCTGGTGGAGAACACCAAGTTCAACGCGAGCCCCATCCTCGAGAAGCTCGCGGAGCGGCTGGCCCGGCGCCATCACATGACGGTCACGGTGCGGAACCGGAAGCGCTCGGCGAGCCACGAGGTGGACGCGGACGGGATCCGAGCCCTGCGCGCGCAGGCCGATCTCGTCATCTCCGGCATCGGCGACTGAGGGTCGTGCAGCTCGAGCAGTGTGCTCGACGCGATCCTGATGGAGGAGCAAGGGGTGCCGGCCATCGCCATCGTCACCGCCCCGTTCCGCAATACCGGGCGCGCGATGGCCGAGAGCTGGGGCAAGCCGGGCTACCCGTTTCTCGACATGCCGCATCCCATCGCCAATCTCACCGACACGCAGCTCGACGAGCGGTGCGATCGGCTGGTGGAGCAGGTGGAGGAATGGCTCGGTTTCGAGGCGCACTAGCCGTAAGATGGACGCGTGAAGCCGCATCCGCTACGACCGGCTGCCCACCGAGCGCGTGAACCCGGGCACCGGCAAGCTCGACCGGCTGTCCGCCGCGGGGATCGCGCGGCTCATGAATCGGGCCGATCGCCGCGCGGTGCGGGCGGTGGGCCGCGGCCGCGCCGGCCCTCGGCCGCGCGGTGGATCTGATCGTGCGCGCGCTGTCGCGACGCGGCCGCCTCATCTTCGTGGGCGCGGGCACCAGCGGACGCCTGGGCGTGCTCGAGGCCGCGGAGTGCCCGCCCACCTTCGACACGCCGCCGTCCCTCGTGCAGGCGGTCATCGCGGGCGGCAAGCGCACCGTGTTCCGCTCGTCGGAAGGCGCGGAGGACAATGGGCCCGAAGGCGCGCGCCAGATCCGCAAGCGCGTGCGGCCGGGCGACATGGTGGTGGGTATCGCGGCCAGCGGCGTGACCCCGTTCGTGCGCGCGGCCCTGCAGGCAGCGCGTAAGCGCGGCGCGGCCACCGCGCTCGTCACCTGCAACCCCGACGTGCCGGCCTCCGCGGCCCGCGTCGTGATCGCCCTCGCGGTCGGCCCCGAGGTGCTCACCGGCTCGACGCGCCTCAAGGCCGGCACCGCGACCAAGCTCGCGCTCAACACGCTGACCACCGCGTCCTTCGCGCGCCTCGGCAAGGTCTACGGCAACCGCATGGTGGACCTGCGCCCGCGCTCCGCCAAGCTGCGCGCCCGCGCCCTCGGCCTCGTGCGCCAGCTCGGTCGCGTGCCCCCACGCGAGGCCGAGCGCCTGCTCAAGGCCTCCGGCACCAGCGCCAAGGTCGCCATCGCGATGGCCCGCCTCGGCGTGGACGCCCCCGAAGCCCGCCGCCGCCTGAAGCACGCCGCCGGCTCCCTCCGCGCCGCCCTGCAGTAACGGGGTCAGGTCTTGACCCCGGGCTAGCGGAGGAAGTCGAGGAGCGCGGGGATGACGATCTTGGGCGCTTCCTCCATCAGCCAGTGGCCCGAGCCGGTGACGACCTGGCCGCGCACGTCGGAGGCCACCATCTTGGCCTGGTCGATCAGGAACGTGCCGCCCGCCTTCTCGCCTGACAGGACCAGCATCGGCATGGTCAGCTTGGTCTGGCCCAGCTTGGCGAAGTCCGCCGCGTCGCGCTCGAAGTTGCGGAAGTACTCGAAGCCGGCGCGCATGGCGCCGGGTTGCGCATAAGCCTTCGCGTAGAGGCGGCGATCGGCCTCGGGCACCGAGCGCTTCCGATCGGCCGCGAAGTCGTTCCAGAAGTGCTCGAGGTAGATCCGCTCGCGGCCCTTCACCAGCGCCAGCGGGACGTCTCCGTAGAAGTGGAAGTGCCACAGGTCGCGCAGCAGCCAGACGTGGGTCCAGTCGCCGATGCCGGGCAGGAACGCGTCCATCAGCACCACGCGCTCGGTGCTCTGCGGGAACTGGGCCGCGTAGGCGTACGCCACCATCAGGCCGATGTCGTGGCCGACGATGGCGACGCGGTCGAACTTCAACGACCGCGTCAGCTCGTGGATGTCCACCGCCATGGTCTTCTTGTCGTAGCCGGTCGGCGGCTTGGCCGATCCACCGGCACCCCGCAGGTCGGGGACGATGACGGTGTGGCTCTTCGCGAGCAGCGGCATGATCGGCCGCCACATGTGGCCGGTCTCGGCATAGCCGTGCAGCAGGACCACCGGGCTGCCCTGGCCGCCGACCTGATAGCGCAGCCGCACTCCGTTGACCTTCGTGAAGCGCTCGGTGAAGCCCGTGAGCTTCCCTGACCCCGGCCTAGGACATGTCGTAATTCAAGACCTGACCCCGGCTAGCTGTGGCTGGGGCCGGCGGTGTCTTCGGCGCGGACTGGCGTTTTTCCGCGCAGGAAGTCGAAGTCGCAGCCCTCGTGGGCCTGGAGCACGTGGTCGAGGAAGAGGCGGCCGTAGCCCCGCGTGTAGTGGGGCGGGCGCGGCTTCCACTGGGCGCGGCGGCGGGCCAGCTCCTCGTCGGGGACGCGGAGGGTCAGGCGGCGGTTCGGCACGTCCAGCTCGATCTCGTCGCCGTTCTGGACGAGCGCGAGCGGCCCGCCGGCCTCGGCCTCCGGCGAGACGTGCAGCGCCACCGTCCCGTACGATGTCCCGCTCATGCGCGCGTCGGAGATGCGCACCATGTCGCGCACGCCCTTCTGCAGGAGCTTGCGCGGGATCGGCGCGGCGCCCCACTCCGGCATGCCGGGCGCGCCCTTCGGCCCCACGCGCTTGAGCACCAGCACCGAGGTCTCGTCCACCACCAGGTCCGGATCGTCGATGCGCGCGTGCAGGTCGGCGTGGTCCTCGAACACCACCGCGCGCCCGCGGTGCGTGAGCAGATGCGGCGAGGCGGCGGACTGCTTGAGCACCGCGCCGTCCGGGCAGAGATTGCCGGTGAGGATCGCGGTGCCGCCCTCGTTCAGGATCGGCATGGCCAGCGTGCGGATCACGTCCGGGTTGTAGTTGACCGCGGCCTCGTTGTTGGCCGCGAGCGACTGGCCGGTCACGGTGAGCGCGTCGCGGTGTAGCAGCGGCAGCAGCTCCTTCAGCACCGCGGGGAGCCCGCCCGCGTAGAAGAAGTCCTCCATCAGGTACTTGCCCGACGGCCGCACGTTGAGCAGCATCGGCGTGGTGCGGGAGAGCTCGTCGAAGCGCGCCAGCGCCAGGTCCACACCCGCCCGGCCCGCGAGGGCGAGGAGGTGGATGATCGCGTTCGTCGAGCCGCCGATGGCCATGCCGGTGCGGATCGCGTTGTCGAAGGCCTCGCGGGTGAGGATCTTCGAGGGCTTGAGGTCCTCGCGCACCATCTCCATGATGCGGCGCCCGGACAGCTCGGCCAGCGCCATGCGCCGCGAGTCGGCCGCGGGGATCGCCGCGTTGCCCGGCAGGGTCATGCCGAGCGTCTCCGCCATCGCGGCCATCGTGGAGGCGGTGCCCATCACCATGCAGTGCCCGGCCGAGCGCGAGAGGCACGCCTCGATCTCGCAGAACTCCTCCTCGCTGAGCCGTCCCGCGCGCCGCTCGGCCCAGAAGCGCCAGTTGTCGGTGCCCGAGCCGATGTCCTCGGTCTTCCAGCGGCCGCGCAGCATGGGCCCGCCGGTCACCATGATCGCGGGCACGTCGGCGGAGGCGGCGCCCATCAGCATGGCGGGCGTGGTCTTGTCGCAGCCCGAGAGCAGCACCACGCCGTCCAGCGGGTAGGCGCGGATGCACTCCTCCACGTCCATCGCCATCAGGTTGCGGAAGAGCATGGTGGTGGGCTTCATGAGGATTTCGCCCAGCGAGATGGTCGGGAACTCGAGCGGGAAGCCGCCCGCGGAGAGCACGCCGCGCTTCACCGCCTCCGCCACCTGCCGGAGATGCGCGTTGCAGTTGGTCAGCTCGGACCAGGAGTTGGCGATGCCGATCACCGGCCGGCCGTCGAACATGAGGTCGCTGAAGCCCTCGGCCTTGATCCACGAGCGGTGGGCGAAGCCGTCCAGGTCCTTCTTGCCGAACCAGTTGTGACTGCGCAGCGGGGGCGTGCTCACGAGAGGCCTCCATGGGGCGGGCGCCGGGCGTCCGGGGTTAGCTTGAGCGGCTTGCTGCTCGTGGTGATCACCAGGTGGGTCTCGACCACCACGTCGTGCTCGTCGAACGTGATGGTCAGGACCTTGGTGGTGGTCTCGAGCGTCACGCCCGCGGAGAGCTTCTCGCTGCGCGAATGGCTGTAGACGTCGGCGCGCCGGCCCGGCGCCGTGGCGTAGAACGAGGGGTACATGAACTGCCCGGTCGGCTTGCCCACCAGGTCGAGCGTCTCGGTCCGCGTGGTCTCCCCGCGCTTGATCCGCTTCAGGGCCAGCTCGTCGAAGGCGGTCTGATCGGCCGCGAAGGAGCTCATGTAGTCGAACCCGACGAGGCGGCCCTCGTGCAACGCGTAGGACATGGTCCGCACCGGGACCGCGATGGAGCGCGCCTCCGCGTACGCGTAGCGCAGGGTCGTCACCAGCTTGCCGCCCACCCGGGCGGCCGTCTCGCCCGCGGGCTTGCCGAACCGCGCCCGGATCTCCGCCTCGGTCGTCTGGCCGAGCGTGAAGCTGGCCGGGTCCGGCCGGCCGAAGTCGGCCCCGAGGAGACAGGCGCCGGCCAGGACGGCGAGGAGGATCCGGGCGCGCGCAGCGCGACGTGGCGTCATGGCGGCGGCCCCACGCTATAGCGCGGGCGCGCGCACGTCAACGGCACGGTATAGAATGACGCCGGGCGACGACCCACGCGAGGAGACGATCGATGAGGCTAGCGGGCAAGGTGGCGGTGGTGACGGGCGGCGGGGCCGGGATCGGGCGGGGCATCGTGCTGTGCATGGCCAGGGAAGGCGCCGACATCGCCATCCCCGACATCCAGGACGCCAATGCCCAGTCGGTGGTGAAGGAAGTGCTGGCGATGGGGCGCAAGGCCATCTCGATGCGCTGCGACGTGACCAAGGGCGCCGAGGTCCAGGCCACCGTGGACCGCATCAAGAAGGAGATGGGCAAGGTCGACATCCTGGTGAACAACGCGGGCATGGCCTCGGCGCCCGGCATGCCGTTCACCAACAACACGGAAGAGGACTGGGACCAGACCTACGCGGTCAACCTCAAGTCGGTCTTCCTCATGTGCAAGGCGCTGGCGCCCTACTTCATCGAGCGCAAGGGCGGGCGCATCATCAATATTGCCTCGATCGCGGGGCCGCTTGCGGCGCTCACCATGCCGCCCTACTCGGTGGCCAAGGGCGGGGTCATCACGTTCACCCGCGTCATCGCCAAGGAGCTGGCGCCCCACGGCATCACCGTCAACGCGATCTGCCCCGGCGTGCTCTGGACCGCGTTCTGGGAGAAGCTGGCCCAGCACATCGCCGACACCAACCCGGCCTTCACCGGCATGACCGCGCGGCAGGTGTTCGACAAGCGGGTGGGCGACGTCATTCCGATGAAGCGCGAGCAGACGCCGGAGGACATCGGCCACGCGGCCGTGTTCCTGGCCTCCGAGGAAGCGCGGAACATCACCGGCCAGGCCCTCAACGTCGACGGCGGCTCGGTGATGCACTAGGGACCACCCCTCACCCTGCCCTCTCCCCTGAGGGGAGAGGGAATCGTACCCTCGCCCCCGGAGGGGGAGAGGGCCGGGTGAGGGGAGAGAAGGAATGATGAAACGCATCGTACTTGGCCTCGCGCTCGCGCTGGTATCGCTCTGCGCCGCCGCCTGGGCGCAGGCCGACCGCACCGACCCGAAGGCCGCGGCAGAGCCGGTCGTGAAGCAGCTCGAGGCGTTTCGCCGCGGCGATTTCGACACCGCCTTCACGTTCGCGTCGGGCATGATCCAGGCGCAGTTCGATCGCCCGGCCTTCGAGACCATGGTGCGGCGCGGGTATCCCGAGATCGCGCGCTCGACGTTCGCGGCGGTGACGAAGACGGAGCTGGAGTCGCCCGGCCTCGCGTACGTCACCGTGAAGATCCGCGGCGCCAACGGCCAGGCCATCGAGGCGATGTACGAGCTGATCTGGGAGGACGGCTGGCGGATCAATGGCGTGGCCACGCGGCCCGACGCGGCGGGCACCGTCTGAGCAGGCCACCCACCCCTCACCCTGGCCCTCTCCCCTGAGGGGAGAGGGTATAAAGAGGACCATGGACTTCGACTTCACGCAGGCGCAGCAGGACTTCCGCCAGGAGGTGCGCACCTGGCTGGCCGAGAACGTGCCCGCGGATATGAAGGGCCGCGGCTTCGCCTCCTCGCGCGCCGACGTGAAGGAGGTCAACCGCCTGCGCGAGTGGCAGCGCGCGCTCCACAAGGCCGGCTACGTGGGCATGGACTGGCCGGCCGAGTACGGCGGCCGCGGCGCCTCCATCCTGGATCAGGTCATCCTGTACGAAGAGCTGTCGCACAGCGGGAGCCCGCAGCCGCTGAATCGCAGCGGCCTCAGCATGCTGGGCCCCACGCTGATGAAGCACGGCACGCCGGCCCAGCGCGCGCAGCATCTGGACCGCATCCTGACCGCGGAGGACATCTGGTGCCAGGGTTTCTCCGAGCCCAACGCGGGCAGCGACCTGGCCAACCTCCAGACCCGCGCGGTGCTGGACGGCGATCACTACGTGCTGAACGGTCAGAAAGTGTGGACGAGCATGGCCCACGTGGCCGCGTGGGGCTTCTTCCTGGTGCGCACCGATCCGACCGCGGCCAAGCACAAGGGCATCACCTTCCTGCTGATCGACATGAAGAGCCCGGGCCTCACCATCCGCCCCCTGCGCCAGATCACCGGCGAGGCCGAGTTCAACGAGGTCTTCCTCGAGAACGTGCGCGTGCCGGTCACCAACGTGGTGGGCAAGGTGAACGAGGGCTGGGGCGTGGCGCTCACCACGCTGGCCTACGAGCGCGACGTGCTTACCATGATCCGCCACATCAGCCTGCGCACCGCGCTGCAGAAGCTCCTGTCGCTGGCCCGGCGCACCATGAAGAACGGGCGCCCCGCGTCGGAGGACCCGGTGGTGCGCCAGAAGATCGCCGCGCTCTCCATCGGTGAGCGCGTGCTCCAGCTCAACGGCTACCGCAGCCTGACCAAGATCCTCCGCGGCGGCGCGCCCGGGCCCGAGGGCTCGACCTCGAAGCTCTTCTGGAGCCAGCTCGATCAGGAGCTGGCCGAGTTCGCCACCGAGCTCATCGGCCCCTACTCGCAGCTCAAGGCGGGCAGCGCGAGGGCGCCCGACGACGGCGAGTGGGAGTTCTACTGCCTCCTGGCCCGCGGCAGCGGCATCCGCGCGGGCACCACCGAGATCCTCCGCAATATCCTGGGCGAGCGCGTGCTCGGCCTGCCGAAGGACTGACCCCGCACCCTGCTCCGCACCCCGCACCCACGGGAGGACGCATCGTGGCCACCGACAGCGAGCTGCTCTACGAGGTGAAGGACCGCATCGCCACCATCACGCTCAACCGGCCCGACAAGATGAACGCCTTCACCGGGCCGATGATCGAGCGCTGGGCCGCCTCGCTGCAGGAGGCGCAGGCCGATCCCAACGTGAACGTGGTGATCGTGACCGGCGCGGGCAAGGCCTTCTGCTCCGGCGGCGACGTCGGCCGCATGGGCGCGGGCGATCCCACCCCGCTCGACAACAAGAACGGCCTCTGGGAGCACATCCACAACGTGCCGAGGACGCTCGAGGCCATGGACAAGCCCGTCATCGCCATGGTCAACGGCGTCACGGTGGGCGCGGGCATGGGCATGTCGCTCATGTGCGACATGCGCATCGCCTCCGACGCGGCACGCTTCTCCACCGGCTACGTGCGCGTGGGCCTGGTGCCCGGCGACGGCGACACCTACTTCCTCCCGCGCCTGATCGGCACCGCCCGCGCCCTCGAGCTGCTGTGGACGGCCGACTTCATCGAGGCGCCGCGGGCGCTGGAGCTCGGCATCGTCAACCGCGTGGTGCCGCACGACAAGCTCGCGGAAGAAACCTATGCCTTCGCCCGCCGCGTGGCCGACGGCCCGCAGGTGCCGGTTCGCATGATCAAGCGGCTGGTCTACCAGTCCATGCGGCTCGACCTGCGCACGCACCTGGACCTGGTGTCCTCGCACATGGCGGTGGTGCGCGAGACCGAGGACCACCGGGAGGGCGTGCAGGCCTTCAAGGAGAAGCGCGCGCCGAAGTTCAAGGGACGGTAACGCGCTGGGCACGTCGCGGGCCCGCGTCCGCCTCATCATCGCCGCCATCCTGGTGGTGGGGCTCGGCAGCGCGGTCGCGATCTACCTGACCGCCGTGCCCGCGCCCGACGACCCGCTGGGACGCCAGGACTCCCGGCAGTACCTGCGGACCATGGAGCTCTACGGGGGGAAGGCGAACATCCTTGCCGCCGAGCTCCTGGACTGGTTCCAGAGCCTCTGGCACGGCCGGCGGCTCGCGGTGACCGTGGCGTGCACCACCGTGCTCGCGGCGGCGGCGGTCTGGCTCGTGGACGCGGTGTTTCAGGAGACGTGAGGAGGGCGCCATGACCAAGGACACGCTCGAGTACTGGCTCAAGGTGGTCGGCTCCCTCCTCGCCGCGGGCAGCTTGTTCCTGGGCGCCGCGCAGTTCATCCGCAACCAGACCGTGGAGGCGGCCAAGCCCTATCTCCAGGCCAAGCTCAAGTGGTGCGAGGAGGCGGTCGAGACCGCGTCGCTCGATCGCGACCTCGGACACGGTGACGCCGGCCGCGAAGATGGCGCGATTCTGGCAACTCTACTGGGGCGTGATGGGATTGGTCGAGAACGAGCAGGTGACGCAGGCCATGATCGGCTTCGGGAACGCGCTGACCGCCAAGGAGTCGCCGGACATCCTGAAGGGCCGATCGATCGCCCTGGCGCACGCGTGCCGCGCGGAGATGGCCGCCTCGTGGTCTCCGGTCTGGACGCGGTAGGGCGGAAGGGATGAAGGTACTCATCAAGAGCGCCTGGGGCTCGGCGGATCCGACGCAAGCGTCGTTTCCCTTCCATCACGCCAACGCTTTGCCGAGGCCGGCATGAGGTCCAGATCTTCTTCTCGGCGAGGCGGTCATCTCATGCGGGCGGCGGTGGCCGGCTCCGTGGTTCCCGTCGGATGGGCCCCGCTGTCGAGGCGCTGGCGAAGACCATCGGCCATCGCGTCCCGATTCATGTGTGAGGCGCCTGCTCACGGGCCCGTGGGGTCCTGGATACCGATCTGGTCGGCAAGAATGCCAGCTTCTCCGATCCGACCATATTCGTCGGCCTGGTCGAGTGGGCGGACAAGGTTCTCACGAGAGGGGAGAGGCTGAATGACTCCTGAGCATCGTGTACTGATCGAGCGGATCCGGTCGTCGGCCGCCGTCGTGCGACGGGCGGTCGAGACCGCGCCGCCCGCGCGATTCGACGTGGCGCCCAAGGCCGGGGAGTGGTCGGCGCTGGAGACGCTGACCCACCTGCGCGACGTCATCGTCTTCGTCTACGGGCTCCGGATGCGGCGGCTCTTCCACGAGAACGCGCCGCTCTTCGCCGACTTCGACGAGGAGGGCTATCGCGCCGCCAGCCTCGCGCGGGGCGAGACGGCCGGAGCCCTCCTGGACACGATCGTCGCCGAGCACGAGCAGCTCGCGCGCCTCCTCCAGACCTTGCCCGACGCCGACTGGGCGCGGGAGGGACGCCATCCGGCGTACGGCGTCATGTCCATCGAGTTCCTCGCCCGGCGCGTGGGCGAGCACGCCGAGGAGCACGCGGCGCAGATCGTGGACGCGGCGCGGGCCCGCTGAGCCTGGGATGATTCGTCGTCGCGCGTTCCTGGGCATGTTCGGGGCGGCCCTTGCCCTCCGGCCGACGGGCGCGCCGGGCCAGGCGCCCGCGAGGCCGCCGCGCATCGGCTGGCTGACGAGCAGCGTGGTCCACACCCGGAACGTCGACGCGTTCCGGCGGGAGATGCAGGCCCTCGGCTATCGGGACATCAACCTCGAGGTCCGGGCGGCGGAGGGGAAGATGGACCGGCTACCCGCGCTGGCCGCCGCGCTCTCGGCGCTCCCGCTGGACGTGATCGTGACCGACGGCGGGCCCGCGGCCGTCGCGGCCAAGGGCGCCACCAGCACGATTCCCATCGTCATCGGCGCCGCCGCGATCGATCTGGTGCAGCAGGGTGTGGTGGCGAGCCTGGCGCGGCCCGGCGGTAACGTGACCGGTTTCCTGATCTCCACGGGGCACGAGCTGGACGGCAAGCGGCTCGAGCTGCTGCGCGAGGCGCTGCCGTCGCTGGCGCGGGTGGCCGTGGTCTGGAACCCGCGCAACGACGCGAACCCGCACAAGCTGGCGAGCCTCGAGACCCCGGCCCGGGCCCTCGGCGTCCAGCTCGAGAGCGTCCAGGCCCGCGACGTCCAGGACATCGAGCGGGCGCTCGGCGGCGCGGGCCGGCGGCGCGTGGACGCGATGCTGGCCCTGGCCGACGCCTACCTCTGGAGTCAGCGCGAGCGCATCGTGGCGGTGGCGGCCCGGCACCGGCTGCCCGCGATGTACCCGGAGCTGGAGTTCAGCGAGGCAGGCGGCCTGATGGCGTACGGGCCGTCCGTGGCCGACAACTTCCGCCGCGCGGCGGGCTACGTTGACCGCATCCTGAAAGGCGCGAAGCCCGCGGACCTGCCGATCGAGCAGCCGGCCACGCTCGAGCTCATGATCAACCTCAAGGCCGCCCGCGCCCTCGGGCTGACGCTCCCGCAGTCGCTCCTCGTGCGCGCGGCGCACGTGATCGAGTGACCGGCACGTTTCCGCGGGAACGTGGCTGACCTCGTCCCGCACGGATTGGCTGGGGTCCAAGGGGACCGATGACTGCCGCGCCGACTGAGGCCTGGGGATCCGGCGACGCCTACGAGCAGTACGTCGGCCGATGGAGCCGCAAGGTGGCGGCCGAGCTGCTGCGCTGGCTGGCGCCCGCGCGTGGCCTCACCTGGGCGGACGTCGGCTGCGGGACCGGCGCCCTGTCGGAGACCATCCTGGCGACCTGCGAGCCCGCGGCGATCGAGGGCGTGGACACGTCCGAGGGATTCGTGGCCGCGGCGCGGCAGCGCCTCCGCGACCCCCGTGTCCGGCTGAACACCGGTGACGCGACCCGCCTGCCGTGGGAGGCGCGCGCGTTCGACGTGACGGTCTCGGGCCTGGTCCTCAACTTCGTCCGCGACCACGCGGCCATGGCGCGCGAGATGATCCGCGTCACGAAGCCGGGCGGTCGCGTCTCCGCGTACGTCTGGGACTACGCGGGTGGCATGCAGATGATCCGCCACTTCTGGGACGCGGCGATCGCGGTGAACCCGGGTGACGCCAAGCTCGACCAGGCGGACCGGTTCCCGATCTGCCAGCCCGAGCCGCTGCGCGCGCTGTTCGAAGGCGCGGGGCTCCGCTCGGTGCATCGTTCGCGCCATCGACATCCCGACCGTCTTCCGGGACTTCGACGACTACTGGACCCCGTTCCTCGGCCGGCAGGGCTCGGCCCCGACCTACCTGGCCTCCGTGAGCGACGGCGCGCGGGAGAAGATCCGGGCGCACCTGAAGGCGCGGCTCGCGCCGGCCCAGGGCGAGCGCATCGAGCTGACCGCGCGGGCGTGGGCCGTTCAGGGTCTGGTGGGGTGAGCCGCCCGCGCGGGGTGTACTAGGCCACCGCGGCGAGCTGGCCGATGATCGCCACGCACGCCTCCGCCAGCTCCTTGCCCTTGGTGAGCATGTGCTGCGTGAAGAACTCCGCGTGGACCGCGTGCTCGTGGAAGTGGTGCGGGGTGAGCACGGCGGACAGCACGGGCACATCCGTGTCCAGCGAGGTCTGCACGATGCCCTGCAGCACCGCCTGCGCCACGAAGTCGTGGCGGTAGATGCCGCCGTCGACGACGAGCCCGCTCGCGCACACCGCCGCGTAGCGGCCGGTGCGGGCGAGCTTCCGGGCCATGAGGGGAATCTCGAGGCTGCCGGGTACCGAGAAGAGCTCGACGTCGCCGGTCGCGTAGCCGTGCCTGGCCAGCTCGGCCATGAATGCCGTCCGGCAGTGGTCGGTGATGTCGGTGTGCCACGAGGCCTGAACGTAGGCGATCGGCTTCCGCGTCATCGTGTTCCTCCCTGGGCGTGGTGTGGCCCGTAGTATAGACGGCCGGGCGCCTTGACGGAACGGGGCCGGCGGGGCAGAATCTGACGACTCGCGTGCTTCCGGACAATCTCGGCTACATCTTCGACACCGCGCTGGCCCTGACTCCGTCCAAGCCGGCGGTCTTCCAGGGCGATGCCGTGCTGACCTACGCCGAGCTGGACGCCCGGGCCAACCGGATGGCCAATGCCCTGGCCGCGCTCGGCGTGAGCGCCGGCGATCGCGTGGCGCTGCTCTTCAACAACGACGTGCGCTTCCTCGAGACGCTCTTCGGCACGATGCGGCTCGGGGCGGTTGCGGTGCCGCTCAATATAAGGATGGGCGACGAGGCCCTCCGCTACGTGGCGGAGGATTCCGAGGCCGCGGTGCTGGTGGCCAACGCGGCGCTGGCCGAGCGCGGGCTGATGCTCGCCGCGCAGATCCCGGCCATCAAGCACGTGATCGCCGACGGGCCCGCGGCGGACGGCGCGCTGGCCTACGAGACGGTGCTGGCCGCCGCCGCGCCCACGCTGGCCCGCCGCGCCACCGCGTTCGACGAGACGTGCATGCAGCCCTACACCTCGGGCTCCACCGGCAAGCCCAAGGGCGTGCTGCTGACCCACGGCGGGCAGCTCTGGAACTCCGACATCATGCGCAAGGCGCTGCTGGCCGACGACACCGAGCGCGCCCTGATCGCGGTGCCGCTCTACCACAAGAACGCGATGGTGGGGGCGGTGAAGCCGTTCCTGCTCGCGGGCGGCTCGCTCGTCATCCTGCCCGGCTTCGACGCGCTCGAGGTCATCCGCGCCATCGACCGCTACAAGGTGACGTATCTCACCGGCGTGCCCGCGATGTACAAGATGATCCTCGCCGAGAAGGACGCGCTCGGCCGTCACGACGTCACCAGCGTGCGCTACGCGGTGTGCGGCTCGGCCGAGGTGCCCGAGGAGCTGCTGGACGAGTTCCGCCGCGTCTTCGGCGCGCCGATCGGCGAGAGCTACGGGCTCACCGAGGGCGGCCCGGTGCCGATCGTCAACTCGCGCTGGGGGCTCAAGAAGCGCAACTCGTGCGGGCTGGCGTTCCCGGGCTGCGACGTCAAGCTGGTGGACGAGACCGAGCGCGAGGTCGGCGTGGAGGAAGTCGGCGAGCTGGTCACCCGCAACCCGGGGCTGGCCAAGGGCTACTGGAAGCTGCCGGAGGCGACGGCCAAGAAGTTCCGCGGCGGCTGGCTCTACACCGGCGACCTCATGCGCCGCGACGCCGACGGCTACTACTACTTCGTCGGGCGCCGCGACGACATGATCAACGTGGCGGGCGAGAACGTGTACCCCAAGGAAGTGGAGGACATCCTGCTCCAGCATCCGAACCTGCGCGACGCCTGCGTGGTGCCGGCGCCCCACGACGTGAAGGGCGAGGTGCCGATCGCCTTCGTCGTGGCCCGCGAAGCGGGCCGGACCACGGAAGACGACGTGCGCCGCTTCTTCCTGGAGCGCGGCGCGCCCTACGCGCACCCGCGACGCGTCGTCTTCCTGGACGCGCTGCCGCTCGGCGGCACCGGCAAGATCGATCGCACCGCCCTCAAGGCGCGCGCGAAGGAGACCGCCCAGTGAGCGGGACGGACCTGTCCAAGCTCGGCTTCAGCCACTCGCCGTTCATGCGCTTCCTCGGGCTCGAGATCATCGCGGCCGAGAAGGGCAAGGTCGAGATCCGCCTGCCGTACCGGGAGGAGTTCATCCGGGTCGACGGCTCCGACTGGCTGCACGGCGGCGTCGTCAGCGCGCTGGCCGACATCGCGGGCGACTACGCGGTGATGACCGAGACCGCGCCGGGCGTGCCGACGATCGACATGCGCGTGGATTACCTGCGGCCCGCGCGGCGCGGCGACCTGACCGCGGTCGGCAAGACGGTGCGCGTGGGCAAGACGATCTGCGTGGCCGACGTGGAGATTCGCGACTCGATGGGCACGCTGGTCGCGGTCGGCCGCGCGTGCTACGCTTCGCCGCGACCCGCCAAGGAGGGACCATGAGCACCCCGATGCCCCCCGACAACCTGAACGAGATCGGTGTCCTCAAGCGCCGCGAGATCGAGGCGCGCGTGCTGATGCCGGTGCTGGAAGCGCTCGGCGCCAAGTTCGGCCACGAGCAGGTGTTCGCGACCGCGCGGAACGTCATCATCGACGTGGCGCGCGCGCAGGGCAAGGAATTGGCCTCACGCATGGGCGGCGACACCCTCGGCCATTTCGCCACCGCGCTGGAGGACTGGAAGAAGGGCGACGCCTACCGCATGGACGTGCTCGAGCAGACCGAGGAGAAGTTCTCGTTCAACGTCACGCGCTGCCGCTACGCCGAGATGTACCGCGCGCTCGGCATCCCCGAGGTGGGCGCGCTGCTCTCGTGCAACCGCGACTTCTCGCTGGTCGAGGGGTTCAACCCCGCGGTGAAGCTGACGCGCACGCAGACCGTGATGGAAGGCGCCTCGCACTGCGATTTTCGCTTCGAGCTGAGCCGGCCGACGAGCGACGCGAAGTAACGCCCGCGGGCACCCGTCGCACGTCCGCCGTCGGGGATGACGACGTCCGAAAACCGCCAGACGCCGGCCGCCCGCCAGGGGAGTATCGCGCCATGGACCTCGATCACGATGCGTGCTACCGCGCGATCGAGCTGCGCGATGCTCGGTTCGACGGCCGCTTCTTCGTCGCCGTAAAGACGACCGGCACCTACTGCCGCCCGGTCTGTCCGGCGCGCACGCCGCGCTCGGAGAACGTGACCTTCTATCCCACGGCGGCCGCGGCCCAGGAGGCCGGGTTCCGCCCGTGCTTGCGGTGCCGGCCGGAGACGGCGCCGGACAAGGGCGCCTGGCGGGGCACGTCGAACACGGTGTCCCGCGCGCTGGCGCTCATCGAGCTGGGCGCCCTGGACGAGGGGGGTGTCGACGCCCTGGCCGGCCGCCTGGGCCTGGGCGAGCGGCAGCTCCGGCGCCTGTGTCGGCAGCACCTCGGGGCCTCACCGATCGCGGTGGCGCAGACCCATCGCGTGCTGCTCGCGAAGCAGCTCATTCACGAGACGTCGCTCCCGATGGCCGAGGTCGCGTTCGCCTCGGGCTTCGGCAGTATCCGCCGGTTCAACGAGACGTTCCTGGCGCTGTACGGTCGTGCGCCGTGCACCCTGCGGCGCGGGAGCGCCCCGGAGATTTCGGCCGGCCCCGGGGGCGAGATCAGCCTGCTCCTGCGCTATCAGCCGCCCTACGATTGGCCGGGCATGCTGGCGTTTCTGCGGCGCCGGGCGGTATCCGGCATCGAGCGAGTGAGCGAGCGCTGCTACGCGCGAACCATCGAGCTGGACGGGCGGCAGGGGATGGTGTCCGTTCGACCTGAGGCCGGGCATGCGCTGCGCGCGAGGATCCGATTCCCCAAGCTGTCCGCGCTGCCCGGCATCATCGCGCGGCTGCGGCGCGTCTTCGACCTGGCCGCCGATCCACTCCCCATCGCAGCGCATCTCGCAAAGGATCCGGCGCTGGCGCCGCTGGTGGCGGCGCGGCCGGGTTTGCGGGTGGCCGGAGCATGGGACGGCTTCGAGCTGGCGATTCGCGCGGTGCTGGGACAGCAGATCTCCGTCGTCGCCGCGGTCCGTCTGGCCGGGCGCCTGGTCGACATGTACGGGGCGCCCCTGGCGGAACCGGATCACGAGCTGACCCACGTCTTCCCGCGGCCGGAGGTCCTGGCGCGCGCGGACCTGACGACCCTCGGCATGCCGAGGAGCCGGGCGGCCACGCTATCCGCCGTGGCGGCCGCCGTCGTCGCCGATCCGGACGTCCTGTGCGCCAGCCGCGGGCTCGACGAGGCGATCCGGCGGCTGCGAGTCATCCCGGGAGTGGGCGAATGGACCGCCCACTACATCGCCCTGCGCCAGCTCCGGGAGCCGGATGCCTTTCCCGCCGCCGACGTCGGGCTCGGGGGCGCGCTCGCTCGTCTGGAAGGCCGACGGCTGTCGTCACGTGAGCTCGTTGCCCGGGCCGATGCGTGGCGGCCGTGGCGCGCCTATGCCGCTCAGCACCTCTGGGCGTCGCTCCAATGAGGAAGCGCTACGGCGTCGTGAGCGTCGACCAGCAACGGACGATGAGCGGCCTGGAGTTCGTGCAGGGCCTCGTCAGCGGCACGCTGCCGCTGAACAGCATGGCGGAAACGCTCGGCTATGACATCGTCGAGGCCGAGAGCGGCCGCGTGGCCATCGCGGCCGAGCCGACCGCCGCGCACCGCAACCCGGCCGGCACCGTCCACGGCGGCCTGGCCGCGACGCTGCTCGACTCCTGCATGGGGCTGGCGGTCCACTCGACGCTGGAGAAAGGATTCGGCCAGACGACGCTCGAGTTCAAGATCTCGCTCCTGCGGGTGGTCACGCCGGAGACTGGCCCGGTGCGCGCCGAGGGCCGCGTCATCTCCCGGGGCCGGCGCATCGGCACCGCGGAAGGCCGATTGACCGACGCCGAGGGGCGCCTCCTCGCGCACGGCACCACCACCTGCCTCATCTTCGAGTACCAGAGCGGGTGATGGCGGGCCGATGGACGGTGGTCGGCGTGTCGACCACCGTCAACGCGCTCGCGTGGGGGGCGCGATCCACGTTCGCGCTCTTCTACGTCGCGATGCTCGAGGAATTCGCGTGGGGCCGCGGCCCGACCGCGCTCGGGTACTCGCTGAGCTGGCTGGGATTCGTCTTCTTTGCCCCGCTCGCCGGCTGGCTCTCCGACCGCTGGGGAACGCGGATGGTCGTGACGGGCGGCGGCGTGATCCTCGGGGTGGCCCTGGCGCTCACGGGGCAGGTGACGTCGCTGCCGCAGTACTACCTGTGCTTCGGCCTGCTCGGCGGCGCGGGCATTGCCGGCATGCTCATCCCCTCGACGACGATCGTGACGCGGTGGTTCGTGCGGTCGCGCGGTACCGCGATGGGCGTGCTGAGCACCGGACCGGGGAGCCCGGTGGTCTTCTACCCGCTGAACGCGTGGCTCATCGAGATGCTGGGCTGGCGCACGGCGCTGGTGAGCTTCGGGGGCATCGTCGCGACCGCGACCGTCCTGCTCACGCTGCTCTATCGCGAGCCGCCGCCCCCGCATCGCCCGGCCGGCGGCGCCGCCTTCACCTCCTCCGGGGGCGCGCGGGCCCCGAGGGAAGTGTGGACGCTCCGGCGCGCGCTGCGGAGCGTCCGGCTCTGGGCGGCCTTCGTCATGACCGCGCTCGGGGTCATCGGCTTCCAGATCATGGCCACGCACCAGGTGGCCCACGCGGTGGACCAGGGCGTGCCGCGGGACACGGTGGTCTGGCTCTTCGCCCTGGCCGCCGGGTGCATGATGGCGGGCAACGTGCTCGGCGGCTGGCTCTCGGACCGAGTGGGGCGCGGATGGGTCTTCGTGGCCGGCACGGTCCTCGCGATCGTCGGGATCCTCTGCTTCGCCCAGCTGCACGGCCCCGAGGACCGCGTTCTCCTCCTGCTGTACGTGGTGTCCGCGTTCGGCTTCGGCATGCGGATCGCGCAACTCTCCACGATTCCCGCCGACGTGTTCGCCGGACCGCACCTGGGTGCCATCCTCGGGGTGGTCGGGGCGGGGGGCGGCCTGGGCGGCGCCATCGGCCCCTACCTCGCCGGCTGGCTCTTCGACGTCACCAGCAGTTATCGGCTGGCGTTCCTGGCCGCCGGTGTCGCGGTCGCGGGCTCGGCCGTCGCGGCGTGGATCGCGGCGCGGCCCACGGCCGGCGCGCCGAAGCGCCCGGAGACCGGCGCGTAGCAGTCCCAGGTTGGTTGCCACATCGTGGCCGAAAGTGTTACATCAAGGGGCCATGACTCCGGAATGCGCCTTCCGCTTCGAGCTGTAGCGATGCGCGCCGTCGCGATCGACGCCCACGGAGGCCTCGACCAGGTCAAGCTCCGCACGGACTGGCCCGAGCCCACCGCCGGCCCCGGCCAGGCGGTGGTCACCGTCAAGGCCTGCGGCCTCAACTACCTCGACATCTTCGTGCTCCAGGGCATGCCCGGCCTGCCGGTGGTCATGCCGCGAATTCCGGGCGGTGACATAGCCGGTGTCGTCCACTCGGTCGGTTCCGGCGTGGGGCGCGAATGGGTCGGCCGGCGCGTGCTGATCGACCCGCACATCAAGCCGGGCGGCGCGCTGGGCGAGCACGCCAACGGCGGCCTCTGCGAGCGCATCGCGATCGAGGCCGAGAACCTGATCCACATGCCCGACGCGGTCACCTTCGAGCAGGCCGCCGCGCTGCCCATCGCCTACGGCACGGCGTATCGCATGATGATCACGCGCGGGCAGCTCAAGGCCGGCGAGCTGGTGCTCATCCTGGGGGCGAGCGGCGGCGTCGGCACGGGCTGCGTGCAGATCGCCAAGAACCTCAAGGCCCGCGTCATCGCCTGCGCGTCGTCGCCGGAGAAGCTCAAGCGGCTGAAGGAGCTGGGCGCCGACCACGTCATCGACTACACGAAGGAAGACTTCTCGAAGGTGGCGTGGGAGCTTTCGGGCAAGAAGGGCGTGGACGTGCTCGTGAACTACACCGGCGGCGACACCTGGGTGCCGAGCCTGCGCACGCTGGCCCGGCACGGCCGCTTGCTCACCTGCGGCGCCACCGCCGGCTACGACCCCAAGACCGACATCCGTTATATCTGGCGCCGCGAGGTCAACATCATCGGCGCCAACGGCTGGATGCGCGAGGACCTCGAAGCCCTCCTGCGCGAAGTCGAGCGCGGCACCATCAAGCCGATCATCGATCGCGTGCTGCCCCTGGCCGACTCCGCCGAGGCCATGCGCATCCTCCAGGACCGCGAAGTCTTCGGCAAGGTGATCGTCACCCCGTGACGGTGAACGTCGGCACGCTGGTGGGCCCGACCCCTCACCCTACCCTCTCCCCAAAGGGGAGAGGGACCACCTCGACCACCACCTCCAAAACCCTCTCCCCTCAGGGGAGAGGGCAGGGTGAGGGGTGGTCCATAAGAACCGCCATCATCGATCTCTCAAAACCCGAAACCCCCCGCGAGATCACCTACAGCCAGCTAGACGCCAACTGCGACGCAGTAGCCGCCGGCCTGACCGCAAGAGGCCTAGGACGAGGCGACCGCGTAGGCATCCTCGCCCTCAACCGCACGGAGTACATCGAAGCGCTCTACGGCACGATGTGCGCCGGCGCGATCCCGGTCCCGCTCAACATCAAGCTCCCGGCCGAATCCCTCGCGTTCATCGCCAAGGACGCCAATCTGTCCCTACTGTTCGTGGACGCCGCCCACAGAAAAGTCGCCCCCGACGTCCCCACAGTAGACTTCGACGCCACCTACGCCGACTTCCTCAAGCCCGGCCCGTTCGCGGCAGTAGAACCCACGCCCGACGACATCTGCCTCCAGCCCTACACCTCCGGCTCCACCGGCCGCCCGAAGGGCGTGCTCCTGACGCACGCGGGCCAGGCCTGGCAGATCGACGCGCTCGTCCGAGCCCGCCGCATGACGCCCGATGACCGCGTGCTCGTCGCCGCCCCGCTTTACCACAAGAACGCGCTGGTGTGGACGAAGGTCGGCATGGCCGCCGGCGCCTCGCTCGTCCTGCTGGCCCGCTTCGACCAGCGCCTCTACGTGGAGTCCATCGGCCGCTACAAGGTCACGCGCCTCTCCGGCGTGCCGACCATGTTCCACCTGATCCTCAACGACCCGGCGCTCGCCCAGACAGACAAGAGCTCCGTGCGCTTCATCGGCGTGGGCTCTGCGCCCGCATCCCCCGCGCTCTTCGAGGCGCTCCACCGCGCGTTCCCGAACGCGGCAGCCAGCAACGGCTACGGCGTGACCGAGGCGGGCCCGGTGATGTTCGCCGGTCATCCAGATGGCTTACCCAGGCCCGCCACGTCCATCGGCTACCCGCTCGAGGGCTGCGAGATCCGCCTCGACCCCGGCCCCGACGAGGGCGTGCTGCTCACGCGCAACCCGGGCGTGATGGCGGCCTATCACAACCTGCCCGAGGAGACGGCCCGGCGCCTGAAGGACGGCTGGTTCGACACCAGCGACGTCTGCCGCCGCGACGCCGACGGCTTCTACTACTTCGTCGGCCGCACCGACGACATGTTCGTCTGCGGCGGCGAGAACGTCTACCCGGGCGATGTCGAGGGCACGCTGGAGCGGCACCCGGACGTGCTGCAGGCCGCGGTGCTCCCGGTGGATCACGAGCTGAAGGGCCAGGTGCCGGTGGCCTTCGTGGTCGCGCGGGCGGGCTCCGGCCTCAGCGAGCAGGCCGTGAAGGAGTGGGCGCTGGCCCACGGTCCGGCGTACCAGCATCCGCGGCGCGTATTCCTCGTCCCCGAGCTGCCCCTGGCGGGGACGAACAAGATCGATCGCGCGGCGCTCAAGGCCCGCGCGCTGGCTGCTCAACCAGAAACCCCACGAGGAGATTGACCCATGTTCATCGATCGCCGGACGTTCGTGAAGGGCGCCGCCGTCGCGGGCGCGGCCGCGGTGGCCCCCCAGATCCTGGTGAAGACCGCTCGCGGCCAGGACAAGAACAAGGTGCTGTTCGTGTCCGAGGAGTCGAA
Organism: uncultured Candidatus Rokubacteria bacterium; assembly: GCA_963747235.1. Taxonomy (GTDB): domain Bacteria; phylum Methylomirabilota; class Methylomirabilia; order Rokubacteriales; family CSP1-6; genus CAMLFJ01. The sequence goes on from CAVVEU010000019.1 coordinate 29,284, forward strand.
CCCGAAGGCCATCGCGGTCTACGAGAAGATCAACGCCGACTTCAAGAAGGAGACCGGGATCGAGGTGGTAGTGGAAACCCCCGGCTTCGCCAACATCGCCAAGCGCGTGGCCACCCTGATCGCCGCAGGCACTCCGCCCGAGATCGTCTGGTACGGCGCCGGGCAGGCGATGAACCTGGCGATGGAGAACCAGCTCGCCGACGTGGGCGACGTGATCAAGGCCACCGGCGGTGTCGCCGAGAACCAGCGCATGGTCTACAAGGGCGCCGACCGGTCGGTCCCGACCAGCCAGCAGTTCACCTACGGCTGGTACCGCAAGGACCTCTACGACGCCAAGAAGCTGTCGGCTCCCAAGAGCTGGGACGACTACCTGAAGGCGGCCAAGGCGCTCAACGACCCGCCGAACATGTACGGCTGCATCGTGCCCTCCGCGGAGACCGGCGCCTCCACGCTGCTGCTCGAGACCATGTTCATGAAGAACGACGTGCACTGGTTCGAGTGGAACGCGGGCAAGAAGGAGTACGAGGTTGCGCTCGACAAGGGTAACCAGAAGAAGCGCGCCATCGAGACGCTCGACTATCTCAACGAGCTGCACAAGTTCTCGCCCGAGGCCAGCACCTACAACTGGGGCGAGCTGATGTCCACCTACTTCACCGAGAAGGCCGCGTCGTCGTGGTATGTGGGCTCGCGCCTGCTCGACCAGACGATCGCCAACAACCCCAAGATCGCCGACGCCACCGTGCCCTTCGAGTTGCCAAAGAAAGTGACCGACGCGTACTACCTGTCGGTCCAGGGCTTCCACATCCTGGAGAAGTCGAACGTGGAGGGCGCCAAGAAGTACGTCACGTTCTTCCTGAAGCACCCGGACCTGATCTCCTGGTACCACGCGGTGCCGCTGCACATCATCCCGGCGAGCCGGCAGATGCTGAACTCGGCCAAGTACCAGGACAACCCGGTGATCCAGAAGCGCATGGACGTGCTGAAGTTCCTCGACTCCATCTGGACCAAGGGCG
>CAVVEU010000020.1:0-197684 GCA_963747235.1 uncultured Candidatus Rokubacteria bacterium
CCCACGTCTCGCTCGAGCGCATGAACCGCTTCCAGGAGGCGGAAGCCCGCCGGATCATCGGCGAGCTGGGGTTGCCCGCCGGGTCGCGCGGGCTCGACGTGGGCTGCGGCGTCGGCCTCTACGCGCTCTGGCTGGCCGAGGCGGTGGGCCAGGGCGGTCGGGTCGTGGCCATCGAGCCCGAGGCGGCCAAGGTGGACGCGGCGCGCGCGCTCGTGGGCGGGGAGGCCGCCGGCGAGCGGCTCGAGTTCCAGCGCGGCGACGGCACCGCCATTCCCCTGCCCGACCAGAGCGTGGACTGGGTGTGGTGCGGGGACGTGCTGCACCACATCGTGGATACCGAGAAGGCCTTGCGGGAGTTCCTGCGGGTGGTCCGGCCGGGCGGCCGCGTCATCGTCAAGGAGTCGCAGGTCTTCTCGGCCATGTTCCTGCCCGGCCACCCGGAGCTCGAGCGGCGCATCCAGCTCGCCGAGATCCGCCGCACCCTGGACGAGGGCGCGGGGCACTCCTTCCAGGAGCGGCGGCAGACCACGCCCGCGTCCCTCCGCGCGGCCGGCCTCGCGAGCGTGGCGATGCGCACCTACACGCTGGAGCGCCGCGCGCCGCTCGCGCCGGCCGATCACGACTACATCCAGCACACCGTCTTCTCGCGCAACTGGGGCGATCGGCTGCGGGAGCTGCTGACCCCGGAGGACTGGCGGGAGCGGACCCGGCTCTGCGACGAGGGCTCGCCGGCCAACGTGCTGCGAAGCCCCGACTACTACTGCCTCTACCCGATCACGGTCTTCTCGGCGCGCCGGTCCGCCTGACGCGTCAGGGCTTGCGCCAGACGCTCCGGGGTGGCGGGGGCGGCGCGGCGCCTCCGCCGGCGCCCTCTTCGACGAGCGAGGCCAGCACGGTCATCTTGCCCGCGAGGGCATCGCGGATCTCGACCCAGTCGGCGCTCTCGCCGGGCTGGGGACTCACGGCCGGCGGCGCGACGCGGAAGCGGCCGAGCGCGGCCTGATTCGCGGCGAGCGCGGTCTCCGTGGCGGCGAGCCACCCGCGCATCGCGAGGCGCCAGCGCTGGACGATCTGCGGCTGGGTGCGGCCCCACGTGTTGTCGCGTCGCGCCCCCCGGTACTCGGCGTCGATCGCGCCCTGGAGCCGCCGCCCGTCCGCCTGCGCCTTCCCGAGCGCGTCCACCGCGGCGCCTACTTCTGCTCCGGCTCGCTCAGCATCTTGCTCGGCACGCCCAGCGCGCGCGCGAGCCGGCCGAGGGCCGACGGCGACAGGTTCACCTTCTGGCCCGACTCCGCGAGCGTGATGTAGCTCAGCGCGAGCTGGGCGCGCTCGGCGAGCTGCGCCTGGGTGAGGCCCTGGCGCTCGCGCAGCTCCCGCACCAGCTCGCCCAGGCTCTTCTCGCCCGGACTCATAGCAGATCCGACGGCTCGACGTCGCGCGCGGCCAGCAGGCGCCGCAGGTGCTGGAGCGCGGCGCCCTCGATCTGCCGCACGCGCTCGCGGGTGAGCCCCAGGCGCTGGCCGATGCGCTCGAGCGTCATCGGCTGCTCGGCGCCCAGGCCGAAGCGCAGGGTCACCACGGTGCGCTCCCGGTCGGGCAGGTCCTGGAGCACGCCGGCCAGATCGGCCCGGGCGCGCAGCATGGCGGCGAGCCCGCTGCCCGCCGCCGCGTTCGGGTCCTCGACCGTCTCGCCGAGATTCCCCTTCCCGTCCTCGCCGGTGGGCTTGTCGAGCGAGACCGGATGCTGGCGCAGGCTCTCGAGCTGCTCCAGCTCGCCCGCGGGCCGCTTCATCACCGCCGCGACTTCCTCGAGCGTGGGCGGCCGGCCCAGCTTCTGGGTGAGCACGTTGCGCTGCTTCAGGTACTGCGAGAGGAGCAGCTCGACGTGAACCGGCAGGCGGATCGTCCGCGCCTGGTTGGCGAGGGCGCGCACCACCGCCTGGCGGATCCACCAGGTGGCGTAGGTCGAGAAGCGCGTGCCGCGATCGGGCTGGAACTTGCGCGCGGCGTGGAGCAGCCCGACATTGCCCTCCTCGATCAGGTCGAGGAGCGAGAGCCCGCGGTGGAGATAGCGGCGCGCGATCCGGACCACGAGCCGCAGGTTGGCCTCGACGAGCCGCTTCTGGGCCTCGGGATCGCCGGCCTGAACACGCCGGGCCAGGTCCTGCTCCTCCTCCGGCGTCAGCAGCTTGACCCGGGAGATCTCCTGCAGGTAGAGCGCGATCAGCTCACGGCTGCGGCCACCCGCCTCGGGCGCGTTGGGCTTCTCGCCGAGCTCGGCCGGGGTCCTTGTGCAGGAGGGCCTCGAGGGGCTCGTCGCCGTCCTCCAGCTCATCCGTCGTGTCGGGCTCCGGAGCCATGAGAACCCCTCACTCGTGAGGGTCGTGCTCCGAGCTGGATGCGGCGATGTCGTCATCGAAGACCGGGCTCTGATCGGACGGCTCGAGCAGGTGGAGCGGGTTGTAGGCCTTGCCGTCGCGCCGCACCTCGAAGTGCACGTGGGGCCCGGTGGCGTGCCCGCTGCGCCCCACGGTGGCGATGAGCTGCCCGGCCTCCACGTCCTCCCCGACCTCGACCAGATTCTTCTGATTGTGGGCGTAAAGGGTGATGAATCCATTGCTGTGCTCGATCTTGACCACCTGTCCATAGGCCCGGATCCAGCCGCTGTAGACCACCGTCCCGCCCGCCGCGGCGTAGATCTGCGAGCCCATCTCCGCCGTGATGTCGATGCCGGCGTGCCAGCCCGCGGGAGCGCTGGCCGAAGGTGGAGATCACGGGGCCTTCCACGGGCCAGACGAGGGCGATGCGCTCTTCCCGGAAGTCGGGAGTGCCGAGCACCAGCGACGTCAGGATCCGCCGCGGCCCCACCCGCTTGATCAGGATGCCGTCGGCGCCGGGCTCGGTCCCGGGGGTTTCCCCGGCGGTCGTCTGAGGGACCGGGCGCTCACAACCCGGCACGGACAGACGCTGGCCGGATCGGAGGGCGTCGGGCTTCACGAGCTGGTTGGCCTTGACCAGGGCCGCGCGCGTCACCCGGTACCGGGCCGCGATCCGGCTGATGGACTCGCCGCTCCGTACGGTATGCGTGCACACCGCCGGCTGGGGCGCGGTCTTGGGGGCGGTGGCGGTCTTCGGAGCCGTGGTCTTCGTGCCCGGGGCCTTGGCCGAGCCCCAGTGCGGGGCCGGGACGTTCTCCTGCTGCGAGGGGGCGACCCGGCTCTTCAGGGGCTTGGGCTGGGCGTGGGACACGGCGGCTGGAGACAAGAAGGATGGGGACGAGGAGAAGGGCGACGCGGAGACTGCGGCTCACGGATCGAACTCCGCGTAGCGGATGGAGAAGCCCGCGTAGCGCCCCGTCAGCGGCCGCCAGGTGACGGCCAGGTGGTCCACCCGCGCCAGCGGCGGGCCCTTGCCCAGGTCGTGCATGAGCTCCTCGATGAGGTCGCGCCCGCCTTCCACGCGCACGCGCACCTTCCCATCCTTCAGATTCATCACGTACCCGGCGAGGCCCAGTGACGCGGCCTTGCGCTGGACGAAATCGCGGTAGCCGACGCCCTGCACTCGGCCCTCGACGACGATCTCGGCGGCGCTGCGCAGTCCCGTGACGCCCATCCCGGCTCCGGCAACGGCTCGAGAAAAAAATGGTCGGGGCGACTGGATTTGAACCAGCGACCTCCTGCTCCCGAAGCAGGCGCGCTACCAAGCTGCGCTACGCCCCGTAACCCTCACACTCGTGACACCCGGGCACACCCAGAGTCTCACGACTCCCAGGCATATTTACCGACCAGCTTCACGAATACGCACCCGGAATCCCGGGTGACCCGCATCACCCCCTGCACCTTCTCGATCACCTCGAGCGTCTGGTTGGCGACATCGCCCACCGGCATCACCATCCGCCCGCCTTCCGCGAGCTGCTCGAACAGGGGCGGCGGCACCGCCGGCCCGCCCGCCGCCACCAGGATGCGATCGAACGGCGCCTCGTCCGGCCATCCGAGCGTCCCGTTGCCCGCCCGCACCCACACGTTGCGGTACCCGAGCCCTTCCAGCGTCTCGCGCGCCCGCGCGGCCAGCCGCGGCAGGCGCTCCATCGTGCAGACCCGCGCCGCCAGCTCCGCGAGCACCGCGGCCTGGTAGCCGCACCCCGTGCCCACCTCCAGCACCTTCTCGCGCCCGCCGAGCCGCAGCAGCTCGGTCATGCGGCCCACGATGAAGGGCTGCGAGATCGTCTGCCCTTCCCCGATCGGCAGCGGGTGGTCCCCGTAGGCCCGATCGCGCAGCGCCTCGTCCACGAACAGGTGGCGCGGCAGCCGCCGCATCACCTCGAGCACCCGCGCGTCGGCGACCCCGCGCCCGACGACCTGCTCGTCCACCATGCGCTCGCGCTCGCGCGCGAAGCGCTGCGTGCTCACCGCGTCCGCTTCTTCTTCAGCACGGCGTTCAGGGCGCCTTCCCACTCGCTCATGCGGCCCAGCGCGCCGTGGTGCGTCAGGTCCAGGTGCAGCGGCGTCACCGACGCGAACCCCGCGTGCACCGCCGCGATGTCCGAGGCCGGATCCTCCACCCACTCCGGCGGGCCCGCCCCGATCCAGTAGTACGGGCGCCCGCGCGGATCCATCTCCTGGATCACCTTCTCGCGGTAGACCCGGTGGCCGAGCCGCGTGAGCTTGATCCCCTTCACCGCGCCTCGCGGCACGTTCACGTTCAGCAGCGTCTTCGCGGGCAGCCCCTCCACCAGGAGCCGCGTGGCCACCGCGAGGGCCACCGGCCCCGCGCCGTCGAAGCCCTCCGCGTCCGGATCCGCCTGCGACACCGCCAGCGACGGCACCCCCAGCAGCGTGCCCTCCATCGCCGCCGACACCGTCCCCGAGTACGTCACGTCGTCGCCCAGGTTCGTCCCGTGGTTCACGCCGGACGCCACCAGCACCGGCGGCTCCGGCAAGAGCCCGAGGACGGCCAGGTTCACGCAGTCCGACGGCGTGCCATTCACCGCGTACTTCCGCTCCGCGACCCGGTCTACCCGGAGCGGCCGGTGCAGCGTGAGGGCGTGACCCACCGCGCTCTGCTCGCGATCCGGCGCGACGACGTACACCTCGCCGAGCGCGGCCAGCGCGTCTGCCAGAACCTGGAGCCCGCGCGCGTGAATCCCGTCATCGTTGGTGACAAGAATCACGGGCGCCATGTCGATTGAAATTGGTCGGGGCGACTGGATTTGAACCAGCGACCCCTTGACCCCCAGTCAAGTGCGCTACCGGGCTGCGCCACGCCCCGACCCAACGGGCATTGTACGGGCTGGATGGGGCAAACTCAAGACGAGCGGCCGGGTCGGGAGGCGGCGAGGCGCTGGCGGATGGCCTGCAGACGCGTCCGGGTGCGGCGGATCACCTCTTCGAGCGTGGCGCCGCGCAGCCCCAGGTCCATCTGGTCGAGGCCGCGGGCTTCGCCGCGGAGCCGCTTCTTGGCGCCTTCGAGGGTGAGGCGCTCCTCGTAGAGGAGTGACTTGATGCGGAGGACCAGCTCGAGGTCGGCCTTGCGGTACAGGCGCTGGCCGGCCGGGTTCTTCTTCGGCCGGAGCAGCTTGAACTCGGACTCCCAGTAACGGAGCACGTATGCGGGGATCTCCGTGATCGTCTCGACTTCTCCGATCCGGTAGTAGAGCTTGTCAGGAACCGTGCTCATACCCCGCGGGCCTCCGGCTAGACGTTGATCCGGAGCTTCAGGCCCTTGCTCGGCTTGAACGTCAGCACCTTGCGCGCGGTGATCTCGATGCTGTCGCCCGTCTGGGGATTGCGGCCGCGGCGCGACGCCTTCTGCCGGATCCGGAAATGGCCGAAGCCGACGATCTTCACGTCCTCTCCCTTTTCGAAGCAGCGAAAGATGATGTCGAACAGTGACTCGACCACGGCAGCCGACTGCCGCTTCGACAGCCCGTGAGCCGCCACCGCATTGATCAGATCGTTCTTGGTCAGCGCCGTCACCTCCCCTCGTCGGTTTACTTGGCCGGGCCCGAGGTCACGAAGCCCGTCTGTCCCTTGCCCTGCAGCTCTTCGCGGGCCGCGCCGGCCCGCGAGCGATCCGGATAGCCGCCCACCCGCACGACGTGCAGCGGCTCGGCGCGCGTCACCCGCGTCACCTGGACCGAGTAGCCCTCGGAGCGCAGCTTCCGGGCCAGGCCTTCGGCGTTGCCACTCTCCTTGAACGCGCCCACCTGCACCCAGTAGCCGCCGCTCGAGGCCGGCGGCTTCGCCGCGCTCTTGCTCGGGGCTACCGCCGCGGTGCGCTCGGGCGCCTTCGCCTTCTCGGGGGCCTTGGTGGCCGCCTTGGGCGCGCTCGCGGGTGGCATCTCCGGCCGAGCGGGCGCGGGTGTCGGGGTGCTGACCACGGGCGCCGGCAGCGATGGGGGCGGCACGGTCGGGGCGGGCGTCGGCGCGGCCGCGGGCGGTGGGGTGGCGGGCGGCGCGGCCGCGCTCGGCATCTGGGTCGCGGGCGGGGCGCGCTCGCCGGGGCGGCGTGCTCGGCACCGGCACGAGCGCGGAGGACGGCTCGCTCGGCTTCGTGGTCACCTTCGGCGGTGGCGTCGGCTCGAACCAGCCGCCGATCAGCGGCACCGCGATGACGGCGACCACGGCCAGGACGAGAAGAACGAGCACGGCGCGGAACCAGCCCGTCGCGAAGATGCTGCGCTGGCCGTATTCTTCCTGCTCTTCGTCTTCCAGGAAATCGTCCGGATCGGGGCGCTCTGGGCTCACACGCTAAGTCCTCGCTGACTGCTCGGTGGTGAACGGCTACGGGATGTTATAGCACCAGTGCCGGGGGGGCTCAACCGAAATCACTAGGGGTTCTGCCTAGTTAGGCGCTCGCCCGCTCAGGCCCGGCGGCGCACCCCTCTGGGCCGGCCGGCGCCCCGCCCCGCGCCGCGTCCCACCGCCTTGCGGAAGAGCAGGCGCAGCGGCGAGCCCGCGAAGCTGTAGGCGTGCCGCAGCGAGTTGATGATGTAGCGCTCGTAGGAGAAGTGGATGCTGTCCGGCAGGTTCACGCGGATGGCGAACGTGGGCGGCGACACCGCGACCTGCTGCGCCGACTGCACGCGCAGCGGAATGCCGTGAGCCGACATCGGCCGCCGCTCGACCGCGGTGCGCAGCGTGGCCAGCAGCTCGCCCGGCTGGATGCGCTTCTGCGCCTCCGCGGCCACCACGTCCACCTGGTCGAAGAGATCGCGGAGCCCGAGCCGCGTCACCGCGGAGGTGAAGCAGATCGGCGCGTGCTCGAGGAAGGGCAGCCGCTCGTGGATCTGCCCGGTCACGTCGGCGCGTTGCACCATGCCGGACGGCACCATGTCCCACTTGTTCACCGCCACGACCACCGCGCGGCCCGCGTCGTTGGCGTAGCCCGCGATGTGCGCGTCCTGCGCGGTCACGCCCTCGGAGGCGTCCATCACCAGCACCGCCACCTGGCACCGCTCGAGGCTCTTGAGCGCCATCACCACCGCGAGCTTCTCGAGGGCCTCGGTCACCTTGCCCTTGCGCCGGATGCCCGCGGTGTCGATCAGCAGGTAGTTGCGGTCCCGGAAGGTCAGCGGGCTGTCCACCGCGTCGCGCGTGGTGCCGGGCAGGTCGTGCACCAGCACGCGCTCGTGGCCGAGCACCGCGTTCACGATGGACGACTTGCCGACATTGGGGCGCCCGATGATCGCCACGCGGGTGCCCTCCAGACCGGACTCGGGCTCGACCGCGGGCGCGCGATCCCGGCAGGCCTCGAGCAGCTCGGCCACGCCGCGCCCGTGCTCGGCGGAGACGGTGAGCACCGGCGCGAAGCCCAGCCGGTAGGCGTCGCCCACCGGGGTGTCCTGGCCCGCGCTGTCCACCTTGTTGACCGCGAGCAGCGTCGGCCGGCCGGACTTGCGCAGGATCCCGGCGATCTCCTCGTCGAGGCCGGTGATGCCGGCGCGGCCGTCCACCACGAACACGAGCAGGTCCGCGTCGTCCACCGCCTGGAGCACCTGCCGGCGCACGCCCTGCACCAGGTCGGACTCGCTGCTGGGATCGAAGCCGCCGGTGTCCACGACGGTGGCCTGCCAGCGCTCGAACACCGCGGTGCCGTAGAGGCGGTCGCGCGTCACACCGGGCACGTCGCGCACCAGCGAGCGCCGGCGGCCGATGAGCCGGTTGAAGAGCGTGGACTTGCCCACGTTCGGGCGGCCCACGATGGCGATGATGGGGCGCAGCATGTGCGGCGGCGGCTCGCCCGGCCCCTACCGGCCCAGCAGGGCGGCCAGGAGGGCCGGGGCGTCGGGCTCGACGGTGGTGACGGGCGTGCCGAGCGAGGCGGCCAGGTCGGCCGGCGTGAGATCGTCGAGGAAGACGCCCGCCCCGTCGCGGATCGCCACCGCGGGGACCAGGACCTCGTCGCCCAGCTCCCGGCCCGCGGCCCGCGCCTGCTCGAGCTGGATCTGGATGTCGCGGCCGGTGAGCAGCCCGGCCACGCCGATGCCGCGCCCGAAGAACTCGTTGGCGATGGGCACGAGGTCGATACGGAGGCCGTCCACCACCACGCGATCGAGCAGCGGCCGCATCCGCGGGGCGAACATCTCGCCGGTCACCACGGTCACGTGGCGCGGGCGCGCCAGACGCGCGGGCCGGCGGCTCACCGCGCGGGCGAAGGCGTCCTCGAAGCGGCGCACGAGGCCGATGCCGTCCTCGGCCACCGCGAAGCCCTCGTACTCGCGCGCGGCGGGCAGCGGGAGGCCCGCCTGGAGATAGAGCTCGTCGGCGGCCCACACGAAGCGGGTGCCGAGCGTGTCGCGGAACTCGCGCTGCCAGCCTTCGATGGCGCGCACGAGCGTGCCCGCCTCCTCCACCGTCACCGTGCGCAGATCGGGGAGCCGCTCGCGGTGGCGCGTGAGCCCGACCGGCACCACCGCGGTGGTCGGCACCGCGGGATGGAGCCGGGCCAGCTCGTGCACGGTGCGGTCGAGGTGCGGGCCGTCGTTCCAGTCCGGGCACAGCACGATCTGCGCGTGCATGGCGATGCCCGCCTTGGCGAGCCGCTCCATCACCGGCAGCAGCTCGCGGCGTACCCGCGGCCGGCCCAGGAGGGCGTGGCGCAGCTCCGGGTCGGTGGCGTGGACGGACACGTAGAGCGGCGAGAGGCGCTGCGCCTCGATGCGCGCGAGCTCGGGCTCCTCCAGATCCGTCAGCGTGATGTAGTTGCCGTGCAGGAACGAGAGCCGGAAGTCGTCGTCCTTCACGTAGAGGCTCTTGCGCATCCCCTTCGGAAGCTGGTGGATGAAGCAGAACACGCACTTGTTGGCGCAGGTGGCGATCTCGGCGGGGCGCGGGGCCTCGAGCTGCAGCCCGAGCCCCGCGGCGCCGCGCGCGAAGCCGCGCGGTCCGCGCCCGGCCCTCCCGCTCGACCGAGAGGCGCAGGTGCTCCTCGCCCGCGTGGAAGTGGAAGTCGATCACGTCGCGCAGCGCGGCGCCGTTGATGGCGAGGATGCGGTCGCCCGGGCGCAGGCCGGCCCGGGCCGCCGGCGTCCGCGGCGTCACCGCGGCCACCACCACGCCCTCCCCCTCACTCTGACCGATCGCCTCCGGCCGCCGGGCCATGGTCAGACGCGCCCGCTCACGGAGGTGGGCGTGTCGAGCTGCTTGAGGCTCCGGATGATGTACTGCAGCCCCGAGGTGATCGTGAACGCGGCCGTCACCCAGGCCAGGAGCGTCGTGACGAATGCCGGGAGGAGCTGGAAGTAGACGGCGGCCATGGCCGCGAGGACGGTCACCATCTGGAAGACGGTGGACGTCTTGCCGATCCAGGTCGGCGCCGGATGCACCGTGCCGCCCGCCACGTGGATGACCAGCACCCCGATGCTCAGCACCAGGTCACGGCTCACGACGACCGCGGTGATCCAGAACGGGATCACCTTGAGCCAGGTCAGCGTCACGAAGCCCGAGGTGAGCAGCAGCTTGTCGGCCATCGGATCCAGGAAGGCGCCGAGCCGCGTCTGGCGACCCTGGCTGCGCGCGATGTAGCCGTCCAGCAGGTCGGTGAGGCTGGCCAGGCAGAACACGAGCAGCGCCAACCCCGCCCGCCGGTAGACGAGCAGGGTCACGAAGACCGGGATCAGCAGGATGCGCAGGATCGTGAGCCAGTTGGGGAGTCCCATGGGACGGCCCGCGAGGGCCGAGGCCCGATTGTAGCACCGCTTTCAGGCGGTGATCCGGTACCCCTCGAACGAGGGCAGCACCCGCCGCGGCAGCTCGACTTCCAGACGAATTCCTTCCGGCTCGTCGCGGCGCGAGAGCACGCGGCCGCGCTCGTAGCAGGCGGCCAGCGCGGGCCCGTCGGCGTACGGGATGCGCAGGGTGAGCCGGGTCACCCGGGGCCGGAGCGCCTCGTCGAGGCGCGTGAGCAGCGTGTCCACGCCCTCGCCGGTGCGGGCGGAGATCGCGACGCCGTCGAAGCGGGCCAGCAGCGCGCGGGCCGCGGTCGGCTCGAGGCGGTCCATCTTGTTGAGGGCCACGACCATGGGGCGCCCCATGAGCTCGAGCTCGCCCAGGAGGGCCTCCACCGCCTGCACCTGGTCGTCGAGGCCGGGATGGCTCGCGTCCACCACGTGCAGCAGCACGTCGGCCTCGGTCAGCTCCTCGAGCGTGGCCTTGAAGGCGGCCACGAGCTGGGTGGGCAGCTTGCGGATGAAGCCGACCGTGTCGGTCAGGATGAAGGAGGCGTGCGCCGGGTTCGACACCAGGCGGGCCGTCGGATCCAGCGTGACGAAGAGCTGGTCGGCCGCGAGGCGGTCGGCGCCGGTCAGGCGATTGAGCAGGGTGGTCTTGCCCGCGTTGGTGTAGCCGACGAGGGCGACCACCGCCACGTCCGCCGCCTTGCGCCGGTCGCGGAGGAGCCGCCGATGCGTGCGCACGCGCTGGAGCTCGACGCGGATCTTCTGGATGCGGTGGCGGATCATGCGCCGGTCGGACTCGATCTGCATCTCGCCCGGCCCGCGCGTGCCGATGCCGCCGCCGGTGCGCTCGAGATGCTTCCACTGCCCCACCAGCCGGGGCAGCAGGTAGGAGAGCTGGGCCAGCTCCACCTGGAGCTTGCCCTCCATGGTGCGAGCGCGCTGGGCGAAGATGTCGAGGATGAGCGCGGTGCGGTCGATCACCCGCACGCCGAGCGAGCCGCCCAGGTTGCGCTCCTGGATGGGCGAGAGCGAGTCGTCGGAGATCATCAGGTCGGCGCCCTCGCGCTTCGAGAGCGTCTTGATCTCCTCGACCTTGCCCTTGCCGAAGTAGAGGCCGGGGGTCGGCGAGCGCCGATCCTGGGTTGCCCGGCCCACCACGAGCGCGCCGGCCGACTCGGCCAGGCGCCCGAGCTCGTCGAGGCTCTCCTCCACCACCACCCGCGGCTGGCTCGGCAGCCGCAGGGCCGCCAGCACCGCCTTCTCGCGTGACCTCACTCGCAGAGCCCCTCCCGTGTGATGTGCTTGTGCACCGCTTCCGCCGCGCCCTCCACCCCGCCCGCCTCGTCCACGTCGAGCCAGCGGATCTCCGGCTCGCGCTGGAACCACGTCACCTGCCGCTTCGCGTAGCGCGTGGTGTCGCGGATCATGAGCCGGAGCGCCTCCTCGACCGTCATCCGCCCCTGCAGTGCCAGCGCGAGCTGCCGGTAGCCGATGCCGTCCATCGGCGGCCGCGTGTCGTCGTGGCCGGCTTCGAGCAGGCGCCGGACCTCGTCCATCATGCCACGGGCCAGCATGCCGCGCGCGCGCTCCGCCAGGGCCGCGTTGAGCGCCGGGCGCGCGCGGCCGAGCCCGATCATCACGAGACGCCAGGCGCCGTCGGTGCCGGCCCAGTCGCCATCTCCGGTGTCTCGCGTGACCGCGCCGGCCCCGGCGTGGACCTCGAGCGCGCGGACCACGCGGACCCGATCGTTGGGATGCAGGCGCCGCGCGGCGTCGGGCGCCACCGCGGCGAGCCGGGCGTGCAGCGCGGGCGCGCCGTGCTCGGCCGCGAAGCCCTCGAGCGTGGCCCGCAGCGCGGGATCGGCGGGCGGCGCGGCGGTCAGGCCGCGGAGCAGCGCGCGCACGTAGAGGCCGGTGCCGCCGACCACGACGGGCAGGCGCCCGCGCCCCTGCACCGCCGCGATGGCGGCGAGGGCGTCGGCGCGGAAGCGGGCGGCGTGGTAGCGCTCGTCGGGATCCACGACGTCCAGCAGATGGTGCGGCACCGCCGCGCGCTCCTCCGCGGTGGGCTTGCCGGTGCCGATGTCCATGCCGCGGTAGACCTGGCGCGAGTCCGCGCCGACGACCTCCATGGCGATCTGCCGCGCCAGCCGCACCGCCACCGCGGTCTTGCCGACACCGGTCGGCCCGACCAGGACGAGCAGCGGGGGCCGGCTCACCACGTGCGCCCCAGCTCCCGCTTGATGTCGCGGGACCGCACTCTCAGCGGGGCCGGCCTTACCACGTGCGCCCCAGCTCCCGCTTGATGTCGCGCAAAGACAGGCGGCTGACGATGGGCCGGCCGTGCGGGCAGAAGTACGGCGTCTTCGTGACGGCCAGGTCCGCGATGAGCCGCGCCATCTCCTCGCGCTGCAGCGGGGCGTGCGCCTTGATCGCCGCGTGGCAGGCCACGAAGGACAGCGCGCGGTGCAGCAGCGGCTGAGGCTCGCCCTTGCGCGGGCGATTGACGTCCTCCACGAGCGATTCGATCAGCCGCCGCGGCTCCTGCCCCCGGAGCAGCGCGGGCACCGCGCGCAGCACGACGGTGGAGCCGCTCCAGCCCTCGAGCCGGAAGCCCAGGCCCTCGAGGGTCTCGGTCCACTCCTGGACCAGGGCCGCCTGGCCCGCGCCCAGCTCCACCGGCTGCGGGAAGAGCAGCTCCTGCGAGGCCAGCGGGCCCGCGTCCAGATCGGCCAGCAGCCGCTCGAAGATCACGCGCTCGTGCGCCACGTGCTGGTCGAGGAAGAAGATCTCGTCGTCGCTCGCCGACACTATGAACGTGTCCTGGAGCTGGCCGATCACGTTCGCCGAAGTTGGCGGTTGCGAACTGTGCCGGGGGCTCGTGGAAGAGTCAGGGCCTGGGCGTCCGTTGAGGGCATGTCAGCCGGAAGCCCCGCTAGCAAATGCGGGGGCCCAGACATGGCCCCCGCACTCCCCCAATCCGCGGACTGTCGTTCCGGCGCAGTCAGCCCGTCCGGCGCTATCGGCCTGCCCGCGAGGCCGCGCTGGGGCTGGACGACCTGGGCCTGGTGGAGCGCGTCCTTGACCGCGCGGTACAGGATCTCCTGGACCTGGCGCGGAGAGCGGAAGCGGACCCAGGCCTTGGTCGGGTGGACGTTGACGTCCACTTCCTGCGGGGGGAGCTCGAGGTGCAGCACCGCGACCGGGAACTGGTCGCGGGCGAGGAGCGGCCGGTAGGCCTCGATCAGGGTCTGGGTGAGCTGGGTGTCGCGCACCGGGCGGCCGTTGACGATGAGCACGATCTCGTCGCGGTTGCCGCGCGAGAGCTGGGGCGGCGCGACCAGGCCCGAGACCGCGAGGGGGCCGTCCTTGCGCTCCACCTCCAGCAGCTTGCCCGCGCGCTCGAAGCCCCAGAGCGCCCCGATGCGGTCGCGCAGGCTTCGCGCCCGCGGCGCCCCGAGGGCGGGCCGGCCATTGTGCGAGACGCGGAAGTGCACGTCCTGGTGCGCCAGCGCGATGGCCTCGAGCAGCCGCATCGCGGCCGCCACCTCGCTCTGCGCGCTCTTCATGAACTTGAGCCGCGCCGGCGTGTTGAAGAAGAGATCCTGCGCCTCCACCGTGGTGCCCGCGGGGGCGGCGACCAGCAGCTTCTCGTTGACGGTGCCGCCCTCGCCGCGCACCAGGGTGCCGGTGTCCGCGCCGCGCGGGCACGAGAGCACCGAGAAGCGGGTGACCGCGCAGATGGCGGGCAGCGCCTCGCCGCGGAAGCCCAGCGTGGTGATGGCGTCGAGATCGGCGTCGGTGGCGAGCTTGGACGTCGCGTGCCGCAGCAGGGCCAGGTCCACCTCGTCGCTCGACATGCCGACGCCGTCGTCGGTCACGCGGATCAGGGCGCGGCCCGCGTCGCGCAGGTCCACCGTCACCTGGGTGCAGAGCGCGTCGAGCGCGTTCTCGACCAGCTCCTTCACCACCGAGGCGGGCCGCTCCACCACCTCGCCCGCCGCGATCTTGTTGACGAGGTGATCGGGCAGCCGCCGGATGCGCGAGCCGCTCACGGGCGCGCCTTGAGCCGCTGCTGCCAGTCCGCGATCAGGTTCAGCGCCTGCAGCGGGGTCATCGCGCCCAGGTCCAGCGCGGCCAGCTCGCGCAGGAGCGGGTCGTGGGTGGGCGGGAAGAGGCCGAGCTGGGCGGGGCCGGTCGCGGGCGGCTCGGGCGTCACCGCGGCTTGCAGCTCGCTACGCTCCCGCTCGAGCTCGCCCAGGATGGCCTTGGCACGCGCAATCACCGCGGGCGGCAGCCCGGCCAGCCGCGCCACCTGGATGCCATAGGAGCGGTCGGTGCCGCCCGGCCGCACCTTGTGCAGGAAGATGATCTCGTCGTTCCACTCACGGACCGCCACGTGGAAATTGTGCACCCGCGGCAGCCGCTCGGCCAGCGCGGTCAGCTCGTGGTAGTGCGTGGCGAAGAGCACCTTGGCCCCGCGCCCGCGCTCGTGCAGCTCCTCGGTCACCGCCCACGCGATCGCGAGGCCGTCGAAGGTGGAGGTGCCGCGCCCGACCTCGTCCAGGAGGATGAGACTGCGGTCGGTCGCGTGGTGCAGGATGCTGGCCGTCTCCACCATCTCCACCAGGAACGTGCTCTGCCCGCGGGCCATGTTGTCCTGCGCGCCCACCCGGGTGAGGATGCGGTCCACCAGCCCGACGCGGGCTTCCCTCGCCGGGACGAAGCTCCCCATCTGGGCCATGAGGGCGAGCAGGGCGACCTGCCGCATGAACACGCTCTTGCCGCTCATGTTCGGGCCGGTGAGGATCATGATCTGGCCGCCCGCGGGATCGAGCGTCACGTCGTTCGGGGTGAACGGCGTGCCGCCGGCCTCCAGCACCGGGTGGCGGCCGTCCACGATCTCGAGCGCGAAGCCCTCGTCCACCTGGGGTCGCACGTACCCGCGCTGATGCGCCACCTCCGCCAGCGACGCGAGCGCGTCGAGGCTCCCGACCGCGCGGGCGGTGCGCAGCAGCGGGCCGGCCGCCGCCGCGACCTCGGTGCGCACCTGGCCGAACAGCTCGAACTCGAGCCGGCCGATCCGCTCCTCGGCGCCGAGCACCCGGCTCTCGTACTCCTTCAGCTCGGCGGTGACGTAGCGCTCGGCGCCGACCAGGGTCTGCCGCCGCAGGTAGTCCGACGGGACCTTGGCGCCGTGCGCGTTGCTCACCTCGATCGCGTAGCCGAAGACGCGGTTGAACCGGACTTTCAAGGAGGCGATGCCGGTTCTCGCGCGCTCCCGCTGCTCGAGCGAGGCGATCCACTCCTTGCCCTGCCGGGCGGCCTGCTTGAGCTCCCGCAGGTCCGCGTTCCAGCCCTCCCGGATCAGGCCGCCTTCCTTCAGCGTGAGCGGCGGCTCGTCCTCCAGGGCCTCTTCAAGGAGTTTCTGAAGGTCCGGGAGCGGAGTGATCTCCTCGGCGAGGGTCCCCAGGAGGGCGCCGTCCAGGGCTCCCAGGGCCTCCGCGAGCCCCGGCAGGCGGCCCAGGAAGCCCCGCAGCGCGATGAGGTCGCGGGCGTGGGCCACGCCCAGGGCCGCGCGGCTGGTGAGCCGCTCCAGGTCCCCCACGCCCTCCAGGCGCCTCCGCAGGCCGTCCCGGGCGGCCGGGGCGTCCACCAGCGCGGCCACCGCCTCCTGGCGGCGGAGAATGGCCTCGCGGTCGAGCAGCGGGCGCAGCATCCACTGGCGGAGCAGGCGGGCGCCCATCGGGGTGGTGGTGGCGTCCAGCGTGGCGAAGAGCGAGCCCCGGGTCGTGCGCTCCTGGGCCGTCTCGAAGAGCTCGAGGGTCGCCACCGCGGTCGGATCGAGCAGCATCGCCTCGCCGGTGACCAGGCGCTGGATGCGCGTGAGATGCGCCAGCGACTCGCCCTGGGTCTCGCGCAGGTAGGCGAGCGCGGCGCCCGCGGCCTGCAGTCCGGCGGTGAGCGCGCCCACGCCGAGCGCGTCGAGGCTGGCTCCGCGGAACTGGGACTCGAGCATGTCGCGCGCGGCCCGGGCCCCGAAGGCCCCGCCGTCCACGCGCGTGATCGGGATGCCCGCGGGGACCCAGCGCGCGACCCATGCGGCGTCCGCGCTCTGCGCGAGCAGCAGCTCCGCGGGGCGGCGCAGCAGCGCGGTCTCGAGCAGGCCCTCGCCGCCGCCCGGCTCCTCGCCCACCCAGAAGTCGCCGGTGGACACGTCCACGAGCGCGACCCCGACCGCGGAGGCGGTCGCGTGCGCGGCGAGCAGGAAGTTGTTGCGCGCGCCGTCGAGGAACTGGGTGTCGGTGATCGTCCCCGGGGTGATGACGCGCACCACGTCACGGCGGACGATCTTGCGGCCCTTGGCGGGCTCCTCGAGCTGCTCGCACACCGCCACCTTCTGGCCCGCGCGGATGAGGCGCGCGATGTAGCCGTCGGCGGCGTGATGCGGGATGCCCGCCATGGGGATCGCCCCCTCGCCCTTCTGCCGTGAGGTCAACGTGAGCTGGAGCAGGCGCGAGGCGGTCTGGGCGTCCTGGAAGAAGAGCTCGTAGAAGTCGCCGAGGCGAAACAGCAGCAGGTAGTCCGGGAAGCGGCGCTTCAGCTCCCCGTACTGCCGCATCATCGGCGTCAGCTCGGCGGGGCTTTCCCTCACGTGGAGGCGAGCGCGGCGGCCAGCCGATCGTACGTGGTCTCGAGGGATTCGGGCAGCACCTTCGTCTCGCCGATGACCGGCATGAAGTTGGTGTCGCCGTTCCAGCGCGGCACGAGATGGATGTGCAGGTGCCCGAGCACGCCCGCGCCGGCCACGCGGCCCTGGTTCAGGCCCACGTTGAAGCCGTCGGGATGATACGCGGCGTCGAGCGCGCGCGTGCCCTTCTGGATGAGGGCCATCGCCTCGGCGAGCTCGTCCGCGGTGGCGGTCTCGATCGAGCCGACGTGGCGCGTGATGACGGCCATGAGATGCCCGGAGGCGTACGGGAAGGCGTTCAGGATCAGGAAGGCGAGCGTGCCGCGCCGGAGGATCAGCGACCGGCGGTCGTCACCGGCGGCCAGCACCGAGCAGAAGACGCACGCGGCCTCGGGGCCCCCGGCGGTCGACACATAGGACATCCGCCAGGGCGCCCAGAGCCGCTCCACGCGGTCTACGTGTTGACGAGCTCGCGGAGGCGCTTGCCGACCTTGAAGAACGGCACCCGCTTCTCGGGCACGCTGACGCTGTCACCGGTCTTCGGATTGCGTCCCTTGCGGGAGTTCCGGTGGCGGATGCGGAAGCTGCCGAAGCCGCGCAGCTCGACCTTGTCCCCCTTGCCCAGCGCGTCCGTGATGTTGTCGAACACGGTGTTGACGATGAGCTCGGTTTCCTTCTTGGTCAGGCTCGCCACCTTGGCCACTTCCTCGATCAGTTCCGCTTTCGTCATGGGCGACTCCCTTTAGAGGGCCGGCGCGGACAGGCTTAACGACGACGAGACCGTATCACGGCAGGCGAAAGTTTGTCAAGCAACCTGGGTAGTTAGCGGGCACCCGGCCTGGGAGGCCGAGCTAGGGCATCAAGTAGAGCGGCGTGCCGAGGGTCTGCATCGCCGGCAGCATCCGCGAGACCGGCCCCAGTCCCCACTCGTTGCGCAGCAGCTCGCGCAGCGAGAACCGGCGCCGGGGGTAGAGCACTTTGGGCTTCGGCGGCAGGCCCGCCATCTTCGCGGCGGCCTCGATGGCGTCCTCGAGCCCGCCCAGATCGTCCACCATCTTGAGCCCGTGCGCCTGGCGGCCCGAGTAGATCCGCCCCTCCGCGAACGCGCGCACCGCCTGCGGCTCGAGCCCGCGGCCTTCGGCGACCGCGGAGATGAACTGGTCGTAGACGTCGTCGAGCAGGGACTGGAGAATCCGCCGCTCCTCCGGCGTCATGGCGCGCGCGAAGTTGCCCACGTCCTTGTAGGCGCCCGCCTTGACCACCACGTACTCCACGCCCACCTTCTTGAGCAGGCCCTCCACGTTCGCGAGCTGCATCACGACGCCGATCGAGCCGGTGAGCGTGCCGGGACTCGCGAAGATGCGGTCGGCGGACACCGCGACGTAGTAGCCGCCGGAGGCGGCCACCGAGCCCAGCGAGGCGACCACCGGCTTCTTGGCCTCCCGCAGCCGGCGCACCGCGGTGAAGATCTCCTGGGTCGGCGCGACCACGCCGCCCGGGCTGTCGATGCGGAGCACCACCGCGCGCACCGAGGGGTCGTCGCGGTACTCGCCGAGCGTGCGGATGATGGATTCGGTGTCGAGGCCCCGGTCCGCCCCGACCCCGATGACGCCTTCGACCTCCACGACGGCCACCTTGGCCCCGCCGGGCAGGCCGTCGTCACTCACGGTCAGGATCAGCCAGACCGTGAAGACGAACAGCACGAGGACTCCAACCCCCGCCCCCAGCGCGATGAGGGCGACCCGGCCGCGTGAGGCCACCCGGGCCTACTCCTCCTCGTCGTAGTCGTCGCCACCGCGACGCTTGCGGCCCTTGTGACCCCGGCCTCGCCCGGCGTCCGTCTGCGCCGGCTCCTCGATGACCGCGGCCAGCTCCTTCAGCGAGAGGCCGATCCGCCGCTCGTTGGGATCCACCCGGATCACCATGAGGGTCAGCTCGTCGCCCACGTTGAGGATGTCGGCGGGGGTGGCGATGGGACGGCTCGACATCTGCGAGATGTGAAGCAGGCCGTCCACCCCGGGCTCCAGCTCCACGAAGGCGCCGAAGTCGGTGAGGCGCACGACCTTGCCGGTGACCCGCGAGCCCATCGGGTACCGCGAGGCCACGCTGTCCCACGGATCGGGCTGGATCTGCTTGAGCCCGAGCGAGATGCGCTTGTTCTCCCGGTCCACGTTGAGGATCTGCGTGTCCACGGGCTGGCCCTTCTTGAGCACCTCGGACGGGTGCCCGATGTTGCGGGTCCAGGACATGTCCGAGATGTGGAGCAGGCCGTCCACCCCGGGCTCCAGCTCCACGAAGGCGCCGAAGTCGGTGAGGTTGCGCACCTTGCCCTGCACCCGCATCCCGGGCTGGTAGCGCTCGGTGATGGTGGCCCAGGGGTCCGTCTCCACCTGCTTCATGCCGAGCGAGATCCGCTTGGTGGCCTTGTTGACCTCGAGCACCATGACCTCGACGGTGTCCCCCACGTTGACGAGCTTCGAGGGATGCCGCACCCGCCGCGTCCAGGACATCTCGGAGACGTGCACGAGCCCTTCGACGCCCGGCTCCAGCTCCACGAAGGCGCCGTAGTTGGTCAGGCTCACGATGCGCCCGTTGACCTTGCCGCCGACCGGGTAGCGGTCGTCCACGTTGGCCCACGGGTCGGACGACTTCTGCTTGTAGCCCAGCGAGACCCGGCCGGTCTCGCGGTCGAAGTGCAGCACCACCACCTCGACCTGATCGCCGATCTGGAAGATCTCGGAGGGGTGCCCCACCCGCCCCCACGACATGTCGGTGACGTGCAGGAGCCCGTCGATGCCGCCCAGGTCGATGAAGGCGCCGTAGTCGGTCAGGTTCTTCACGGTGCCGGTCAGCACCATGCCCTCGGAGAGCACGGAGAGCGTGTGCTTCTTCTTCTCCTCGCGCTCCTCCTCGAGCATCGCCCGGCGCGAGAGGACCACGTTGCCGCGGCGCCGGTTGAGCTTGATGACCTTGGCCCGGATGGTCTGGCCGACCATCGCGCCCAGGTTCTTGACCGGCCGCAGGTCCACCTGGGAGCCGGGCAGGAACGCCCGCACGCCCACGTCCACCGCGAGGCCGCCCTTGACCACCTCGGCGACCCGGCCTTCGACCGGGGTGCCGCTGTCGTGGGCCTTCGAGATCTGGTCCCAGACCTTGATCTTGTCCGCCTTGTCCTTGGAGAGGACGATCAGCCCTTCGTTGTCCTCCTTGGACTCGAGGTAGACCTCGATCTCCTCGCCGACCTTGGGCAGCACGCCCGCGTGCCGGAACTCCTCGATGGCGATCGTGCCCTCGCTCTTGTAGCCGATGTCCACGAGCACCTCGCTGTCGCGCACCTCGACCACGCGGCCGCGAACTACCTCGCCTTCCTCGACGTCACTGACGCCGCGGTTGAACCAGTACTCCATGCTCTCCTCGGAGGCATCGCCAACCTCCTTCGCTTCGCCCACGAGGGTTTTCGACTTCTTGTTGTCGCTGTCCATGACTCCACCTCTCCTTGGATCTATCTATCTACTCCGTGCTTCAGGTCTTGCTTTGCTGCTCCCGGAGCTGCGCGATGGCGCGCATCATCTCCTGGGCCGCTTCACGATACGCCTCCTTGCGTCCCTCGTCACCCGCTCTCTTGCCCTCTCGCTTGAAGCTCAGCGGGGGGCCGAAGGTCACCCGCACCTTGCCGGGCCGGGGCAGCGCCCGCCCGCGCGGCAGGGCCGCGCCGCTGCCGGACACGTACACCGGCACCACCGGCGCGCCGCTCAGCACCGCCAGCATCCCCACCCCGGGGCGGCCGGCGCGCACCGGCTCTCCCTCCACTCCCCGCGTCCCTTCCGGAAATACCAGGATCGCGCGGCCCTCCTGCAGCAGGGCCAGCGAGCCCTTCAGCGCCCGCATGTCCGAGCCGTCCCGGCGCACCGGCCGCGCGTTGAGCGACCGGATCAGCCGCCCGAAGAGCGGGATGCGGAACAGCTCCTCCTTGGCCATGAAGTAGACCGGCCGCGGCACCGAGCCGCCCACCAGCGGTGGGTCGAGCACGCTCACGTGGTTGGACACGATCAGCACCGGGCCGGTGGCGGGCACGAGCTCCCGGCCCACCGCCTCCAGCCGGAACAGGAGGCGCATCAGCACCACCGCGATCGGCTTCAGGATCGCGTACAGCATCTCGCCTGCTCGATCACCCGCAGCAACCCGTCCACGACCTCCGTGATGCCGTGGCCGGTGGTGTCCACCACGACCGCGCCCTCCGGCTTCACCAGCGGGGCCAGCGCGCGCTCCATGTCCTGGCGATCGCGCCGGGCGATGTCCTCCCGCACCGTCTCCAGATCGCCGCCCAGCCCCCGCGCCACGAGGTCGTCGCGGCGGCGGCGGGCGCGCGTATCGAGATCGGCGTCGAGATAGAACTTCACCTCGGCCTCCGGCCACACCACGCTGCCCGTGTCGCGGCCCTCGAGGATGGCGCCGCCCGCCGCGGCCAGGCTCCGCTGGGTGGGCGTCATCTTATCTCTCACCACGCCCAGCGTCGTCAACCGCGACGTGAGCCGGCTGATCGCGGGCGTGCGGATCTCCGCGCTGACGTCCCGGCCGTTCACGAGGACGCGCGCGCCGTCGAGCCGCACGCTCGTCCGGTCCAGCACCGCGGCCAGCGCGGGACCGTCCTCGATCGCCACCCCGGCCTCCTGCACCGCCCACGCGAGCCCGCGGTAGAGCGCGCCGGTGTCGATCAGGGTGAAGCCCAGCCGGCGGGCCAGCTCCGCGGCCACCGTGGACTTGCCCGCGCCCGCGGGGCCGTCGATGGTGATCACGATGTCGCGCTGCCCGGCCTTCACGAGACGCCTTCTCGGACCTGACGGATGCGGTCGAGCGCGGCCTCGATGGCGGCCGCGTCCCCGGCGTCGATCAGGCGCTCCAGCTCGTCGAGCGCGGCGCGGAAGGCGCCGAGGGCCTCCGCGAGGCCCTCGCGGTTCTCCTGGAAGATCTCGCGCCACATCTGGGGATCGGAGGCCGCGATGCGGGTGGTGTCCTTGAAGCCGCGCCCCGCGATCTCGAAGAAGCGCGGGTCCATGCGCACCACCGCGTCCACCAGGGCGTCGGCCACCAGGTGCGGCAGGTGGCTGACCGCGGCGGTGGCGCGATCGTGCGTCACCGGATCGAGCGTCACGAGCCGCGCCCCGAGCGCCTCCCAGAAGGCCCCCACCCGCTTGACCGCGTGCGAATCGGTGCGCTCGGTGGGCGTGAGGATCACGGTCGCGCCCTGGAAGAGATCCGGCCGCGAGACCGCGTAGCCGCTCTGCTCGGAGCCGGCCATCGGGTGGCTGCCCACGAAGGCGAGCGGCCGGCCGCCGCGCGCGAGGGCCTCCGCCGCTTCCACGATGCCCGCCTTGGTGCTGCCCACGTCGGTGAGCACCGCCTCCGCGGGCAACGCGTGCCAGACCGCGGGCAGCAGCGCGGTGAGCGTGGCCACCGGGGTGGCGAGCAGGCAGAAGTCGGCGCCCGCCACGCCTTCCTCGAGGCTGGTGCTGATGCGATCCACCATGCCGTCCTGGAGCGCGGGCTCGAGTCGCGCCCGGTCCCGGCCGACCGCCACGATCTCGTCGGCCAGCTTCTGCGCCCGGGCGGCTTTCGCGACCGATCCGCCCAGGAGCCCGAGACCGACCAGACTGAGGCGTCGGATCACGCGCTCTTGGCCCCCGCGAGGACCTTCTTGAGCGCCTTCACGAACCGCCGGTTCTCCTCGGGGGTGCCGATGGTGACGCGCAGCGCGCTCTCCATCCCGAAGCTGGTCATGGGCCGCACGATCACGCCTTCCTTGAGCAGCCAGTGGAAGACCTCGCTGGCGCTGCGGCCCACGTCCACCAGGATGAAGTTGGCGCGCGAGGGCGCGAACTTGAGCTTCAACCCGGTGAACTCGTCGGAGAGGAAGGCGCGCCCCGCCTCGATCATCCGCAGGCACTCCACCACGTGGGAGTCGTCCTCCATCGCGGCGAGCGCGGCGGCCTGGGCCACCGAGTTCACGTTGAAGGGCTGGCGGATGCGGTTGAGCAGCGAGATGCAGTCGGGATCGGCCACCCCGTAGCCCACCCGCAGGCCGGCCAGGCTCGCCGCCTTGGAGAAGGTGCGCAGCGAGGCGACCTTCTTCCCCTGCTTGAGGTAGGCGAGCGAGTCCGGGAAGTCGGGCCCCTGGGCGAACTCGACGTAGGCCTCGTCGAAGACGACGATGACCTTGTCGGGCACCCGCGCCATGAAGTGCTCGACCTCGTCGGCGGTCACGATGGTGGCGGTCGGGTTGTTCGGGTTCGCGATGAACACCATCTTGGTCATCGGGGTGATCGCGCGGGCCATCGCCTCCAGGTCGAGGCGCTGGTCCTTGAGCGTCACCACCACCCGGATCCCGCCCACCGCCTGCACGATCATCGGGTAGACCACGAAGGAGGGATGCGGGATCACCGCCTCCTCCCCGGGCCGCAGGAACGCGCGCACCATCAGCTCGATCAGGTCGTTGGACCCGTTGCCGAGGATGACGTGATCGGAGGAGAGCCCGTGCCGTCGCGCGATGGCCTGGCGCAGGTAGTAGCCGCTGCCGTCCGGATAGCGGTTGATGTGGGTGAGCGCCGCCTGCATCGCCTTCATCACCCGGTCCGAGGGGGCCAGCGGGTTCTCGTTGGAGGCGAGCTTGATGACGTCGCTGATGCCGAGCTCGCGCTCGAGCTCCTCGATCGGCTTGCCGGGCTCGTAGGGCGCGATGCCCAGGATGTGATCGTTGGCCAGTGATTCCCAGGACGCACTCATTTCGGATGCTCCTTACGCGGCCGGGTACGAGCCGAGGATCTTGAGGAACTGACAGCGCTCCCGGACCTCGGCCAGCACGTTCCGGACGTTTTCGGTCTCGCTATGCCCCTCGAAGTCCACGAAGTTGACGTACTCCCAGGGGCGACGTTTTGTGGGTCGGGACTCGATCTTGGTCAGGTTGAGCCGGTGGGCCGCGAACGGCTTCAGGATGCTGTAGAGCACGCCCGGCTCGTTCTTCATCGAGAAGAGGATGGACGTCTTGTCCCGCCCGGTGGGCCCGACGGGCTGCCGTCCGATGACGAGGAAGCGCGTGGAGTTCGCCGGGTTGTCCTCGATGCGCCGCCGGAGGATCGGCACGCCGTGCACCTGCGCGGCGATGTCGGAGGCGATGGCGGCCACCGTGGCGTCGTCGCGCGCCCGCTCCACCGCGGCCGCGGTGGACGGCGTCTCCTCGGTGATCGCCTCCGGCATGTGGGCCGCGAGCCAGCCGCGGCACTGGGCGAGGCCCTGCGGATGCGAGCACACCACCTTCACCTCGCCGAGCTCGCCGGCGCGCGTGATGAGGTGCTGCGAGATGTCGAGCGTCATCTCGCCGGTGATCGTCACGTCGGAGTCGAGGAGCCGGTCGAGCGTCACGTTGACCGCGCCGTCGGTCGAGTTCTCCACCGGGACCACGCCGAACTCGGCCCGGCCGCGCTCCACCTCGTCGAAGATCTCCGCGATCGTGCGCACGGCCAGAAGCTGCGCGGAGGAGCCGAAGCGGCGGACCGCCGCCTGGTGCGTGAAGGTGCCCGGGGGGCCGAGATAGGCGACCGGCAGCGGGTGCTCGAGCGCGAGCGAGGCGGAGAGGATCTCGCGCCAGATGGCGCGGATGGCGTCGCCCGCGAGCGGACCTCCGGTCAATCCGACGAGACGATCGAGAACCTGGGCTTCGCGCTCGGGAATGTAGTACGGAAGACCCTGCTGCCTCTTGAGCTCGCCGATCCGAAGGGCGGCGGTACCACGCTGGTTGAGGAGTTTGAGGATCTCTTCGTCGAGGCTATTGATCCTGGATCGCCAATCGTCCAGGTTCATCGGGGGCTCCTGAAGCACGTCGGTCGCGTAACCCCAGGCACTATAGCGGAACCCTACCCCCCACGCAAGCTCTCAAGGGCCCTCAGCTCGACCGGTGTCAGCACGCGGTGCGCGCCCGGGGCCAGGTCCCCCAGGCGGAGTGGGCCGAACTGCACGCGCCGGAGCCGCTCGACCGGATGGCCCAGCGCGGTGCAGTAGCGCTTGACCTCGCGGTAGCGCCCTTCCGCGAACGTCACGCTGAGCCGGGTGCTCCGCGGCCCGACCGACAGGCGGCTGACGCGCTTGGGCACCGCGGGACCGTCGGGAAGCACCACGCCGCGACGCCAGCGCGGCAGGTCCGCCAGGTCCACGCGGCCGCGGACCTCCACTTCGTACACGCGCGGGATCTCGTAGCGCGGGTGGAGCAGCCGGTTGGCGAGCTCGCCGTCATTGGTGAGCAGGAGCAGCCCCTCCGCGTCGATGTCGAGGCGTCCCACCGGGTACACGATGCGCGCGGCGGGCGGGAGCAGGTCGAGCACCACCGGCCGCCCCGCCGGATCACTGGCGAGTCGTCACGTAGCCGCGCAACTTGTGCAGCAGCAGATACTGCAGCGGCGCGCGCCCGGGAAGCGGACGGCCGTCGAGCGTGATGCGATCTTGCTCGGGGTCCGCCTGGGCGCCCGGCTCGAGCCGGACTCGACCGTTGACGGTGACGCGTCCGTCCGCGAGCAGCCCTTCAGCTGCTCGCCGTGACGCGATCCCCGCCTGAGCCAGGATCTTGCTCAGTCGGATCGTCGGCAGCGGCGGTCTCCTCGTGCTCGGGCCCGGGCTCGGTGAGCTGCGCGGCCGCGGTCTCCGCGAGCTCGGGCACGATCAGCTCGCCCTCCACCTTCGGCAGGTCGTTGAGGTCGCGGAGCCCGAAGGCGACCAGGAACTCGCGCGTGGTCTCGTAGAGGAACGGGCGGCCCGGCGATTCCTTGCGGCCCGCGATGCGGATCATGCGCCGCTCGAGCAGGTTCTCCAGCACCGCGTCCGAGTTGACGCCGCGAATCGCGTCCACCTCGGGGCGCGAGACCGGCTGCCGGTAGCCGATGATGGCCAGCGTCTCGAGCGACGGGACGCGAGAGGCGCGAGCGGGTACGGCTGCGGGCGAGCTTCACGAGCCAGGGGGCGATCTCCGGGCGCGTCACCAGGCGGAAGCCGCCGCCCACCTCCATCACCTGCAGGGCGCGCCCTTCCGCGTCCAGCCGGCCGCGCAGGCTCTCGACGATCTCGCGGGCGACCGCGGGCGACTCGAGGTCGAGCACCTCCTGGATGCGGGAGGCCTCCACCGGAGTGTCCGAGGCGAAGAGCAGCGCTTCGACGACGTCGATGATCTCAGGCATTCAAGGACTCCCCAGGTTCTGGTCGTGGTTCGTCTTGCGGTGGTTCCTCGATCTCCGGCGGGTCCTCGATCACGCGCGCGGGCTCCCGCACGCTGACCGCGTTCCGCTCGATGACGATCTCGCCGAAGAGCTCGGCCTGGCGCGCCCGCGCCTCACCCAGGCGGACCAGCTCCAGCAGGGCCAGGAGCGTCACCACCCACTCGGCCCGGATGCGCTCGGGGCCCGCGACCGAGGAGAAGAGCAGCGACCAGGTGCTGCGCAGCAGCTCGACCATCTCGCTCATGCGCTCGAGCACCGAGAGCGGGTTGGGCTCCACCTGCCGCGGCACCCGGCGCTTCTGGTCCTCGATGAGCCGCTGCATCGCGCGCTGCAGGAGGTGCACCGAGAGATCCTCGAGCGGGATGTCCTCGGGCGGCGGCAGCTCGGCGGTGGTGCGGCCGTAGATGAGGGTTTGCTCCGCCTCGCGCTCGGAGAGCCAGGTGCCGAACGCCTTGACCCGGGCGTACTCGCGCAGCCGCTCCTCCAGCTCGCGCTTGAGCATCTCCCCTTCGTCGTCCAGCAGCTCGTCCGGGTCGTCCGGGTTGGCGGGCAGCAGGAGCTTGGACTTGAGGTAGATCAGGGTCGCGGCCATGACCATGAAGGAGCCGGCGGTCTCCAGATCCTGGAAGCGCACCGCCTCGAGGTGGGTCAGATACTGATCGGTGATCGTGCGCAGCGAGAGCTTTGAGAGATCCATCTCGTTGGTGCGGCAGAGATGGAGCAGCAGATCCAGCGGGCCGACAAAGGACTCGACGCGGACGGTGATGCCGGAGTCCTGGACGGCTCCTTGGGTGGTCGTGTCGGGCGCGCTCATCTATCCAATGCGGGGGCCCAGAAATGGCCCCCGCACTCCCCCAGTCCGCGGACAACCGGCGAAACACGCCCGCACTCCCCCGGTCCGCGGACAACCGGCGAAACACGCGCGCAACCCCCCGGTCCGCGGGCAACCGGAGAAACACGCCGGCATTGCGTCTGTCGGCGGACCTTCGTTCCGGCGCTGACCATCGTCATGGTTCTAGCCGTACCGCGTCGTGGACTTCTTCCATGGTTTGCTGGGCGACGCGGCGGGCGCGCTTGGAGCCTTCGTGCAGGATCTCGACGATCGCCTGGGGCTTCTCGACGAAGCGCTGGCGGCGCTCCCGGATCTCGGCCAGCGGCGGCAGCATGTGCTTGAGCAGCACGCCCTTGCAGTCGAGGCAGCCGATGCCGGCGGTGCGGCAGCCCGTCGCGCAGGCCTCGCGGTCCGCGTCGGGCGTGAAGATCCGGTGCAGATCGAAGACCGGGCAGATGTCCGGGTTCCCGGGATCGGAGCGGCGTTTGCGCGCGGGATCCGTGACCATCGGCTTGATCTTGGCCGTGATCTCCTCGGTGGTGTCGGACAGATAGATGGCGTTGCCGTAGGACTTCGACATCTTCCGCCCGTCCGTGCCCGGCACCTTCGGGATCTGGGTCAGCTTGGCCTGCGGCTCCGGGAACACGGATTTCCACGTGTGGTTGAATCGGCGCGCCACCTCGCGGGTCAGCTCGATGTGCGGCACCTGGTCGGCGCCCACCGGGACCCACTGGGCCTTGTACATCAGGATATCCGCGGACTGGAGCAGCGGGTAGCCGAGCAGGCCGTAGGAGGGCGATTCGATGCCGAGCTGCTCCACCATCTCCTTGTAGGTCGGGACCCGCTCGAGCCAGGTCACCGGGACGGCCATGGAGAAGAGCAGGTGCAGCTCGGCGTGCTCCGGCACCAGGGACTGGATGAAGAGCGTGGACTTCTCGGGATCGAGCCCGGCCCCGAGCCAGTCGGCGCCCATCTCGATCGTGTCCCGAGGGACCTCGGCGATGCCGCCCGGATTCGTGGTGAGCACGTGCCAGTTGGCGACGAAGTAGAAGCACTCGAAATTATCCTGGAGCTTCACCCAGTTCTCGAGCGCCCCCAGGTAGTTGCCGAGGTGGAGCTGGCCGGTCGGCCGCATCCCCGACAGCACGCGTTCCCGCGATCCGGTCATGACGCTCTAGTCACCCTCTCCGGGCTTCCGGCCCCGCCGGGTCTCCCATACCTTGGCCATGCGCAGGAAGACGTACTCGGCGTAGAGGACGGCGAGGACGAACCCCCGCCAGCCGTCCAGGAAGCCTCGGTGAACAATGTACATGGAAAAGAAGCGGCCGAGGGGCCGAGTCACGAGCCCCATGAGCCCGACCCGCCGGCCCCGCCGGATCCAGTCCTGCGCGGAGAGGGTCGAGTAGCGATTGGAGCGGCGGACGAAGTCCTCGAGGTCGCGGTACGAGTGGTGCAGCATCGGCTCGGCGAGCGCTTCCACCCGCCCCGACACGGTGACCGACTCGTGGACCGCGTTCTCCACGAAGCGCCCGGCGCTCCGTCGGAAGAGCCGGAGCTGGTAGTCCGGATAGAGGCCGCCGTGGCGCACCCACGCTCCCCAGAAGATGTTCCGCCGCGGGATCGAGTAGCCGTCCGCCGCGCTCTCGTCCTTGAGGATCGCGCGGACGCGGTCGCGCAGCTCGGGGGTCACCCGCTCGTCGGCGTCGAGCGAGAGGATCCAGTCGCCGGTCGCCTGGTCGATGGCGAAGTTCTTCTGGGCCGCGAAGCCGGGCCACGGGCGCACCGAGACCTTGTCGGTGAACTCGTGCGCGATCTGCACCGTCTTGTCGCCCGACTCGGCGTCCACCACCACGATCTCGTCCGCCCAGGCCACGCTCTCGAGGCAGCCGCGCAGGCGCTCCTCCTCGTTCCACGCGATGATGGTCACCGAGAGCCGGCTCACGGCGCGGCCTCCCGCACGGGCGAGCATGGCCAG
Organism: uncultured Candidatus Rokubacteria bacterium; assembly: GCA_963747235.1. Lineage (GTDB taxonomy): Bacteria > Methylomirabilota > Methylomirabilia > Rokubacteriales > CSP1-6 > CAMLFJ01. Next base: position 28,933 of record CAVVEU010000020.1, read on the forward strand.
CGCCGCGTCCACCGCCATGTCCGGCGCCAGACCCGCCATCGTGCCGTCCGGGCTCTGGAGCCCGCGGCTGTGCGGGCCGTAGGGGCCGTTGCGCTCCGCGCGCGTCGGCCCGAAGAGGCCGAGGCTCGGCGTGCCCAGCGCCGCGGCCAGGTGCAGCGGCCCGGTGTCGTTGGCCACCATGAGCGAGGCGCGGCGCAGCAGGGCCGCCAGCTCGTGCAGGTCCGTGGGCGGCGCGAGGATCGCGCGCGCGCTCGATCCCTCGCGGATCTGGCGCGCCATGTGGATCTCGTCGGGGCCCCACAGGAGGAGGACCTTCACGTTGGGCTCGCTGGCCGAGCCGGTCCGCGAGGCGCCGGAAATGCGCGACCGGCCACTGCTTGTTCGCGCGGCCCGCGCCGGGATTCACCGCGACCAGCAGGTCGCGGCTCTTCACGCCCTGCTCGCCCAGGAAGTCGTCCATGCGCAGGGTCGCGCGCGCGGGGATCGGCACGAGGAACTCGACCGGCCCCGGCGGGATGCCGAGCGGGCCGAGGAGGGACAGGTACTGGTCCACCACGTGCACCGCCTCGGCGGGCGGGCGCACGCGCCGGTTCGTGAAGAGGCAGTTCAGGCCCTCGCGGCAGTGATCGGCGGTGAAGCCGATGCGCAGCGGCGCGCCGGTATAGGCGGTGAGCAGCCCGCTCTTGATGAGGCCCTGCAGATCGATGGCGACGTCGAAGCGGGCCGCGCGGATGCGCCCGCGCAGCCGGCCGACCTTGGCCACCACCTCGCGCACGCCCGACGGGCGCCGGATGAGCCGCCGCCAGAGCCGCGTGTCCACCGGCACCACCGTGTCGAGGTCCGGGTGGTCCTTCAGCAGGGCGTACTCGCGCGCCTCCACGATCCACGCGAGGTGGATGCCGGGCCGCGCCCGGCGGAGCGCGCGCGCCACCGGGATCGCGTGGATGACGTCGCCGAGGGACGAGAGCTTTGACGATGGCGACTTTCGTCGTCAGTTGCTCGGGTCTCACCGGCGGGCTCTGGGCGAAGCGGGTGAGGATGGTGCTGATGAGGTCCTTGGTGGAGTGGGTCTTCGGGTCGCCCGCGATGGCGACCTTGGCGCCCACCGCTTCCACCGTGGAGCGCTCGGGGACGTTCTGCTCGGTGTAGTCGGTGCCCTTGGCGTGGACGTCGGGGCGGAGCCGCGCGATCAGCGCGTCGGCGCTGTCCTCCTCGAAGACGACCACCGCGTCCACCCCGCTCACCGCGGCGATCAGCTCCGCGCGCTCCGCGGCGGGCATCACCGGGCGGCCGGGGCCCTTCAGCCGCCGCACCGAGGCGTCGGAGTTGAGCCCGACCACGAGCGCGTCGCCGAGCGCGCGGGCGGCCTGGAGATAGCGGACGTGGCCGACGTGGAGGAGATCGAAGCAGCCGTTGGCGAGCACCAGCCGCTTGCCCGCCGCGCGCCAGCCGGACGCGAGGCGGCCCGCCTCGTCAACGCTGAGGACGGCCGCCATCGCTCGCCAGCGCGGCCAGCAGCTCGGCCACCGTCACGGTGGCGGTGCCCCGCTTCATGACCACGACGCCACCCGCCACGTTGGCGAGCCACGCGGCCTCGCCGGCGGTGGCGCGGGCGGCCAGTCCCACCGTGAACGTGCTGATCACCGTGTCGCCCGCGCCGGTGACGTCCGCGATCTCGTCGCTGCCGTGGATCGGCATGAACGTGACCGGCCCTTCGCGCTCGAAGAGGGCCATGCCGCGGCTGCCCCGGGTGACGAGGAGCAGGCGCGCGTCGAGCCGCTCGAGCACCGCGCGCCCCGCCTTCTCGACGGACGGCTCGTCGCCCAGCTCCTGGCCGGTGAGCGTCCTCGACCTCGGGCTCGTTGGGGGTGGCCGCGGTGGCGCCCTTGAAGCGGGGCAGCTCGTAGCGGCTGTCCACCGTCACCGGCACCTGCCGCGCGCGGCCGAGCTCGAGCACCGTCTCGTAGACGCGCGGGGTCACCGTGCCGTAGCCGTAGTCCGAGACGAGGAACGCGTCGGCGTCCGCGCCGACCGCCTGGAGCCGCTCGATCAGGCGCGCCTCCGCGGGGCCGCTGATGCCGCCCTCCGGCTCGCGGTCGAGCCGCACCACCTGCTGCCGGGTGGACTCGTAGCCGCCCGCCATGATGCGGGTCTTCACCGGCGTGGGCCGCGCCGGCTCGCGCGAGATGCCGTCCGTGCTCATCCCCGCCTGGTGGAAGAGCGCGTGCACCTCCGCGCCCGCGCCGTCCTGGCCGAGCAGGCCCACCGGCAGGACGGTGGCGCCGAGGGCGTGCACGTTGTGGGCCGCGTTGGCCGCGCCGCCCAGCCGCACCTCGCGGTCGGTGAAGCGCAGGATCAGGACCGGCGCCTCGCGCGAGATGCGCGCGGGCTTGCCGTAGAGGTACTCGTCGGCGATGAGGTCGCCGACCACCGCGATGCGCTTGCCGGGGAACCGCGCGACCGCGTCCTTGAGCCGCTGCACCGGGAACACGTCAGCGCCCCGTGTCCGCGGCGCGGGCGAGCGCCCAGTCCACCGCGCCAAGCAGATCGTCGGCCACGTGGTCCGGCTTGATCGCAGCGCCGGGCGGTCGGTACTCCCATTCCCCGCGCCCGTAGCCGGTGAGCACCAGCACGCCCGCGGCGCCCGCCGACTGCCCGGCGGCCACGTCGGAGAGCTTGTCGCCCACCATCACCGAGGCGCGCAGATCGAGGCCGAGCTCGGCGGCCGCGCGCGTGAGGAGTCCGGGGCGCGGCTTGCGGCAGTCGCACTCGGCGCGATACGGCGGCTGGCCCTCGCGCGGGTGGTGCATGCAGACGTAGAGGCCGTCGAGGCGCGCGCCGCCCGCCTCGAGCTCGCCCACCATGCGGCGATTGGCCGCGTGCAGCGTCTCCTCGGAGAAGTATCCGCGGGCGACGCCCGCCTGGTTCGTGACCATCACCGCGGCGATCCCCGCCTGGTTGAGCCGGCGGACCGCCGCCGCGGTGCGCGGCAGCAAGCGGATCCGACTCGGGTGGTTGACGTAGCCCACCTCCTCCGTGAGGCAGCCGTCGCGGTCCATGAACACGGCGGGCCGCACAAGCCCAGCATGGCTCGACATTGAATCGCAGTGTAAGGCCGCGACCCCGATTGATCAATGAAAATCGAGGGTTTGGAGCGTGCGCCTCGGTGGGCGCCGGGCGATCAGCGGCGGAGGAGGTCGTAGAGGGCGGTGAACGCCTGGGCCTGCGCGGCGTAGGTGAAGCGCTCGACGGAGGCCCGCGCGCGCGCGGCCCAGCCGCCCGCCGGCGCGTCGCGGAGCGCGGCGAGCCCCTCGGCGATCGGCCCGACGGCGGACTCGGCGGCGACCCAGCCGTTCTCCCCGCGGCACACGATCTCGGAGCCGCCGGCCCGCGCGCTGCTGAGCACCGGCACGCCCGGAGGCGAGGGCTTCCAGATGCACGTTGCCGAAGGGCTCGTACCGCGCGGGCAGCGCGACCGCGTCGGCGGCGGCATAGAGCCGCTCCACCTCCTCCTTCGGTCCGGTCCAGATCGTGCGGTCGGCGATGCCGAGGCTCGCGGCGAGGCTCTGGTAGCGCGCCACGTCTCCCTTTCCGGTCACGACCAGCCGGCTTTCCGCGTCCGCCACGCGCGCGAAGGCCTCGAGCAGCGGGTCCAGGCCCTTGCGCTCGAAGCCCGAGCCCACGAAGAGCACGGTCCACGCCTCCTGGGGAATGCGCAGCGCATCGCGCGTCGGGCGGCGGTGGCGGCCTCGGTTGTCCGGATGGAAGCGCTCGAGGTCGACGCCGTTGTAGATGAGCGTCACCCGCGCCGGATCGGTGCCGAACCGCCGCTCGATCTCCTCCTTGCCCTGCCGCGAGATCGCCACCACGTGGCGCGCGGTGCGGAGCTGGAAGATGCGCCGCTCGAGCGCCAGGACCAGACGATGGTACGGGTTGAGCCCCGAGACCTTCCGTCCCATCGCCTCGAGGTAGGCGGCGTGGCAGCCCTCGCCCGCGCGATAGAGATCCTGGCCGAGCGCGCGCTCGTGACTCTGCACGAGGTCGTATCCGTGCCGCGCCACCGCGGCCCGCGCCGCCACCACGAACGAGATCAGGCGGAGCACGGAGGGATGGCGCAGCGTCGGCACGCGGCGCACCACGAGGCCGGGCACCGACGCCTGCCGGCGCGTGCTGATCAGCTCGACGTCGTGGCCGGCGTGGCGGAGCGCGGTGAGCAGGCCCGCGGTCGCGGTCTCGACGCCGCCGTGGAAGGAGAACGGCCGGCAGATGAGGCCCAGGCGCATCAGCGCCCCATCCCGCGCGCCCGCTCGACCAGGGGGAAGAGCGCGCGGCGCGCGGACTCGAAGCTGTAGCGGTCCACCGCCCGGCGCCGGGCCGCCTCCCCCAGCGCGCGCGCCTCGTCGGGCCGGTCGAGCAGGCGCCCGATGGCCGAGGCGAGCGCGGCCACGTCGCCCGGCGGGACCAGCGCCCCGCAGCCCTCGAGGATCTCCGGGATCATGGAGACCCGCGTGGAGACGATCGGCCGCCCCAGGGCCATGGCGTCGAAGAGCTTCGCCGGCACCTGGCCACGCGTGTCGCTGCTCTCGCGCTGCGGGACGACGACCACGTCGGCGGCGGAGAGGAAGCCCGGGACCTGCGCGATGGGGACCCGCCCGACCAGGCGGATGCCCGGATGCCGGGCGCTCAGGGCGCGGCCGGTATCCGATGTCGGCGCCGTGCCGACCAGGGCCAGGACGACGTCCGGCCGGCCGAGCCGACCCACGGCGTCGGCCAGATCCTCCACCCCCTTGTAGCCCCGGGGGGTCCCGAGGAACATGACGACGCGCTCCTTGTCCACGCCGAGGCGCTCCCGCGCGGGTCCCGGGTCGGCGCGGCCCGGCGCCCAGCGGTCGGTGTCCCGGACATGCGGGATCAAGACGCCGCCGAATCGCTGCTCGAGAAAGCGCGAGGCGACGGTGACACCGTCGGCGATTCCCCTCAGCCGCTCCATCAGCCACGTCCACGTAAGGCCCCGTGGATTGGAGAGATTCATCGCTCGCCCGATCGTTCCCCACACGCCGCCTCGGAGGAAGAAGCCGACCTCCCAGTCGTCGATGTCGAGGAGCAGCGGTCGGCGGCGCCCGAGGCGGGCGAGATAGCCGACGCCGGCGCTGGTCAGCCGGGGCTTGGAGGCGTAGATCAGATCGCCGTCGGCCATCCGGAGCAGGGCCGGCAGGCGCGCCGCGAAGCCTGGGAGCCGCCCGCCCGGGACCGATCGCACCGGCACCTGCTCGTCCGCCACGGGCTCCCAGACGGTCGCGCCGAAGCGCGGCCCGATGATCTCCACCGCCCCGACCGGCTCCAGCAGCCGCGCGAGCAGCCACGCGCGCCCCATCGCGTTGTCCGAGACGTCGAAGCAGAGGATCGAGACCTTCACCGCGCCGGCCGCGCCGAGTCCACCGCGAGCGACAGGTAGAGGGCGGTCAGGCGCTCGGCGAGCCGGGCGCCCGAGAAGCGCTCGCGCACCAGCTCGGCGCCGGCCGCGCCCAGGCGCCGGCGGAGGGCCGCGTCGCGCAGGAGGCGCTCGATGGCCGCCGCGAGGGGCACGGATTCTCCGGCCGGCACCAGCAGCGCGGTGACGTCGTCTTCCAGCACCTCGGGCACCACGCCCACGCGGGTCGCCACGACCGGCACGGCCGCGGCCAGGTACTCCCAGAGCACGCGCGACATGCCGTCGGACTCGAGCGCCGCGTAGAGCGCCACGTCGAGCGCCGCCATCACCATGGGCAGCTCGTCCACGAAGCCGACCAGGGAGACGCGGTCGGCGAGCCCGGCCGCGTGCACGAGCCCGCGCACGCGCTCGGCGAACGGTCCCTGCCCGATGAAGACCAGGTGGAACGGCAGCCCGGTGGCGGCGAGGCGGGCCGCCGCCGCCACCACGGTCTCGTGCCCCTTCATGACCCGGAAGCCCCCGACCAGGCCGATCAGCGGGACGTCCGGCGACACCTTCAGCAGCCCGCGCGCGTCGAGGCCGTGCGCCGGCGGCACGTCCGGGCGATAGCGCTCGGCGTCCACGCCGCCCGGCAGCGCCACCACCCGGTCCTCCGGGGCCAGCCCGCTCGCGACGATCTGGCGGCGGATCGCGTCGGTGACGGTGACGATGAGGTCGGTCGCGGAGCCATAGAGCCAGCGGTTCAGCGCGTGCGGCCGGATGGGCTGCACGATGTGCCGCGTGCGCACGATGGCCCGGCGGGGGCTCGACATCCGGTTGGCGAGCGCGGCCAGCCAGTGCTCCTTGCCGCGATGGACGTGGAACACCTGCGTCTCGGGCAGCCACGCGACGAGCTGGCGCACGTCGCGCACGTCCATGATCGGCGAGACCCCGCTCGAGAGGTGCAGCGTCTCGAGCCGCTCGATGCCCGCCTCCTTCGCGCGCCGCATGACGCGGACCTGGCTGCTCTTCTTGCAGACGAGCGTCACGTCGTGCCCCGCCCGCTCGAGCTCCACCACCGCCCGCGCCGCCCAGTACGCATCCGAAGACCACCCCCGACACGACACGATATGCCTGAGTCACGGACGCGGTCGCCTGCGCACGGTTGTCCGCGGCACTGGGGGAGTGCGGGGGCCATTTCTGGCCCCCGCATCGATAGAGCTCAAAGAACTAGACGAGTATCCGCAGGAGCTCATCGCGTCTTCCGCGACCGAAGCGCGCTCTCGTACACCGACTCCACGCGCGCCGCGTGCGCCTCCGACCCGTAAAGCGCCCGCGCCCGCTCTCGCCCCGCGCGCCCCATCGCCGCCGCCCGCTCCGGCTCCGCGATCAGCGCGCGGAGCGCGGCGGCCACCGATTCAGGCCGGTCGTCGTCCACCAGCAGTCCGGTCACGCCGTGCACCACGGTCTCGGGCAGCGCGCCCACGCGGCGGCCGACCACCGGTCGCCCGGCCGCCATGGCCTCCAGCGCGGCCCGGCAGGATTCGTCGGAGCCCGCGCCCAGCAGCGCGAAGGCGTCGAGCGCCTGGAGGACGCCGGGCAGATCCACGTCGCGATAGCCGGTGAAGAGGACCTCGCGCGTCAGGCCGAGCTCGCCGACCAGGGCCTCGAGGCCCGCCCGCGCCTCCCCCTTGCCGACCAGGAGGAGCCGGGCGCCCGGGTATTCCGCGAGCAGCAGCCGGAAGCCGCGGATCAGCAGCTCGTGGCCGCGGCGCGGCGCGAGGCGGGCCACGCAGCCCAGCACCGGCGCGCCGCCCAGGTCGAACTCCTTGCGGATGGCGGCACCGCCGTCGCCGGTCTCGAATCGCGCGAGGTCCACCACGCCGTCCACTCGCGCGAGGCGGCCGGCGGGAATGCCCGCGCGCCGGCCGCGCGCCTCGATCTCCCGGCTCACCGTGAGCAGCGCGTCGGTGCGCCGGTAGAGCGTGGTGGACGGCCAGTCGAGGCGCACCGCGCGGGCATTGTGGAACGTGCGGACGAGCGCGGCCGGCCCGCGGCCCCGCGCCAGCCAGCCCAGCCAGTGATCGTGGGAGTGGTGCGTGTGGATCACGTCGACGCCCTCGGCGCGCATGATGGCGCGCACGCGGCGAAGATCCGCGAGCGCGTGGAGCGGGTTGCCCCGGACTTCCAGGGAGAGCCCCGGCAGCGGCTCGAGGCCGGCCTCGCGCGCCTTCTGCTCGAAGCGGTCGCCCGCGATGAGCCCGAGCAGGACGCGGTGCCCGCGTCCCCGGAGCCCGGTGAGCAGGCGGATCACCGGCTCGGCGCTGCCCGTCCACCAGCGATTGGCCACGAGGTGCAGCACGGTCAGCGGCCGGCCCGGGCTCATGCGAGCAGCTCGTCGTAGACGGCGAGCAGGCGGTCGATCGCGTGGGTGTGCGAGAAGCGCGCCTCCACGAGGGCGCGCGCCGCGCGGGCCCGCTGCGCCGCCGCTTCGGGGTCGTCCAGCACGCGCTCGATCCCGGCCGCGAGCCCCTCGACCGATTCGCTCTCGACGAGCAGTCCCGTCAGGCCGTCGGCCACCACCTCGGGAATGCCGCCGATCCGGCTCGCCACCACCGGCACACCGGTGGCGAACGCCTGCAGCAGGGCCTGCGGCACGCCCTCGGTGCGCGTGGACGCCTGGGCGAAGCAGTCCATGGTGGCGAGCAGGGCCGGCACGTCGGGGCGGAAGCCGGTGAAGACGACCGCGTCCGAGAGCTTCGCCTCGCGCGCGAGCTGCTCGACCCAGTTGCGCCGGATCCCGTCGCCGACCAGGAGGAGCGTGGCGCCGGGCCGCTTCTCGCGCACCATCGCGAAGGCCTGGAGGAGCTGCGGGTGGCCCTTGGACCCTCGGAACATCGCGACCGAGCCGATGACCGGGTGGCCCAGGCCGAGCTCGCGCGCGGTCTCCGGCGCGCGGGCGCCGAACGGGAAGGACTCGAGGTTCACGCCGGCCGGGATCGCGATGACCCGCCCGGGCGGCACGCCCACCTCCACGACCAGTCGGCGGATGGCCTCCCCGCTCGTGATCACGCGGTCGGCGAGCCAGCGATAGACCGGGTTGAAGCCGCGGCGGATGGCGATCGAGACGTGCCGGGTGCGCACCACCGGCACGCGGCAGAGCCGGGCGGCCATGCCGCCGAGCCAGGCGTCGATGGAGCTGTGCGTGTGCACCAGGCTCACCCGCTCGCGCCGGATCAGCCGCACCAGGCCGACGAGCGCGCGCAGATCCACGGGACCGGTCATGCGGATCGGCGCGGTCTCGAGGCCGGCGGCGCGCGCCCGCTCCAGCAGGCGCCCGTCGGGCTGGCCGGCCACCAGCACGCGCCACCCCCGCTCCACCGTCCAGCGCGCCTCGTTGAGCGTGCGCACCTCCTGGCCGCCCAGGCCCGGCGAGGCTTCCGTGTGCAGGACCGTCTTCACGCCACGGCCTGCCTGACCTCGTGCAGCACCTCGTCCGGCTCGATCCGGGTGAGGCAGACATGGTCGATGGGACAGCGCGGGAGAAAGCACGGCGCGCACGGCGCCGCGCGATCGAGGGTCCGGCTGTGGCGGCCGCGGGGGGCGGTGAGCCGGCGATCGGTCGGTCCGAAGAGCGTGACGGTGGCCACGTCCATCGCGGCGGCCAGGTGCGCGACGCCGGTGTCGCCGCTCACGAGGCAGCGCAGGCGCGCGAGCAGGCGCGGCAGCAGCGCGGGCCGGTCGCGCCCGACGAGCGACGCGATCGGCCCGCCGGCCGCGAGGGTGACCGCGGCGACGGTGTCCGTGTCGTCGCCGGTGCCCAGCAGGACCGGCGTGAGCCCGGCCGCGGCGAGCCGTTGCGCGAGGCGCCCGAAGGCCTCCGCGGGCCAGAGCTTCGAGCTGCCGAAGGCCGCGCCCAGATGGAGGCCGACGAGGCGCGCGTCGGCCGCGACGCCCGGCCTCGACCAGGAGCCGCGCGATCTCGGCGTCCATCGCGTCATCTCGTCGCAGCGTCCATGCCGGCGCCGCGGCGACATCGTTCACGCCGAGCGGCGCCAGCAGCGCCGCGTACTCGTCCACCTGGTGCAGGCGCGGGGCGGGCAGCGGCAGCGCGTCGGTGAGGAACGCCGCGCGCCCGTCGGTGGCGTAGCCCACGCGGCGCGCCGCGCGCCAGCGCCAGGCCGCCAGGGCCGACTCGATGGAGCTCGGCAGGAGCACCGCCACGTCGGCGCGCTCGGCCGCGAGCGCCCGCGCCAGGCGTCGCCGCGCCGCGAGCGGCTTCGGGTAGGACAGGACGACATCGGCGACCCCCTGCCCGGCCAGCAGCGGGGCCCAGCGCCCGACGAGGGTGATGCGCGCGCCCGGCTCGGCGGCGCGGAGCGCGGCCAGCGTGGGGAGCGCCATCACGGTGTCGCCCAGCCAGTTCGGAGTGCGGACGACGATCGCCGCGCTCATGAGCAGGGACGGCCCAGCGGCGCGGCGGACAGCACGCCCGCGAGCAGCCGCGACCAGTGATCCTGTCCCGATTCGAGCACGAGCCGCACCGGCAGCACCCAGAGCGGCAGCGGGGACGGCGGCAGATCGCGGAGCCGCACCCAGTCCTTCTCGGTCGTGATGAGGCCCTCGGCCCCGGCCGCGCGGGCATCCTGCACGAGCTCCCGCAGATCGCCGGGCGTGAACCAGTGGTGATCGGGGAACTCGGCGAAGGCCACGCGCTGGATTCCCGCGGCGTCGAGCGTGTCGGCGAAGCCCTGGGGCGAGCCGAGCCCCGCGAAGGCCATGAGTCGCCGGCCCGCCAGCTCCGCCACCGGGACCCGCCGGCCGCTCTGCGTCTCGAGGGCGTCCTGGTGGTGGTAGCTGGCGGCCAGCACCGCCGCGGTGGGATTGAAGCGCCGCACCATCGCGGTCACCGCCTCCACCGGCCCGGGGCCCGCGGGATTGGTCACCACGATCGCGTGGGCGCGGGCCAGCCCGGCGAGCGGCTCGCGGAGCATGCCGCGGGGAAAGACACGGGCATTGCCCCACGGCGCGCGGCCCTGCACCACGAGGATCTCCAGGTCCTTCGCGAGCGTCCGGTGCTGGAAGCCGTCGTCGAGCACGAGGGCGGTCGCCCCGAGCCGCTCGACCGCGACCCGGCCGGCCTCGTAGCGATTCTCGCCCACCACCACCGCGACGCCGGGCAGTCGCTCGGCGAGCAGCAGCGGCTCGTCGCCGGCGGTGCGCGCGTCGGCCCGCACGCCCTCCCGGTCCGCCACGACGTGCACGCCACGGGTGACGCGCCCGTAGCCGCGGCTCACCACCGCGGGCACCGCGCCCAGCTCGCGCAGGGTGCGCACCACCAGCTCCACCGTCGGGGTCTTGCCGCTGCCGCCCAGCGTGAGATTGCCGACCGAGACGACCGCGCAGGGCAGCCGCCCGGTGCGCAGGATCCTGAAGCGATAGGCCAGGTCGCGGAGCGCGGAGCGCGCCGCGGTAGCCCAGGCTGAGCGCGGAGAGGCCGACCGTCACCACCGGCGTGTCCGGATCGTCCCAGTACCGGCGCAGCAGCACCTCGGGCGCCCGGCGCGGGGTCGTCAAGGCGCGATGCCCTGAGCCCGCGGCCACAGGTGACGGCCCACCAGGTCGAGCGTGGCACTCACCGCGCCCTGCCGTCCCGCGAAGGCCTGGCGGGCGGCCTCGCCCATGCGCCGCGGCGAGATCGCGATCTTCCAGCAGGCGCGCGAGCTCGCGCTCGAGCTCGGGGCCGTCCTTCACGAGGAGCCCGCCCCCGCTGCGCTGCAGCAGCTCCGCGCCCTCGCGGAAGTTGCTCATGTGCGGGCCCACGAGCACCGGCTTGCCGCGCATCGCCGGCTCCAGCACGTTGTGCCCGCCGATCGGCACGAGGCTGCCGCCGACGAAGACGACCTCGGCGAGCGCGTAGAGGGCGGCCAGCTCGCCCACGGTGTCGAGGATCACGACCGCGCCGGGCGCGGCGTCCGCGGGGAGGCGGCTGCGCCGGGCCGCGACCAGGCCGCGCTCGCGGATCAGCTCCTCGACCTCGCCGGCGCGCTCCGGGTGGCGGGGCGCCAGCAGCAGGGCCAGATCCGGGCAGCGCGTCCGCGCGCGCAGGAACGCGTCGAGGACGATCGCTTCCTCGCCGCGGTGCGTGCTGCCCGCGATCCAGAGCCGCGCGTCCGCGTCGAGGCGTAGCCGCTCGCGCCAGGCGGCGGCGTCATCGCCGGCCGCCTCCGGCACCAGGTCGCTCTTCAGGTTTCCGGTCACCACCACGCGCGCGGGCGGCGCGCCGAGCGCGATGATCCGCCGCGCGTCCTCCTCGGTCTGCATCGCGAAGACGGAGACGTTCGCGAGCACGCGCCGCATCAGCCCGCGGACCCACCGGTAGCGGCGGAACGACCGGTCGGAGATGCGGCCGTTGGCGATCATGGCCGGGATCCGGCGCCGCGCGAGCGCGCGCAGGAAGTTGGGCCAGAGCTCGGTCTCGATCGCGATGAAGAAGCGCGGGCGCGCAGCGTCGAGCGCGCGCCGCACCGGACCCGGGAGATCGATCGGGAAGTAGCGATGGGTGGCGGTGCCGGCGAGGCGCTCGCCCACGATGCGCGCGCCGGTGGGCGTGATCGTGCTGACCACGATGCCGAGCTCCGGCCAGCGATGGCGGATCCCCTCGACGAGGGGCACCGCCGCCGCCGACTCGCCCACCGAGACCGCGTGGATCCAGCAGCGCGGCTCGGAAGGCAGTCCGTCGCCGAGCCGCCCGAGACGCTGGGCGAGGTCCCGGCCGTAGCCCGCCCGGCGGCGCCGGGCCAGGAAGGCCGGCAGGTACGCGAGGAGCCCGACCCCGAGCACCGCGGAGTAGAGCGCGTACATCAGCGGCGCGCCTCCTCGTCCACCTGCCAGCTCAGACCGCGGAGCGCGGCTTCCACGTCCTTGCGGGCCGCTTCGTCGGCTTCGGGGCCGGCGGCGCGCGCGACGTGGATCGGCTCGCCGAAGCGCACCACGCAGCGGGCGAATGGCCGCGGGATCCGGAACTCGTCCCAGGAGTGCAGTCGCCACTCGCGGGCGGCGCCCACCGCTACCGGCACGATGGGCGCGCCGGAGAGCCGCGCCAGCGCGATCACGCCGGGCTTGAGCACCTCGCGCGGGCCCCGCGGGCCGTCGGGGACGACCACCACCTCGTGTCCGTCGCGCAGGGCGCGGGTGAGCGCGCGCAGGGCTTCCCCGCCGCCGCGCGAGGAGGAGCCGCGCACCGGCACGAGGCCGAAGCGGCGGATCCAGCGCGCCACGATCTCGCCGTCCCGCGACCGACTCGTGAGCGTGTGGGCGCCGCGCCGGCCGTAGAGACAGGGCAGGAGCAGGAGGCGGCTGTGCCAGAGCGCGTAGATCAGGGGCGCGCGCGCGGCCCAGAGCGGCGCGATCGCCGCCTCCTCGCGCTGAACGCGCAGGGTACCCGCGAGCATCCGCAGGGCGATCACGCCGAGGACGGGGCCGGCGGCGAGCGCGAGCGCACCCGGGATCTTCATCCGACCCGCGCCGTGTCGAGCACGGCGCGCGCGGCACGAAGGCCGACGCCCGGCTCGCCGAGGCGCGCCCGCAGGTCCTTGAAGGCCGCCCGCTGGGCGGTGGCCGCCACCGGGTCGTCCAGCAGGCGCGCGGCTTCCTGGGCCAGGCGCGCGCCGGTCACCTCGCCCTGGATCAGCTCGGGGACGACCACGCGCCCCGACACCAGGTTGGGCAGGCCGATCCACTGCACGCGCGTCAGGGCGCGGGCGATCAGCTCGGTGAGGCGCGAGACGCGGTAGCAGATGACCATCGGCGCGCCGAGCAGCGCCGCCTCGAGCGTGGCGGTGCCGGAGGCGATGAGCAGCGTGTCGGCCGCGGCCATGACCTCGTAGGTGCGCCCGCTCACCAGCTCGATGGGCGGGATCCCGGGTCCGGCCGCGCTCATGAGCGTCGCCACCTGCTCGCGCGCCACGGTGGGCGCGAGGCCGAGCACGAAGCGGCGCCGCCCGTCGTCGGCGGCGAGGCGCCGGGCCGCGTCCAGCATCGAGGGCAGCAGGCGCTCGATCTCGCCGGGGCGGCTGCCCGGCAGGAGACCGATCAGCGCGTGGCCGGGATCGACGTCGAGCCGCCGGCGGGCTTCGTCACGCGTGAGATCGAGCGGGAGCACATCCAGCAGCGGATGGCCGACGAAGGTCACCGGCACATGGGCGCGCTCGTAGAGCGGGGGCTCGAACGGGAAGACGGCGAGCACGCGCTTCACGCGCCGGGCCATCTGGCGGACGCGGCCGGCGCGCCACGCCCAGAGCTGGGGCGGAATGAAGTACACCACCGGCACCCCGGCGCGCCGCGCGCGGCGGGCGAGGCGCAGGTTGAACTCCGGGAAGTCGATGAGCACGAGGGCGCGCGGACGGTCGGCCAGGAGCCGGCGCCCCATCGCGCGGTACGCGCGGTAGAGCGCCGGGACGCGCCCCACCGCCTCGCTGGTGCCCACCGCGGCCTGCCCGGTGGGATCCACGATCACCTCCATGCCCGCCGCCGCCATGTGGCCGCCGCCCATGCCGACGAGCTGGAGGCCGGGCGAGAGCTCGCGGAGCGCCCGGCAGAGCATGCCGCCGTGGAGATCGCCGGAGGCCTCCCCCGCCGAGAGCATGATCGCCGCGCGATCCGCGGACGGCTCAGCCGGCGTCATCGACGCTCACCACCGTGATGCCCGCCTGGTCGGCGAGCCGTACCACCTCGTCGCGATCGAGGAGCAGCACGCGGCCGGCCGGGACGGCCAGCGCAGTGGCGCCGCCCTCGCGCATCGCCTCGAGCGTGGCCGCGCCGATGGTGGGGATGTCGAAGCGGTAGTCGTGGGAGGTCGCCACCGCCTTCACCACCACCGCGCCGGGGCCCGCGAGTCGCCCACCTCTTCGGATCGTCTCGTCGGTTCCCTCGGCGGCCTCCAGCGCCACCGTCACGCCGCGGGCCCGCACCACCGTCTGGCCGACCCCGTCGGCGGCGAGCCGGCCCGCCAGGCGAAAGCCTGCGCGGATCTCGTCCCACTCGGCGGCCACCGGCGCGCGCGCGCCGAGCGTGCCCGCGGGCAGGAGCCACGGGGCGAGGAAGTCCCGCTGGTCGAGCACCTCGATGCTCATGCCCGCGAGCGTCGCGACCACCATCTGGGAGAGCGCCGCGTCCGAGAGGCCGCCCTGGGCGAGGCCGAGGCCGGCCGCGTCGGCCTGGTCGTACTTCGAGAAGGCACTCGACTTCCAGAACTTGCCGACGAAGACGGCGGCCTGCGCGCGATGGGCGGCGAGGCCGACGAGCACCGCCTGGATGTCGGTGATGGTGGAGGGGATGAAGACGTCGGCGACCTCGGCCAGCCCGGGCGCGTCTTCGAAGGCGAACGCGGCGACGCGCCACCCCCGTCGCCTGGCCTCCGCCGCGGCGCGGCCGGGCAGGATCCCGGCCCCGGCCATCAGGCCGAGGGTACGCTCCACGGAAGATCCTTCGGCCAGGCGATCTCGCCCCGGCCCTCGCGGATCATCCGCTCGATCTCCAGCGCGACGGCCAGCGACTTGAGGTCGTCCGCCTCGGGCAGCTCCACGTGCCCGCCGCCGTCGGCGGCCCGCGCGGCCGAGATCAGATGGCGGATCTCCAGCTTCAGGGGGTTGTCCTTGTGCACCAGCAGGTGCTCCACGAAGGAGGCCTGGCGGTAGCGGATGGACTCGCGGTTGAGCGTGTATTCCTGCGCGGCGCGCCGGTAGATCTGGATGTCCTGGTGCGAGTAGTCGAGCAGGATGTAGGCATCCGGCTGGGTGATGGCCAGCGTGCGGATCTTCTCCTCGGTGGCGCGGCTCGCGGTGATGGTGGCCATCGCCCCCGAGTCGAAGACGATCTGCACGGTGGCCACGTCGGTGACCTGCGACTGCACCGAGGAGCCGACCGCGGTGATCTTGCGCGGCTCGCCGTCCACGAGGCCCAGCACGATGTCGATGTCGTGGATCATCAGGTCCATCACCACCGAGTCGTTCTGCACGCGCGGCACGAAGGGGCCGAGGCGGCGCGATTCGATCAGGATGGGCCGCTCCACGATCTTGCGGAGCTCCTGCACCGCTCCGTTGAAGCGCTCGACGTGGCCCACGTGGAGCACGCGGTTCTGCTCGCGGGCGATCCGGAACAGCTCCTTGGCCTCCTCGAGGGTGGCGGTCATGGGCTTTTCGACGAGCACGTGGGCGCCCGCCTCGAGCAGGTCGCGGGCGACCGCGAAGTGCTGCTCGGTGGGCACCGCCACCGTCGCGAAGTCGATCTGCCCGGCCAGCTCGCGGTGATCGCGGTGGGCGCGCGCGCCGTAGGGGGCCGCGATCCGCTGTGCCTTGGCGAAGTCGGCGTCCACCACCCCGACGAGCTCCACGCCCCAGATCTCGGCCAGGGCCAGGATGTGGTACTGGCCCATGTGCCCGGCGCCGACCACCGCGCCGCGGATCTTGGGCTCGGCGGCCTGGCTCACGAGATCCCCTCTTCCACCACTTCCGCGTGATCGCGGCCGCCCCGACCCGGGCCGGGGATCACCCCCCGCTTGGACGTCTCCACGAACTGCACGAGCCGCGCGACCAGGGGATGGTGGCCGAGCTCCGCCCGCACCCGCTTGACCGCGGAGCCGGGCGCCACGCCCGAGCGATAGAGCAGGCGGAACGCGGTCTGCACCTGCCGCCGCGAGGCGGCGTCGATCCCGCCGCGGCGCATGCCCACCACGTTCACGGAGCGCGCGACCGCGGGCGCTCCGTCCGCGATGACGAAGGGCGGGACGTCCTGGGTGATCTTGGAGCAGCCGCCGATGTAGGCGTAGGTGCCGATGCGGCTGAACGGATGGATGCCGGTGAGGCCGCCGATCGTCACGCGGTCCTCGACGATGACGTGCCCGGTCAGCCCCGCGAAGTTGATGACGATGACGTGGTCGCCGAGCACGCAGTCGTGGGCCACGTGGCTCGAGGCCATGATGAGGCAGTGGCGGCCCACCGTGGTGTCGTGCCCTTCGTGGGTGGCGCGGTGGATGGTCACGTACTCGCGCAACACCGAATCGTCGCCCAGCGAGACGCCCACCGGCGTGCCCTCCCGGAACTTGAGGTCCTGCGGCACGCCGCCGATGATCGCCCCGTGGCCGACGCGGCCGCGGGCGCCCACGCGAACCCGGCCTTCCAGCACCACGTGGGCGCCGATCTCCGCGCCCGCTCCGATCGTCACCTCGGGCCCGATGATGGAATAGGGACCGACCCGCACGTCGGAGGCCAGCTCCGCCCGAGGATCGATCACCGCGGTGGGATGGATCACGCGCGCCGCTCTTCCATCTCGCGCACGCGCTTCTCGAGCGCGCGGACCCGCTTGATCAGCTCCGGGAGCTGGGTTTCCCCGGCCCAGATCCGCTTCATCTCGGCCAGCGGGCGGCTCGGGATGCCGCCCCAGATCTCGCCCGCGGGCACGTCGTTGGGCACGCCCGACTTGGCGGTGAGGATGGCGCCCGCCCCGATCGTCACGTGATCGGAGACGCCCACCTGCCCGGCCATCATCGCGCGATTGCCGACGCGCGAGGAGCCGGCGATGCCCACCTGCGAGACCAGGATCACGTCCTCGCCGACGTCGCAGTTGTGGCCGATCTGGACGAGGTTGTCGATCTTGGTCCCGCGCCGCACCACCGTGTCGCCGAGGGTGGCGCGGTCGATCGCGGTGTTGGCTCCGATCTCCACGTCGTCCTCGATGCGCAGCCCGCCCACCTGCGGGATCTTGCGATGCGCGCGGCCGTCGAAGGCGTAGCCGAAGCCGTCGGCCCCCAGCACCGCGCCGGAGTGGACGATGACGCGGTTCCCGAGGCGGACGCCCTCGCGCACCACGACCCGGGGATAGAGCCGGACGTCCTCCCCGAGCACGGCCCCCGCGCCGACGAACGACAGCGCGCCGACCCGGCTGCGCGGGCCGATCACCGCCCCCGTCTCCACGACCGCGAGCGGGCCGATCGACGCGGTGCGATCGATCCGCGCGCCCTCGGCCACGCAGGCGGTCGGGTGCGCGCCGGGGGTCGCCGGGGCCTCGGGATGGAAGAGCTCGAGCAGGGCGATCAAGGCCTGCTGCGGGTGATCCACCTGCAGGAGCGCGCCGGCCAGTCCGGTCACGTCGCGGCCCACCACGAAGGCTCCGGCGCGGCTGGCTTCCGCCTGCTTGAGGTATTTCCGGTCGGTGAGGAAGGACACGTGCTCGGCCCCCGCCGTCTCGAGCGGGGCCACCCCGGTCACCACGCGGGCCGCGTCACCCACGAGCGACGCCCCGAGCGCGTCGGCGAGCCGGCCGAGCGTGAAGGAGGCGCCGTCGCTCACTTACTTCGTGGCCTTCTTGACCTGGTCGTCGTAGGCCTTGAGGACTTCGTCGGTGAGGTCGGCGTCGTTCGCGTTGTAGAGCACGCCCGCGCGCTGCCGCTCGAGGACGACCGCGAACCCGCGATCCTTGCCCAGGCGCTGGATCAGACCCGCCACGTCCTGGAGCACCTTCTGGAGCAGCGCGTCCTCCTTCTTCTGGAGCTGCGCCTGGAGGTCGTCCACGAGGCGCCGCACGTCGCGCACCTTGCGCTCCATCGCGTCCTGCTTCTCCCGGCGCGCGTCGACGGAGAGGAGTTGGCCCTTCTTCTCCAGCTCGTCGCGCATCTTCTCGAGCTCGGTCTTCTGGCCGTCGAGCTGGCGCTGCATCGCCGCCTTGTCCTTCTCGAGCTGCTCGCGCGCGGCCGCCCCCGCCACCGAGCGGGCGAGGATCCGCTGGACGTCCACGATGGCCACCCGCCCGTTCGAGCCCGCCGCGGGCGCCTGGGCCTGCGCCCAGACCGCTCCGCCGACGCTCATCACGAGGGCCAGGCCGGTGGCCGTCCACCACACTGCGGTGCGTCGCATCATTCCGCCTCCTCGGCTAGAACGAGGAGCCCGCCGAGAAGTTGAAGTTCCCGAGGCTCTCGCCCGCCTTCTTGTCGAGTTTGATCCCATAGTCCACCCGGATGGGGCCGAACGGCGAGTTCCATCGGAAGCCCGCCCCCGCCCCGTGCCGGAGGTCCGTGAGGTCGATCTTGGTGCCGCCCGAGATGTCGGGGCCCCATACGTTACCTACATCGTAGAAGATGGCGGCCTTGATCCCGAAGAAAAGCGGGATCTGGTATTCGATGGTGCCCAGGAGCTCGGAGTTGCCACCCACCCGGGTGCCCGAGCTGTCGCGGGGGGAGACCTGGAGCGACTTGAACTGCCGGAGCGAGTTGGAGCCGCCCAGGTAGAAGCGCTCGAACAGGGGGACCGGGTCCTTGTCCCAGCCGATCGCGTAGCCGGCCATGAGCCGGAAGCTCAGCACGTGATCCAGCCAGGGGGTCGGCTGGTAGTAGGTCGTGCTGAACACGCTCCGGACGAAGCGCTCGCCGAAGCCCACCCCCGCGAAGTCCAGGCCGATCGACACCGTGCTGCCCCGGGTCGGATCGAAGACGTTGTCGCGGGTGTCGCGGCTCAGGCTGAGCCCGACCAGGGACGTGAGGTGGGTGCCCTCCTCCGAGAGGAGCTCCGGGCTGCCCAGGTCGTTGACGTCGCTGATGCGATCCTGGCTGACCCGGTACATCGCGTTCCAGCGCGAGTACTCCCCGAGGGGGTGGCCGAGCCGGATGTCACCGCCGAGCGAATTGACCGTGTAGTCGGGCAGGATGCGCCGGGTGTTGAAGATGTCGAAGCCGGCCGCCAGGGGCCGGTCGAAGAGCCAGGGCTCGGTGAAGCCGATGGTGCCGGTCTGGAGATTCTCGCCGCCGCGCAGGCGGAGGAATACCTCCCAGCCCTTGCCGAGGAAGTTGCGCTGCGAGAGGTCGAGAGTGCCGAGGACGCCGTCCTGCGAGCTGTAGCCGCCGCCGATCGAGAAGAGGCCGGTGGGCTTCTCGGTCACGTCGATGTTGACGACGATCTTGTCCTTGGACGACCCGGGAGCGGTCCGCGCCTCGACCTTGTCGAAGTAGTTGAGGTTGGTCAGCCGCTGCTTGGCCCGGGTGAGCTTCTGGCTCGTGAAGAGATCGCCCTCCGCCATCGGGATCTCGCGGCGCAGGATCTTCTCCTCGCTGCGGGTGTTGCCCGAGATGTTGATCCGCTCCACGTAGGTCTCGGGGCCCTCCACGACCTCGAAGACCACGTTGACGAGCCGGTTGGGGGTGTCCTGCATCGTGTTCGGGCTCACGTCGGCGGAGGCGCGGCCGATCGCGCTGTAGAGATCGGTGACGCCGGTGACGCTGTCCCGGAGCTTGCTCCGCGAGAAGACGTCCCCCGACTTGAGCTGGATGCGCTTCCGGATCTCCTCCTGAGGCAGGAGGGTGTTGCCGGTCACGTCCACCCCGCCGACCTTGAACTGGGGACCTTCCACCACCACGATGCGGATGGTGGCCCGGGCCTTCTCCCGGTCCACGTCGATCTCCGACTTCTCGACCCGCGCCTGCACGTAGCCGTGATCGTTGTAGAGCTGGATGATGCGGTCGGTGTCCTCGTCCAGGCGCTGCCGCTGGACGGTCCCCCGCAGGACGTAGAACTCCCGCTCCTGGGTCTCCATCGCGGCCCGGACCTGCTTGGGGGTCAGCCCCTGCGTCCCCTCGATCGCGATCTGCTCGATGGTGATGCGGCGGCCTTCCGCGATCTTGAACGTGACGGTCACGTCGCCGTCCGCGAGTTTTTCGACCTCCGGGGCGATGCCGACCTCGAAGTAGCCCTCCGTCTCGTAGAAGTCCTTGAGCTTGTCGGTGGCCCGGTTGACCTCGACCGGGTTGTACACGGTGCCCAGCTTGAGGTCGATCTTCTCGAGCAGGGTGGACGCGTCCTGTTTCTTGTTCCCCGAGAAGAGCACGTCGCGGACGAAGGGCCGCTCGGTCACCACGTAGGTCAGCTTGACGCCGCCCTCGAAGTCCTCCACCCGGACCTGGACGTCGTCGAAGAAGCCGAGGGAGAAGATGCCCCGGATGTCCTCGGCGGTGCGGTTGGCCACGAACGGGGTGCCGATCTTGAGGGTGACCCGCCCCAGGATGACGGCTTCCTGGACTCGGCGGTTACCCTGGACCGCGATCTCCTTGACGAGGATCGGGCGTTCGGGGGGAGCGGTAGGGACTTGCGCAAACACCGGGACTGAGCCCAGGAGCAGGGCAAAAAAAATGGAGAGAGCGCATCTCCCCCGAGCGGTCTTCAAGGACGTGGGTTCGTGTGCCTGGGTTCAGTGTTCCGCCAGCGCCAGCCGGGGCTCCACCACCTGGATTTCCCGGAAGACGAGATCCTGCCCCTGCGCATCCACCTCGATCCGCACCCCATCGCCGAACTGCCCGCGCACGATGGCTTCGGCCAGCGGATCCTCGACGTGCTTCTGAATCGTACGGCGAAGCTGCCGGGCTCCGTAGGTCGCATCGTACCCCTTCTCGACCAGCAGGTCGAGGGCGGCCTCGGTGGGCTCGATCGAGATGCTCTTCTCGCCGAGCTGGGTGTTGATCCGGGCGATCATCATCCGCACGATCTTCGTGATGTCTTCCTTGCTCAGGGCGTGGAAGACGATGGTGTCGTCGATGCGGTTGATGAACTCGGGCCGGAACGCCCGCTTCAGCTCCTCGAGCACCCGCTCCTTCATCTTCTCGTGGGTGCGGTCTTCTCCCTCGGGCAGGAAGCCGGGTGATAGCCGCTTGCCGATGAAGCTGGTGCCGAGGTTGGAGGTCATGATCAGGATCGTGTTCTTGAAGTCCACCACGTGGCCGACCGAGTCGGTCAGGCGGCCGTCGTCCAGGACCTGGAGCAGCATGTTGAAGACGTCCGGGTGGGCCTTCTCGATCTCGTCGAACAGGACCACCGAGTACGGCCGACGGCGGACCTTCTCGGTCAGGAACCCGCCCTCTTCGTAGCCCACGTAGCCGGGAGGCGCCCCGAGGAGCCGGGACACCGAGAACTTCTCCATGTACTCGGACATGTCCACCCGGATCAGGGCGTTCTCGTCGCCGAAGAGGTACTCGGCGAGGGTCCGGGCCAGCTCGGTCTTGCCGACGCCGGTGGGGCCCAGGAAGATGAACGAGCCCACGGGCCGGCGGCTGTCCTTGAGGCCGGCCCGGGAGCGCCGGATGGCCCGCGAGACCGCGGCCACCGCGTCGTCCTGGCCCACGATGCGGCCGTGCAGGGCCTCTTCCATGCGGGCGAGCTTGGCCGACTCCTTCTCCTCGAGCTTCGAGAGCGGGATGCCGGTCCAGCGGGAGACGATGTACTCGATGTCCTCCTCGGACACCGTCTGCGGGCCCTTGCCCTTGCGCTTGTCCCACTCGCGCTTCATGTCCTCGTCGCGCCCGCGCAGCAGCTTCTCCTTCTCTCGAAGGGAGGCGGCCTTCTCGAACTCCTGCGCCTCGAGGTACATGTCCTTCTCGCGCACCACCCGCTCGACTTCCTTGCCCAGCTCCTTGATCTCGGGGGGCGGCGTCAGCGCCATGAGGCGCGTCCGCGAAGACGCCTCGTCGATCACGTCGATGGCCTTGTCGGGGAGCTGCCGGTCGGTGATGTAGCGGTCGGCCAGCTTCACCGCCGCGTCGATGGCCCGATCGGTGATCTTCACCCGGTGGTGCGCCTCGTACTTGTGGCGCAGGCCCTTGATGATCTCGACCGCCTCGGTCACGGAGGGGGCGCGGACGATGACGGGCTGGAAGCGCCGCTCGAGTGCGCCGTCCTTCTCGATGTACTTGCGGTACTCGTCCAGCGTGGTGGCGCCGATGGTCTGGATCTCGCCACGCGACAGGGCGGGCTTCAGCATGTTGGAGGCGTCGATGGCCCCCTCGGCCGCGCCGGCCCCGATCAGGGTGTGCAGCTCGTCCAGGAACAGAACCACGTTCTCGGACTGCCGGATCTCCTTCATGACCGCCTTGAGCCGCTCCTCGAACTGGCCGCGGTACTTGGTGCCGGCCACGAGCGCGCCCAGGTCGAGCTGCAGCAGTCGCTTCTGGGCCAGCACGTCCGGCACCTCATGCCCCACGATCCGCTGGGCGAGCCCTTCGACGATGGCGGTCTTGCCCACGCCGGGCTCGCCGATCAGGACCGGGTTGTTCTTGGTCCGACGGGCCAGGATCTGGATCACCCGCTCGATCTCGGTCTCGCGGCCGATGACCGGGTCGAGCTTGCCCTCCCGGGCGAGCTGCGTGAGATCGCGCGCGAACTCGTCGAGAACGGGGGTCTGGGAGCGCTTCTTCGGGCGCGGGTAGTACTGGTCGCCGAGCAGGGCCAGCGTCTCCTGGCGGACCTCGTCCAGCCGGGCGCCGAGGGACTCGAGGATCTTGGCCGCGATCGACTGGCCTTCCTTCATCAGCCCGAGGAGCAGATGCTCCGTGCCGATGTAGTTGTGGCCGAGCTGGCGGGCTTCCTCGATCGATAGCTCGAGGACCCGCTTGGCCTGTGGAGTGAACGGCACTTCACCGAAGGTGAGCGTCTTGGGGAAGCCGGCCAGCGCTCGCTCGACTTCCGCCTTCACCGTCTCGAGGCGCAGCCCCAGCCGCTGAAGCACGGCAGTCGCGATGCCTTCGCCGTCACGGATGAGTCCGAGCAGGATGTGCTCGGTCCCAACGAAATCGTGACGGAACCGCCCTGCCTCTTCCCTGGCCAGGATGATGACCCGACGCGCCCGCTCCGTGAATCGCTCGAACACTGTGGGTGACCTCGCGCCTTTCTGACTTCGGGTTATGGCTCGCCGGGGGCCCTTACTTCACCCCGATGCTCCCTAAACCTGCGATGAGTATATGCCTTCCGGCGCCTTCGGCCTAGCCCTTTCTTGTGACGCCTTCCGTCACGACCCTGTAACCCCTTGAAACTCGTGGACTCACGGCCACGGTACCGCGCGACCGTCCACCAGCCGATATCCCCGGTCCGCCTTCCGGGCCAGCTCGTGATTGTGCGTTGCGATCACGAACGCCAGGTGGCGTTCTGCCTGGAGCCGGAGGAAGAGGTCCCAGATGACCTCGCTCGTCTTCGGATCCAGGTTGCCGGTGGGCTCGTCGGCCAGGATCAGCCGTGGCCGGCCGACGAGGGCGCGGGCGATCGCCACGCGCTGCTGCTCGCCCCCGGACAGCTCGCCGGGCCGATGCGCCTGCCGGTCACCGAGCCCGACCTCGTGCAGCGCCGCCGCGGCACGGTCGCGGGCCTCCGGCACGCTGGCCCGCTGTAGCAGGGCCGGCAGCATGGCGTTCTCGAGCGCGGTCATCTCGCCGAGCAGGTTGTAGAACTGGAAGATGAAGCCCACCTCGGTGCGGCGCAGCCGCGCCAGGGCCGCGTCCGTCCGAGTGGACACGTCCTCGCCGTCGAAGATCACGCGCCCGCTGGTCGGCCGGTCGAGCGTGCCCAGCAGGTGGAGGAGCGTGGACTTGCCCACCCCGGAGGCGCCGATGATGGCGACGCTCTCGCCCGCGTTCACGGTCAGGCTTACCCCGCGGAGGACCCGGACCGGCTCCGGCCCCATGCGGTACTCGCGCTCCAGCTCCTCCGCGACGACCAGGGGCTGCTCACTCATGGCGCCCGCCGCTCACTCATAGCGAAGGACCTCGATCGGATCCATGCGCGCGGCCCGGCGGGCCGGCGACAGGGTCGCGAGGAAGGAGATCACGAGAGTAGAGCCGACGATCATGGCAAAATCGGAGCCGGTCAGCTTCATCGGCAGGTAGCTGATCTGGTACACGTCGCCGGCCAGCCGGATGATCTTGTAGGTGTTCTGCACCCAGATCAGGAGCAGCCCGAAGGCGCTGCCCGCCACCGTGCCCCCCACCCCGATCAGCATGCCGGCCACCAGGAACACGGTGCCGATGCTCCCCGCCCCGGCCCCCATCGCCTTGAGGATGCCGATCTCCTTCCGCTTCTCCGCCACGAGCAGGACGAGGTGCCCGATGATGGCGAAGGCCGCCACCAGCACGATGATGGTGACGATCACGAACAGGGCCAGCTTCTCGAGCTGGAGCGCCGCGAACAGGTTGCGGTTCATGTCCATCCAGTCGCGGATCCAGTACGGCCCCTTGAGGCGGGCCGCGATCGTCCGCCCCACGTCCTTGGCGTCGAAGGGATTGGCCAGCTTCACCTCCACGCCCGTCACCCGGTCGCCCAGTCCCGCGAACTCCTGGGCCGCGGCCAGTGACGTGTAGGCGAGTGAGGCGTCGTACTCGTACATGCCGACCTCGACCCAGCCGGCCACCAGGAAGCGCCGCATCTTGGGGACGAGCCCGACCGCGGTCATGGCCCCCTGCGGGGAGATCACCGTGACGTGGTCACCCGGGGCGACGCCGAGGCTCCGCGCCAGCTCCCGCCCCAGGAGGAGCGCGGGCTCCGAGCCCGTGAGCACCGGCTCCATGCTGCCGAAGCGGACCTGCGAGCCGATCGCGTCGCGCACCGCCGGGGTGGCGAGATCCACGCCGCGCAGGAGCCCGCCGGTCGCGCCGCCGTTCGCCGAGGTGAAGAGCGCCTGCTGGAGCACGAAGGGCGTGGCGGAGACGACGCCCGGGACCGGGGCCACCTGCTGGGCGAGGCCGCCACCGTCCGCCACCCCGCGCCCGCCCGCTTCCATGATCAGCACGTGCGGGTTGGCCGAGATGATCTTGTCCCGGATGCCGTCCTGGAAGCCGGTCATGACCGCGAGCACCACGATGAGCGCGCTCACGCCCAGGAAGACGCCCCCGATGCCGATCCAGACGAAGAGCGAGAGGTTGGTCCGGTGGCCGCGCGCCCGCAGGTAGCGGAGCCCGAGGAACACCTCGAAGGGCATGCGCCGTAGCATCAGGCGCCGTCCTCCTCGGCCGAGTCACTGTCCTCCGCGCCGGTCCGCTCGGGCCGGAGGTGGGGGAACAGGATCACATCCCGGATCGACGCGGCGTTGGTGAACAGCATGGCGAGCCGGTCGATGCCGATCCCTTCCCCCGCGGTGGGGGGCAGGCCGTACTCCAGCGCGCGCACGAAGTCCTCGTCCATCCAGTGCGCTTCCTCGTCGCCGCGCTCGCGCTCCTTCGCCTGCTCCTCGAAGCGGCGGCGCTGGTCGATCGGGTCGTTGAGCTCGGAGTACGCGTTGGCGATCTCCCGCCGGCAGACGTAGAGCTCGAAGCGGTCCACCAGGCGCGGCTGCCCCTGCTTCTGCTTGGAGAGCGGCGACAGCTCGATGGGGAAATCCACCACGAAGGTGGGCTGCACCAGGGTGGGCTCGACGAGCGTGTCGAAGATCTCCTTCCACAGCGCGACCGGGCCGTGCTCGCCGCGGAGCACCGTCTGGGTCTTGCGATCGGTCCCGAACCCGCCCCGGCGCGTGGCCGCCTCCCCGAGCGGGCGCGCCTCGGTCTCGGGCGTGACCGGGCTGCCGATCGCCTCGCCCAGGGCCTGGAAGAAGGGCAGCCGGCGCCACGGCGGGGCCAGGCGAATCGTCTCGCCCTGGTACGTGAGCTCGTCCCGGCCCAGCAGGGTCTGCCCGAGCTGGCCGAAGAGCTCCTCGGTGAGCTGCATCAGGTCCTGGTAGTCGGCGTAGGCCTGGTAGAACTCCAGCATCGTGAACTCGGGATTGTGCTGGGTCGACATGCCTTCGTTCCGGAAGTTGCGGTTGATCTCGTACACGCGCTCGAGGCCGCCGACCACGAGGCGCTTGAGATACAGCTCGGGGGCGATGCGCAGGTAGAGCGGCATGTCGAGCGCGTTGTGGTGCGTGACGAACGGCTTGGCCGCGGCGCCCCCCGGGATCGGCTGCATCATGGGGGTCTCCACCTCGAGGAAGCCGCGCGCGTCGAAGAAGGCGCGCATCGCCGCGATGAGGCGGCTCTTCATCACGAAGGCTTCGCGGACCTGGGGGTTGACGATCAGGTCCACGTAGCGGCGCCGGTAGCGCGTCTCCACGTCCTTCAAGCCATGCCACTTCTCGGGCAGCGGGCGCAGGGCCTTGGCGAGGAACTCGAACTGCTTCACCGCGACCGTGAGCTCGCCGGTGCGGGTGCGGAAGAGCTCGCCGGTGACCCCGATGAAGTCGCCCACGTCGAGATCCACGAAGGCCGGGTAGGCGTCGCCCAGCACGTCGGCGCGGGCGTAGAGCTGGATCTGGCCCGACTGCTCGCGGAGCACCGCGAAGCAGGTCTTGCCGTGGTGGCGCATCGCCATCACCCGGCCGGCCAGCGCGACCGCGCCCGCGCTCTGCAGCGCGGCCTCGTCGGCGTCCTTGAAGCGCGCCTGCAACGTGCCCGCCCAGTGGGTGACCGGGAAGCGCGCGCCGAACGGGTTGACCCCGCGCGCCCGCCAGGTCTCGAGCTTCTCCCGGCGGACGCGCATCTGCTCGTTGAGGTCGGGCGGCAGTCCGGGCGGCGTGGTCATGCGCGCGCGATCACGCCGAGGGCGCGGGCCGGGCCATCGTCAGATAGGCGCGGATGAAGGGGTCGAGCCCGCCGTCCATCACCGCTTCCACGTTGCCCACCTCGATCCCGGTCCGGTGATCCTTGATGATCTGGTAGGGCGCGAAGGTGTAGGTGCGGATCTGGCTGCCGAAGGCGATGTCCTTCTTCTCCCCGGTCAGGTCGGCCAGCTCCTGCTTCTGCTTCTGCTCGTAGATCTGGAAGAGGCGCGACTTGAGGATGCGCATGGCGGTGTCGCGGTTGCGGAGCTGCGAGCGCTCGTTCTGGCAGGCCACCACGAGGCCGCTCGGCAGATGGGTGATGCGCACCGCGGAGTCCGCCGTGTTGACCCCCTGCCCGCCCGGCCCCGAGGAGCGGTAGACGTCCACCCGGAGATCCTCGTCGCGGACGACCACCTCCACGTCCTCGACCTCCGGGATGACCGCGACGGAGGCGAAGGAGGTGTGCCGGCGCCGGGAAGCGTCGAAGGGCGAGATGCGGATCAGGCGGTGCACGCCGGCCTCGCCCTTGAGATGCCCGTAGGCGTAGTCCCCGCTCATCTCGATGGTGGCCGACTTGATGCCCGCTTCCTCGCCCGCGAGCAGGTCCACCACCTCGGCCTTGAAGCCGGCGCGCTCCGCCCAGCGCAGGTACATGCGCATGAGCATCTGGGCCCAGTCCTGCGACTCGGTGCCGCCCGCTCCCGGGTGGATGGACATGATCGCGTTCTTCTTGTCCTGCGGCCGCGAGAGGATGATCTTCAGCTCGAAGGCTTCGACCTCTTCCCCGATCTGCTTGAGACTCTGCTGGATCTCCGCGGTCACGCTCTCGTCGCCGGCCTCGGTGGCCATCTCCCAGAGCAGGCGCGTCTCTTCCGCGCGGCCCGCGAGATCCTTGAAGGTGGTGACGGTGCGCGCCAGCTCGGCGCGCTCCTGCACGAGGGCCTGCGCCTTGCGGGTGTCCTCCCAGAAGCTGGGCGAGGACATCTCGGCGTCGATCAGGCCGAGGCGGGTTTCCTTGGTGGGGAGGTCAAAGATGCCCTCGGAGATCGTCGAGCCGCTTGTCCAGCTCGGCCACGTCACGCTTGAGCTCTCCTAGCATGACGCGGGTGACCTCCGGCAGAAGGCGAGGGCGACACCGGCCGCCCCCAGACCGGCGCAGGCATACACGAGCCAGTCGCCGAATCGAGTGTAGAGCGTGGTGCGATCGCGCAGCGGGATGCGGCGGTGGAGGACGCCGCGCTCGAGCAGCGGCAGCATCGGGCCGATCCGCCCGCTGGGCTCCACGAACGCCGAGACGCCGGTATTGGCGGCGCGCGCGATCGCCACGCGGTGCTCGACGGCGCGGAGCGGTAGCATCCCCAGGTGCTGCCAGGGGCCGCTCGTCTCCCCGAACCACGCGTCGTTGGTGATGTTGGCCATGAACGCCGCTCCGCGGACCACGAATCCCCGGAACAGCTCGGGGAAGATGACCTCGTAGCAGATCACGGTTCCGAACGGTGCGCCCGGCAACGGGAAGACGGTCTCGGTGTCACCGGTGCCGAATTCCGAGATGAACTCCGCCCAGCCCTTGACGAAGCTGAGCAGACTCGCGAGCGGGACGTACTCCCCGAACGGAACCAGGTGAATCTTATCATACTTGGCCGTAATCCCTTGTCCGGTCAGCAGAAATGCGCTGTTCAGGAACTGCTCCCGGGGCCGATCCCGGCGGTCGATCGAGCCCACCAGGATCGGCGTGCCGACCTCTTCCGACAGCCGGCGGAGCCGCTCGAGCAGGACCGGGTCGCCGCGCAGGAAGATGGTTGTCGCGGTCTCCGGCCACAGCACGACCGCGGGTCGCGCGCGCGCGGCCTCGCGCGTGAGCTGCTCGTAGATGTCCATGATCTGCGCGTGGCGGGCCGGATCCCACTTGATCGTCTGCTCGATGGCCGGCTGGATCACCGCGACCTCGACCGAGCCGGCGCCGCCCGCGCTCGCCCGCCCGATGGCGTGGAGGCCGAAGGCGAGCGTGGCCACGAGCAGGACCATCGCCGCCGCCGCGCCGGGCCAGGCGCGCCGGGGGCCGAGCGCGAGGAGGCCGGCGAGTGCCGCGTTCACCGCGACGATCAGGAAGGACACCGCGTAGACGCCGCCCAGCTCGGCGATCTGGATCACCGGGAGCTGCGCCGCCTGCGAGTAGCCGAGCAGGCCCCAGGGGAAGCCGCCCATGAGCCAGCCGCGCAGCCATTCGCCCACCACCCAGAGGGCGGGCGCCAGCGCCAGCGCCGGGCCCGCGCCGAGCCGGCCCCGGAGCCAGGCCACCGCGCCCGCGACTGCTCCCAGGTAGAGGCCGCAGTACGCGGCGAGCGCCACGATCGGCAGCCACGTCAGCGGCCAGGGGATCGCGCTGTAGTGGAGGAACGTGTGGTCGAGCCATCTCAGGAGCAGCACGTAGAACACGGTACCGGAGAGCCAGCCGTCGAGCAGGGCGGCGCGGCCCGACCGCGTCGATCCGGAGACCAGCGCGGGGACGAGCCAGATCCACGCCAGCGCCGCCCAGCTCGTCTTCGGGAACGCGAGCGCGCCGAGGATGCCGGCGGCCACGAGGACGAGGATGCGCGCGGCGGTCGCGCCCCGGCTCGCGCCCGGCTCAGCTCCCATTCGCGAGCCGATCGGCCAGGGCGCGCGGCAGGCCCGCGGCGAGGATCTTGGCGGCCGCCGCCCGGTGGTCGTAGGCGACGCGGCGGATCGTCACCGAGCGGGCCTCGCGGTCCCAGATCGCGTAGCAGGCGCGCGAGTCGCGGTCGCGCGGCTGGCCGACGCTGCCCACGTTGACGAGGTACCGGCGGCCGTCGTCGAGCCGCACGTGGGCCTCCGGCCGGTCGAGTCGGTCGCGGTGATCCGGTCCCCCGCTGCCCACCGACCAGACGCCCGGCAGGTGCGAGTGGCCGATGAAGCAGAGCCGCGTGCCGAAGTCGCCGAACACCTGCAGGCCGTCCTCCTCGGATACGAGATAGTCCCACTCCTCCGGGCTGCGCGGGCTCGCGTGCACGAGGGTGGCGTCCTCCATCGTGCGCATCAGGGGCAGATCGGTCAGGAAGCCGCGATGGCCGTCGTCGAGCTGCTCGCCCGTCCACTCGGCGGACGTCCGCGCCCACGGGTTGAACCAGCGCAGGTCGAGCAGCCCGAGCGCGCCGTGCTCGTGGTTGCCCGCCACCATCGCGCTTGCCCGCTCGCCCACCGTCTCCACGCACGCCACCGGGTCGGCGCCGTAGCCGACCAGGTCGCCCAGGCAGAGCACCTCGAGCGCGCCTTCGCCGGCGGCGTCGGCGAGCACGGCGGTGAGGGCTTCGAGATTGGCGTGGACGTCCGAGATGACCGCGTAGCGGATGGCGGCCGGCCCGTCAGGAGGTGGGGGCTTGTTCTTTGTGGATGCGGTCGAGGATCCCGTTGATGAAGCGGCTGGACTCGTGGGTGCTGAACTTCTTCGCGACCTCGAGCGCCTCGTTGATGGCGACCTTGGGGGGCACGGCGGCGCCCGCCCACCGCAGCTCGAAGATCGCCTGGCGGAGGATGTTGCGATCTACCACCGCCATGCGCTCGAGCTCCCAGTTCTCCGCGTAGCGCTCGATCAGCTCGTCGATCTCGGCCTCGTGCTTCTTGGTTCCGCGCACGAGCGTCTCCGCGAATTCCCGCGCCTCGGGATCCACCGGATGGCGCACCCAGAAGTCGTCGAAGTGCGGCTCGGGCTGCCCCTCGCCCTGGACGTCCATCTGGTAGAGGAGCTGCAGCGACAGCTCCCGCGCCTTGCGGCGGCGGCCCATCAGCGCCCGCCCTTCCGGCCCCGGATCGAGCGCAGCCAGCCCGCCATCTCGAGCGCGGCCAGCGCGGCCTCCTCGCCCCGGTTGCCCACGACACCGCCCGCCCGCTCCCACGCCTGCTCCTCGGTGAGCGCGGTGATCACGCCGAAGGTCACCGGCACCCCGGTGTCGAGCCCGACGCGGCTGATGCCGTGCGCGGCCACGCCGCACACGTAGTCGAAGTGCGGGGTCGCGCCCTTGATCACCGTGCCCACGCACACCACGCCCGCGAAGCGGCGGGTGCGCGCGAGGGCCTGGGCGGCCTGCGGCAGCTCGAAGGAGCCCGGCACCCAGTGCACCTCCGCCGCGTCGCCGCTGACCCCGTGCTTGGCCAGGGCGGCGAGGGCGCCGTCGAGCAGCTTCTTGGAGATGGACTCGTTGAAGCGGGCCACCACGACCGCGAACCGCTGGCCGCGGGCGGCGGGCGTGACGCGGCGCTTGGGAGCGATACCGGCCATCGGCTAGTCGGGAAACGACGAGAAGAGATGCCCGAGCTTCTCGCGCTTCGTGCGGAGGTAGCTCCGGTTGGCGTCGGTCGCGGGCACCTCGAGGGGCAGCCGCTCCACCACCTTGAGGCCGTAGCCCTCGATGCCCACGATCTTCTTCGGATTGTTGGTGAGGATCTTGAGATTCTTCACGCCCAGGTCCACCAGGATCTGGGCCCCGATGCCGTAGTGGCGCAGATCGGCGCGGAAGCCGAGCGCGTGGTTGGCCTCCACCGTGTCCTTGCCCTGGTCTTGCAGCTCGTAGGCCTTGAGCTTGTTGAGCAGGCCGATCCCGCGCCCCTCCTGCCGCATGTAGACCAGAACGCCGCGTCCCGCGTGCTGGATGATCGTCAGCGCCTTGTGGAGCTGGGAGCCGCAGTCGCAGCGGTGGGAGCCGAAGACGTCGCCGGTGAGGCACTCGGAGTGCACGCGGACCAGCACCGGCTCGTCGGTCTTGACGTCGCCCAGTACCAGGGCCAGCGGCAGGCGGTCGTCCACCGTGGTCTCGTAGGCGATGACCTGGTAGTCGCCGTGCTCGGTGGGCATGCGGGTGATCGCGGCCCGCTTCACCAGCTTCTCCTTGTGGATCCGGTACTCGATCAGGGCCTTGATCGTGATGGACTTGAGGTTGTACTCGCGGCCGAGCGCGGCCAGCTCGGGGAGGCGCGCCATGCCGCCCTCTTCGTCCAGCACCTCGCAGATCACCCCGGCCGGCGCGAAGCCGGCCAGGCGGGCGAGGTCCACCGCGGCCTCGGTGTGGCCGGCGCGGCGCAGCACCCCGCCCGGCATGGCGCGGAGCGGGAAGATGTGGCCCGGGCGCGTGAGGTCCTCGGCCCGCGTGGCCGGGTCCACCAGGGTGCGGATCGTCACCGCGCGGTCGTAGGCGGAGGTGCCGGTGGTCACGCCGCGGCGGGCGTCCACGCTCACCGTGAAGGCGGTGCCGAGCGGGGCGGTGTTGTCCGAGACCATCATCGAGATCTGCAGCTCGTCGAGCCGCTCGCCGAGCATGGGCATGCAGATGAGGCCGCGGCCGTACTTGGCCATGAAGTTGACCACCTCGGGGGTCGCCTTCTCGGCGGCCATGAGCAGGTCGCCCTCGTTCTCGCGGTCCTCGTCGTCCACCACGATGAGCATCCGGCCCGCCCGGATCTCTTCGATGCCCTCTTCGATCGAGACGAACTCTGGCGGCGCCATTATCGGGACCCCTCCTCCGTATCCGCTCGCCTCGGACCTCGTATCCGCTCGGCTCGCCTTCGGCTCACCTCGCCCTGCCGTGGCTGCGGCTCGGCCTCCAGCTGCAGAATTCGCTGCACGTACTTGCCGATCATATCCATCTCGAGGTTCACGCGCTGCCCCTTCCTCAAGGCCCCCAGGGTGGTCGCGGCCAGCGTGTGCGGGATGATCATGATCTCGAAATCCCGCTCGTTGAGCCGCGCCACCGTGAGGCTGACGCCGTCCACCGCCACCGATCCCTGCGGGATCAGCAGCGGGGCCAGCGCCTCGTCCCGCCATTCTATCGTGAGCCGGGCGGTCTCTGCCTGTCGGGTCAGGGCCACCACGTGGCCCACGCCGTCCACGTGCCCCTGGACCAGGTGGCCGCCCACCAGGCCGCCCAGGCGCATGGGCCGCTCGAGGTTGACGGTGTCCCCGGCCGCGAGATCGCCCAGCGCGGTGCGCGCGAGCGTCTCCGGGCCCATGTCGAATCGCAGGCGTCCCGGACCGCGCTCGACCACCGTGAGGCAGGCCCCGTTGATCGCCACGCTGGCGCCCAGGTCGCTGTCCTCGAGCACGCGGTCGGCGCTCACCACGAGGCGCGCGCCGTCGCGCTCGAGGACGCGTCCCGTCTCTTCGATCAGGCCTGTGAACATGTTGTGTGGTGTGGTCAGCCGTTCGTGTGGTCAGCCGTTCGTGTGGTCAGCCGTTCAAGTCTTCAAGCTCTGTCTAATGCGGGGGCCCAGAAATGGCCCCCGCACTCCCCCAGGTCCGCGGACGACCGGTGTGGAGCCGCGGACAATCGGCGAGTTCGTGTTCGCGGTTCCGCAGGGTGCGGATGCTCGTGGGAGTCAGTCATGGATGATGTCGGCTTCGAGCAGCCAGTCGGTGCCGACCGGGCGGGTGGTCATGTTGGTCAGGTGGAGCGCGGTGGGGAGGGTGAGGCCGGGGCCGCCGATCGGCGTGGGCGCTTCGGCGCCTCCCAGGAGCGTGGGGGCCACGAAGGCGGCGACGCGATCCACCAGGCCGGCCTGGACGAAGGCGCCGGTCAGCTCGCCGCCCGCTTCGAGGAGCACCGCGGTCACGTCGAGGGCGAAGAGGCGCGCGGCGAGATCGGCCACGTCCACCCGGCCCTCCCGTGACTTGCACGCCAGCACGGTCACGCCCGCCGACTCGAGCGCGGCGAGCCGCTGCGGCGGCGCCGCCTCTCCGACCGCCACCAGGACGCGCGACCGGCTGCCGGTCTGGAGCAGCTTCGCGTCGAGCGGCAGGCGCGCGCGGCTGTCCACCACCACGCGGTACGGCTCCCGCGGCCACGGGTCGAGCAGGCGCACGGTCAGCGCGGGATCGTCGGCGAGCACGGTGCCGATGCCGGTCACGATCGCGTCGCTCTGGCTGCGGAGGCGATGGCCTTCCAGGCGCGCCGCCTCGCCGGTGATCCACTGCGAGTGGCGGTCGAAGGCCGCGATCTTCCCGTCGAGTGTCATGGCCCACTTGACGGTGACGTGGGGGCGCTGCCGCTCGACGGCGGTGAAGAACGTCCGGTTGAGCGCGCGTGCGTCCCGCTCGAGGCAGGGTGTCGTGACCTCGATGCCCGCGGCGACGAGGGCGGCGGCTCCCCCGCCCTGCACCCGCGGGTTGGAATCCCGCGTGGCCGACACGACCCGCCGGATCCCGGCGCGCATGATCGCCTCCACGCAGGGTGGCGTCCGCCCCACGTGGTTGCACGGCTCGAGCGTCACGTAGAGGGTGGCGCCCCGCGCCCGTGGGCCCGCCTCGGCCAGTGCGGCCGCCTCCGCGTGAGCCGCGCCCGCCCGCTCGTGGAAGCGCTCGGCCAGGAGGGTCCCATCCCGTACCACGATCGCGCCCACCATGGGGTTGGGTGACGTGAGGCCGCGCCCCCGCGCCGCCAGGGTGAGGGCCCGCGTCATCCACTCGAGATCGGTCATGGCGTCGTCCGGGTGCCGCCTGCCACCCGGGCAGGCATTTTACCCCGCTTGCTGCGGCTCCGACTGCTCGACCTGCTGTTCACCAAGGACGGCGTCCACGAAGGTCTTCGGGTCGAAGACCTGGAGATCCTCGATCTGCTCGCCGACCCCGACCAGCTTGATCGGCACCCCGAGCTCCTGGTGGATGCGGATCGCGATGCCGCCCTTGGCGGTGCCGTCGAGCTTGGTGAGCACGAGGCCGGTGAGCCCGACCGCCTCGTGGAACATGCGCGCCTGCTGGAGCCCGTTCTGGCCGGTGGGCGCTTCCAGCACCATCAGCGACTCGTGGGGGGCGCCGGGCATCTGGCGGCCCAACACGCGCTTGAGCTTGCCGAGCTCGTCCATGAGGTTGGACTTGGTGTGCAGGCGCCCGGCGGTGTCCACCAGCAGCACGTCCACGTCGCGCGAGGTGGCCGCCTTCACCGCGTCGAACACCACCGCGGCCGGGTCGGCGCCCGCGACCTGGTGGATGACGTCCACGTCGATCCGGCGGCCCCACTCCTGGAGCTGCTCGATCGCGGCGGCGCGGAACGTGTCGGCGGCGGCCATCAGCACGCGCTTGCCGTCGGCCTTGAGCGAGGCGGCCATCTTCGCGGTGCTGGTGGTCTTGCCCGCCCCGTTGACGCCCAGCATGAGGATGACGGTGGGATGCGCGTCCAGGATCAGCGGGGCGGCCGCGCCCGCGAGGGCCTCCTCGAGGAAGCGATGCAGCGACGCGCGCACGTCCTGGGTGGTCACCACGCGGCCCCGCTTGATCTCGTCCCGGACGCGCTTGACGAAGGCGCCCGCCGCGGCCGCGCCCAGGTCCGCCGCGATCAGGGTCTCCTCGAGCTCTTCCAGCATCGCCTCGTCGACCGGACGGGCGATGGCGAGGATGGCGCCCAGCCCCTCGTCCATCAGCTCGCGGGTGCGCCGCAGTCCCTGCCGGACGCGCTCCCCGAGGGAGCCGAACAGGCTCACGAGCCGGAGGCCGGCGCCTGGGGGAGCTCGAGCCGCTGGATCACCGTCCCTTTCGGGCCGAGCGGCGGCAGGACCTTGCCGTTCAGGGCGACCTCGACCCCACCGGCATTCCCGATGGTCACGAGGAAGCGGCGCTCGGCCGACCACTCCCGGCTGGCACCGGCGGGCAGGAGCTCTTCGGTGGCGCGGCCCTCGTCGGGCTGCACCCGGATCCAGGTCGCGTCCACCGCCCGGATCATGAGGCGCTGGGGGCCCGAGGCGCTCCGGGCCACGGCGGGCGCCGGGGGCGGAGCCGGAGCGGGCATGGCCGCGGGCGTGCTCGCCGGCGGGGTCGTCGCCGGCGGCGGAGCGGGTGCCGCGGCCGGCCGTGGCGTCTCGACCGGCGCGGGCGTCGGGGCCGCTATCTTGGGATGTCGGAGCGGAGGGAGCCGGAGTGGGCTCCGGCAGCGAGGCCGAGACGTCCATTTTCGGTGCAGCGACTGAAGTTCCGCCCGTCCGCCTGACAGTCAGGTTGATCACGATCAGCGCGATGCCCAGGATCACCAGCAGGGCCAGGCCGACCAGGACGGAGCTGGGGGCCCACGTGGTCCGGGGGCGCGGCGGCGCGCTGGCCGCCTGGGCGGCCGCTCGCTCCCCCGCCAGGGCTTCGTAGTGGGCGAGCGCCTCGTCCGGGGCCTCCCGCAGGAAGCCGCAGTAGGCCCGGATGAAGCCGCGCACGAAGACCGGCGACGGCAGATCGGCCAGGCGCTCTTCCTCGAGGGCTTCCAGGTGGCGGATCCCCACCCGGGTGGAGCGCGCCATGTCCTCCAGCGAGCTGCCCTTGGCCTCGCGGAGCGCGCGGAGGTGACCGCCGAGCGAGGTCGCCGAGTTTTCCGCGGGCGTCATGCCCAGTAGTGTAGCGCGGGTTACGCTTCGGTCAGCTTTACTGAGACGAGGCGGGAGAGGCCCGGCTCCTCCATGGTCACGCCATAGAGCACGTCGGCGGCCTCCATCGTCTTGCGGTTGTGCGTGATCACCACGAACTGGGTCTGGGTGCAGAGCTCGCGCAGCACCCGGAGGAACCGGTGGATGTTCGCGTCGTCGAGCGGCGCGTCCACCTCGTCGAGCACGCAGAACGGGCTCGGGCGGTGGTAGAAGATCGCGAAGAGCAGGGCCAGGCCGGTGAGGGCCTTCTCGCCCCCGGACATCAGCGTGACGGCCTGCAGGCGCTTGCCCCGGGGCTGGGCCATGAGCTCCACGCCGAGCTCCAGCGGGTCTTCCTCGCCCTCCTCGGGCGGCACCATGCGCAGCTCGGCGCGCCCGCCCTCGAAGAGCCGGGAGAAGATGTCGCTGAAGTGCCGGCTGATGTCGTCGAAGGCTTCCTGGAACCGCTCCTGGGCGGTGCGGGTCATCCCGCGCAGGGCCTTCTCGAGATCCTTGATGGACCCGACCACGTCGTCGTGCTGGGTGCGGAGGAAGTCCAGGCGCTCGGTCAGCTCGCGGAATTCCTCGTCCGCCACCAGGTTGACCGGGCCCATGGCCTCGAGCTTGCCGGTCAGCTCCTCGTGCCGCTGCCGGACCTCCTCGAGGTCGCGCGCCACGTCGTGGGCGGCCAGCAGCGCCTCCACGGTCTCGATGGCGTGGCGCCGCCGCGCTTCCTGCACCAGCTCCTCGCGACGCACGCGGCCTTCCGTCTCGGTCAGGTCGAGCTGATGGAGCCGGCTGACGAGGCCGTTCAGATGCTGCTGCACCTCGCGCAGGTCGGTCTCGATCGCCTGGCGCTCGTCGAGCTGACGCTGGTGCTCCTCCGCGATGACCGCGACCTCGGCCTCGAGCCGGTCGCGCTCGGCCACCGCGTCCCGGGCCTGCGCGTCCGTGCGCTCGCGCTCCGTGGCCAGGTCCCCGCGGCGCTCGGCGGTCTGCGCTCGGCGCGCCACCGACTGCTGTTGCTGGAGGCCGAAGTCCTGCTCGAGCCCGAGGATGCGCTCGATGTCGCGCCCCAGGGCCTCCACCCGCTCGGCCACCGTGGCCAGGTCGACGCGGCAGACCGTGAGCCGCTCGGTGAGCCCGGCCTCGTCACCCTGCCCGCTCTCGAGAAGGGCCTGGAGCGCGGTCAGGTCCCCGCCGAGGCGGGCCTCCTGCTCCGAGGCGGCCACCAGCGCACTCTCCAGCTCGACGAGCTGGCTCGCGGTTTCCTCGCCCTCGCCCGCGAGCTGTAGGCTCTCGGCGGTCAGCGTCTCCAGGTGGCGCGTGACCCGGTCCGCCTCGCGCAGCACGGACTCGAGGTCCTTCGCGCCCGAGACGCGCGCGGTCTCCTGCGCCTGGTAGTTGGACTGGAGTCCTTCCAGCCGGGCCCGCAGGCCGGTGACCTCGCCCTCGATCGCCTCCGCCCGCGCCCCGGCCGCGGCCACCTCACGCTCGAGGCCCGCGATCTCCTCACCGAGCTGGCGGATGGCCCGCTTGCGCCCGAGGAGGGAGTGATCGTTACTCTGCCGCTCGCTGTCGCGATGGCCGCCGGTGAGCCGCCCGATCGGCGACAGCACCTCGCCCGAGCGCGTGACGTAGGTGGCGAGCACCCCGTTCCGCCGCCAGAGTGTCTCGGCCTGGTCGAGATGGGAGACGATGCCCACGCGGCCGAGCAGGTAGTGCAGCAGGGCCGGGCGGGGGCCGCCCACCAGGCGCGCCGCCCAGCTCACCTCCCCCGAGTCATCGGGCAGCGCCGCCGCGGCCGGCAGCGTCTCGAGCGGCAGCAGGGTCGCCGCGCCCGCGCCCTCGCGCTCCAGGTATCCGAGCGCGGCGCGCGCGTGCTCGAAGCGCTCCACCACGACCCATTGCAGGCGATCGCCGAGCACGGCTTCCACCGCCGCCTCGAGGCCGTTCGGGACTTCCAGGAGGTCGGCCACGGTGCCGACCACGCCGCCCAGGTCGCCGGCGCCGGGGCGCGCGAACATCGCCCGCACGCCCGCGCCGTAGCCCTCGCGCTCCCGCTCCAGGCGCTCGAGCGCTTCGAGCGCCGACTGCCGCGCGGCCAGCTTCACGCGCAGGCCGGCGGCCGTCTCCTGCGCCTCGGCGCGCGCGGCCTCGCGATCCCGTCGCGCCGCCTCGATCTCCTGCAGCTCCGTGCTCAGCAGCGAGAGCTGGGCGCCGGCGCGCTGGCTCGCAGCCTCGAGCCGCAGCCGCGTGGTGGCGAGCGTGCCGGCCTCCGCGCGGGCGGCCGCCAGCTCCATGGCGAGGCGCTCGGCGCGGCGATCCACCTGGGCCCGCCGCTCGCGGAGCTCGCCACCCGAGCGCGTGAGCTCGGCCCGGGCGCCCGCGACCCGGATCTGCTCCAGCCGCAGGGCCTCGAAGCGCTCGCGGCGCTCGCTGAGCGCGCTCCGGCAGGCCTCGATCTGCGCCTCCACCTGCCGCACCTCGCCGTCCTGCTCGATGTGGCGCCGGCGGGCCTCCTCGAGGCCGCGGTCCTTGTCCTGGCGCTCGGTGGCCAGGGCGATCCGCCGCTCGGCCAGGCCGCGGATCTCCTCCTCGAGGCGCCGCTCCTCCGCGACCAGGTCCTGGATCTGGAGGCCCATCTGCTCGCGCCGCTCCAGGAGGCGCTCGGCTTCGCCCTGGATCTTCTGCACGGACTGGCGCAGGTCGCCCAGCCGGTACTCGGTGTCCTGGATGGCGGCGGCCTGCAGGGCCTGGCGGCCGGTCAGGGTGGCGATCCGGGCGCGCTGCTGCTCCTCGGCCTCGCGCAGCGACTCCATCTCGCGCGTGACCGCCTCGTGCTGCGCGGCGCGCGCCGCGTAGTCCGCCGCGAGGAGGGCCAGGTCGAGCCCCTGCCGCTCGGCCTGGAGCACCTTGTACTGCTGCGCCTTCCGCGCCTGGCGCTCGATCGAGGAGAGCTGGCGGCGCACCTCCTCCATGACGTCTCGGAGGCGCTGGAGGTTCAGACGGGTCGCGTCGAGCTTGCCCTGGGTCTCGGAGCGCTGCTGCTTGTAGCGCGCGATGCCCGCCGCTTCCTCGATGAACATGCGACGCTCCCACGGCTTGGCGGTCAGCACGTGGTTGAGCCGCTCCTGGTCCATGAGGGCGTAGGCCTTCGGGTTCACCCCGGTGCCCGCGAAGAGGTCCTGGATGTCGCGCAGCCGGCACACGTTGGTGTTGAGCAGGTACTCGCTCTCGCCGGTGCGGTAGAGGCGGCGGGCCACCGCCACCTCGCTC
Source organism: uncultured Candidatus Rokubacteria bacterium (assembly GCA_963747235.1). Lineage (GTDB taxonomy): Bacteria > Methylomirabilota > Methylomirabilia > Rokubacteriales > CSP1-6 > CAMLFJ01. Next base: position 68,378 of record CAVVEU010000020.1, read on the forward strand.
CACGGCACGTTGAGGCCCCCGTCGTTGTTGAAGACGAGGTTGACCTCGGCCATCCCGACCATCTTCCGGGACGACGAGCCGTGGAAGATGACGTCTTCCATCTTGGCCCCGCGGAGCGTCTTGGGGCTCTGCTCGCCGAGGGCCCAGCGGATCGCGTCGGCCACGTTGGACTTGCCGCAGCCGTTCGGGCCGACGATGCAGGTGACGCCGGGGAAGACCTTCACGTCGGTCTTCTCCGCGAACGACTTGAAGCCGTGGATCAGGATCGATTCGAGTCGCATGTCGTCACGCCCGCGAGGGCGTGAATTCACTAATAACATGTGGTGGACGGATCAACCAAGAAAAAACCCCACCAGCGGGGGGCGGGGACGCGCTGCGGCACTAGATGTGGGCCGCGGCTCTGGCGGGGCTCAGGCTCCCTTGAGGAGGCAGCACTTCTTGTACTTCTTGCCGGAGCCGCAGTGGCACGGATCGTTGCGGCCCACCTTCTGTCCGTCGGCGGTCCGCGGCTCCGCCTTCGCGGTCGCCGGCCGTCCCGGCGCGGTGTCGAGATCCCCGCCCCGCGACTCCTGCCATTCCGGCATCGCGCGCTGGCCGACCTGGGTGGTCGGCGCGTCTTCCTGGGTCATGCGCACCTTGAAGAGCTGCTCGACCGCCGTCTCCTTCAGGCTGCCGATCATCTCCTGGAACATGTCGAAGGCTTCCTTCTTGTACTCGGTCAGCGGATCGCGCTGGCCGTAGCCGCGCAGGCCGATGCCTTCCTTCAGATGGTCCATGTTCAGCAGGTGCTCGCGCCAGAGCTGGTTGATCCCGCGGAAGCCTCCGCCGTCCCACTCGAGGCCCAGGATGATCCAGCGCTCCAGGCGATGGAACATCTCGGCGCCCATCTCGCCCTCGCGCCGGCGGTAGTGGGTCTCGACCGCCTCGGTGACCAGTTCCACCAGGGCGTCGTGGGACGGGATGTCGTCCACCTTCAGGTCGGCCAGGCGGAAGTCGAACTGGCGATACAGGGCCTCGTTGAGCCCCACCAGGTCCCAGTCCTCCTGATGCGCTTCCGCGCCCGCGTAGCGCGCCACCACCACCGTGGCCAGCTCGCCGATCCACTCGAGCACGGTCTCTTCCTGGCTCTCGCCCGCCAGGACCTCGCGCCGCAGCCCGTAGACGATCTCGCGCTGCTTGTTCATGACGTCGTCGTACTCGAGCAGGTGCTTGCGGATCTCGAAGTTGCGCGTCTCGACCCGCTTCTGGGCGGTGCCGATGGCGCGCGTGACGAGCTTGTGCTCGATCGGCTCGCCCTCTTCCATGCCCAGGTGGTCCATGATGCGCTGGATCCGCTCGGAGCCGAAGATGCGCAGCAGGTCGTCCTCGAGCGAGAGGTAGAAGCGCGAGGAGCCCGGGTCGCCCTGGCGGCCCGAGCGGCCGCGGAGCTGGTTGTCCACCCGCCGCGACTCGTGGCGCTCGGTGCCGATGATGTGCAGGCCGCCGAGCTGCACCACCCGCTCGTGCTCCGGATCGGTGGCCTTCTTGGCCTCGAGCCACGCCGCCTCCCGCGCCTCCGCGGGCGCGGTGGCCGGGTCGAGCCCCTTCTTGCTCAGCAGGGCCTTGGCCAGGAAGTCCGGGTTGCCGCCCAGCAGGATGTCGGTGCCGCGCCCCGCCATGTTGGTGGCGATGGTGACCGTCTTCTCCCGCCCCGCCTGGGCCACGATCTCCGCCTCGCGCTCGTGGTACTTGGCGTTGAGCACCTGGTGGGTGATCCCGTGCTTCTTGAGCAGCTTGGAGAGCCGCTCCGACTTCTCGATCGACACGGTGCCCACCAGCACCGGCTGGCCCTTGGCGTGGCGCTCCGCGATCTCGGCGGCCACCGCGTCGAACTTCTCGCGCTCGGTCTTGTAGACCACGTCCGGGAAGTTGATCCGGCCCAGCGTGCGGTTGGTCGGGATCACCGTGACGTCGAGCTCGTAGATCTTGGCGAACTCCTCGGCCTCGGTGGCCGCGGTGCCGGTCATGCCCGAGAGCTTGTCGTACATGCGGAAGTAGTTCTGCAGCGTGATGGTGGCGAGGGTCTGGTTCTCCCGCGCGATCTTCAGGCCTTCCTTGGCCTCCACCGCCTCGTGCAGGCCGTCGGACCAGCGCCGGCCCGGCATCATGCGGCCGGTGAACTCGTCCACGATCACCACCTGCGCCTGCATGACCACCCGGCCCTGGTCGTCCACCGTCTCCAGGTCCTTGACCACGTAGTCCACGTCCTTGTGGAAGATGTGGTGGGCCTTCAGCGCCTGGTGGATGTGGTGGGCGGTCTCGATGTTGGCGGGCTCGGAGAGGTTCTCGATGCCGAGCAGCCGCTCGCAGTAGGCCCCGCCCTGGTCGGTGAGCGAGACGGTGCGCGCCTTCTCGTCCACGATGAAGTCGCCCTCGGCCGACTCCTCGATCTCCGAGAGCTTGCCCTCCACGATGGTGGCGGCGCGCTTGAGCCGCGGGATCACCCGGTTCACCTTCTCGTAGAGCGGGGCCCGGCTCTCCGCGTTGCGGTCGCGCCCCGAGATGATGAGCGGGGTCCGCGCCTCGTCGATCAGGATCGAGTCCACCTCGTCCACGATCGCGTAGTGGTGCTCGCGCTGGACGATGTCGTCGAGGCTGAACTGCATGTTGTCGCGCAGGTAGTCGAAGCCGAACTCGTTGTTGGTGCCGTAGGTGATGTCGGCCGCGTAGGCCTCCTTCCGGGTCACCGGGCGCAGGGCGGCCAGCCGGATGTCGGAGGAGGCGTAGGCCGGGTCGTAGAGATACTGCATCTCGTGCTGGATCACGCCCACCGTCAGGCCGAGGGCGTGGTAGATCGGGCCCATCCACTGCGCGTCGCGCCGGGCCAGGTAGTCGTTGACCGTGACCACGTGGGTGCCGAGACCGGGCAGCGCGTTCAGATAGGCGGGCAGCGTGGCCACCAGGGTCTTGCCCTCGCCGGTGGCCATCTCCGCGATCTTGCCGGAGTGCAGCACCATGCCGCCCATCATCTGGACGTCGAAGTGCCGCATGCGCACGGTTCGCCGCGCCGCCTCGCGAACCGCCGCGAAGGCTTCCGGGAGCAGAACGTCGACCTCGGCCCCGTCGGCCAGCCGCCGGCGCAGCTCGGTCGGTGCGGGCGCGCAGCGCGTCGTCGGAGAGAGCCTGCAGCCCCGGCTCGAGCGCGGCGATCTCGGCGACCACCGGGCCCATGCGCTTGACGTCGCGCTCGTGCTTGGTGCCGAAGATCGACGCGGAAAATGGCGTTAAGCATGTCCGGGCCTCATCTTACACCACCCGCCGAGCCCCGCAGGAGCTCCCGGGCGTGACGGCGCGACGTTTCGGTGACCCGCTCGCCGCCCAGCATGCGCGCGACCTCGTCCACGCGGGCGGCGTCCCGGAGTGGGGTCACGGACGTGCGCGTGGCGCCGCGGGCGACCCGCTTCTCGACCAGTAGATGGTGCCCCGCGTAGGCCGCGATCGGGGCCAGGTGCGTCACGCAGAGCACCTGGCGGCCCGCCGCCGAGGCGCGGAGCTTCTGGCCGACGACGTCGGCCACGCGGCCGCCGATGCCCGCGTCGACCTCGTCGAAGACCAGCACCGGCACGTCGTCCGCCGCGGCGAGGACCGTCTTGGCGGCCAGCATCACGCGCGAGAGCTCGCCGCCCGAGACGACCTTGGCGAGCGGCCGCAGGTCCTCGCCCGGGTTGGCCGAGAGCAGCAGCTCCGCGGTCTCGGCCCCGCGCGGCCCCACCCGCCAGCCCCCTTCGGCCGATGCGAGCTCGTCCGCCGCGGCTGCCTCGCGCCGCAGGGCCACGCGGAAGCGCCCGTGCTCCATGCCGAGCCCGCGGATCTCCTTCTGGATGAGGCGCTCGAGCTTCTCCGCGCCACGGGTGCGGGCCTCCGAGAGGGCGGCGGCCTCCGCGCCCGCGGCGGCCGCCGCCTCGGCCACCGCGCGGTCCATGTCCTCCGCGATCGCGTCGTGGCGCGTGATCCGATCCAGCGCCTCCGCCACCTCGTGCCGGTGGGCCAGGATGGCGGCCACCGAATCGCCGTACTTCCGCTTGAGCTTGACGATCGCGTCGAGCCGCGCGTCGATCTGCTCGAGCCGCTCGGGATCGAAGACCGCGCGGTCCCGGAGGGCGCGCGCCCGGCCGACCACGTCCTCGACATAGGCCTGGGCGCCCTCGATCGCCTCGATGGGCGCAGCCGCTTCCGGCTCGTGGCGCGAGACGTCGCGCAGCAGCGCAGCCGCGCGCGCCAGCCGGGCCGCGGCCGACTGCGGGTCTTCGTAGAGCAGGCCGAGCGCCTCCTGCAATCCCGCCGCGATCCGCTCGGCGTGCTGGAGCCGCCCGCGCTCGGCCCGGAGCTCGTCCTCCTCCCCGTCCTTGAGCTGCAGCCCGTCGATCTCGGAGAGCTGGAAGCGGTAGAGGTCTTCCTGGCGGGCGCCCTCGCGCATTTCTTCGCGCAGGCGTAGCAGCGCCGCGCGCGCCTCTTCCCACCGCCGTACCAGCGCGCCCAGCCGCTCGCGGCGCTCGTCCGCCCCCGCGAAGCGATCCAGCAGCAGGAGCTGCCGCGCGGGTTCCAGCAGACGCTGGTGCTCGTGCTGGCCGTGAAGCTCCACCAGGAGCTCGCCCAGGCGCTCGAGCAGGCCCACGGTGGCGGGCGCGTCGTTCACGAAGGCGCGGTGTCGGCCGGTGCGCGCCAGCTCGCGCTTGATGACGAGCTCACCCTCGCCCGGGCGATGCCCGGCCTCGTCGAGTAGCGCGGCCACCGGGCCGCTGGGATCGATCTCGAAGACCGCGGAGACCATCGCGGTGTCGGCCCCGGTGCGGATCCAGTCGAGCTGGGCGCGGGCGCCGGTGAGGAGCAGGAGCGCGTCCACCACGATGGACTTGCCGGCGCCGGTCTCGCCGGTGAGTACGTTGAGGCCGGCGGCGAACGGCACCACCGCCTCTTCGACCACCGCGAGATTGCGAATCGACAGCTCGCGCAGCATCGTTGCGGCCATGCTACGGCCAACGCCGCGGGGCGCTCAACTGTATCTTATCGCTCGCCCCACTTGAGCTTCGTGCGGAGCACCGAGAAGAAGTTCTTCTGGGGTACGCGGAGGAGCCGGGTCCGGGCGGTGGCCCGGCGCACCTCGACGATGTCGTGCGCCTTGAGCGCGAAGCCGACCTGGCCGTCCAGGGTCAGCATGACGTCCTGGTCGGTGAGCAGGGTGATCGAGATGCGCTGCGTGGCGGGCAGCACGATCGGCCGGTTGGTCAGGGTGTGCGAGCAGATCGGGGTGAGCACCACCGCGTCCATGGTCGGGAACACGATGGGGCCGCCCGCCGACAGGCAGTAGGCGGTGGAGCCGGTCGGGGTGGAGAGGATGAGCCCGTCCGCGCGGTAGCCGGTGGCGAAGACCCCGTCCACCGCCACCTCGAGCCGGATGATGCGGCTCATGGCCGACTTGGTGATGACCACGTCGTTGAGGGCGGCGTACTCGCCGAGCCGCTCGCCCTGCCGGAACACGCGCGCCTCGAGCAGCATGCGCTCCTCGATGACCAGCTCGCCGCGCAGGTAGGACTCGAGCGCCGGGAACAGCTCGTCCACCGTGAGCGCGGTCAGGAAGCCGAGGCCGCCCAGGTTGACGCCCAGGATCGGCACGCCGAGGTCGCCCACCAGGCGGGCCATGCTGAGCAGGGTCCCGTCGCCGCCCAGGACGAGCAGGAGATCGGACTGGGCCGGCAGCTCCGGCCGTCCCGCCATCGGTACCGTCGCCTCGGGGCAGAGCGCCGCCGTTTCCTTCTCGAGCACCGGCTGGATCCCGCGGTCCGCGCACCACTTGAGGAGCTGCGGCACCACCGTGCGGGCTTCCTCCCGGTCGGTCTTGGCGACGATACCCAGCCGCTTCACGGCACCGGCACCTCCTCCGCGGTGGTCTGGGTGATCAGCGTGTCCAGCTCGGAGAGGGTGCGGCCGGTCTTGGTCAGGAGGAGGAAGAACTCGCGGTTGCCCTTCGGGCCCTTGAGCGGTGACGCGGTGACGCCGCGCACGTGCCAGCCGTGCAGCACCGCGAAGCGCGCCACCCGGGCGACCACCGCCCGGTGATGCGAGCTGTCCCGGACCACGCCGCCCTTGCCCACCTGCCCCTTGCCGACCTCGAACTGCGGTTTCACCAGCACGACCGCCTCGCCCTTCGAGGTGAGCACGTTGAACACCGACGGGAGCACCTTCTCGAGCGAGATGAACGAGATATCCACGGTGGCCAGATCGGGCGACTCGGGAAAGGAGTCGATCGGCAGGTTGCGCGCGTTGGTCTTCTCCATCACCACCACCCGCCCGTCGGCGCGCAGCTTCGCGTCGAGCTGGCCCTGCCCGACGTCCACCGCGTAGACCTTCACCGCGCCCTGCTCCAGCAGGCAGTGGGTGAAGCCGCCGGTGGAGGCGCCCACGTCGATGGCCACGCGCCCGCGCGGCTCGATCGTGAAGGTGGCGAGCGCGTGCGCCAGCTTGTCGCCGCCGCGGCTCACGAAGCGCGGGCGCGCCGCCAGCTCGATGCGCGCGCCGGGCGCGACGAGCGCGCCGGCCTTGTCCACCCGCTGCCCGTCCACCATCACGTCGCCGGCCAGGATCACCCGCGCCGCCTTCTCGCGTGATTCGAGGAGCCCGCGCTCCACCAGCGCGATGTCGAGGCGGACTTTTGTCTTCGCGCGAGCTTCGGCGGCTCGTTCGGGCACGGCCGCCGTCTTTCCACGGACACTGGGCGCAGTCTTCCGTGGCGGGGCGGCCTTCGACAGGCCACGCTTCTTTGGGGACCTCTTCACGCCAGCTCCTTTCTTGAGCCGCCCGCGCCTCCGGCCAGGAGATGGCAGGGCGGACGATCGCAGAGAAAGACGGTGGACCGCTGCTGGTGAGGGAACGGCTCGACCGCGTTCATGCGGGCTCCTAAGCCCAAGAGACCGTGCCAGAAATCACAGCGGTCACAATTATATAGCCGAACCCCCTCCGGGAACGAATTCAGCGGACACTGGTGCCGGCCCGGGGTCGCAGCACGAAGAGCAGCCCCATGCCGGCCAGGAAGCCTCCGATGTGGGCAAAGAAGGCCACCCCGCCGCTGGCCCCGAAGCTGCCGAGCCCGTTGAGCACCTGGACCACGATCCAGAAGCCCAGCACGATCACGGCGGGGATCTTCACCAGGCGGAAGAAGAAGCCCAGGATGATCAGCGTGGTGACGTGGGCGTGCGGGAAGAGCACCAGGTAGGCGCCCAGGACCCCGGAGACCGCGCCGCTCGCGCCCACCATGGGCACCGGGGAGCCGGGGCCGATGGCGGTCTGGGCCAGCGCGGCCGCCACGCCCGAGGCCAGGTAGAAGATCAGGTAGCGGCCGTGGCCCAGGACGTCCTCGACGTTGTTCCCGAAGATCCACAGGTAGAGCATGTTGCCCGCGATGTGGAAGAGCCCGCCGTGCATGAACATCGAGCTGAAGATGGTCAGGATCGGCGCCGGCAGGTCCAGGGCCCCCCGGCAGGCGCCGGTGAGCCGGCAGGGCACCAGCCCGAACTCCTCGATGAAGGCCTGCCCGGCCCGCGCGCCCTGCCCGTCGCCCACCTCCAGCGAGAACTGGTAGAGGAAGACCAGCGCGTTGGCCAGGATCAGGCCGATGGTGACGATCGGGGTGCTGTGGGCGGGGTTGTCGTCCTTGAGGGGGAACACGGACCGCTATTGCGCCGCGGGACCCAGCGTCACCACGGTGGGCGCGCTCAGATAGGCTCGCGCGACGCGCTGCACGTCCTCGGCCGTCACCACCTCCACCGCGCGCACGTACCGCTCGGCGAACCCCGGCCCGACTCCGAGCGCTTCGAAGAAGGCGTCATACCAGGACAGCCGCGCGTTGGTGCGCCGATCCAGCGCGAACTGGCCGAGCAGGTAGCCCTTGGCGCGCGTGAGCTCGGCCGGGCTCAGGGGCTCGCGGCGGATGCGCTCGAGCTCCCCCAGCATCGCGGTCTCCGCCCGGGCCTGGTTGGCCGGCGCGGTGCCGAGCTGCGTGAAGAGCACGCCGGGCCCCTCGCGCGACGGATAGGCGCCGCCCGTCGAGTAGGCGAGGCCCTGCTTGTCGCGCACCTCGGTGAAGAGCCGTCCGGCCATGCCGCCGCCCAGCGCGGTGGCCAGCACCTTCACCGCCGCGTAGTCGGCGTGTGACGTCGGCGGGGCGAGGAAGCCGGCCAGGACCTGGGCTTGCGCAGACGCCCGCACGATCACGGTGCGGTCCGCGCGCGCGGCGGCCGCGGGCAGTGTGGGCTCGGTCTCCGCGGGGCCGGTGGGGGCGCCGGCGAAGAGGCGGCTCACCTCCGCCATCACGAGGCGCGTGTCCACGTCGCCGCTCACGGCCAGGATCATGCGCGGGGCCCGGTAGAAACGCTGGTGATGCGCGACCAGGCGGGCGCGATCGATGCGCTCCAGCGCGGCGGGCCGGCCCAGGATCGGGCGGCCGTACGGATGATCCCCGTACACGCGGCTCATCAGCGTATCCATGGCCAGCGAGAACGGCTGGTCCTGCCGGCTGCGGAGCGCGGTCAGGGTGGCGCGCCGCTCGCCGTCGATCTCGGCCACGGGCAGCGTGGGCCGCAGCGCGACGTCGGCGATCAGCTCGAGCATCGTTCGCCAGTTTCGCGCGAGCGCGGTGGCGCGGATCTCCGAGTAGTCCAGGTCGGCCGACGAGCCGATGCCCCCGCCCAGGTTCTCCGCGGTCTCGGCGACCTCGAGCGCCGAGCGCTTCTCGGTCCCCTTGAGCAGCACCTGCTGGAGCAGATGGCTGATGCCCGCGTCGTCCTCGGTCTCCCAGCGCGAGCCCATCCGCACGAAGAGCGAGGCCGCCGTCACCGCGGTCGCGGTGTTCTCCCGCACCAGCACGGTGAGGCCGCCGGGGAGCTGCTGGCGAACCGGCTGCGCCGTCGCCTGCCCCGCCGCGGCCCACCCGAGGGCCACGACCAGCGCGAGAGCCGCCGCGCGCCGCGGGCTCACTGCGCGCGACCCCGCGGGACGAAGGCCAGCCGCGCGTAGGCGTCGGTGAGGTAGCGGCGCGCCGCCTCCTGCACCTGCGCGCCCGTCACCGCGCGCACGCGGTCCAGGTAGGCGCGCTCGGCCTCCAGGCTCCAGGTGGTCTCGGCGCGGCCGTACGCCAGCGCCAGGCCTTCCACCGTCTCGCGCGAGAACTCGCGCTGGGCCTCGGAGGCGGTGATCGAGCGGGCCAGCTCCTCCGGCGTCACGCCGTCCGCCTGGATGCGGCGGATCTCGGCCAGGATGCCGCGCTCCACCGCCTCCTGGTCCGCGCTCTCGAGCTGCGCGGTCACGCCCACCGCGCCCGCGCCCTGGAGCGCGCCGTACCAGCCGCTGATCCCGGACACCAGCCGCGCCTTCTCGCGCAGGGCCTGGTTGAGCCGCGAGCTGCGCGAGCCGCCCAGGATGTGGCTCAGCACGTCCACCGCCGGCATGTCGGGATGACCGAGCGGCGGCGCCAGCCACGCGAGGCCGAGCTGCGTCTGGCGCTCCGGACGCTCCACCGATCGGGTGCGCACGCCGTCCAGCGGCGCCGGCGCGGGCACCGCCGGCCGGGTGTAGCCGGCCCGGGGAATCGCGCCGAACGCGGCGATCGCGGCGGCGCGGACCTCCGCCGGGTTGACGGGACCGACCACGACCAGGGCCATGTTCTCCGGGACGTAGTGGCGCTTGTAGTACCCGCGCAGGGTCTCCTGGGTGGCGCCCCGCAGGTCTCCCGCGTCACCCAGCACGGAGCGCCCGTAGGGGTGGCCCTGGTAGAGCACGCTGTAGAGCTGGCGGCCCAGGGACGACCGCGGATTGTCCTCGTTCAGCCGCACTTCCTCGAAGACCACGTCGCGCTCGCGCGTGAGCTCGGTCGGATCGAACACGGAGTTGAGCACCATGTCCGCGATCAGGGAGATTCCGGGCACCGTGCGCGTCGCGGGCAGCAGCAGGTAGTAGAAGGTGTAGTCGTTCGATGTGCCCGCGTTGGTGCGCCCGCCCACCGCCTCGACGTCGCTCTCGACGAATCCGCGCGGCCGCGTCGCGGTTCCCTTGAAGAGCATGTGCTCCGCGAAGTGCGAGAAGCCGCGCTCGCCGATCGCCTCGTCGCGCCCGCCCACGCCGGTCCAGAGATGAATCGCGACCGTGGCCGCGGCGCGGTGCTCCTGGATGATGAGCCGCATGCCGTTGGGGAGCACCTCGCGGATGGGCGCGGGCAATCCACGCGCCCCCGGCGCGGGCGGTGCCGTCACGCATCCACCGAGCGTATATAGGAGGAAGGCGATCGCGCAGACGCGTACGGCGCATCTGCCGATGGAGGGGGTCATTGCGGCTACACGGTACCAGAGCCCAAGACAGTTTGCCGGGTCATCTGTCGGGGCCATGCCGGGCAGAACGCCCTCGTGGCCCCGGTGGCCGATCGGAGGCCGAAGCCTTAAGGTATTGAAACTATGGACTAGTTGGACTCTGAAACCCTCTGGCATTGCCGGTGCATCCTATGGCTGCGAGTTGGGGCCCCAGGGGGCCGGGAGAAGAAACCCAAGTGGGACGCGCAGTGAGCAAGAAGTCAGAAACGCAGTCAGAAAGGATGGAAACGACGATGAGAAAGTTCCTTGCAGCGACGATGAGTGTAGTGACGGTCTTCTCCCTCTCGGCCACGGTCGGGATGGCGCAGACCACGTCCTGCCCCGAGGTGGCGTCGGCGAAGGCGATGCTGACGCAGACCGCGAAGAGCCAGGACGTCCAGGCGCCCCGCTCGCTGGCGGGTGCCCGGTCGCAGGACGTGCAGGCCCCGCGTAGCCAGGACGTCCAGGCGCCCCGCTCGCTGGCGGGTGCCCGGTCGCAGGACGTGCAGGCGCCGCGTAGCCAGGACGTGCAGGCCCCGCGCGGTCAGGATGTGCAGGCTCCTCGCGGTCAGAACATCCAGGCTCCTCGCGCCCAGGACGTGCAGGCGCCGCGTGGCCAGGATGTGCAGGCTCCTCGCGGTCAGGACATCCAGGCTCCGCGTAGCCAGGATGTGCAGGCTCCCCGCGTCAGGACTAGCGGGTGCCCGCGTCGCAGGACGTGCAGGCTCCTCGCGCCCAGGACGTGCAGGCGCCGCGTGGCGGTCGGCAGGACGTGCAGGCTCCTCGCGGCCAGGACATCCAGGCGCCGCGTGGTCAGGATGTGCAGGCTCCTCGTGGTCAGAACATCCAGGCTCCTCGCGCGCAGGACGTCCAGGCGCCGCGTGGCCAGGACATTCAGGCCCCGCGTGGTCAGGACGTGCAGGCTCCTCGTAGCCAGGACGTGCAGGCTCCTCGCGGTCAGAACATCCAGGCTCCTCGCGCCCAGGACGTGCAGGCGCCGCGTGGTCAGGATGTGCAGGCTCCTCGCGGTCAGGACATCCAGGCGCCGCGTGGCCAGGATGTGCAGGCTCCTCGCGGTCAGAACATCCAGGCTCCTCGCGCCCAGGACGTCCAGGCTCCTCGCGGCCAGGACGTGCAGGCGCCGCGTGGCCAGGACGTGCAGGCTCCTCGCGGTCAGAACATCCAGGCTCCTCGCGCCCAGGACGTGCAGGCGCCGCGTGGTCAGGATGTGCAGGCTCCTCGTGGTCAGAACATCCAGGCTCCTCGCGGCCCAGGACGTGTCCAGGCCCCGCGTGCCCAGGATGTGCAGGCTCCCCGCTCTGCCGAGTTCAAGAAGGCTTCTGGTCTCGTGACCGAGGCCGAGGCGGCGTGCAAGGCCGGCAACTCGACGCTGGCGGCTGACAAGGCCAAGGCGGCGATGGAGATGCTGAAGAAGTAGCAGTTCGACGACGCAACCAACGGCCCCGGGGCGAATCCCCCGGGGCCGTTTCTTTTTGTGGCGATCGCGGTCAGACGAGGCGGGCCCGGAGCCGGGACGACGCGAAGTCCACGATCATCACCAGCCCGATCAGCACGAGCAGCACGGTGGCCGCCGCGGGATAGTTCAGGAGCCGCAGGTAGGTCTGGATGTAGAAGCCGATGCCCCCTGCCCCCACGAAGCCCAGGACCGCCGCCGCCCGGATGTTCGTCTCGAAGCGATACAGCGTGAAGGACAGGAACTGCGGCACGAGCTGCGGGAGCACGCCCCAGCGCAGCACCTGCAGCGTCGTGGCGCCCGTCGCCCGCACCGCCTCCACCGGCCCCGGCTCGATGGCCTCGATGGCCTCGGAGTACAGCTTGGCCAGCACGGTCGCCGTGTAGACCAGGACCGCCAGCACGCCCGGGAACGGGCCGAGCCCGACCGCGGCCACGAAGAAGAGCGCGTAGACCAGCGTGTCCACCGCGCGGAACGCATTGAGCAGGCTGCGCGCCCAGTAGAAGAGCCAGGGCGGCGCCGCGTTGCGCGCGGCCGCGAAGCCCAGCGGCAGCGCGAGCACCGCCGCCACCGCGGTGCCCACCACCGCGATCTGGATGGTCTCCACGGCCCCGCGCAGCGCGTTGCCCAGCACCGAGAGATCGGGCGGGACCATGCGACGCAGGAAGTCCCACATGAAGGGAAGGCCCTCGATCAGGCGGCCCAGCGAGACTTCGGTCTCCACCGCCGACCAGGCGATGGCCCCCAGGATGACCACCCACGCCGCCCATCGGCTCCCGCGGCTCACGCGGAGGCACTCCCGAAGATGCGCGCCGTCGCCGCCGCGTCCAGGGACTCGGGCGGCCCGTCGTGGACGACGCGGCCCCGGTGGAGGCCGATGACGCGCCGGCCGTAGGCCTGGGCGAGCTCGAGCACGTGCAGCGACGCGACGACCGTGATGCCGTCCTCCTCGTTGATCCGGCGCAGGAACTCCATCACGGTGTGGGCCAGCGCGGGGTCGAGGCTCGACATCGGCTCGTCGGCCAGGACCACCGCGGGCGACTGGAGCAGGGCCCGCGCGATGGCCACGCGCTGCTGCTGGCCGCCCGAGAGCGTATCCACGCGGCGATCGGCGAGGCCGTCGAGGCCCACCCGCGTGAGGATGGCGTGGGCCCGCGAGACCTCGGCGGCCTCGAACCAGCCCACGAGCGAGCGCCAGCGAGAAGCGCGCGCGAGCCCGCCGATCAGCGCATTCTCGAGCACGGTGAGCCGGCGCTGGAGGTTGAACTGCTGGAACACGAAGCCGATCCGCGCCCGCACCCGCCGCAGCGTCTCCGGCGAGGCGCCGGTCACCGCGTCGTCGCCGATCCGCACCTCAGGCCGGCGGTCGGCGGCCACGAGGCCGTTCAGGCAGCGCAGCAGGGTGGATTTCCCCGCCCCGCTCGGCCCGATGAGGGCCACGAACTCGCCCGGCGCGATGTCGAGATCCACGCCGTCCAGCGCGCGCGCGCCGCCCGGATAGTCCTTGCGGAGCCCGCGGACGTGGATCACCGGCGGCCGGCGGTGAAGTGGAAGTGGACGTGGTAGACCACCTGCCCGCCCTCGGGCCCCGTGTTGCAGGACACGCGATAGCCGCGCTCGGCGTAGCCGGTGCGCTCGCCCAGCAGTCGCGCCACCTGCATGCACCGGCCGATCACCTCGGTGTCACCGGGCTCGAGCCGCGCGAGGGACTCGATGTGGCGCTTCGGGACGATCAGCAGGTGGATCGGCGCCTTCGGGTACAGATCCCGGAACGCCAGGACCTGATCGTCCTCGTACTCGATCTCGGCGGGACTCTCCTTCGCGGCGATGCGGCAGAAGACGCAGGTCTGGGTCACGGGGCCTCCCGGCTCGTGTATAATCCTTGACGCCACGCCATCCTGTCAGCGAATCCGTTGGAGGACAACGACATGGGTACCTGTCCCAAGTGCAAGCTGCGCATCCGAAAGAACGGCAACCACATCAAGCTGGGCTCGGTCTGGCGCCACAAGATGTGCCCGCCAAGCCCGGCCGCGCCGCCAAGAGCGCCTAGCTTCCCTCCCCGCTCCATCAGCACAGTCTCACCGCCGCTGGTCAGGGTAGCCGAAACCGGGCGAGGGTGGGAAGAGCCGTCCAGCGCATCGCGACACGTCCCGACGAGGAGGCCCGGCATGACGGTCCGGCTCATCGCGCTTCTCCTGCTCGCCACCCTCGTCTCGGTCGGGCTGCCGGCGCCCGCCGGGGCCCAGGCGGTGGGCGACGTCTTCCGGAAGGTGAGCCCTTCCGTCGTCGTGATCCGATCCAGGGGGCGGGACGTCTCCGCGTCCGGCCAGGTCCGCTTCGGAGAGATCGGCTCCGGCGTGCTGATCTCGGCGGACGGCAAGGTGATGACGGCGGCCCACGTCGTCCACGCGATGGACGAGATCAACGTGGAGTTCATCGGAGGCGAGACGGTGCCGGCGCGGGTCGTCGCCTCCGAGCCCGCCGCCGACCTCTCGCTGCTCCAGCTCGATCGCGTGCCCGCCGACGTCCGCGTCTCTCGCCTCGCCGATTCGCGCACCGTCCGCGTGGGCGACCAGGTGCTGGTCGTGGGCGCGCCGTACGGGCTCGCCTACTCGCTGAGCGTCGGCTACGTCAGCGCCCGCTGGCCGCCGAACAGCGTGTACCCGGCCTTCCCGCTGGCCGAGTTCTTCCAGACCGACGCCACGATCAACACCGGCAACTCCGGCGGCCCTCTGTTCAACCTGGCGGGTGACGTCATCGGGATCGTGAGCCACAACATCTCGAAGGGCGGCGGCAGCGAGGGGCTCGGCTTCGTGGTGACGATCAACACCGCCAAGGATCTCCTGCTCGCCCGGCGCTCCATCTGGAGCGGACTCGAGGGCCACACCCTGTCGGGGGACCTGGCCGCGATCTTCAACCTGCCCCAGCCCGAGGGCTTCCTGGTCAAGACGGTGGCCAAGGGCTCGCCCGCCGCGGAGGCGGGGATTCGCGGCGGCAACCGGACCGCGGTCATCGACGGCCAGACGCTGGTGGTCGGCGGCGACGTCCTGCTCGCGGTGGAGGGCATCCCGGCCGGAAACCTCGCCGACTACAACCGGATGCGCGAGCACTGCAGACGCTGCCGGGGCGCCTCAGTGACGGTGCTGCGGGCCGGCGCGTGCTGAACCTGGTCGGCAAGGCGCCCTGACCGCGGCCGGGTTCGCGAAGTCGCGTACCCGCCGGAAGCACCGGCCGCCTGACGCTCTGGCGCTCGAATCGGGCTGAGGTCGGCTGGGGAGGCCGGCGGATCAGCGGCGTGTGCGCCGAGACCAGCGCAGTCACTACGCCGGCGCCAGCATCCGCGCCGGCCGGGTCGCGGGAGGGCGGTCCCCAACGCAGACGATCACCGCTCGTCCGCGAACGCGCGTGGCGTCGACCGGGCCCGACCCGGAGATCGAAGGGCCGGGGAGCATGGCGCTCCACTCGGCCTCGCGCCCGGACGCCACTCCGCAGCGGACCTCTAAATGGTGGAGGGTAAGGGAGTCGAACCCTCGACCTCGGCGTTGCGAACGCCGCGCTCTCCCAACTGAGCTAACCCCCCGTCAGACCGGCCCATTGTACTCGGCCGGCCCCCATCCGACAAGCCCGGCGACGGCCTCGTCGCGCCTCAGCTCTTGGGTGGCTGCGGATCGGCGCCGAACGCCCGCAGCAGCGGGGTGAAGAGGTCCAGCGGCAGCGGGAAGAAGGTCGTGGTGTTCCGCTCGGAGGCCACCTCCCGCATCGTCTGGAGATAGCGGAGCTGCACCGCGATCGGGAAGCGCATCAGCACCTCGGCGGCCTCGCCCAGCTTGGCGGCGGCCTGGAACTCGCCCTCCGCGTTGATCACCTTGGCGCGCCGCTCGCGCTCGGCCTCGGCCTGCTTGGACATGGCGCGCTGCATGTCCTGCGGCAGGTCCACGTTCTTCACCTCGACGGCGGCCACCTTCACGCCCCACGGGCTCGTGTGCTGGTCGATGATCCGGGTCAGCTCCTCGTTGATCTTCTCCCGGCGCGCCAGGAGATCGTCCATCTGCTGCTGGCCCAGCACGCTCCGCAGCGTGGTCTGCGCCATCTGGGAGGTCGCGTAGAGATAGTCCTCCACGCTGATGACCGCCTTGGCCGCGTCGAGCACGCGGAAGAAGATCACCGCGTTCACCTTCATCGACACGTTGTCGCGCGTGATCACGTCCTGGGGCGGCACGTCCATGGTGATCGTGCGGAGGCTCACCTTGACCATCTTGTCGATGAACGGGATCAGGAGCACGAGGCCCGGGCCGGTGCCGTCGCCCCCGGGGTTGAAGATCGCGTTGGTCCGCCGGCCGAAGCGGAAGATGACGCCCCGCTCGTACTCCCGCAGGATGCGGAACGAGGAGAAGAAGATGTAGAGCAGGATGATCGCGACCGGGATGATGCCGAAGAGGAGCTGGATGCCTTCCATGTGCGGCCTCCTGAGAGTGCTAGGGGCGCTGCGCCGACCTGGTGACCTTGAGCGTGAGGCCATCGATGGCCGCGACCTTGACGGACTCGCCCGCCGCCACGGTGCCGTCCTGGCTCAGCGCCCGCCACAGCTCGCCGTCGATCATCACCTGCCCCTCGGGCGCCAGCGCCGACCGCGCCACCCCGAGCCGCCCCACCATGGCGGATTCGCCGGTCACCGAGGGCCGGTAGAGCGCGCGGATGCCCATGGACACCGCGAAGAAGACCAGCGCCGCGGTCGTGCCCACCGTGGGAATCACCACGTACCAGGACAGCCGGATCCCGGTCGTCTCGGGCGAGTCGTAGAGCATGAGGGAGCCGAGCAGCATGGCGACCACGCCGCCGATCGCGAGGACGCCGTGGCTCACCACCTTGACCTCGGCGATGAGCAGCACCACGCCGAAGAGAAGCAGCAGGAGGCCGGCCCAGTTCACCGGCAGGCTCTGGAAGGCGTAGAAGGCCAGGATCAGGCAGATGCCGCCGATGACGCCGGGCAGGATCGCGCCCGGGTTGGACAGCTCGAAGAAGATGCCCGAGCATGCCCGCCATCATCAGCAGGTAGGCGATGTTGGGGTCCGAGATCAGGGCGAGGAACCGGTCGCGGAAGCGCACCTCGATGACCTTGACCGGCGCGTCCTTGGTGGCGAGCGTGACCTGGCCGCGCGTGGTCTTGACGGCGCGGCCGTCGATCTGGGTCAGGAGATCCGGCACGCTCTCGGCCACCAGGTCCACGATCTTGAGCTTGACCGCCTCGCGCTCGGTGGCCGAGACCGACGAGCGCACCGCCTTCTCGGCCCACTCCGCGTTGCGCCCCCGCTCGGTGGCGATGGTGCGCGCGAAGGCGGCCGCGTCGTTCTCGACCTTCTTGATCATCTCCTTGTCCCCGCCCCCGCCCACCGCCACCGGGTGCGCGGCCCCGATGTTCGTGGCGGGCGCCATCACGGCCACGTGCGCGGCCATCGTGATGAAGACTCCGGCGGAGGCGGCGCGCGCGCCACCCGGCGCGACGTAGACGATGACCGGGATCGGCGAGCCCAGGATGCTCTGCACCATCGAGCGCATGGAGCGCTCGAGCCCGCCCGGCGTGTTGAGCTGCACGATCGAGGGCCTGGGAGCCTTCGGCCTGCGCCCGGTCGATCGCGCTCGCCGAGCAGGCGGACCGTGACCGGGGTGATCGCGGAATCCAGCTCGATCAGCGACACGGATTGAGCCGCGGAGGCCGGGCCGGCGAGGGAGAGCAGCGCGGCGGAGGCCAGCAGGATGGCGACGGCGACGAGGAGAGGCCGGTTGATGGCCGATCTCACGCGCGTCATCTTAGCACGCGCGGGACGCGCCCTAGCGGGCGAGGGCGACCACCGAGAGCAGCTCGAAGAGCAGGTTGGCGGCCAGCACGCCGGTGATGGCGCCGGGCCCGTCGTAGGGCGGCGAGACCTCGACGATGTCGCCCCCGGCCAGCTCGATCCCGCGCAGCCCGCGCACGAGCCCGAGCGCCTCGTAGGAGGTGAGCCCGCCCGCCTCCGGCGTCCCCGTCCCCGGGGCGTAGGCCGGATCGCACGCGTCCACGTCGAAGGAGACGTAGACGGGCCCGCCGCTCTCGAGGCGCCGCAGCCGCTCGACCGCGGCGGCGACGCCGCGCTCCTTGATCTCCTCGATGCGGATGACCTCGAAGGCGTGCTCGCGGTGGAAGTCGAAGTCCTCCGGGCCGTAGAGGGGCCCGCGGATGCCCACCTGGATGGAGCGCGCGCCGTCGATCAGCCCCTCCTCGATCGCCCGGCGGAAGGTGCTGCCGTGGTAGTAGGGCAGGCCGAAGTAGCGGTCCCAGGTGTCCGGGTGCGCGTCGAAGTGCACGAGCCCCAGGCGCCCGTGGCGCTTCGCGAGCGCGCGCAGCACCGCCAGGGTCACGGTGTGATCGCCGCCCACGCAGAGCGGGACCGCGCGGGCCTCCACCACCGGCGCCAGGGTCTGCTCGATGGCCGCGAAGGTCGCCTCGATCGACACCGGCACCGCGTCCACGTCGCCGCAGTCGGCGACCCGCAGCCGCTCGAAGGGGTGCACGCGCAGGGCCGAGTTCCACGGCCGGATCAGCGAGGACTGCTCGCGCACGTGACGCGGGCCCATGCGCGCGCCCGAGCGGTAGGAGCAGCCGCCGTCGAAGGGAATGCCGCAGAGGGCCACGTCGAGCCCCGCGGGCGACTCCACGTGCGGCAGCCGCATGAACGTGGCCGGCTGCGCGAAGCGAGGCGACGCGAAGCCGTCGCGCTGCTTCGGATGCTCGCGGGACGGGTCCATGGCAGCGGCGGTGCCGGCCGGCTAGAGCGTGCCGCGCAGGGTTGCCACCGCCGCGGCCAGGCGCTCGACCTCGCCCGCCGTGGAGTGCACCGAGAAGCTCGCGCGCAGCGTGCCCGCGATGCCGAGGCGGCGCATCAGCGGCTGGGCGCAGTGAAAGCCCGCGCGCACCGCGATCCCCTGCTGGTCGAGCAGCGCGGCGCCGTCGTGGGGGTGCAGCCCCTCCACGTTGAAGGCCACCACCGCGCCCTTCATCTCGGGATTGCGCGGGCCGTAGAGGGTGACGCCCTCGATGCGCCCCAGCGCGTCCAGGCACTGCGCGACGAGCGCCTGCTCGTGGGCCAGCACCTCGCTCATGCCGAGCTTGCCGAGGTATTCGCACGCCGCGTGCAGCCCCACCGCCTCCGCGATCGGGGGCGTGCCCGGCTCGAAGCGCCACGGCAGGTCGTTCCACTGCGCGCGGTCGATCCAGACCTCCTTGATCATCTCGCCGCCGCCCCAGGCGGGCTCGAGCTTGTCCAGCACCTCGCGGCGCCCGTAGAGCACGCCGATGCCGGTGGGCCCGAGCATCTTGTGGCCGGAGAAGGCGTAGAAGTCGGCGCCGATCGCGTTCAGGTCGAGCGGGAGATGCGGCACCGCCTGGGCCCCGTCGAGCAGCACGAGCGCGCCGGCCCGGTGCGCGCGCTCCACGATCTGGGCCACCGGGTTGATCGTCCCGAGCACGTTGGAGACGTGGGCGACCGCCACCACGCGTGTGCGCGGGGAGAGCAGGCGGTCGAAGGCCTCGAGGTCGAGATACCCCTCCCCGACCACCGGGATCGCGCGCAGCACCGCGCCGCGGTCGCGACAGGCCATCTGCCACGGGATCAGGTTCGAGTGGTGCTCGAGCTCGCTGACGATGATCTCGTCGCCCGCCTTGAGCGTCCGTCCCACCGCCTGCGCCACCAGGTTGATCCCCTCGGTGGTGCCGCGCGTGAAGATGATCTCCTCGCGGCTGCGGGCGCCCACGAAGGCGCGCACCGCGTCCCGGGCCGCCTCGTACCGCTCGGTGGCTTCCTCGCCCAGGGTGTGGATGGAGCGGTGCACGTTGGCGTGGCTCGTCTGGTAGTAGTTCGAGATGGCCTCGATCACCGCGAGCGGCTTCTGGCTGGAGGCGGCCGAGTCGAGATAGACGAGCGGATGCCCGTTCACGATGCGGGAGAGGATCGGAAAGTCGCGGCGGGTCTTCTCGCCCAGGTTCATCGCGTCACCTCCTGACCGCTGAGGGCCTCCTGCAGGACGCTCAGCGGGAGCGTCACGCACTTCATCCGTGACGGCCGGATATCGGAATCGAGCCGCTCCAGCAGGCTCGACGGGGTCTGGGTCTGCGCGAAGCCCACCGGCTGGCCGAGCGCGGCCTCGAGCAGCAGGTCGGCGGAGGCCGCGCAGATCGCGCAGCAGTCGCCGGTCCAGCGGGCCTCGGCCAGGCGCCCGTCGGCGAGCCGGCCCTGGATGCGCACGCGGTCGCCGCAGAGCGGGTTCACGTCCTCGTGGGCCACGTCCGGGCGCTCGATCGCGCCGCGGAAGAGCGGCCGGCGGAAGCGCTCCCGGATCACGTCGCTGTAGAGCGCCATGGTTACTCGGCCAGCTCGCCGCGGGCGCCGGTCTTGCGGTACGGCGGGAAGCGGTACGCGCTGTCGCGCGAGAGCAGGCCGCCGTGGCCGAGGGCGGCGATCTCGGCCGCGCCGGTCGGGAGCCCGGCCAGGATGCGCGGCAGCACCAGGTCGAACGTGGTCGCCTGCGAGAACATGCCGCAGGCGGGCATGCCGAGCACCGGGTGCCCGCGCACCTCCGCGATCCACAGCAGGCTGCCCGGATGGGCCGGCGCGCCGTGCCGGATCATGCGGCCGCCCAGGCGCTCGAGCCCCGCGAAGACCGGATCGAGCGGATCGAGCGAGCCCGCGCCGGCCGCGATCAGGATGTCGGCGCCGGCGGCCAGCAGGGCCTCCATCTCGCCCGCGACCGCGGCGGCGTCCCCGGCCGCGTAGCGCACCGGCAGCAGCCGCGAGCCGAACCAGTCCACCTTCTCGGTCAGGGAAGACTCGAAGCGCTGGCGCTGGGGCGGAGCCAGGGTCTCGCGGCTCAGCGCGGCCAGCACGTGAGGCTGGAAGGGCTTCACCGAGACGAGCCCGCCCGCGCTCGCCGCGCGGCTCTCCGCGTCCTTCACCAGCCGCTCCGGGATGGCCAGCGGGGTGATCTTGGCCCGGGCCACCGGCTCGCCCGACTCCACCGGCTGCAGATCGTAGAGCGTGAAGACCGACATGCCCTCGAGCCCGTTGACCGCCGCGACCGCGGGCGCGTTGACGCCGACGAGGCCGCGCCGCTGCGCCGCGAGCGTCCACTGCCCGCCGGTATAGCCCTTGACCTCCACGTTGGCGCCGCAGGCCGCGGCGGCCAGGCGCGAGCCGGCCGGCTCCTCGTGCACGTCGCCCGGTTCCAGCTCGAGCAGGTGCACCTCCTGCCAGGGCAGCGCGAGCAGGCGCGCCGCCGCGGCCGCGTCGAGCGTCTGGCCCTTCGAGATGGCCACCTTCCCGGCCTGGTCGCGCACGTCGTGGCACGCGATGCGCCCCTCGAGCGCGTCGGGGGTGACGTCGCTATTCCGGTTTACGGCAACGGCCTTCAAGGCTTGTTCTGATTGGGGGGGAGCGGCGCCGCTCCTCCCCCAAGCCCCCCCACCACACTCATCATTCGTCTGTCCTCGGGCTCCATGCTCGGCCGCGCCTACTTGAGGCCGCGGCGTACTTTCTCGGAGATGGGCATGCCGGTGGCGTTGCGATGGGTGGCCAGGGCCTCGGCCAGGATGCTCAGCGCGATCTCGGGCGCGGACTGGGCGCCCAGGTCGAGCCCGATCGGCACGCGCACGCGCAGCAGCGCGTCCTCGGCCACGCCGTCCTCGCGCAGCAGGTTCAGGATCGCCGCGCCCACGCCGGCTGCTGCCGAGGAGCCCGATGTAGCCCGCCGGCGTGCTCAGGGCGTGCTTGAGCACCGGGAGGTCGTACTTGTAGTCGTGGGCGACCAGCACCAGCGCGGTGGTCGGGATCAGCGGGACCTGCTGCACCAGCTCCGACGGCACGCCGATCCGGAGATCGTCCACGTCCGGGAAGCGCTCCTTGGTGGCGAAGCGCGGCCGGCCGTCGATCACGATCGTGCGGAAGCCGAGCGTTCTGGCCAGCGTGACGAGCGGCATCGCCACGTGGCTGGCGCCGACCACGATCAGCGTGGAGGGCGGCGCGAAGACTTCCGCGAAGGCGCGCACGTTCTCGAGGAACAGCGTCCGCGACTTCCCCGCGGCCATGGCCTCGCGGGCCTCCGCGGCGAAGCGCTGGTCGAGGAAGGTATCGCCGAGCGTGCCCTCCTGCTTGCCGTCGTCGAGCAGCAGGAGCTTGGCGCCGTTGTGGGGCGCATCGAGGCGGGTCACGATCACCGCCCGCCCGCCCTGCTCGGCGTGGACGCGCGCCCGCTCGTAGTAGACGAGCGTCGTGTCGTCCTTGTCGCCGAGCGTCACCGGCTCCAGGAAGACCTCGATGGTGCCGCCGCAGGTGAGCCCGATCTCCCACGCTTCCTCGTCGCCCAGGTTCAGCTCGAGGAGCCGCGGGGCGTTCTTGCCGAGCACGTCGGCCGATTCCTCGATGACCTGCGCGTCCACGCAGCCGCCGATGGTGACCGAGCCGAGCACGCGCCCGCCCTCGCCCACCAGCATCTTCGCCCCTTCCTTCCGGGGCGTGGTGCCGCGCGTGTTGACGAGGGTGGCCACCGTCACCTTGGACTCGTTCTGCTTGAGCTGGTTCAGCTGCTCGGAGAGCTCGGTCATGTCGACTACCTCAGGTTGAGATGGCTGGCCAGGTCGCGCAGGCTCGCCAGGTTATGCGCCGCCGCGAAGTGGTCCACGAGCGGCAGCGCCGCGGCCATCCCTCGCGTGAGGGGCTCGTAGGACGGATTGCCCAGCAGCGGGTTGAGCCAGATGAGCCGGCCCGCCTTGCGCTTGATCGCCAGCATCTCGTTGGCCAGGATCTCGGGCTCGCCGGTATCCCAGCCGTCCGACAGCACGAGGACGATGGTGTGCCGATCCACCAGGTTCCCCCACCGCGCATTGAACTCCTGCAAGGATTCCCCGATCCGGGTCCCACCGGAGAAGTCCCGCACCTCGGTCAGCTTCGCCAGGGCCTGGCGGTAGGACGCACCCTTGAGATGCTCGGTCACCCGCGTCAGTCGCGTCGAGAAGGTGAAGGTCTCGACCCGGCCGAAGACGTTCTGGAGCGCGTAGAGGAACTGGAGCAGGAAGCGGCTGTAGAGGTCCATCGAGCCCGAGACGTCGCAGAGCAGGACGAGCCGGACCTTGCGCCTCCGGCGCTCTCGCCTCCGGAGCTCGATGATCTCGCCCTTCATGAGGTTGGCCCGCATGCTGCGCCGCATGTCGATGACCCCGCCCCGTCGGGTCGGCCGCTTGCGCCGGCTGATGCGCCGGGCCAGCCGCTTGGCGATCAGGATCGTGAGCCGGGCCACCTCGTCGAGATCCTCAACCGGAAAGGCCGAAAAGTCCTGATCCATGAGGATTTCTCGGTCACTGACCCCGGGGACCTCGAGCGGCTCTCCGTCGTCGTCGCCCTCTTCCTCCCAGCCTTCGAGCGCCACCGAGACCTTCTTCTGCGCCGCCTCCGCCCCGGTATTGCCGGCGTGCTCCTCCGGGATGGCCGCCTCGGTCGGGCTCATGAGGCCGTCGAGCCCCTGCCCCTCGTCGGCCTGGAAGCGCCAGAAGACGTCGAAGCAGCGGTCGAAGGCGGGGAACTCCTCCCGCCGGGCGACCAGGGTCGTGCGCAGCGCCAGGTAGACGTCCTGGCGGTCCATCAGGTCCACGACCTCGAGCGCCCGCACCCCGTCCATCAGCTCGCCGACGGTGAGCGGCAGCCCCGCCGCCCGCAGCATCTGGCCGAAGCGGAGGACGGCGGTGGTGAGGTCGCGGGGTCCCGCCATGCTAGCCCTCGGCGGCCACGAAGCGCTTGAGGCCGCTCGACGTCAGCTCCCGCTTGAAGCGCTTGATGTCGTCGGCGTCCTTGAGCACGCAGCCGAGCGTCTCCAGCACCAGGTCCTCGTCGAGATGATTGGCGTGCAGCGAGGCCAGGGCCTGCGCCCAGTCGAGGCTCTCGGCCACCCCCGGCACCTTGGAGAGGCGCATGGTGCGGAGGCCTTCCATGAAGCGCGAGATCTCGCGGGCGAGCGCCTCGTTCACCCCGGGGACCTTGCGGGTGACGATGCGCACTTCCTTCTCGAACCCCGGGAAGTCGATCCAGAGATAGAGACAGCGCCGGCGCAGCGCATCGGAGAGCTCGCGCACCCGGTTCGACGTGAGGATGACGTACGGCGGGATGCTTGGCCTTGATCGTGCCGAGCTCGGGGATCGTCACCTGGAACTCGGAGAGCACCTCGAGGAGGAACGCCTCGAATTCCTCATCCGCGCGGTCGACCTCGTCCACCAGCAGCACCGGCGGCCTGCCGTCCTGGCTGATCGCCTGGAGCAGCGGGCGGCGGATCAGGAAGGGCTCGGAGAAGATCGTCGCTTCCTTCTCGCCGAGGCTGTGGGTGGTCGCCTCCTCGAGCTTGATGTGCAGGAGCTGCTTGGGGTAGTTCCACTCGTAGAGCGCCTGCGCGGCGTCGAGCCCCTCGTAGCACTGCAGGCGAATGAGGTTGGTGTCGAGCATCCGCGCCATCACCTTGGCGACCTCGGTCTTGCCCACACCCGCGTGTCCCTCGATGAGGAGCGGCTTCTTGAGCGTCATGGCCAGGTGCACGGACGTCGCGATGGCCGGATCCGTGACGTAGTCGGCCTTCTCCATCATCTGCTGGATCTTCTCGATTTCGGCTCTCATGGCCCTCTCAGTCTACACCGCGTGATTGCCTGCCCGGAGGTTCGCCCGGATCTTCTCATAGTCGTCGGGCGTGTCCACGTCCGGCGGCATGGGCAGGTCGAGCTCGACCCACTCCACGCGGGTCGGCTCCTTCTGGATGATGGGCCGCGCGCCCTGGTCTCCCGTCAGGCGCAGCAGCTCGGGAAAGATCTCGCGCTTGAACACCACCGGGTTGCCCTGCCCGTCGCGGTAGCGCGGCGCCACGATCAGCTTGGGGCTCGTGCGCCGCGCCGCCAGGAGCGCCGGAATGATGGAGGGCGCCAGCAAGGGCTGGTCGCCGAGCGCGATCAGGACCGCGTCCACCGACGGGGGCAGCGCGGCGATGCCCGTGCGGACCGAGCCGGCCTGGCCCTCCTCGGGCGCCGGGTTCTCCGCGATCTGCACCTCGATGCCGGACAGGGCCGCCTCGATCGGCTCGACGTCGGGCCCGGTCACCACCCACACCGAGTCCACCCCGCCCGCCAGGACGCTCTCGACGACGTACCGGATGATCGCCCGGCCGCCCACCTTCATGAGCACCTTGGACTGACCCATGCGGCGCGAGAGGCCGGCGGCGAGCACGATCCCCGCGATCATCCCGCGCTCCAAAAACGACGCCCCGCGGAGGCCATCCCGCGGGGCTCGTCGACCGGACGTCTCACCCGAGCGGCTTACTTCACGGCCGCGGCGGCCGCCTCCATCGCCCGCTTGGCGAAGACCCGCACCAGGTGGCTCTTGTACTCCACCGTGCCCTGCAGATCGGCCTGGACGTCCACGCCCTCGGCCGCCTTCTCGGCCGCCGCCTGGATGGACGCCGCGTCGGCCGCCTTGCCGGTGATCGCGGCTTCCACGCCCTTGGCGCGCACCGCCTTGGTGCCCGCGCCGGTGACCGCGACGCTGGCCTTGCCGACCTTGCCGCCGTCCACGCTCAGCACCGCCGCGACGCCGACCACCGCGAACCGCGAGGCCGGATGCGGGAACTTCATGTAGGCGGCGCCGGTCTTGCCCGCCATCGCGGGGACGCGCACCTCGGTCAGGATCTCGTCTTCCGCGAGCGCGGTGGTGAGCAGGCCCTTGAAGAAATCATCGGCCTTGATGGTGCGCTTGCCCTTGGGGCCCTCGGCCACCATCTCCGCGCCGAGCGCGATGATCGCGGCCGGGTAGTCGGCGGCCGGGTCCGCGTGGGCCAGGCTGCCGCCGATCGTGCCCATGTTGCGCACCATCGGGTCCCCGATCTGGGCGGCCACCGCGGCGAGCATCGGGCACTTCGCCTTCACGACCGCCGAGGACTCGACCTGGTAGTGGGTGGTCATCGCGCCGATGACGAGCGTGGTGCCGTCTTCCTTGATGCCGGACAGGCCGGACACTTTCCGGAGATCGACGAGGTGCTTCGGCTGGGCCAGGCGCAGCTTCATGGCCGGGAGCAGGCTGTGCCCGCCCGCCAGCAGCTTGGCGTCGTCCTTGTGGCGCCCGAGCAGGTCCAGCGCCTCTCGCACGGTGCCGGGCGTGTGGTACTCGAACTGGGCTGGGTACATGTCGGCGTCTCCCCTTACTTCCTGGATTTGGCGGCCTGAGCGGTTTTCCAGACCCGCTCCGGCGTGAGTGGCATGGCGTCGATGTGGTCCACGCCGAGCCCCGACAGGGCGTCCACCACCGCGTTGACCACCGCCGGCGTCGAGGCGATCGTGCCCGTCTCGCCCGCTCCCTTGACGCCGAGCGGGTTCACGAGCGTGGGCGTCTCGGTGCGGTCGGTCTCGTAGAACGGCAGCATGTCCGCCTTGGGGAGCGTGTAGTCCATCATGCTCCCGCTGACGAGCTGCCCGGAGGCCTTGTCGTACACCGCCTCCTCCCAGAGCGCCTGCGCCACGCCCTGGGCGATGCCCCCGTGGACCATGCCGTCCACGATCATCGGGTTGATCACGTTGCCGACGTCGTCCACCGCGACGTAACGAAGGATCTTCACGTGGCCGGTGTCCGGATCCACCTCGACCATGCAGGCGTGGGCGCCGAACGGGAAGCAGAAGTTGGACGGGTCGTAGAAGCTCGTCTCCTCGAGACCCGGCTCCACGCCCTCCGGATAGTTGTGCGGCACGTACGCGGTGAGCGCGACCTGGCCGAACGGGATCGCCTTCTCGGGCGAGCCCTTGACCACGAACTGGCCGTTGACGTACTCCATGTCCTTCGGATTCGCCTCGAGGAGGTGGGCGGCGATCTTCTTGCCCTTCTCCTTGATCTTGTCGAGCGACATCACGATGGCGGTGCCGCCCACCGAGGCCGAGCGGCTGCCGTAGGTGCCCATGCCGAACGGCACGCGGCCGGTGTCGCCGTGCACGATCTCGATGTCGTCCATCGGGATGCCGAGGGAGTCGGCCACGATCTGGGCCATGGTGGTCTCGTGCCCCTGCCCGTGCGAGTGGGAGCCGGTGAACACGCTGACCTTGCCGGTGGGATGCACCTGGACCTTGCCGGACTCCCAGAGACCCGCCTGGGCGCCGAGCGAGCCCACGACCTTGGAGGGCGCGATGCTGCAGGCCTCGATGTAGGTCGAGAAGCCGATGCCCATCAGCCGGCCCTGCGCGCGCGCCGCCGCCTGGTCGGCCCGGAACTTCTTGTAGTCGATCATGCCGAGCAGCTTGTCGAGGGCGCCCAGGTAGTTGCCGCTGTCGTAGGACAGCGCGACCTTGGTCTGGTAGCCGTCGGAGAACTTCGGGATGAAGTTCTTCTTCCGGATGTCCACCGGGTCCATCTTGAGCGCGGCCGCCGCGGCGTCCACCATCCGCTCGAGCAGGTAGCAGGCCTCGGGCCGTCCGGCCCCGCGGTAGGCGTCCACCGGCGTGGTGTTGGTGAAGACGCCGGTGACCTCCGCGTGGATCGCGGGCCACTCGTACACTCCGTTGAGCAGCGTGGCGTACAGATACGTCGGCACCGCCGGCGCGAACGTCGAGAGATAGGCGCCCAGGTTGGCGGTGGTCTTCACGCGCAGGCCCAGGAACTTGCCGTCCTTGGCGAGCGCGATCTCGGCGTCGGTCACGTGGTCGCGCCCGTGGGCGTCGGTCTGGAAGGCCTCGCGGCGCGAGGAGGTCCAGCGGATCGGCCGCTTGATCTGCTTGGTCGCCCAGGTGCAGACCGTCTCCTCGTTGTAGAGGAAGATCTTGGAGCCGAAGGCCGCCGCCCACGTCGGGCGCGATCACCCGCACCTTGTGCTCGGGGATGCCCAGCACGAACGCGGTCATGAGCAGCCGGTGCACGTGCGGGTTCTGCGAGGTGACCCAGAGCGTCCAGTCGCCGGTGGAATCGTCGTAGCGCGCCACGCAGGCCCGCGGCTCCATGGCATTGGCCACCAGGCGCTGGTTGATGATCCGCTTCTTCACGACGACCGGCGCCGCCTTGAAGGCGGCCTCGGTGGCCGCCGCGTCGCCGATCTGCCACTTGAAGGCCTCGTTGCTCGGGGCCACCTCGTGGATCTGCGGCGAGCCCTTGGCGGCCGCCTTCTCGGTGTCCGTCACCGAGGGCAGGACTTCCCAGTCCACCACCACCATCTCGGCCGCGTCGCTCGCCGCCGACTGGCTCTCCGCGATCACGATGGCCACCGGGTCCCCCACGTAGCGGGCGGCGTCGGAGGCGAGCGGCATGTGGGCCGGGATCTTCAGCTCGGGCAGGAGCCAGCCGCAGGGCAGCGAGTTCACCCCGGTCATGTCCTTGCCGGTGAAGATCGCCACGACGCCCGGCGCCTTCGACGCCTTGGCGATGTCGATCTTGCGGATCTTCGCGTTGGCGTGCGGGCTGCGCACGAAGAACGCGTGGGTCATGCCGGCCAGCTTCAGGTCGTCGGTGTAGTTGCCCTTGCCGGTGATGAACCGGGGATCCTCACGTCGTTTGATGCTCGCGCCGAGCAGCCGGGCGGTGGCCATGGTCGCGCCTCACTTCCCCGCCATCTTCTCGGCGGCGTACTGGATGGCCTTGACGATGTTGTGGTAGCCGGTGCAGCGGCACAGGTTGCCTTCCAGATCGTGGCGGATCTGCGCCTCGGTCGGCCGCGGGTTGCGCTGCAGCATCTGGTGGGCGGACATGATCATGCCCGGCGTGCAGAAGCCGCACTGCAGGCCATGCTTCTCCCAGAAGGCGTCCTGGATCGGGTGGAGCTTGCCGTCCTTGGCGAGCCCCTCGATCGTGAGGACCTGGGCGCCGTCGCACTGCACCGCGAGCAGCGTGCACGACTTCACGGCCACGCCGTTGACGTGCACCGTACAGGCGCCGCACTGGCTCGTGTCGCACCCGACGTGCGTGCCGGTCAGGCCCGCCTGCTCCCGGATGTAGTGCACGAGCAGCAGCCGCGGCTCGACTTCGTGGGACTGGGGAGCACCGTTGATCGTCATCGACACGGTCTTTTTCACCGCGCAACCTCCTGAGTGATAAGGGTCCGAGGCCGGGAAAGCGCCCCCAACCGTATGCCGGGCCGGGGACGGTGTCAAGGGGTGGTGAGGAGTCGCCGGCCCTCGACGCGCGCCTGCTCGAGCACCTCCCGCACCGGGAGGCCTCGGTCCCGCGCGATGCGGCGCACTTCCTCGAATTCCGGGGTGACCGTGACCACCCGGCCCTCGAGCCGGGAGACCTTGAAGGTCACCGGCCCGTAGGCGGTGTCCAGACGCACCATCTCGCGCTCGAGGCGGCTGCGCTGGTACGCGGTCCAGCGCACGCCGATGGTGGAGGACTCCTCGAAGAGGAGCCGCGAGAGGTCGGCGACCCGCCCCGGCTCGCAGAGGGCGGTCAGGACCACGCCCGGGCGGCTGCGCTTCATGATGACCGGGGTGAGCCAGACGTCCAGCGCGCCGGCCTCGAGGAGCCGCTCCAGCAGGGGCTCGTAGAGCTGGGGCGACATGTCGTCCACGGTGGTCTCGACCTGCATGATGGTCTCGGTGGGCGTGGCCCCTGCGGCTGCCTCGGCCTCGCCCAGGAAGAGCCGCAGCACGTTGGGCGTCTGGAGATCCATGGTGCCGGCGCCGTAACCGACCGCGGTCACTCGCATGGCCGGCATCGTCCCGGCTCCCACCGCGAGCGTCGTGAGGATCGCGGCCCCGGTCGGGGTGACCAGCTCGCGGCGGATGCCGGTGTCGAGCGTCGGGAAGCCCTTGAGCAGCTCGGCGGTGGCGGGGCCGGGTACCGGCATGCGGCCGTGCGGGCCCTCCACGAAGCCGCCGCCCACCGGCAGGGCGCTCACGTGCACGGCGTCCACGCCGAGCAGGTGGAGGCCGATGCACGCGCCGGTGACGTCCACGATGGCGTCCACCGCGCCCACGTCGTGGAACTGCACGCGCTCCGGCGTGGTGCCGTGCACCCGCGCCTCCGCCTCGGCCAGGCGCTGGAAGATGCGCGAGGCCATGTCCCGCACCGCCGGCGCCAGGCGGCTGCGCTCCAGGATGTCGAGGATCTCGCGGAGCCCGCGATGGCCCGCCTCGTGGTGGCCGAGCGCCACCTCCACCTTGGTGGCCCGGAAGCCCGCCTTGATGACCTCGCGGCGCTCGAGCCGGTAGCCCTGCACGCCGAGCCCGTCCAGCTCGCGCGCGAGCGCCTCGAACGGCGCGCCCGCGTCCACCAGCGCGCCCAGGATCATGTCCCCGGACGCCCCGCTCGGGCAGTCGAAGTAAGCCAGGCGCATGCGGGGTTAGCGGAGCTTGGAGGCGAGCTTGTTGATCTGGTTCGCCTGCGCGGCGGCCCCGTAGCCGTTGTCGATGTTGACGACGGAGACACCGGGGGCGCAGGAGTTCAGCATGGCGAGCAGCGCGGCCACGCCGCCGAAGGAGGCGCCGTAGCCCACGCTGGTGGGCACCGCGATCACCGGGCGATCCACCAGCCCGCCGAGCACGCTCGGGAGCGCGCCTTCCATGCCGGCCACCGCGATGATGGCGTTGGCCTCGTTGAGGCGGTCCAGATGCGGCACCAGCCGGTGGAGACCCGCCACGCCGCAGTCGAACACCCGCTCGACATGGTTGCCCATCGCCTCCGCGGTGACCGCGGCCTCCTCGGCCACCGGCTGATCGGAGGTGCCCGCGCTGACGACCACGATGAGCCCGACGCCCTCGCGCGCCACCGGCTTGATCACGACGAGGCGCGCGGCCTCGTGCACCTGGCACGGCAGCCCGCTCGCGAGCAGCGCGACCACCACCGCGGGCTCGGCGCGCGTGGCGAGCACGTTGTCGTGCGCCTCGGCGAGCCGCCGGACGATCGCCACCACCTGCTCCGGCGTCTTGCCCTGGCAGAAGACGGCCTCGGGTACGCCGTGCCGCAGCGAGCGGTGGAGATCCACGCGGGCGAAGCGCAGGTCCTCGACCGGCAGCGCGCGGAGGCGGGCCAGCGCCTGATCGGGCGCCATCGCGCCGGCCGCGACGGCCTCCAGCAGCGCTCTTACTTTTTCCCGATCCACTTCAGTGCCTCGTTGGCGCTGCCGCTGCGGAAGCCCTGCAGGTCGAGCGTGACGTAGAGATAGCCCAGCTCGCGGAAGCGCCGGACGATCGCGCCGTGCCGGTCCTCCTCCCAGAGGCGCGGCATCTCCTCCGGCACCAGCTCGAGGCGGGCCAGGCGGTCGTGATGGCGCACCCGGAACTGGCGGAAGCCCAGGCTCCGCACGAAGGACTCCGCGTCGTCGATGCGGCGGAGCTTCTCGGCGGTGATGGGGTCGCCGTACTGGAAGCGGGACGAGAGGCACGCGAAGGAGGGCTTGTCCCAGGTCGGCAGCCCGAGCTCCTTCGAGAGCGCCCGGATCTCCTCCTTCCAGAGCGCGGCTTCGATGAGCGGGGCGCGCACGCCGCGCGCTTCCGCGGCCTTCATGCCGGGCCGGTGATCGCCCAGGTCGTCCATGTTGGCGCCGTAGATGACCTGCGCGGTGCCCGCGGCCTGCGCGATCGGCTCGAGCCGCGTGAAGAGCTCCTCCTTGCAGTGGAAGCACCGGTCGGGCGCGTTCCGCGCGTACTCCGGCCGGTCGAGCTCGCGGGTGCGGATGACCTCCTGGCGCATGCCGAGCAGGGCGGCCAGCCGCCGCGTCTCCTCGAGCTCGGCGGCCGGGTAGGTCTCGGAGTCGGCGGTCACCAGGGTCGCGCCGTCGCCGAGGGCGTCCTTGGCGGCCCGCGCGAGGAAGGTCGAGTCCACGCCGCCGGAGAAGGCCACGATCACGCGGGTCATCCCGCGCAGGAGGTCCACCAGCCGATCGTACTTGGCGTCGAGCGTGGTCTGATCCGCCATCGCGTGCCCCTACCCGAGAATCGATCCCGCGAGCTGCGCCAGCGGCACCATCGGCCGCGCGCCCACGTGCGCGATGACCTCCGCGGCGGCCAGCGAGCCGAGACGCCCGCACGTCGGCAGGTCGAGGCCCTGGCTGAGCCCGTAGAGCACACCGGCCGCGTAGAGATCGCCCGCGCCCGTCGTGTCCACCACCGCGGTGACCGGGTGCACGGCCACCGGGTGCGCCCGGCCCCTGCCCAGGATCACCGAGCCCTTCTCGCTCCGGGTGAGCGCGGCGATCTCGCAGTGCCCGCGCACGCGCGGCCAGCGCTCCGTCGAAGTCGCCGACCTCGTACAGCGCGCAGATCTCCGCCTCGTTGGCGAAGAGGATGTCCACGTGATGCTCGACCAGGTCGAGGAAGGCCTTGCGGTGCCGCCCCACGCAGAAGGGATCCGACAGCGTGAGCGAGACCTTGCGGCCGGCGGCGTGCGCGATGGCCGCCGCGGCCCGGAACGCCTCCTGGGCCTCGGGCGGATCGAAGAGGTAGCCCTCGAGGTAGAGGATCTTGCCACGCGTGATCAGTCCCTCGTCGATGTCGGCGGGGCCGAGCCGCACCGACGCGCCGAGGAACGTGCTCATGGTGCGCTGGGCGTCGGGCGTGACCAGGATGAGGCAGCGCCCGGTGGGCGGGCCGTCGGTGGCGCGCGGCGTGTCGTAGCCCACGCCGGTGGCGCGCAGGTCGTGCCCGAACACCTCGCCGAGCTGGTCGTCGCGGACCTTGCCGACGTAGTGCGCGCGCCCGCCGAAGGACGCCACGCCGACCACCGTGTTGGCGGCCGAGCCCCCCGACATCTCGATCCCGGGCCCCATCGCGTCGTAGAGCTCGCGGGCGCGCGGCTCGTCCACCAGGTGCATGGTCCCCTTGGCCAGGCCCTGGCGCGCGAGGAACCCGTCCTCCGCGTGGGTCAGCACGTCCACCAGCGCGTTGCCGATGCCGACGACGTCGAGCTCGCCTCGATCAGCCACGGCGTCCCTTGCCCTTCGGCGGGAAGTAGCGATCGAGCAGCAGGCCGAGCCGCTTGCGGGTGCGCGGCGGGAACGCCTTCGGAGAGGTGATCACCGCGCTGGCGAGCGCGTCGCCGCAGCCCGCGCCGCAGGTCTTGCCCACCCGCGGGATGACGCGCTTGAGCACGACCTTCGCGGTGGCCACGTTCTTCTGCAGGTTGGCCACGACCGCCTCCACCGTCACCGCCGCGTGGCTCTCGTGCCACACGTCGTAGTCGGTGGCGAGCGCCAGCGTGGCGTAGCAGAGCTCGGCCTCGCGGGCCAGCTTGGCCTCCGGCATGTTGGTCATCCCGATCACCGACACGCCCCACCGGCGGTAGATCTGCGACTCGCCCTTGGTGGAGAACTGCGGCCCCTCGATGCAGATGTAGGTGCCGCCGCGGTGCACCCGCGCGCCCGCCTCCCGGCTCCCGGTCTCGAGCAGGTCGCCCAGCGCCGGGCAGACCGGCTCGGCCATGCCGACGTGGCCGACGATGCCGTCGCCGAAGAAGGTCGAGACGCGGCGCTTGGTGTGATCGTAGAACTGGTCGGGGATCACGAGATCCAGCGGGTGGATCTCCTCCTTCATGCTGCCGACCGCGCTCACCGAGATGATCCACCGGACGCCCAGGGCCTTGAGCCCGTAGATATTGGCGCGGTAGTTGATCTCGCTGGGCGTGACCCGGTGGCCGCGGCCGTGGCGCGGCAGGAAGATCACGCGGCGGTCGCCGAGCCGGCCCGTGCAGTAGGCGTCCGACGGATCGCCGAACGGCGTGCGCACGCGCACCCAGCGGAGGTCCTCGATCCCCTCCATCTCGTAGAGCCCGCTGCCTCCGATGATGCCCAGCGCGGGCTCGCCGCCCGCCTCGGCCCTGGCCGCGCTCATGCGCCGATCTCCTCGAGAACCCCGTGGGTGCGGTCCGCGCGGGCCTCCGTGATCGTGAGCGGCACGACCCGGCGGCCGAGCGTGTCGGGGCCTTCGAAGAGCACCTCGACGTAGTTGTCGGTGAGGCCCGCGAGGAGCCCGGTGCGCCGATCGCGCGCGGCGAGCACCGTCGCCTCGCGCCGGCGGCCGACCAGCCCGCGGCGGAAGGCCAGGCTCTTCCGGGCGCCCAGCCGGCGCAGCCGCCCGCTCCGCTCGTGGATCACCGCCGGCGCCACGTGATCGGGCCGGCGCGCCGCCTCGGTCCCGGTCCGGTCCGAGTAGGCGAAGACGTGGAGCGACGAGAACGGCAGCGCCTCGACGAAGCGCATCGTCGCCTCGAAGTCCTCCGCGGTCTCGCCCGGATGTCCCACGATGACGTCGGCGCCGAGGCCCAGGTCTGGAATCGCGGCGGCGAGCCGGTCCACCAGGGCCCGGTACATGGCGGTGTGGTAGGGCCGCCGCATCAGGCGCAGCACGCGATCGCTCCCGCTCTGGAGCGGCAGGTGCAGGTGCGGCGCCATCACCGGCAGTGTCGTCACCGCGTCGAACAGCTCGGGCGTGAAGTAGGACGGCAGCACCGAGGAGAGCCGCAGCCGGCGGAGTCCGTCCACCTCCGCGAGCTCCCGGAGCAGCGCGGCCAGCGTGGTGCGCGGGTAGCAATCCCAGCCGTAGTGGCCGATGTCCACCCCGGTGAGCGTGACGTCGAGGTAGCCGGCGGCCACGAGGGTCCGCACCTGGTCGAGCGCGACCTTGGGCTCCTGGCTCCGGCTCCGCCCGCGCGCGGCCGGCACGATGCAGAAGGCGCAGCGGTGCTGGCAGCCGTCCTGGATCTTCACGAAGCCGCGCGAGCGGCCGGCCACCCGGCGCGACGGGCGCGATCGGGATCTCGCGCGCTCCGCCGATGTCGGCCACCGCCACCTCGGGCCGCGCCCGCCTGGTGAGCGAGCCGAGCAGCTCGGGCAGGCGGTACTTCTCCTGGTTGCCCACGACCAGGTCCACCCCGGCGATCGCGGCGACCGCCCGCGGGTCGGTCTGAGCGAAGCAGCCGGTCACGACCAGATAGGCGTCCGGGTTCTCGCGGGCGACGCGGCGGATGAGCTGGCGATCGGAGAAGTCCGCGCGCCCGGTCACGGTGCAGGTGTTGATCACGTACACCTGCGCGGCGGCCTCGGGCTCGACGACCCGGAAGCCGCGCCCTTCCAGCAGCGCGCCGATCTCCCGGGACTCGACCTGGTTGAGGCGGCAGCCGAGGGTGGCCAGCGCCACCGTCACCGGCGCGGTCATGCCGGGACCGTCGCCTCGCGGAGCTGGCCGCAGGCGGCGCCGATGTCCTCGCCCTTGCTCCACCGGACCGTCGCCCGGATGCCGTGCTCGAGCAGCACGGTCTGGAAGTCGAGGATCCGCGCCATCGGAGGCCGCGCGAAGCTCGAGCCCTCCCAGTCGTTGAACGGGATCAGGTTGATCTTGCCGCGGATGCCCTTGAGCAGCTTGACCAGGCGGCGCGCGTCCTCGACCGAGTCGTTGACGTCCTCGAGCAGCACGTACTCGAAGGTCATGCGCTGGCGGAACGGCAGCGGGAAGCGGCGGCACGCGGCGAGCAATTCCTCGATCGCGAAGCCCTTGTTGACCGGCATGATCCGGTCGCGGATCTCGTTGCTGGTGGCGTGGAGCGAGACCGCCAGGTTGACCCGGAGGTTCTCCTTGGCCAGCCGCTCGATGCCGGTCACGAGCCCCACCGTGGAGACCGTGATGCGCCGGGGCGAGAAGGCGAAGGCCTGCGGGTCGGTCAGCAGGCGCAGCGACTTCACGGTGGCGGTGTAGTTGGCGAGGGGCTCGCCCATGCCCATGTAGACGATGTGGGTGATCCGGAGGCCCGCGGCCAGCCCCTCGCGGGCCGCCATCACCTGGCCCACGATCTCCCCGGCGCTCAGGTTGCGCTCGAGGCCCATCGTGCCGGTGTAGCAGAAGGCGCACGCGAAGCCGCAGCCGACCTGGGTGGAGACGCAGAGCGTGAGCCGATCCGCGTCCGGCATCAGCACCGCCTGGACGCGCGCGCCGTCGCCGTAGCGGAGCACGAGCTTCTGGCTGCCGTCCTGCGACGGGGTGCGCCGCTCGACCTCGGGCACGCCCACGCTCCCCCACGCGGCCAGGGCGGCGCGGAAGTCCTTGGGCAGGTCGGTCATCGCGTCCAGATCGGTCACGCCCTTGACGAAGATCCACTGGGCGAGCTGGCGCCCCCGATAGCGCGGGGCGCCCAGGGTCTGGGCCAGCTCCTCCATCTCCGTGGGTGACAGATCGAGTAGATTCGTCGAGGACATACGCAACGCTGGATGATAGCACACGCGTGCGCGCCCTACCCGGCGCCGCGCCGTCAACCGATCGGCGCGACAACGTCGCGCCGGATCGTTGTGCATGGGACAGAAGTGGAACTCACACGCACAATCGGGTAAATGATTACCCGGAAGCGAGCCTTGTCCAATCCCCAAGAACGGTGAATGCTTCGTGGATAACCCGGTGGGCTCGTCCGGCTCTCGCACACGATTTCGCGCACTAGGAGCGAGTCGCCTTCTTTCGAGGCACTCGGGACTGAACGGCGATTCGGTTGCCTACCTGAGCGTTGCCTCGTGGAACAGCATCCACTGATCGCCGCGGGGCGTCCACGTCACGCGGTCGCGCGAGGCGTAGATGTCCACCTGCTGCATGAGGAAGACCCACGTGGCATCCTCGACCATCGCGCGCGCCAGGTCCGCGTAGATCTTCTTGCGCCGGGCGGGGTCCATGGTGGAGCGGCCCGCGTCGAAGAGCGCGTCCACCTTCTCGTTCTTGTAGTAGAGGCCGCGGCCCTTCGATGACACCAGGTTGTAGAGCTCGTCGCCGTCCTGCATCGGCCCGCCGAGCCCGAGCAGGTAGGCGTCCTGGAACTGCTTGCCGAGATAGCGCTTGAAGTAGGCGCCCCACTCCGCCACCTGCACGCGCGGCTTGAAGCCCGCCTTCTGCCACTGGCCGCCCAGCGCCTCCGCGATCTCCTTGTCGCCCTGGTAGCGGCCCGCGGGCGCCTCCAGCGTGATCTCGACGCCGTCCGGGTAGCCGGCTTCCGCGAGCAGGCGGCGGGCTCGCGCCGGATCCGGCCCGT
Source organism: uncultured Candidatus Rokubacteria bacterium (assembly GCA_963747235.1). Taxonomy (GTDB): domain Bacteria; phylum Methylomirabilota; class Methylomirabilia; order Rokubacteriales; family CSP1-6; genus CAMLFJ01. The sequence continues at coordinate 105,244 of CAVVEU010000020.1, forward strand.
AGCCGCGGACGGAGGCGTCGAAGCCGAACATCTGCGGCGTGAAGGGCCCCGCCATGCGGCGCCCGTTGCCGTCGAGCACGCTCTTCACCAGCGCGTCCACGTCGGTCGCGTGGTTGAGCGCCTGGCGCACGCGCACGTCCGAGAGCGGCTTGTTGAAGGCGTTGAGCCCGAGATAGATGATCCACGTGCTGGGCACGCGCTGCACGCGGAGGCCGCCGACCCGCTCGAGCTCGCCCGCCAGGTTCGGCGGCACCGTGTCGATCACGTCCACCTCGTTGTTGCGGAGCGCGGCCGAGCGGGTGAAGGGCTCGGGGATGGGCTTGTAGACGATGCGCCGGATCTTCGGAGCGCCCCGCCAGTGCCGGTCGAAGGCCTCGACGATCAGGTGATCGTCCTTGACCAGCTCCACGAAGCGGAAAGGGCCGGTGCCCACCGGCCGCAGGGCCAGGCCCTGGTTGCCCTTCTCCGCGGTGTACTTCGGCGGCACGATCGGGAAGTCGATCAGCCGGTTCAGCAGCGGCGCGTAGGGCTGGCGGAGGACGAGGTTGACGGTGGAGTCGTCCACCACCTCCACCCGCGCGACCTCGCCCACGTTGGCCCGGTTGGGCGATTTCTGATTGGGGTCCAGCACCCGCTCGAAGGTGAAGCGCACCGCGTCGGCATTGAACGGCTCGCCGTTGTGGAAGACGACCCCGCGGCGCAGCTTGAGCTGGAGCGTCAGGTCGTCGAGCGCCTTCCACGACTCGGCGAGCTGGGGCGCGATGCGGTTGTCGGCGTCGCGGCCCACCAGGGAATCGAAGATGTTCACGCCCACCTTGGCCCGGATGGACGAGAGGTTCATCGTGGGGTCGAGATTCTCGGGCGTCCACGGCAGCGCGACCCGGAGCTCGCCCGGGGACTGGGCGCCCGCCGGGCCGGCCGCGTACAGGAGCAGGAGCATCGCGGCCAGCCGCAGCGGCGCGTGCCTTTTCATGCCGCGGAGTCTACCACGCGGGTCGCGGGCCGGGCCCCGCCCCGCCGCCGGCTTTTGTTGCGTCGGGAACTTCCGCGCCGCGGTATGGTCTTACCGTGCGAGAGGCGGAGGCAGGCGACGCGCCGCGCTTCCTGGACCGGCTTCGCGCCGGCGATGCCCCCGCCTTCGAGGAGCTGGTGATGACGTACCAGCATCGCGTGTTCGGGGTGGCCCTTCGCATGCTGGGCAACCGGGCCGAGGCGGAAGAAGTGGCGCAGGAGGCCTTCGTCCGCGCCCATCGCGCGCTGGGCGACTTTCGCGGCGACGCCAAGCTCTCGACCTGGCTCTACGCCATCACCTCGCGACTCTGCCTGAACCGGCTCGCCTCCGGCGAGCGGCGCCTGACGAGCCACGGCGAGGAGGCGCTGCTGCGGCTGTCCGACGCGGGCCCACGCCCGGACGCGGCGCTCGAGCGGAGCGAGCTCGAGACCGCGCTCGGGCGGGCCATCGCCGAGCTGCCGGAGGACCGGCGTATCGTGGTGGTGCTGCGCGACATCGAAGGCCTCTCCTACGAGGAGATCGCGCAGGTGCTGGAGCTGGAGCTCGGAACGGTGCGCTCCCGCCTGCACCGGGCGCGGGCGGACCTGAAGGAGAAGCTGGAGCGATTCCTGCCATGACCTGTGACGAGACGCGCGACACGCTGTCGGCCTATCTCGACGAGGCGCTGGCCCCGGACGAGCGGAGCCTGGTCGCCGCGCACCTCCTGGGCTGTCCGGAGTGCCGGCGCGAGCTCGAGGCCCTCCGGGGCACGGTCGCGCTGCTCCAGCGCGTGGAGCCGGCGCGCGCGCCGGTGGGCTTCGTGGACCGCGTGGTGGCCGCGGCGCGGCCTCGACCGTGGTACCGGCGCGCGGCGGACGCGGTGCTCCTGCCGCTGTCGGTGAAGCTGCCGCTCGAGGCCGCCGCGGTGGTGATGGTGGGGCTGCTCGCGGTCTATCTCTTCGAGCGCTCGCCGGAGCTGCAGCGGGCCGCGCGCGAGGTGGCCCCGCAGCAGGAAGCGGCGGCGCCCGCGAAGGAGAAGGCGGTGGAGCCGCTCGCGGACAAGGCCGCGCCGTCTCCGGTCCCCGCCGCGCCCGTGCCCGCGGAGCGCCCTTCCCGAGCGGCCGGCGAGCGCGACCAACGCGCCGATGCGCCGTTATCGCGGGAGGCCGTCCCGCCGCCGGCGGCTTCTCCACCCGTCGTCGGGGCGCCACCGCCACCGGCTGCCCCCGCGCCGGCGACCGCTCCCCCGCCACCGGCCGCCTCGACGCCGTCGGGCGCCCCGGTGCCTCTGCCGACCGCGGCGCCGCCACCCGAGATCAAGGCCCAGGCCAGGAAGGAGGCCGCGCCCAGCGAGAACGTGGCCGGCGCGGTCCGCTCCGAGGCCGAGAGCCGCCAGCGGGTGCTCCCGCCGAGTGCCACCGGGGACTCGGCCCGCGCGGCTCCGTCGGTATCGAAGCTGGCCGCCAAGCGCGTGCTGCCCTCGGCGGACGTCGTGGCCCGCGTAGGTGTGAAGGATCGCGATGCGGCGGAGCGTGAGCTCACGGTCCTCATCGCGCGCCTGGGCGGCAGCGTCACGCAGCGGCGGCGGGAGGACGAGGCCACCGTGGTGGAGGCCGTGATTCCGCAGCCGCGCTACGCGGAGTTCTCCGACAGCGTGGCGCGCATCGGCGCCTGGCAGGTCGAGGCCGAGCGCGCCGGATCTCCCGGCCCAGATCCACGTGATCCTGCGCCTGCAGTAGCCCCGGAACTTCTCCGGGTTCCCCCGGTCTAACCGGACAGCAACAGCCACCCGGTTCCTGGAGGATCACCGATGAGAACGCTTCCGCAACGCCTGATCGCCTTCACCCTCGCCGGCCTGCTCGGCGCGGCCCCGATCGCCGGCGCGGCGCCGGTCAAGATCACCGCCGCCGAGCAGCGCGACGTCATGATCACGGTCTACAACGGCAATCTGGGCCTCGTGAAGGATGTGCGCGAGGTCCGGCTCGACGCCGGGCTGATCGAGACCCACTTCATGGACGTGGCGGCCCAGATCGACCCCACCTCCGTGCTGCTCCGCTCCCTCACCGACCCGACCGGGCTCAAGATCCTGGAGCAGAACTACGAGTACGACCTGCTCTCGAGCGAGAAGCTCATGGAGAAGTACGTGGGCCGGAAGGTGCGGCTCTACCAGAGCAACGGCACCTTCCAGGAGGCCACCCTGCTCTCCACGCGCGGCCCGGTCTACGACATCAACGGCCAGATCCACATGGGGCACTTCGGCAGCGTGGTGCTGCCCGCGCTGCCCGAGAACCTGGTGTCGAAGCCGACGCTCGCCTGGCTGCTGCGCAACACGCGCCCGGCGCCCCAGCGGGTGGAGGCGTCCTATCTCACCGCCGGCATCAGCTGGAAGTCCGACTACGTGATGCTGATCAACGCGGCCGACTCCCGCGCGGACCTCACCGGCTGGGTCACGATCAACAACCAGAGCGGGGCGACGTACCAGAACGCGGCCTTGAAGCTGGTGGCCGGCGACATCAACCGGGCCGCGAGCCGCGACGACTCGCGGCGGGCCATGGAGATGGCCGCGAAGGCGTCGTCTCCCGCGGTGGCCGACCGCGAGTTCAAGTCGGAGGGCTTCTTCGAGTACCACCTCTACACCCTCGACGGCCGCACCACCATCAAGGAGAGCCAGACCAAGCAGCTCACGCTCATGTCGGCGGCGGACTTCCCGGTGGACAAGCAGTTCATCTACTACGGCGCCGCGAACTACCACCGCACCCAGTACGGGGTGCCGATCTCGAACCAGAAGGTGGGCGTCTACCTCGACATCCGCAACACGAAGGAGAACCGTCTCGGCGTGCCCCTGCCCAAGGGCAAGGTGCGCGTGTACAAGGCGGACGCGTCGGGGAGCCAGCAGCTCATCGGCGAGGACTGGATCGACCACACGCCGAAGGACGAGCGGGTCCGGATCAAGATGGGCGAGGCCTTCGACCTGGTGGGCGAGCGCGTGCAGAAGGACTGGAAGAAGATCGGCGGCAATCTCTACGAGATCGAGTGGGAGATCACCCTCCGCAACCACAAGAAGGAGGCGGTCACCGTCGAGGTGATCGAGCCCATGCCGGGGGACTGGGAGATCCTGAGAAGCACCCATCCTCACGAGAAGCTCCAGGCCTTCACCGCCCGATGGAAGATCCCGGTGCCCAAGGAAGGCGCCACCACGCTCGGCTACCGCACCCGCGTCCGCTTCTAGCCGGACGGCTTCCGGTTGACAGGCGCTGCGGCTTAGGTGACCCTAAGCCGCAGAGGCCTTTTCCCGATGCCGACACGCGCGACGCTGATCACGCTGCTCCTGCTCCTCTCCGGGGCCACCGTGGCCCACGCCCAGGGCGACCAGCAGGCCCGCGGGCGGCAGGCGGTCCAGGGCATGGCGGGCTGCTACCTGGTGGACTACAGCTACGTCGAGGTCCAGGACCTCAAGCCCGGCTACGTCCGGGATCCCCGCGTCTACGACGTCAACCGCGACAAGTCGGCGAAGGAGTGGATCGTCGCCGAGACGCTGTCGGCGAACCGGCTGCGCCTGCAGCGCATCCTGTTCCTCAGCGATCTCGCCGGAAATGTCCGGGAAGACACGATGATCCGGCACCAGTCGGAGGACTGGGAGTACGACGCGGCCTCGCTCTACGATTTCGTCGCGCCACTGCACTGGCAGGCGCGCGATCTGCGGGCCACGCCCGGGCTCTGGACCCGGCGCGTGACCAACCTGGACGACGGGCTGCGCTACCAGTGCGCGGCGCGCTGGACCGAGGATCGCGCCTACCCCGAGTGGTCTTGCGCGAACTACGCGCCGATCCCGGGTCGCGAGACGCGCGACATGGGCCGGTCCGACTACCAGACGCTCCAGCGCGGGACCCGCATCCTGGTGTACGGGGCGGCCCAGGGCGGGAGCTGGCTCGAGCGGCAGGACAACGTGAAGACCATTCACACCGACAGCGGCCGCGTCCCGCTGGTGCGCGAGCTCGGCAAGAACTGGTACGTGCGGCTGCCCGACGCGGAGTGCGCCGGCGCGCGGACGTTCGCGGAGCGGCGCCGGGACTACTGGGCCCTGCTGCGGGAGACCTGGGACGGCCTCCTCGACGGCTCCGGCCCCTTCACCGAGCGCGCGCCGGCCGGGCGGCCGCCGCGCTTCGTGAAGATGTTCGAGGTCGAGGAGGACGCGATCGCCCAGAACCTCGCCGATCCCACGGTGCGCGAGGCCGTCCGCCAGCGCATCCTCGCGGTGATCGAGGAGTACCGCGCCCGCTGAAGGGCGCGGCCCTTTTCAGCGCCCTTCGACCAGCAGCAGGTAGAGGTCGAGCAGGTTGGTGTTGGTCGGGCCGGTGACCACCAGGTCGCCCAGGGCCGCGAACAGCGGGTTCGAGTCGTTCCGGTCCAGCCGGGCCCGCGGATCGTCGCCGCGCGCCCGCGCGCGCTTCACGGTGGCGCCGTCCGCGATCGCCCCGGCCGCGTCGGTGGGCCCGTCGGTGCCGTCCGTGCCCGCGGCCAGCGACCACGACGCCGTCCACGCCGTCGAGCTCGAGCGCGGCGGCCAGCGCCAACTCCTGGCAGCGCCCGCCGCTGCCCGGCCCGCGCACGGTCACGGTGGTCTCGCCGCCCGCGATCACGCAGGCGGGCGGCGCCACGGGCCCCCGGCCGGCCTGGATCGTCGCGGGCCAGGCCGACGAAGCGTCCGCGCCACCTCCCGCGCCTCGCCCTCGAGCGCGCGCGTCAGCACGTGCGGGGCGTAGCCGAGCGCGCGCGCCTGCGCGGCCGCGGCCTCGACGACCAGGAGATTGTTGCCGATCACGGTGTTGGTCACGCCGCGGAAGACCGGGTCGTCGGGCTTCGGCGTCTCCGGGATCTCCCCGCGGGCTCCCGCGCTCGAGCCGCTCGACGATCGGCGGCGGGCGTCCGCGCGCGGAGCTCGAAGCGGTCGAGGATGGCGAGCGCCTCCGCGAAGGTGGACGCGTCGGGCGCGGTCGGGCCGGAGGCGATGACGTCGAGCGGATCGCCGATCACGTCGGAGAGCAGCAGCGCGTGCACGCGGGCGGGCGCCGCGGCCCGCGCGAGCTGGCCGCCCTTCAGCAGCGAGCAGTGCTTCCGCACCGCGTTGAGCTGGTTGATGTTGGCGCCGGCGGCGAGCAGGAGCCGCGTCATCGCCTGCTTGTCGGCCAGGGTGATGGGCGGCACCGGCGCGGGGTCAGCGCCGAGCCGCCGCCCGAGACGAGGACCAGCAGCAGATCGTCGGCCCCGGCGGACTCGGCGAGCGCGCGGATCTCGCGCGCGGCCGCGGCCTCGCCGCGCTCGTCGGGGACCGGGTGCCCGGCCTCGACCAGGCGGACGCGGGCGTGTCGGGCGAGATAGCCGTCCTTGACCACCACGAGGCCGTCGGCGATCCGGTCGCCGAGCGCGTCCTCGACGGCGGCGGCCATGGCGCCCGAGGCCTTCCCCGCCCCCACCACGAGCACGCGGCCGCGCGGCGGCCAGGCGCACGTCGGCGAGGGCGCGGCGGACCAGCGGATGAACGTCGGCGGCGCGCAGCGCGGCGTCGAAGATCGAGCGCGCGGCCTCGCGGAGGCTCACCGCGAGAGCTTCTGCAGCCGGCGGCCCGCCTCGATCAGCATGTCGTCCGTCTTGGGGAAGCAGAAGCGGATCTTGGTCCGGCCCAGCTCCGCGTGCGCGTAGAAGGACGAGCCCGGCACCGTCGCCACGCCGATCTCCCGGATCAGGTACATGCGCGAACTCGTGGTCGTCGCGGCAGTCGAACTCGCTTCAGGAAGTGCTCGACGTCGGTCAGGATGTAGTAGGCGCCCCGGGGCTTGTAGGCCACGAAGCCCGCCTCCTCCACCTTGCCCGAAGCAGCAGATCGCGCCGGGCCTGGTAGCTCTCGCGCAGGTAGACGTAGTACGAGTCGGGCAGGTTGAGCGCGGTCACCGCCGCTTCCTGGAGCGGGTGCGGCGCGCCCACCGTGATGAAGTCGTGCGCCCGCCGGATGCCGAGCGACAGCTCGGGGCTGGCCACCGCGTAGCCGACCCGCCAGCCGGTGACCGAGTAGGACTTCGAGATGCCCGAGATGGTGATGGTGCGGTCGGCCATGCCGGGCAGCGTCGCGATCGGGAGTGTGCGCCGAGCCCGTCGTAGATGATGTGCTCGTAGATCTCGTCGGTGATCGCGAGCAGGTCGTGCTCGATGCAGAGATCGGCGATGACCTGGAGCTCCGCGCGGGAGAACACCTTGCCGGAGGGGTTGTTCGGGCTGTTGAAGACGATGGCGCGGGTGCGCGGGACGACCGCCCGGCGCGAGCCGGTCGGGATCGAACGAGAAGTCCGGCGGCTCGAGCGGCACGTAGACCGGCTCCGCGCCTGCGATGATGCAGCCCGGCCCGTAGTTCTCGTAGAAGGGCTCGAAGATGATGACCTCGTCGCCGGGGTTGAGCACCGCCAGCAGGGTGGCCAGCATGGTCTCGGTGGAGCCGCAGCAGACCGTGACGTTGCGGTCGGCCTCGACGTCCATGCCGTAGAACTTCCGGTACTTCTCCGCGATGGCGCGCCGGAGCGACGGCGTGCCCCACGTGATCGCGTACTGGTGGAAGTCGCCGTCGATGGCGCGGTGGGCCGCCTCGATCAGCTCCCGCGGCGGCGGGAAGTTCGGCATGCCCTGGGCGAGGTTGATGCCGTCGTACTGGTTGTTGACCCGGGTCATCTCCCGGATGACCGACTCGGTGAAGCCCTGGACGCGCTTGGAGATCATGCGGCGCGGGAGCGGGTCGCGTCGGGTTACCGGCCGCCCGCGATGGCCGGGACGATGGAGACCTCGTCGCCCTGCTTGAGCGTGGTGGTCGCGCCCTGCAGGAACCGGATGTCTTCCTGGTTGACGTAGATGTTGATGAAGCGGCGGAGCTCGCCGCCGTCCTCGACCAGGCGCTCCTTGAGCCCGGGAAACTGGCGCTCCAGGATCCTCGATGAGATCGGTGACGTTGTCGCCGCGTCGGCCTGGACCTCGGCCGCGCCCTTCGTGAGGGTGCGGAGCGGTGTGGGAATGCGGACCAGAACGGCCATGTGAGGGTCTCCTTCGTCCGGGCTACGTCCCGGTCTTGGACTTGAGATCGGCCAGCGCCCGGTCGAACACGGTGAGCGAGGGCTGGATGGTCACGTCACTGTGCAGCCGGTCGTGCAGCACGTCGGGTGTCTTCAAGCCGTTGCCCGGTGACGCACATGACGATGGGCTCGTCGCGGGGGATGCGTCCGGCCTCGATGAGCTTGCGGGTCGCCGCCACCGTCACGCCGCCCGCGGTCTCCGCGAAGATGCCCTCGGTGCGGGCCAGCAGGCGCATGCCCTCGATGATCTCCTCGTCGGTGGCGTGCTCGCCGTAGCCGCCCGAGTCCTTCACCGCGCGGTAGGCATAGTACCCGTCGGCCGGGTTGCCGATCGCGAGCGACTTGCAGATGGTCTGGGGCCGCACCGGCACCAGCACGTCGGTGTCGTTCTTGATCATGGTGACGATGGGCCCGCAGCCGGCGGCCTGCGCCGCGTACATGCGGGTGCGGCTCTCGGGGATCAGCCCGAGCATGGCCAGCTCCTGCATCGCCTTGGCGATCTTGGTGAGGAGCGAGCCGCCCGCGCAGGGCACCACCACGTGGGCGGGGGCGCGCCAGCCGAGCTGCTCGGCGATCTCGTACCCGTACGTCTTCGAGCCCTCCGCGTAGTACGGCCGGAGGTTGATGTTCACGAAGGCCCAGTGGTAGCGGTCCCCGACCTCGGCGCAGAGGCGGTTGACCTCGTCGTAGGTCCCCCGCACCTCGATGACGGTGGGGTCGTAGATCAGCGTCGCGATGACCTTGCCCTGCTCGAGATCGGCCGGGATGAAGATGTAGGAGGCCAGGCGCGCCTCCGCGGCGTGGGCCGCCACCGAGTTGGCGAGGTTGCCGGTGGAGGCGCAGGCGACGGTGTCGAAGCCGAACTCCCGGGCCTTGCCGATCGCCATCGCGACCACGCGATCCTTGAACGAGCAGGTCGGGTGGCGAGACCGCGTCGTTCTTGACGTAGAGCTCCTTCACGCCCCACTCCGTCGGCCAGGTTGCGCGCGCGCACCAGCGGGGTGAAGCCCACCGCGGCGCCGATGGGCGGCTCACCGTCCACCAGATCGAGCGGCAGCAGATCGGCGTAGCGCCAGATCGACTGGGGGCCGGCCTCGATGCGCGCGCGGCTGATGCGCGCGCGGATCACCTCGTAGTCGTAGTCGACCTCGAGGGGACCGAAGCAGAACTCGCAGACGTGAGACGGGGAGGAAGGGTAGCCGCGGCCACACTCCCGGCACTTCAAGCCCTTCAATCTGTCCAATGGCCTCTCCAATCGGTAGGGGATTTGAGCCCCGGAATGAGCTGCACGATCCGGGTTGGCCGTCCCGGATCACCGACCAAGCGACAACGATTTCGTTTACTTAACACTCCACGCCGCGGATTGTCAACGCGATGCCGTATCATCGCCATCCGTGGCCCGCGCCTGGCTGCCTCCCGCGCTGCTCTCGGTCTACGCCGTGGCCTTCGGCTGGCGTGCGCTGGGCGGCGGCCTGCTCGTCTTCGACGATCATCCGGGCCAGCTCTATCGCCTCGGCGCACGCGATCACGCTGGGACTCGCCCCGTGGCGCTTCAATCCCGGGCTGGTGGGCCGGCTACGCGGAGCTCCAGTACTACCCGCCCGGCTTCGCCTGGCTCGGCGCGCTGGTCCACCTGGCGGCCGCCGGCGCGCTCGACCTGCCGGCCGTCTACCAGATCCTGCTCTGGCTCGCCTGGCTGCTGCCGGGCGTGGCGGTGTACGCGCTGCTGCGCCGCGCGCTCGGCGATCCGTGGCTCGCGCTCCCGGCGCCTTCGTCGCGCTGACGCTGTCGGCGGGCTCCCGGAGCGGCGTGGAGGAGGGCCTGCGCTGGGGCCTGATCGCGGCGCGCCTGGGCTGGGGCGTGCTGCCGCTGCTGGCGCTCTGCCTGCTGCGCTGGGCCGAGGGCGCCGCGCGCCCGCCGCTCGCGAGCGCCCCGCTCGTCGCCGCGGTGATCCTGCTGCATCCGGCGCACGCGCCGGCCGGCCGTGGCGCTGGTGGCGCTGGCCGCCCTTCACGCCGCGCCACGCCGCGCTCGTCTCGGCGAGGCCGCGCTGATCCTCGCCGCCGGGCTCGGGCTGGCCGCCGTCTGGCTGCTGCCGCTGCTCGCGCACCTGCGCATGGCCTTGCCGCTGGCCTGGGCGGACGCGACGCTTTTCGCGCTCGGCCGCCGGCTCGCCTCGCAGCCGGTGCTGCTCGCGCTGGCGCTGCTGACCCTCGTCGCGTGGCGCGGGCGCGCGCGGCTCCCCATCCTCGCCGATGGGGGCGCGCGATGGCTGCTGGGCCTGACGCCGGCCATGCTCATCGTGATCGCGCTCGACGCGCTCGTCGCGGAGCCGCTCGGCGTGCGCGTGGCTCCCCGCGGATCGCCTCGTGGACGGCCTCTACCTCGGGCTCGCGCTGGGCGGCGCCATGGGATTCGCGGCGCTCGTCGCGGGGCGCGCGCGCCCGGCCGTCGCCGCGGTGGTCGCCCTCGCGGTGTGCGTGCCGCTGGCCTGGGGCCCGGATGAGCCCGGGCTCACGCTCTGGCCGCGGGCGCGCGAGTGGCCCCGGGAGCAGGAGGTCACGCGCGGGCTCCGGATGGACGCGCTCTGGGAGGCGATCCGTCAGGCGCCGCCCGGCCGCGTGCTCTTCCTCCGCTCCGCCGTTCCGCTCGACTGGCGGCCTGAATGGTGGCGGCCCCACACGCATCTCACCGCGCTCACTCCCCTCCGGACGGGGCGCGCGATCGTCGGCGGCACGTTCACGCATCCGTCGCCGGTGGCCGGGCTGGTCTACACGGGCTCGGCGACCCCGCGTCCGATCACGATGCTGGCGGAGCAGCGGGACGGCCGGAGCCTGTTCGGTCGCCCGCTCGAGGACCTCTCGCCGGAGACGTTCAATCAGCTCGCCCGGAGCCTCGGGATCGGGCTGGTGGTCGCGCTCGAAGAGGACATGGGGAAGATGTTATTTGTGACTGACAATCAGCAGGTTAGGAGCCTGTCCCGAATAGGCTCGTTCAGGCTCTTCGCGATGGCGGATGCCGTGGCCGAGCCGGTGCCCATCGGGATCCAGCGCTGGCGAATCTCCCTGCCCGCGTCCGCGTCGGGCTGGGTCCCGCTGCCCATCGCCTACTCCCCGCTCTGGCGGGCGCGCGCCAATGACGCACCGCTGGCGGTGCGGCGCGACGAACGAGGGCTGCTCGCGGTCGCGCTCGTCGCGCCCACATCGTCGGTGGAGCTCGAGCATCGCCCGGGCGCGGCGGAGTGGGCAGGCATCATGGTCAGCCTGGTCGCCGTCCTCGCCCTGCTCGCGGTCTGGTGGAGGCGGGCCTCGCGCCCGTGAACCCGTCCGGCCGCCTGGGCGCGCTGCCGGTCGCCCTCCTGCTGCTCTGCTGCCTGGTCTGGGGCCTGAACCAGGTGGCGATCAAGATGAGCGGAGCCGGTGTCTCGCCGCTCATGGGCGCCGGGCTGCGCTCGCTGGTGGCCGCCGCGCTCGTCTGGCTCTGGTGCGGGATTCGCGGCGAGCCGCTGTTCCGCCGCGACGGCACCGGCGCCTACGGTCTCCTCATCGGCCTCCTGTTCGCGGCCGAGGTCGCGCTCATCTACTGGGGCCTGGCCTTCACCACCGCGTCCCGCAGCGTGATCTTCCTCTACTCGGCTCCGTTCTTCGTGGCGCTGGGCGCGCACCGGTACATCCCGGGCGAGCGCCTGACTCGACGGCGCATCGCGGGCCTGGTCCTCGCCTTCGCGGGGCTCTGCCTGGCCTGCGCGGACGCGCTCTACCTGCCCTCGCGGCGCGAGCTGTTCGGCGACATGCTCGAGCTGGCGGCCGGGTTCCTGTGGGGCGCGACTACTGTAGTTATCAAGATGGGCGGCCGCGTGCCGCTGAGCCCGCCGCGGATGCTCTTCTATCAGCTCGCGATCTCGAGCGTGGCGCTCATCGGCGCGTCGGTGGCGCTGCGCGAGCCGGGCGTCGTCGCGGCGACCGCGCCGGTGGTGGCCGCGCTCGCCTACCAGGCGGTGGTCGTCGCGTTCGCGTCGTATCTGGCGTGGTTCTGGCTGCTCAGGCGCTACCCGGCCTCCGACCTCGCGCCGCATCTGTTCTGGACGCCGCTCTTCGGCGTGCTCGCGGGCTGGGCGCTGCTGGGCGATCCGCTGAGCGGCAATCTGGGCGCCGCCGCGGTGCTCATCGCGGTCGGGATCTACCTGGTGAACCGCTGAGCGACTCAGACCATCGGGTCGTAGTTGAAGAACTGCCCCGAGGTGTCGAGCGGCGCCAGGTGGTGCTTGAGCGTGCCGGGGAACATCGCGGCCAGCCGCTCCGGCGTCCACCCCAGATCGTGGTGGATGCTCCGCAGCGGGCGCATGTGGCCGAACAGCATGACCTCCTTGCCGCGCACCCCGAAGACCTGGCCCGAGATCTCCTTGGCCTCGTCGCTGGCCAGGAACACCGCGACCGGGGCGATGTGCTCGGGGCCCATCTTCTTGATCTTCTCGACGCGAGCCTTCTGGGCCTCGGTCTCGGTGGGGATGGTGCCGATCATGCGGGTCCACGCGAACGGCGAGATGCAGTTGGCGGTCACGTTGTAGCGCGCCATGTCCAGCGCCACCACCTTGGTGAAGCCCACGATGCCGAGCTTGGCCGCCGCGTAGTTGGCCTGGCCGATATTGCCGACGAGCCCCGAGGTGGACGTCATGTTGATGATGCGGCCCCACTTGCTGCTCCCGCATGTGCGGGACCGCGGCGCGGGTCACCGCGAAGGTGCCCTTGAGATGCGTGTCGAGGACCGCGTCCCACTCCTCCTCGGTCATGTTGAAGATCATGCGATCGCGGAGGATGCCCGCGTTGTTGACCACGATGTCCACGTGCCCGAAGTGGTCGAGCGCGGTCTGGATGATGCGCTGGCCGCCCGCCATGCTCGCCACCGAGTCGTAGTTGGCGGCGGCCTGGCCGCCCTGCCCCTTGATCTCGTTGACCACGTCGTCGGCGGGGCCGCGCGCGTCCGCCCGTGCCGTCGGAGCTCCCGCCGTAGTCGTTCACCACCACCTTGGCTCCGTGCTTCGCCATGAGCAGCGCGATCTCGCGGCCGATGCCGCGCGCCGCGCCCGTGACCACCGCGACCTTGTCCTTGAGCATCATGAGTCGTCGCCATCGGAGCTCTCTCCTCGTTGGAACGTAGTCAGATGATGCCGCGGGCGGCGAGCGAGTCGATCTCGGCGGTCGTGAAGCCGGCCTCGGCGAGCACGTCGCGGCTGTGCTCGCCCAGCGGCGGGGCCGGGGTCCGGATGGTCCCCGGGGTCTTCTCGAGCTTCACCGGGGTGGCCATCGTCTTGAAGCGTGCCGGCCCGCGGATGGTCCTGCTCGGTGATGAACCCGGTCGCCACCACCGCGGGTGGCGCACCAGCATGCGGGTAGTCGTTGACCGGCGCGCAGAGCACGTCGGTCTGCTCGAGCACCTCCATCCAGTGGTCGACCGGGCGCGCGCGGAACGACCGGGGCCAGGATCGTCTCGAGCTCGCCGCGGTGGGCGAGACGGTCCCGGCGCGTGGCGAAGCGCGGATCGGAGCCGAGCGCGTCCATGCCGACCGCCTTGCAGAAGGGCAGCCACAGGCGATCCACCCACGCGGCCACGAAGAGCCAGCCGTCCGCCGCGTGGAAGGCCTGGTAGGGCACGATCTCGGGATGGCCGCTGCCGTAGCGCGGCAGCGGCTCGCCGGTCTCGTGGAAGACGGAGAGGCGCGCGGTGTGGGCGAAGAGCATGCCGTTGAGCAGCGAGGCGTCCACCCGCTGCCCCTGCCCGTTCGCGCCGCGCGCGATCAGCGCGGTGAGGATGCCCTGGATCGCGAGCATGCCGCCCAGGGTGTCGACCACCGGCGCGCCGCACAGGACCGGGCCGCCGTCGGGCTCGCCGGTGATGGCCATGAGGCCGCCCAGGGCCTGGGCCAGCGAGTCGAGGCCGGGCTTCTCGCGCCAGGGCCCCTCGGGGCCGAAGGCGGAGATCGAGCAGTAGATGAGGCGCGGGTTCACGCCCTTGACCGAGTCGTAGTCGATGCCGAGCCGCTCCGCCACGCCGCCGCGGTAGCCCTCGATGATCACGTCGGCCCACGCGGCGAGCCGGTGGAAGGCGGCCCGGCCCTCCGGCTGCTTGACGTCGAGACAGATGCCGCGCTTGTTGCGGTTGACCGTGAGGTGCAGGATGCCCTCGCCGTTGCGCATCGCGCGCGGGTACACCGAGCGCCCCGCATCGGGCGCCTCCCGCGACTCCACCTTCACCACGTCGGCGCCCATGTCGGCGAGATACATGCCGCAGATGGGCCCCGCGATCAGGTGGGCCAGCTCGAGGACCCGCACGCCGTGAAGGGGCGGGCGCAGAGGGTCGGCCATGACCGCATCACCCTAGCACAGATCAGCCGCGGCTGGTCCGCATCAGGGCGGCCGCGAACTCCGCGCCCAGGATGAAGACGACGCCCGAGTAGTAGGCGAACATGGCCAGCGCCACCAGGACGCCGAGGGGACCGTAGATCCTGTCGTAGACCCCGAAGGAGAGGATGTACCAGCGGAAGAGCTGCTTGGCCGCCTCCCACAGCACCGCGGCGAGGAGCGCGCCCGCCAGCGCCGCGCCCACCGGGACCCGGCGGTGCGGGAAGTAGCGATACGGGACGAAGAAGAAGGCGGTGCTGAGCGTCAGGGCCAGCGCGAGCGACCAGGAGCGCACCCACTGCGACGGGATCGCCCATGGTCTGGAAGAGCAGGATGCTTGAGCCAGCCGAAGAGGTCGCTGATGACGAGGCTGCCGAGGAAGAGGATGCCCATCGCGACGACCATCACCATGTCCCGCAGCATGCCGCGGAGGAAGCCGGGCCCGCCGCGGAACCCGAAGATGTCGCTCAGGACCAGCCCGGATCGAGTTGAAGAGCTGGCTCGCGAAGAGGAGCAGCACCGCGGTGCCGAGGAGGCCCGAGAGCCGCCGCCGCCGGATGATGGCGGCGAGGGCCTCGTGGAGCTCGTTCTTGTACACCGGGACGATCGCGGAGAGCTGGTTCGAGCACCGCGTCCGATCACGGTGCGGCGGCTCAGCACGAAGCCGGCCACCGACACGATGAAGAAGAGCAGCGGGATGAGGCCCACCATGAAGTTGAAGGCGAGCCCGGAGGCCAGGAACATCCCGCGGCGGGCGCGGAAGTTGGCCGCCGCGGTTCTGAGCGCCCCGATCACGAGCCCGCGCCTACACGACGCTCCGGATCAGGCCGCCGTCCACCTGCACCGCGGTGCCCGTGATGTAGGACGCGCGCGCGGAGGCGAGGAAGACCACCATCGCGGCGAACTCCTCCGGGGTGCCGATGCGGCCCATCGGGATGTCGGCCGAGGACGAGCGCCATCTGCTGCTCCATCGTGACGCCGCCGCGCTTGGCCCGGTCGGTCTGGTGCTCGATGAAGCGGTCGGTCAGGATGCGCCCGGGCAGCACCAGGTTGACCGTGATGTTGTCCTTGGCCAGATCGCCGGCGAGGGTCTTGAACATGCCCGGCGATGCCCGGCCGGATGCCGTTGGAGAGGATGAGGCCGTCCACCGGCTGCTTCACCGAGCTCGACTGGATCGCGAGGATGCGCCCCCACTTCGCCTTCTTCATGTGAGGCAGGACGTCCCGGATGAAGCGCACGGTTGAGAGATGCACCTGCTCGAAGGCCGTCGTCCAGTGCTCGTCGGTCATGCTGCTCGAAGGGCCCGGGCGGCGGCCCGCCCACGTTGGCCACCAGGATGTCCACGCCGCCGAAGGCCCGGTTGGCCTCCGCGACCACCTTCGAGATGTCGGCGGCCCGGCTCGCGTCGGCGGTCAGCGCCAGCACTTCCGCGCCGGTCTGCCGCTTCACCTCGGCGGCCGCGTCGTTCAGCGCGGCCTCGCCGCGCGCGCACATCACGACCCGCGCGCCCTCCGCGGCCAGCCCCAGTGCGCTCGCCTTGCCCATGCCCTTGCTCGCCGCCACCACGAGGGCGGTCTTGCCCTTGATGCCCAGATCCATGGGGACCCCTTTGTCGGCCTGCGTGAATCAGGATGTCTGCTTGTAGAAGTCGGCGCGGTCGCCGCCGGTGACCGACAGGCGGCGCACCTCGTTGTCGCGCATGACCTCGAGGGTCATCTTCTCGCCGGGCGCGTGCTTCCAGAGCGAGAGGTAGAGCTCCTTGCGCGTCGGCACCTCCTGGGCATTCAGCGAGACGATCACGTCGCCCTCCTGGATGCCGGAGCGCGCGCCCGGCCCGTTCGGCACGAGGCCCGCCACCACCACGCCCTCGTCCAGCGACGTGGGCGAAGACGCCGAGCCAGGCCCGCTGCGGCCGGCTCACCACGCGGCCGAAGCGCATGAACTCCTGCTGGCTGCGGCGGTAGTACTCGCCCGGGATGGCGAGCGAGCAGCGCGCGATCTCGTTCAGGTTCAGCGAGACGACGCCCATCATCTGGCCGCTCAGCGTGAAGAGCGGGCCGCCCCCGAAGCCCGGGATTGGAGGCGCTCGAGACGATCTCGCGATCGAGCAGGTACTCCCAGTAGCGCCTCGAACTCGCCGAGGTGGGTCACGAGGCCCCCGGCCACGCGGCGCTCGCGGGGCCCGGTGGAGCCGATCGCGAAGACGGGCTCCCCGCGCGTGAGCGTGTCGGAGTCCCCGATGGCGACGGCCTGCAGCCCCTGGCGCTTCACGTGGAGCAGGGCCAGCCCGATCTCGAAGTCCTGGGCGACGATCTCGGCCTTCAGCGCCCGGCCGCGTCCCAGCGTGACCTGGATGGTCTCGGCGCCCATGACCACGTAGTTCACGGTGAGGATGAGGCCGGCGGGATCCACCACCGTCCCGGTGCCCATCCGCTCGTCACCGAGGATGCGGGTGGAGGGATGGCTCGCGGGGACCTCGGCGTGGATGTGCACCACCGAGGCGAGCAGATGCTTGACGATCTCGACCGACGCGTCCATGAATCGAGTGCGTTCACGCTAGCACGCGCGCGCCCGGGCCTTGCAACGCGACAGCGTACAAACCGAGCGGCTATTTGAGGTGGCGGGCCAGGAACTCCTCGATCCGGCGACGGGCGTCCGCCGCGGCTTCCGCCTGGTACGACGACGGTGGCGCCGAAGCCGCCGGGCCGGTTGTCGTTCTCCACCTGGGCCTGCACCTCGTGCCGCTGCCCCTCCACGTCGAAGTAGTGGTAGGCGCCCGGATAGACGACGATGGTGGCGTCGGCGCCGCGGCCGCGCATGGCCTCGACCATCTCCCGGCACTTCGCCGCCGGCGTCCAGTCGTCGGCCTCGCCGATGAGCACGAGCAGCGGCCGGATCACCTGCTCTCCCACCAGCGAGAAGCAGCCGCCCGGGTAGACGCCGATGCCCGCGGCGAAGCCCCCCGTCGTGGAATCAATGATCGGCAGCGTGACGCCGCGGCGCGCGGGCGCGCTCGAGGCTCGGGCCGTTGATCGCGGCCATGGCGTAGACCCCGCCCTGCGACCAGCCGATGGCGGCCACCCGGTCCGCGCGGATCTCGGGGAGCGATTGCAGATAGCGCAGGGCGCCGAACGCGTCGTCGAAGCGCGCGGTGATCGGCGGATCGTCCGGCCCCGAACGGCAGTCGCCCTTGAGGCCCCGCGGGCCGAAGCTGTCCACCACCAGGGCCACGTAGCCGCGCTCGGCGAGCCAGCGCGCCCAGCGGAAGGACTGCGCCTCGATGCCGGCGCAGCCGTGGAGCTGCACCACCGCGGGAAACGGGCCGGGGCCGGCGGGGCGAACGAGCGTCGCGGTGATCGTCACCGGGGCGCCAGGCGTGACGCTGGGGAAGCGGACGATCCGAGTCTGCGCGGCGCAGCCCGCGAGGAGTGTCGCCGCCATCACCGCCGCCGCGAGCCGGTGCACGGGTCGAGCATAGCAGGAGATCGCGCGCCGCCGCCCCGGCACACCGGCGCTGAGGTAGAATGCCGCCAGGAGGAGCCAGCCATCCGGGAGGCGCACGAGTCGGGCCGATGAGCGACGAGCCGTCAAGGGAGACGCGCGCGGAAGCGCAGCGGCATTTCCAGCAGGGCTACGAGGCGCAGATGCAGGGGCGCCTCGAGGAGGCGGTGGCGCACTACCAGCGGTCCATCGCGCTGCATCCGACCGCGGAGGCCCACACCTTCCTCGGGTGGGCGTACAGCTATCAGGGGCGGCCCGACGACGGCGATCGCCGAGTGCAAGATCGCGATCTCCGTGGACCCGGACTTCGGGAACCCCTACAACGACATCGGCGCCTACCTGATCGAGCTGGGGCGCGAGGAGGAGGCGGTGGCCTGGCTCGAGCGCGCGAAGGAGGCGCGCCCGCTACGAGCCGCGCCACTATCCGTACTTCAACCTCGCGCGCATCCACATCAAGCGTCACGAGATCCTCGACGCCATCCGGGAGCTCGAGGCCGCGCTGGCGATCGAGCCGCGCTACGTGACCGCCCGGAAGGAGCTGCACCGGCTCCGCGGCCTGCTCAATTGACCTCGATCCCGCTGCCGTTCTACGACAATCCCCTGCTCTTCGGTCACGACCCGGCCCGCGGCCTGCTCGCCTTCCGCCCGGCCGACAGCCACGTCACGGTCTACGCCCGGCGCGACGGCGTCGTGACCACCACCGACGAGCCCTTCCGGCCGTTCCTGCTCCTGGCCGATCCCGATCTCCTCAAGGAATTCAAGGGCGACGTGGAGGTGACCCCGCTCGACGGGGACGGCGTCTACCGCTGGCTCGCGGAGTGCCCCTCCTGGCCGGAGGCCCTCCGGGTGCGCGACCACTGCCTGCGCGTCTCCGGCAAGAGCGCGGGCGCGCCCGAGGCCCCGTACCGCTTCCTCAGCGATCCGGTGCACCAGTTCCTGCTGCGATCCGGGAAGACGTCCTTCCTCGGCATGGCCTTCGGCGACCTGCGGCGCATGGCCGCTCGACATCGAGGTCACCACCGCGCCCGGCTTCGAGTTCCCCAACGCGGCGCGCGAGTCCGATCGCATCATCGCGATCGCGATGGCCGACTCCACCGGGTTCTCGACCGTGCTGTCGGGCGCCGAGCTGTCCGAGGCCCAGCTCCTGGCCGAGTGCTCGCGCATCCTCCGCGAGCGCGATCCCGACGTGCTGGAAGGCCACAACATCTTCCGCTTCGACCTCGAGTACCTGGAGGCGCGGGCGCGCCGCCACCGCGTGCCGCTCGCGTGGGGGCGCGACGGCTCCGTGCTGCGCGGGTACCCCTCGCGCATGCAGGTGGCGGAGCGCACGATCGGCTACCGGCGCTACGGGGTGATCGGGCGCCACATCGTGGACACCTGGATCCTGGCCCAGCTCTACGACGTGGGCGCGCGCGACCTCGAGTCCTACGGCCTCAAGGACGTGGCGCGGCACTTCGGGGTGGCCGCGCCCGACCGGACCTACCTCCCGCCCGAAGACATCCCGCGCATCTTCGCGGAGGACCCCGCGCGGCTCATGGCCTACGCGCGCGACGACGTGCTGGAGACGCTCGCGATCTCGGCCATCCTGTCGCCGCCCTACTTCGTGCAGGCGCAGGCCCTGCCCTTCGACTACCAGACCACCGTGCTGCGCGGCAACGCGACCAAGATCGACGCGCTGCTGATGCGGGAGTACCTGCACCGCCGCCAGGCGGTGCCCGCCCCCGGCCAGGGCCGCGGCGTGGCGGGCGGCTACACCGCGGTGTTCCAGCAGGGCGTGGCCCGCGACGTGCTGCACGTGGACGTGACCTCGCTCTACCCGTCGCTGATGCTCGGGCAGGATCTCTTCCCGGCCTCGGACCGGCTCGGGGTCTCCGCCTCCCTGCTCCGCGACCTCCGCGAGTTCCGCGTCTCGGCCAAGCGGCTGGCCCGCGACGCGGCCGCGCCGGAGGACCGGATCTTCCTGAACGCGCTCCAGCAGACCTTCAAGATCTTCATCAACTCGTTCTACGGCTACCTCGCCTTCTCGCAGGGGCACTGGAACGACTTCGACGTGGCCAACCGCGTGACCGGCGAGGGCCGGCGCCTCGTGCAGGCGCTGCTCGACCGGCTCGGCGAGCTGGGCGCCACCGTGGTCGAGGTGGACACGGACGGGATCTACTTCGTCCCGCCCGCGGCGGCCTCCGCGGCTCGAGGAGCATCTCGTGAGCGAGCTGTCGGCGCGTGCTCCCGGAGGGGATCCAGCTCGAGCTCGACGGCCGCTACGTCGCGATGTTCAGCTACAAGATGAAGAACTACGTCGTGCTCGACGAGCGCGGCAAGCTCCTGATCAAGGGCTCGGGCCTGCGCTCGCGCGGCATCGAGCTCTTCCAGCGGCTCTGGATGGAGGAGATGTTCCGCCTGCTCCTCACCGGGCGGCGCGACGAGATCCCGGCCCTGGTCGCGCCGCTGGGAGGAGGACTTCCGGGCCCACCGCGTGCCCGTCAAGCAGTTCATGAAGACGGAGACGCTGCAGGAGTCGCTCGGGGTGTATCGGCAGAAGCTGCAGGCGGGCGCGCGCAACGTGGGCGCGGCCTACGAGCTGGCCCAGGGCTCGAGCCGGTCGTACCAGCCGGGCGATCAGGTCTCCTACTATGTGACGGGCGAGTCGAAGCGGGTCACGGTCAACGAGGCGGCCAAGCTCGCGGCCGAGTGGAGCGCGGCCGCGCCCGACGAGAACACCGCGTACTACGTGGCCAAGCTGCAGGAGCTCTACGAGAAGTTCCGGCCGCTGATCGAGCAGGACGGCCTCTCGCCCGTCGTCGAGGCCGCGCCCGCGCGCCGTCGCCCCGAGCAGGGCAGCCTGTTCGACTGAGGCGGGGCCGCCCTCACCAGACCAGCGAGAGCTGGCGCGGCCGCGCGGGCGCCTCCGCCCGCACGCGGTCGTCCCGGGTGCGGGCCGGGAAGCCGACCTCCGCGGCGAGCCGCGCCACGCGGCGCTCGATGTCCTCGCGGTAGGCCCGCGGGGCATTGCCGGGCGCCGGATAGAGCGCGCGGTAGCGCGCGAGCGCCCACGGGAACTCCCGCTCCACGAAGTCGAGGAAGAAGCGCCACGTCATCTCGGTTCGCAGGAAGAGCGCCTGCGAGATCGCCTCGCGCGCGCCCGCCGCGAGGGCGGCGGCCAGCAGCTCGCGCAGGCTCGCGTCGCCGTCCGTCAGCAGCGGGAGCACCGGCATCAGGAACAGGCGCGCGCGGATGCCGTCGGCGGACAGCGCCCGCATGGCCTCGAGCCTCAGATCGGGCCGGGGCGCCCGGGGCTCGAGCTGCCGCAGGAGCGCGGCGTCGAGCGAGATCAGCGAGACGTTGACCCACAGGTCCGAGGCGCGCGCGATGCGGGCCAGGAGCTCGCGATCGCGCAGGACGCCGGTGGACTTGGTGGTGAGCCCGATGCGGAGCCCGGGCACGCGCGCCATCACCTCGAGCACGCCGCGCGTGACCGCGAAGCGCGCTTCCGCCGGCTGGTAGGGATCGGTCGCGGTGCCGATGGCGATCTCCTGCCCGGCGTCGCGCGCGCGGATCAGCCCGCTCAGCAGCCGCGCCGTGCCGGCCTCCTTGACGTAGATGCGCTCCTCGAACTCCTCGGGGTCGCCGTGTCCCAGGTACTCGTGCGTGGGTCGGGCGTAGCAGTAGCGGCAGCCCAGCTCGCACCCGCGGAACGGGTTCACGGTCCAGCCGAAGGGCATGCTCTCGCCGGTGAGGCGGTTCAGCAGGTTCTCCGACTTGAGCGGCCTGGAACGTCACGCCCCTACGGCTGATCTACGATGCCGCCGAGACGCTTCACGAAGCCGGGAGCCGGCCGCGGGCTATCCATGAGCTCTCCACATGACGAGTACTATAGCACCAGAAAAAACCCCGGGGAACCGCGCCAGGCTTCCCCGGGGCCGAAGTCGCGTTACCGGCGCCAGCCGCCTCCGCCGCCTCCGCCGGGCCGCCCACCACCGCCGCCACCCCGAGGGCCGCCGCCACCGCCGCCACCGGTACGCTGGGGCTGGGGCCGGGCCTCGTCGACGACGAGGTTGCGATCCCTGAAAAGTCGACCGTTTAGCATCTCGATGGCCTTGGCGAGCTCTTCCTTGGTCGCCATCTCGACGAAGCCGAAGCCTCGGGGCCTGCCGGTGAACTGATCGGTGACAATGCGGACGGACTCGACCGTCCCGGCCTGCTGGAAGAGCTCACGCAGGTCTTCTTCTGTCGCCTGGAAGGAGAGATTGCCGACGAAAAGCTTTGCAGGCATTGCCGAACCTCCTGCCGCGATCAGGACCGAGTAGACTCCCCCCCGGCTCACCAGCGGCGTCAAGGAAAGCCATCCGCTCATGGGCCTCGCCAGGCGGGCCCGCAGCGTGGCCGCTACCCTACTGATGGTCCGACCACCTGTCAAGCGAATCTTCCGGCAGAATGTTCTTTATTTCACTACGTTATGCCCTTACTGGGTGTGCTGTTCAGGGCAACAAAACTTGCTCAGAGATACACGCCTCGTGTGATGCCGCCGTCCACCGTGATGGTGATCCCGGTCAGGTACGAGGCCCGCTCGGACGCGAGAAAGCACACGACGTCGGCAACTTCTTCCGGCAGCGCGATGCGGCCGAGTGGAAATTCCTGACTACGTTCTTTTACGTAGTGCTCCGCGTCCTGCCCCGCCGCCTTCGCCTGCTGCACCATGAGGCTGTCCCAGCGCTCGGTCTTGACCGGCCCCGGCGACACGCCGGTGACCAGCACCTTCGACTTCACGGCCAGGTCGGAGAGCGCCTTGGTGAAGTTGATCAGCGCGGCGTTGGCGGTGCCGCCCATCATGTAGGTGACCGCGGGGTTGCGCGCGGCGGCGCCCACCACGTTGACGATGCGGCCGCCGCCCTGGCGCTGCATGTGCGGGAGCACCTCGCGCGCCATGCGGATGTAGCCGAGGAGCTTGAGGCTCCATCCGTCGAGCCACTCCTCGTCCGGCGTCGCGAGAAAATCGCCGCCCTTGATCGCGCCCGCGTTGTTCACGAGGATGTCGAGGCGACCGAGCCGCGTCACCGCGTCCTTCGCCACCCGCACCACCTCGGCGTGCCGGCTCAGGTCCGCGGAGATGGTCTCCACGTGGCCGCCGGTCGCGCGCTCGACGTCCGCGGCGGCCTGCTTGAGGGTGTCCGCGTCGCGCGAGCAGATCATCACGCGCGCGCCCTCCGCGGCGAGCGATCGCGCGACCGCGCGGCCGATGCCCTTGCTGCCGCCGGTGACCAGTGCCGTCTTGCCCTTGAGCCCGAGATCCATCGCGTGACTCCTTTCGGTGAGCGATCAGCTCCGCGGCTTCTCGCGCGCGAGCAGAGCGTCGAACGTCTCCACGGGCAGGCTCTCCGCCCAGTCCCGCCCCTCGGAGTCGCGGCCGTAGTACTCGGCCATGTAGACGCGCGCTTCCGGCTTCGTCCGGAACATGCGCCAGATGTGCGCGGCGGTGCCGCCGGGCCGCCGCAGGTAGAAGATGGGATCCGCGGGACCGGTCGGCTCGTACACGGTGCGCTGGCCGAACTGATCGTAGCGTGATCCAGGCCACCGCGATGCCGCGCGCCGACAGCACCCGCGCCCGTAGCGACTCCTCGAGCGGCAGCGACTCCACGTCCGAGAGGCGCGGGCCGTAGTAGACGGGTACCGCCGCCGCGTCCACCGAGCACGCGATGGGCAGCGCGCCGCCCGCGGCCTCCAGCAGGGCACGGGCCTCGTCGCCCACCCAGGCCTGACCGGCGGTGTAGAGATCGGGCCAGGCCTCGAGCAGCCGGCCCGGCGGCAGCAGCTTGCGCCGCTTCGCGACTTCGCCTGCGTCGGACAGCGCGTGCAGTCGCGCCATCGCGGCTCAGTCCCCCGCCGGGAAGCGAGGCACGCGGCTCCAGTCGAACCGCGCGGGCGCCTCCGCGCCGAGCGCCTGGATCTCGCCGAGGCATCGGGCCACCGCGGCCGCGAAGCCGTTCGTGTCCCGACCGTCCAGCCGGTGGCCCGCGAGCTTGGTGGCGCCGTCGCGCAGGAGCGCGCGCGCGCCCTCGAGATTGCGGTTGGCCAGGTGCTGGAAGCCCACCGCGACCTGGATGAGGCCCTGCAGCGCCTCGCGCTCCGCGCCCTCGGCGCGCATCCAGAACGGCTCCAGCACCTCGTGGGTCTCGAAGTAGAGGCCGGCCTCGAAGAGCGTGGCCGCTTCCGCGAGGCCCACCGGGAGCGGCGGATCCGCGGCCGCGAGCGGCCGGGCCGCGAGGGCGCGCGCGGCGCGGGCCGCGCGCTCGCCGAAGGCGGCGGCGTGAGCGCCGAAGCCCGCGCGGATGCGCCAGCCGTCGGCGCGGCTCTCGAAGAGCTCGGCCGGGAATCCCTCGGGCGGCGGCGCGGCGGGATCGAGCGCGCGCGGATCGGCGCACACCGCGGCGACCGCCTCGAGGCCGCGCCGCGCGGCGCCGTCGTGGAGCGCGTCGAGGATGAGATCGGCGAGGCGGTTGCGCAAGGGCAGCGGCAGCGTCACGGTCTGCGGGAGCGCCGGCCCGCGAGGCGCCGATGCGCCGCGCGGATCTGCTCGAGGTGGTTCAGGTCGTGCTCGGCCCAGTGATCGAGGAGCTGCGGGATCGTGAGCCGGCCGTACTCCGGGTGCCGCCCGTGCTGCTTCTTCTGCGCCGCGCTGAGGCGACCGACGTAGGCGAGGTTCGAACGGCGCAGGGCCACGAAGGTGGCGAGCGCCTCGCCCGGCGGCGTGCGCCGGTAGCCGCCGCCGTCCGCCCAGCGGTCCTGATCCCACGCCACGAGCACCTCCCGCGGCTCCGCCGCGATCTTGCGGATGCGGAACGCGAGCGCGATCTCCGCGTCGGCCAGGTGGCTCAGCACCTCGGCCACCGCCCACTCCCCTCGCCCGGGCCGACGGGCTACCAGCCGTCGCGGGACGCGACGGAGCGCGCGCGCGAGCCGGGCCGGCGCCCGGCGCAGCGCGACCAGGGGGCGGATGGAGCCGAGGTGAGCGTGGGGGGCCCGGCACATCGGGCAGGTCGCCAAGGGAGCCTCCTTCAGGTGACGTGCTCGACGCGGGTGCCCGCGATGAGATCGTGCAGCGCGCGCTTGTCGGCGCGGAAGGCGGCGATCAGGTAGCCGATGCCGAGGATGGCCGCGGAGAGCCAGGAGCCGAGATGGCGGAGCACGGATAGCCCGAACGGCAGCGGCGCCCCGTTCAGCATGACGACGCGGATGCGGAAGGCCATCTTGCCGAGGGTCTGGCCGCGGGCCCAGTGCAGGAACACGAAGTAGCAGGGGCTCGCCAGGAAGCGGAACGCGCGCGAGGCCGCGGCGGCCAGCCGGTCGTCGGTCAACGCCCAGAGGAGAAAGCCGAAGACCACCTCCGCCGCCATCACCAGGACCACGTCGATGAGCACGGCCCCGGCGCGGGTCCAGAACCCGGCCGGGTGAATGGCGCCGGTGGCCATCGGGGTCGGGGCCCGCGGAGCCTCCGTCGTCGTGGCCCGTGCCGCGTCCGGCGAGCTGCTGGGCGAAGCGCTGGCGGAGATGGCGGGCGGCGTGGGCGGTACGACCGCCGGCGCGGGCATCGCGCTCACCGCGGCCAGGTCGGCGCGGTAGCGGGCCACGTCCACGCCGCAGCGCGGACAGTGCGTGCCGTCGGCCGGCGACCAGGCGCATTGCGGGCATGACGACGCCATCGGCGCGTATCGTAGCACGCGCATCGCACGGCGGGGGATGCGGGCGGCCGGGTATAATGCGCGTGATGATTTCCGTCGCGGACGCGCAGGCCCGCATCCTCGCGCAGGTGACCCGGATCGCGCCGCCCGAGGTGGCCGCGGTGGGCGCCTGCCTCGGCCGCGTGCTCGCCGAGGACGTGCGCGCCTCCTTCGACGTCCCGCCCACCGCCAACTCCGCGGTGGACGGCTACGCGGTCCGCTCGGAGGACATTCCCTCGGCCGGGCGCCGCGAGCTCACCGTGGTGGCCGAGCTCGCCGCGGGCGCGGTCTTCGACGGCACGATCGGGCCCGGCGAGGCGCTCCGCATCATGACCGGCGCGCCGATGCCCGCGGGCGCGGGCACCGTGTACCCGCAGGAGATCGTGGAGCGGAGCGGGCGCTCCGTGCGCATCGGCGCCGGCCCCGCGGGCGTCAACGTGCGCCACCGCGGCGAGGACGTGCAGGCCGGCTCGGTGGTGCTGACCGCGGGTACCGCGCTCCGGCCGCAGGAGCTGGGCGTCGCCGCCTCGCTCGGGCTGCCCCAGCTCCTCGTGCACCAGCGGCCGCGCGTGGCGATCCTCTCCACCGGGGACGAGGTCGCCGAGCCGGGCGAGACGCGCAAGCCGGGCCAGATCTTCGACTCGAACCGCTTCTCCCTGCACGGCCTGGTCCACGCCGCGGGCGGGCAGACCACCGATCACGGCATCGTCCCCGATCTCTACGACGTGCTGCACGCGCGCCTGCGCGCCGCCGCGGCCACCGCGGACGTGGTGATCACCTCGGGCGGCGTGTCGGTCGGCGATCACGATCTGGTGAAGGCGGTGCTCCAGGACGCGGGCGGGATCGACTTCTGGCAGGTGGCGATGCAGCCCGGCCGGCCGCTCGCGGCGGGCCGGATCGGGTCGGCGCTCTTCTTCGGCCTGCCCGGCAACCCGGTGGCCTCGATGCTGACGTTCCACCTCTTCGTGCGGCCCGCGCTGTGGAAGCTCGCGGGGCGCCGCGAGCTCTTCCCGCCCCGCTTCCACGCGGTGGCGATGGAGGCGATGGGCAAGAAGCCGGGCCGGCGGGAGTTCAAGCGCGGCATCCTCTCCTACCGCGGCGAGCGCTGGGAGGTGCGCATCACCGGGCCCCAGGGCTCCGGCATCCTCACCTCGATGACGCTGGCCAACTGCTTCGTGGTGATCGAGGAGGAGCGCGGCGACGTGGCGGCGGGCGATACCGTGTCCGTCGAGCCGTTCGCGCTGGCCTGAGCCCATGCCCCACGGAATCGAGACCGGGCTGATCGAGACCGTCACCCCGATGGTGCGCGAGCTGGTCACCACCCACGCCCGGGCGCTCGCGGATCTTCACTATGCCGACGTGCGGCTCGAGATCAGCGAGGGCAAGTTCGCGGGCGCGGAGAACGGGGAGGCCAAGACCTCCGGCGACGACTACGCCTTCGCCCTCGGGATCCGCGTCCTCGCGGGGCGCCGCATGACCGCGCCCGGCTACTTCGGCCGCGGGCTCGGCGCGGCGGATGTCCCGCACCTGGCCCGGCTGCTGCGCGAAGGCCTGATGGCCGCCTACCGGCGCGCGATGGCCAACGCGGAGATGAAGGCGGAGGTGAAGGGCAAGTTCGGCTCGCTGGGCGACGCGCTCACCGACACCCGGCTGCACCCGATCGCGGTGCGGCAGGAGGTGGTGCCGGCCGTCTTCGAGGTGGACCCGCGAGGCGTCGCGCTCGACGACATGCAGCGCCTCACCACCGACGTGTCCCGGCGGGTCGCCGGCTTTCACGCGAGCGCGTCCTACAACTACATCTCCACGATGACGCAGCTCAGCCGCGAGCTCTTCGCCTCCTCCGAGGGCGCGGTCATCGACCAGTCCTTCGCGCTCACCCAGGGCATGTGCTACGTGGTGGCGACCGGGGCCGACAACAGCCAGGAGATCTACGACGTGCTCGGCCACCAGCGCGGCTGGGAGATCCTCACCCGGGGCGTCGCCGAGCCGCTGATCGAGTTCCCGCCCTTCCCGGAGTTCGCCCTCGCGCTGGCCGCGCGACGCGGTGGAGCTGGCCGCCGCGCCCGCGCTCGTGGCTCCCGACGGGGAGGTGCCGGTCGTCACCGACCCGCACTACAACACCCTGCTCTCCCACGAGATCGTGGGCCACCCGGTGGAGCTCGACCGCGGGCTCAAGATGGAGACCGCGTACGCGGGGCGCTCCTGGCTGCTGCGCGGCCTCGACGACACCCAGCTCGGCAAGCGCATCGCCTCGCCGCTGGTGAGCGCGTTCTCCGACCCGTCCCTGCCCGGCTACGGCCACTACGCCTACGATCACGAGGGCACGCCGGCGCGCCGGGTCGTCCACATCGACCGCGGGCGTGTTCACCGGCTTCATGAACAGCCGGCAGACCGCGGCGGTCTTCGGCGGCGATCCGAACGGGCACTGGAAGGCCACCGACGCGCTCGCTGGTCCCGCTGGTCCGCATGTCCTCCACCGTGTTCGCGGGCGGAGATCGAGACCCGGCGGATCTCATCCGCGAGATCGACCACGGCTACTTCCTGGTCGGCCACCGGACGCCGTCCATCGCGGAGAGCCGCGAGAACTTCCGCATCACCGCCCGCAAGATCTACGAGATCCACCGGGGCCAGATCGGCCGGCTCTACCGTGACGGCGGCATCATGGCGGACAGCCGCGACTTCCTCATGCACGTGGACGGGGTCGGCCGCGACTTCCGGCTCTACCCGATTCCCGAACTGCGGCAAGGGCCAGCCCATGCAGACGCGCAAGCTCGGCAACGGCGGCCCCACCCTGCGCAGCCGCGCCATCGTGACCGGCGGAGCCTGAGCGCGTGGATCTCACGCGGGCGGTCCGGGAGGCGCTCGCCCGCCTCGCCGCCGAGCCCGGGGTGCGTGAGGTCGAGGTCTTCGCCGCCTTCAACCGCTCGCTGTTCACCCGGCTGAACTACACCTCGCACATCCCCTGCAACGGCGTGGAGGAGCCCAAGTCCACCGAGATGGCGGGGCTCGGGGTCCAGGCGGTGTTCGACGGCCCCGACGGCCGGCCGCTGATCGGCTTCGGCTCGGAGCCGAGCGATCTCACCGCGGACGGCGCGCTGCGGGCGCTCGCGAAGGCGCGGCAGGCCGCGGTGCACGATCCCGAGTTCCGCTCCCTGCCGCGCCCCACCGGCGCGCCGCGGGCCCTCGCGAGCTATCACGATCCGCGGCTCATGAACGTGGAGGACGCGCGAGCTGGTGGAGGCGGGCTGGAAGGTGATCACCGGCGGGCTGCGCGCCTTCATGGCGTCGTCCCGGCTCGCCGACCTGGTGCCCGACGAGGCGGGGCTCAAGCGGCTCGGGCTCATCCTGGGCGGCGACGTGAGCATCCTCCAGTCGCGCATCGCGATCGCCTCCAGCGCGATGCCCGAGCCCCAGGCCGACGACTCGCGCGTTCATGTCGGCCTCGGCCACCGGCATGGTCGAGGCGCGCGACGCCAAGGGCTCCGGGTGGTCCATCACCACGCGGCTCGAGCACTTCACCGACGAGGCCGGCGGCGGAAGCGGCGGGCAACGCGGTGGCCGCGATGGACGGCGAGCGGGTGCCCTCGGGCGACTACACGGTGATCTTCGGGCCGCAGCCGGTGGCCGATCTCTGCAACAACCTGATCGTCCCGTCCTGCCACGCCGGCTCGTTCTATTCCTCCAGCACCCCGTTCCTGGGCCGGCTCGGCCGCGTCGTCGCGGCGCGCGGGCTCAGCATCTACGACCACGGGGCCATGCCGGGACTGGCCGGCTCGCGCGGCATCACCTGCGAGGGGCTGCCCACCGGCCGCACCGACCTGATCAAGGACGGCGTGCTGGTCGGGCTGCTCAGCCACTGGTACGACACGCAGCGGCTGCTCCACGATCCGGCCGCGCGCGAGAAGCTCGGGATGGATCCGGCCGCCGCGGCGCCCGCGCTCGCGCCGCGGAACGGCTTCCGTGGCGACGGCGGGTCGGGCCGCTCCTTCGAGGGCACGCCGGGCACGTCGGCGTCCAACGTCATCGTCGAGGGCGCGGATCCGGTCTCGCTCGAGGATCTCGCCGCGCGCGTGGGCCACGGCCTCTACGTGGGCCGCATCTGGTACACGTACCCGATCAACGGGTTGCGGGCCGGTGACTTCACTTGTACGGTGGTGGGGGATTCCTTTATCATCCGCGACGGCCGGATCGCGGGACCGCTCAAGGCGAACACGATCCGGATCAACGACAACGTGACGCGGCTGCTGGGAGCCGTCGTCGGCACCACCAAGGACGCGCGCGGCACGCCGCTGTGGGCGGCCGACGAGGTCGTGTACGCCCCCGCGATCGCGGTGACCGGCGTGCACGTGGATGCGATCGCAGGCTTCATGGAGGGATTGGACTGATGGCGAATCCGGACCTGGCGAAGCTCGAGTCCATCGCCCGCGAGGGGCGGGCGCAGATCATCCGGATGCTCACCCACGCGGGGTCGGGACATCCCGGGGGCTCGCTCTCCGTGATCGACATCCTCACCACCCTCTTCTTCAACCGCATGCGCTACGACCCCAAGCGTCCCGTGTGGGACGACCGCGATCGCTTCGTGCTCTCCAAGGGCCACTGCGTGCCCGCCCAGTACTACTGCATGGCGCGGGCCGGCTACTTCCCGATGGACCGCCTCATCACCCTGCGCAAGCTCGGCAGCCCGCTCCAGGGGCATCCCGACCGCGTGATGCTGCCCGGGCATCGAGGCCGCGACCGGCTCGCTCGGCCAGGGCCTGTCGGTGGCGATGGGCATGGCGCTCGGGCTCAAGCTCGGGGGCAAGGGCGCGCGCGTCTACTGCGTGATGGGCGACGGCGAGATCCAGGAGGGCCAGGTGTGGGAGAGCCTCATGTCCGCGCCGAAGCTCGGCGCGCCCGACCATCACCTGGACAATCTCTGCGTGATCCTCGACTACAACGGCATCCAGCTCGACAACTTCGTGAAGAAGATCCTCGATCTCGAGCCGGTGACCGACAAGCTCAAGTCCTTCGGCTGGCCGGTGCTCGAGGTCAACGGCCACGACATCCCCCAGATCGACAAGGCCCTGGACCAGGCCGAGGCCACCAAGGGCGGCCCCACGTTCATCGTGGCCCACACGATCAAGGGGAAGGGCGTGTCCTTCATGGAGAACGATCCGGAGTGGCACGGCAAGGCGCCGAAGCCCGAGGAGGCGGTGCGGGCGGTCCAGGAGATCGCGGGCAGCCCGACGCCGGCGTGGGCCGCGCCGATCATCGCGGAGCTGTCCGCCCTGGGGAAGAAGTGATGGCGGCCAAGGCCTCGCGCGCCGCGTTCGGAGAGGCGCTGATCGAACTGGGCGCCAAGGATGAGAGAATCGTCACCGCTCGACGCCGATCTCTCCAAGTCCACCATGACCGCGGGCTTCGCCAAGAAGTACCCGGGGCGCGCCTTCAACCTGGGCATCGCCGAGTCCGGCATGATCGGCGTGGCCGCGGGGCTGGCCCTGGCCGGCCACGTGCCCTTCGCGTGCTCCTTCGCCTGCTTCCTGGTCGGCCGCTTCGAGACGATCCGGGTCTCGGTCGCGTACACCGACGCGCCGGTCAAGCTGGTCGGCACCCACGTGGGCGTGGCCATCGGCGAGGACGGCTACACCCAGATGGGTCTCGAGGACATCGCCTGCCTGCGCTCGCTGCCGAACATCCCGATCATCCAGCCCGCCGACGAGCTCGAGACCAGGCAGGCGGTCGCCTACGCGGTCGAGCATCCGGGGCCGCTCTATCTCCGGCTCACCCGGCAGAACCTCGAGCCGGTCCACGACGCGGCCTACCGCTTCCAGTTCGGGAAGGCCGACGTGCTGCGCCCGGGTCACGACGTGACGCTGCTGGCCACCGGCGGCCCGGTCTGGAACACGCTCGAGGCCGCGAAGAAGCTCGCGGCCGAGGGGATCCAGGCCGAGGTCATCAACGTCGCCACCATCAAGCCGCTCGACGAGGCGGCCATCCTCCGCTCGGCGGGCCGCACCGGCCACGTCATGACGGTGGAGGACCACAGCATCCACGGCGGCCTCGGCAGCGCGGTGGCGGAGCTGCTCGGCGAGGTGATGCCCACGCCGATGAAGCGGATCGGGGTGACGACGTTCGGGGAGTCGGGCGACTACAAGGGCCTCTACGCCAAGCACGGCCTCGACGCCGACGGCATCGCGGGAGCGGTGAGAAAGTTCCTCGGCCGCTAGACCGGTCACGCGTGATCGCCGCGGTCGTCTCGTCGCTGCACCTGCTCGCCCTCGCCATCGGACTGCCGGCGGTGTTCCTGCGGGGCCGCGCGCTCAAGGGGCAGCTCGACGGGGACGGGGTGCGCCGCCTGCTGGCCGCCGACAATGCCTGGGGTGTCGCGGCGGTGCTCTGGATCGTCACCGGGCTGCTGCGCGCCTTCGGCGGGCTCGAGAAGGGCAGCGAGTTCTATCTGCGCTCGCCGCTCTTCTGGGTCAAGATGGCGCTCTTCCTCGCGATCCTCGTGCTCGAGGTCCGTCCCATGATCACGTTCATCCGCTGGCGCATCCAGCTCGGCCGCGGGCTCCCGGTGGACACGGCGGCGGCGCGGGGCCTCTACACCGTGAACCACATCGAGCTGGCGCTCGTGGTCGTCATGGTGTTCGTGGCCTCCATGATGGCCCGCGGGATCGGGTTCTAGCCGAGATAGCCGTGCGCGCGCAGGGTGTTCTCCACCCGCGCGCGGTGCTTGCGCTCCCACTCCGGCAGGCTTTCCGCTCGTCTCCTGCGCCGCCCGGGCGCGCGGCACCACCACGATGCCGTTCTCGTCGGCGACCACCACGTCCCCCGGGTTGACCCGGACCCCGCCGCACGTGATGGGGCCGCCGATCTCGCCGGGGCCGTCCTGGCGTCCCGGGATGGGCGAGACGCCGCGCGCGAAGACGGGGAAGCCCCGGCCGCGCGACTCCGCCACGTCGCGGATCACGCCGTCCACCACGAGGCCCGCCGCGACGCGCGCGGGCGCTGCGACCGCCACGGTCGCCGCCTGGACACGATGCCGCCGATCGCGGCGACGGTGCGCACCGTGTAGGCGGGGCCGGCGACGCGCGGCATCGGCGCCCAGAGCGGCCGGATCACATGGCGCATCACCGCGTCGAGCGTGCGGCACTCGGCGAGCGCGATGGTGGGCAGGTCCTGGAAGCCGGCGACCAGGCGCTTCGGCGGCCGCTCCGTGGTGAGCGAGAGCGAGGCGCCGCCCTTCCTCATGGCGCTCACTCCGAGAGCTTGAGGAGGAGGCCGGTCCGGCGGGATCGGGTGACCGCGGCGGCGAGCGCCCAGTGGGCGAGGACCGCGTAGAGCAGCGACAGCGCGAAGCCGGTGGCGAAGGGATAGGCGAACTGGGACGGGAAGCCGTAGCCGGCCCGGATCCCGTCGAGGAAGTAGGTCAGCGGGATCGCCGCGGAGATCGACCTGCACCCAGCCCGGCAGCACCGAGACCGGGTAGTAGATGCCGCCCAGCATCACGAAGAAGTTGACCGCGGCCCACGCGGAGGTCTCGGCGCGGGTGCCGAAGAGCAGCACCAGCGCGCAGACCAGGAGCCCGATCACGAGCGCGGTGAGGAAGCAGCCGAGCAGGAAGAGCGCGACCCGGAGCGGGCCCGGCCCGAGGAAGTCGAAGCCGAAGGCGCGCCCGCCGATCACGCGCCATGAGGGCCAACACGATCACGCCGCGCCCCACCCCGACCAGCCAGGAGCCGAGCGCCAGGTGGTGGATGCGCACCGGGGTGAGGAACTGGTGCTTCATGGACTTCGACCAGATGTCGAAGAGCACCGCGTAGGCGACGTCGAGCTGGCAGACCTGGACCGCGGAGAGCGCGACGGTGCCCACCAGGATGAACGCGGTCATCTCGGGCGTCAGGTCGAGGAAGCGGGTGAGCAGGCCGTGCGAGAGCATGGCCACGCCCGGCCAGAACGTGAGCTCGAAGACGAAGAACACGTTGCGCCGCGCCATGATCAGGTTGCGGTAGGCGAAGGCGGTCAGCCGCGCCCATTCCGCGGCCCAGGACTCGGTGCGCGCCCGCGGCCAGGAGCTCAGCGCGAGAGCTCAACGAAGACCTCCTCGAGATCGGGCTCGCGCACCTGGCAGTCGCGGACGAGCACCCCGTGGTCGCAGAGCCAGCTTCAAGATCTCGGGCAGCCGCTTCTCCGAGGAGTCCACCGTGCAGTCGATCCGGTCGCCGCGCGCCTGCACCGCCAGCACGCCCGGCAGCTCGGCGAGCCCGTCGGGCGCCGCGGGCTCGAGCCGCAGCGCGATCACGTCCCCGATGCGGATCTGCCGCTTGAGCTCGTCCGCCGAGCCCTCGCGCGAGGATGCGCCCGCCCTTGATGAAGGCGATGCGGTCGCAGAGCTCCTCGGCCTCGCGCATGTAGTGGGTGGTCAGGATGATGGTGGTGTTCCGCTCCCGCCGCAGCTCCGCGATCTGGGCGCGGATGCGGATGGACACGTCCGGATCGAGGCCGAGCGTCGGCTCGTCGAGGAAGAGCACCTCCGGATCGTTCAGGAGCGCCTTGGCGAGGGCCAGGCGCTGCTTGAGCCCGGTGGAGAGCTCGTTGTACTCGGTCTTGAGGTGCGCGGTCAGCTCGAACCGCTCGAGCAGCTCGTTCACGCGGTGCCTGAGCGCCGCGCCCGTGGAGGCCGTAGAGGCGCCCGTAGAAGGCGAGCACCTCGGCCGGCCGCAGGCTCCACACGAACGAGGCGTTGCCGCTCGCCATGTTCAGGCGGCGGCGGATCGCGAAGGCCTCGCGGACGACGTCGTGGCCCAGGATCGTGGCGGAGCCGCTGTCCGGCAGGAGCAGCGTGGCCAGGATGGAGAGCAGCGTGGTCTTGCCCGCTCCGTTGGGGCCGAGCAGACCGTAGATGGCGCCGCGCGGCACCTGGAGGCTGGCGCCGCGCAGGGCGACCGTCTCCCGGCGGCGGAGCCATCCGCTGCGGAAGGTCTTGGCGAGATCGCGCGCTTCGACTGCGAGGGGCGAGGCCGGCATGGCCCGCTCATCGTACCACGGGGTCCGCGAGGCGATTCCGGAGCGGACCCGCGTTGCCGAGACGCGACCGATCTGATAGAACCTGGCCATGACGGCGGACCCTGAACATGCCTCCGTCGAGGAGGCGAACGCGCGGTTCTACCGCGTCTTCGAGACCCTGGATCTCGAGCAGATGGACGAGATCTGGGCGCACGAGGACCACGTGCGCTGCGTGCATCCCGGCTGGTGCATGCTCGCGGGCTGGGCGGCGGTCCGGCACTCCTGGGAGGTCATCTTCAAGAACAGCCAGGAGATGCGCTTCAGCATCACCGACGTCCACGCGCACGCGGAGGGCGGCTTCGGCTGGGTCACCTGCACCGAGAACATCCTGTCCGAGTCCCGCGGCAATATCTCGGTCACGTCGGTCCTGGCCACCAACATCTTCGAGCGCATCGGCGGGGAGTGGCTCCTCATCCACCACCACGCCTCCCACATCCTCGCCGGCGATCCGTCGGCGGGCGCGTGAGCCCCCCTAGGAGAAATGCGCATGGAGCCCGTGCCCAAGGCCCCCGTGAAGGACGCGAGCCATCTCTACGAGGTCGAGCGCCGCGCGCGCCACGCCGAGCGGCCCGGCTTCCGCATCACCGAGCTGCAGATCGGCCCGCGACAGCAGGTGCCGTGGCACTACCACACGAGCATCCGGGACACCTTCTACGTCCTGGATGGGCGCCTGCGCCTCTTCCTGCGCGATCCGAAGGAGGAGATCCGCCTCGAGCCCGGCGAGTC
Source organism: uncultured Candidatus Rokubacteria bacterium (assembly GCA_963747235.1). Taxonomy (GTDB): domain Bacteria; phylum Methylomirabilota; class Methylomirabilia; order Rokubacteriales; family CSP1-6; genus CAMLFJ01. The sequence goes on from CAVVEU010000020.1 coordinate 140,733, forward strand.
GTACGCGGTGCGCGCCGGGCGCCCGCACCTGGTCACCAACGGCGGGGAGACGTCCGCGGTCTTCCTCGTCCTGCAGGGCGTGGGCGACTACGATTATGTTCCCGCTGACCGTGATCTAGAGGCGGCGCAGGAGCAGGTGCGGGCCGCCCTGGGCCGCCACCGCGTAGCGCCGCTCGACGCCTCCCGCCACGATGGTCACGCTGCTCCCGTCCCGGGTCAGGGTCACGTCCGGCAGGTTCCGCCACGGATAGCTGTCGAGATTCACGAGGACGTAGTCGCTCTTCTCGATGCCGACCGGGAAGACGAAGACGAGCGGCCGCAGGCTCAGATGCGGCACGTAGGGGTCCTGGGCGGAGACCGCGGCGGCGGGCGGGACCCGCGCGAGCACCCGGTAGGCGGCGCGCTGCTCCGGCACGGGCCAGAAGCGGGCGATCGCGAGGTTGTTGACGGTGCGCGAGGCGAGCGCGAGGCTCGCCACCATCGCGACCACCAGCACCGCGACCGGCCAGGCGCCGGGCCGCCGCCGCGCGAGGCGGGCGTAGCCGCCGATCGCGGCCAGGATCAGGAAGGGCAGGACGAAGGACTGGTACTGGGTCCGGTACCCGTAGAGGATCGGGTCCCGGCTCAGGAGATTCTCGGCCAGCGCCGGCAGCACGCCCAGGAGATCCCACCCGCCCAGCAGCGGCAGGAAGGCGAGCGGAGCCAGCAGCGCGGCCAGGTACACCGCGCGGTCGGCGGTGAGCAGCGTGGCCAGCGTGCGCAGCGGATGGAGGATCGCGTTCACGATGATCTCGGGGAGCGAGCCGCCGAGATGGGCGTAGCGCCCGAGATGCGAGTAGGGCTCGCCGCGATAGGCCGGAATGATCCAGCGCACGTCCACCGCGAGCAGGGCCAGGGCGCCCGCGGCGGCGACCGCGCCCGCGACCCAGCGCCGGTGGGCCAGCGGCCATCCACGCGCCGAGCCCCATCACCGGCAGCGCCGCGTCCTCCCGGCAGAGGAGCGTGAGGGCGGCGGGCACGAGCGCCAGCCACGGCCGGCCGGTCTCCACCGCCCAGAAGGCGGCCAGGAGCAGCGGGATCGCGAGCGCGGCCGCGTGGAAGTCGCGCACGTTGATCCCGTGCAGCGACGGGTTCACCAGGTAGAGCAGCGCGAAGGCGGCGGCGGGCCGCTCGTCGCCGAGCCGCGCCCGCGCCAGGCCGAACACCGCGAAGCCGCCCAGGGCCAGCGCCACCGACTGCGCGACCAGCAGGACCACCGGGCCCGGGACCAGCCAGTAGGCCGGCACGAAGACGTACATGATCGGCGAGAGGTGATCGCCCCAGGCGTGCATCTCGGGCAGGCTCACGTAGGGGCCCGCGCCGCGCGCCAGGTTCCAGACGAGCTGGACGTAGTAGCCCAGATCGAGCGCGTGCGTCGCGAAGGTGAGGTGGCGCGTGACCGTGACGAACGAGAACACGACCGCGTAGGCCACCACCCCGACCAGGACCGCCCGGCGCGGCCGCACCGCCGGAATCGGCCGGGGCGCCAGCCACAGGCGCAGGGCCACGAGCCCCAGGAGCAGGAGGAAGAGGTGCTCGGGCCGCCAGGGCCAGTGCTCGCGCCGGCCGGTCCAGAACGCGAGCGCCAGGCCCAGCCCGGCCGCGGCCAGGACGGCCGCGCCGTCGAGCAGCCGGGCGACGATCACCGGGTGTCGGCCGGCGGGGGCGAGCCGGGCCGCCCGAGACGACTGTAGCGACCGGCGATGGAGCCGAGCCGGCGCGAGCGCTTGAGCCCGGTCCGGTGAAGCAGGTAGCGCGCGACCACCCAGAGGATCTTGAAGCCGTAGACGCAGGAGGCGCTGAAGCTCGCCGAGGACGCTTCCGGAAAATAGCGGACGGGCACCGGGATCTCCGCGATGCGGAAGCCGGTGGCCACCACCTGGGCGACGATCTCCTGGTCGAAGACGAAGCCGTCGGAGTTCATGCGGAAGTTGACCGCGTCGAGCACGTCCCGGCTGAACGCGCGGTAGCCGGTGTGGTACTCGGACAGGTGGAGGCCGAAGGCCATGTTCTCCACCCCGGTCAGGAACCGGTTGGCCACGTACTTCCACCAGGGCATCCCCTGCTCGATCGCCGAGCCGCCGCCCGCGAGCCGGGAGCCCAGGACCAGATCGGCGTCGCCGCGCGCGATGGGCGCGATGATCTGGGGCACGAGGGTGGGATCGTACTGGTAGTCGGGATGGACCATCACCACGATGTCGGCGCCCGCCTTGAGGGCCTCGGTGTAGCAGGTCTTCTGGTTGGCGCCGTAGCCGTAGTTCTTGTCGTGGACGAAGATCTCGAGCCCGAGGTCGCGCGCGACCTCCAGCGTCGCGTCGGTCGAGCCGTCGTCCACGAGGATGACCAGGTTGACCGTGTCCTTGGGCAGTTCCTCGTAGGTCATACGAAGCGTCCGGCCCGCGTTGTAGGCGGGCATCACCACCACGACCTTCGGAGCGCCGGTCGCGGGCGGGCCGGGCATCTAATCGGGCCTCGCGCGGCAGACCGCGACGAACTGGTAGGCGAGCCCGCCCGGCCACCCCCTCGCCGCCCCCGCGCTGAGCGCGTGCACGCGCGAGAGCACGCGACCGTGCCAGCGCGGCGGCACCACCAGCGGCAGCGGCACCGGGGTGACCGCGAGCTCGACCACGTGGAGCCCGGCCGAGCGCAGGAGCTCGAGCAAGGTGCGCCGCGTGAAGAAGCGGAGGTGGGTGCGATCCAGGATGCCGCGATCGGCGTAGTCGAAGCGGCCCGCCAGGAGCGACAGGCGCACCCAGAGGTGCGCGACGTTGGGCACCGAGACGATCACGGTGCCCCCGGGGGCGAGGGTCTGGTCGAGCGCCCGCAGCATCGCGCATCGGATCGCTCAGGTGCTCGAGCACGTCGCCGTAGACGATCGCCTCGAAGGGGCCGTGGAGCAGCGGGGGCGCCGACTCCAGGTCGGCCACCACGACTTCCTTGCAGCGCCCGCGCGCCCGCGCGGCCAGCTCCGGGTCGCGCTCGAGCGCGGTCACGCTCCAGCCCTGCGCGGTGAGGCGCTCCGCGAGGAAGCCGTCGGCCGCGCCCACGTCCAGCGCCCGGCGCCCGCGCCCCTCGCCGAGTCGCGACAGGATGACGGAGTGGCTCGAGTGCGGGTCGTCCTTGATCCGGTACGGGGAGGCGCTCATGGTCAGGGCCGCGGGGCGGGCGTGGCGAGCCACGCCTCCCAGGCCTCGTAGCGCGGCGCGTTCGCGAGCAGCAGCGCGAGCGACACCGAGCCGAGCAGGTAGAAGTCGAGGAAGAGCCCGCCCAGGATCACCAGGACGAAGCCGGCGAGCGCCGGGAACTCCGCGAAGGCGCCACCGCGACGGTGGCGAGAGTGAGCCGCGCGATCGCGCGCTGCCGGGTCTCGTCGGGGCGCCGGGTCAGGAGCAGTCGCTTCACGCCGGGGAGGCTCGACCACGACGATCGCGCTCGCGATCCAGGCGGCGTAGCGCACGAGGCTCATCTGGGGCGCGGAAGGGCTCGCGGCGCCGTCGGAGGGCGCGTGGCTCATGCCGAACACGCTGGCGATCACGGCGTACATCACCAGGCCGGTGATGAGGCCGCCGGTGATGAGCGCGGCGGTCCGGTGCGCCTGACGGAGCTCGCTCGCGGCGTCCATTCCCCCTTGTCCGGAGCCAGGATAGCACCGGCCACGCTCACGGCCGGTTGGAATAGAGCCGCCGGCTTCCCCCCTCGACCAGGAGATGGACGCGCTCGGCCGGCAGCTCGCGCACCACGCCCCGGGCGGGCGTGGCGGACGAGAGCAGGAAGACGCGCCGATCTCCCGCCCAGGCGCGCGCCAGCGCCGCGGTGTCCCAGAAGATCGACCGCGCCTCGGGAAAGGTCGAGCCGAACGCCAGGTTGGACTGCAGCCCGTTGACGATCTGCACCCGCCGATCCAGGCGCAGCAGCGCGGAGGCGCTGTTCTCGATGGGGCCCTCGTGGGCGAGCACGTCCCCCGGCCCCACGCGGAGCAGGACCGCGTCGGTCATCAGCCGCACCGAGCGGCTCTTGGCGAAGAGCGTGAGGCCTTCGACGGAGAGCGGCAGGAAGGCGATCATGGCGGCCAGCAGGGCGCCCAGGCCGAGCCGCGGGAGCCGGCGCCACGTCGCGACCGCGAGCGCCGCCGCCGTCAGCAGGAAGATCCCCGCGATGGGGGCGAAGAGCGGCCGGAACTGGGTCAGGAAATCGGAGGTCGCGGCCTGGCCCTGGGCGGCCATGTTCCGCGCGGAGACGTCGGCCACCGCGACCGCCTCCGGGGAGAGGCGCAGCCACCCCAGCCACGCGGCGACCGTCGCGCCGCCCAGCAGCGCCATCGCGAGCAGCGCGGGGACGAGCAGGCTGAAGGAGCGCGGGGCGCCCGGCGGGCGCTCGATGGCCTCGTCCCAGAGCTTGGCCACCAGCAGGGCCATCGCGGGAAACGCGGGCAGGCCGTAGTGCGGGAGCTTGAAGGGCGACAGGGCGAAGACGCCCAGGATGCCGACCGTCCAGAGGGCGAGCAGCATCCAGACCCGCGCTTCCGGCGTCTTCCACGGCCGCCGCCGAATCTCCCGGGCGACCGCGAGCGGCAGCGCGAGCACCCAGGGGAAGAAGCCGAGCGCGGTGACGCCGAGGAACTCGAGGGTGGACAGCGGCACGTCCTCGTCGGGGAACACGCGCTGGCGCGCGACGTTCAGCACGTGGTTGTCCACCACCGTGTACCAGAGGAAGCCGCGGTACTGCGCCTCGACCAGCAGGTGCCAGGGCACCGCGACCGCGAGCAGCAGCAGGAGCGCGGACAGCGGCGCCCACTGCCGCCACGACCCGCCCTCGCGGGTGAGCCAGAGGAAGAGCGCGACGATGGCGAGCGGGCCCACCGCGCCGAGGAAGTCCTTGGCCAGCACCGCCAGGCCCAGCCCGCCGTAGAAGAGGAGGAGCGGCCACCGGCCGCCGCCCAGGTACGCCAGGATGAAGCCGTAGAGGCCGAGGAGGATGCAGGCGACGAAGAGCATGTCCGGCTTGACCATGCGGCCGAAGAGGAAGACCTCGAGGTTGGCCGCGACCATCAGCCCCGCCATGAGCCCGACCCGCGCCGAAACGAGGCGGGCCCCGATGAGCGCGGTGAGCACCGCCACCGCGACGGTGGAGAGCGCGGAGACCAGGCGCGCCGCCGTCTCGGTGGGCCCGAGCCAGGCGAAGGCGCCCGCCATGAGCCAGTAGGGCAGCGGGGGCTTGTCGAAGTAGGGCACGCCGTTGAGATGCGGCGTGATCCAGCCCGCCCCGCGCAGCATCTCCCACGCGATCTCGGCGTGGATGCCTTCGGGCGGATCGAGGAAGGGCGCGGCGCCGAGACGCGCCACGTACAGCGCGGCGGTGACGATGAGGACGGCGAGCGGGACGGTCAGCAGACGCGGGCGCGCCGGGGCCTCACCGGTCGACCCGGACCACCATATCCTGAGGAATCCGGCCCAGGAGATCGGTCACCGCGTCGTCGAGATAGCCGCGGTCCTTGGACTCCAGCGTGACCTTCACCTTGTACTCCGGGTTGGAGAACTCGGGATACGAGCCCAGCAGCAGATCCGGATGGCCGGCGAGCAGCGCGTTCAGGTGGTCGGCGAGCGTCCCCTCCCCCATGCTCACGTACACGCAGCAGAGATGGAAGGGCGTGTCGCGGAAGCGCTCCTTGAGCGCGTCGAACTTCTGGCGGAAGATCTCGGGCACGCCGGGCAGGATGTAGATGTTCCGCACCACCACCGCCGGGAACACCAGCTCGCCGTCCGCGGTCAGCTCCGCGCCCTCCGGCACCTCCGCCATCTTGAGCCGCGCCTCGTTGAGGCGGCCCTTGTAGTAGCCCTCGAGCAGGCGCACCAGCCGCGGCTCCCGGATCACCGGGACGTCGAGGGCACGGGCCACGCCCTCGATGGTCACGTCGTCGTGGGTGGGCCCCACGCCGCCGGAGGTGAACACCACGTCGAACGCGGCGCTGAAGGCGCGCACCTCGGCCGCGATGAGGTCCACCTCGTCGGGGATGACGGTGATGCGGCGGACCTCGACGCCGAGCCCCCGCAGCTCGCGGCAGAGGTAGGCGGCGTTGGCGTCGGTGATCTTGCCCGAGAGGATCTCGTTGCCGATCAACAGGATGCCGGCCGTCTTCGCCATGGGCGAGGCACATCGTAGCATGCGGGGAGTTCTGATAGAATGGGTCGCGCTCCGACGGGCGACTCCCTCGCAGAGAGGAATGCCATGACCACCGACGCCTCTCCGATCACGCTGCGCGGCTGGGCCCTGATCCTGGGCGCCTCCTCCGGCTTCGGCGCCGCCACGAGCCTGGCGCTCGCGCGGGCGGGGCTCGACGTGTTCGGCGTCCACCTCGACCGCAAGTCCACCTTGCCCAATGTCGAGCGCCTGGCCGCCGAGATCAAGAGCCTCGGGCGCGAGGCCCGCTTCTTCAACGTCAACGCGGCCGACGAGGAGAAGCGCGCCGAGGTCGCGACCGAGATGGAGCGGGTGCTCCGCGAGCGCAACCAGATGGGCCAGGTGCGGGTGATGCTGCATTCCCTCGCCTTCGGCACCCTCAAGCTCTTCGTGGCCGACCCGATGAAGGAAGCGGTGACCAAGGCGCAGATGGACATGACGCTCGACGTGATGGCCCACAGCCTCATCTACTGGGCGCAGGAGCTGGTGGGGCGCGGCCTCATGGGCCGCGGCGGGCGCATCTACGCCATGACCTCGGCGGGCGGCGCGCGCGTGCTGCCCTACTACGGCCCGGTCTCCGCGGCCAAGGCCGCGCTCGAGTCGAACATCCGGCAGCTCGCGGCCGAGCTGGCTCCCGCACGGCGTCACCGCCAACTCCATCCGGGCCGGCGTGACCGCGACCCCCGCGGCCCAGAAGATCCCCAACTACGAGGAGTTCTCCCAGCAGGCCGCGCGGCGCAATCCGCATCGCCGGCTGACCACCACCGACGACGTGGCCCGCGCGATCGTCGTGCTGAGCCACCCCGACACGCACTGGATCACCGGCAACGTGATCGGCGTCGACGGCGGCGAAGAGATCGTGGGCTGACCGGCCAGTGCCCGACTGGCTGGCCGTCACCATCCTGGGGATCATCGAGGGCGTGACCGAGTTCCTGCCCATCTCCTCGACCGGGCACCTGCTCCTGGTGGAGAACGCGGGATGGGTGCCGCGCCAGTCGGACCTCTTCAACATCACGATCCAGTCCGGCGCCGCCCTCGCGGTGCTGCTCGTCTTCGGCGGCCGCCTGCGCGATCTGCTGGGGCGGCTGCACGAGCCGGCGGCGCGGGCCTATCTCGCGCAAGCTCGCGCTGGCCTTCGCGATCACCGGCGTGGGCGGGCTCGTCATCAAGCGGCTCGGCTGGGCATTGCCGAAGGAGACGGCGCCGATCGCGTGGGCCACCCTGATCGGCGGCGTGGCGATCCTGGCGGTGGAATGGTCGCTCCGCTCGCGGCCGCTCGGTCTCGCAGGTGAGCTGGGCGATGGCGGTGCGCGGTCGGGCTGGGGCAGCTCCTCGCCGCCGTCTTCCCCGGGACGTCGCGCTCGGCCGCCACCATCCTGATCATCATGCTGCTCGGCCTGAGCCGGCCCGTCGCGACCGAGTTCTCGTTCCTGGTCGGCGTGCCCACCCTGCTCGCGGCGGGCGGCCTCGAGACGCTGCAGGCCCTCCGCCATCCCGTGGGCCCGCCGACCGACTGGGGACTCCTCGCGCTGGGCACCGTGGTCTCCGCGGTGACCGCCTTCGTGGCGGTGCGGTGGCTGCTCCGCTGGATCCAGACGCACAGCTTCGTTCCGTTCGGGTGGTACCGGGTGGCTCTCGGTCTCGTCCTGCTGACCCGGCTCGGCTGAGCCGGCCTGACTGGAGGTAGTCGACGCGATGGCGCACGACGTGGTGGTGATCGGCGGCGGCAATGCGGCTCTCTGCGCGGCGCTGGCCGCGCGCGAGGGCGGGGCCTCGGTGCTGGTGCTGGAGAAGGCGCCGGAGTCCGAGCGGGGCGGCAACTCCTTCTTCACCGCGGGCGGGTTCCGCTTCGCCCACCAGGGCCTCGAGGATCTCAGACGCGACGTCATCCCGGACCTGAGCGACGAGGAAGCGCGGACCATCACCATCCCCGCCTACACCGAGGACCAGTACTACGACGACATCATGCGGGTGACCGAGGGCCGCTCCGATCTCGACCTGGCCCAGCACCTGGTGCAGCGCTCGAAGCCCACCGTGATGTGGATGCGCACCCAGGGGATCCGCTGGATCCTCATGTTCAGCCGCCAGTCCTACAAGGTGGGCGACCGCCATCACTTCTGGGGCGGGCTCAATCTCGAGGCGGTGGGCGGCGGGCCGGGCCTGGTCGAGGCGCTCTTCGAGCGGGCGGCCAAGGTGGGCATCGAGGTGCGCTACGGGGTGGCCGGGCACAAGCTGGTCCAGGACGGATCCGGGCGCGTGACCGGCGTGATGACGCGCAGCGCGGCGGGCTCGAGCGAGATCCCCTGCCGCGCGGTGGTCATCGCCTCGGGCGGCTTCGAGGCCAACCCGGAGTGGCGCACGCGCTACCTCGGGCCCAACTGGGACCTGGCGCGCGTGCGCGGCACCCGCCACAACGTGGGCGAGGGCATCGCGATGGCGCTCGAGATCGGCGCGCAGGCCTACGGCCACTGGTCGTCCTGCCACGCGGTGGCGTGGGATCTCAACGCGCCCGCCTTCGGCGACCGGCGCGTGGGCGACATGTTCCAGAAGCACTCGTACCCGCTCGGGCTGATCGTCAACGTGCGCGGCGAGCGCTTCGTGGACGAGGGGGCGGACTTCCGCAACTACACCTACGCCAAGTACGGGCGCGAGATCCTGCGCCAGCCGCAGGAGGCCGCCTTCCAGATCTTCGACCAGAAGACGGTGGAGCTGCTGCGCGAGGAGTACCGCATCCGCGAGATCACCAAGGCGGAGGCCGGCACCATCGAGGAGCTGGCCAAGAAGCTCGAGGTGAACCCGGAGGGTCTCGCGCGTACCGTGCGCGATTTCAACGCGTCGGTCATGGACCAGGTGCCGTTCAACCCGGCGGTGCTCGACGGCCGCGGCACGCGCGGGATCACCCCGCCCAAGTCCAACTGGGCGCAGCGTCTCGACTCGCCTCCCTACGTGGGCTTCGGGGTGACCTGCGGCATCACCTTCACCTTCGGCGGCCTGCGCGTGGACACGCGCGGCCAGGTGCTCGACACCTGGGACCGGCCCATCCCGGGCCTCTACGCCGCGGGCGAGCTGGTGGGCGGGCTCTTCTACCACAACTACCCGGGCGGCACCGGCCTCATGTCGGGCGCCGTCTTCGGCAAGACCGCGGGCGACTCCGTCGCCACCGACCTGGGAGGGGTCAGGTCTTGAACTACGACATGTCCGGCGCGCCAGGATACGGCTTCCGCGGACAAATGTCGTAATTCAAGACCTGACCCCTTACGTGTCGTGCTTGGAGTGGCGGAGGATCTCGAGGAAGGTCTCGACGACGCGCGGGTCCCAGTAGCCCGCGTCGGTCTCGCGGATGAGCGTGGAGACCGCTTCCGAGCGCGGGAGGGCCGCCTTGTACGGGCGGTCGGTGTGTAGGGCGTCGAAGACGTCCACCACCGAGATGATGCGGGCGCCGAGCGGGATCGCCTCGCCCTTCAGCCCGTCGGGGTAGCCCGAGCCGTCCCATTTCTCGTGGTGGTGGCGCATGATCGGGCGGACCAGCTCCATGCTGCGCAGGCCCAGGACCAGGTCGGCGCCCGCGCCCGGATGCGCGCGGATCCGCTCGTACTCCATGGGATCGAGGGGCCCGGGCTTGAGCAGGATGCCGTCGGGCACCGAGATCTTGCCCAGGTCGTGCAGGTAGCCGCCCAGGCGCAGCGAGCGCACCATCTCCGGATCGAGCCCGAGCGCCTCACCCACCGCCACCGCGTAGCGCGACAGCCGGTCGCAGTGGCCGAGCGTGTACGGATCGCGCGCCTCGATGGTGAGCGCGAGCGTGGTGATCACCGCCTCGGCCCGCTCGAGCTGGCTCAGCAGCAGCCGGACCCGCAGCAGCGCGGCCAGGCGGGTGCGCAGCTCGACGAACGCCACCGGCTTGGTGAAGAAGTCGTCGGCGCCCGCGGCGAGCCCGGCCACCCGCCCCTCCAGGTCGCCGATCGCGGTGAGGATGACCACCGGCATCAGCTCGTAACGCGGATCGGCCTTGAGCCGGGCGCAGAGCTCGATGCCGCTCATGGCGCCCAGATGCACGTCGGTGAGCACCAGGTCCGGGCTCACCACGTTCAGCGCGTCGAGCGCCTGCTCGGCGGAGGCGGCCATGAGCAGCCGGTAGCCGAGCGTGGCGAGCAATGCGGAGAGGACGTCGCGGATATGCGGATCGTCCTCGACGACCAGGATCGTCGCCCGGTCGGGCGGCGAGGATTCGAGATCGAGGCTACCGCTCATCGAGTGCCCGCTCCATCCACGCCAGCACGTCCTTGAACGGCCGCTCCCAGCCCTCCTCCAGCATCAGCATGTGGGCGTGGCCGGCGGCTTCCTGGTACTCCGCGTGGTAGCGCGCGGCGATCCGGCGCTGGAGCGCGGCGGGCGTGATGCGGTCCCGCTCGGCGCCGACCACGAGCGTGGGACACCGGAGCGCGGCGGCGTCCACCGCGAGGCCGCCCAGGGCCAGCTCGCGGGCGGCGCGCCCGGACTCCGCCCCGAAGCGCGGGAAGGCCCAGTCGCGCAGCTCGGGCGTGAGCCCGTTGAGGAACAGGAAGTCGGCGTGGGCGCGGCTCGCGGTGAAGGGGTGGCCGCCGAGCATGGCGGGCACGTAGCGGGCCATGCGCGAGAGCACCGGCCAGTCGATCGCGTTGATCCCGCGCGGCGGCGCGCTGGTGAGAAAGACCGCGGCCGCCACCCCGCCGCCCTCGGCGGCCTTCTGCGCGATCAGGCCGCCCATCGAGTGGCCGACGAGCACCGCCTCGCCGAGATGATCGAGGCAGCGCCTCACGTCCGCGACGTAGTCGGCGAGGCTCACGCCCCCGAGCCCGCCCGGCGCCGGGCTCGGGCCGTGCCCGCGCAGGTCGAGCGCCCAGGCGTCCCAGCCGGCCTGCGCGGCGCCGTAGAGGTAGTTCCGGAAGTACCAGCTCCCGCCCCACATGCCGTGGACGAAGAGGACGGAGCGGGAGCGCGGCCGTCCGGCGGGGGCGGCGTGCTCGAGGCTCAGGTCGCCGATGCGCTCGGTCAAGGCGCGTATCTTACGCCAGGCGGAAGGCGTGCGGGCCGCGCGGTCAGGCCGCGGCGTTGAGGCGAACGGTCTCGACGAGGAGCCCGGCGGTGAGCACGAGATCGCGGACGTCCACCCACTCGTTCACGGTGTGGATCTCGCGCATGCCGCAGGCCAGGTTGGCGATCTCGAGGCCGCGCTCCACGAAGACGTTCGCGTCCGAGCCGCCTCCGGTGCCCCGCGTGGCGCACGTGCGCCCCATCGCGCCGGCCGCGGACTGCACCAGGCGGACGATCGCGGCCTCGTCGCGGATGTCGAGCCGGCCGTACTGGCGATCGACCTGGACCTCCACGCGCGCCTGGTACTGCCGGTCGCCCACCTGCACGCGGTGGCGGGCCGCCGCCTCGTCGAAGCAGCGCCGCATGTGCTCGGTCTGGGCCGCGAGCTTCTCCAGGCTCAGGCTCCGCGTCTCGCCCCGCACCATCACCGAGGCGGGCACGATGTTGCCGGCGAGCCCGCCCTGGATGACGCCGAGGTTCGCGGTGGTCTCCGCGTCCAGGCGACCGAGCTTCATCGCCGCGATCGCTTCCGACGCGATGCGGATCGCGCTCATCCCCTGCTCCGGGCAGATGCCCGCGTGGGCGGCCGAGGCCCTGCACGGTGAAGGTCATGCGATTGGCCGCGGGCGCGCGCGTGATCAGCTCGCAGACGCCGTCCACGTCCAGCACCAGGCCCCGCTTCGCGCGGAGGCGGCCCGTGTCGAAGTGCTTGGCCCCCAGCAGGCCCGTTCTCCTCGCAGATCGTGAGCACCACCTCGAGGTCGCCGTGCGGGATGCGGCCCTCGCGGAGGACGCGGATCGCCTCCAGGATCGCCACCACGCCCGCCTTGTCGTCGCCGCCCAGCACGCTGGTGCCGTCGGTGCGGATCACGTCGCCCTCGACCACGGGGTGGATCGCCTCGGCCGGGCCCACCGTGTCCATGTGGCCCGAGAGCAGGAAGGGCGCGGCGCCCGGCGTGTTGCCGGGGAAGCGCGCGAGCAGATTGCCGGTGTCGCCGCCGATCTTCTCCCCGGCCCCGTCCACCTCGACGCTCGCGCCCATGGCCTTGAGAATGCCTCTCGAGCCGCCGCGCGATCGTGCCCTCGCGCCGGGAGGGGCTCGAGATGGACACCAGCTCCAGAAACTCGTCCTTGAGTCTCGCCGCGTTGATCATCGGATCCTTCCTGTCGGTACGGGCCGGCCCGCGGGGGCCGCGAGGGGCAGATGGGCGAGCAGCCAGCGCCGGCTCTCCTCGACCGCTTCGCGGCGGTGCGCGGGATCGGTGAGGCGGTGATCGGCGCCCGCGATCACGTGCAGGCACCTGGGGTCGCGGGCGCGGTCGAAGAGGGCGCGCCCGTGCGCGGGCGGCACCACCTCGTCGCGGTCGGCCTGGATGACGAGGACGCGCGCGACGCCCGCGGGCGCCTCGGCCCGCAGGCCGCGCGTGACCTCGGCGACCAGGGCCGCGCCCGCCTCGCCCGGATCGGCGTGGGCCAGCTCGCGGAGCGCGGCGGGCGCGTTCCAGGTCACGACCGGCAGCGACGTGCCCGGCGCGACGCGGCTCGCGGCCCAGAGGGCGACGTAGCCGCCGAGGCTCGAGCCCAGCAGCCCGAAGCGGCCGTCGAGCTCCGGCCGCGCGGCCAGATGATCCAGGACGGCTTCGAGATCGGCGATCCGCGTCTCGATGGTGGCGTCGCGCGGGAGCCCGGCGGACTCGCCGCTGCCCCGGAAGTCGAAGCGCGCGAGCGCGAGCCCGGCCGCGGGCAGCTCGCGGCCGAGCAGCAGGTACTTGTCGCTGTCCTTGGAGGCGCCCATGCCGTGACAGGCGATCACGCAGGGGCCGGGGAGACTGTCGTCGGGCAGGTGCAGCACGCCGACCACGTCGTCGGCGCCGACGGGCACCCTGAAGCGGGCTCGCTCACGCCCAGACGATGTCGAAGACGCGGCAGGTGTTGACGGAGAGCTGGTACATCGCCTCGTCCACCGGGCAGCCGCTTGATCTTCGCCACTTCTTCCGCCACCCGCGCGACCAGCCACGGCCCCGAGGTGACGTCCTCGAACTCGCCCTGGTACTGCCAGGGCCCGTCGCTCTCGACGAGGAGCGACTCGATCGGCACGCGCTCGACCATCTCGCGGTCACGGTCGCGGTAGACCAGATCCGGCGTCACCGAGACGAGGTAGCCCGCGTCCACGATGTCGCGGGTCACCTCGGCCGAGGCCTTGTGCCAGTGGAACACCGCGCGCTCGACGCTCCGCGCGCTTGAGCGTCGCGAGCGCGTCCACGGCCGCCCCGTGCGGCGCGTGGAGGATCACCGGCAGGTCGTAGCGGCAGGCCAGGTCGACCAGGCGCTCGAGGCGCTCGCGGGCCTCGCGGCGCACCGCGTCCGCGTCGTCGGCGGCGCCGAGGCCGTACCACGGCAGCCCGACCTCGCCGAGCGCGACCAGCCGCGCGTGGCTGGCGTGGATCTGCGCCTCCACCGCTCCAGGTCCTCGCGGGTGAGCTTCCACTCGGGATGGAAGCCCATCGCCGGCCACACCGCCTTGGCGTTGTCCGCGGGCGGCCTGCAGCGTGCGCTCGTTGGTGGCGTGGTCGCAGCCGACCGCGACCGCGCCCCACACGTCGTGCTCGGTCGCGCGGATGACGGTGCCGCGTACGTCCTCGAAGGCCGGGTCGTGCAGGTGGCAGTGGCTGTCGATGATCATGAGCCGGCCACCGTCATCCGGCCGATGAGCAGCGTCGGCGCGGCGGTGCGGTCCCGGAACACCAGGTCGTTGCCGACGCCCTCCACGGCGCGGAACATGTCGAGCAGGTTGCCCGCGATGGTGATCTCCTCCACCGGGTAGGCCAGCTCGCCGTTCTCGATCCAGAGGCCCGACCGCCCCGCGCGAGTAGTCGCCGGTGACCCCGTTGACGCCGAAGCCGATCAGCTCGGTGACGTAGAGGCCGTTCTTCACGCTCCGGATCAGGTCCGCCGGATCCGGTCGCCCGCCGTCGAGGTGCAGGTTCGTGGTGGACACGCTCACCCCGCTGCCGTCGCGCGCCGCGTGATGGGTGGAGGGCAGGCCGAGCTTGCGGCCGCTGTAGGTGTCGAGCAGGTAGGAGCGCAGCACGCCCTGCTCCACGATCACGGTGCGCCGCACCGGCAGCCCCTCGCCGTCGAACGGGCGCGAGCCGAGGGCCCCCGGAATGGTGCCGTCGTCCACGATGGTCACCGCCGGGGCCGCGATGCGCTCGCCCAGCTTGCCCACCAGGAAGGAGGCGCGCCGGTAGAGCGACGGGCCGGCCGACCGCGCCCGCGATGTGGCGCACGAGGCTGGCCGCCATCTCCGGGTCGAAGATGACCGGCACCTCCGCGGTCTTCACCTGCCGGGCGCCGAGCCGGCGCACCGCGCGCCGCGCCGCGATGCGGCCGATCTCCTCCGGCGCCTCGAGCCGCGCGCGCTTGCGCGTGACGTGATACCAGGAGTCGCGCTGCATCTGGCCGTTCTCGCTCGCCACCGGGGACACCGCGAGGCTGAAGGACGACGTCTCGTACTCGCCCGCGAAGCCGTGGCTCGTCGCGTAGGCGTAGCGCGCGCGCCGGTCGCTGAAGTCCCCGCCCTCGGAGTTGGTGATGCGCGGATCGGCCTCGAGCGCGGCCGCCTCGCAGCGGCGGGCCAGCTCGATCTTCTCCTCGGGCGTGAGATCGTGGCCGCGCGCGTCGCCCAGATCGAGGTCCGGCACCTGCCGCGCGAGCTCCTCGGCCTCGGGCAGGCCGCCCATCTCGTCCGGGCTCGTGATCCGCGCGAGCGACACCGCCTCGTCCACCAGCCGCGCCACCGACTCGGGCGAGAGATCGGACGTGGAGGCGGCCGCGACCGACTTGCCCGACGAAGACCCGCAGCGACAGGTGCTGCTCGCGCGCGTGCTTGACGGTGTCCACCTGGCCCAGGCGCACCTGGGCCGAGAACGACTGGTCCTCCACCACGAAGGCGTCGGCGGCCGTCGCGCCCCGGCGCGTGGCCTGCTGCAGGAGGTCGGCGAGCAGCTCGCGCATGCGGGTCAGACCTGCGTCCCGCCGACCGTCATGCGGTCGATGCGGATCGTCGGCAGGCCCACGCCCACCGGGACCGACTGACCGTCCTTGCCGCAGGTGCCCACGCCCTCGTCGAGCTTGAGATCGTGGCCGACGCGGCTCACCCGCGTGAGCGCCTCGGGGCCGTTGCCGATCAGCGTCGCGCCCTTCACCGGGCGCGTCACGCGGCCGTCCTCGATCAGGTAGGCCTCGCTCGCCGAGAACACGAAGCTTGCCGTTGGTGATGTCCACCTGGCCGCCGCCGAAGTTCACCGCGTAGAGCCCCTTGGTGACGCCGAGCGGATGATGTCGGCGGGCTCGTCCTCGCCCGCCAGCATGAAGGTGTTGGTCATGCGCGGCATCGGGGGATGCGCGTAGGACTCGCGCCGGCCGTTGCCGGTGACCTCCATGCCCATGAGCCGCGCGTTGAGCCGGTCCTGCAGGTAGCCGCGCAGGATGCCCTTCTCGATGAGCACGTTGCGCCGCGTCGGCACGCCCTCGTCGTCCACGTTGAGCGAGCCGCGCCGGTTCGCGATCGTGCCGTCGTCGACCACCGTGACCAGCTCCGACGCCACCGTCTGGCCGAGCCGTCCCGAGAACGCGGAGGTCTTCTTGCGGTTGAAGTCGCCCTCGAGGCCGTGGCCCACCGCCTCGTGGAGCAGGATGCCGGGCCAGCCGGGCCCGAGCACCACCGTCATCTCGCCCGCGGGCGCGTCCACCGCGTCGAGCTTCATGAGGGCCTGGCGCACCGCCTCGCCGGTGAAGCGCTTCCAGCGGTCCTGCTCGAGGAAGAAGTCGAAGGCCACCCGCCCGCCGCCGCCGTAGCTGCCGATCTCGCGCTTGGCTCCGTCCTCCACGATCACCGTGACGTTGAGCCGCGTGAGCGGGCGCACGTCGCCGACCGTCCAGCCCGACGGCGTCGCGATCATGACCACCACTTCCTCGCTGCCGAGGGTGGCGATGACCTGGCGCACGCGCGGATCGAGGCCGCGGGCCGCCGCGTCCATCCGGCCCAGCAGCTCGAGCTTGCGGTCCAGATCGGCCGAGGTGGGCGGCTCGGCCAGCGTGTAGAGATCGTGCGGCGGGCCGTCGCCACCCACCGCCACCACCGCGGAGGTCGACGAGCGGTCCGCGATCGCGCGCGCCTGGCGCGCGGCCTCCTCGAGATTGGGGAGGGCCAGATCGTCGGTGTGCGCGTAGCCGGTGCGCTCGCCGGACTGGGCCCGGAGGCCGGCGCCCTGGCTCACGTGCCGGGCCGCCTTCTTCACCGCGCCCTCTTCCAGCACCAGCTCCTCGCTGATCCGGTACTCGAGGAAGAGATCGGCGTGGTCGACGCGCCCGGACAGGGTCGAGCCGAGCAGCTTCTCCATGGTCCCCGCGTTGAGGCCGAATCGGTCCGCGAAGAAGCGCTCTGGGCGGGCTAGCATTTCCGTCTCCTTGGAGGTCTCAAAGGGGCTTCATCCTAGCATCGGCTCCGGGAGGGACCCCCATGTTTAGTGACCTGTCGGACACGTCGGATGCGACTGTTTCGATTATCTCAGATGTGTCCACGCCTTGCAGACGCGCACCTCCGGCGCGAGGCGAGATCAGTCGCGCGCGTCGAGGGCTTCCTGCACCAGCTCGTGCAGGCGTCGGAGCCCGATCAGGAGCGACGGGCCCGGGCTCAGGATGTCGGCGCCGTCCATCTCGTGGACGCGATGGCCGCGCACCGCGCTGATCCGGTCCCAGCCCGGGCGGGCCGCGATCGCGGCCAGATCGGCGGGCTTGCCGCACCAGGAGGCGACGATGATCTGCGGGTCCCGCCGGACGACCTCGGCGGGATCCACCACCCGCTCGCGCGCGCTCTTCCGGTCGCGGAGGTCGGCGAACACGTCACGGCCGCCCGCGATCTCGATCAGCTCCGAGACCCAGCGGATGCCCGCGATGAGCGGCTCGTGCCACTCCTCGAAGTAGACGCGCGGGCGGTCGGGCCACACGCGCGAGAACTCCCGCACCTGGGTGATCTCGTCGCGCATGTCGAGCACGAGCGCGCGCGCCGCGGGCTCGGCCCCGAGCAGGCCGCCCACCGTGAGGATCGTCCGCATGACTTCCTCGACCGAGCGCGGGTTGGCGCAGAAGACCGGCAGCCCGGCCCGGATCAGCTCCGCGCTGATGTCGGCCTGCAGATCCGAGAACGCGAGGATCAGATCCGGCTCGAGCTCGAGGATCCGGTCGACGCGAAACGTGGTGAAGCCGCCGACGCGCGGCTTGGCCGCCGCCTCCGCGGGCCGCCGCGCGGTGCCGGGCACGCCCACCACCCGGTCGCCCGCGCCGAGCGCGTAGCAGATCTCGACGTGCTCGGCGCTCAGGCAGACGATGCGGCGCGGGAGCTCGACCGGGGACTTGCCGTACATGGTTCACTCCACCCCTCACCCTGCCCTCTCCCCTGAGGGGAGAGGGGGATGAGGATAGATTTACTTGCCGCCGTCGTAGAGCTCGGTCCGGGCGGTGCCCCGCTGGAAGGTGAGGTACTCCTCCTTGGTCATGCGCGGCTTCCAGGCCTTGAGGATGTCGCGCGCGGCGCCCGCGTCGTCCCAGAGCATGTCCACCGCCATCAGCGCGAGCTGCTTGGCCGGCTCCACGTAGGCGAGCTTCGGATCCGCGATCGCGTAGTCGGCCCCGTGGCCGCCGCCGGTGGCCCCGCCCATGTACGGATGAAGGGTCGGCATCACGTGGGAGATATCGCCCATGTCGGTCGAGCCGCTGCGATGACCCGACTCGGTCACCTGGTCGGCGCCCAGCAGCGCCGCCGCGTTGGCCTTGAACTGCTCCGCCATGCCCATGTGGTTGAAGAGCGGCAGGTAGCCGGGCAGCGTCTCGATCTCCACCTGGGCGCCGAGCGCGAGCGCGCCCGCGCGGAGCGCGCGGTCCACGCGCCGGTTGGCGTCGAGGATCGCCTCCACCGTCTTGCCGCGGACGTAGGTCTCGAGACGCACCTCGCCCGGGATCACGTTCACCTGGCTGCCGCCGTGGGTGATGATCGGGTGCACGCGGATGGAGTCCTCGTCGCGGAAGGTCTCCCGGATCGCGTTGATCGCGGCGAGGCCGATGTTGGCCGCGTAGAGCGCGTTGATCCCCATGTGCGGGCGCGCCGCCCGCGTGGGAGGCGCGGCCGATGTAGCGCACCGTCTTCACGAGGCAGCCGTTGTTGGAGGCGGCCACGCCCGCCTTCTTCATGTCGGGCTGCGACGTGGTGTGGATCATCATGGCGAGGTCCACGTCGTCGAAGTGGCCGAGGCGGAGCAGCTCGGGCTTGCCGCCCAGGAACTCGAGGCGTCCCGCGCGCGCCTGCTGCACGCGCCACTCGACGTCGCCGTACTCCTCCGCGGGCACCGCGAAGAACACCACGCGGCCGGCCAGGTGCTCGAAGGCGCGCGCCTCGCAGAGCCCCATCGCGGCGCCGAGGAGCCCCGCGATCTGGGCATTGTGGCCGCAGGCGTGCGCGGCGCCGGTCTCGGGATCGGCGATCGGGTGCCCCGCCACCACCAGGCCGTCCAGCTCGCCCAGCAGCGCGAAGGTCGGGCCGTCCTTGACGCCCGCGGCCTCGGCCCGCACGCCGGTGAGCGCGAGGCCGCTCCGCGGCTTCAGGCCGAGCTCGCTCAGGGTCTCCTCCGCGAGCCGCGCGGTCTTGAACTCCTTGAAGCCCAGCTCGGGCTGGCGGCGAATGCGCTCGCCCAGGCCGATGATGCGCTCCGCGTTGCGGTCGATGGCCTTGCACACGCTGTTCTTGAGGTCTTGCTTGGTTGTCGCCACGAAGCCCTCCTAGGAAAGAAAACGGCTGGGGAGAAACGGGGTGATCGACGCCGGGACGTCGCCGTCGACGATGCAGCGGGTCAGCAGCGCGGCGGTGATGGGCGCCATGAGGATGCCGTTGCGGTAGTGCGCGGTGGCCGCGAAGAGGCCGGCCACGTCGGGCCAGGGCCCCAGCACCGGCTGGCCGTCGGGGACCCACGGGCGGAAGCCGCACCAGGAGCGGGTGACCGACCGGCGGCCGACCTCCGGGACGAGGGCGACCGCGGCGGCGATGAGGGAGGCGAGGCCGTCGGGCGTGACCGCGCGGAGAAAGCCCGCGTGCTCCACGGTGGCGCCGATCAGAATCTCGCCCGAGGGCCGCGGCACCACGTAGATGTCGTCGCCGTGCAGGGCGCGCGTGATCAGCGGCGGGACATTGCTGACCGCGAGCATCTGGCCGCGCACCGGCGCCACCGGCAGCCGGAGGCCGACGGAGGTGGCCAGCGCGCCCGACCAGGCGCCCGCCGCCAGCAGCACCGCGTCGGCGTGAACCGTCTCGCCGTCCACGAGCACGCCGCGGGCGCGCGCGCCCTCGATCAGGATGCGGCTCACCTCGGCGCCGGTGCGCACGGTGACGCCCCGGGCCGCGGCGGCGGCGGCGTAGGCGGTCACCAGCCGCTGGTTGTTCACCCAGTGGTCGCCGCGGACGAACCGGGCCGCGCTCACGTCCTTGGCCATCGCGGGCTCGAGCGCGCGCAGGTCGCTCCCCTCCACCACCTCGATGCCGAACTCCCTGGCCAGCGGCCAGGTCAGTCGAAGGCGCGCCTCCGCGATCTCTCGATCGGAGTGGAGCGGGTAGAGCGTGCCCGCGGTCATGTGCTCGACGTCCACGCCGGTCAGCTCCCGGAGCTCGGACGCGACGCCCGGGTAGAGACGCCAGCTCTCGATCGCCAGCCGGTGGAAGGGGCCGGGCTCGGGCACTGGCCCGAGCGGGGCGAGCAGGCCCGCCGCCGCGCTCGAGGCCTCGGCGCCCGGGCTCGCGCGCTCGAAGAGCGTGACGCGGCACCCGCGCTTGGCGAGGTCCGCCGCGGTGGCGCAGCCGATGATGCCGCCGCCGATCACCGCCACCGAGGGCGCGGCCATCACGCCTTCCCCAGCGCGTCGAGGAACGCCTTCGTGGCGTCGGCGGGCCGCGCGGCCGCGTAGATCGCGCCGATCACCGCGACGCCCGCCGCGCCGGCCGCGAGCACCTCGGGCACGCGCTCCGGCGTGAGCCCGCCCACCGCCAGGACCGGGCGGTCCACCGCGCGGGTGACCGCCTCGAGCGCGGCCAGGCCCTGCGGCGGGCCGTAGCGCCGCTTGGACGCGGTGTCGTAGACCGGGCCGAAGACGATGAAGTCGGCGCCCTGCGCGGCGGCCTCCCGCGCCTCGGCCTCCGAGTGCACGGAGGCGCCCACCAGGAAGCCGGGCGGCGTGATCTCGCGCAGCGCCGACACCGGCAGCGAGGCGTGCGTGCGCTGGACGCCGTCGGCCGAGGCGGCCAGGGCCACGTCCGCCCGGTCGTTCACGATGAGCCGCGCACCGTGACGCCGGGTGGACTCGCGGAGCGTGTCGGCCAGCGCGAGCAGGTCGCGCGCCTCGAGATCCTTCTCGCGGAGCTGGACGGCGCGCAGGCCCGCGGCCAGGCACTCCTCCACCACGTCGGCGGGCGGCCGGGGCGCCGCCGCGCGGTCGGTGATCAGGTAGAGGGAGAAGCCTAGCTGGTCCACTCGGGCACGCCCTCCAGCGGAGAGGACGCGGTGGCGTAGAGCTTCTTGCCCATTCGTCCGGCCTTGAAGGCGAGGCGGCCGGCCTCGATGGCCAGGCGCATGGCGGTGGCCATGGCCACCGGATCCTTGGCGGAGGCGATGGCGGTGTTCATCAGCACGCCGTCGCAGCCGAGCTCCATGGCGATGGCCGCGTCGGAGGCCGTGCCCACGCCCGCGTCCACGAGCACCGGGACCGTGACCGCCTCCAGGATCAGCTTGATGTTGTACGGGTTGCGGATGCCGAGCCCGGAGCCGATCGGGGCGCCCAGCGGCATGACCGCGGCCGCGCCGGCGTCCTCGAGCTTCTTGGCCATGACCGGGTCGTCGTTGGTGTACGGCAGCACCGTGAAGCCCTCCCGGGAGAGCGTGCGGGTGGCCTCGAGCAGGCCGAGCACGTCGGGGAACAGGGTGCGCGAGTCGCCGATGACCTCGAGCTTGACCAGGGTCCCCAGGCCCGCCTCGCGGGCCAGATAGCAGGTGCGGACCGCCTCGTCGGCGGTGTAGCAGCCGGCGGTGTTCGGCAGCAGCGTGTACTTCTTCGGGTCGACGAAGTCGAGCAGGGACTCCCCCTGCCCCGGCAGGCTCACCCGGCGCACCGCCACCGTGACGATCTCGGCGCCCGAGGCCTCGATGGCCTCGCGCATGTTCTCGAACGACGGGTACTTGCCAGTCCCGACGATCAGACGCGACTTGAACTCTTTTCCGCCCAGCCACAGTGACGTGTCGTACATGGCTAGCCTCCTCATTCTATGCCTGCCTGCCTGGGCGGCGTGCACGTTCCCCCCGCCCATGGGCGACGATCTCGACCTTGTCGCCTTCGGTCGAGCACGCGTGTCGGCGTAGCGGCGCCTTCGGGTGACCTCGCGGTTCAGGGCCACCGCGGTGAACTCGCGGCGGATCTTGAGCCTGGACAGTAGGTCCGTCGACGCTGAGCCCCTCGGGCAGCTCCATCGGCTTGCCGTTGACGGTGACCGTCATGAAAAAACCGCACACCTTTCCAGGAAAGGGTGCGGTCCAGTACTCGTGCGCCGCGTCGCGTTCCCTTCGCTGGAATTACCCAGTGCAGGTTCGAGGGGTCCCGGGCCGCACCCGGTTCTCAGGAGACCTCCCCCCGCGACGCGTCCGGATTATACCCCAGCGTCGAGCTGTCGCGCGAGCGCGTCCGGCTCGGTCACCGGGAGCTGGCAGACGTAGCGGCGGCACACGTACGCGGTCGGCTTGCCGTCCACCGGCGCCGCGGTCGGCCAGGAGCGGCAGCCCGGCCGCGCCCGGCGCGCCCGCCGCGGCGCCGACCACCACCCGGTTCGGCAGGTAGCGGCGGAACACCGTCTCGGCGAGCGGCGCGGCGGCGCGCTCGGCGCCCGCGGGCCACACCAGCGCCACCTCGGCCACCGGCCCCAGGTGGAAGTCGAGCGCGGAGAGGTAGCGGCCGAAGCCGGACGGGTACTTCTGCATGAGGTCGGCCATGGGCCGGAGCGCCTGCAGCGCGATGGCCTCGTAGCGCTCCTCGCCGGTGACGATCGCGAGCCGCAGCAGCCACTCGATGGTGACCGACGTGCCGCTCGGCACCGCGTTGTCGAAGATGTTGCGCGGCCGGACCACGAGCGCTCTCCTGGTCGTGGCCGGTGTCGAAGAAGGTCTCGCGCTCGGTGTTCCAGAAGAGGCGCAGCGTCTCCTCGGCGAGGCGGCGCGACTCGTCGAGCCAGCGCCGGTCGAAGGTCGCCTCGTAGAGCGCGAGCAGGCCCGCGCCGACCATGGCGTGGTCCTCGAGGTAGCCGGTGATCCGGGCCTGGCCGTCCTTCCAGGAGCGCAGCAGCCGGCCGTCCCGCACCATGGAGGAGGTCAGGAACTCCGCGTTGCGGACCGCGGCGGCCAGGTAGTCGAGCGCGGCCGAGCGCGGACGCGGCCTCGGCGAGCGCCGACAGCATGAGGCCGTTCCAGGAGGCCAGCACCTTGTCGTCGAGCCCCGGGTGGACGCGCTTCTCCCGGTGCGTCGTAGAGCGCCTGACGCGCGCGGGCGATCCGGGCCGCGAGCTCGTCGGCGGGCTACCGCGAGCGTCCCG
This sequence comes from uncultured Candidatus Rokubacteria bacterium, assembly GCA_963747235.1. Lineage (GTDB taxonomy): Bacteria > Methylomirabilota > Methylomirabilia > Rokubacteriales > CSP1-6 > CAMLFJ01. The sequence continues at coordinate 163,699 of CAVVEU010000020.1, forward strand.
GCGACCTCCGCGGGCTCGCGCGGCACGAACAGGATGCTGTGGCCCTCGAAGTTGGGCCCGTCGTCCACGCCCCAGTAGGCCAGGACGGCGCGCGCGAGCGCCTCGTCGCCCAGCACCGCGCGGATCTCCTCGGCGACCAGACGAAGAACTTGCCCTCGACGCCTTCCGAGTCGGCGTCCTGGGCCGAGTAGAAGCCGCCCGGCCGGATGCGTCATCTCGCGCAGCACGTAGTCGAGGGTCTCCTCGGTCGACGCGCCGGTACTCGGCCTCCCCGGTGGCCAGCCAGCCGTGGAGGTAGAGCGAGGCGAGCTGGGCGTTGTCGTAGAGCATCTTCTCGAAGTGCGGCACCAGCCACTGCCCGTCCACCGAGTAGCGATGGAAGCCGCCGCCGAGCTGGTCGTACATGCCGCCGCGGGCCATGCGGGTCAGGGTGTGCCGCAGCATCTCGAGCGCGCGCGGGTCGCCGGTGCGCTTCCAGACGCGCAGGATGCGCTTCCCAGGCCATCGGCTGCGGGAACTTGGGCGCCTGGCCGAGGCCGCCGTCGCGCTCGTCGAACTCGCCGGAGAGGCCCAGGTAGGCGCGCGACCAGGACGTCCTTCGAGAGCACGCTGGCCGAGCGGGTCAGGCGCTCGGCCTGCTGCATGCTGCTCGACGAGCTGGCGACCGGCCTCGAGCACCTCGCCGCGCCGCCCGCGATAGGCGTCCGCGACGGCCTGCAGCAGCCGCGGGAAGGCGGGCATGCCGTGGCGGTCCACCGGCGGGAAGTAGGTGCCGCCGTAGAACGGCACGCCGTCGGGCGTGAGGAACACGGTCATCGGCCAGCCGCCCCGGCCGGTCATGGACTGCACGGCCTGCATGTAGATCTGGTCCACGTCGGGCCGCTCCTCGCGATCCACCTTGATGTTGACGAAGAGCCGGTTCATGAGCGCGGCGATCTCGTCGTTCTCGAACGACTCGCGCTCCATGACGTGACACCAGTGGCAGGCCGAGTAGCCCACCGAGAGCAGCACCGGCCGGTCCTCGCGCGCGGGCCGCTCGAAGGCCTCCGGGCCCCACGGGTACCAGTCCACCGGGTTGTGGGCGTGCTGGAGCAGGTACGGGCTGGTCTCGGAGGCGAGGCGATTCGCGGGGCGGGACGAGGAGGACATGCGCGAGAGCCGGATCAGGCCTGCGGGGCCGCGACGAACGGAAGGGCGGCGACCCGGGCCGGCTGCTCGCCGGCGCCATCCACCACCGTGACCGCGGTGCCCGGCTCGAAGTGCTCGCGGCGCACGTAGCCGAGCGCGATCGGCCGGCCGAGCGCGATGGACCGCACCGCGGAGGTGACGCGGCCGACCTCATGGCCGTCCACCGCGACCTGCGCGCCCTCGCCGGGAACCCGCTCGCCCTCGATCACGAGGCCGCTCAGCGCGCGGTTGACGTGGCCGCGATACTTCACGCGCGCCACCGTCTCCTGGCCGATGTAGCAGCCCTTGGTGTAGCTCACCAGCGCGTCGAGCCGCGTCTCGGGCAGGATCACGGAGTCGTCCACGTCTTGCGGATACCACGGCTGGCCCGCCTCGATCCGCAGCACCGCGAGCGTCTCGTCGCCCGCCGGCACCGCGCCGGCCGACTCGAGCGCGCTCCGCACCGCGGCGGCGTGCTCGGCGGGCACCCAGCAGTGGAAGCCGGGCGCGGGCCCCTCGGCGCGGTTGATCACGCGTACCGGCGCGCCGGCGATCGTGACCTCGGCGTGGGCGTAGGGCGCCAGCTCGAGGGTGACGCCGGCCACGCCCTCGAGCAGGCCGCGCGCGGCGGGCCCCTGCACGGACAGGATCGCGAACGCGTCGTCCACCGCCTCGAAGTAGGCCTTCTCCGAGATGAGATAGCGGTCGATGGTCTGGAGCGTCTTCTCGGTGAGGCTCGCGGGCAGCTCGATCAGCACCTGGTCCGCGGTCGCGTAGACGACGAGCAGCACCGTCACCTTGCCGTGGGCGTCGAGGAACGCGGCGGGCGCGCCCTGCCCGGGCTGGAGGCCCTTGACGTCGTTGGTGAGCATGCCCTGGAGGAATGCCAGCGCGGTCGCGGCCGGTCACGCTGACTTTCCCGAGCGTGGAGCGATCGAACAGGGCCGCACCCTCGCGGGCGGCGCGGTACTCCGAGGCCAGGTCGGGCATGGCTCATTGTTGTCGCGGCTGCGGCGCCTGTCAACTTGCGGGTCCCGGCCGACTCGTCCACAATGGCCGCCGTGCCGCCCACCGCATCGCCCGATTCCCGGGCCCGCTCGCGCTTCCGCCGCCGCCTGCTCGCACTGGTACGGCCGCCACCGGCGGCGACCTGCCGTGGCGCCGCACCGAGGACCCGTACCACATCCTCGTCTCCGAGATCATGCTCCAGCAGACGCAGGTGGAGCGGGTCGTGCCCAAGTACCACGAGTTCCTCGATCGCTACCCGACGCTCGAGGCTCTGGCCCGGGCTCGGCGCCCGACGACGTCCGGCGCCTCTGGTATCCGCTCGGCTACAACGTCCGCCCGCTCAACCTGCACGGGATCGCGCGCGAGACGGTGGCCAGCTACGGCGGGCGGCTGCCCGACGACGCGGGCGCGCTCCGGGGCATGCGCGGCATCGGCCGCTACACCGCGGGGGCCCTGCTCTGCTTCGCCTACGGGCGCGCCGTGCCCATCGTGGACACCAATGTGCGCCGGGTGCTGGGGCGCGTGTTCCTGGGGCCGCGGCGGCTGGCCCGGCTGCGCGGCCAGAAGACCATGTGGGATCTGGCGGGCGCGCTCGTGCCGCGGCGGCGCTCCTACGACTACAACCAGGCGCTCATGGACTTCGGCGCCACCTGGTGCACCGCGCGGGCGCCGCGCTGTCGCCCCTGCCCCATGAAGCGCTTCTGCGCGACCTATCGAGCCACCGGGAGCTCAGATGGCCGCGCTTGACGGCAAGGTCGCGATCGTGGCCGGGGGCGGCACCGGCATCGGCCGGGCCATCGCGGAGCGCTTCGCGCGGGAGGGCGCGCGCGTGGCCGTCTTCGGCCGGCGTCCGGAGCCGCTGCGAGAGGTCGCGAGCGCGATCACGGGCGCCGGCGGGACCGCGCTGGCGATCGCGGGCGACGCGGGCGTCGAGCGCGACGTGGCCGGCCTGGTGGCGGCCGCCCGGACCGAGTGGGGCGGCGTGGACGTCCTGGTCAACTCGGCGGCGGTGCGGCTTCAGTCGCCGCTGACCGAGATCTCGGCCGCCGACTTCGCGGAGGTGCTGCGCATCAACCTGGTCGGCGCCTTCGTGCTGACCAAGCTCGTGACGGGGCCGATGCGCGAGCGCGGCGGCGGCAGCATCATCCACATCGGCTCCGCTCTCGGCATGGTGGCCGCGCCGTTCTTCTCGCCCTACGTGGCCTCCAAGGGCGGGCTCAACGCGCTGGCCCGCGCCGCCGCCGTCGAGCTGGTCCAGGACGGCATCCGCGTCAACGTCGTGGCGCCCGGCACCATCGACACCGCGATCAACACGGGCGTGAGCGAGTTCCGGCGCAACATGCTGGCGCATCGCATCCCGATCGGGCGCGCGGGGCACGTGGACGACATCGCGTCCGGCGTGTCTCTACCTCGCGTCGGACGCTTCGCGCTACGTCACCGGCTCCACCCTGGCGGTGGACGGCGGGTGGACCGCTTCATGAGTTCTCAGCAGGACAGCCCTCCTGCGAGCCCCGAGCGAAGTGAGGGGCATATCGAAGTCGTGGCGGCGGTGATCGAGCGCGGGGGCCGGATCCTCATCGCGCGGCGGCACGCCGGCAGCCATCTGGGCGGGCTCTGGGAGTTTCCCGGCGGGAAGCGGCAGGATGGCGAGACGGCGGAGGCGGCGCTGGTCCGGGAGATCCGCGAGGAGCTGGACGCGGCGGTGTCGGTCGGCGAGCTGCTGGACGACGTCGAGTGGCGCTATCCCGAGAAGACGGTGCGGCTGCGCTTCTTTCAGTGCGCGCTCGAGGGAGAGCCGCGCGCCGCCGAGGGCCAGGAGATCGCCTGGGTGGCGCCGGCGGATCTGGGCGGCTACGAGTTTCCGCCCGCGGACGAAGGCCTCGTCGCGCGGCTCAGGCGCCGCTGACCGCGAGCGCTTCGCGGCGCCGGCGGGCGGTCAGCAGCAGGATCCCCGCGTAGAGGACCAGGCCCACCGCCTGCAGCGCTCCCGTGCGCACGATCAGCAGGCCCGCCGCCACGAGGCATAGCCAGCGCAGCCAGCCCGTGACGGGCCCCGCCGCGTGGCCGACCACGAAGGACGCGAGCGCGATCGCCGAGACCGCGGCCAGGGCCGACATCAGGACGATCTGCGGCCAGCTCCCGCGCAGCAGCAGCTCCTGGTGGTAGACGAAGGCGAACGGGACGAGGAAGCCCGCGATGCCCAGGCGGAAGGCCTCGATCCCGGTGGCGAACATGTCGGCGCCCGCGATGTTGGCCGCCGCGAACGCGGTGACCGCGTCGGGCGGCGTGAGATCGGACAGCACCGCGTAGTAGAAGACGAAGAGGTGCGCGGCGAGCAGGCTCACGCCGAGATTGCCCATGGCCGCCGCGCCCACCGTGACCGCGATGACGTAGGCCGCGGTGGTCGGGATGCCGGTGCCGAGCACGGACACCACGAGGAAGACGAGCATCATGGCCACCAGCAGGATGCCGCCGCGCCATCTGGACCACGACCCCGCCGAAGGCCAGCGCGGCGCCGGTGCGCGTCAGCACGCCCACGATCATGCCCGAGCCGGCCAGCGCCACCGCGATGGTCGCGGCCGAGAACGAGGCCTCGGTGAGCGCCTCCCAGCACCGGCGCGGGGTCATCCACGTCTGCCGGTCGAGGAAGGAGAGCACGAAGGTCACCACGATCGTGTAGAAGGCGGCGCCGGTCGGCGAGTAGCCCTCGGCCAGCAGGTACACGATGAGGCCGAACGGGATGACGAAGTAGCCGCGCCGCAGCACCGGGCCCCAGGAGGGCAGCTCCGACCGCGGCACGGCCTGCATGCCGTAGCGCAGGGCCAGGAAGTGCACCATCGCCATCAGGCCCACGTAGTAGAGGATGGCCGGGATCGCGGCGGCCTTGATGATCTCGAAGTACGAGATCCCGGTGACCTCGGACATGATGAACACGCCCGCGCCCATGACCGGCGGCATGATCTGCCCGCCGGTGCCCGCGATGGCCTCGATGGCGGCCGCGTTCTTCGGCGGTGTAGCCGCCCTTCTTCATGAGCGGGATCGTGAAGGAGCCGGTGGCGTAGACATTGGCCACCGTCGAGCCCGAGATCGTGCCGAAGAGCGCGGAGGCGATGACCGCGATCTTGGCGGGGCCGCCGCGGGCCCAGCCGGCCAGGCGCACCGCCAGGTCGATGACGAACTCCCCGACCCCGGCCTTCATCATCACCGCCGCGAACAGGACGTAGATGAAGAGGATGTTCGACGAGATGCCGGTGAGGAAGCCGTACATGCCCTCGTCGCCGGCCAGGTAGACGAACTCGACCATGCGCGGGAACGTGTAGCCCTTGAAGTTGAAGAGGCCGGGGATCCACTGGCTGGTGGCCAGGTAGACGAGCGAGACGCAGATGGTGACCGCCATCCAGGGCGACAGCGATCGGCGGCAGGCCTCGATGACGAGCACGGCCATGAACGAGCCGATGACCACCTCGATCGGGCAGCACCGGCGAGGCGCCTTCCCAGCGGTGATTGAGGCGGTCCGCGTCCCAGATCAGGTACAGGCTGCCGACCGCGGTGAGCGCGGCCCACAGCCAGTCGAAGGCGCTCGGCCGCGTGCGCGGCGAGCGGGCATTGAACGGGAACGCGACGAAGACCAGCGGGATCAGGAACAGCAGGTGCACCGAGCGCTGCAGCCGCGGCTCGAGCGTGCCATAGCCCGCGGTGTAGAGATGGAAGAGGGCGGCCGCCGCCGCGTAGGCGCCGGCCGCCCAGTAGACCCACCCCTCGAGCTTTCTGATTCGCTACCTCCGGCGTGTCCGGACTACTTGAGCCAGCCCTTTTCCTTGTAGTACCGCTCGGCGCCCGGGTGGAGCGCGACGCCCAGGAAGAGGTGCCCCTTGGAGGGCTCGTAGTCGGCGAGGCTCCCGTGGATCTTGCGGACGCGGTCCGCGTTGTCGTTCAGCGCCTTGGTGATGTTGTACGCCATCTCGTTCGACATGCTGGTCGACACCGTGATGGTGGTGCCCATGGTGGCGGACACCACCGGCTCGTTGCCGTTCGCGGCCTTGGGATACGTGCCGGGCGGGATGACGCCCTCGCCCATGCCGAACTTGCCGAGGTGCTCGAGCAGCGGCTTCGGGAACGCGAGGATCTTGAGATCCCGCCCGACCGAGGCCTCGGTGATGGAGGCGCCGGGCAGGGCCAGGAAGGTGAAGGTCCCGTCCACGTTGCGGTCCTTGAAGGCGCCGGCCTGCTCCGAGTAGGAGCCGCGGAAGAACTTGGTGCCCGCCGCCTCCCAGGTCTTGTAGCAGTCCGGGGTCTTGCCGGGCGGGCAGTAGCCGTAGAACTCCATGATCTTCTCGAAGACCCAGACGTCGGAGGAGCCGGGCTTGGAGATGGCCAGGCGCATCGGCTTCTTGGTCTTGAAGATCTCCTCCATCGTCATCTTGGCGAACGGCGAGTCCGCCGCCACGTAGAAGTGGAAGGTGTTGAGGCTCATGTTGCCCGCGACCGCGCGGAGCTTGTCCATCTTCTGATCGGGGTACGGGTCCTCGCCGCGGACGGCGGCGCCCAGCAGCGGCGGCAGGCCCATGCCGAGATCGGCGTCGCCCTTCTGGACGAGGAGCGGGTTCTGGGTGCCCCCGCCCGGGATGACCTTGATGTTGAGGCCGGCCTTCTCCCGCAGCAGCTCGGCCATGCCGCCCGAGATGGTGTACCAGCCGCCGCCCACCGCGCCGGCCGTCCACGTCAGCGACTGTTGCGCGGCCGCGCCGCCGGCGAGCGCCGCGACCAGGGCCAGAGTCATCACCGCGAGCCCGAAACGTTTCAGCATCGGTCCTGCCTCCTGTCTTCGCGACTCAGAACATGTTGGCTTCGGCGCGCAGCCTTCCCGCGGCGAAGCGGTCGAGGGTTAATGCGCCAATATCCATGCTGCGGGCGCGCCCGTCAAGGAGCATCTCGGTCATCAGGATGCCGATGGCGGGCGAGTGCATGAAGCCGTGCCCGGAAAAGCCGCAGGCCACGTGGAAGCCGGGCGCCTGCGCCGCCGGGCCGAGGATGCCGTGGTAGTCGGGCGTGAGATCGCGCACCCCCGCGTAGGCCCGCATCACCTGGGCAGAGGCCAGCGGGGGCACCCGGAGGGCCGCGGCGCGGAAGACCGCCTCGAAGGCGTCCCAGTCGACATTGGTGTCGTGCCCGGGCTTGATGTCCTTGTCGGTGCCGCCCATGAGCACCGCGCTCAGCCCCTGCCGGTGGACGTAGAAGCCGGTGTCGAGATCGACGATCAAAGGGAAGACTTGCGGCAGAACCGGCAGCGGCTCGGTCACCATCACCTGGCGCCGGTAGGGCTTCGACGGGATGTCCACGCCGGCCATGGCGCCGATCTCGTCCGCGTGGGGCCCCGCGCAGTCGATCACGATCGGGGCGGACCATTCCTCGCTCGGCGTCGTCACGCCGGTCACCCGCTCGCCGGCCTTCACGATGCCGGTGACGGGCTGCCCGGTCAGCAGGCGCAGGCCTCGGCTCCGCGCCACCGCCAGGAACCCCGAGAGCAGCGAGTACGGGTCGGCCGAGCCGTCGTCCGCGCAGAAGGTGCCCCCGAGCAGGTCGGCGGTCACGAGGGGCGCCAGGTGCGTCTGGATCTCGGACGGCGTCAGGAGCTCGCTCGCCACGCCGAGCCCGCGCTGCAGGTCCACGTTCTGGCGGCACTGGGCGAGGGTGCCCGCGTCGGTCGTCACGAAGAGATAGCCGTGGCGCAGGAAGTCCACCGAGCGGCCGAGGATCTCGCGGTCGTGGGTGAAGTAGCGGTACGAGAGCTGGGTGAGGCGGATATTGGCTTCGGTGGAGAACTGGAAGCGCACGCCGCCGGTGGCCTTCGAGGTGGCCCCGGTCCCCGGCTCCGTCTCCTTCTCGAGCATGACCACGCGCAGGCGCGGGTCGCGCTCGAGGAGATGGTAGGCGATGGAGCCGCCGATGATGCCGGCGCCGATGATGACGACGTCGGCGGTCTGGGTCACGAGCGCGGAGGGATCAGGCGGGGCGCGGCGCCAGCCCGTGGCGCACCGCCTCGTGCACCATGCGGACCAGCGTCGTGATGTCGAAGACGGGCAGGCCGGTGAGCGCCTGGATGTCGGCTCGGTAGGGCGGCATGTTCGTGCACTCGAGCACGAGGGCGCCGATCTCGGGGTGCGCGTCCATCATGCGCCGGACCACCGTGAGGTGCTCCTGGCGCGCGGTCTCCACGTCGAGCGTGAGCTGATCGTCGAGCATCACGCGGGTGAACTCCTTCTCGGTCTCGAGCCCCGCCACCACCACCGGGACGTCCGGGGCGATCCCCGCCCCCGCCATGTGCTCGGCGTTGAGCGCGGAGGCGTTCACGGTGAGGATGCCGACCGCGCGCCCCGCGGGCAGCATGCGGTGCACCAGCGGCACCAGCATGAGGCTCGAGGTGAACACGGGGATGGAGACGGAGGCGGCCAGCTCGGGCTGGAACTTGGCGAGGAACCCGCAGTTGGTGGTGACCGCGCGCACGCCCTCGCGCTCGAGGAAGCGCGCGCCCTCGATGAAGCTCGGCAGCAGCTCCCGCTGGCCCTGGCGCACGACCCGGTCCGGCGAGGCGCCGGTCACGCGGTGATAGCGCACCGGAAAGTCGAAGGTGGTGGCATTGCCCATGTCGCCCGGGATGCGCGGGAACTGGGTGTCGAGCATCAGGATGCCCACCGAGAAGCCGTAGAGGTTCTGCCCGCCCTGGACGCGCATGAGAGGAGCCTGATGCTAGTTGAGCTGCGCCAGCTTCTGGCGGACTCGCCGGAGCTGGTTGCGCACCTGGCTCGTGATCGGCCGCGTTGGGGAAGTCGGTGAGGTACTGCTCCCAGTCGGCCACCCCGCGCTCGAGCCGTCCCATGTTGCTCCAGGCCGCGCCGCGGTCGCGCCGCTCCCCCGCCGAGGCGGGATTGAGCACGAGCAGCCGGTCGATCACCCCGACCACCTTGTCCCAGGCCTCCCGGCGCCAGTAGACGCCCTTCAGGTTGGCGAGCATCCGGGTCAGGAACTGCCGGTTGCCCACCGGCGCGAAGTGCTCAGGGGCGAGCCGCACCGGCCGCCCCAGGGCCTGGCTGACCAGCTCCCGGCAGCTCTCCGTCGTCAGGAGCGCGCCGCGGTTGAAGGGATCGAGGAGCACCTGCTCGCCCGCGATGCGCGCGCCGGTGATGAAGTGCCCGGGCAGCCCGATGCCCTCCATCTCGAGATCGAGCCGGCGCCCGACCTCGATGAGCACGAGGGACAGCGTGATCGGGATGCCGAGCCGCCGATCGAGGACTTCGTTGAGATGGCTGTTGCGCGGGTCGAAGTAGTCCTCGCGGTCCCCCGAGAAGCCCAGCTCCTCGAAGAGGTACTCCCGGAGCCGGTGGAGACGGCCGAGGGCGTCGTCGACGCGGCGGGCCGGCTCGGCGGCCTCGGCCAGCGCGGAGAGGCGCCCGAGATAGTCGTCCACGTCGAGCTCGGGCTGGTCGCCGGCCGCGATCAGCAGGGCGGCGTGGGCGAGATGGATCTGGTCGTCCGGGCGATCCACCGCGCACGGCGAAGGCGGCCAGCCGAGGGTCGGCGTCCATCAACACCCGGGCGCGTGGTGGATGCCGGCGGTCCGGAGCGCCGCGCCCTGCAGCTCTTCCGCGAGCGCCAGCGTGCGCGCGGAGACCCGCCGCGCCGCCTCCTGCGTCTCCGGCGTGGTGGCGAGCTTGAGCAGGAGCGAGCGGCCGAGCTGGTGATGGAAGCGCTCGTCCGGCTCGATGACGTCACGGTAGAGCGTGGCGGTGACCCGGTCGCCCGCGCGGTCGCAGAACTCGATGAACTGGCGGTTCTTCACCACCGCGATCGCCTCGCGGGTGAACTGGCCGGCCGCCACCCGCTCGACGGTGGTCTCGAGCGAGTCGAGGTACTTGAAGAGCGGCCCGAACCCCTGCGCGAGCGGATCGAAGCTGCGCGCGTCGAAGCCGAGCTCCCCGAGCCGCTCGGCGATCATCCGGTAGTGCTTGGCCTCGTCGCCGGCCTGGCGCGCGAAGGCCATCTTCACCTCGACGTCGGCCGTGACGACCAGCCAGCGCGCCGCGATCTCGGTGGCCTCGATCTCGTTCTTGAGCGCGACCTTCAGGAGATTCGTGACGTTCAGAGCGCCCGAGACCTCGGGCTTGAGCGTGGCCTCGGGCTCGAGGCGGCGCAGGACGGCCTGGTTCGTCTCGTCGAGCTGGGCGACGAACTCGGCGGCGGTCACGCGGCGAGCCCGCGCTGCAGGAGCTCGGGCAGCTCCTGGGTCAGCGTTTCCTTGGTCACGACCCGGCGGCAGCGCGCGTGCAGGGGCTGGGTCGTGCGCGCCAGCGCGTGGGTGGTGTAGCCGAGCACCGGTGCGCGCGGGCACGCGCTCCAGCGCCGCGAAGATCGCGTCGTAGTCCCAGCCGTTGGTGGTCAGATCCACGATGACCAGAGCGGGCGGCTCGCCTTCGAGGGCCGCGGTCAGCTCCTCGGGGGTGCGGGCGAAGACCAGCGGGGTGCCGACCAGGCGGGCGGTCTCCCGGATGCGGGCGACGAAGAACAGATCCGGACGACGGCGACGGCCTTGATGGGGCGGCTCCGCCTAGTCGTCCTGCTCCTGGATGCCGAGCCAGTACTTGTTCCACTCGGCCAGGTGCGTGAGCGTCGACAGGTCGCGCATGCGGTCGACGTAGACGATGCCGTTCAGGTGATCGGTCTCGTGCTGGATCACCCGGGCGAAGAACTCCTTGGCCACCACCTCGATCGGGTTGCCCTCGCGGTCGCGGGCCTCGAGCCGCACCGAGCCTGCGCGCGGGACGATGCCGCGCATGTCCGGCACGGAGAGGCAGCCCTCCCAGCCGTCTTCCATCTCGTCGGTGAGCGGGGTCACCACCGGGTTGATCAGGACGGTGAGCGGGATCGCGGGCGCGTCGGGGTAGCGCGGGTTGCCGTTCACCTCGATCACGCAGATCTGCTTGAGCGCGTGGACCTGTGGCGCGGCCAGGCCGGCGCCGTTGTACTCCCTCATCGTCTCGATCATGTCGTCGATCAGCCGCTGGGTCTCCGGGGAACGGATCTCGCTCACCGGGACGGGAGCGGCGACCTTGCGAAGCACCGGGTGTCCGAGACGCGCGACTTTCAGGATGGCCATGCCGATCTCCTCTCGCGGTCGGATTGTAGCATAGGCGCTCGAGCGCTCCGGAAGCCGGCCAGGACGGGATTCACGCCTCGTTCTCCAGGTAGATCCGAGCGTTACGGCGGAGACCCGAAGGCTTCGCTCGAAGCAGGGGCGTCCCCGCGAAGCGGCGGCGGAGGGCTTCGTCGTCCATGGCCGAGACCGCGGCTGCGCCGGGGAATGGCGCGGGCGGCTCGAAGGCCGCTTCCCTGGTGGTGGGCGCCTTCCGGTTCCAGGGACAGACGTCCTGGCAGATATCGCAGCCGAACTGCCAGCCGGCCATCCCGGCGTGGGCCTCCGGAGCGATGTCGCCGCGATGCTCGATCGTGAGATAGGACACGCAGCGCCGGGCGTCGAGCACGTAGGGCGCGACGAAGGCGCCCGTCGGGCAGGCGTCGAGGCAGGCGCGGCAGGTGCCGCAGCGATCGGCGAGCGGCTCATCGTGGGCCAGCTCGGCGGTGGTCAGCAGCACGCCGATGAAGAACCAGGAGCCGAGTCGCGGGTTGAGCAGCATGGTGTTCTTGCCGATCCAGCCGAGGCCGGCCCGCGCGGCCAGGTCCCGCTCGAGCACGGGCCCGGTGTCCACGTAGCCTCGGCTACGCGCGCCGGCGGTCTCGGCCAGATGCGCGGCGAGCCGCTCGAGCCGCGGGCCGATCACGTCGTGATAGTCGCGGCCCCAGGCGTAGCGGGCCACCGGCCGCCAGGAGGGGTCGGGCGTCTCGCCCTGGTAGTAGTTGAGCGCCACGCAGACGACGGAGCGCGCCCCGGGCAGGACGCGCGCGGGGTCGAGGCGCTCCTCCACCCGACGCTCCAGGTAGCCCATGGTGCCCGCGTGGCCCGCTTCCAGCCACCGACGGAGGGCGGGGCCATGCTCGGGCGGCGTGGCCGGGCCCGCGGTCACGAGGTCGAAGCCCAGCTCGAGCGCGAGGGCCTTGACCGAATCGGTGAGCGTGTGCCGCGTCAGGTCATCGCCGGCGCTCGGCTCACTGCGCCGCGCGGGCCTTCACCAGGAGGTGGCTGCGCGTGAGCGTGCGCCCGCCGGATTCGAGGAACGCGATGTAGCGAAACCAGCGGCCGTCCGCCTTCCAGCGGTCCTCGAGGCCCACCGCCGCGGCCAGGCCTTCCTCGACCGAGTCGAAGCGGCGCACTTCCCGCTCGACCTCGAGGGCCTCGACGGTGAAGCCGTGCGATTCAAGCGTGCTGCGCATGCGCGCTTCGTCGTAGGCGAAGCGCGACACCTTGCCGGTCTCCTTCCACTGGTCCACGTGAAAGGCCACCATGGCGAGGCAACCGCCCGGGGCCAGCGCCCGGGCCGCGCGCTCGATGATGGCGTCCGAGGCGCACAGATGCGCGGTGACCAGGTCGGGTCGCCAGGGCTCGTACGAGTCCGCCTCGACGTCGGCCTCGTGGAACTCGACGTTCGCGAGATGAGCGGCCGCCGCGCGCCGGCGCGCTTCCTGGATGAGCGGCGCCTCGCGGTCGAGACCCACGACCGCCTTTGAAGCGGGTGCCAGCGCCAGGGAGAGGCGCCCCGCGCCGCAGCCCACGTCGAGGATGCGGCTCCGGTCGAGCGGCTCCTGGGCGAGCAGATCGAGGAAGCGGGCGCTCACACCGGGGGCCTGCAGCAGGCTCGGCATGCTCGGGAGCGTCCGGCTACTCGGCCTTGAAGTACTTGGCCTCGGGGTGGTGGAACACCAGCGCGGAGACGGACGCCTCCGGATCCATCATGTAGCCCTCGGTGAGGCCGAGGCCCACCTGCTCCGGCCGGAGCAGGTCGAACAGGATGCGCTGGTCGGCCAGATCCGGGCACGCCGGGTAGCCGAACGAGACGCGGATGCCGCGATAGTGGGCCTTCAGCTTGTCCTGGAGCGGCAGGCCGGGCGGATCCGGGAAGCCCCACTGGGTGCGCAGCCGCGCGTGCAGCATCTCGGCGAACGCTTCCGCGGTCTCGATGGCCAGCGCCTGCAGCGCGTGGGATCGGAGGTAGTGGCCCTCCTCCTTCCAGCGCTCGGCCAGGTCGCGCACGCCCGCCCCGCACGTGACCGCGAAGAGCGCGACGTAGTCCTTCTCGCCGCTGCCCTGCTCGCGCACGTAGTCGGACAGGCAGAGGCGCTCGCCGTCGGCCTGGCGCGGGAAGTGGAAGCGCGCGATCTCCGCGCCCGCGTCGAAGAGCACGAGGTCGTCGCCCGCCGACGGCCGCCTCGTAGAACCGGTAGAGGCCGTTCGCCTGGATCAGCCCCTGCCCGATGGCTTCGCGCTCGAGCTGCTCCACCACCTCGTTGATCTCGACCGTCTTGGCATCGCCCTGCTCGAGCAGCCGCGCCACCGAGCCCTTCACCCCGAGATGCTGGCCCAGCAGCATCTGGAGGTTCAGGTACGGGAAGATGTGGGTGAGCGGGATGTTCCGCAGCAGGTGGATCTTGAGATCCGGCGGGGTCGGCACCGGCGCCGATCGCGAGACCGCCGAGCGGCTCGGCACGGCGCGTGAGGCGCGGGCGCCGCCACCGCCGCCGCGACGGCCTCGGCGCCCGCGCGCAGCGCTTCCTGATCCGCGCGCAGACGCTCGACCAGCGCGTCCCGAGTCGTCGCGCCGAAGAGCCGGTTGGCGAGGTCGAGGCCGTCCATGGCGTCCTTGGCGTAGAGCGTGAGGCCGCCGTACTCGCTGGCGATCCGCGTCGCGGTGAACTTGCGGGTCAGCGCCGCGCCGCCCACGAAGAGCGGGATCTCGACGCCGGCCGCGCGCAGGTCCTGGGCCGTGATCACCATCTGCTGGGCCGACTTCACCAGGAGCCCGGAGAGCCCGATCGCGTCGGGCTTGTGGCTGTGGTAGGCGGCGATCAGGTCCTCCGGCGGCACCTTGATCCCCAGGTTGACGATCCGGTAGCCGTTGTTCTTGAGGATGATCTCGACCAGGTTCTTGCCGATGTCGTGGACGTCGCCCTTCACGGTGGCGAGCACGATGGTGCCGCGGGAGGCGTTCTCGTCCTTGTCCATGAACTGCTCGAGGTAGGCGACGGCGGCCTTCATGGCCTCCGCGGACTGGAGCACCTCGGCCACGATGAGCTGGTTGTCGTTGAAGAGGCGCCCGACCTCCTCCATGCCCTTCATGAGCGGCCCGTTGATGATGTCGAGCGCGCCCGACTCGTCGAGCTTCAGCGCCAGGTCGTCGAGGAGCCCTTCCTTGGAGCCCTCCACGATGTAGCGCGCGAGCCGCTCGTCGAGCGGCAGCTTGACGCCGGTGTCCTTGGGGGCCCGCGTGCGCCCGCGGAAGTGGGCCGCGAAGGCGGCCACCGGATCCGCGCCGCGCCAGTAGATCAGGTCCTCGGCGAGCCTGCGCTCCTCCTCCGGGATCGAGGCGTAGCGCTCGAGCCGCTCGCTGTTGACGATGGCGTAGTCGAGGCCGGCCTTGGTGCACTCGTAGAGGAAGACCGCGTTCAGCACCTCGCGGCCCGCGGCGGGCAGGCCGAAGGACACGTTCGAGATGCCGAGGATGGTCTTGCAGTGCGGGGAAGCGGGCCTTGATCGCCCGCACGCCCTCGATCGTCTCGACCGCGGAGCCGATGTAGTTGACGTCGCCGGTGCCCACCGGGAAGACGAGCGGGTCGAAGATCAGGTCGCGCTCGGGGACTCCGTACTTCCCGGTGAGCAGGTCGTGGGTCCGCTCCGCGATGGCCAGCTTGCGCTGCGCGGGTGACCGCCATGCCCTGCTGCTTGTCCTCGTCGATGCAGCCCACCACCACCGCCGCGCCGTAGGTGCGGATCAGCGGGACCACGAGCTCGAAGCGCTCCTCGCCGTCCTCCAGGTTGATCGAGTTGACGAGGGCCTTGCCCTGGCACTTGCGGAGCGCCAGCTCGAGCACGCGCGGCGTCGGTGGAGTCGATCATCAGCGGCGCCTTGACCTTGCGGGTCACGAAGTCCATGAAGCGGTCCATGTCGGCCGCCTCGTCGCGATCCGGGTTGGCGAGGCAGACGTCCAGCACCTGCGCGCCGCCCTTGACCTGGGCGCGGCCGATCTCGGAGGCCTCCTCGAACTTCTCCTCGACGATCAGCTCCTTGAAGCGCCGCGAGCCGATCACGTTGGTGCGCTCGCCCACGATGACCGGCCGCAGGTCCTCGCTCGGGTACACCGACTCGATGCCGCTCACCGCGCGGCGCGCGATCCGCCGCCGGGCACGCGCGGCGGCCGCCCCGCCACCAGGCGGGCCAGCGCGCGGATGTGGTCCGGCGTCGTCCCGCAGCAGCCGCCGACCACGTTCGACCCAGCCCTCCTCCACGAAGCGGCGCATCTTGTGGGCGAGGCTCTCCGCGGTCTCTTCGTAGTGGCCGTGCTCGTCGGGCAGGCCCGCGTTCGGGTACACCGAGACGAAGCACGTGGCCACGTCGGAGAGCGTGCGCAGGTGGTCGGTCATGAACTCGGGGCCGGTCGCGCAGTTGAGCCCGATCGAGAAGAGGTCCAGGTGCTCGAGCGAGGCGTAGAGCGCGTCCACGTCCTGCCCCGCGAGCATGGTGCCCATGGGCTCGACGGTGCCGCTGACCATCAGGGGCAGGCTGACGCCGGCCTCGGTCATGGCCTGCGCGGACCCCGATCGCCGCCGCCTTGACGTTCAGCGTGTCCTGGCAGGTCTCGAGCAGGAGCGCGTCCACGCCGCCCTCGATCAGGGCGCGGGCCTGGCGATAGTAGCCGTCGCGCACCTCCTCGAAGGTCACGTTCGCGGTGACCGTGATGGTCCGGGTCCCCGGCCCCATCGCGCCGATGGCGAAGCGCGGCCGGTCCGTCGTGTCGGCGCGGTCCACGGCCGCGCGACAGATCCGGGCGGCCGCCAGTGTGATGTCGTGGCACCGCTCGGCCAGGCCATATTCGGCGAGGACATACGGGGCACATCCGAAGGTATTGGTCGAGATCAGGTCGGCGCCGGCTTCGAGGTAGGCCGCGTGGATGTCGGCGATGACGTCGGGGCGCGTGAGGTTGAGCTGCTCGTTGCAGCCCTCGTACTTGCGGCCCGCCGAAGTCGGCCGCGGTGAGGCCCCGGTTCTGGATCATGGTGCCCATCGCGCCGTCGAGGACCAGGATGCGACGGCGCATCTGGTCGCCAAGGAGCACGGAGCGCTCGGGAATGGCCATGGCGACTATTCTAGCGCATGCGCGCGGCTGGCTAGCGCATGCCCAGCGGCTGGCCGCGCGGCCCGGCGGGGCGGGTCAGCCGCGCTTCTTGCGGGTCCGGAGGTCCACTGCGCCCGGCCGGAGCCGGGGATCCTCGCCCCGGGGGAAGATCTGGGTCTTCTGGACCTTCTGGGTGCCGGTGGTGGGGAGGCTCTCGACGAAGAGCACCCAGCCGGGCGCCTTGAAGTAGGCGAGGCGCTCGAGGCAGAAGTCGCAGAGGCGCTCGGCCAGCGCCCGGTCGGCGGTGGCGCCGGGCATCGGCACCACGCAGGCCATGACTTCTTCCTCGCGGATCTCGTCGGGCACCGCCAGCACCGCGACCTGGGCCACCGCCTCGTGGGCCTGGAGCGTGGCCTCGACCTCCGCGGCCGCGATGTTCTCGCCCGAGCGCCGGATGATGTTCTTCTTGCGGTCCACGAAGATCAGCATGCCGTCGGCGGTCCGGCGCACCACGTCGCCGGTGTGGAACCACTCGCCCCGCCACGCCTCGCGGGTGGCCTCGTCGTTCTTGAGGTAGCCGGAGAAGAAGCCGTGGCGCGGGCCCTCGGGCCCGCCCCAGCGCACGACCAGCTCCCCCGGGGTCTCGGGCGCCACCTCCCGATCCTGGTCGTCCACCACGCGGCGCCTCGAAGCCGTCGCGGGGCCGTCCGAAGGCGCGGGTGTGGATCGCGCGCGGCTCGAGGCAGTCGGAGAAGATGCGCCCGGTCTCGGTCATGCCCCAGACTTCGACCAGGGGAAAGCCGAACCGTCGCTCGAAGGCCTCGTGCAGCTCCGGCTCGACGCCCGCGCCGAGCCCCGCCTTCACGCGGTGCGCGGTCTCCTCCGGCGCCGGATCCTGGTTGAGCAGGAGCGGCGGCATCACGCCCAGGTAGTGGATGATGGTGGCCCGCGTGGCGACCACGTCGCGCCACCAGCGGCGCGGGCTGAAGCGCTCGGGCAGGATCAGGCAGTTGGCGGTGAGGATCGCGCAGGTCGCGGTCACCGCCTGGCAGTTCATGTGAAAGAGCGGCAGCGGGTTCAGGAATCGCTCGCGCCCGTGCTCGATGGCGAGCCGGCCGCCCAGGCCGCGGTACCAGGCGCCCGCGTTCAGGTAGTAGAAGTTGCTCAGCACGCAGCCCTTGGGCCGGCCGGTGGTGCCCGAGGTGTAGAGCAGGCCGCACTCGGTGTCGAGGCCGGGCGCGTCGTGGCGCGGCGCGCGGCCCGGGCGCGGCAGCGAGTCCGGCCACGCGCCCGCGTCCACCACCGGCAGCGGCCTGGCGCGCTCCTTCGCCACCGCCTCGAGCGCGGCCACGCGCTCGGGGATGGACACCGCCAGGTCCGCCTCGGAGTGGTCCATCTGGTAGGCCAGCTCGTCGTGGCGGTAGTCCGGGTTGACCGGCACCACGCCGCAGCCGAGCGCGTTGACCGCGAGGTAGTGGAAGAAGAACTCCGGGCGGTTCTCGAAGAGCAGCGCGACGCGATGGCCGTGGCCGTAGCCGGCGGCCGCGTAGGCGTCCTTGAGCCGGAGCACCTCCGCGCGCACCGCCGCGTAGGTGAGCTCGACGCCGTCCGGGTGGTAGGCGCGGCCGGGGGCCGGCGTCGCGCACAGGAACGGCGCGTCCGGCGCGGCGGCCGCGGTCGCCATGAAGGCCTCGAAGACGGTCTGCACGGCTTCCGACTGTCGCCCACACCCTGGGTCCTGTCAATCGTGGCCGTGCCGGACCGTCGCGGGCGCGGGCCTGGGTTATACTCCGACGCGACCATGGACAATCCCCTCGGTTCCCCGCTGCGCCGCAAGGAAGATCAGCGCCTCATCACCGGCCGCGGCCGCTACGTCGAGGATCTCCACTTTCCCGGCATGCTGCACGCGGCCTTCGTGCGGAGCCCGCACGCGCACGCGCGCGTGCGCTCCATCGACACCGCCGCCGCGCGTGCCATGGCGGGGGTCGTCGCCGTCTACACCGCGCGCGACCTGCCGGAGTGCGCGCGGCCCATCCCGCCGTCGATCGCGGCGCCCGCCGGCTTCCGGCCCACCGCGCAGCCGGTCTTCGCCGATCCGCTCGTGCGCTACGTGGGCGAGGTGGTGGCCGCGGTGATCGCCGAGGATGCCTACGCGGCGGCGGACGCCGCGGCGGCGGTGCTGGTGGACTACGAGCCCCTGCCCGCCGCCGGCACCATGGAGCGCGCGCTCGAGATGGGCGCCCCGCGTGTGTTCGACACCTGGCCCGACAACGTGGCCGGCCTCTCCACCGCCCGCGTGGGCGATCCCGCCGCCGGCTTCGCGGGCGCCGACGTCGTGGTGGCGGCGCGGCTCGGGATCGGCCGGGTGCACGGGGTCCCGATCGAGACGCGCGGGATCGTCGCCACGCCCGCGGGCCCCGACGGCCGTCTGACCCTGTGGACGTCGAGCCAGAGCCCCTACGGGCTCCGCGCGTGCATCGCGGGTGCCTTCGGGCTCGCCGAGGAGCAGGTGCGCGTGGTGGTGGTGGATACCGGCGGCGGCTTCGGCATCAAGGGCCACGCCTACTCCGAGGACCTGATCGTCACCGCGGCGGCCCGACGGCTCGATCGGCCGGTGAAGTGGGCGGAGTCGCGGCGCGAGCACTTCCTCACCGCCTCGCCCGATCGCGGGCAGCGGCACGTGGCGCGCATGGGGTTCAGCCGCGAGGGCCGGATCACCGCGCTCGAGACTCAGTTCACGCGCGAGCACGGCGCCTATATCGCGAGCGGCGAGGTGGTGACGCGCAACACGATCAATCACCTGCCAGGACCGTATCGCGTGCCGAGCATCGAGGTGAGCGCGTCCAACGTGGTCACCAACGCGGTGTTCGGCGCCGCGTACCGGGGCTCGGGGCGGCCCGAGGCCAACTTCGTGCTCGAACGCCTGATGGATCGTGGCGCCCGCGCGCTCGGCCTGGATCCCGCGGAGCTGAGGCGGCGCAACATGATCCGCGCCGACGAGATGCCGTACCGCACCGGCCTCGTCTACCGCGACGGCACGCCGGTCTCCTACGATCCGGCCGACTACATCGGCAGCTTCGACCGGCTCCTCGTCGACTTCGGCTACCAGGACTGGCGGCGGCGCCAGGTCGAGACGGCCGGGAGCGCGCGGCCGATCGGCGTGGGGCTCGCGGCCTACGTGCAGGGCACCGGGGTCGGCCCGTTCGAGAGCGCGGACGTGCGCATCGACTCCACCGGGACGGTGCACGTCTACATCGGCGTGTCATCGCAGGGCCAGTCGCACGAGACGACCATGGCCCAGATCGCGGCGTCCGAGCTCGGCGTGGATCCCGAGCGGGTGTTCGTGATCGCGGCCGACACCACGCTGCTGCCCTATGGCAACGGCACCGGGGGCAGCCGGGTGGCCGCCAACGCCGGGCCCTCGGTGGCGCGCACCGCGCGCGAGGTGGCGGGCAAGGCGCGCGTGGTGGCCGCGGAGATGCTCGAGTGCGCGCCCGCCGACGTGGTGCTGGCCGCAGGCCGGGCCCACGTGGCGGGCCTGCCCGAGCGCGGGGTGGCCCTGGGCGATCTCTCGCGCGCGGCGGTGCGGAGCAAGACGCTCCTGCGCGAGTCGCGCCCGGGGCTACAGGCCTGCGGCTACTTCGCGCCCGAGACCGTCACCTTCGCGTTCGGGGCGCAGGCCTGCGCGGTGGAGGTGGACGTGGAGACCGGCCGGGTGCGGATCCTGCGCTACCTGGCGGTGCACGACTGCGGGCGCGCCATCAATCCGATGATCGTGGACGGCCAGCTCCACGGCGGCCTGGCCGGCGGGATCGGCACCGCGCTGATGGAGGACCTGATCTACGACGCCGAGGGCCAGCTCCTGACCGGCAGCCTGATGGACTACGCGATCCCGTCGGCCGTCGACCTGCCCGCCTTCGAGACCCGCACGGTGGCCTTCCCCTCCACGCGCAACGAGCTCGGCATCAAGGGCGTGGGCGAGGGCTCGATCATCGCGCCGCCCGCCGCGCTCGCCAACGCGGTGGAAGACGCGCTGCAGTCGCGCGGGGCGGACGATACTGCAGATCCCGATCACCCCCTCGCGGGTGTGGCAGGCGCTCCGGTAATGACCGGGGCAGTGGCAGGGCGAGGCGCAGCCGGAGGCGAGCCGGGCGGATAATTAATGCGGTTGGGCCGTTCGGCCCAGCCGGGCGAGACTCTCAGGAGGAAGTCATGGCGTCCGATCCGATCACCGTCTCCGTCATCCAGCACCGCCTCGAGTCCATCGTGCAGGAGATGGGCGAGGCCATGCTCCGCACCGCCTACTCCCAGATCCTCAACTCGAGCCGCGACTTCTCCACCGCGGTGTTCGACGGCCAGGGCCGCCTGGCCGCGCAGGCCGAGCACGTGCCGATCCACGTGGGCGCCCTGCCCTGGGCGGTGGCCTCGGTGGCCGACTTCTTCAAGGACCGCATCGCCCCCGGCGATCTCTTTCTCCTCAACGATCCGTATCACGGCAACAATCACCTGCCCGATCTCACGGTGCTGCTGCCCGTCTTCGTGGGCGATCGGCCGGTGTTCTGGTCCATCAACCGAGCGCACCAGCACGACATCGGCGGCGCCACCCACGGGGCCTACAACCCGGGCGCCACCGAGATCTGGCAGGAAGGCATCCGCATCACCCCGCTCAAGCTCTACGACCGCGGCGTGCTGCGGGACGACGTGCTGCAGATGGTGGCGACCAACGTGCGCCACCCGCGCGACTTCCAGGGCGACCTGCGCGCCATGATGGGCTCGGCGCGCATCGGCGAGCGGCGGCTGCTCAAGCTGGTGGACGACTACGGGCTCGAGACCGTGCTCGAGACCATCGGGGAGATCCTCGACGGGGCCGAGCGCCAGGCCCGCGAGTGCATCCGGCGGCTGGAAGGACGGCGTGTTCAAGGGCGAGGCGATCCTCGACGACGACGGCCACGGCATCAGCGACGTCCACATCCGCGCCACCGTCACCAAGAAGGGCGACTCGCTCACGGTGGATCTCACCGACTCGCACGACCAGGTGATCGGCTTCGTGAACTCCGCGTTCCCCAACACCATGTCCGCGGTGCACATGGCGCTCGCCTACCTGATCGACCCGCGGACGCCGAAGAACGAGGGCACGTTCCGGCCGGTCACGGTGAAGGCGCGAGCAGGGCACGGTGGTCTGGCCCTTCCCGCCCGCGCCGGTGACGCTGTCCACCAACCACTGCGCGCAGGAGATCGCGGAGGCGATGATCAAGGCGCTCGCCAAGAGCTGCCCGGATCGCGTGCTCGCGGGCTGGTCGCGGCGCTTCCGTATCGCGATCTCCGGCACGAATCCCCGGAACAAGCGCAAGTTCATCTGGCATCTCTTCCACGCGCGCGGGGGCGGCGGCGCGTCCTCGGCGGGTGACGGCTGGGAGACCGCGGGCGAGGGCCAGGCGGCGGGCGGGATCAAGTTCGGCAGCATCGAGGTCGCGGAGACGCGCTTCCCGCTCTTCTTCAAGCGGCACGAGTTCCGCCCGGACTCGGCGGGCGACGGCCGCTACCGCGGCGGCGTGGGCTCGGTGCTCGAGCTGCGCATGGAGACCACCGAGCCCGCGCTCGGCAATACCGCGGGCGACGGGGTCCGCTATCCCGCCTACGGGGTCCTGGGCGGCAAGGACGGGCTCCCCCATCGCTACCGCATGCTCTCGCGCGGCAAGACGCGCGTGCTCAAGACCAAGGAGGTCGGCATCCCGATTCCGCCGGGCGCGGTCTTCCTCGTCGAGTCCATGGGCGGCGGCGGCTACGGGCCGCCCGCGCGCCGCCCCGCCGAGGCGCGCGCGGCCGATCGCGTCAACGGCTTCGTCTCCGCGAAGCCGCGCCGCGGGAAGGCCTGAGATGCTGCGCGTCGGCGTGGACGTCGGCGGGCACCTTCACCGATCTGGTCGGCGTGGACGACGCGGGACGCGTGAGCCTCGCCAAGTCCGCCTCCACGCCCGCCGATCCGTCCATCGGCGTGATGGACGGGCTCGCCCTGCTGGCCGCCGAGCTCGGCACCGACCTGGCCGGGCTGCTGGCCGACACCGGGCTCATCGTGCACGGCACCACCGTGGCCACCAACGCGCTGCTCGAGCGCAAGGGCGCGAAGGTCGGCATGCTGACGACCGCGGGGCACCGCGACGTGATCGAGATGCGCGAGGGCCTCAAGGACGATCGCTACAACCTGCGGATGGCGCCGCCCGTGCCCCTGGTCCCGCGCGCGCGGCGGCTCGACGTGACCGAGCGGATGCGCTTCGACGGCACGCGTGGAGACGCCGCTCTCGAAGACCTCCGCGGAGGCGGCGATCCGCCGGCTCGGCGCCGCGGGCGTCGGCGCGGTCGCGGTCTGCTACCTGCACTCCTATCGCGATCCGCGCCACGAGCGGGAGACCCGGAAGCTGCTCGCGCGCCTGCTGCCCGACGCCTACGTGTCGCTCTCTTCCGACGTGCTCGCCGCAGATCAAGGAGTACGAGCGCTTCTGCACCACCGTGGTGAACGCCTACGTCGGCCCGGTGCTCGGCCGCTACCTGGGCAACCTGGGCTCGCGGCTGCGCAAGGCGGGCTACCCGGGCGACGTGCTGATCATGCAGTCGCACGGCGGCGTCGCGACCATCGCGGACTCGGTCCGCCTGGCCGCGGGCGCGGTGCTCTCGGGCCCGGCCGGCGGCATCGCGGCGAGCCGGCACGCCTCCCGCCTGCTCGGCGAGGGCAACCTCATCTCCTTCGACATGGGCGGGACCAGCACCGACATCGCGCTGCTCGAGGACGGCGAGCCGCATCTCACCGGCGACAAGGCGGTGGGCGCCAGCAAGGTGGCGCTGCCGAGCATCGACATCCACACGCTCGGCGCGGGCGGCGGCTCGATCGCGCGGGTGGACGCGGGCGGCATCCTCCACGTGGGGCCGGAGAGCGCGGGCGCCGTGCCCGGGCCCGCGTGCTACGGGCGCGGGGGCACCGGGGCCACCGTCACCGACGCCAACCTCGTCCTGGGGCTGCTCGACCCGGCCGGCTTCCTCGGCGGGCGCGCCCGCCTCGACCCGGCGGCCGCGCAGTCCGCGGTGGAAGGCGTGGCGGCGAAGCTCGGGCTCGGCCTGCTGCCGGCGGCGGAAGGCATTCACCGCGTGGTCAACACCAACATGGCGGAGGGCATCCGGCTGGTCTCGGTGCGGCGGGGCGCGGACCCGCGGCGCTTCACGCTGCTCTCGTTCGGCGGCGCGGCGGGGCTGCACATCACCGAGGTCGCGCGCATGCTCGAGATCAATCGCGTGGTGGTGCCGCGCGTGGCCTCGGTGCTCTCGGCCTGGGGCATGCTGGCCACCGACCTGCGCTACGAGTTCGTGCGCACCCACGTGGGCGAGGCCGGCCAGGTCGGCGCGGGGCGCCTTCGCGAAGCTCTTCGCCGAGATGGAGGCGGAGGGACGCAAGCGGCTGGGCGCGTCGTTCGCGGGCCAGGTGGACGTGCGCCGCTCGGTGGACATGCGGTACGGCGAGCAGACGTTCGAGATCCAGGTGCCGCTCGACGGGGTGGACGTCGAGGCGAAGGACCTCATGGAGCAGGTGGTCGAGCGCTTCCACAAGCGCCACGAGGAGCTCTACACCTACAGCGCGCCCGGCCAGGACGTGGTGCTGGTCAACGTGCGGGCCGCGGTGATCGGGCGGCTCCCGGCCCTGCCCGCCGAGCAGGCGCGGCGCGTGAGCGCGCCGGCGGCGCCGCGGAGCCGCCGCGTGTACCTCGAGCGGTGGATGGAGATCCCGGTCTACGACATGGACGGGCTCCAGGAGGGCCAGGAGGTGAAGGGGCCCGCCATCTTCGAGTCGGCCACCACCACCGTGCTGATCCGGGCGCGCGAGCGCGCGGACGTCACCGCGGAGGGGTGGCTGGATATCCGGCTGAGGTAGCGCCCGCGACACCACCCCTCACCCTGCCCTCTCCCCTGAGGGGAGAGGGAGATGAGGTGGGAACGACTTACGTGTAGGCGCCGACCGAGGCGTCGGAGACGGTGGCCGCGTACTTGGCGAAGACGCCGGTCTTGAAGCGCGGCTTGGGCGCCTTCCACTTGGCCAGGCGCTTCTTCATCTCGGCGGCCGACACCTCCAGATCGAGGCGCCGCTTCTTCACGTCGATGTTGATGATGTCGCCGTTCCGCACCGCCGCGATGGGGCCGCGGTCGGCCGCCTCGGGCACGATGTGGCCGATCATGAAGCCGTGGGTGGCGCCCGAGAAGCGGCCGTCGGTCATCAGGGCCACGCTCTCGCCCAGCCCCGCGCCCTGCAGCGCGCCCGAGACGTGCAGCATCTCGCGCATGCCGGGGCCGCCCTTGGGGCCCTCGTAGCGGATCACGATCACGTCGTTGGGCTTGATCTTGCCCTTCTTGATGGCCTGGAAGGCGTCCTCCTCGACGCTCGAAGACCCGCGCGGGCCCGCGGTGCGCGTACTTCTTCTGGCCGGAGAGCTTGATCACGCAGCCGCCGGGCGCCAGGTTGCCGCGCAGGATCGCGATGCCGCCCTCGGGCTTCAGCGCCCGGGCGAGCGGCTTGATCACCTGCTGCCCCGCGGGCTCGGCGGCCGCCGTGACCTCCTCGCCGATCGTGCGCCCGGTGACCGTCTTCTCGCTCGCGTGGAGCAGGCCGGCCTCGAGCAGGCGCTTGCCCACCACCGCCATGCCGCCCGCGTCGTACATCTCGGGCGCGGTGTAGTTGCCCCAGGGCTTGAGATCGGCGAGCACCGGGGTCTTGCGCGAGATCCGGTCGAAGTCCTCGATCGCGAGCTTGACGCCGAAGTCCCGCGCGGTGGCCATGAGGTGCAGCACCGCGTTGGTGGAGCCGCCGGTGGCCATGACGCCCGCGATGGAGTTCTCGAAGCTCTTGCGGGTCACGATCTTGCGCGGGGTCAATCCCCTTGCGCACGAGCTCCATGACCAGCTTGCCGGACTCGAAGGCCACCTCTTCCTTGCGCGGATCGGTGGCCGGGATGTCGTTCCAGCCCATCGGGGACATGCCGAGCATCTCGTAGGCGGTGGCCATGGTGTTGGCGGTGAACTGCCCGCCGCAGGCGCCCGCGCCGGGACAGGCGTGGTCCTCCACGTCCATGAACTGCTCGAGCGAGATCTTCCCCGCGTTGTAGGCGCCGATGGCCTCGAACACGTCCTGGATCGTCAGGTTGCGGTTGGCGAACGGGCCGGTGGTGCCGGCGCAGCGGCCGAACATGATCGAGCCGCAGTAGAGCATGAGGCTCGGGATGTCGAGCCGGCCCAGCACCATCGTCATCGCGGGGATGGTCTTGTCGCAGCCGGAGATGGTCACGATGCCGTCGAACATGTGGCTGCGGGCCACCAGCTCGACCGAGTCGGCGACGACCTCGCGGCTGATCAGCGAGCCCTTCATGCCCTCGGTGCCCATCGTGATGCCGTCGGTGATCGAGATCGTGTTGACCTCGATCGGGGTGCCGCCCGCCGCCCGGATGCCCTGCATGACCTTCTCGGCCAGCTTCCGGTGGTTCCAGTTGCAGGGCATGGTCCCGATCCAGGAGTGGGCGACGCCGATCTGGGGGCGCGAGAGATCCTCGTCGGTGAAGCCCACCGCCTTCATCATGGCGCGGGCCGCGGAGCGATCGGTGCCTTCGAGGAGAACGCGGCTGTGCTTGCGGGGATCGACGGCCATCGGGGACTCCTTTGTCGTGGGCTTGGTCGGGGGAAGTCTACAGCAGGTCGCGGAGCGGGACCAGCGCGTAGCCCTGCCGGCGGAGATCCGCGATCAGCGCGGGCAGGTACTCGACGAGGCGCGTCCCCGCTCCCGGCACGCCGTCGGCGTCGTGCAGGTCGTAGATCGCGCCCGGCCGGGCGCGCGCGGCGCCGCGTCGCGCCTGCTCGGCGGGATCCACCGGGCGGCGGCTCTCCGGCTGCACGGTCCAGAACACGCACGGGGTCTCGAGGCGGCGCAGCGCGCCGAACATCGCGAGGTTGGTCTTCCCCCACGGCGGCCGGAAGAAGCGCGGCGGCGCGCCCGCGGCCTGGGTGATGGCGGCGTGCCCGTCGCCGATCTCGCGCTCGGTGCGCGTCGGGCCCGCAGCGCCAGAGGCTCGCGTGGCTCCAGGTGTGGTTGCCGAGGTCGTGACCGGCCTCCGCGATCCGGCGGGCCACCGCGGGAGCGTGCGCGGCGCGCCGGCCGATCATGAAGAAGGCGCCGCGGACGCCCTCGCGCTCCAGGATGTCGAGCACGCGCGGTGTGCACGTCGGGATCCGGGCCGTCGTCGAAGGTGAGCGCGACCGCCCGGCGCTCCCGCGGGCCGCGCCACACGCTGGCCAGGGTCAGCAGGTGCGAGCCCCAGGTGTAGGCGCCCCAGAAGACGGGCGCGGCCCCCGCCGCCAGCCAGGCCGCGCGCTTCACGCCGCCGGCCGCTTGGCCACGAGCAGGGTGAGCCGGCCGCTCTGCACGACCTCGCCGCGCTGGTTCAGGATGCTGCGCTCCTCCACGACGACGCCGCCCTCCTTCATCGAGCGCTTCGCGACCGTCTTGGAGACGCTGCGGATCGTGTCGCCCACCCGGGTCGGCTGGAGGAACCGCCACTCGAAGCCCATGAACGCGACCACCACGAGGGGCGGCTGGGGCACCCGCCAGCCGAGGCCGGAGGACAGGCAGAGGGGCAGGAGATCCGGGATCGTGCCCGGCTCGCCCGGCCGGGCCGTGCTGAGCGAGTTGAAGAGCGCGGCGTGCGTCTCGGTGAGCGTGATGGCGGGTGTCTCGAGCGGGACGCCCGTCTGCACGTCCTCGAAGTAGACCCGGCTCGCCGGCTGGCTCGGGGACAAGCGCGCGCTCAGGCCGGCCGGCGGCCCACCAGGTGGTCCGTCTCGCCCTCCTGGACGACCTCGCCGCGCTGGTTCAGCACCCGCCGCGCCACCGTGACCACGCCCCAGCCCGGCTGCTCGCCGTCGCGCTTGGCGGTGACCTGCGCCTCGCACGTGGATGGTGTCGCCGATCTTGATCGGCCCCTTGAACTTCCACTTCACCGCGGCCAGCGGCCCGGTGACCTGGGCGGTGACCACCCGATCGAGCAGGCCCTGCTGGATGGACAGCCCGAGGAGCCCGTGGGCGATGCGCTCGCCGAACTGCGAGGCCTTCATGTACTCGGCGTCGGTGTGCAGCACGTTGTAGTCGCCGCTGAGCCCCGCGAAGATGACCACGTCGGCCTCGGTCACGGTGCGGCCGGGCGAGGCGTACTCCTCGCCGACCGGGATGTCCTCGAAGTAGACGGCCGGATCAGCGCTCACGGGCCGCTAGGATAGCACGCCGGCTCTCCGGTCCCCGCGTCGCCGGATCGCGGCCCGTCTGGGAACCTTGACATCCCCGATTCCGGCTACATAGAATCAGACCGACCGGTCGGTCTGGGCAACTCGAACACGGAGGGATCAATGGCCGTCGCGACCCCCGCTCCACCTCGACTCCGCGACCCCGTCCTTCACCCGATCTGGGAGAAGGTCCAGGCCGGCGAGCGCCTGTCCCGCGAGGACGGGCTGGCCCTCTTCGCCACCGACGATCTCCACGGCGTGGGCCGCATGGCCGACTTCTTCAAGTCCCGGCTGCACGGCGACCAGGTCTTCTTCGTGCTCAACCGGTACATCAACCCGACGAACGTATGTGTGCTCTCCTGCAGCTTCTGTGACTTCGCCAGGAAGAAAGGCGAGGAGGGCGCGTTCGAGAACACGATCGAGGACGTGCTCAACATGATCAAGCCGGGCACCCGCGAGGCGCACATCGTGGGCGGCCATCACCCGGACTGGCCCTTCGAGTACTTCGAGCGGCTGATCGAGTCCATCCACAACACCCGGCCGGAGACCCAGATCAAGGCCTTCACCGCGGCCGAGATCGACTACTTCTGGCGGCGCTGGAAGATCGAGCCCGTCGAGGCCCTCACCCGGCTCAAGAAGGCGGGGCTGCACTCGATGCCCGGGGGCGGCGCGGAGATCTTCTCCCGCCGGCTGCAGAAGCTGCTGCACTTCACGGGCAAGGCGGACGCCGATCGCTGGTGCGAGATCCACGGCATCGCCCACTCGCTCGGGATCAAGACCAACGCGACGATGCTGTACGGCCACGTGGAGACGATGGAGGAGCGGGTGGACCACCTGCTGCGGCTCCGGGAGCAGCAGGACAAGTCGGGGGGGTTCATCACGTTCATTCCCCTCTCCTACCAGACCGGGACCACCAAGCTGGTGCCGCGCCAGACCCCGCCCACCGACGACCTGCGGACCATCGCGGCCTCGCGGCTGCTCCTGGATAACTTCCCGCACATCGAGGCCTACTGGGTGATGATCGGCGAGGCCACCGCCTCGCTCGCGCTCCACTTCGGCGCCTCCGACGTCAACGGCACCCTGGAAGACGAGAAGATCGCCCACATGGCCCAGGCGGCGAGCCCGGCGGGCCTGGCAACCGATCAAATTCTTCAGAATGGTCCGGGACGCGGGCAAGATCGCGGTCGAGCGCGACGCGCTCTACAACGTCGTCAAGGTGTGGAGCTGAGCATGCTGCGCGTCGGCCGCATCCCGTATCTCAACTGCGAGCCGTTCTTCCACCGGCTGACCGGCGTGGAGCTCGTGGACCTGATCCCGCGCCGGCTCGGGGAGGCCATGGCCGCGGGCCAGCTCGACGCGGGGCCGCTCTCCCTGATCGACTACCTCCGGATCGAGTCCGAGCTGACGCCCCTGCCCTACGGGATCGGCTGCCCGACCGGCGCGCGGAGCGTGCTCGTCTTCTCGGACCGGCCGCTCTCGGACCTCCGCGGGGCCCGGGTCGGCATCACCGGCGAGACCTCGACCTCCGTGGAGCTGCTGCGGGTGCTGCTGGCGCTCCGCTACGAGGTCGAGCCCGCGGCCTGGGTCACCGCGGAGGAGCCCTGCGACGCCCAGCTCCTCATCGGCGACCAGGCGATCCGGCGCGCCACGAGCGGCCCGGCCGCCCGGCACGCGACGGACCTGGGGCTCGAGTGGCGCGACTGGACCGGGCTGCCGTTCGTCTTCGCGCGGTGGGCGGTGGCCTCGCGCGTGCCGATCCGGGAGCGCCGCGCCTTCGAGCAGGCGCTCGACGCCGCGCTCGACCGCGGGATGGCCGCCCTGCCCGAGATCGCCGCGACCCGGCGCGACCTGGGCTGGACCGCCGCGCAGATCGAGTCGTACCTGCGCAACTTCGCCTTCCGGCTGGGCCCGGACGAGGAGAAGGGCGCCGCGGAGTTCGTGAGGCTCCGCGCGCAGCTCGGGCCCCTGCCGTGCTGAGCCGCATCCGGGCGAAGGCGGAAGCGGGGACGCGGCTCGATCGCGCGGACGGGCTCTGGCTCCTCACCGAGGCGCCCCTGCTCGACCTGGGCAGCGTGGCCCAGGAGGCGCGCTTCCGGCGCATCCCGGAGCGGCGCGTGACGTTCGTCATCGACACGAACCCGAACTACACGAACGTCTGCATCACCGACTGCCAGTTCTGCGCCTTCTACCGCCGGCCCGGCGACAAGGAAGCCTACACGCTCACGGTGGACGAGGTGCTGGCCAAGGTGGAGTTCGCGGCGGGCGAGGGCGCGACCACCGTGCTGCTCCAGGGCGGCCACAACCCGGCCCTGCCGATGGACTACTACCTCGAGCTGGTGCGCGAGACGCGGCGGCGCTTCCCATCGGTCACCCCGCACTTCTTCAGCGCCTCCGAGATCCGCACGATGTCCGACGTGGCGGGCAAGCCGGTGCCCGAGGTGCTGGCCCTGCTCAAGCAGGCCGGGCAGACGAGCATTCCGGGCGGCGGCGCGGAGGTGCTCTCCGAGCGGGTGCGCAAGCGCATCGAGCCCAAGAAGGGCGGGCCGGGCGCGTGGCTCGAGGTGCATCGCGAGGCGCATCGCCAGGGCTTCAGGTCCACCGCCACCATGATGTACGGCCACGTCGAGCAGCCGGAGGACATCCTCGACCACCTCGACGCGATCCGCGACCTGCAAGACGAGCACGGCGGCTTCACCGCCTTCGTGCCCTGGTCCTTCAAGCCGGGCAATACCCTGCTCGAGAAGTGGATCAAGCAATACAAAGGTCCGAACGCCTACCTGCGGATGCTGGCGGTCTCGCGGCTCTACCTGGACAACTTCCCCCACGTGCAGGCCTCGTGGTTCTCGGAGGGGAAGCGGACCGGCCAGGTGGCGCTATCGTGGGGCGCGGACGATTTCGGCGGGACCCTCTTCGAGGAGAACGTGCACGCGGCGGCGGACTACGTCAACAAGACCACCGTGGACGAGATCATGACCCTGATCCGGGACGCGGGCTTCACCCCCGCCCAGCGCACGACCGACTACGACATTATTGCCACGTACTAAGTCGGGGCCGCCGGCGGCGCGACTGGCGAAGGCTCGGCGTGTGCGGTGGCGATCTACTAGCGCGCTAGATCGGGTCCACCGGCGGCATGGACTTGATCAGGCCCCGCGCGTGCGCCATCTGGTAGAGCCGGGTCAGGGCGGCGCGGCCGTCGTCGCCCAGCCGCTTGGTGTAGTCGTTGACGTACATCAGGACGAAGCGCCGGCAGGTCTCCTTGTCGATCCCGCGCCCGTAGCGCATCGCGTACTCGAGCGCCTCGTCCACGTTGGCGTAGGCGTAGTCGATCGCGTCGCGGAGCCCCTGGGAGATCGCGCGGTGTGTCGCCTCGCCCAGGTCCCGCCGCATCACGTTGATGCCGAGCGGCAGCGGCAGGCCGGACTCCTTCTGCCACTCCTCCCCCATGTCGAGCACCTTGACGAGGCCCATGCTCTGATGCGTGATCTGCCCCTCGTGGATGAGCAGGCCGAGATCCGCCTGGCCCTCCAGCACGACCTTGGGGATCTTGTCGAAGGCGACCTCGATGGTCGGCGGATCGCCCACGTAGAGGCGCAGCAGCAGGGCGGCGGTGGTGTGGCTGCCCGGAATGGCGACCACCTTCTGCTCGAGCTGGTCGCGGGGGATGGGCTCCTTGGCGACCAGGATCGGCCCGTAGCCCTTCCCCATGGACGCGCCGGGATCCATCATCCGGTACTGCTCGTGGACGATGGCGTAGGTCGCGGCGGACACCGCGGTGACCTCGAGCTCGCCGGTGCGGGCGCGCCGGTTGAGCGATTCGATGTCCTCCAGCACGTGCTCGACCTCGATGCCCGGGATCTTCACCTTCCCCGCGTTGAGCGCGTAGAACATGAAGGCGTCGTCGGGATCCGGGCTGTGTCCGATGCGAATCAGCATGCGACCTCCCAGGCGTGGGGCCAGGTGTGGGCCAAGTGACGAAGCCGGCGACGCGCGACAAGATTCTGCAGGCGGCGCTCGAGGTCTTCGCCGAGAAAGGGTATCACAGGGCCCTGGTCGACGACATCGTGCGGACCTCCCGCACGTCCAAGGGCGCCGTCTACCACCACTTCCCGAACAAGGAAGCGCTCTTCCTGGCCCTGGTCGACGAGTTCTCGGCCCGGCTCGCGGAGGCGGTGGCGGCCGGCATCGCGGGCGCGCACGGCGGGCTCGGCAAGGTGCAGGCCGCGCTCACCGCGGGGCTCGAGACCTTCGCCCGCCACCGGGACCTCGCCCGCATCCTGCTGCTCGAGTCGGTGAGCCTGGGGCCCGCGTACCAGAGCAAGCGCCTCGAAGTGCACGGGCGCTTCGCGTCGCTCATCCAGGCCTATCTCGACGACGCGGTGGCGGAGGGCTCGATCCCGGCTCTCGACACCCGGGTGGCCACCCTGGCGTGGCTGGGGGCGGTCAACGAGGTGGTGATCCAGTGGCTCTACAGCGGGCGGCCGGACCTGATGACGGAGGCGGTGCCCGCGCTGACCCCGCTCCTGCTTCGCAGTATCGGCGCGGCTCAGTAGCCCGCGCGGGCGCGGGCGAACCGGATCACGAAGTCCCCCGCCTTGATGGCGCGCAGGATGGCGTCGGCGTTTCGCTCGGCCTCGACTTCGACCCACGCCCGGCCGAAGTCCTCGTCGCGATGGCCGTCGTCGGTGGCGACCTTGGGGAGCCGGATGGCCTCCACGTCGTACTCGGGCTGGTAGACCCCGGTGTCGGTGATCTCGACCGCGTGAATGGGCATGCCGTCGCGCGTGATGGTGCGGATCCGGCGCAGCGTCTGGTCCACGGTCAGGGCGTAGCGCGCGGGATGATTCAGGATGTAGAGCGTCTCGCGATCGCCGGTCACCTTGCCCACGTGCTGGCCGAGGGGCCGGTAGTCGATCTCGACCCCGGGCAGCACGAGCATCTGGTCGTCGCCGGCCGGGATCTGGAACCAGTAGTCCTCGTGGATGCGGTCGTCGTGATCGGTGATGGCGAGGAAGTCGTAGCCGAGCTCGCGGTAGCGGGCGATCACCTCGTCGATCGGACGGCGGCCGTCCGAGAACGTGGTGTGGGTATGGAGGTTGCCCTTCAGCAGCGGCATGTGGCTACCGCACCGCGCTCCGGGCGCGGGCGTTCAGCGGGGGTCGGAGACCCGGCGGGCCGAGGCGGCCGGGACGGAGTCCCAGACGATGGTGAAGCCGAGGGCGGGCCAGCCGCTGCGGGCCCACGGCTCCTGTGAGACCAGGCTGCCGACGGGAGTCGACGGAGACGTCCACCCCGAGAGCCCGTACTTCGTGCCGCCCTGCGTCTGCCCGGCGAATGGCTCGATGAACGCGGGCTGGTGACGGACCCGGACGTCCGTGCCACCGTAGAAGTCCGCTTCCCGGGGCCGGGTGGCCTCGCGGGTGGCCGGAGTCGGCTCGACGATGCGGAGCTGCGGCGGCTTTTCCGGCGCGCTGGCCTGGATCTCGACCGGAGTCTGGGCGATGGCCGATGGATGCTGGTCCGAGCCAGCTGACTCCCACGAAGGCCATGAGCACGACGGGCACCACGACACGAAACCTCATGGCGCCATCATCTCAGAAGGGCGTGCCAGCCGCAAGGGAAGGGGCCTTGAAGCTCCAGACCTCATCGCCCACGACGACCAGGGTCACGTCGTGGCGGCGGTCATAGAAGACCTTGAAGCTCATCCCGTAGTACGGGGGCGCGGGCTCGGTGATGACCTCCCGGTATGACCCGCGGGCCAGGTCCACGAGAAAGGTCCGGCTCTTTCCTGACTCGTTGTCGAACCCTCCGCCCGGATCGTCGGGCCACAAACCCACGAGGGCGTTGGCGGATGAATCGTAGTCCCAGGAGCCATAGACGTCCCCCGGGGGCCGATTCTTGACCTGAAGGTTGGTCCAGCGCTTGCCCTTCAGATCGAAGGCCCAGACGTTCGGTCCTCGATCCCAGGAGATCAGGAGGACCCGCTCCCGCCTGCTGTCGTACGCGCTCCGGAGCGTGTACCCGTCGGGAGAATTGCCACGGAACCCTTTGAACTGCTGAAAGGTTTGCTTCTCTGGATCGTAGAACGTGACCGGCACATTGTCTCCGGAGAATCCGATGACCCGGCCGAGCGAAGGTACGTAGCAGATATGTCCGAGGCCCAGATCGGGGCCCCGTGGGACCGGCGTCCACGCCCGGCCGGCCGGGTCGTACTGCCACCAGCTCTCCGGGGC
>CAVVEU010000021.1:0-13941 GCA_963747235.1 uncultured Candidatus Rokubacteria bacterium
TCGGTGATGGTGGCCTCGCCGAACGCGATGGTGCGGCCGCGCCGCAGGATGCGGCCCTCCGCGAAGACGTCGCCGGTGCTGGCCCCGATGAAGCTCACGTTCATGTCGAGCGTGGTCTGCCCCACCCCGCCCGCGGAGGCCTCGTGCATCGTCGCGAGCGCGCCGCCCACCGCCATGTCGGTCAGCGCGGCGTAGACGCCGCCGTGCAGCGGCGCGCCCGCCGCGTTGCGCAGCTCGTCGCGCACCGGCACGCGCAGGCGCACCCAGCCCTCGCGCGCCGCTTCCACCTCCACGCCCAGGTAGCGCCAGAAGGAATTGTCGCGCGCGCGGGCGCGCACCCGCTCCAGCAGATCGTCGCTCATGGTCTCCCGCGGGGCATGTCGGGTTGAACCGCCTCGTCCAGGGTCAGGCGGCGGGCGGTCGGTGAACGGCTCGCGGCGGATCGGGCAGTCGTCGAGATCGCACATCCGGCAGTAGATGCGATGGCAGGGATCGGTGTGGAGCGTCATCTCGCCCTCCACGCTCAGCTCCTTCATCACCCGCTCGCCGAGGTCCTCGGCCAGCTCGTGCGAGCGCTCCACCGACCAGAACTCGGGGACGACCAGGTGCGCGTCCACGTGGTGAAAGCGGCCCGCGCGGATCGCGCGCAGGTGGTGGACGCGGATCACGCCCTGGCTCAGGTGCGGCTGCAGGACCTCGAGCAGACGGCCCAGCAGATCGGTGTCCTCCTCGTCCAGGAGACCGCCGGCGGCGTGCCGAACGAGCCGGTACCCGGTCCACAGCAGATTCAGGGCCACGACGCCGGCCACGAGCGGGTCCAGCCACCCGATCCCGGTGAACCGGACGAGGAGCAGGCCGATCACGATCCCGGCGCTGGTGTAGAAATCGGCGAGCACGTGGCGGCCGTCGGCCACGAGGGTGAGCGAGGCGTACTTCCGGCCCGTCGCGGATCAGGTACCAGCCGAGCAGGAGGTTCGCGAGGCCCGCGCCCAGCACGATGGAGACGCCGACGTCCAGCGCGCGCACCTCCACGCCGCGGAGCAGCGCCAGCACCACCTCGTAGACGATCAGCACCGCCGCGAAGGCGATCAGGCCGCCCTCGAAGGCGGCGCTGAAGAACTCGATCTTGCCGTGTCCGTAGGGGTGGTTGCGATCGGCGGGGCGGCCCGCGAAGATGATCCCGCCCAGCCCGAACACCGCGGCCACCACGTTGACGATGGACTCGAGCGCGTCGGACAGGATGGCGGTGGAGCCGGTGAGGCGATAGGCCTGGTACTTGGCGACCAGCAGGACGACCGACACCGCCAGCGAGATGACGACCGCGCGCAGCCGCGCCCGTCCCTCCACGTCCGCCGCGATCCCGTCCGCCATGGACTCGATCATACCCGCGGCGCGCGCCGCTTGCCGCGTCAGGTACCATGAGCGTGTAAGGCAACCCTCACCCAAAGGAGTCGCGCGATGATCGTCACCCGTCCCGCCGCCGAGCGCGGCCACTTCGATCACGGCTGGCTGGACACCTCGCACACGTTCTCGTTCGCGGGCTATCACGACCCCGCGCACATGGGCTTCCGGACGCTACGGGTCATCAACGAGGACCGCGTGGCGGGCGGGCGCGGATTCGGCGCGCACTCGCACAACGACATGGAGATCGTGACCTACGTGCTGGAGGGCGCGCTCGAGCACGCCGACAGCATGGGCAATCGCTCGGTCATCGTGCCGGGCGACGTCCAGCGCATGAGCGCGGGCACCGGGGTGACCCACAGCGAGGCCAATCCGAAGCCGGACCAGCCGGTGCACTTCCTCCAGATCTGGATCCTGCCGGATCGCCGCGGGCTCGCCCCCGGCTACGAGCAGAAGGCGATCCCGTCAGGAAGAAGAATGCGGGACGCTGCGGCTCATCGCCTCGCGCGACGGCCGGGACGGCGGGGTGACGATCCACCAGGACGTGGATCTCTACGTCTCGCGCCTCGAGCCCGGCGAGCGGGTGAAGCACGCCCTGGCGAACGGGCGGCACGCGTGGCTACAGATGGTGACCGGCCGCGTGGAGATGAACGGCACCGCGCTCGGCGCGGGCGACGGCGCCGCGGTGAGCCGGGAGCAGGCGCTCGAGATCTCAGCCCTCGAGTCCGCCCACTTCCTCCTGTTCGACCTGGCCTGAACCCCCTCACCCTGCCCTCTCCCCCTCGACGGGGGAGAGGGCGATCGCATAACCCTCTCCCCTCAGGGGAGAGGGCAGGGTGAGGGGTGGTCTATGCCCCCTGGCCGAGCTGCTGCCCGACGAACTGCTTGGCGTCGAACTCCTCCGCCACGCGGTTGTCGTTCTCGAGGATCGCGGCCGCGTCCGTCTCCGCGAACTCCATGACGCCCATGTCCTCGTAGGCCCGCCGCACCCGGTTGCCCCAGAGCCCGATGTCCTTCACGGTGGGGACGATCCGGGTGAACAGGCGCCGCCGGAACTGCTTCATGGTGTCCGACTGGTCCACCGCCGCGACGCACTCCTTGACCGGAAGGCCCAGGTTCTCCCAGACCTCCTTCTGGTCGAAGCGATCGCGCATGTGGTAGCAGGCCTCGACCACGAATTCTTCGCGCTCGTCGCGCTCTGAGTCGCGTGAGCTGCGGGTAGTAGTCGCGCAGGGCCAGGCGGCCGAAGGCCACGTGGCGCGCCTCGTCCTGCATGACGTAGGCGTTCACCGCCGCGCACAGGGGGTTGGTCGAGTTGTCGCGGATGCGCTGGAAGGCGGCGAGGGCCAGCCCCTCGATCAGGATCTGCATGCCGAGATAGGTCATGTCCCAGCGCCGGTCGGTGATCGTGGCCTCGAGCAGCTTGGCCAGCGTGGGGGTGATCGGGTACGCGAGCTTGAACTTCTCGTGGAGCAGCCGGGAGTAGGCCTCCACGTGGCGCGCCTCGTCCATCACCTGGGTCGCGGCGTAGAACTTGGACTCGTAGGTCGGCACGGTCTGCACGATCTTGGCGGTCGCGATGAGCGCGCCCTGCTCGCCGTGCATGAACTGCGAGAGCGAGTGGGCCTGCAGGTTGCGCCGGATGTGCACCCGGTCCTTCTCGCCGAGGCTGTTCCAGAGATCGGTCCCGTGGATCGCGATGGTCCGGTCCGACATCCCCATCGGGTTGTCCGGGTCCACGTCCTGCGACCAGTCGAGCCGCTCCGCCGCGTCCCACTGCTGCTTCTTGCCCTTCGAGTACAGGCGCAGCAGGTCCTCGCTGCCGTCCTCGTATTCCCAGGTGAACGCGGTGGTGGTCTGGCCCTCGACCTTCCACTGGGTCTGCTCGACGGGCAACCGGTACAGGAACGTGCTGGACATGGCATCCTCCGCTTCGAGGAGTGAGTGGTCGTTCAGTGGCGGAAGAATAGCACTGAACGGCCGTTCAGGAAACCCCGGCCCGCCCCCGCAGGTCCAGGGGGATCTCCTCCCCCATCTGCGCGTCGCGCTCGTGGCGGGCCACCTCGGCGCGCACCGCGTCGGGGGTGCGGAAGCAGAGGCCGACGGCGACCACCACCACCGCGCCGATCATGGCCCACCAGGTGAACGCCACCTCCGGGATCCAGGCCGGCTGCCGGAAGGTCGCGGCCAGGCCGAACCAGGGGGCCACCCCGTTCAGGATCGTGATGTGGAGCTTGCCGGCCACCACCGTCGCGACCAGCCCCGCGGTGATCGCCAGCAGGTTGCCCCGGTCGGAGCCGCGGCCGGTGGTCAGCATCCCGATCAGGAACACGCCGAGCATCGGCCCCAGGATGAAGCCCGCGATGCCGAGCACCACCGGGATGATCCGCACGTCCGGGGTCGTGACCTTGGCGTAGGCGAAGGCGCCGGCGATCGCGACCATGAAGACCGCGAAGAGCACGGTGAACCCGCGGGCCACCCGCACGTAGTGGGTCTGGGACCGGCCGCGCACCCAGTGGAGATACCAGTCGTTGGTGGCGCTGGTGGCGAGGGCGTTGAGCGCGGCCGAGAAGGACCCCATCGCGGTGGCGAACACCCCCGCGACCACGAAGCCGCGCACGCCGACCGGCATCACGTTCAGGATGTAGGAGGCGAAGACGTCGGCGGTGGCTCCCGGGCGGAAGGTCGGGTCCTGCTGGTAGAACACGAAGAGCAGGATGCCGATGAAGACGAAGGCGCCCGCGATCGGCACGTCCATGAAGGCGGCGGTGACCAGGCTGCGGCGCGCCTTCTGGTGGGTCTCCGCGGTCAGCATGCGCTGGACCATGTCCTGGTCGGTGCCGAAGGCGGCCATGTTGCCGACGGTGGCGCCGATCACCGCGGAGAAGAGCGTGTAGTCGCTGGCCAGGACCAGCTTGACGTAGTCCCACACCCCCATCGCGGAGAGGCCGTGCGCGGCCTGCCACGCCGCGACGCGGGCGGCCTCGAAGCCGTGCAGGAAGTAGCCCTCGTGGCTCGTGAGCTGCGGCACCGCCCGGACGACCGCGGAGAGCCCGCCCACGTGGACGAGCAGGGTGGCGATCGCCACCAGCGCGCCGCCGAACATCAGGCAGGCCTGGATCACGTCGGTCCAGATCACCGCCTTGATCCCGCCCACCGCGGTGTAGAGACAGGTCACGACGGTGAGGATGACGATCGCGACCAGGTAGGGGCCGACGGTCGTGACCGGCTCCTGCGCGGCCTCGGCGCGGGCGCCCGAGACGAACAGGCGATACGCCAGCACCATCACGAGCGAGGGGATGAAGAGCCGCGTCCCGGAGGCGAGCGTGCGCATGAAGAGGAAGAGGGCGGAGACGTAGGCCTTGCTCCACGGTCCGAAGCGCACCCCGAGGTAGTCGTAGACCGTGTAGACCTTGAAGGTGTAGTACGGCCGCAGGAAGACGTGGCCGACCACGACGCGCCCCAGGATCAGCCCGATCATGATCTGCACGTAGGCGAAGCTCCGCGTGGTGTAGCCCTCGGCGGGCACGCCCAGGAAGGTCGCCGCGCTCGTCTCCGCCGCGATGATCGACGCCATCACCGCCCACCAGGGCACGCGGCGGCCCGCGAGGGCGAAGTCCTCCAGGCTCCGGTCCTTCCGCCCCAGGTAGAGGCCGATCGCGGTGATGCCGGCGAAGTAGACGACGACGATGGCGCCGTCGATCAGCAGCTCCGCCGCGGGAGAGAGCACGATCCATTATCGCGGAGGCGGGCCCCGCGGGCGGCAATCTGCGGCGCGCCCCGCGGCCGGTCGCGGCGCTGGTCCCCATCTCGACGTTGGACTATGATCGGCAACGGGAGCGGCGTGGCGAACATGCGGAGCGTGCGACGGTGGTCGGCGATCCTGGCTCTCGCCGGGGCCGTCGCCGGGCCCTCGGCCGCGCCGGGCCAGACGTCGGTCTCCATGGAGTTCCCGACGCTCTGGAAGGTGGACGACCGCACGAGCTTCACGCTCATGCACGGGTTCTACGACCAGCTCGGCAAGCTGGACACGGTCCAGGCGCTCCAGGCCGCCCAGCGGGCGGCCATGAAGGAATTCCCCCACCCCTTCGCCTGGGCCGCCTTCGCCCTCACCGGAGTCGGCCGCTGACCTTGGCCCTCCGGGGCACGGGACGCCGCGCGCGGGTGCTGCGCGCGATGCTGGTCGGCCTGCTGGTCTCCGTCGCGGTCACCGCGTTCTCCCGCACCGGCGTCCTGGCGGGCTGGGAGACGCGCGCGGTGGACGCCTTCCTCTTCCTGCGTGACCGGGTGGCCGCGCCCGAGATCACCCTGGTCCTGATCGACGACGACGCGTTCCAGGCCCTCGGCCAGCGCCAGCCGCTCTCGCGCCGGTACGTCGCCGACCTGGCCGACTTCCTGCTCAAGAGCGGCGCGCGCGTGGTGGCGTTCGATCTCGTCCTCACCGCCCCCACCGTGCCCGCGGAGGACGAGGCGCTCCTCGCCACCGTCCGGCGCTGGAACGCGGCGCGGCCCGGCTCGCTGATCTTCGCCACCTTCGCGATGCCGGCGGGTCAGGACGGCACGGACGGCTACACCCTGCTGCCGCCGTTCGCGCCCGAGCTCGCCGGGCTGGTGGGCTTCGCCAACGCGCCGATCGGCGCCGACGGCATGGTGCGGCGCTTCACGCCGGTCCTGCCCCGGGCGGGCGGCGGATGGCTGCCCGCCCTCTCGCTCACCACGCTCGCCGCGTCCGCCGGCCTCCCGCCCGCGGAGCTGACCCGGCGCCTCGTGGGCGAGGACGTCGCGATCTCGCTGCCCGTGCGCGAGCCGTCCGGCGCGATCGCGGGCCCCACGCCGACGCCGGTGAGCCAGCTCGCGGCCCGGCCGTGGCGCGTCGACTTCTCCGGGCCGGCGGGCGCCTTCACCACCTTCCCGAGCGAGCCGCTGGTGCAGCTCGCGCGCGCGGGCACCATCCCCGACCAGGACAATCCCTTCCGCGACCGCATCGTCCTGGTGGGCGCGAGCTTCGCGGAGAGCCGCGACACGTTCCCCACCCCGACCGGGCTCATGCCGGGCGTCGAGATCCACGCCCACATGGTGAACACCCTGCTCTCGCGCCGGACCCTGCTGCCGCCGCCCTGGTACCTGAACGTGGCGCTGCTCACGCTGGTCTGCGTGTCGATCTCGCTGCTCTCGCTCTGGCTGCGCCCGCTCTGGCTCGCGCTGGTCGGCCTGGCCCTGGTGGCCGGGCTCGCCGCCGCGTCGTACGAGGCGTACACGCGCGGCGGCTACTGGCTCGACTTCCTGGCTCCGCTCATCGGGATGCTGGTCTATCTCCAGGGCGCCCACATGCTGCGCCGGCGCCGCCTGCGCTCGGCCTTCGGCCAGTACGTGAGCCCCGAGATCATGGACCGCGTGCTGCAGACCGGCACGCCGCTGGGCGGCGAGGTGCGCCGCGTGACCGTGCTGATGTCGGACCTGCGCGGCTTCACCACCATGTCCGAGCGGCTCCCGCCCGAGGTCGTCTCCGAGATGATGAACGAGTACTTCACCGCGATGGTGGACGTGATCCTCGCGCATCGCGGGCTCGTGCAGGATTTCATCGGCGACGCGATCATGGCGGTGTACGGCGCCCCGCTCGACGACGCCGAGCACTGCTGGCACGCGGCCCACACCGCGATGGCCATGCACGCGGCGCTCGAGGGACTGAACCGGCGCTGGGAGGCGCAGGACCGTGGGCCGC
Source organism: uncultured Candidatus Rokubacteria bacterium (assembly GCA_963747235.1). Classification (GTDB taxonomy): domain Bacteria; phylum Methylomirabilota; class Methylomirabilia; order Rokubacteriales; family CSP1-6; genus CAMLFJ01. The sequence goes on from CAVVEU010000021.1 coordinate 7,124, forward strand.
TCGCCATGGGCATCGCGGTCCACACCGGCGAGGCGTTCGCGGGAACCCTGGGCGCGCCGCGGAAGAAGAAGTACGCGGTGCTCGGCGACACCGTCAACACCACGTCCCGCATCGAGGGGTTGAATCGCGACCTCGGCACCGGCATCCTGATCAGTGGCGCGGTGCTGGCCGTCCTCAAGGACCGGGTGGTGGTCCGGGACCGGGGCAGCGTGACCGTGAAGGGCCGGCGGCAGCCGGTCGAGATCTACGAGCTCACCAGTCTGACGGAGGCCTGACGTGAAGAACGTGCTTCCGCTGCTATCGCTCGCTCTGGGCGCGCTGCTCGCGCTGGCCGCCTCGGCGCAGGCTCAGACCGCCGAGACCGCGGCGGTCATCACCGAGATCAAGCCCGCGAAGGGCCGCGTGGAGGTGAAGCCGGCGGCGGGCGGCGACTGGCGCCCGGCGCGGCCGCTGCTCGCGCTGCGCGCGGGCGACATCGTGCGGACCACCGAGGACGCGAGCGCGGTGGTGCTGCTCTCGGGCGGGCGCGGGACCATGCGGGTCGCGGGCGCCGCCGGGACGCTCACCGTGCCCGCGGTGTCCGCGGCCGGACAGGGCCAGAAGGCCAAGACCCTGGTCGAAGCGAGCCTGGGCTTCCTGGCGGGCACCACGAAGGAATCGACGCAGGCCGTGCTCGCCACCCGCAGCGCGGCGCGACCACCCGTGATCCTGAGCCCGCGCAACGGCGCCGTCCTGCCGGAGGCGCTGGCCTTCGAATGGCTCGGCAGCCGCTTCACGCGCTACACGGTGCGGCTGGTCGGCCCGAGCGGCCCGGTGGTCGAGCGGCGCGAGGTCACCGGCCCGCGCTGGGAGTATCCCGCCGACGCCCCCGCGCTGGCCCCGAACACCCGCTACACGCTGCAGGTCACCGCCGGGGCCCAGCCCACGCAGGAGGCGTGGTTCGAGCTGGTGGACGCCGCGCGGGCGCGCGCGGTGGCGGGCGATCTCACCGCGCTCGAGCAGGAGCTCGGGGCGGGGGTGCCGCCGACCTCGAAGGCGGTGATGCGGGCGGGGCTCCTGGCCCGCGAGGGGCTCCTGCACGACGCGCGGCGAGTGGTGGTCGCCGCGCTCGACGCGGATCGCGACGAGCCGACGCTCCACCTGCTGCTGGGCGATCTCTACACCCGCACCGGCCTCGCCAACCTCGCCGCCGAATCCTTCGACGAAGCCCAGTTCCTCCTCAAGAAATAGATCCCCTCACCCTGCCCTCTCCCCAGAGGGGAGTGGGGGAACGAAACACCCTCTCCCCCGCGAGGGGGAGAGGGCAGGGTGAGGGGGCGAGGGGGTCGCGGGGACGCTACCGCGCTTCCGCGACCTGGCCCTTCTCGCGCAGGCGGCGCAGCAGGTTCGCGAAGGACTCGGCCTTGATGATGCGGTCGAACTGGCTCCGGTAGGTGCCCACCAGGCTGACGTTCTCGATCAGCACGTCGTAGGCGGTCCACTCGTCGTTCACGCGATGCAGCCGGTACTCGACCGGAATCTGCGAGCCCTTGGCGGTGACCACCTGCGACCGCACGGAGGCTTCCTCGCCGTCCACGCGCTCGCCCACGTAAGCGATGGACTCGCCCGCGTAGCGGTCGATCTTGCCGATGTACGTCCGCGCGATCAGGTCGGTGAAGAGGCGCGTGAACTCTTCGCGCTCGGCCGGCGTGCGGTCCGTCCAGTGGCGGCCCAGCGCCCGGCGCGACATGTCGGGGAAATCGAACAGCGTGTCGGCCGCCCGGCGGATGTCCGCGCGCCGCCGCTCGGAGGCCTCGGCGGTCGGGTTGGCGGTCTGGGAGAGGCTCTGCAGCGCTTCGTCCACTCGCGACTTCACGGTCTCGGTCGGCGTCAGGGCAGCCGCGACGGTCGCGGTCAGGCCCAGGAGCAGCGCGGCCGTCATGGTCATCAGGGTGCGTCGCATGTTGCCTCCAGGTTCGAGAGAGTCACCGCCACTGCCTGATAGGACGGGCGGTGGACGCGGGTATTCCCACCTTAGCCCGCTTTCATTTCTCGCATCCACCGGAGGGCGCCGGGGGACAATAGCGACCATGAATCGGGCTCTTGCGGCGCCGCCGCGCGGCGGCCGGCCGCTCGTCGTGGTGGATCTCGGCGGCACCTGGGTGCGCGTGTCCCTCTCGGGCGCCGCGCCGCGCGCCTATCGGGGGCCGACGCCGGGCGTGGCGGGCCTGTCCGCGCTGCTCGCGCGCCTCTGGCGGCGCTGGCGCCTGTCGCGCGGTGACCTGGCCGCGCTCGGCGTGGCCTCGCGTGGGATCTGGACGCGCGGCGAGCGCCAGGCCCTGGCACGGCGCCTGCGCCGCTTCGCCCCGCGCGTGGTCGTGATCTCGGACGTGGAGGCCGCCTACCTCGCCGCGCTCGGCGCGGTCCCCGGCGTGCTGCTGCTCGCGGGCACCGGATCGATCGCGCTCGGGCGCGACCGGCACGGGCGCTTCGCGCGCGCCGGCGGCCTCGGCCCGCTGCTGGGCGACGACGGCTCCGCGTTCTCGATCGGCCGCGCCTGGCTGCGCGACGGGGTCGCGCCGGCGCGCGCGCGGCGCATCGCGACGTCGCCCGACGCGGTCGCGCGCGTGGCCGCGCTCGCGCCCGGTGTCCTGCGCCGCGCCCGCCAGGGAGACCGGACCGCCCGGCGCGTCGTGCGGGACGCGCAGGCGGCGCTCGCGGCCCTCGCGGCGCACACCGCGCGCGCGCTGGGGCTGCGCCCGCCGATCACGCTGAGCTGGGCCGGCGGCCTGCTGGGCGACGCGGCGTTTCGCGCCGGCGTGTGGCGCCACGCGCGTGGCCGGGGCCTCCGCGTCCGCCCGATCCGCCCGAAGGCGCCGGCCGCGAGCCCGGCCGCCTGGCGCGCGATCTTTCCCGCGGCTAGCGGGTCGCGCGACTAGGCGGCGCCCGCCAGAGCCGGTAGGCGAGCGGGCCGGTCAGGGCCGCGGCGACGCCGACCGCGGTGTTCGTCCATCCGGCGGTCGCCATCGCGAGCAGGCAGCAGAGCGAGGGCAGCAACACCACCAGCCACATCCCGACCTTCCCTCCGCCCACGCGCCACGGCCGCGGCAGCCCCGGCTCGCGGAGACGGAGGGCCACGAAGGCGGCCAGCTCCAGGACGAGCGTGATCGAGTACAGCCAGATGTTGAGCACGATCAGCTCCTTGAAGCTCCAGACCGCGCAGAGGCTGTAGGCGACGCTCGACAGCATCACCGCGCCCCACGGCGTGCCGAACCGCGGGTGGAGCCGACCGAGCACGGCCGGCATCTGGCCGGCCACCGCCAGCGCGTAGGGCAGCCGCGAGTTGGTCAGGAGCAGCGACAGGAAGAGTCCCGCGGTGGCGATCACCGCGCCGCCCGCCACCAGGTTGGCGAGCCACGGCCCGCCGAGCGCCTCGGCCACCACCGGCCAGTGGCCCGTCTCCCAGTCCTCCCAGCCCTCGACCGCCGAGAGGCTCGCCGCCACCGGCAGCACGTAGGCGAGCGTGATCAGGGGCAGCGCGACCCACACCGCGCGGCGGAAGCTCGGGCCGGGGTTCCGCGTCTCGCCGAGCGTGGTGGTGGGCGCGTCCCATCCCGAGTAGTTCCACATCATGATCGCGAGCCCCAGGCCGAGCCCGGTGAGGAGGCTCCCTTCGTCCGCGGCGAACGGGCGCCACGGCACCTCGCGGAGCTGCGTGCCCGCGACCGCGGTGAGCGCGACCACCGGCAGGAGCGACACGCCGGCCATCGCCACCGCGACCCAGCCGGTGATGCGCACCCCGGCCAGGTTGATGGCGGTGAGGATCCAGATGAAGGCCAGCACCAGCGCCCAGCGCTCGAGCGTGGACATGTCCGGGCGCCAGAAGCCGACGTAGTCCACGAAGAGCGCGGGATAGACCGCCACGTCCACGAAGCTGTTGATCCAGCTCCACCAGCCGACCTGGAAGCCCCAGAAGCGGCCGAAGGCGCGCTGCACCCACACCACGTAGCCGCCTTCTTCCGGGAGTGCGGCGGCGAGCTCCGCCATCGCGAGCGAGACGGGCAGGCTCCAGACCACCGGGGTGACGAGCAGGAGAACCAGCGTGAGGCCCGGGCCGAGGGTGCCGACGGCGTCCTCGAGCCCGTAGGGACCGCCGCTGACGTTGAAGAAGAGGATGGCGACGAGGGAGAGGAGCCCGATCTCCCCTCGTCGGCGGGAGCTCACGCCATGGCGGCCCGGATCAGCGCGGGCAATCCCTCGAGCCACTCGTCGAACGGCGTCTCCGCATCCACCGTGATCTCGAACTTGCCGCTCGGCAGCTTGCGCACGCGGCCCTTGCCGGTGCCGAGCGGGATCACGAGCGCTTCGCGGTGTACCCCGAGGGCGTCGGTGACCGCGAAGATCTTGTTGATCTCGGCCATGCCCACCGCCTCGAGCATCAGGGGCCGCCGCGCGGCTCGATCGCGGGGCGCTCGCCGCCGGGCGCCACCACCGGGTTGCGCCCATCGGGCGTGGTGGTGACGAGCGGCGGAACCTCGACGCGCTGGCCGTTGACGTCGCGCTCGTAGTGGCCGGGGACGAGCACCTCGCGCCCCTGGGCGGGCGAGTACACGCGGGCCGGCGGCACGTACCGCTCGACGGGCCGATCGGGCGCGGGCAGCGTGCCGAAGGGCTGGGTGGCGAGGCCGCGCGCCCGATCGATGGCGTCGGGCGGGCGGCCGCCGGGCAGGCCCTGCGCGGCGGCGGGCCCCGCCGCCAGCAGCAGGCTCACGATCACGATCGCGCGCGTCGCTCGCATCACGTCGCCCAGCGTAGCGCCCGCAATGCGGATGCGCAAGGCGAGGCGACCGTGCTAGGCTCCAGCCGTGCGGTTGGCAATCACGATGCGCCTCGCTTCCCCTGCTCGCGGTGGCGCTCGTCGCCCTCGGGGCGGAGGCCACGCGCGCCCAGAGCCCGGACCTGCCGATCTTCGACACGCACATCCACTACAGCGCGCCCGACTGGATCGAGTATCCGCCCGAGCGCATCCTGGGCATTCTCGACAAGGCGGGGATCAAGCGCGCGCTCGTGTCCAGCACGCCGGACGACGGCACGCTCACGCTCCACGCGCGGGATCCCAAGCGCATCGTGCCGATCCTGCGGCCGTACCGCACCCGCGGCGACATGGGCCACTGGTGGCAGGACGCGGCGGTGCTCGCCTACGTGCAGGAGCGTCTGCAGAAGCACCGCGGCGTGCACAAGGGCATCGGCGAGTTCCACCTCTTCGGCGGGCAGACCGGCACCTTCGTGGTCAAGCGCATCACCGAGCTGGCGGTGCAGGAGAACATCTATCTCCACGCCCACTCGGACGAGCTCGCGATCATCGAGCTGTTCACGATCGAGCCGCGCCTCCGGGTCATCTGGGCGCACGCGGGCATGTCCGCGGGCCCGCAGGCGGTGGGCGCCCTGCTCGACCGCTACCCGAACCTCTGGGTGGATCTGGCCATCCGCAACAGCGACGTGGCCCCGGGCGGCACGCTCGACCCGGGCTGGCGCGCGGTGTTCCTCCGCCATCCCGATCGCTTCCTCGCCGGGACCGATACCTGGATGACGTCGCGCTGGGAAGCGCTGCCGGGCTCGGTGACGGAGGTCCGGAGCTACCTGAGCCAGCTCCCGCGCGACGTGGCCGAGAAGATCGCTTTCAAGAACGCGGAGCGGCTCTTTCCGTAGCGCGTCCTAGACGCCGAGCTCTCCGGCGGTCGTCTCGATCTGGCTCCAGGTCTGATCCTCGATGGGAATCCCTTCGCGGCGACGCTGCGCCTCGAGCCGCGCCTCCGGCTCGCCGGGGATCAGGATCTCGGTGGCGCCCAGCGCGAGCGGCGCCGACTTCACCCATCCGAAGAGCGAGGCCACCTGGCGGTGGAACTCGGGCAGCGGCAGGAAGCGCTCCACGTCGAGACAGATCATGAGCGTGCCGTTGGCGAAGACGCCCGGCGGGGGCCCCGCGGGGCCGGTGCCGGAGAGGATGCCGCCCAGGATCTCCACCGCGAGCGAGAGCCCGTAGCCCTTGTGCTCGCCGGAGGTGAGCAGCGCGCCGGGCGGCGTGCCGTAGAAGATCTCGGGATCCGTCTGCGGCCGGCCCTCTGCGTCCACGAACCAGCCCGGCGGGGCGGGCTGCTTGCGGTTGCGCTTCACGCGCAGCTTCCCCTCGGCCACCACGCTGGTGGCGAAGTCGAGCACCATCGCGGGCCCGCCCGCGCCCGGGATGCCGACCGCGTGCGGGTTCGTGCCGAGGCGTCGCGCGGCGCCGCCCCACGGCGCGACGTTGAGCCCGTGCACGCAATTGGCCCAGAGCATGCCGACGAGGCCGGCGTTGGCCGCCATCTCCGCGTAGTCCGCGAGCCGCCCCACGTGGCTGGTGCGCGAGGTGGACGCGGCGCTCAGGCCGCCCGCCTTCGCCTTGGCGATCGCCATCTCCATCGCGCGGCGGCCCACCACCTGGCCGAAGCCGCCGCCGCCGTCGAGCCGCGCCAGCGCGGGCGTCTCCGCGATGACCGTCACGGGTGACCGGGGATCCACCTCCTTCTTCTTCACCGACTCCCAGTACTGCGGGATGCGGATGACGCCGTGCGAGTCGTGGCCGCGCAGGTTCGCGCGCACGAGCAGCGCGGCGATCCACGCCGCGTCGCCGGCCGGCGCGCCCATCGCGGTGAAGATGCGGGTGGCCTTCGCTTCGAGCTGGGCGGGGTCGATGGTCGGCATGTCGGCTACAATACCCCAGCGATGGAACCCACGAAAGCCGAGCGCGAGTTCTTCGATCCGGCGCCCCTGCCGTGGCGGCCCGCGCCCGGATTCCCCGG
>CAVVEU010000022.1:0-25272 GCA_963747235.1 uncultured Candidatus Rokubacteria bacterium
AGGAAGGCTCGGAGGGCGTTCTTCACCTTCGGGTGCTGGCCGAGCAGCACGGTGTAGTGGTTGGTGCCGGGCACCACCACCAGCTTGGCGCGCGGGATCGCGTGGGCCATCGCCTCCGCCTCGTCCTGCGTCATCAAGCAGTCGGTGGGAGTGAGCAGCCCGTCGGGCGCGCGGAAGATCAGAGTGGGCGCCTTGATCCTGTGGTGATGGACCCAGAGCCGCTCTCGCTCGAGATTGCTGATCTCCTCCTCGATGGCGTGGCGCGCGGCCTTCGAGCGGACGGTGCCCGCGGGCAATTCCTCGACGTCGTAGCGGAAGTAGCGCTCGAGGTAGTCGTTCCAGCGCCCCTCGAACATCGGCAGCATGCGCACGAAGCCCAGGAACATGTCGAGCGACGGGAACTCGACCCCGAGCCGGTTGATGGCCGGGCGGAGCGATTCGAGGATCTCGTACCGCACGTCGATCCCGCCGTCCACCAGCACGAGCTTCGCCACCCGCTCCGGATGCGTGGCCGCGAAGCGAACCGCGATATGGGCGCCCAGAGAATGCCCGACCAGCACCGGCTCGCTTGAGACCGAAGTGATCGAGGAGTCCCAGCAGGTCCTCGTTGTGGTGCATGAGGCTGTAGCCGTGCTCGGGCTTGCCGCTCTCGCCCCGTCCCCGAAGGTCGTACGCGATCAGCCGGTGGGTGGGCGAGAGCACGTCGGCCACGCTCGCCCAGCACGTGTGGTTCGCGGTCAGCCCGTGGACGCAGACGATGGCCGGGCCCTTCCCGGGCCCGGGCCACTCGGCGACCGCGAGCGAGACGTCTTTGAGCGCGATGTGAGTGACGGCCGTCGTCGGTTTGTTCGTCATCGGGGGGTTACGCTAGCAAGGGGCAGGCCATGAGGGTCAAGCATCCGGACCTACTCTCCGAGGTACCAGCGCCGGCGCGCCTGGGGTCCGTAGCCGAGGCCGAAGCGCCGCATCGCCACGCCCGCCACCAGGTCCACCGCTTCCTCCGGAGAATCCGTCACCTGCAGCCGCTGCTCGTCGCCCGGATCGATGGTGCCCTCCACCAGCAGCCGGTTGCGCACGAAGTCGGTGAGCGGACGCCAGTACTCGCGCCCCATCAGCACGATGGGGAACTCGCGGACCTTGCCGGTCTGCACGAGCGTGGCGATCTCGAACATCTCGTCGAGCGTCCCGAAGCCGCCGGGCAGCGCGATGAACGCGTAGGAGTACTTCACGAGCATGACCTTGCGGACGTAGAAGTGACGGAAGGTGACGAAGCGGTCCACGTAGGGATTGGCGTGCTGCTCGTGCGGCAGCTCGATGTTGCAGCCGATCGAGCGCCCGCCCACCTCCTTGGCCCCGCGATTGGCCGCCTCCATGATGCCGGGCCCGCCGCCGGTCATGACCGCGAAGCCGCGGCGCGCGAGCCGGGCCCCCACCTCGCGTCCCAGCTCGTAGTAGGGATGGTCGGCCTTGAAGCGGGCGGAGCCGAACACGGTGACGCACGGCCCGACGAAGTGCAGCGCGCGGAAGCCCCGCAGGAACTCGAAGAAGATGCGGACGGCGCGCGCCAGCTCGAAGGTGCGGGTCTGGGGGCCCTGCAGGAAGCGGATCTCTTCGGGGGCCGCGGCCCCCTTGCCCCACCGGGATCGGTCCGAGGCCGGCGGGGCCCCCGAGACCGGCTGCTCCGCGCTCAGGCGCGCTACTCGGGGCCGTGGGCCGACTGCACGGCGACGACGGACACGCTCTCGGGCGCCGCGTCGTCCCGCGGCCGATGGCTGCACGTGTAGCCGAGCGTCAACGAGAACTGTCCGGCGCGCGACTCGTCGGCCCCGTGGGCTCCGGACGCGCGGGCCGAGGCTTCGGACTCGGCGAGGGCGTTGAGCTGGGCCAGGAGCGGGGCGGGATCCATGCCGTTCTGGCGCGCGAAGTCCCCGACGCTCAGGCCGGGGAAGCGCGCGTAGAGGTCGTTCCGCTGATCCACGTAGAGGCGCCGACCTTGCGTGAACACCGGCGCGGTGCCGGGATGCTTCGCCAGCACGTCGTTGATCTTCGAATCGGCGGTGATGCCCACCGCGGTCACCGGCCCCGCACGGTCAGCACCGGGCACGACACGCTGGCGACGAGCCGCGTCGCCACGCTGCCCAGGAAGAACTTGGCGAGCCCGGTGCGCCCATGCGTGCCGATCACGAGCAGGTCGGCCTTCTTGGCCCGCGCCGCCCGCGCGACGCGCTCGTGCGGCACGCCCTCGAGCAGGAGCCCGGTGGCGCGCGCGCCCGCCTTCTTCGCCCCCGCCACGATCGCGTTGAGGCGCTTCTGCGCCTGGGCGCGCGCCGAGGCCTCGAGGTCCTCGTAGAGGCTGGGCGAGATGTATCCCTCGCCCGGCAGCACCAGCGAGGGCGGCGTCATGACGTGCGCGACGATGAGCTGAGCGCGATCGGCCTTGGCCATCGCGACCGCGCGCTTGAGCGCGGCCGTCGAAGCGCGCGAGAAATCCGTGGCGTGCATGATCCGTCGTAGGCGTGGCATGCCGGTATCTTACAATGCGCCATGCTCAGCGTCGAGGCATTGCGCCGAATCCTCGGCCTGGTCCCGCACCCCGTCGAGGGCGGCTACTTCACCGAGACCTACCGGAGCGCCGACCCCATCTCCGCGAGCGGCTTGCCGTCCCGCTACCGCGCCACCCGCGCCGCCAGCACCTTCTCGGCCATGCACCGCCTGGCCATCATCGTGCTCGGCCCCGACCTCGAAGCCGGCCAAAGACCCCACGTCGTCGTCCCCCGCGACACCTGGCAAGGCGCCCGCCTCATCCCCGGCGGCCAATACGCCCTGGTGGGCACCACCGTCGCCCCCGGCTTCGACTACACCGACTACGAAACCGCCCCCGCGCCCCCCCCTTGCTACCCACCCCACCGCAAGGACCTCACTCGCTGACCAGATAGCGAAGCCGACAGGAGATCCCGAAGCAAGGAACTCAAACAGACAGCGCAATTAACTGGAAGCCAGAAAGAAGAAGGAGACTCTACCCGGGCGCGGACCGCACCCCCGCGTTACCGCCGAGCGATCCCGCGGGGCGGGCGGGGGGCGGGGGCGGGGGTGGTCGGGTGCCCCGTTCCCCACCAAGGGAAAGCCCGGAGGCTCCCCCTCCCGGATTGGGAACTCCTCAAGCAGGAAACGAAACAGCCGGTCGTGGGCAGAGACCCACCCCCGCCCCGCGCGCCCGGCCCCCGCCCGCCCGGCGCCGCCCGCGCGAACGGCTAGAAGTGGAAGTGGGCGCCGAGCCCGAGGTAGTCAACGCGCCGCTTGTAGAACTGCCCATCGGGCGAGTTCCCATGGAAGTACTCGACGAGGAGCTGGAGATTCCGCTCCAGCACGCGCACGTTCTCGAGCTGGATGCCCCCGCGCACCGACACGTCGAGGTTCCACTTGTTCTCCTCGCGCGTTTGCAGATCCACCGCCGCCACCGGCCGCACCCGGCCGGAGGCGACCGTCCATGGGCTGCGGAACTCCACGCCGCCCTGCGCGGACCACGGCTTGAGGCTCTCGGGCTCCTGGTCGAACAGGTACCCGCCTCCGCCGTAGACCCGGAAGCCCCACGGCAGATCGTAGGAGAGCTTCAGATCCACGCTCTCGTAGGTGAGGTTGATGCGCTCGAGGCGCGTGCGGAGCAGCAGCTCGTCGCCCAGGTGCGAGCTCTGGTGGAAGATCCGTCCGAGCGCGGAGAACGCGCCGCGGCGCCAGGTGCCGAACAGCGAGGCGAAGTAGTCGGCGTTGAGCAGGTCCTTCGACGGCGCGTCCATCTGGAAGAGCGCGAACACCCCGGCCTGGATGCCCGCCTCCCACTGGCTGTCCGCGAAGGCATTGCCCCGGATGAGCGGGATCGTCTCGCCGAAGCTCACCGCGCCCACGTGCTCCAGGTCCCGGTTGTTCAGGTAGTACCGGTACGAGGCCGCGAAGTGCGGCCAGCGCGGATCCGCCAGCAGCGGCTGGAAGAGGTGCCCGGACGGCAGGAACCCGGTGGGCAGGGCCGAGACCGCGGCCGGCGCCACGTCGGGCACGACCGCGGGGGCGCGGACGGCGGCCTCCCGCACCTCGACGCGGACCACGCCGGGCAGGTTCGAGAGCGTCTTCACGACCGCGACGCGATCGGTGCCCGCGAGCTGCGCCCCGTCGAGCGTGAGGACGCCGTTGTCCACCGTCACCGCGCGACGGGGCACCTTGAACTCGCGCTCGAGCACCGCGCCCGCGTAGCCCGCCAGGTACGGGTCCTCCGACGCGGGCGCCGCGTCGACGGCCGACGGCGCGCCCCACAGCATGAACCACACGGCCAGTGGGAACAGCCCCGGCGGGCGCATACGAGGTCCCGTCATGATTTCTCTACCCTCCCCCGGCACCGTAGGACCGCCAGGCAAATGACGCGATCGTGACCCGATAGCTCGCCGCCTTCGCGGGAGCCATGATCTCGAAATAGGACCGGTTGGACGGAGGCACGTCGCCGAGGACGTAGCCGGTCGTCGAGCCCACCACCTGGCCCGAGCCGTCGAGCGCTTCCACGAGGAGCCGCACGCTCACCGCGTAGCTGCCCGCCCGCTGGTTGTAGACGTAGCCGCTCATCACCGGACGGCCGCGACGATCCTCCGAGTCGGTTCCCTCGACGCGCAGGTCGCTGTCGACCGAGCGCGTCTGCACCTGCGCGATCGCCGCGCCCGCGTAGATCAGTAGCGCCGCCAGGACCGCCGTGCTCGTGCCTCGCGCGAGTGTTCGCATGGTCCTGCCATTGTCCCCCCGGGCGCAAGCGCGCCACGCGCGAATTCGCGGCCGCGAGGCATTTGCTATCATGCGGACCATGACGCGCGAGTCCGCCCGCGCCCGCCGGGTCTTCCAGGCGCTGATCCTCGTCGTGGCGATGGCGGTGGCGTTCCTGGGCGGGATGCTGGTGGAGCGGCTACAGTTCCACGCCGAACGGGATGCAATGCTGCGACGGTACGATCAGGCGCTCCGCGAGCACCGCGCCCGCGTGATGGAGGCGGAGAAGCGGGGGGAAGAAATTACCCGGAAGCCCTAGCCGGCCACCAGCCGGGCGGCCCCGATACCCAGCAGGCAGGCCGCGAAGCACAGCGCGGTGGTGAGCCCGACGTAGAGCACCGCCGGACCCCACGAGCCCGCGGCGGCCAGCCGCAGCGACTCGTAGGCGAACGCCGAGTAGGTGGTGAAGCCGCCCAGGACTCCGACCGCCAGCACCACCCGGACGTTCTCCGGCACGATCCCCGCGCCGAAGGCCAGCTCCTGGACCAGGCCGATCAAGAACGACCCGATCACGTTGACGAGCAGGGTGCCGTGGGGAAACTCGCCGCCGAGCCAGCGGATCGCGAGGCCGCCCAGGAAATAGCGGGCCCCGGTTCCCACCGCGCCGCCCAGGCAGACGAGGGCGAAGTGCACGGCGGGATCAGTCGACGGGGGGCCGGCGGTCCGCCCAGGGCTCCGCGGCCTCGAAGGCGGCGGACGCGGCCAGGACGGTGTGATCGGCGTGACGGCGCCCGACGATCTGCAGCCCCACCGGCAGCCCCGCGCTCGTGAAGCCCACCGGGACGGTGGCCGCGGGCTGGCCGGTCAGGTTGAACGGGAAGCAGAACGGCGTCCAGCCCAGCGGCGAGGACGGCTGGCCGTTGACCTCGTTGAGCCCGGGCTTGCCGACCTCGAAGGCGGGCACCGCGACCGTGGGCGTGATCAAGAGATCGAAGCGCGCCAGGAATCGCTGCACGTCCGTCCAGAGCTCCCCGCGGCGTCGCATCGCGCGGAGATACTGCGCGGCGGTGACCTCGGAGCCGAAGCGCATCAAGGCCCGGAGCGAGCGGTCCATCTGCTCGCCGTCGGCCTCGAGCCGGTCGCCCCACGCGCTCCACGTCTCGGCGGCGACGGTGATGCGGAAGGTCTCCTCCGGATCCTCCCAGGAGGGCGACACCACTTCCACGTGCCCACCGAAGCTCTCGAAGCGCTCGGCCGCCGCCGCGCACAGGTCGGCCACCTCCGGGTCCACGCGCGCGTAGCCCAGATCGGGCGACCAGGCCACGCTGAGCCCCGCGATGCCGCCCTCGCACGCGGCCAGGAACGACTGCGCGAGCGCGGGCAGCGAATGACGATCGCGATCGTCGGGCCCCGCGATCGCGTCCAGCATGAGAGCCGCGTCGCGAACCGTCCGGGTCATCGGGCCGGTGTGCGAGAGCGTCTCCCAGCCCGGGAAGCCGGGATTCTGCGGCACGCGGCCGAAGGACGGCTTGAACCCGTAGATCCCGCAGAACGACGCGGGGATCCGGATGGAGCCGCCGCCGTCGGTGCCGACCGCGAGGGGCCCGAGCCCGGCGGCCACCGCCGCGCCCGCGCCGCCGCTCGAGCCGCCCGGCGTGAGCGCGGGGTTCCAGGGATTGCGCGTGATCCCGAAGAGCGGGCTCTCGGTCACCGCCTTGTGGCCGAACTCCGGCGTCGTGGTCTTGCCGATGATGATGGCGCCCACGCCCTTCAGGCGCTCCACGCTGACCGCGTCCTCCTCGGGCACGTGATCGGTGAAGAGCCGCGAGCCCCCGGTGGTGGGCACCCGCCGCGTGAAGAGCAGGTCCTTGATGGACACCGGCACGCCGTGCAACGGGCCGAGCTCCTCGCCGGTCATCACCGCGACCTCGGCGGACAACGCGGCGTCGCGCGCTTCCTCGGCGGTCACCGTGGCGAAGCAGTTGAGCGTCGGATTGAGGCGCTCGACCCGCGCCAGCACCGCGTCCACCACCTCGACGGGCGAGACCTTCTTGGACCGGATGAGCGCGGCCAGCTCGGTGGCCGGGATCCAGACGAGGTCGGGCGTGGCCATCAGGCGCCCGGGTTCACGCGAGCCAGGGTGTAGTCCACGTGGGTCGCGCCCGAGCCCTCGATGACGGTCAGCCGGCAGAGGTCGTCATCCTTGACGAACTCGGCCCAGATTCCGGGAAACTTCTCCGCGTTGACGAAGCGCTCGCTCCGGGTCTCCTGCCAGCCCGCGGTGGCCAGCAGGCGCCGCGCGTGGGCCAGCGTCGTCTCCACGTTGCTCGTCGTGAAGTAGATGAGGCGCGCCGCGGTGACCTTCGGGGTGCGGATGATGACCCAGTCGTTGGAGTACGGCGTCCACTCGGCGGGCACCGGCACGTCCGGAAACGGCTGGAGCTGGATGGGCACCGCGATCGGCGCGCACGCGCCGAGCGACAGCGCGATCCCCATCACGATCGGCCGGATGTTCACGCGCCGCATTGTATCCGTCCGTCCGCGGTCCGGCAACCGCGGCGCGCGACGGTGATAGAGTATCGAGCCATATTGGACCGCGCCGTGCTGCCCCGCCTGCGCACCTGGCTCGCGCGCCCCGACGTCCTCGCCCTCGACCCCGAAGGCGTGGCGCGGCTCGTGGCCGCGCTCGACGACGCGGACCCGCCGGTCGCCGCCGGGGCGCGCGGGCTCGCTGGTCGCCTACGCCCCGGGCCGCGCGCGGCGCCGGCTGCTCCAGTTCGATCGCCGCGGGCATCTCGTCGCCGCCTGCCGCTGGCGCGACGACGGCGGCCTCGCGTGGGCCAAGTGCCTGCTGGCCGACGGCCGCTGGCTCGGCATCGAGCCGGGCGCGGACACGCACCCGGCGTGGGGCGGCTCGGATCGCGTCTGGCTGATGGAGCCCGACGCCCCGTGGGCCACGCGGGAAGCGCTGACCCACTTCCAGGCGCTCGACTACGCGCGCCCCGACTTCATCCCGCCGCTCTTCGAGCCGCGCCGGCTCCCGCCGGGCGGCGGCACCACCCTGCTCAACCTGATCGCCGGGCTCATGAAGGACCACGGAGTCGCCACCGTGCGCTATCGCGGGCCCTACCCGACCGAGCAGCTCTTCACCGCCCTGCTCGAGTGCTTCCGCTACGCGGCGGGCGAGGGGCTGCCGCTCGAGCGCTTCCTCGCCGACGGGGCGCTCGACTGGCATCCCGCGCCCTTCGAGGCGCAGCACGTGCGGCCCGGCATCGTCGTGCAGCTCCGCCACGAGATCGAGAAGGTCACGCTCAACGGCGGAGCGTTCTACCGCAGAGACTGGCAGGACATCCGGCGGCGGGAGCCGCGCGTGGTCCGGAGCGACGGCGACCGCGTGATCTGCTCGCTCTGGGCCCTGGGCGGGCCGCTGGAGGACCGGCTGGTGCTGGATCGCGCCGGCGAGATCCTCGAATCGCCCGCCCCCGCGCCGGATACGACGGCGC
The DNA here is from genome assembly GCA_963747235.1 of uncultured Candidatus Rokubacteria bacterium. Lineage (GTDB taxonomy): Bacteria > Methylomirabilota > Methylomirabilia > Rokubacteriales > CSP1-6 > CAMLFJ01. Next base: position 8,244 of record CAVVEU010000022.1, read on the forward strand.
CGGCGCCGCTGCCGCCGATCTGGCGCGGCGCGCTCGCCGAGCTGATCGCGCGTGAGAGCGCGCCCGCGCTGGCCCCCGCCATCGCCGCGGTGACGGACGATCTGGCGCTGGAGTGGGGCCCGGTGCCCGGCGATCTCCTCCACGTGCACGGCCAGCGCGTGCGCCTGAGCCGGCGGCTCCGCGAAGCGGGCGCGGCGGCGCGAGCGGGCGCCGCCTCCCCGCAGGAGCGCGCCGAGCAGGCGCTCCGCTTCGTGCTCGAGATCGCGCGCCTGCTCGCGCCCGAGGTGCGCCAGCGCGCCCAGGCCCGCCTGGAAGCGCTCAGCGAGGACGAGCAACGCCGCGTCCTCGAGGAGGCGCCCCACGAGCTACCGGAAGCACTCGGCGACGCCGTCGGCCGCCTGATCGCCCTCGTGATCCGAGGCGGTGGGTAGTGGGCGGACGACCGTCCGCTCGCACCGCGCGCGTGGGCTGATACGGGAACTTCTCTATCTAATGCGGGGGCCCAGAAATGGCCCCCGCACTCCCCCAGTGCGGCGGACTTCCCGCGTGGCTTCGCCTGGACTCGCGCGAGCTACGACTTCCCGGCGCTCGATAGCAACCAGACGTTCAGCAGCACGAACCCCGCGATCGACACCAGCGACAGCACGAAATACGTGAGGCAGATCGTCTCCTGGCGGGTGAGCAGGGTGGCGGTGCGGATGCGCCGCCAGAGCGACTCGCGCACGAAGCGCACCGAGTCGTGGTTCAGCGTGGGCACCCCGACCATCTCGACCAGGATGTGGTAGCCGTCCATCTCCAGGAAGCAGAACGGGTAGAGGCTGATGAAGAACGACTGGATCTGGAGGATCGCGGAGGCCGCGATGAAGCCCTGCATCAGCCCGGGCTGGAGCTGGGTGGCGATCCAGAAGCAGAAGCCGCCCAGGAAGAGATGGAAGAGCGGCCCCGCCATCGCGTTGACGATGCGGGCCCGGCGGCTGGCCATGAAGATGTCGGTCACGTCCGCGTAGAAGGTCGGAATGAAGCCGTGCAGGATCGTGAACCCGAACTCGCGCACGCGCCGCTTGTAGTGGATGCAGGCCAGCGCGTGGATGATCTGGTGGTTGATCACGGTGAGCCAGAACACGAGCTTCACGAGCAGGATGGCGACGATGGGGTGGCTGGCCAGCCCGTGCGTCACCTCGCTCAGGTTGTGCCAGATCTTGATCCCGCTGTGGATGCCGAGCCCCACCATGAGCACGAGCGCGGCGATGGCCCACGGGGTGAACAGCAGGAAGCCGCCGTAGCGGTACATGCGCTCGAAGAACTGGTGCGAGCGCCGGCTCGTCACGGTCAGGCGCTCGAGCGCGTGGAGCGTGCCCTCCATCGCCCGGGCCGCCGGGTTGCGCCGGTTGCGGGCCAGCACCGCGCGCAGGCGCGAGACCGGCCGCATCGTCAGCAGGTCGGCCCGCAGCAGCTTGACGATCAGGGTCGGGATGATCTCGAAATCGAAGGAGCCGTAGTGGAGCAGGTACGAGGTCGCGATCTCCTGGAGGGAGGCGCGCCCGTCCATCTGCCCCCACAGGAACTTCTCGGTCTCGGTGATCTGGATGATCTGCTCGGTGCGGCGGTTCTTGAGCGCATAGGTCACGACGCCCTGGGGCGCGTAGGGCAGCCGCGCCATCTCCCAGTCCGCGTCGGGGATACGCTGGGGCCGGCTGTGGAGGTAGGCGACCGCGCTGGAGATCTCCTGCGTCGCGAAGCCGTCGCCGTCCTGCTCGCGGACCAGCAGCTCGATGCGTGTCCGCTTCGGCCTGCCCTCCGCGGTCTTGTCGCCCGCCTCGTTCACGATCGAGGGTCCCGACTCGCTACTTGTGCTCGATGTCGAGGCCCGTCGCCTCCAGCCCCCAGCGCGTGACTTCGGCCACCAGATCGGACGAGTCGCGCAACCGCTGGAAGGCGACCTGCGCCATCTGCTGGAAGAACTTGGCCGCGGCGAGGGGGCTGCCCGTCACGAAGCGGTTGAGGCTGTCGCGATCGAGGCTGTAGAGCATCGTGTCGATCTCGGCCTGGCAGGTGGCGGAGCGGCGGCGTTCGGCCCCGAAGACGCTCATCTCGCCGAAGACCTCGCCGGAGGCGAGCCGCGAGAGCACCTGTTCCACCCGGCCGGTGACCGGCTTGGAGACGACGATGCTGCCGTCCCGGATCAGGAACAGCTCCTCGCCCGGATCCCCCGCGCGGAACAGCACGTCCCCCTTCTTGAGGCGACGCTCGCGGAAGCTCGGCCAGAGGGCGAGAAGGACCGGCTCTTCGACGTCCTTGAAGTACAGGACCCGGCGGAGGAAGCCGATCTCGGGGAGGCTGGCCACTCAGCTCCGTCCGGCGGGCACCCGCATTCAGGTCGCCCAGCGCTTGAGCATGACGTTCTGCAGCGCGCGTGCCCGGTCCCGGTCCGAGACATTGGTGGTGCTGCCCAGGGCGTGCTCGATCGCGGCCCGCTCGTCCGGGGTCAGCTCGAACCCGGCCAGTACCCGCGCGGGCTCGCGCACGAGCTCGGCGAGGAACTCCTTGTCGATCATCACCTGCCCGACCAGGTCCTGGATGCCCTTGCTCGCCACGCCCCGACCTCGACTTTTTCCAGCCACGCAGAGGATGGCTAGGAGGTCAATTTAGCATACGCGGCGCGGTTTTAATACCTCTCTTCCGTCACTCGTACCGGAGAGCGTCGATGGGGTTGAGCCGGGACGCTTTCCGGGCCGGATAGAAGCCGAAAAAGACCCCGACGGCGGCCGAGAAGGCGAACGCGACCCCCATCGCCTCGACACTGACCAGGGTGCGCCACTGCGCGAAGTAGGCGATGGCGTAGGAGCCGCCCAGGCCGAGCGCGATGCCCAGGACCCCGCCGATGAGCGACAGGGTCACCGCCTCCACCAGGAACTGCACCAGGATGTCGTAGCCGCGGGCGCCCACCGCCATCCGGAGCCCGATCTCGCGCGTCCGCTCGGTGACCGACACCAGCATGATGTTCATGATGCCGATGCCGCCCACCAGCAGCGACACCGAGGCGATGGCGGCCAGCAGCCACGTGAGCACCTTCGACGAGGCCTCCTGCGACTGCAGCACCTCGGTGAGATTCCGGATCCCGACGTCGTCGTCCTGGAAGGCCTGCAGGCGGTGCCGCTGGCGGAGCAGGCCGCGGATCTGCTGCTCGGCGTCCTGCATGGCCCGCGCGTCCCCCACCTTGACCGCGATGGAGCCCACCGCGCGCGCGTTGGCCTGGCTGCTGCCGAGCACCTTCTTCTTGGCGGTGCTGAGGGGGATCAGCACCGTGTCGTCCTGGTCCTGGCCGAAGGTGGTCTGCCCCTTGCGCTGGAGCACCCCGATCACCCCGAAAGGGACGTTCTTGATCCGGATGATCTGGCCGAGGGGATCGCCCTCGCCGAAGAGGTTGCCCGCGACGGTCTGGCCGATGAGCGCCACCTTGGCCGCGCCCTCGACCTCTTCCTGGCTGAAGAGCCGGCCGTCGGCAACATCCCATTCGCGGGCGGTGAAGAATTCGTCCGTCACCCCCTGGACGCTCGTGGCCCAGTGAGGTTGCCGTAGACGATCTGGGCGCCGCCGCGCGAGGTGGGCGCTGCGGCGGTGACGGTCCGGATCTCGCGCTGGATGGCCCAGGCGTCGTCGTCGGTGATGGTGAGCTGGCTGCCCGAGCCCATGCGGACCCCGCCCGAGACCGCCGAGCCCGAGAGCACGATGATCATGTTGGAGCCGAGGCTCTGGATCTGCTCCGCCACCCGTGCCTGCGCGCCCGAACCCACCGCCACCATGGTGATGACCGCGCCCACGCCGATGACGATGCCCAGCATGGTGAGCGCGCTCCGCAGCAGGTTGACCCGGAGCGCGCGGACGGCGATCCGGGCGCTGGACAAGACGTTCATACGGTCTATCCGTGTGACGAATCAGGGCCTTTCGCGATTGACCGCATGCCCGTGTCAACGCATCGCCGATTTCATTCGTCAGGACTGATGAGAGGGGGCGGAACGCCCGTCAGAGGGACGTGGAGCCCGCACCCCGGCCGGAACTGCCGATCGCCGCCCACTACGGGCGGCTCCAACGCCTGTGTCGCCTCCTCCTGGGCGACCCGCAGGAGGCCGACGACGTGGTGCAGGACGTCTTTCTGAAGGCGCACGAGGCCGAGCGGTTCGGCCAGGTCCCGGCGAGCTGGGGCGCCTGGCTCACCCGGGTCGCGGTCAACGGCTGCCGCGACCGGCGGCGGGCCGGCGGCTGGATGCGCTTCCGCCTGCGCGGCATCCGGCTCGACGAGGTGCCTCTGGCGGCTTTGACGCCCGCGCCCAGCGACGTCGCGATCGGCGAGGACACCCGGCGGCGGATCTGGATCGCCTTCCGCGCCCTGCCGCGGCGCCAGCAGGAGGTCTTCGCGCTCCGCCACATCGAGGAGCAGCCCACGCTCGCGGTGGCGGCGGCGCTCGGGCTGAGCCCGGGCAGCGTGAAGCGCCATCTCTTCCGGGCGATGCGCGCGCTGCGCCGGAGCCTCGAGGACGCGCGATGAGCCGCTGCCTCTCCGACCACGCCCTGGAGCGCGTCGAGGTGGAGCTCGCCTCGGTGGCCGAGCGCGCGCATCTGGCCGGCTGCGCGGCGTGCGCGACCCGGCACCGGCGCATCCGCGGCGAGCTGGCCCTGATCACCGGCGTGCTGCGCGACACGCCCGAGCCCCGGACGCGCCCCGCCCCCACCCGGCGGCGGCGCTGGCTGCCCGCCACCGTTGGGCTCGCCGGCGTCGCGGCCGCGCTGCTGATCTGGGTCGAGGTCGCGGTGTGGCGCGCGGTGACGCCGGTGCCACCCACCATGCAGCCGCACGAGGTGGCCGCGATCCTGGCCGACGTCTCGGCCGCGCTGTTCTCGGTGAGCGGCGATCCCGCCACCGCGACGACGCCGGGTGCGACGACAGAGGATCCGGCCGCAAGCCTCGAGATCATGGCGCAGGAGCTCGACCAGGCGCTCACCGGAGGAGAACCATGACGACCACGCTGACCATCCGAACGCTCCTCACCGCCGCGCTCCTGATCACCTCGACCGCGACGGCGGCGCTCGCCCAGGCGCCCTCGCCCGGCCCCGGCGCTCCGCTCGGGGGCATGCACGGGCCCATGGGCCGCGCGGACGGCGAGCTGTGGCTGATGATCCGCGCGGCCACGCTGACGCCGGAGCAGCAGGCGAAGGTGCGCGGGATCCTGTCCACGCACCGCGCGAGCACGCGGCCGCTCATCGAGCAGCTCCGCCAGGCCCAGCAGGAGCTGGGCGCCAAGCTGCTGGCGCCCGGGCCGCTGCAGCCCGCCGATCTGCAACCGCAGCTCGGGCGCATCGGCCAGCTCCGCGACCAGCTCGCGCAGGACGGCGCGCAGGCCGCGCTCGAAGTCCGCGCCGTGCTCACGCCCGAGCAGCTCGCGCGCGCCGCTCAGGCCAAGGAGCGCATGACCCAGCTCCGCGAGGAGATGCGTCAGCTCATGCAGCCGTCCCGCCCCTGATGAAGCACCTCCTCATCGTCCTGCTGCTGCTCGCGCCCGTCGCGCTGCCCGGGCTCGCCCACGCGAGCCCGCCGGATCCCACCTGGATCCAGGGCATCTACGACGATGACGACGGCGATTCCATCGTCACGCTGATCGCCTCCGGGACCGGCCACGCGCCGGAGGCCGCGCCGACCGGGCGCCCGCTCTTCGCCCCGCTCATCGCCCGCCTGACCCCGACGCCCGAGCGGACCCCGCTCCGGGTCTGGGCCTCCGCGGCCCCGTCTCGCGCGCCGCCCGCTCGCTAGCCCCCCCTCGATCCCGTGGTCTCGGATCACCCCACCCCCAACAGAGGAGGACTGTCCATGTTCAGGATCCTCAAGGTGATGCTGGCGAGCTTTGCGGTGGCCGCGCTCGGCGTGGCTGGACTCGACGCGCACGTGGCGCGCGCCGACTGGAGCGAGACCGGGCTCGACTGGGACGAGTCGGTGCCCGTGGTCAAGTCCCTCGACCCGGACGACGAGAGCGCGCTCGCCGATCATTTCTTCCACGTCGAGTGGACGGCCGGCCCGGGGGCGACGGGCCGCGCCCGGATCACCGGCTACGTCTACAACGACTACGGCGATTCCGCGGTCAACGTCGCGCTGCGCATCCATGAGATCGATGCGAGCGGGACCGACGTCGCCAGCGTCGTCGCGCCGATCGGCGAGGCCGTCCCGGCGCACGGTCGCACCTACTTCGACGTCGCGGTCCCCGGCAGCCGGTTCTACCGGGTGGACGTGGCGTCATTCGACTTCGTCGAGTTCCGCGGCTGAGGAGGCCGACCCCATGCTCGATTCGAGAAATGATCTCTGGGCGGTCGTCCTCGCCGGCGGCGAAGGCGACTCGCAGACCCTGCTGCGCCACACCCTGGATCGGGTGGCTCGGCTGATCCCGCCGTCGCGGACCGTCGCGGTGACCCAGGCGAGCCACGCGGCCCACGTCGCGGGTGAGCTCGCCGGGCACCCCGCGATCACGGTGCTCGCCCAGCCCTGCGACCGGGGCACCGCGGCCGGCGTGCTGCTGGCCGCGCACTGGATCCGGAGCCGGGCCCCCGGGGCCGCGGTCGCGGTGTTCCCCACCAATCACTTCATCGTGGAGGAATCGGCCTTCATGAGCCACGTCGCCGCGGCCGGCGCGTACGTCCGGGAGCATCCCGGGTGGCTCCTGCTGCTGGGCGTGCACCCGTCCGAGCCCGCGCCCGAGCGCGGGTGGATCGAGCCCGGGGAGCCGGTGGGCTGGACCGGCCTCGGCCCGGTCCATCGCGTCCGCGCGTTCCACGACAAGCCACCCGCGGAGCTCGCGCGCCGGCTGCACGGGCGCGCCCTGTGCAACACCTCCGTCTTCACCACCACCGTGGGCGCCCTCATGGACGCGGGCCTCGCGTGCCTGCCCCTGCTCCACGACCGGCTCACCCGCTTCGACCTGTTCACCGGCACGCGGTACGAGACCATCGCGCTGCAGCAGGCCTACCTCTTCGCGCCCACCGCGGACTTCTCCCGCGCGGTCCTCGCGTCGGCCGACATCCCCCTGGCCGTCGTGGAGATCCCGGCGCGGACCTGGTGGGACCTGGGCACGCCCGAGCGCGTGGCCCGCCGCGTCGGGGTGGGGGATCCACGCGAATGATGGGTCCAGGCCCGCCGTCGAAATATGCTACAAGCGAAGCGATCGAGAGAGGGGGAAAGCGGCATGGCGGGAGGGGCCCGACGGTTCTGGGTGATCTGCGTCATCCTGTCGGTGGTCATCGCCGCCGGCGCGTACTACGCGGTGGCCCGGCCCAAGCGCCCCCAGCCGGCGGCCCCCGCGGCCGGCCCCCGGCCGGTCCCGGTCGTGACCGTCACCGCTCGCAGCGGCGATCTCGGCGTCTACCTCACCGGGCTCGGCTCGGTCACCCCCCTCAGCATCGTCACGGTCCGCAGCCGGGTGGACGGCCAGCTCATGCGGACGCTGTTCCAGGAAGGCCAGATCGTGCGGCAGGGCGACCTGCTCGCCGAGATCGATCCCCGCCCCTTCCAGGCCCAGCTCACCCAGGCGGAAGCGCAGCTCGCCAAGGACGCGGCCGCGCTCGCCAATGCCCGGATGGATCTGGAGCGCTACCGCACCCTCGTCAAGGGCGGCTTCATCCCACAGCAGCAGATGGACACCCAGGCCTCCGCGGTCGCCCAGCTCGTGGCGTCCATCCAGGCCGACCAGGGCCAGATCGACAGCATTCGCCTGCAGCTCACCTACACGCGCATCAACGCCCCCATCACCGGCCGCGCCGGGCTCCGTCTCGTGGATCCCGGCAACATGATCCACGCCAACGATGCGGGCGGGCTCGTCGTGCTCGCCCAGGTGGAGCCGATCGCGGTGCTGTTCACGATCCCCCAGGACAACCTGCCGCCGGTGCTCGCCCGCCAGCGCGCGGGCGGGCCCATCCCGGTGGACGCCTACGATCGCGAGGGCCGCACGAAGCTGGCGTCCGGCATCCTGGTGGCGGTGGACAACCAGATCGACGCCGCGACCGGCACCGTCAAGCTCAAGGCGTCGTTCGTCAATGGTGACGGCTCGCTGTTTCCGAACCAGTTCGTCAACGCCCGCATCCTGGTGGACTCGCTCCGCGGCGTCGTGCTGGTGCCGAACGAGGCGATCCAGCGCGGCGCTCAAGGCCCGTTCGTCTACCTGGTGAAGCCGGACAAGACGGTCGAGCTGCGGAAGGTCACGCCCGGGCCCAGCGAGGCCGGCGTCACCGCGGTGCGCGCAGGCGTGGCCGCGGGCGACGCGCTCATCGTCGACGGGGCCGACAAGGTGCAGGAGCGCTCGCGCGTGGAGCCCACGGCCCGCGGTGAGCGCCCGGCGCCGCGCAAGGGGACATGAACCCCTCCCGGCCGTTCATCCTCCGGCCGGTCGCCACCTCGCTCCTCACCGCCGCGATCATCCTGGCCGGCATCGTCGCCTACCGGCTGCTGGCCGTCTCCGCGCTGCCGCAGGTCGACTACCCGACCATGCAGGTGCAGACGTTCTATCCGGGCGCGAGCCCCGACGTGATGGCCTCCGCGGTCACCGCGCCGCTCGAGCGGCAGTTCGGCCAGATGCCGGGGCTCAAGCAGATGACGTCGACCAGCTCGTCCACCAGCAGCGTCATCACGCTGCAGTTCGACCTGAACCTGGCGCTCGACATCGCCGAGCAGCAGGTGCAGGCCGCGATCAACGCGGCCACCTCGTTCCTGCCCAACGATCTGCCCAACCCCCCCATCTACAGCAAGGTCAACCCGGCCGACGCCCCCATCCTCACCCTCGGCCTCACCTCGGGCACGCTACCGCTCACCACCGTCCAGGACCTGGCCGACACCCGGCTCGTGCCCAAGATCTCCCAGCTCCCCGGGGTGGGCCTCGTCACCCTGAGCGGCGGGCAGAAGCCGGCCATCCGCATCCAGGTCAACCCGGCGCGCCTGGCCGCCAACGCCCTGAGCCTCGAGGACGTGCGCGCGGCGGTGGCGGCGGCCAGCGTGAACCAGGCCAAGGGCAGCCTCGACGGCCCGCGCCAGGCCTTCACCATCGGGGCGAACGATCAGCTCGTCTCGAGCGAGCAGTACCGCAATCTGGTCATCGCCTACCGGGGCGGCGCGCCGGTGCACCTCTCCGACGTGGCCGACACGGTGGACGACGCGGAGAACCTGCGCCAGGCCGCGTGGATGGGCGATCAGCCGGCGGTGATCGTCAACATCCAGCGCCAGCCGGGCGCCAACCTGATCCAGGTGGTGGACCGCGTCAAGAAGCTCCTCCCCGTCCTGCAGGCCACCCTGCCGTCCTCGGTGAAGGTCGCCATCCTGAGCGACCGCACCACCACCATCCGGGCCTCCGTCCACGACGTCCAGATCGAGCTGATGCTCGCGGTGATCCTGGTGGTGCTCGTCATCTTCCTGTTCCTGGGCAGCCCGGCCGCCACCTTCATCCCGTCGATCGCGGTGCCGGTCTCGATCATCGGGACCTTCGCGGTCATGTACGGGCTCGGCTTCAGCCTGAACAACCTCTCGCTGATGGCGCTGACCATCGCGACCGGCTTCGTGGTGGATGACGCGGTGGTGATGATCGAGAACATCGCGCGCTACATCGAGGCGGGCGACCCGCCGCTCGAGGCCGCGCTGAAGGGCTCGGCCCAGATCGGCTTCACCATCCTCTCGCTGACCGTCTCCCTGATCGCAGTGCTGATCCCGCTCCTCTTCATGGGCGACATCGTGGGCCGTCTCTTCCGCGAGTTCGCGATCACCCTCAGCGCGGCCATCCTGGTCTCGGCCGCGGTGTCCCTGACCCTCACCCCGATGCTGTGCGCCAAGCTGCTGCGCCGGCGCGAGGAGCACGAGACCAGCCGGGTGGCGCGTGCCTCGCAGGCGGTGTTCAACCGCGTCCTCGATCTCTACGCCCGCACCCTGCGCGTGGTGCTGCACCACCAGCCCCTCACCCTGCTGGTCGCGGTGGGCACGCTCGGCCTCACGCTGCTCCTCTACACGGTGGTGCCCAAGGGCCTCTTCCCCCTCCAGGACACCGGCGTGATCCTCGGCATCACGGAGGCGCCCCAGAGCGTGTCGTTTCCCGCCATGGCCCTGCGGCAGCAGGCGGCCGCCCGCGCCATCCTGAGCGACCCGGCGGTGGACACCATCTCGTCCTTCATCGGCATCGACGGCACCAACGTCACGCTCAACAGCGGCCGCATGCTGGTCACGCTGAAGCCGCTCGAGGAGCGCGGCGTCAGCGCACGCGACGTCATCGAGCGCCTGCGGCCTCGCCTGGCCGAGGTGCCCGGCATCACCCTCTACCTCCAGGCGGTGCAGGACCTGACGGTGGAGGACCGGGTGAGCCGCACCCAGTACCAGTACAGCCTGGAGAGCCCGAGCGTCGCCGAGCTCAACGCCTGGGCCCCCCGGATGGTCGAGCGCCTCCGCGCGCTGCCCGGCCTCCGGGACGTGGCGAGCGACCAGCAGGACCAGGGGCTCGAGACCTCGGTCCGCATCGACCGTGACACCGCCGCGCGGCTCGGCATCACGCCCCAGATGATCGACGACGCGCTCTACGACGCGTTCGGCCAGCGGCAGATCTCCACCATCTTCACCCAGCTCAACCAGTACCGCGTCGTGCTCGAGGTCAAGCCGGAGTACCGCCAGAGCCCGGCCGCGCTGCAGCAGATCTACCTGCGCTCGAGCACCGGCGGGCAGGTGCCGCTCTCCACGTTCACCACCCTCGAGGAGCGCGCCACTCCGCTGCTGGTGAGCCACCAGGGCCAGTTCCCGGCCGTGACCATCTCGTTCAACCTCGCTCCCGGCTTCTCGCTGGGCGCGGGCGTCGACGCCATCGACGCGATCCGCCGCGATCTGAAGATGCCCGCGAGCATCGAGACCAGCTTCCAGGGCGCCGCGCGGGCCTTCCAGGCCTCGCTCGCCAACGAGCCCCTCCTGATCCTGGCCGCGGTCGTCTGCGTCTACATCGTGCTCGGCGTGCTCTACGAGAGCTGGATTCACCCGGTGACGATCCTGTCGACCCTGCCCTCGGCCGGCGTGGGCGCGCTGCTCGCGCTGATGGCCGCGCGCCTCGACCTGAGCGTCATCGCGCTGATCGGCATCATCCTGCTCATCGGGATCGTGATGAAGAACGCCATCATGATGATCGACTTCGCCCTCGATGCGCAGCGCACCGAGGGCAAGCCCGCGCCCGAGGCCATCTACCAGGCCTGCCTCCTCCGCTTCCGGCCGATCCTGATGACGACGATGGCCGCGCTGCTGGGCGGTGTCCCCCTCGCGCTCGGCCAGGGCGTGGGCTCCGAGCTGCGCCGGCCGCTCGGGGTGGCGATCGTGGGCGGCCTCATCATGAGCCAGCTCCTGACCCTCTATACCACCCCGGTCATCTACCTGGCCTTCGACCGCCTCGCCTCCCGCGGAGCCCGCCGCCGCGTGGTCCCCGCGGGTGCGCCCGCCGAGCCGTCCCGGCCGTGAACCTCTCCGGGCCGTTCATCCGCCGGCCGGTCGGCACCACGCTGCTGACCCTCGCGCTGGTGCTGGCGGGCATCATCGGCTTCCGGCTGCTGCCGGTGGCCCCGCTGCCCCAGGTGGACTTCCCGACCATCAACGTCTCGGCCGGCCTGCCCGGGGCGAGCCCGGAGACCATGGCCTCCGCGGTGGCGACTCCGCTCGAGCGGCAGTTCACCCGCATCGCCGCGGTCACCGAGATGACGTCCACGAGCTTCCTCGGCTCGACGAGCGTGGCGCTGCAGTTCGATCTCTCGCGCGACATCAACGGCGCCGCGCGCGACGTGCAGTCCGCCATCAACGCGGCGACCGGCCAGCTCCCCTCGAACCTGCCCAGCAATCCCACCTACCGGAAGGTGAACCCGGCCGACGCGCCGATCATGATCCTCGCGCTGACGTCGCCCACCTTGAGCACCGGGCAGCTCTACGACCTGGCCTCCACCATCCTCCAGCAGAAGCTGGCCCAGCTCGAGGGCGTGGGTCAGGTGTTCGTGGGCGGCAGCTCGCTGCCCGCGGTGCGGGTGGAGCTCAATCCCCACTCCCTCGCCCGCTACGGCATCGGCCTCGAGGACGTGCGGGCGATGCTGGCCAGCGCCAACGTCAACCGGCCGAAGGGCCAGATCCACGGCCCCGAGCGAGCGTGGGAGATCCGGACCAGCGACCAGCTCCGGTTCGCGGAGGAGTACCGGTCGCTGCTGGTGGCCTGGCGCAACGGGGCCGCGGTGCGACTGTCGGACGTGGCCGAGGTGCGCGACTCGGTCGAGGACCTGCGCGCGGTCGGCCTCGCCAACGGCCAGCCCGCCGCGCTCATCATCATCTTCCGCCAGCCCGGCGCCAACATCATCGAGGCGGTGGACCACATCCGCGAGGCAATGCCCGAGCTGCACGCGCTCCTGCCCGCCGACGTCAGCCTCACTCCGGTCCTGGACCAGACGGTCACGATCCGCGCCTCGGTGTCCGACGTGGAGCACGCCCTGATGGTCTCGGTGGCCCTGGTGGTGCTCGTGGTGTTCCTGTTCCTGCGAGACGGGCGGGCCACCGCCATCCCGGGGGTCGCGGTGCCGGTGTCCCTCATCGGCACCTTCGCCTTCATGTACGTGCTGGGTTACAGCGTGGACAACCTGTCGCTGATGGCGCTCACGGTGGCCACCGGCTTCGTGGTGGACGACGCCATCGTGGTGGTGGAGAACGTCATGCGCCACCTCGAGCAGGGCATGCCCCCGCTCGAGGCCGCGATCACGGGAGCCCGCGAGATTGGCTTCACGGTCCTGTCGATCAGCATCTCGCTGGTGGCGGTCTTCATCCCCATCCTCCTGATGGGCGGCCTCATCGGGCGACTCTTCCGCGAGTTCGCGATGGTGCTCTCCATCGCGGTCCTCGTCTCGCTGGTGGTCTCGCTCACCACCACCCCCATGATGTGCGCCCTCCTGCTCCGCTCCCACGAGGGCCGGACCCGCGGCCGCTTCTACCGGGGCGGCGAGCGCGTCTTCGGCGGGGTGGCCCGCGGCTACGAGCGCTCACTCGGCTGGGCCCTCACGTATCCGGGCACCGTGCTGGCCATCGCCGCACTCACCTGCGCGCTGACCGTCTATCTCTTCGTGGTGATCCCGAAGGGCTTCTTCCCCCAGCAGGACAACGGCCGGCTCAGCGGTGGGGTGGTAGCTTCCCAGGACATCTCCTTCCAGGCCATGCGCCAGAAGGTGTCCCAGCTCGCCGCGATCGTGCAGGCCGATCCGGCGGTCGCCACCGTGACCGCCTATACCGGCGGGGGCGGTGGCCGCGGCACCACCGTCAATACCGCGCGCATGTTCATCGCGCTCAAGCCGCGCCGGGAGCGGGACGCCACCGCCGACGAGGTGATCACGCGGCTCCGGCCGAAGCTCGCGCGGGTGCCGGGGGCCACCCTCTATCTCCAGGCGGTGCAGGACATCCGGCTGGGCGGACGGATCGGCAATGCCCAGTACCAGTACACGCTGCAGGCCGACCGTCTTCAAGATCTGAGCCAGTGGGCCCCGCGCATGCTCCAGGCACTCCGCGCGCTCCCCGAGCTGCGCGACGTCTCGAGCGACCAGCAGGACGCGGGCCTGCAGGTGCCGCTCACCATCGATCGGGACACCGCGGCCCGGGTCGGAGTGAGCACCCGGCTCATCGACGAGACGCTGTACAGCGCGTTCGGGCAGCGCCAGGTCTCGACGATCTACACCGCGCTCAACCAGTACCACGTGGTGATGGAGCTGGCGCCCCAGTTCTGGCAGAGTCCGGAGGCGCTCTCCGCGATCTACGTGCGCTCGCAGACCGGCGCGACGGTGCCGCTCACCGCGCTGACCCGCTTCCAGCCGACCGCGGCGCCCCTGCAGGTGAACCATCAGGGGCTCTTCCCGTCCGTGACCATCTCCTTCAACCTGGCTCCCGACGTGGCGCTCGGCCACGCGGTGGTCGCGGTCGAGGAGGCGGGGCGCCGCATGGCGCTGCCCGCGAGCGTCCGCGGCAAGTTCGCGGGCGCGGCCCAGGCCTTCCAGGACTCGCTCTCCACCCAGCCCCTGCTCATCCTGTCCGCCCTGGTCGCGGTGTACATCGTGCTCGGCATGCTCTACGAGAGCTACGTGCACCCGCTCACGATCCTCTCCACCCTGCCGTCGGCCGGCGTGGGCGCGCTGCTGGCCCTCATGGCCTGCCGGATGGACCTGTCCATCATCGCGATCATCGGCATCATCCTGCTGATCGGCATCGTGAAGAAGAACGCGATCATGGTCATCGACGTCGCGCTCGATCTCGAGCGCCGCGAGGGCCGCGCCCCCCGCGAGGCCATCCACGAGGCCTGCCTGCGCCGGCTGCGGCCGATTCTCATGACCACCATGGCCGCGCTGCTGGGCGCCCTGCCCCTGGCGCTCGGCACCGGCACCGGCTCCGAGCTGCGCCGCCCCTTGGGCGTCAGCATCGTGGGCGGCCTGCTGCTGAGCCAGCTCCTCACGCTCTACACCACGCCGGTCGTGTACCTGTTCCTCGAGCGCTGGCGCTTGCGCACGGTGACCGGCTGGCGCAAGCTCTCCGGGCGGCTCGGCGGGCGACGGCCCATCGAGCAGATCAGCGGCGGCAAGTAACCCCCTTCATCTCGAGGAGAAGACGACCGTCATGGAGCTCGATCCCAAGACTCTCAAGTCCGAGTCCACCTACAAGCTGCTGATCGGCTGCGTGGTGCCGCGGCCGATCGCGTGGGTCTCCACGGTGAGCGCGGACGGGGTGAACAACCTCGCCCCCTTCAGCTTCTTCATGGGGGTCTGCGGGGACCCGCCGACCATCGCGTTCTCGTCGGGCCCGCGCGAGAAGGATCGCAAGGACACCGTGCGGAACGCCGAGCACACCGGCGACTTCGTGGTCAACATCGTGGACGACGACCGCGCCGAGCAGATGAACCTGAGCTCGGGCGAGTACCCGCCCGAGGTGGACGAGTTCGCGCTCACCGGCCTCACCGCCGCCCCCGGCGTGCGGGTGCGCTCGCCGCGCGTGGTCCAGGCCCCGGTCAGCCTCGAGTGCCGCGTGGCCCAGGTCATCCCGGTCGGGCGCGGGCCCCACAGCCTCGTGCTGGGCGAGATCGTCTACTTCCACGTGCGCGACGACGTCTACGACGCGGCCACCGGGCGCATCGACGTGGCGCGCCTCAAGCCGGTCGGCCGCCTCGCCGGCCACCAGTACTCCTACATCCACGAGATCTTCGAGATGAAGCGGCCCAACGAGAACTACCGGGGCTAGGCCGGCCGCTCAGACGGGGTCGTGCTCCCGGTGACCCCGGCCACCCTCACACCGTCTCGCGCCGGATCTCCTGGACCAGCTCGCGCAGGATGCCCTGCTCGCCCCGGGTGCCGGCGGGGATGCTGAACTCCACGTCGGTGACGAGGCCCCGGTAGCGGTCCACGAGCTTCCGGCCGATCTGCTCGTAGGTCCCCACCACCGCGTAGGTGTGCAGCACCTCGTCAGTGATCCGCGGCGGCATCTCCTCCCAGCGCTGGGCCCGCGACAGCACGGCCAGCTCGGCGGCCAGGTCGCCCAGGCCGTGCACCTCGAAGGCGGCGCGGTAGCCCGGGGTGGAGGCATAGAAGGCCACCCGCGCCCGCACGTCCGGCACCCGCGCGGCCAGCGTCGCCTCGTCGGGCGCCGCGCAGATCAGCGGCTTCATCGCGACGGCGAGCGCGGGGCTGCGTCCCGCCGCGGTGGCGCCCGCCCGCATCGCGGGCAGCATGACGTCGCGGATGTAGCGCGGCGTGCACACCGGGTGCGGGCGCAGGCCGTCGGCCACCTCGCCCACGAAGCGGCACATCGTCGGATTCACCGCGGCCACGTGGATCGGGATGTCCGGGTGCTCGATCGGTCCCGGGTCGAAGAGCGGAACCATCAGGCTCAGGTTGTAGTGCGGGCTCTCGAAGGCGAGCGGCGTCCGCTGCTGCCACGCCGTCCACACCGCGCGCACCGCCCGGACGTAGTCGCGCATCCACGGGCCGGGCGGGCGGTCCGGCAGGCCGAAGCGCCGCGTGATGTGCCCCCGCACCTGGCTGCCCAGCCCCAGCACGAAGCGCCCGCGCGAGAGCTTCTGGATGTTCCACGCCGACATCGCGGTGATGGTGGGGCTGCGCGGGAACGCCATCGCCACCGCGGTGGTGAGACGGAGGCGCGTGGTCGCGGCCGCGGCCAGCGCCATGACCACGTACGGGTCCACCTTGGTCTCCTCGACCGCGAGGCCGTCGTAGCCGAGCGATTCGACGAGCCGGGCGTCCTCGATCACGCGGCCGAGGTCGAGCGGCGTCTCCGCGGCGCGAAGGCCGGGGTCGAGCTTGCCGAGCGGGAGGAGCGTCTCGACGCGCATCGGGCGTCATGCTAGCGGATGCATTTCCACCTGACAACCGCCTCGAGACGGGCTATCGTACCGCCGTGATCCAACTCTTCGCGCTCTGCGGCGGCTACATCGAGCTGGACCGGGCCAGCATGCTGGACGATCTCCCGGCGGGGCAGCCGTGGACGGTCCCGGTCATGACCTTCCTGGTCGCGCATCCCCGCGGCCGGCTGCTCTTCGACACCGGCATCCACGCGCAGGCCCGCGTGGATCCGATCGGGCGCATGGGCGCGGAGCGCGCCAAGCGCCTCGTTGTGAAGTCGAAGGAAGGTGAAGACGTGGTGCCCCAGCTCGGCCTGCTCGGCCTCCGGCCTGACGAGGTCACGCACGTGGCCAACTCGCACCTGCACTTCGACCACTGCGGCGGCAACGAGTTCTTCCCGCGCGCGACCTTCCTGGTGCAGAAGGCGGAGATGGACGCGGCGCGGCGACCCGGCTTCGCCCCCGGCTACAACCCGAGCCCGATCGACTTCGACCACCCCCTCGACTACCAGCTCGTGGACGGCGAGCACGACGTGTTCGGCGACGGCAGCGTGATCCTCTTCCCCACCTTCGGCCACACGCCCGGGCATCAGTCGCTGCGCGTGCGCCTGGGCAAGGGCGCGGAC
>CAVVEU010000023.1:0-16007 GCA_963747235.1 uncultured Candidatus Rokubacteria bacterium
CCGCTCGCCCGCGCTAGGGGCTCGATCCGGCCCGAAGAGAACACCCGGGACGCCCTCGCCGACGAGGGCGTCCCGGGTGTTGGATCGACTAGTCGACCTTTATACCGACGCTGGTGGAGGCATTCCCTTCGACCACGGTGCGGATTTCTTTGCCTTGTCGGACCACCACCAGGTGCAGAATCACGGGAGAAAATGGACTCCCGGGGATATTGATCTGCGCTGTCCCGGTGCAATCGGAATTGACGTGATACGGGCCGCTGCCGAACGTCCACTCCTCGGCTGGCGGCTGGCCATTGGCCACGACGTGGTCCACCTGGCTCAGGTGGCCCTTGCCATCAAAGTGAGTCATGGCTACCCCGCGGAGCGGGAGGGTGACTCCGGGTGCAGCGAGGATTAGACCTTCGATGGCGAATCCGTAATCGCCCTTGAGGGTTTGGTTTGAGCAGGCGCCGTTGTCCGAGCCAGCTTTTGCATAGATGCCCGACATCAGTACACCGCAACACCACGACCATCACGAGAGCCGCGACCATCGTAATTCGCAAGCCTGACTTCGTGTGCATTGAGGTCTCCCTGTGGACGCGGGCCTTAGCCCATGGAAGGACATGTCTCGGCATGAGCGATGTGTGGGGGCGCGTAGCAGCGGCGCGACCCTGGCCAAAACTGCGAGAAAAAAGATTGACCTCCTCTTCCGGATAGCGCGTCGAGACAGCGCCTGGGCGAGACTAGGCGCCGATACGACAAGGGGTCAAGCGATCCGTGTGCTTACTGTGTGATTGCTGGCGATACCTACACCGGCCAGGCGAAATTGGCCAGATCACCACGCTCGACCGCTATGTCAGGACGTCGCCGCGCGGGGTGAGCCGCGGCGGCGCCACCACGCGCGGCGGCCGGAACGTCAGCGCGATGGCCACCGCCCCGAGGCCGATCGCGGACGAGCCGATGAACATCCACGCGTAGCTGCCGAGGGTGTCGTACAGGTAGGCGCCGATCCACGGCCCGCCCGCCATGCCGAGGGTGGCCGCGAGGGACACCGCCCCGAACGCGCTGCCCATGATCCGCTCGCCGAAGTACTCGCGCACGACGATGGCGTAGAGCGGCATGACGCCGCCGTAGGCGAAGCCGAACACCAGCGCGAGCGCGTAGAAGCTCCCCAGGCCGCCGGTGAACAGGTAGAGGCTGATCGCGGCCGCCTGCAGCGCGAGGCCGGCCACGAGCGTTCGCTTCGCCCCGACGCGGTCGGCGAAGATCCCGCAGCCGATCTTCCCGCTGAGCGACGCCAGGCCGGCCACGCTCAGCACCGTGGCGGCGGCCATCGCGGGCACTCCGCGGTCGATCGCGTGGGTGACCATGTGGAAGATGGGCCCGGAGTGCGCCGCGCAGCACGCGAAGTGGGTGAGCGCGATGGCGGCGAACTGCGGCGTGCGCACCACCTGCCCGATCGTGAGATCGGGGCCGGCCGCGGCGCCCGGGGCGGCGGCCGCCGTCGACGTCGGCGGGTTGCGCACGAGGAACGCGACGGGAATGACCACCAGCCACACGAGATCGCCGATGACCCACATCGCGATGCGCCAGTCGTAGCTGGTGATGAGCCAGCGCGAGAGCGGCGCCATCACCGTCGAGCCGACGCTCAACCCCGCCGAGACGAGGGCGACCGCGAGGCTGCGATGCTCCGTGAACCAGCGCGTCGTGGTCGAGATCAGCGGCGCGTAGAAGCTCCCGGTGGCCACGCCGACGACCACCCCGTACAGGAGCTGGAACTGGAGGAGCGTGGTCGCCTGGCTCGCCAGGACCATCCCGAGGCCCAGCAGGCCACCGCCGCACAGGACGACGGCGCGCGTGCCAAACCGGTCGGAGAGCGCGCCCCACATGAACGCGCCGAGGCCCATGCAGAGGAAGTTGAGCAGCGCGGCCGCCGCGATGCCCGTGCGGGACCACCCCATCGCCGCGGCCATGGGCTGCAGGAAGATGCTGAGCGTGAGCATCGCGCCGAACCCGACGCAGGTGATGACGATCCCCGCCCCGACGATCACCCAGCCGTAGAAGATCTTCATCGCCTCACCCCGCGATGGGCTGCAGGAGCTGGATCATGTTGCCCTCCGGGTCCTTCAGGGTCGCGATCCGGAGCTGGCCATAGTCCGTCGGACGCTCGACGAACTCCACACCCGCGGCCGCGAGCCGCGTCCAGTCCGCGTCGACGTCGTCGCTCCCGAGGGCCACCATGTGCCGCGCGGGGTCCAGGTTGCGCCCGTGCACCTCGCTGTGGGTGCCCAGCGCGAGCGTCGGCGCGCCCCGCTCGCCGAGCACCACGAAGCCCGGCATCTGGATCGCGACCGGCAGGGCCATCAGATCGCGGTAGAACGGCAGCAGCTTGTCCAGGTCCTCGCTCCAGATCGTCGCGCCGCGCAGGCCCTTGATCATCGTCCCCTCCTCCTCGGTGGTGGCTCTGCTAGTCAGTCGAACGGGGGGAGGCCAGATCGACAGCCTCGGTGCCCTTTTTCATGGGCCGCCGGCGCGACTCCGCGAGCCGCTCGACCGCCACGTAGAACGCCGGCACCAGCAGCACGCCGATCACCGTCACCGCGAGCATCCCGCCCACCACCGTGGTGCCCATCGAGTTCCGGCTGGCCGCGCCCGCCCCCGTCGCGAACACCAGCGGCAGCGAGCCCAGGATGAAGGCGAAGGACGTCATCAGGATGGGCCGGAAGCGCAGGCGGGCGGCTTCGCGGGCCGCCTCCTGGATCGGGGCCCCGTGCTCCCGGCGCTCCTTGGCGAACTCCACGATCAGGATGGCGTTCTTGCTCGCCAGCCCCATGAGGAGCGCGAGGCCGATCTGGGCATACACGTCGTTGGCGAGCCCGCCGAGCCAGAGAGCGCCCAGGGCGCCGAGGACGCCCAGCGGCACCGCCAGGAGCACCGCCAGGGGGACGAGCCAGCTCTCGTACTGCGCGGCGAGGACGAGGAACACGAAGAGCGCGGAGAGCGCGAAGACGAATCCCGCCCGGCTGCCCGCCTCGAGCTCCTGGTAGGCGAGGCCCGTCCACTCATACGACATGCCCGCCGGCATCACACTGCGCGCCACGTCCTGCATGGCCGCGATGGCCTGACCGGAGCTGGCCCCGGGCGCGGTGTCGCCCGCGATCTCCGCCGTCCGGTACAGGTTGTAGTGGGAGATCGTGTCGGGCCCGGTGATCGGCTTCACCGTGACGAGCGTGCTCAGCGGCACCATCTGCGCGGGCTGCCCGCTCGTGCCGGGCTGGCTCCGGACATAGAGCCGCGCGACGTCGCTGGGCGAGGCGCGGAAGCTCGGCTCGGCCTGAAGCTGCACCCGGTACACGCGCCCGAACGCGTTGAAGTCGTTGACGTAGAGCGAGCCCAGGAAGATCTGCAGGCTCGAGAAGACGTCCGACAGCGGAATGCCGAGCGCCTTGGCCTTGGCGCGGTCCACCTGCGCGTCGAGCTGCGGCACGCCCGGCCGGAATCCCGTGAAGGTCGCGGCCAGCTCCGGCCGCTGGCGGGCCGCGTCCATGATCTTGCGCGCGGTCACGTCGAGCTCCTGGAGCGAGCCGCCGGCCACGCTCTGCAGCTCGAACTGAAACCCGCCGCCCGAGCTGATGCCCCGGATCGGGCGGCGGCGGGAAGACGACGATGGAGGCCTCCTGGATGCTGCCGAGGCGCGCGCGCAGGCGGCCCAGGATCGCGCCGGCCTGGAGCTCACGCGTCTTCCGCTTCGACCAGGGCGTGAGGCGCGGAAAGAGGGAGGCGACGTTCGGGCCGTTGACGCCGGTGATGAAGCTGCGCCCGCCGATGGCCACCACGGTCTCGACGCCGGGCGTCTCCAGCAGGATCTTCTCGATCTGACGCACCACCGCGTCGGTGCGCTCGACCGAGGCGGCGTCGGGAAGCTGGACGTTGACCAGGAGATAGCCCTGGTCCTCGGTGGGCGCGAACCCGGTGGGCACGATGCGGAGCAGGCCGTAACCGGCGGCGCTCAGGAGCAGCAGCGCTACCACCGCGAGGGCCGATCGCCGGACGATGCGCCGCACGGTCCGATCGTAGCCATTGGTGAGCCGGAGGAAGCCCGCGTCCCAGGTCCGGGCCAGCCAGCGCTTCCGGGTCGCGCCGGCGGGCCGGAGGAGGAGCGCGCAGAGCGCCGGGGTCAGGGTGAGCGCGTTCAGCGCGGACAGCGCCACCGAGACCGCAATGGTCAGCGCGAACTGCCGGTAGAGCTGGCCGGTGATGCCGGGCAGGAAGGCGATGGGGATGAACACCGCCATCAGCACGAGCGCGGTGGCGATGACCGGGCCCACCACCTCCGCGGTCGCGCGCCGGGCGGCCTCGCGGGCGCCCAGCCCCTCCTCCTCGAGATGCCGCTGGGTGTTCTCCACCACCACGATGGCGTCGTCCACCACGATCCCGATCGCGAGGACGAGCCCGAAGAGCGTCAGCGTGTTGATCGAGAACCCGAACAGGCTGATCACCGCGAAGGTGCCCACGAGCGACACCGGGATCGTCATGGTCGGGATGAGGGTGGCCCGCCAGTCCTGGAGGAACACGTAGACGGTGAGGACGACGAGGCCGATGGCGATGAGGAGGGTCAGCACGACCTCTTCGATCGAGACCCGGACGAACTCGGTCGTGTTGTACGGGCGCGTATGGGTGACGCCGCTCGGAAAGCTGGGCGCGAGCCGGGCCACCGCGGCCTGCACGCCCTTCGACACGTCGAGGGCATTGGCGCCGGGGAGCTGGAAGATCCCGATGAGCGCCGCCGGCGAGCCGCCGACTCGCCCGAAGGCCCCGTAGCTCTGGGCGCCCAGCTCCACGCGGGCGACGTCGCGCACGCGGAGCACCGAGCCGTCGGACCGGGTGCGGAGGATGATGTCCTCGAACTCGGCCGGCGTCGAGAGCCGCCCGCGTGTGGTGACGGTGTACTGGAACTGCTGGCCGGGCAGCGACGGGGGCTGGCCGATCTGCCCGGCGGCGGCCTGCAGGTTCTGCTCCCGGACCGCATCGGCCACATCGCCCGCGGTGAGCCCGAGCCCGGCGAGCCGGTCGGGGTTCAGCCAGAGCCGCATGCCATAGTCCCGCCCGTTGAACACGGTCACCTGCCCCACGCCGGGCACCCGCGCCAGCACGTCCACCACCTGGAGCGTGGCGTAGTTCGCCAGGAAGAGCTCGTCGCGGCTCCCGTCGGGCGAGATCAAGGCGACGATCTCGACCAGGTCGGGACTCTGCTTGGTGATGGTGAGCCCCTGCCGGGTCACGTCCGCCGGAAGCTTGGCCTGGGCGATGGAGACCCGGTTCTGCACGTTCACGGCCGCGATGTCGAGGTCCGCGCCGACCTTGAACGTCACGGTGAGCGTCATGGTCCCGTCGCTGCCGCTTCTGGAGGACATGTAGATCATGTCCTCGACGCCGTTGACCTGCTGCTCGATGGGCGTGGCCACCGTCTGCTCCACGACCTCGGCGCTGGCCCCCGGATAGGTGGCGGTCACGACCACCTGCGGCGGGGTGATCTCGGGGAACATCGCGATCGGCAGGAACGGGATCGCCACCGCGCCGGCCACCACGATGACGATGGCGAGCACGGAGGCGAAGATCGGGCGGTCGATGAAGAAGTTGACGAACACCGGCGGTCAGCTTCCGGGCGTTGCCGGGAGCGCCTCCAGGGTCGGCTCCACGCGGATCCCGGACCGGATCTGCTGGAGGCCCTTGACGACGACGTGCTCGCCGGGCTTCACCCCCTCCTCGACCACCCACAGCGGCCCCACGCGCGGGCCCATCCGGACCGTGCGCGCCTGCACCGTCTGGTCCGGGGCCACCACGAAGAGGGATGCCGACCCCTGGCTCTCCTGGATCGCGGCCTGCGGCACGACGAGCGCATCGGGGCGGTCGGCGAGGAGGATCCGCAGCCGCACGTACTGCCCCGGCTGGAGCATCCGCGCCGGATTCGGGAAGGCGGCGCGCAGGGCGAGGGTCCCGGTGCGGGGATCCACCGCGCGGTCCACGAAATCGAGCCGGCCGTCGTGGGGGTAGGGGCTGTCGTCGGGCAGCGTCATGGTGATGCCGGAGGAGCCCGGCCGCGCCTGCATCTCCGCGCGGCGGCGCCCCCACACGGCCAGCGCCTCGCGCTCGCTCACGCTGAAGCTGACGTACATCGGATCGAGCGTGGACACGGTGGCGAGGAGCGTGGCTTCGCCTTTTCCAACGAAGGCTCCCACCCGGACCTCGGCGCGGCCCATGCGCCCATCCAGCGGCGACTTGACCGACGTGTACCCGAGCTGGAGCCGGGCGGTATCGGCCGCGGCCTCGTCGGCGCGGATCGAGGCCCGCGCGTTCTCGATGGCCGCCTGGGACGCGGCGAGCGCGGCTCTCGCGTTCTCGAGGGCGGCGCGGTCGGCCTGCACGGTGGCCTCGAGCGCGGTCATGTTGGTCCGGATCTGGTCGTACTGCTCGCGGGCCACCAGCCCTTGCTGGAGCAGCGTGCGGTAGCGCCCCTCCTGCGTGACGGCATTCTCGACCTGGGCGAGATCGCGGTCGATATTGGCCTGCGCCTGCCGCACGTCGGCTTCGCGCTGCGTGAGCGCGGCCTCCGCCTGGCGGAGCTGAGCGGTGTCGCGGGCGACATTGGCCTCGGCCTGGCGGAGGGCGGCCTCGAAGGGGCGCGGATCGATCACGAAGAGCAGATCCCCTGCCTTGACGTCGGCCCCGTCGGGCGCCACCTGCCGCTCGATGAAGCCCTCGACCCGGGCGCGCACCTCGACGGTCTTCACCGCCTCCGTCTGGCCCACGTACTGGCCGTAGACCGGGACCGAGCGTTGCGCCACCGCCACCACCGTGACCCCGGGCGGCTTGGGCCCCGCGCTCACCTGGGGCGATCGATCGCAGGCCGCCAGCCCTGGCAGGACCACGATCAGCGCAACACCGGCGAGCAGACGGACACCAGGCGTCATGTGCTTTTGATGAGTCCCCCTCGTCAGTGGTTTCCAGTTCGATCGAGCAGCGACGACCCGGCGCCAACCGCACGGAATCATGGGCTAACGTCTCCCCTCGCGCGCGGATGCAGGACGTCGATCGCCCAGCGCACGTCCAGCCGCTCCCCGAACCACGGTGCGAGCCCCGTGCGCGCATGAAGCTTGAGGCCCTGCGCGACGTTCTGTGCCCGGATTGCTCCGGCCGGATCGGCGGGCACCGCCGCCGGTACCGGTACGTTGGGCAACGGCCGACCATCCGGCCGTCGGAACTGGAGGGTCCCGTCGGGCCCACGCTCGACCTGGTAGCCCTCCTCGTGCACTGCGCGGTGATGGCGGCGACAGAGGAGCGCCAGATTCGATAGTTTCGTTGGGCCCCCGTGGGCCCAATGGCGCACGTGATGCCCCTCGGCGATCCGAACAGTGCAGCCCGGGAAGCGGCAGGTCTTGTCCCGATGCTGCAATGCCCGCCGTAGCGCCGGAGGAATCGTCCGGGTTCGAGCTCCGACTTCCACCACCCGCCCGTCCTCATCGTGCCGCATCACCACCCGGCTTGCGTCGCACGCCAGCCGCTGCGACGTTCCCGCGGGAACGTGCGGGCCGCTCTTCCAGCTCCGACTGTCCGGGCTGGGCCGCATTCGCCAGGACGGCGGCATCCACGTGGACCACCACCTGATAGCGCTCCCCTGTGGCTCCGGGATCGAGCTCGTGATGCAGCGCGGCCTCGGCCAGCAGGGCCAACGCGTCCGCCTGCTGCTGCGGCCGGGTCGGGGTCTCCGACGCCGGGTCGGTGGCCGGTACGGCGGCCTCGCTGGCGCGGCACCGTTGGTAGAGCGTTTCGCGGGCGGCGTCCAGGGCCCGCAGGAGTAGTGCGCCCGCCTCCGGCGTCAGCCTCCCACGTAGTACCACGGTGCCGTCCTCATCCTGGTAGACGTGCAGGGCGCGGCCCGCGTGCTGCCGCGTGGCCTCACGCGCTTCGGCCTGCTGGTCCAGTCGGCGCCAGCCCCGCACGATGCTCTCCACGTGGACCGCCGTGCCCGCGCGCCCCACCGCGAGCAGGCGCCCCTCAGTCTCCGGGGTCGCGATGCGGGTCAGGGCGCGCACCTTGGCGTAGGAGAGCTCTCCGCGCGCCAGCGCCTCCGCCAGGGCCGGCAGCGTCCCGAGGGCGCGGGCTACGCGGACATGCTCGCGGGCGGCGCCGGGGGCGAGTCCGATGCGCCAGGCGAGCCACTCGGCACAGGAGCGGAAGCCGTTGGCCCAGCCTTCGCGGGCGTCGAACTCGCGGATGAGCGCGAGGAGCCGGGCGGTCGCCGCTTCGAGGTGGGCCGAGAGCTCGGCGATCTGGTCGCCCAGGCGATCCAGGTCCGCGAGATGCGGCGGCACGGGCTGCGAGGGCTGCAACGGGGCGGGTACTTCCGGTGGGCGTGTCTCCATGGCGAGTTCCCCACACACACTCAACACACCACGAGGCCCCTGCGAAACTCCGTCAAGCAAAAAATGCGAACGTGCCGGGCCACCGGCCGCAGAAAGAGCACGGCCGCCCGGGAACCCCCCGGACGGCCGTTGAATGTCTCGCGCCAGCCAAGTGCGGGCGCTCAGGCGCAGGCGCCAGCTACACGCGCTCGATGATGGTGGCGATCCCCTGCCCGAAGCCGATGCACATGGTCTGCAGCCCGAAGCGCTTCTTGGTGCGCTCCAGCTCGTGCAGCAGCGTGGTCATCAGCTTGCCGCCCGAGCAGCCGAGCGGGTGGCCCAGCGCGATCGCGCCGCCGTTGACGTTGACGCGGCTCATGTCGGGGTGCAGCTCGCGCTCCCAGGCCAGGACCACCGCGGCGAAGGCCTCGTTGATCTCGAACAGGTCGATCTGGTCGAGCTTCATCCCCGCCTTCTTGAGCACCCGCTGGGTGGCCGGGATGGGGCCGGTCAGCATGATGGTGGGATCCACGCCGGCCAGCGCGGTGGCCACGATCCGGGCGCGCGGGGTGAGCCCCAGCGCCTTGGCCCGTGTCTCGGACATGATCAGCAGCGCGGCGGCGCCGTCCGAGATCTGCGAGGAGTTGGCCGCGGTCACCACCCCGTCGGGCTTGAAGGACGGCGCGAGCGCCGCCATCTTCTCCCGGTTCACGGGCACCCGCACGCCCTCGTCGGTGTCGAACACGCTGCCGTCGGCCAGCGTGAGCGGCGCGATCTCCCGCTTGAAGCGCCCCTCCGCGATGGCCCGCCCCGCCCGCTCGTGGCTCTGGGCGGCGTACTCGTCGAGCTCCTCGCGCTTGATGCCCCACTGCTCGGCGATCATCTCGGCGGAGAGCCCCTGCGGGATGATGTTGTAGAGCGCCTGGAGCCGCGGGGAGAGCGGCCCGTCGCCGGGGCCCATGCCGTTCGAGCCCATCGGCACGCGGCTCATGTTCTCCACGCCACCCGCGATCACGCACTCGTACTGGCCGGACATCACGCCCATGGCCGCGAAGTTGGCCGCCTGCTGGCCGGAGCCGCACATGCGGTCGAGCGTGGTGCCGCAGACGTCGAGTGGAAACCCGGCGATGAGGGCCGCGTTGCGGGCGATGTTGAACCCCTGCTCGCCCACCTGGTCCACGCAGCCCATCACCACGTCCTCGACCTCGCTCGGGTCGATCTTCACGCGCGCCACCAGGGCCTTGAGCGTGTCGGCCAGGAGGTCGTCCGGACGATAGCCCGCGAGCTTGCCGTTCTTCCGGCCGACGGCGGTACGGACCGCGCCGACGATCACCGCGTTCTGCATGGCTATCTCCTAGTCGAAGGGTTCATGTTGACGATGTTGACGTGCGACGCTTGACCAGATCGGCGAGCTTGCAGAAGGCGCAGATCGCGCCGGTGGTCACCTGCCCGCAGGAGGTGCACTCGAGGAGCTCGACGGTCTCGATCTTCTCGAAGGCCGGGCGGGCCTTCTCGAGGAACCCGAACAGGAAGTTGTGCTTGGAGCCGGGCGAGGCTTCCTCGAGCCGATCCAGCACCTGCTTGTGCGCGATCGAGGTCGCGCCCTTGGCGAACGGGCACTCCTCCACGATGTAATCGATGCCGCGCAGGAAGGCGAAGGCGGCGGTCTCCAGCTCGGACAGGCGGTAGAGCGGCTTCACGCGGCGGACCAGCTTCGGATGGGTCGAGGCCAGCGCGGGCGACTGCCGCGGCAGCGCGTCGGTCTGCCAGTGCATGACCGAGCCGAAGAGCGTGGCGGCCTCGTCGTCCAGGTTGTGGCCGGTGGCCACCACCGGGTAGCCGTGCTGGAGCGCGGCCCGGTTCATCAGGTACCGCTTGGAGAGGCCGCAGGCCGAGCAGGTCGGGCGCCGCGTGGCCTGCTGCACCACCGGGATCGGCGCGCCCACCGTATCCGCCACCCGCTCGATGTGCAGCGTCAGGCCGCGGGCGGCCGCGAAGGCTTCACACTTGGCCTTGGACTCCTTCGAATAGTCGAAGATGCCCAGGTCGAGATAGAGGCCGGCGGTCTGGTAGCCGTCCTCGATCAGCACGTCCCAGAGGGCGAGCGAGTCCTTGCCGCCCGAGACGGCGACCATGATCTTCTCGTCGCGGGTGAACATGTGGTGCCGGTGCACCGCCTCCGCGACCTGCTTGCGGAAGAACTCGAGGAAGTGCGGCGAGCAGAAGGCCGCGTTGTGGCGCCGCAGCTCGAGCGCGGCCGCCCCCCCGCACTTGCGGCACTTCATGGCGTCCCCGCGCTGCCGCCCGACATGACCGGGCGCACCTCGACCACGTCGTCGCCGCCCACCACGGCGTCCCCGGTCAGGAGCTCGTTGCCGCGGATGACGAGCACGGTGCTGGGCAGGATGTCGAGCTCGACGAGGAGCTCCTTGACCCGGCGCTTGCCGTCCACCTCGATCTCCTTGCGGGGATTGCGCAGGATGACCTTCACGAGCGGGGGAACCCCTGCGCGGCCTTCACCGCGCGGAGCTGCTCGAGGTGATCGGCCTCGTGGCGAATGTGGAGCAGCCACCACTGCGCCAGGTCCATCTCGCCCAGCGTGAAGTGCCGCCACTTGAGCCCGCGCGGATCCACCGCGGCCAGCCGCTCGATGGACTGGCGGCTGCGCTCCCGGATCGCCTTCAGATCGGCGAGCAGCCGGTCCAGCGCGTGGCCCCGCTCCGGGTAGACCACCTCCGGCGCCTTCGCGGGGCCGGGAGGGGGCGCCGGAACCGGCGCGAAACTCTTCAGCTCGGAAGGAAACGACGGCAGGGGCTGCGGCGCGTCCTTGAAGAGCTTGGAGGTCAGCTTCCCGGTGCCCACCTCGGCCAGGGTCAGGTGATGGAGGATCTCGCCCACCGACCACTCCTGCTCATCCGGGCGCCAATCCGCCTGGGTCTGGCTGAGCCCTTCCGTCTCCTTCAGGAGCTCGGAGCGGACACTCTGCAGATCGTTCCACAACGCTTCGACGGGGACCGGCCAGGCCATCACGTTCCTCCGGCCCACATGATACAACCGGATCATGAGCGAGCCCACTGGTACTCCGGCGGCCGGTTCGGCCTGGTCCCGCACGCCCTGGCGCCGGACCTCGACCCGGCCGGTCTACACCAACCAGTGGATCTCCGTCCGGGAGGACGTGGTCACGCTGCCGGACGGCCGCAGCACGCTCTACGGGGTGGTGGAATGCAGCGAGTGCGTCGGGATTCTCCCCTTCCTCGACGTGAACACGGTCCTCCTGGTGGGGCAGTACCGCTACGTGGCGGGCGACTTCTTCTGGGAGATCCCCACCGGCGGCCAGCACGCCGGCGAGACATCGGCCGAGGCCGCGCAACGCGAGCTGGCCGAGGAGGCGGGGTACGAGGCCGGGCGCCTGGTCGAGCTGGGCGACTTCCATACCTCGAAGAGCATCATGCGCGAGGTCGCTCACCTCTACGTGGCCCATGACCTGCGCCCAGCCTCACGCGCGGCGGACCCCACCGAGTTCATCGAGCGGCGCGCGTTCCCGTTCGCCGAGGTGCTCGCCATGGTGGAGCGCGGCGAGATCAAGGACGCGATGACGATCATCGCGGTGCTGCGCGTGGCGCGAAAGCGCGGGTAGGCGCGTGGCCTCTGCGCTCGAGCACGTTGCCTGGGAGCGGTGCCTGGTCGAACCCCGCCCGGACCAGGCCCTGGAATCCTACGCCCGGCGGAGGTGGGGGATACCCAGCCCGGCGATCCGCTACTTCGTGCCCGTCCCATGGATGGCCCGAGCGCTGATCGATCTACACCCCGAGTTAGGGCTCCTGATGCGCCTCGACCAGGCGGTGGCGGATCTCGTGACGCTGGTCGTCAGTCAGGAGAACTCGTGTCGGTTCTGCTACGCAGCTGTGCGGGCGATGCTGTGGGTTCAGGGAATGAGCACTGGGCGAATCCAGCGCGTGGAGCAGGACCTGTCGCGAGCGGATCTCTCGCCGCGGACCCGGGCCGCCATCACCTTCGGGCGGAGCCAGTCGCGCTCCGGTCCGCCGGCGGCGCGCGCCGCTCGGGAAGCGCTTCACGGCGCGGGCTTCGGCGCCGACGAGATGAAGGAGATCGCGTTCACGGTGGCCATCACGGACTTCAGCAACCGCGCCCACACGATCCCCGCGATCCCCTCGCGCCCGGTTGAGCGGATCCCAGATCAGCTCCACATGCGGCTGCTCCGGCCCCTGGTCAACCGGATTCTCAAGAAGCATCGCTACCGTGGCCAGGCGGCGCTGCTGGATCGCGTGCCGGCGTATCCCTACGTCCGGCTCGTGCAGGCCTACGAGGGCTCTCCTATCGCGCCGACGCTGGCGCGCACGCTTGAGGAGATGTGGGCCTCCCCTCACCTCACGCGACGGTGCAAGCTCCTGATGCTCGCCGTCATCGCCCGGGGGCTGGCGTGCGAGGTGTGCGCGCTGGAGGTGGGCGAAGCCCTGCAGCGGGAAGGCCTGAAGGAGACGGCGCTCACGCAGGTCCTGACCCATCTCGACGCCCCCGAGCTGGACCCCGTCGAGCGTCTACTGGTGCCCTTCGCTCGAGAGACGATCTGGTTCGAGCCGGCGCCGATGCAGCGCCGCGCCCGTGCCCTGCGCGAGCGCCTCTCGAGCCCACAGATCCTCGAGGCGATCGGGGTCGCGGCCCTGGCCAACGGGCTCTGCCGGATGGGCGCCATGGTGCTGGATCACCCATGACGCCGACCGTCGTCGTGGCCGCCCTGCTGGTGCTCCTGGCGGTTCTCGTCGGCACGCTCTATCGCCAGCGGCGACGGACCGAGAGCCTCCAGGCGCAGCTCGACGCGGCCGCCGCCGAGCTCCAGCATCTTCAGGACGCGTGCTCCCGGCTGGCGCCCGCCGGGGTCGTGCAGCGGCTCATCGCGGATGGCGTGACCGCGGGCACCCAGGCCGCCGCCGAGCGGAAGGTGGTGACCGCCCTCTTCGCCGACCTCGTGGGCTATACCGCGATGAGCGAGCGGCTGGAACCGGCCGTCCTCGCGCGCGTGCTGAACGGCTACTTCCAGCGCATGAGCGACGCCATCCACGAGCACCGCGGCCACGTCTCCACCTTCCTCGGTGACGGCATCCTGGCCTACTTCGGCGCGCTCCAGCCGAACCCGTGGCAGTGCAACGACGCCGTACGGGCCGCGCTGGCCATGCGGGCGGCGATGCGCGAGTACAACGTCGAGCTCGCGCGCGAGGGGCTACCCCCGCTGGCCGTGGGGATCGGCATTCACCGCGGCCCGGGGCTGGCGGGCCTGGTGGGCTCCCGCGAGCGGATGGAGTACGCGTTTGTGGGTCGCACCGTGAACCTGGCCGCGCGCGTCCAGGCGCTCACGCGCACCCATCAGGTGGACATCCTCATCACGGAGGCGCTCCGCCCCGAGCTCGACACGCGCTTCGTGCTGGCGTCCATGCCCGCGGAGCCGGTGAAGGGTATTGCCGAGCCGGTGGTGACCTACGCGGTGCGGGAAGCACTCGGCTAGGCTGCCACCCCCTGGGCAACGGGTCCGCGCAGGAGCCCGGAGACCGGCTCGTGGCTCAGGACTTCCCGAGGAGGTACATCTCGCCGCTCGGGGCGGGCAGGCCGCCCCGTCCCCGAGGCGTCCACGCTGAACACCCCCGCCGAGACGGGCGCGTTGTTCCCCGTTACTCTGGGCGATGGACTCGTCGTTCATCGAGCGGCGCGCGTTCCCCTTCGCCGAGGCGCTCGCCATGGTGGAGCGCGGCGAGATCAAGGACGCGATGACCATCCTCGCGGTGCTGCGCGCGGCGCGGCGCGGCGGAGGCTAGCCAGCGGTCACGCCGACGCGGCCACCCGGAGCACCCCTGGTCTCGCTCTTCACATCCCGGCTACCCGGAAATCATCCAGAGTGGGCCGGACGTGAATATCCGTAAGGTCGTACCTGGGCACGCGTCCGTAGAAGGATGCCCACTGCGAAAACGTACTTGGTGGGCCGACTATGTAGTCGCACGCCGCCAAGGCGTACAGGTCTTGAATCACCGAACCATTGCTCGCACATGTCGGTTGCCGAAAGTGATCCAAGGCCTGTTGCGAGTCGGAACAGACGAGAACCCCTGTACGCTTGTTGCCAAACAGCGTGCGGACGTGCTCGACCGCTGCCGCGTATTGTTCAATCGCATAAAAGTATCTCCCATGGATGAATTGTCTGTAGTCGCCATGGCGAATGTGCAGGCCAATCAGCACGTCTACTCGGTCGCGTGTGCGCGCCGTCAACTGCGCAACGCGCTCGGCGTCGTCTGAGCGCGGTCGGAAATAGTGTCGCACCGTATCCGCATGTTTCCTGAAATTGGTGTTATCGCGCACAAGCGGTCCTTGAAAAACGATGAGCCCGGGAGCACGCACTCTTTCGCGGAACGCGTCCGAATCCAGACTGACTACGCCCGCGCGGGTGACGAGAGTTGACTCGTACCCCGACTCGATATGCTGAATGTATCTGCCCTGCAATGCTTTGGTCCGCCCGCGCGCGAGTGAATCGGCCAAACGCAGACTCCAGCGCGCCACCCGGGCGCGGCGCGCCGGCGTTGGTGCCAGCAAGGATCGACGAGCAGGAAAGCGACAGAAGAGATCCTGCGCGGTCGTCTCAAACGAGTCCGCATAGGCTCCAAAGAGCAAGTGTGCGACGGAGGTGTCATGCTCCGCCGCACACGCGATCAACGCACCGAACATGAAGAGCTGGTTGCCCAGTTGATTTGCCTGCCCCGCAATGACAAACACGATACGGTTCCGTACGCAGGTGTTCCGTCTCAGGATTTGCCGAGGAGGTACATCGCGCCGCTCGGCGCGGGCAGGCCGCCGGCGGGCTCGAGCGTCACCGCGAACGCGTTGACGGTCGCCACGCCGGGCAGCGGCCGCACCGAAAGGCTCCCCGTCCCCGAGGCGTCCACGCTGAACACGCCGGCCGAGACGGGCGCGTTGGTGCCCGCGATGGCCCAGAGCTGATACGCCTTGCCCGCCGGCGCCTCGGGCAGCCCCGCGGCGACGAAGACGCCGCCGGCCCTTGCGTGCCACATCATGTGGCCGCGCGCGGTCGGCGCGGGCGCCTGGCCGGCGAGCGCGACCATCTGGGTGGCCGGGTCGCGCAGGATCGTGATCACCGTCTGCTGGCTTCGCAGCTCCGCCTTGAGCTGCTCGGCGTCGCGCGCCAGGGCGTCGAGCCGCTTCTCGTAGGTGGACGAGATCGACCAGCCGACCACGATCGCGACGAGTCCGGTGGCCATGGCTCCGCTCAGCACCACCGGCCAGATGGCGCGGCGAGCACGCGGCAGCGGGCGCTCCGGCGGGCGGGCCGCCGCGATGCGCTCCATGAGCGCGGCCTTCACCGCGGGCGGAGGCGTCTCCGGCGCCGCGGCGGCCAGGTCCGCGAGAGTCCCCTCGCACTCGCGGAGCGCGGCCACCGCCTCGGGGTCGCCCGCGCGCAGGAGCGTCTCGAAGCGCGCGCGGTCCCCGACCTCGAGCCCTCCGAGCGCGTACGCCGCCGCCAGCTCGCCGATCTCTTCGCGGTTCATGTGCGCGTGATGAGCGTCGAGGTCTCGGACCCGGCCCCCGCGGACGACATGACCACTACTA
>CAVVEU010000024.1:0-832363 GCA_963747235.1 uncultured Candidatus Rokubacteria bacterium
TCGGCTACATCTTCGACACCGCGCTGGCCCTGACTCCGTCCAAGCCGGCGGTCTTCCAGGGCGATGCCGTGCTCACCTACGCCGAGCTGGACGCCCGGGCCAACCGGATGGCCAATGCCCTGGCCGCGCTCGGCGTGACCGCCGGCGACCGCGTCGCGCTGCTCTTCAACAACGACGTGCGCTTCCTCGAGACGCTCTTCGGCACGATGCGGCTCGGGGCGGTGGCGGTGCCGCTCAAGATCCGGATGGGCGACGAGGCCCTCCGCTACGTGGCGGAGGACTCCGAGGCCGCGGTGCTGGTGGCCAACGCCGCGCTGGCCGAGCGCGGGCTGATGCTCGCCGCGCAGATCCCGGCCATCAAGCACGTGATCGCCGACGGGCCCGCGGCCGACGGCGCGCTGGCCTACGAGACGGTGCTGGCCGCCGCCGCGCCCACGCTGGCCCGCCGCGCCACCGCGTTCGACGAGACGTGCATGCAGCCCTACACGTCGGGCTCCACCGGCAAGCCCAAGGGCGTGCTGCTGACCCACGGCGGGCAGCTCTGGAACTCCGACATCATGCGCAAGGCGCTGCTGGCCGACGAGACCGAGCGCGCCCTGATCGCGGTGCCGCTCTACCACAAGAACGCGATGGTGGGCGCGGTGAAGCCGTTCCTGCTCGCGGGCGGCTCGCTCGTGATCCTGCCCGGCTTCGACGCGCTCGAGGTCATCCGCGCCATCGACCGCTACAAGGTGACGTACCTGACCGGCGTGCCCGCGATGTACAAGATGATCCTCGCCGAGAAGGACGCGCTCGCCCGCCACGACGTCAGCAGCGTGCGCTACGCGGTGTGCGGCTCGGCCGAGGTGCCCGAGGAGCTGCTGGACGAGTTCCGCCGCGTCTTCGGCGCGCCGATCGGCGAGAGCTACGGGCTCACCGAGGGCGGCCCGGTGCCGATCGTCAACTCGCGCTGGGGGCTCAAGAAGCGCAACTCGTGCGGGCTCGCGTTCCCGGGCTGCGACGTCAAGCTGGTGGACGAGGCCGAGCGCGAGGTCGGCGTGGAGGAAGTCGGCGAGCTGGTCACGCGCAACCCGGGGCTGGCCAAGGGCTACTGGAAGCTGCCGGAGGCGACGGCGAAGAAGTTCCGCGGCGGCTGGCTCTACACCGGCGACCTCATGCGCCGCGACGCCGACGGCTACTACTACTTCGTCGGGCGCCGCGACGACATGATCAACGTGGCGGGCGAGAACGTGTACCCCAAGGAAGTGGAGGACATCCTGCTCCAGCATCCGAACCTGCGCGACGCCTGCGTGGTGCCGGCGCCCCACGACGTCAAGGGCGAGGTGCCGATCGCCTTCGTCGTGGCCCGCGAAGCGGGGAAGACCACCGAGGACGACGTGCGGCCGCTTCTTCCTGGAGCGCGGCGCGCCCTACGCGCACCCGCGGAAGGTCGTGTTCCTGGACGCGCTGCCGCTCGGCGGCACCGGCAAGATCGATCGCACCGCGCCTCAAGGCGCGCGCGAGGGAGACCGCGCCGTGAGCGGGACGACCTGTCGAAGCTCGGCTTCAGCCACTCGCCGTTCATGCGCTTCCTCGGCCTCGAGATCATCGCGGCCGAGAAGGGCCGGGTCGAGATCCGCCTGCCGTACCGGGAGGAGTTCATCCGCGTCGACGGCTCCGACTGGCTGCACGGCGGCGTGGTGAGCGCGCTGGCCGATATCGCGGGCGACTACGCGGTGATGACCGAGACGGCGCCCGGCGTGCCCACCATCGACATGCGCGTGGACTACCTGCGGCCGGCGCGCCGGGGCGACCTGACCGCGGTCGGCAAGACGGTGCGCGTGGGCAAGACGATCTGCGTGGCCGACGTGGAGATCCGCGACTCGATGGGCACGCTGGTCGCGGTCGGCCGCGCGTGCTACGCTGCGCCGCGACCCGCCAAGGAGGGACCATGAGCACCCCGATGCCCCCCGACAACCTGAACGAGATCGGTGTCCTCAAGCGCCGCGAGATCGAGGCGCGCGTCCTGATGCCGGTGCTGGAGGCGCTCGGCGCCAAGTTCGGCCACGAGCAGGTGTTCGCGACCGCGCGGAACGTCATCATCGACGTGGCGCGCGCGCAGGGCAAGGAGCTGGCGGGGCGCATGGGCGGCGACAGCCTCGGCCACTTCGCCACCGCGCTGGAGGACTGGAAGAAGGGCGACGCCTACCGCATGGACGTGCTCGAGCAGACCGAGGAGAAGTTCTCGTTCAACGTCACGCGGTGCCGCTACGCCGAGATGTACCGCGCGCTCGGCATCCCCGAGGTGGGCGCGCTGCTCTCGTGCAACCGCGACTTCTCGCTGGTGGAGGGCTTCAACCCCGCGGTGAAGCTGACGCGCACGCAGACCGTGATGGAAGGCGCCTCGCACTGCGATTTCCGCTTCGAGCTCAAGCCGAAGCGCGACGCCAAGTAGCGCCCGCGCGCGACCGCCGCGGCTTCCGCCGTGCGGGATGACGACGTCCGAAAACCGCCAGACGCCGACCGCCCGCCGGGCGAGTATCGCGCCATGGACCTCGATCACGATGCGTGCTACCGCGCGATCGAGCTGCGCGATGCTCGGTTCGACGGCCGCTTCTTCGCCGCCGTAAGGACGACCGGCACCTACTGCCGCCCGGTCTGTCCGGCGCGCACGCCGCGCTCGGAGAACGTGACCTTCTATCCCACGGCGGCCGCGGCCCAGGAGGCCGGGTTCCGCCCGTGCTTGCGGTGCCGGCCGGAGACGGCACCGGACAAGGGCGCCTGGCGGGGCACGTCGAACACGGTGTCCCGCGCGCTGGCGCTCATCGAGCTGGGCG
Organism: uncultured Candidatus Rokubacteria bacterium; assembly: GCA_963747235.1. GTDB lineage: Bacteria > Methylomirabilota > Methylomirabilia > Rokubacteriales > CSP1-6 > CAMLFJ01. The sequence goes on from CAVVEU010000024.1 coordinate 2,817, forward strand.
CCCTGGACGAGGGAGGCGTCGACGCCCTGGCCGGCCGCCTGGGCCTGGGCGAGCGGCAGCTCCGGCGCCTGTGTCGCCAGCACCTCGGGGCCTCACCGATCGCGGTCGCTCAGACCCGTCGCGTGCTGCTCGCGAAGCAGCTCATTCACGAGACGTCGCTGCCGATGGCCGAGGTCGCGTTCGCCTCGGGCTTCGGCAGTATCCGCCGGTTCAACGAGACGTTCCTGGCGCTGTACGGTCGCGCGCCGTGCACCCTGCGGCGCGGGAGCGCCCCGGAGGTCCCGGCCGGTCCGGGGGGCGAGATCAGCCTGCTCCTGCGCTATCAGCCTCCCTACGATTGGCCGGGCATGCTGGAGTTCCTGCGGCTCCGGGCCGTATCCGGCATCGAGCGAGTGAGCGAGAGCTGCTACTCGCGAACCATCGAGCTGGACGGGCGGCAGGGGATGGTGTCCGTTCGACCTGAGGCGGGGAATGCGCTGCGCGCGAGGATCCGATTCCCCAAGCTGTCCGCGCTGCCCGGCATCATCGCGCGGCTGCGCCGCGTCTTCGACCTGGCCGCCGATCCACTCCCCATCGCGGCTCATCTCGCCAAGGATCCGGCGCTGGCGCCACTGGTGGCGGCGCGGCCGGGTCTGCGGGTGGCCGGCGCATGGGACGGCTTCGAGCTGGCGATTCGCGCGGTGCTGGGACAGCAGATCTCCGTCGCCGCCGCGGTCCGTCTGGCCGGGCGCCTGGTCGCCACGTATGGGGAGCCCCTGGCGGAGCCGGATCACGAGCTGACCCACGTCTTCCCGCGGCCGGAGGTCCTGGCGCGCGCGGACCTGACGAGCCTCGGCATGCCGAGGAGCCGGGCGGCCACGCTATCCGCCGTGGCGGCCGCCGTCGTCGCCGATCCGGACGTCCTGTGCGCCAGCCGCGGGCTCGACGAGGCGATCCGGCGGCTGCGAGTCATCCCGGGGGTGGGCGAATGGACGGCGCACTACATCGCCCTGCGCCAGCTCCGGGAGCCGGACGCCTTTCCCGCCGCCGACGTCGGGCTCGGGTGCGCGCTGGCTCGTCTGGAAGGCCGACGGCGGTCGTCACGTGAGCTCGTTGCCCGGGCCGATGCGTGGCGGCCGTGGCGCGCCTATGCCGCTCAGCACCTCTGGGCGTCTCTGGGGAGGGACGAATGACCCAGAGCGCTCGGGAGAAGCGCTACGGCGTCGTGAGCGTCGACCAGCAACGGACGATGAGCGGCCTGGAGTTCGTGCAGGGCCTCGTCAGCGGCACGCTGCCGCTGAACAGCATGGCGGAAACGCTCGGCTATGACATCGTCGAGGCCTCCAGCGGCCACGTGGCCATCGCGGCCGAGCCGACCGCCGCGCACCGCAATCCGGCCGGCACCGTCCACGGCGGCCTGGCCGCGACGCTGCTCGACTCCTGCATGGGGCTGGCGGTCCACTCGACGCTGGACAAGGGGTTCGGCCAGACGACGCTCGAGTTCAAGATCTCGCTCCTGCGGGTGGTCACGCCGGAGACCGGCCCGGTGCGCGCCGAGGGCCGCGTCATCTCCCGGGGCCGGCGCATCGGCACCGCGGAAGGCCGGTTGACCGACGCCGAGGGGCGCCTCCTCGCGCACGGCACGACCACCTGCCTCATCTTCGAGTACCAGAGCGGGTGATGGCCGGCCGATGGACGGTGGTCGGCGTGTCGACCACCGTCAACGCGCTCGCGTGGGGGGCGCGATCCACGTTCGCGCTCTTCTACGTCGCGATGCTCGAGGAGTTCGCGTGGGGCCGCGGCCCGACCGCGCTCGGGTACTCGCTGAGCTGGCTGGGGTTCGTCTTCTTCGCGCCGCTCGCCGGCTGGCTCTCCGACCGCTGGGGAACGCGGACGGTCGTGACGGGCGGCGGCGTGATCCTCGGGGCGGCCCTGGCGCTCACGGGCCAGGTGACGTCGCTCGCGCAGTACTACCTGTGCTTCGGCCTGCTCGGCGGCGCGGGCATTGCCGGCATGCTCATCCCCTCGACGACGATCGTGACGCGGTGGTTCGTGCGGTCGCGCGGTACGGCGATGGGCGTGCTGAGCACCGGACCGGGCAGCGCGGTGGTCTTCTACCCGCTGAACGCGTGGCTCATCGAGATGCTGGGCTGGCGCATGGCGCTGGTGAGCTTCGGGGGCATCGTCGCGACCGCGACCGTCCTGCTCACGCTCCTCTATCGCGAGCCGCCGCCCCCGCATCGCCCGGCCGGCGGCGCCGCCTTCACGTCCTCCGGGGCCGCGCGGGCCCCGAGGGAAGTGTGGACGCTCCGGCGCGCGCTGCGGAGCGTCCGGCTCTGGGCGGCCTTCGTCATGACCGCGCTCGGGGTCATCGGCTTCCAGATCATGGCCACGCACCAGGTGGCCCACGCGGTGGACCAGGGCGTGCCGCGGGACACGGTGGTCTGGCTCTTCGCCCTGGCCGCCGGGTGCATGATGGCGGGCAACGTGCTCGGCGGCTGGCTCTCGGACCGGGTGGGGCGCGGATGGGTCTTCGTGGTCGGCACGGTCCTCGCGATCGTCGGGATCCTCTGCTTCGCCCAGCTGCGCGGCCCCGAGGACCGCGTTCTCCTCCTGCTGTACGTGGTGTCCGCGTTCGGCTTCGGCATGCGGATCGCCCAGCTCTCCACGATTCCCGCCGACGTGTTCGCCGGACCGCACCTGGGTGCCATCCTCGGGGTGGTCGGGGCGGGGGGCGGCCTGGGCGGCGCCATCGGCCCCTACCTCGCCGGATGGCTCTTCGACGTCACCAGCAGTTATCGGCTGGCGTTCCTGGCCGCCTGTGTCGCGGTCGCGGGCTCGGCCGTGGCGGCGTGGATCGCGGCGCGGCCCACGGCCGGCGCGCCGAAGCGCCCGGAGACCGGCGCGTAGCATTCCCAGCTTGGTTGCCACATCATGGCCGAAAGTGTTACATCAAGGGGCCATGACGATCGAGCGGACGGCTGATACAGGCGGAGAAGCGGCGCCGCTCCCCCCGAGGTAGCCATGCGCGCCGTCGCGATCGACGCCCACGGCGGCCTCGACCAGGTCCGGCTCCGCACGGACTGGCCCGAGCCCACCGCCGGCCCCGGCCAGGCGGTGGTCACCGTCAAGGCCTGCGGCCTCAACTACCTCGACATCTTCGTGCTCCAGGGCATGCCCGGCCTGCCCGTGGCTATGCCGCGAATTCCGGGCGGTGACATTGCCGGTGTCGTCCACTCGGTCGGTGCCGGCGTTGGGCGCGAGTGGGTCGGCCGGCGCGTGCTGATCGACCCGCACATCAAGCCGGGCGGCGCGCTGGGCGAGCACGCCAACGGCGGCCTCTGCGAGCGCATCGCGATCGAGGCCGAGAACCTGATCCACATGCCCGACGCGGTCACCTTCGAGCAGGCCGCGTCGCTGCCCATCGCCTACGGCACGGCCTATCGCATGATGATCACGCGCGGGCAGCTGCAAGGCCGGCGAGCTGGTGCTGATCCTGGGCGCGAGCGGCGGCGTGGGCACCGGCTGCGTGCAGATCGCCAAGAACCTCAAGGCCCGCGTCATCGCCTGCGCGTCGTCGCCGGAGAAGCTCAAGCGCCTGAAGGAGCTGGGCGCCGACCACGTCATCGACTACACGAAGGAAGACTTCTCGAAGGTGGCGTGGGAGCTCTCGGGCAAGAAGGGCGTGGACGTGCTCGTGAACTACACGGGCGGCGACACCTGGGTGCCGAGCCTCCGCACGCTGGCCCGGCACGGCCGCCTGCTCACCTGCGGCGCCACCGCCGGCTACGACCCCAAGACCGACATCCGCTACATCTGGCGCCGCGAGGTCAACATCATCGGCGCCAACGGCTGGATGCGCGAGGATCTGGAGGCGCTGCTGCTCGAGGTGGAGCGCGGCACCATCAAGCCCATCATCGACCGCGTCCTGCCCCTCGCCGAGTCCGCCGAAGCCATGCGCATCCTCCAGGACCGCGAAGTCTTCGGCAAGGTCATCGTCACCCCGTGACGGTGAACGTCGGCTCGCTGGTGGGCCCGGCCCCTCACCCTACCCTCTCCCCAAAGGGGAGAGGGACCAGCACCTCCACCACCCTCTCCCCTCAGGGGAGAGGGCAGGGTGAGGGGTGGTCCAAGCGAATCGCCATCAGTCGACCTCTCGAAACCCGACAACCCCCGCGAGATCACCTACGGCGAGCTGGACGCAGCCTGCGACGCAGTAGCCGCCGGCCTGGCCGCAAGAGGCCTCAGGCCGCGGCGACCGCGTAGGCATCCTCGCCCTCAACCGCACGGAGTACATCGCCGCGCTCTACGGCACGATGCGCGCCGGCGCGATCCCGGTCCCGCTCAACATCAAGCTCCCCGCCGAGTCCCTCGCGTTCATCGCGAAGGACGCCAACCTGTCCCTACTGTTCGTGGACGCCGCCCACCGCAAGGTCGCCCCCGACGTCCCCACAGTGGACTTCGACGCCAACTACGCCGACTTCCTGAAGCCCGGCCCGTTCGCAGCCGTCGAGCCCGCGCCCGACGACATCTGCCTCCAGCCCTACACCTCCGGCTCCACCGGCCGCCCGAAGGGCGTGCTGCTGACGCACGCCGGCCAGGCCTGGCAGATCGACGCGCTGGTCGAAGGCCCGTCGCATGATCGCCCGACGACCGCATCCTCGTCGCCGCCCCGCTCTACCACAAGAACGCGCTGGTGTGGACCAAGGTCGGCATGGCCGGCGGCTCCTCGCTCGTGCTGCTGGCCCGCTTCGATCAGCGCCTCTACGTGGAGTCCATCGGCCGCTACAAGGTCACGCGCCTCTCCGGCGTGCCGACCATGTTCCACCTGATCCTGAACGACCCGGCGCTCGCGAAGACCGACAAGAGCTCCGTGCGCTTCATCGGCGTGGGCTCCGCGCCCGCCTCGCCCGCGCTCTTCGAGGCGCTCCACCGCGCGTTCCCGAACGCGGCGGCCACCAACGGCTACGGCGTGACCGAGGCCGGCCCGGTGATGTTCGCCAATCACCCGGAGGGCAAGCCGCGCCCGGCCACGTCCATCGGCTACCCGCTGGACGGCTGCGAGATCCGCCTCGACCCCGGGCCCGACGAGGGCGTGCTGCTCACGCGCAACCCGGGCGTGATGGCGGCCTACCACAACCTGCCCGAGGAGACGGCCCGGCGCCTGAAGGACGGCTGGTTCGACACCAGCGACGTCTGCCGCCGCGACGCCGACGGCTTCTACTACTTCGTCGGCCGCACCGACGACATGTTCGTCTGCGGCGGCGAGAACGTCTACCCGGGCGACGTGGAGGGCACGCTGGAGCGCCACCCGGACGTGCTGCAGGCCGCGGTGCTGCCGGTGGATCACGCGCTGAAGGGCCAGGTGCCGGTGGCCTTCGTGGTCGCGCGGCCGGGCTCGGGCCTCACCGAGCAGGCCGTGAAGGAGTGGGCGCTGGCCCACGGCCCGGCGTACCAGCATCCGCGGCGCGTATTCCTCGTCCCCGAGCTGCCCCTGGCCGGGACGAACAAGATCGATCGCGCGGCGCTCAAGGCGCGCGCGCTGGCTGTCCCAGACCCCACACGAGGAGATTGAGCCATGTTCATTGATCGCCGAACGTTCGTGAAGGGCGCCGCCGTCGCGGGCGCGGCCGCAGTGTCCCCGCAGATCCTGGTGCGCACCGCCGCGGGGCCAGGACAAGAACAAGGTGCTGTTCGTGTCCGAGGAGTCGAACCCGAAGGCCATCGCGGTCTACGACAAGATCAACGCGGACTTCAAGAAGGAGACCGGGATCGAGGTGGTGATGGAGTATCCCGGGTTCGCCAACATCGCCAAGCGCGTGGCGACGCTGATCGCGGCCGGCACCCCGCCCGAGATCGTCTGGTACGGCGCCGGGCAGGCCATGAACCTGGCGATGGAGAACCAGCTCGCGGACGTGGGCGACGTGCTCAAGGCCACCGGCGGCACGGCCGAGAACCTCCGCATGATCTACAAGGGCGCGGACCGGTCCATCCCGACCAGCCAGCAGTTCACCTACGGCTGGTACCGCAAGGACCTCTACGACGCCAAGAAGGCTGGCGGCCCCCAAGAGCTGGGACGACTACCTGAAGGCGGCCAAGGCGCTGAACGACCCGCCGAACATGTACGGCTGCATCGTGCCCTCCGCGGAGACGGGCGCCTCCACGCTGCTGCTCGAGACCATGTTCATGAAGAACGACGTGCACTGGTTCGAGTGGAACGCGGGCAAGAAGGAATACGAAGTGGCGCTCGACAAGGGCAACCAGCGCAAGCGCGCCATCGAGACGCTCGACTATCTGAACGAGCTGCACAAGTTCTCGCCCGAGGCCAGCACCTACAACTGGGGCGAGCTGATGTCCACCTACTTCACCGAGAAGGCGGCCTCCTCCTGGTACGTGGGCTCGCGCCTGCTGGACCAGACGATCGCCAACAACCCCAAGATCGCCGACGCCACCGTGCCCTTCGAGCTGCCGAAGAAGGTGACCGACGCCTACTACCTCTCGATCCAGGGCTTCCACATCCTGGAGAAGTCGAACGTGGACGGCGCCAAGAAGTACGTCACCTTCTTCATGAAGCACCCCGACATCATCTCGCTGGTACCACGCGGTGCCGCTGCACATCATCCCGGCCAGCCGGCAGATGCTGCACTCGGCCAAGTACCAGGACAACCCGGTGATCCAGAAGCGCATGGACGTGCTGAAGTTCCTCGACTCCATCTGGACCAAGGGCGTCCCGCTCTACTACTGGGACGGCAAGGAGCTGAACCAGCACATCGGCCTCTACCACAACGAGAACCTGGCCGGCTGGATGCTCGCCGATCCGCAACATCAAGGGCATGAAGTCCGACGCAGGTAGTCGACGAAGCCGCCGCCCAGGTCCGCAAGAAAATGCGGCGTGCCGGCTAACCTCCAACCCTCTCCCCTCGAGAGGGGGAGAGGGCAGGGTGAGGGGGCGGGGACGGTGAGCGCCAATACCGAGCGACGCGCGTGGATCTTCGGCACCACCGCCCCCGCCCTCGTCTTCCTCCTGGTGATCGCGTACCTCCCCATCGCCTACGCGGTCATGCTCAGCTTCTTCAAGAAGACCGCCTTCAACCCCACCATGAAGTGGGTCGGCCTCGCCAACTACCGCTACATCCTCGAAGAACCCGAGCTCTGGAACGCCTTCTGGCGCTCCGTCGTCTTCACGCTGGGCGCCGTCGCCCTCCAGCTCGTCTGGGGCCTCGTCTCCGCGCTCCTGCTGAACCGCGCCTTCCGCGGCCTCAACTTCGTCCGCAGCCTCTTCGTCCTGCCGTACCTGCTCCCGTCCATCGTGGTCGCCCTGATCTTCCAGTGGCTCCTCTCGCAGGAGTACGGCGTCGTCAACCAGGTCCTGATGCAGACCGGCGTGGTCGCCCGGCCGATCAACTTCTTCGGCGGCCTCGCCACCGCCATGTGGGCGGTCATCGGCATGGCGGGCTGGCAGTACGGCTCCTTCGCCACGCTGCTGATCCTGGCCCGGCTGCAGGCCATCAATCCCAAGCTCTACGAGGCCGCCGCCGTCTCGGGCGCCGGCACGCTCCGCGCCTTCTGGGACGTGACCCTGCCCAACCTGCGCACCACCCTGATCGTGATCGCGCTGCTGCGCGGCATCTGGATGTTCAACAAGTTCGACTCGATCTGGCTGGTGACCCACGGCGGCCCGCTCAAGGCCACCGAGACGCTGCCGCTCTACGCCTACCGCCTGGCCTTCGAGGAGTTCGACTTCGGCCTGGCCGCGGCGGCCTGCAGCGTGATGTTCGTGGTGCTGCTGGTGGGCGCGGTCGTCTACTTCAAGCTGTTCGACCCCACGAAGGAGATCGAGGTGGGGCGGTGAGCCGGGTGCAGGTCTACGGGCCGCTCGCGCTGCTGCTGGTGGTGCTGGTGGCCGTGGCCTTCCCGTTCTACTGGATGGTGCTGACCTCCGTTCACGCCGCGGGAGGCGCTGTTCCGGCCGCCCTACAAGTTCTTCCGCCTCGACTTCTCGCTGGGCAACTACCGCGAGCTGCTCTTCGCCACCGAGTTCGTCCGCTACTTCGCCAACAGCCTGATCGCGGCGGTGGGCGCCATCGTGCTGAACGTGGTGGCCGCCACCCTGGCCGGCTACGGCCTCACGCGCTTCGCCTTCCCGGGCAAGAAGACCTTCGCCTTCGGCACGCTCTTCTCCTACATGTTCCCGCCCATGCTGATGGCCATCCCGCTCTACATCCTGTTCTCCGCGCTCGCAGATGCGGAACACCTACACCGGCCTGATCCTGGCCCACATGGCCATCAGCCTGCCGCTCAACATCTGGCTCATGTGGCAGTACTTCCAGATCGTGCCCCAGTCGCTGGAGGAGGCCGCGTGGGTCTCGGGCGCCAGCCGCCTGCGCGCCCTGCGCCAGGTGTGCCTGCCCTCGGCCCGGCCCGGCATCCTGTCGGTGGCCATCTTCTCGTTCGCGCTCTCCTGGAACGACTTCACCTTCGCGTTCCTGCTGCAGACGGACCGGAAGATGTTCACGCTGCCCGTCGGCCTCGCCACCTTCGTGGAGCAGACCGGCGTGCACTGGGGCATGGTGATGGCCGCCGCGGTGCTGGTCTCGGTGCCCACCTTCCTGCTCGTGTTCTTCCTGCAGCGCTACCTGCTGAGCGGCCTGCGGACGGCGGGCTAGGGGAGCCAGCGATGGCGTTCTCGGTCCGGCTGGAAGGCCTCGACAAGCGGTTCGGCCGCGGCGCCCGCGAGGTGCACGCGGTGCGCGACCTGTCGCTCGAGATCGGCGAGCGCGAGTTCTTCACCTTCGTCGGCCCCTCCGGCTGCGGCAAGACGACCACGCTGCGGATGATCGCCGGCCTCGAGACCCCGACCGCCGGCCGCATCTGGTTCGGCGACACCGACGTCACCGCGCTGCCCCCGCAGAAGCGCGACATCGCCATGGTCTTCCAGGACATCGCGCTGCTTCCCCTACATGACGGTGCGCCAGAACATCGGCTACCCGCTGCGCATCGCCGGCCTGCCGCGCGCCCGCGTCGACGAGAAGGTGGAGAAGGTGGCGGCGACCCTGGGCCTGACCGACAAGCTCGCCATGAAGCCCGGCCAGCTCTCCGGCGGCCAGCAGCAGCGCGTGGCCATCGGCCGGGCGATCATCAAGGAGCCGAAGGTGCTGCTGATGGACGAGCCGCTCTCGGCCCTGGACGCGCGCCTGCGGGTGGAGATGCGCACCGAGATCCTGCGCCTGCACCGCGAGATCTCGGCCACCATCATCTACGTCACCCACGACCAGGTCGAGGCCATGACCATGTCCACGCGGGTGGCGGTGATGGACCAGGGGCGGGCGCTGCAGATCGACCCGCCGCGGGTGATCTTCCGGCGGCCGGCGGACGTGACGGTGGCGACCTTCATCGGGACGCCGGCGATGAACATCATCCCGGCGGCGGTGGTGACGACGCCTACGGGCGTGGCCATCGAGCTGCTGGGGCGACAGATCCCGGTGGCGCCGCGGCACCATGCGGTGCTGCAGGGGCTCAAGCGGGTGGAGGTGGGGATTCGACCGCAGGCGCTGCGGCTAGTGGCGCCGGGGCCGAACCGGATCACGGGGCGCGTGTTCCTGCGGGAGCCGCTGGGGTTGGAGGATGAGGTGCTTGTGGAGACGGCGGACGGTACGCGGGTCAAGGTGGTGACGGCGGCGGGGGAGGCGTTTCCGGAGGGTGTGGACAGTGGGACTCGACTTCGCACCACCGGATCTCTATCTGTTTCACCCGGAGTCGAGGGGGACGATCTGCTACGGGATCGACTGAGTTTTGACCGATAGCCCTGCACAGGGCCAGCCAGGTTTAAGGGTGAAACACGGGTTCAGAGGCGAGCTAGATTCGCTTCTCCAAGAGAACTGGTCCTCGGCGAGTCTCAACACAACGGCGTAACCATTCTCGATGCTCTGGCAAGCCGGACCTCGAAGTGGTGGGGGTCGCCAACATGCCCTTCGCCGCCTACTACCCGGGCGGGGAGACGGGGGCGGCCCAATAGGGGAGGCCGCCTCAGAGCTAGCCGGGACGCAGTAACCACACCACGGCCCCCCGGGGATGCAACGAGCCTGATAGACTCCCTGGGCGGCATGGACCCGACTACAATCCTCTATGCTTTGAGCACGATGGCCCAAACGTGCGCCGCCCTTGCTGCTCTGGTGGGCGCTCTTGGCCTCTACCGCCTTCAATCAATCAGGGGCCGCCAGGCCGATGTTGAGCGCCAGATGCGCAACATGCTGGTGGGCGTCGCGGGGAGTGCGGAGTGGGCTCAGGCCCTGCCAACCCATACGCTGATAGATCGAGACGCGCCGAACTTCGTAAAAAGTGTCTCCGGGGCGGATGATCCTGCGTCCCGAATGCAGGGGTTCTTGGACGAGTGGAGTAGCTTCGATCCCGACTACCGGCGGACCAGCAGGCTCCTGGGAGTGTTCATAACTTGGAACATCTTTGCGATCGGTGTCTCCCTCATCGGCTTCGCGTTCGTCCACCGCCTGGCCTGGTTATCAGCTCCGGTCTTCGGACTGTGGTTCCTCACGCTCGGGACGGTCCTGGCCACGGCCATCATGGTCATGGAGATGCGCGGGTCGTTCGTCGCATGGGTGGGGCACGTGTCCTGGCTGGAAAACTGACGATCGGCCTCGATTCCTGGTGGGACGAGCTCGGCTACAAGGCCGCCCAGGACACCTTTTCCCAGAAGGCGGCCTTCATCCTCGCCAAGCTCGGGACCACGACGCCGCCAAACTCAAGGAGGTGCTGGCATAAGTACCGGGCGTCCGACTTTTGCCGTATCAGCGAGCAATAGGGAGAAGGATGGGGAGGGTGTGGCGACGACGGTGCTCGGCGGGTGGCAGCTCGATCGGATGATGCCGCGCTATGCCGCAGTGACGGAGCAGATGCTTCGGGCGGTCGCGGACTCGGTGGCCGGCGCCGCCGCGATGTTGAGCGGCGGTGACAAGGGTTGGCGTTGAACTTGTCGGAAACGTACCGCGAAGTCCGGAAGTCGATAGTGGCGTTCGTGCCCCGCTATATTCCGGTAGCGAAGGGCGAGAAACCGCCCGAGTTTCCGCCGATCGTGGGAACGGGCTTTATCGTGGATGATGGCCTTGTCATCACTAACCATCATGTCGTTCGAGCGCTCGCACGCCTTCCTCGGGGTCCGGACGCGCCTGCGGACGAATGGCCGTTCAGCGTGCTGCTCCTGCATGAGATTCCGAGTGAAGGAATCGCACAGGTCCATCTTCACGTTCTCGGCGTCGGTGCTCTCGGTGAGATCAAGGTAGAAGGCCACTACTATGGTCCACGGAGGTTGGACTTAGCTGCGGTGCATATCAAGGCGAAAGGTCTTCCGAAAGTCGCAGTGGATTCCACAGCCGTGCCACTTGAGGAGGGCCAGCTCGTTGCCACGGCGGGCTTCCCGATGGGAACGGACGCCTTGGTTGCACCTGGCTATCTTCATCAGATGACGCCGACTCTACAACAGGGGATCATCAGCGCCGTGCTTCCATTTGCGACGGCAAAGCCGCACGCATTGATGATCAATGTCATGACTCAAGGAGGAGCGTCCGGGTCTCCCGTCTTCGCACCTGACAGAGCGGCTGTGGTCGGTGTGCTATACGCTGGATTGAATGACGTGGCGACGTCGCCGGGATTGCCAGCGCCCTACCGCGTTCCCACCAATCAAAGCTACGTTGTCCCGGCGCACTACCTCGAGTACGTACTGGAGAAAGTCAAGGGGGAAAAGGGATTCGCGCTTCCGCCTGACACTTTGTCGCTGGACGAGATGATCGCTACCTACCAACTCGAAACCATGAAACCTCGGGGCGAGTTTGGGCTCGTGAAGGACCCTACTGGTCAGGGGGTTGTCCGGAGCTTAAGGCCGCTAGAGATCGATTTTCAGGACGAGGCAGAGCCCGGCAGCTAAGGGTGGGTGGTGGCGAACATCTCGAGAATCGACCCCTTCAAGGTCGAGGTCGCAGATTCGTGCCGAGTCGCCGATGTGGCCGCGGATCGGCGGCACGGCGCAATGGGTTCGAAACCCGTTGGGGCCACCAACACGGTTGGCTGGCAGCCGAGGAGACGGTCCCCGAGGATGATCCGCCACCGCGCGATGCTCCCGCCCAAGTAGCTCGGCCTGTGTAACACTGCAAGGTAGCCGGAGCGCCGAATGCCTGAACCCAGAAAGCAGCACTACCTCCCGCAGTTCTATCTGCGCGGCTTCTCGGCCAACGGGCGGTCAATCTTCCAGATTGAGAAACGCGGTGATCGCGCCTATCCATCGTCCATCCGGGATACAGCCGCCATCCGTGACTACCATGAACTTGACGCAGTCGGCGTCGAAGACCCCGGGGCCGTCGAAAAGCAACTTGCCCACGTCGAGACTCAACTCGCCCAAGGGCTGGCCGCGACACTCCGCTCTGGAATCACGACTCCCGAGGTCCACAGCCTTTTGATTCAACTCGTCGCCCTCTTGCGGGTTCGTGTCCCAGCCTTCAAAGCGGCCATCGAGGCGCACCTGCAAGGCATTGTTCGGTCCACCGGGCTAATGATGGAACGCCGGGGGGCGTTTCCCCCGCCCCCAAAAGGATTGGAAGACGTCCTGCGAATGGACAATCTCTTGATTAATATCTCGAACTGGAAACTCCTTGAGACCATGTTCACCATCGCAGCCGACCGAGACGTGTTCAATATGCTTGTCGCGATGAGGCCAACACTTCTCCGGGCTCCTGAGGATGCCTCCTTTCTCACGTGCGATCAGCCGGTCGCTATCTTTCATCCCTCAGCCTCTCCGAAGGATGCCTACGGTGTCGGCATTGTTCATCCGGGCACCGAGATTTCGGTGCCCTTGTCCACCTGGGCCCTGCTCTTGCTGTCGTGGAGTTCCGACCCACCGGTCGACCGACAGGCTACGCCCGATGAGGTAGCGGAATTCAACAGACGGACCGTCGTTATGGCCGACGCCTTGGTGTTTGCACCGGATGCCTCCGAAAGCGCCATCGAGGCAACCCGGCGCTATGCCCACTGTTCGGCTGGAATGGTGCTCGACGTTCTAGACACCGGACACGAATCACTCCATGTAGGGCGCTTTAGACCTGTCATGCGGGCTGACTCCTACCCTTCACCGCCGAAGTAACCAAGTCCAGCGCCAATCTCCGGAAGGGCCGTGTCTCGTCGCAAGGGCACGCCGCTGCACATGGCCCGGAGGCGATGGAGAACAACTGGCACGGCTGCAGCGCGCCCGCGCCCTCGGAGCGCCCAGCGAGCGATGAAAAAAGGCGCTTCCCAGACAGACCCGGGCGTGGGAGGGTAGCCCATCTTGTTGGGAGGTTCGCCGATGGGCTATGACGACGATACGCTCAACGCGATCTATGACCGGGACGGCGGGTGTTGCCATCTCTGTGGGAGCCGCCGCGCCTTCAGAAATCACGGGGGGCTCTGGGCGCATGGCGGCTGGGAGGTGGATCACAGTAACCCACGAGCCAAGGGCGGTACCGATCGCCTCAGAAATCTTCGGGTGGCGTGCCAGAGGTGCAACCGGGCCAAGGGAGCCCGGTCCAGCCGAGCATTCAGGTCGGCCTATGGGCTCACGCCGGTAGATCCGCAGGAGACCGATTGGGGCGGGGTGGCAATGGTGATCGGTATCACACTTCTCATCGCGGGCCTGGACCGAGCGCTGAACCCGACGTTCAGGGAAAGTCACGGAGCAAGCCTTCCAACGTCGGGACACGGCCCAGGCGCCACGATCGGCCTCGGGGTGAGGGGCAACAGAATGGGCGAAGGATTCCGCGCTGACACGTGAATAGACTGGATTTCCAGCTTCTGGCCGACCTACGCGTTGCCGATGCCCAAGCACTACTTGCTGCGGGCCAGTTTGATGGAGCCTACTATCTTGGTGGCTACGCGGTCGAGTGCGCCCTCAAATCTTGCATTTCGTCTCAGATCAAGGAGCATGACTTTCCAGACAAGGCACTGGTCAATGACAGTTACCAGCACAATCTAGAAAGGCTCTTGGACATCTCGGGTGTAAAGAAGCAGTTTGCAGATAGATTCGCAGCGAACACCGACTTCGCGGCGAATTGGGGCGTCATCAAAGACTGGACAGAGCAGACTCGATACAATCACGCCGCTGCAGAGGTTAAGGCTCGGGATTTTCTGAACGCTATAAGCGACCCCGTCAACGGTGTCTTGACATGGCTTAAGACAGTGTGGTGATGAACGTCCTTACAGAGAGCATGGTCAGGGCTGGCGCCGAACTCACCAGGAAACTGGATGAGATGAGATGGCCCGTCTTTGCCTCACTCTGGTTCTATCTGCCGGAAGGAAAAGAGTGGCAGCTAGTTCTCGCGTCTCCGAAGGCTTCTTTAGACGGGCCGAAACAGTCCTACGAAACGATTCAGTCGGCTCTTTCAAGAGTGCCGTCAGCAGGCGCGCTCTCGCTAAGCGACATTGCCGTCACCGATCCAAACAATCAATTGATTCTCCAGCTGCGTTCCGCGATCTCTACCGGCCCTACGATCTCAGGAATTCGGTTCAGGCAGAACCTGGTAAACGGTGTCTTCATTGAAGACGCCTACATCTATCGGAACTCCGATAGGGCTCCCGGCGACCTTCAGGACCAGGGAGTCTCGATGTTCCGTTGGCAGGCCAGCTTCTTGCTTCCAGGTTTGCAAGTTGCTCAGCCATTGACGCTGGGCACAATCCACATCGACCCGTCGCCACGTACCGAGGATGGACAGTCTCAATCAAGCGGCCACCTAAGCTTCGGAACGGAGCGCTACCTCCGCGACTCGGAGGCGAAAGCAAAGGCTCTTTCGCAGTTGGAGCCGCTCGCGGTCGCGGCAGCGGCGATCGGTGGGTCGGTTGGTGAGCCCGTAATCACCTCTGTCAGGCTCGAGAATAGACAGACGCTGGAGGCATCCGGCGTGTCGACTCCTTTGGCGGATAGCGGTCTGCTAGTTCAGTGGAATGTACTTGCGCCGGACATCGACAGCGCCACCCTCGCAAAAGGTTACCGCGCAGCTTTAACGCTCGGGCCCGAGGAGGCACCACGCTGGCATCGTGCGGCGCGGTGGCTCTGGAAGGCGAACCTTGACGCGGACCCTTACGATCAGTTCTTGGCCCTCTGGATAGCATTCAACGTGTTGTACGGCCGGAAGTGGAGAGGTAACGAGGCGGACGCCATCACGGAGTATCTCGCTGAGGAACTTCCGCAGGAGTCGGAGGCCCAAAAGCTGCTAGCAGGACTGATGGAAGACCTTCGGAAGCTGGGCGCGAGCGGATTGACGTTGCGCAGAGATGGGAGTGGGCCAGTCGCCGATCAGCTTCAAACCGCGCTAGGCCTTCCGGAGACGACGCGATCTTCCCGCGAGTTGCTCAGGTTGGTGTCCCTTGTGATCTATTCACTCCGGTGCGACATCGTCCATGCTGGGGGTGTCTCCGTTGCCAGAGGTGACACGCACTTGCTGTGGGCGAGTCGCGACGTGTTGAAGACGGTCGTCATGTATCTGTTGAGAAGGCGCCTCGGTGTAGAGGGGGGAGGCGTTTGAGAGGTGATGCGACGGAGGATAGGCAACTCTTCAGTCACGAGACTGTGGTCGATCAAGGCCGGGCCGCGTTCGAGCGGCAGGCCTGGGGGAATGCGTACCAGCAGCTCACGGCCGCGGATAGCGAGGCGGCCCTCGAGCCCGAAGACCTCGAGCGGCTCGCGATCGCCGCGCACCTGGTCGGCCGGGACGCGGAGAGCACCGACGCCTGGGACGCGGGCGCATCACGCGTTTCTGGGCCGGGGCGCGGCCCCGGAGGCGGCGCGGTGCGGGTTCTGGATCGGCTTCACCTCGCTGATCCAGGGCGAGACGGCGCAGAGCGGCGGCTGGCTAGCCCGAGGCCAACGGTGGCCGGCACGACTGCGTGGAGCGCGGGTACCTTCTTATGTTCCAGGGGCTGGGGCGCATGTGGGCGGGGGACAACACGACGCTGCACGCCACCTTCGATGAGGCGGCCCGGATCGGCGAGCGCTTCGGCGACGCGCAGCTCATGGCGTTCGGTCGCAGCGGCGTCGGCGAGGCCCTCATCCGGTCGGGACAGACCGCGGCCGGCGTGGTGCTGTTCGACGAGGTCATGGTGGCCGTCACCACCGGTGAGGTGTCGGCGATCGGGGTCGGGATCATCTACTGCGCCGTGATCGGGGAATGCCAGGAGATCTTCGACCTGCGCCGGGCCAAGGAGTGGACGAAGGCGCTCGGCCAGTGGTGCGCGTCCCACCCGGATCTCGTGCCCTATCGAGGCCAGTGCCTGGTGCACCGCGCCGAGATCAGCGGGCGCGGAGGCCGACCTGACCGTGTTCTGAGCGGCGACGAGGCCAATCTCAGACGGCGGCGCGAGCTCCCGAACTGGTCCGCTACTCGATCACCTGATCCGCCCGCTGCAGGAGCGACTGCGGGATCGTGAGGCCGAGGGCTTTGGCGGTCTTGAGGTTAATGACCAGGTGAAACCTGGTAGGCCGATTGATTGGCAGGTCACCCGGTCGTGCCCCCTTGAGGATCTTATCCACGTAGTCCGCAGCCTTGCCGGCCATCTCCCCGACATTGGGACCGTAGCTCATGAGCCCACCCTGAACGGCGTACGTCCCGAATCCATAGATCGCCGGAATCCGCATGCGCGCAACCTGCTCGAATACGTTCTTGCGCTGATCGAATAGGAACGCATTAGGTAGGGCGATTATGCCGTGTGGGCGCTCTTTAGCTATGGTGCTGAAGAGACTAGCCGCGGCCATGCCGGGCGTGAAGTCATGGAATGTGAGAGTCACGGTGAGAGCGCGCGCCGAGGCTTCAAGCGGCCCAAAAAAGACGGGAATACCAGCGTTAGTGGAATTCTGAATGACGGCGACTCGCGAGATACCACCCCGTACGGCCTTCAGGAGTTCGAGCCACTTAGTACTCGCCTCGTCGAATCCCAAGGTTGTTCCCGTCACATTGCCACCGGGCCGGTCGTAGCTGCGGGCGAAGCCGCTCGCCACCGGATCAGCAGAACCAATTGTCACGATTGGGATTGTCCGTGTCGCCTGCATCGCCGCCAGCGTAGTCGGCGTCGAGGTAGCAATGAGAACATCGACAGGAAGTGCCGTCAATTCTGCGGCGAGTTCTGGCAAGCGTTCGATACGCCCGTCTGCGAAGCGGGCGTGGATAAGATAGTCGCGTGTGTCCACATAGCCGAGCTTTCTGAACTCCTCCCGGAAAAAATCTATGCTTAAGGTTGGGGGAGCGCCCTCGTAGAGCCAGCCGATCCGCCAAACCTTGCCGGCTGACTGTGCCTGAGCGAGCAGCGGCGCGGCAAGCACACCACCCGCCAATGCGCTGATGAACCCGCGTCGGTTCACGAAGCCCCACATGGCCGCATCGTCTAGGAGGGACGGGGCGGGGCGGCCAAGACCGAACTTACACCAATGAGACGAACGCATGGACTACGATTTGCGCGGCTCCACTAGCGCACCGGCCCGTCGCACTTGCGCTCCGGACCAGGCGTGCCCGCTCGAGGGAGTATAGTGAACGCATCATGCGGCAAGGCCCCGCGCGAGTTCTCGGCTGCGCCGTGTTCCTGGCGACGCTCGCGGCGTGGCCCGCGCTCGCCCGGGCGGATGCCTCGACGACTGAGTATGTCGACGCGCAGTACCGCTTCACGTTTCGGCTCCCCGCCGACTGGCAGAGGGAACGGGTGCCCACCCCTGGGGAGGGAGGGGAGGTCCGGCTCGCGGCCAAGAGCGCGGCGAGGCCGATCTTCGTTCTCGCCATCGTGAGTCCCATCGGGTCGGCGATCACGCGGGAGGAATTCGAGCGGCGCCCGGATCGCGACGCGCTGGTCGAGGAGCTGATCCAGCGGAGCCTCGATCAGGCCTACGCAAAGATGTCGCGCGATCTCTCGGCCAGCCGCATGGTGGTCGACGAGACGCAGCGGCGAGCCTCCGACGCGGGGATCGGGTTCTCCATCCATACCACCCACACGACCCCCGAGGGCCCGACCACCGTCGCCGGGACCCACGTCTTCCCGTTCGGCCAGCCGTATGCCATCACCCTGATGGTGGTCGCGCGCGGCGCCGGCGCGACGCCCGCGGAGGTGGAGACGCGACGGCGACTGCTCGACTCGCTCCGGGTGAACACGCCATGACCGCCTCTGGCGATCCCTGTTTCACGGGTTTAGATGACGCTGGAGAAAAGCCGTCGTATCCGCGGCGGATCTGGTGCGGGTGGCCGCGTCGAACCCCATCGAGTAGCCCGACCCCGCGGCCTGGCACGCGGCGAGCGCATCCAGGTCGAACGGCCGCTCGCGCCCGTCCACGAGCATGGTGGGCGCCCCGCGCCCGAACAGGATGACGGGGCACTTCCGCGAGCTGGCGACGTACTGGGGGTAGAAGCGCGGGGCGCCCAGGGTGGGTACGGTCCAGGCGTGGAACGCGCCCGGATAGACCACCGTCGCGATCGGCGCCGGATGACCCGCGGCGCTCGCGTACGCGAGATAGCCCTCGACCTTGGCCACCGGCAGGTTGTCGTCCTTCTCCCCGAGCAGCATCAGGATCGGAGCGCCGGTATACGCGCCCGCCTCGGCCCGCGCGCCGTAGGTGCCGCCTGGATAGGTGGCGACGTGAGCCGCGAACCGCGATGGCCCCGCCCCCATCGCGGCACGGAGCGTCTCGAACGCGGTGAGATGCGCCACCTCGCCGCCGAACGAGAAGCCGACGATGCCGATCCGGTCGGCGGCGATCCGCGGGTGTCCGGCCAGGAACTGCAGCGCGGCGAACGCATCGGCCACCCCGGACGCCAGTGGCGGGCCGGCGCGGGAGCCGACGACCGCGGACTGGCTCAGGCCCCGCGCGCTGAAGCTGTCGTAGGTCAGCGTCGCGAACCCGCTCCGGCGCAGCTCCGCCGCCTGCCAGCCCTCGTTGGCCTCCCGGAAGCCGGAGATCGTGTGGACCACCACCACCGCCGGATAGCGATCTCGCGGCTGGTCGGGAAAGCGGAGCGTCGCGGGGACCGACACGCTCGCCGGTGCCTCGCGCATGAAGACCTGACGGAAGTCGGCGTAGGAGCCCGAGCGAAGCGTCACCAGCTCGATCGGGTCGGCACCGCGGACCTGACCATGCACGAGCGCCGTCCCGGCCGCGACCACGGCGGCCACCACCACCAACGCCCGTGACGCCGCCGCTCGTTGTGCCAGCACGGGGTGGTTCGGCCTAGACGGCAACAGCCGGTGTGCGCCCGAAGCGCGAGAGGAGCGTCGCGCCGGCTGAGAAGGCCGCCGCGAGGATCAGCGCGGCGGTGCCGATCCACGGTATCAGGCCCACGAGGACGAAGACGACGCCTCCCAGTGCGACCGTCTTGACGGGTGTCTTCTCTCGAAGGAACGGCAGCCTCTCGCCGAGCCATGCGGCCGAGACCGTGAACCCGAACAGGAAGAGGGCGACGAGCAGCATCACCGCCACCGGGATCAGCGGGATGCCGATGATCGTCACGCCCAGCAGGACGCAGAGGGGCACGAATCCCAGGAGGACCGCGACGCCGGCGAGCGCCGAGAGCCCGGGCCGATCGACGAGATACGCCCCGACGCGCGTCAAGGCCCCGGGGAAGGCCACCGCGATGAGCAACGCGATGATCCACAGCAGCACGACGCGCGTCAGCCGCGAGGCGAAGCGGAACATCGAGAGCATGTGAGGCCCGCCGACCACCCAGCGGGTCATCGAGCCGACCGTCGTCGGGATCGCCCCGCCGAGACTCACGTTGTCGCCCTCGAGCGTGGCGCCCTCCGCGACCGAAACGGTTCCGCCGATCGCGACCGAGTCGCCGCCGACACTGGCGCCCGGGAGGATCGTGATCGACCCGCCTATCGCCACCGCATCGCGTCGCACGTGACCGGCGACCGTGACGGAGCCGCCGATGGCCACGGCCTTGTCGACGGTCTCGTCGGCGCCGATCGTCAGGGATCGGCCGAAGACCACGCGCTCGGACCCGTGGCGACCGCGCCGCTCCCGCCGTCGCTCGCGCCATGAATCCGCGGACTTCGCGGGGTCATCCGAGCGAACGCGGAGGACGCCGTCGGCGAACGAGGCCCGGAGCGAGCCGGCATCGAGAACCAGATCGAGCACCTCGCCGGCGGGGCGCTTCGAGACCTGGATGGTGAGCGGGCGGGTGGTCGCGCTCTCCGGCGCGGTGACCACCAGACTCCAGCCCGTCTGCTTGGCGATCGCGCTCAGCGCGTCGAGGACCGTCCCCCGCGGCTGGGCGAGGGAGACCACGGGAGAGTTGTCAGGAAGTCGGCCCTCCAGCCGACGGCTGTCCGGCGCGGCCGCCCAGGCGAAGCCGGGCAGACTCATGAGAGCGACGGCGAGAACGACGATCAGCTTGGTTGGGCGCATGTGCGATCTCCCTTCGCCTGGGAGTACGGTCGAGCGGGCCGCTTATTTCACGAGCCCGAGCGGTCGCGCCCGCGCGACGAAGACCAGTGACAGAACGGCCGCGATGGAGCCCAGCGCCGCCGAGGCCCAGACGGCGAGCGGCACGAGAGCCAGGACGACGCCGACGCCGGTCGTCCATCTGGCGAGGTCGGCCGCTACGTCCGCGAGCCACACGAGAAGAGCGGCCGGGTCGATGGTCGGACCCAGGAGAATGGCGATCACCGCCAGGCCGACGAGCGCGGCCACCGAGTCCCGTGAGGACCTGACGCCGGGCACGCGCCTCGATCGCATCGAGATAGCGCCTCCGCGCGCCGGCGAGGAACGCGGCCGATGGCTCCGGCACGCGAAGCGCCTGGAGCAGGCCGGTAAGCCGCTCGTTCTCGTCGGGTCGCTGGCTCATGTGACGGATGGGCTGTCCAGCGCCCGCTTGAGCTGGGCGCGGCCTCGATGGAGCCACGTCATCACCGTGCCCATCGGCACCTCGAGGGCCGCGGCGATGTCCCGGTACGACATCTCCTCGATGTGGAAGAGGACGATGGCCATTCTCGGCCCCTCGTCCAGATCGTCGAGCGCTCGCTCGAGACGTGAGAGCTCCTCCCGCCGCGAGGCCTCACCCTCGGGACCTGGCGCCGGGGGGCCGGTGACCGGCAGCGTCTCCACCCTGGCCATCACCTGCCGATGCCGGAGCAGGTCCAGACAGAGCCGCCGTGCGATGGCGATGAGCCAGGGCAAGACCGGGCGCTCCGGATCGAACCGCTCGAAGTGGACGAAGGCGCGCACGAACGTGTCCTGGGCGAGATCCTCCGCGTCGGGAGATCGGAGCAGTCGCCAGCAGAAGCGGTAGACGGGCCGGCGAAAGCGCAGCACCAGCTCGTCGAAGGCCGCCGCATCGCCGCGGCGGGCGCGACGCGCAAGCTCGAGCTCTGCTCGCCGGTCATCCGCATCCGGGGTCGCTGCATGGCCGGTCTCTATGACCGTACGCTCCTCGTCCTCTGCCAAGAGAGTACGGGCGACGCCCGAGGATTATTTCAGGCACCGGACACGCATGCTAGGCCAGACACACCACCGCCGTCAATCCAGCGCCGGCGTGTCCGCAGCCGCGTAGCACCGTGTCATGATCCGGCCAATGATCCGCCTGCTTGGGTCGGTCCTGACGGCGGCCGCACTGTCGGGCTGCGCCGCCGGGGTGCCCTCGGGCGCCGTCGGGGAGCCCGCAGCCCCCGTCAAGCTCGACGTGATCTTCGTCGCGACCGACCTCACGATCGTGAACGCCATGCTCACCCTGGCCAGCGTCACGCGCGACGACGTCGTCTACGACCTCGGCTGCGGCGACGGCCGCATCGTCATCGCGGCCGCCAAGGAGTTCGGCGCCCGAGGGGTAGGCGTGGACCTCGACCCCCAGCGCATCCGGGAAGCCCAGGCGAACGCCGTCCGGGCCGGCGTCGCCGACCGCGTGACGTTCCGCGTCCAGGACATCTTCGAGACCGATATCCAGCCCGCGACGGTGGTCACGCTCTTCCTCTCGCCGGAGCTGAATGCGCGGCTGCGGCCGAAGCTCACGAGCCAGCTCAAGCCCGGCAGCCGGATCGTGTCCCACCGCTACGGCATCGGCGACTGGGTGCCCGAGCGGACGGTCACGCTCTCGGTCCGCGAGACCCGTAACCACATCTTCCTGTGGCGGGTGCCATGACCGTGTCCGCGGCGCCTACGCTGTCTGCTCGAGGTGCAAACTCGCAAGGAGACGAACATGGGCAAGCAATACGATGCGATCGTTGTCGGCGCGCGCTGCGCCGGTTCTCCCACCGCGATGCTGCTCGCGCGCAAGGGGTATCGCGTCCTGGTGGTCGACCGGGCCACCTTTCCCAGTGACACCATCTCCACCCACCTCATCCACCCGCCCGGCCTCGGCGCGCTGAAGCGATGGGGCCTGCTTCGACCGCGTCGTCGCGACCGGCTGCCCGCCGATCGACACCTATGCGTTCGACTTCGGACCGTTCGCGATCGAGGGATCTCCCGCGAGCCCTGACTCCGCGGTCTCGTACGCGCCGCGTCGCACCGTGCTCGACAAGGTGCTGGTCGACGCGGCGTCCGAGGCGGGGGCCGAGGTGCGGGAGGGGTTCACCGTCGAGGAGGTGCTGGTCGACGATGGCCGCGTCACCGGCATTCGCGGGCATGGCCGCGGCGGGTCGTCGGTCACCGAGCACGCGCGCGTCGTCGTCGGGGCCGACGGCTTGAACTCGACGCTCGCGCGAGCGGTGCACCCCGAGCAATACAACGAGAAGCCGCCGCTCCTGGCCGCGTACTACACCTACTGGAGCGGGCTCCCGATGAACGGCCGCTTCGAGGTGTTCGTCCGCTCGTACTGCTCCTTCGCGGCGTGGCCGACGAACGACGACCGCACGCTCGTCATCGCGGGCTGGCAGTACAAGGAGTTCGAGGCGAACAAGTCGGATATCGAAGGCAACTATCGCAAGGTCATCGATCTCGCGCCGAGCTTCGCCGAACGTCTGCGAGGCGCCCGGCGCGAGGAGCGCTTCGCGGGCATGCCGGTGCCGAACTATTTCCGCAAGCCCTTCGGTCCGGGCTGGGCCCTGGTGGGCGACGCGGGCTACAACAAGGACTTCATCACGGCTCAGGGCATCCAGGACGCGTTTCGCGACGCCGAGTCGTGCGCCGCGGCGCTGGACGAGTCGTTCACCGGCGCGCGCTCGTTCGACGCGGCCATGGCCGACTACCAGTCCGCGCGCGATCGGCACGTGCTTGCGTTGTACGAGTTCACGGCCCAGCTCGCGTCGCAGGAGCCTCCGCCGCCCGAGATGCAGAAGCTGCTCGGCGCGATGCATGGCAACCAGCAGGCGATGGACGGGTTCGCGCGCGTCAACGCCGGGGTGACGTCGCCCGCGGAGTTCTTCTCCGAGGACAACGTCAAGCGTATCTTCGCGGCGGCCCGCTAGGTCCTGACCGCGCTGGTGTGGGATCGTGTCATAGTCTCGGGGGCCATGACGCGACGGGTGGTGTTTCTCGACATCGACGGCGTGCTGGCGCCGATCCGCCAGTGGGATCGCTACGGAGATCTGGACCCCGGATGCATCCGGGTGTTGAACGAGATCGTGGCGGGTGCCGGAGCCGATGTCGTCGTCTCGTCGACCTGGCGGCATGGCAAGAGTGTCACCGAGCTGCAGGAGATGCTCGAAGCGGCCGGCTTCATCGGCTGCGTGATCGACAAGACCCCGACCGGCGAGCTCGGCGCCGACCGGGGCGATGAGATCGCGGCCTGGCTGGCGGAGCATCCCGTCGGCGGCTATGTGATCATCGATGACCACGGCGACATGGGGGAACTACGTAGCCAGCTCGTCCTGACGCATCCTGCCCGTGGGTTACAGCCAGCCGACGCCCCGCGAGCCATCGAGATACTTGGCCGGTGTCTCGCTTGAGACCTCCCCCTCCCCGCGGACGTGCTAAAGTCGCGAGGTTGCGTTCGGCAGGCGCACCGCGCAAGGGCGCGGGCGCCCCCGGGCCGGAGCACACGGGAGGCGATCGGAAGCCGCGGTGGACCTGGGAATCTTCCTCGAGAACGTGCTGAACGCGCTCACCGCGGGCATCACGATCGGTTGCATCTACGGTCTGATGTGCATCGGCCTCGGGCTCATCTTCGGCATCATGCGGATCGTCAACTTCGCCCAGGGCGAGCTCCTCATGCTGGGCATGTTCGCCAGCTTCTACCTGGTCAGCGAGGGCCGGGTGCTGTCCTTCCTGGGCCCGTACTGGGGGCCGTTCATCGGCGCGATGTTGGCCGGCCCCATGATCTTCATCGCCGGCGTGCTTCTCCATCGATTCCTCATCTCCCGCGTGTCCGGCCTGCGCACCGTCGGCTCGCTGGATGAAGGGCATTTCGGGCAGCTCGTCGTCACCCTGGGCATCTCGCTGATCCTCCAGAACGGCGGGCAGATCCTGTTCGGCTCCACGCCGGTCGCGGTCCGCACGCCGCTCTCCTCCCAGGCGTTCCAGATCGGCCCTCTGTACCAGGGCGCCACCGTGTTCCTGAACAAGGCGAAGCTGGTGGCCTTCTTCGTGGCGGTGCTGGCCGCCGTCGTCCTCTACGTGGTGCTCGAGTACACACGGCTGGGCAAGGCGCTGCGGGCCGCGGCCGACAACCCGACGGCGGCCACCTACATGGGCATCGACGTGGACCGGTCCTACCGCATCGCCTTCGGCCTGGGCTGCGGCATCACCGCGGTGGCGGGCGGGCTCATGGCCACCTACATCTCCTTCGGCCCCTTCGTCGGCTTCGACTACGTCATCATCATGTACTCGGGCGTGGTGCTGGGCGGCATGGGGAGCATCTTCGGGGCCTTCTGGGGCGGGGTGACGGTGGGCTTCGTCCAGCAGTTCTCGGCCCTGATCCTGCCGCCGCAGCTGCAGAACGCGGCGATCTTCGTCGTGTTCCTGCTGATCGTGCTGCTGCGGCCGCAGGGGCTCTTCGGCCGCTCCGCGGAGCGGGCATGAGGCAGGGCGCCGGTCCACATCTTCGGCGGCACCTGATCGTGCTCGCCGTGGTCTCCGCCGTCTACCTGCTGATCACGCTGTTCGTGACCAACAGCTACTACCAGCTCATCCTGACGCTGGTGCCGGTGTGGGCGCTGTTCGGCGTCTCGTGGAACATCCTCTCCGGCTATGGCGGCCAGCTCTCGTTCGGCCACGCCAGCTTCTTCGGCATCGGCGCCTACACGGTCACGCTCACGATCATCTACTGGGGTCTCTCGCCCTGGCTGGGCATTCCGCTCGGCATGATCCTCGGCGGCGTCGCGGCCATCCTGATCGGGTTCCCCACGTTTCGCCTGCGCGGGCACTACTTCGCCCTGTCCATGCTGGCGTATCCGCTCGCCATCCTCTACGTGATGCAGTACCTGGGCTTCCAGGAAGTCTCGATACCCATGCACCGCGAGCACGCGCTGGCCTTCATGGAGTTCAGCGAGCCGCGCGTCTACACCCTGATCGCCGTCCTTCTGCTGATGGGCGGGGTGGTCGTCTCCCTGATCATCGAGAACTCGCGCTTCGGTCTGGCGCTCCTGGCCATCCGCCAGAACGAGCTGGCCGCCGAGGCCGCGGGCATCAACGCGCGCCTCTGGAAGATGCGCTCCCTGGTGGTGTCGGGGATGATGGGCGCGGCGGCCGGCGGCTTCTACGCCCGCGTGCTGGTGGTCGTCACGCCGGATTCCGTCTTCGGCATGCTCGTCTCCGCGCAGGCGGTGGTGGTCACGCTGTTCGGCGGCGTGGCCTCGGTGTGGGGGCCGGTGATCGGCGCCGCCATCCTGGTCCCGCTCGCCGAGACGCTGCAGGCCGAGCTGGGCACCTATCTGCCCGGCATCCAGGGCGTGGTCTACGGCGTCGCCATCATCGCGGTCATGCTGCTGTCGCCCGACGGCTTGTTCTGGACCATCCGCGATCGCTGGCTTCGCCGGGAGGCGCCGCAGCCGATCCCCGAGCTCGGGCCCGACGTGGAGCCGGTGCCGCTCCCGCTCTTGAAGCGGCGCGCGTCGGCCCACGCGACGGGGCCGCTCCTGGAAGTCGAGGGGCTGTCGCGCGCCTTCGGCGGGCTCCGCGCGGTCAGCGAGGTCAGCTTCTCGGTCACCGAGGGGGAGATCCTCGGCATCATCGGGCCGAACGGCGCGGGCAAGACGACGCTGTTCAACGTGCTGAACGGCGTGCTCGACGCCGACGCGGGCTCGGCGCGGCTCGACGGGCAGCCCATGCTGGGCAAGAAGACCCACGAGGTCTGCCGCATGGGCGTCGGCCGCACGTTCCAGGTCGTGCGCAGCTTCTCCCGCCTCCCCGTGCTCGACAACGTGATCGTCGGCGCCTACGGCGGCGGCGCTCTCCGATCGGGACGCCATCGCGCAGGCGGTGCAGGCGCTCCACCAGGTGGGATTGCAGGATAGCGCCGGCGTCGCCCGCCGGCCAGCTCACCAACAAGCAGCTTCGCCTGATGGAGCTGGCGCGCGCGCTGGCCGGCAATCCGCGGCTGCTGCTGCTGGACGAGACGCTGGCCGGGCTCGGTCGCGAGGAGTGCGACGACGTCCTGGACGTGCTGGCGCGGCTGCGCACCGAGGGCATGACGATCTGCATCATCGAGCATACAATGCACGCCATGATGCGCCTCGCCGACCGGTTCGTGGTGCTGGACCACGGCCGCGTGCTCGCCACCGGCCTGCCCCGCGTCGTCGTCGAGGACACGGCCGTGATCGAGGCCTACCTCGGCAAGAAATGGCTGGCGCGCCGGGATGCTTGAGGTCAAGAACCTCTCCGTCGCCTACGGCGGCCTGCGCGCCCTCGAGGACGTGACCCTGTCCGTCGCCGAGCGGCAGTTCGTCACGCTCGTGGGCCCGAACGGCGCCGGCAAGTCCACCCTGTTCAAGACGATCAGCGGGGTCGTCGCGCCCGCCGCGGGCTCGATCTCCTTCGCGGGCGAGGATCTGCTGTCCCGCCGGCCCTCGGAGCGCGCGCACCTGGGCATCGCGCACGTCCCGGAAGGCCGGCAGGTGTTCAAGACCCTGACCGTCCGCGAGAATCTCGAGATGGGCGCGTACCCGAAGGCCGGGCGCGCGCACTGGGCGCAGACGCTCGACCGCATCCACACGCTGTTCCCGATCCTCGCCGAGCGCGCCGCCCAGCTCGCGGGCACGCTCTCGGGCGGCGAGCAGCAGATGCTGGCGATCGGCCGCGGCCTGGCCTGCGCGCCGCGGCTGCTGATGCTGGACGAGCCGTCGATGGGGCTGGCGCCCAGCGTCGCCGACACGATCTTCGAGCGCATCTCGCAGATCCACCGGGAGGACGGGGTGACGATCCTCCTGGTCGAGCAGCGCGTGGCCGAGGCGCTCGAGCGCTCGGATCACGGCTACGTGCTGGAGACGGGGCACATCGTGCTCCAGGGACGCTACGAGACCTTGCTGGCCGACGATCGGGTGCGCCGCTCGTATCTCGGCCTGACCGAAGCCTAGATCCACCACATCATCACCAACGAGGGAGATGACCGGACATGACGACTCCTGAGCGATTCGGACGCCGGACCGCCATCAAGATGGGCCTCGCCGCCACCGCCGCCGCCGCGCTGCCGGTGCGCCGGGCGCGCGCGCAGAACCCGAAGGAAGTGAAGATCGCCTTGGTCGTCCCGCTGTCCGGGCCCTGGGCGCGCCAGGGCATCCTCGAGCAGATGGGCGCGGAGATGGCCATCGAGGACGTCAACAAGGCCGGCGGCGTCAAGGCGCTCGGCGGCGCCAAGCTGAAGCTCGTGCTGTACGACACGGGCGACACCGCGGAGAAGGCCAAGAACGCCGCGCAGCGCCTGGTCGCGCAGGAGCCGGACGTGGTGGGCGGCATCGGCTGCTGGCTGTCGAGCTTCACGCTCGCGGCCACCGAGGTGTCGGAGCGCGCGGAGCTGCCGTGGCTCACCCTGTCCTACTCCGACCTGATCACCAGCCGCGGCTACAAGTACGTCTTCCAGACGGCGCCCACCGCCGAGGCGCAGTCGACCGCGCTGCTGCCGCGCATCGTCGAGCTGGCGAGCAAGGCGACGGGCGTGAAGCCGACGAAGGTGGCGTTCGTCGGCGACAACTCGGCCTCCTCGGTCAGCTTCATGAAGCCCATCCGCGAGCACGTGGCGAAGGACCTGGGCCTCACGATCGTGGCCGACGAGGTCTACACCCCGCCGCTCGCGGACGCGACCACGCTGGTGCAGAAGATCCGCTCCGGCCGTCCCGACTTCATCGTGTGCCAGTCCACCAACGTGGGTGACGACAAGCTCCTGCTCGACAAGTTCGCGGAGCGGGGGATCACGCCCTCGACGGTCCCGCTGATCGGCGGCGGCGGCCACTGGACCGTGCCCGAGCTGATGAAGATCGCGGGGAAGGAGCACCTGGAGGGGATGATCGTCGGGCTCGCCAACTGGCCGGGCAAGGCGGTGGAGGACGTCGAGAAGCGCTTCATCGCCAGGACCGGCGAGCCGTGGTTCGGCCACGACTCGATCTTCCCCTACGCGCACATCTGGATCTACAAGGAGGCGCTGGAGCGGACCGCGCTCCGTCGACCGCAAGAAGCTGGGCGAGATGCTGCACAAGATCGACCTGAAGGACGGCCCCGCCAAGTTCTTCCCCGACGGCCGGGTCAAGTTCGAGGACAACGGCCGCCGCGTCGGCGCCGAGCTGTGCATCGTGCAGTGGCAGAAGGGCCGCCCGGTGGCCGTGCACCCGGAGTCCATCGCGGCCTCCAAGGCGATCTGGCCGAAGTCGTAGATCAGAGCGCGGCGCGGGCGCCCGCTCCAGGAGGGACGGTTGGCCGGATCGTCGCGCTGAGATGTCGACCAGAGGCCGCGGGCGCCGGCTCCTGCTCCTGCCCTACCGCGTCCTGCGGGCGCGGCGGCGGCTGCTCCTCTGCGCGGCGCTGGGCATGGCGGTGGGCGCCGCGCTGTGCGCGCTCGCCACGTGGCGGCCGATCCGGAGCGTGCTGATCGGGTGGGACGTGACGGTGGTGTGCTACCTCGGGCTTGTGCTCCGGCGGATGGCGGGCGCGCAGGCGCGCGACATCCGCCGGCACGCGGCGGAGCAGGACGAGGGCCGGCTCGCCATGCTCATCCTCACCGTGACCGCCGGGCTGGCGAGCCTCGCCGCGATCGCGGCCGAGCTGGGGGCGTCGGACGGCCGGAAGCCGGGGCAGATCGCCCTCGCCGGGATCACCATCCTGCTCTCGTGGGCGTTCATCCACATGATCTTCGCGCTGCACTACGCCCACGAGTTCTACGGGGAGGATGACGCCCTCGCCGCAGGTCTGGCCTTCCCGGGCGAGGATCAGGAGCCCGACTACTGGGACTTCGCCTACTTCTCCTTCGTGATCGGCATGACGTCGCAGGTGTCCGACGTGGGCGTCACGAGCAAGCAGATCCGCCGCACCGTGACCGCGCACGGCATCGTCTCGTTCCTCTTCAACGTCGCGCTGGTCGCCCTGACCATCAACGTGGCGGCCGGCGCCCTCTGACTGCCCAGGCCGCCCGGGCGACCCGGCACTTGTGGTACGTTCGATCCCACCCATGAACGGCATCGTCGCCTACGGGGCCTACCTCCCTTATTTCCGCCTCGACCGGAAGGCCATCGGCGAGTCCCTGGGGAGCGGGGGCGGCAAGGGCACCCGGGTCGTCGCCTCCTACGACGAGGACACGACCTCCATGGGCGTGGAGGCGGCGCGGGCCGCGCTCCGCGGAGCCCCACGGCTCGCTCCCGCCGCGGTCTACTTCGCGACCGTCGACCCCGCCTATCTCGACAAGACCAACGCCACCGCGATCCACGCCGCGCTCGCGCTCGACGAGTCGGTCATGGCCTTCGACATGCTCGGCTCGATCCGCTCGGCCGCGGGCGCGCTGCGCGCCGCGATCGACGCCTCGAGGCCGACGCTGGCCGTCCTCTCCGACATCCGCACCGGTCTCCCGGGCGGCGCGGACGAGCGCGACGGCGGCGACGCGGCGGTGGCCTTCCTCATGGCGTCGGGCGACGCCGACACCCCGGTGCTGGCCGAGCCGGTCGCGGCGGCGTCGGTCACGGCCGAGTTCCTCGAGCGCTGGCGGGTGCCCGGCGACGCGGCCTCGCGGCAGTGGGAGGAGCGCTTCGGCGAGCACGCCTACGGGCCGCTGGCGGAGGCCGCGATCGCGAGCGCGCTGAAGCAGGCCGGCGTCACCGGCGGCGAGCTGGCGTCCGTGATCGTGGCGGGGTCGCACGGGCGCGCGAACAAGCGCGCGGCCGCCGCGGTGGGCGCGAAGCCCACGGCGCTCGGCGACGATCTCACCGGCACGGTGGGCAACACCGGCGCGGCCCACGCGGGGCTGCTCCTGGCGGACGCGCTCGACCGGGCGCAGGCCGACGATCTCATCATGGTCGTCTCCCTGGCCGACGGCTGCGACGTGACGATCTGGCGCGCGACCGCGGCACTGGCGCGCGGACGGCAGCCGGTGCCGGTGGCGCAGCAAATCAAGGCAGGCGGCCGCGTGTCCTACCCGACCTTCCTCACCTGGCGCGGCTTCCTCAAGCGCGAGCCGCCGCGCCGGCCCGATCCGCAGCCGCCCGCCGCGCCGCCGGCCTTGCGGGCCGAGGCGTGGAAGTTCGGCTTCACGGGGAGCCGGTGCCAGGCGTGCGGCACGCGGCACCTGCCGCCCACGCGCGTGTGCCTCAAGTGCCGCGCGGTGGACCGCATGACCCCGGAGCGCATGGCGGACGTGCCCGCGACCATCGCGACCTTCACGGTGGACCGCCTCGCCTACTCGCTGTCGCCGCCGGTGGTGGTGGGCGTGCTCGACTTCGAGGGCGGCGGCCGCTTCACCTGCGAGCTGACCGACGTGGACCCCGCCGCGGTGACGATCGGCAACCGGGTCGAGATGACGTTCCGCCGGCTCATGACCGCTCACGACGTGCACAACTACTTCTGGAAGGCGCGACCCCTCCGGGGCGCGTAGTCGAGAGGAGACTTCACCATGGCCAGCAACGGGATCCGGGACCGCGTGGCGATCGTCGGCATGGGCTGCACCACCTTCGGCGAGCGCTGGGACAAGAGCGTGAGCGATCTCCTGGTGGACGCGTCCCAGGACGCGCTGAACTCGGCCAACGTGCCGATCGACGCGGTGGACGCGTTCTGGCTCGGCACGCTCTTCTCCGGGCAGAGCGGGCTCACGCTCTCGCGCCCGCTCAAGCTCGACTACAAGCCGGTGAGCCGGCTCGAGAACTACTGCGCCACCGGCTCCGAGGCCTTCCGCAACGCCTGCTACGCGGTGGCCTGCGGCGCCTACGACATCGCGATGGCCATCGGCGTCGAGAAGCTGAAGGACTCGGGCATCTCGGGGCTGCCGTCGATCGGCGCGCCCGAGGACGGCACGCGCGCGGGCCTCACCGCGCCCGCCACGTTCAGCCTGCTCGCGCCGGCCTACGCCAGGAAGTACGGGGTGGACGACGCCACCTTCAAGGAGGCGATGACCCACATCGCCTGGAAGAACCACAAGAACGGCGCGCTCAACCCGCGCGCGCAGTTCCGCAAGGAAGTCGCGAAGGACGTCATCGCCTGCTCGCCCCTGGTGGCGGGCGCGCTCGGCATCTTCGACTGCTCGGGCGTGTCCGACGGCTCGGCCGCCGCGATCGTCGTGCGGGCCGAGGACGCCTACAAGTACACCGACAAGCCGCTCTTCGTGAAGGCGCTCTCGTTCATCGCGGGGCCGGCCACCGGCCCGATCGATCCCGACTACGACTACACGACCTTCCCCGAGGTGGTGCACTCCGCCGCGGATGCCTACGCGCAGGCCGGGATCAAGGACCCGCGCGCCGAGCTGGCGATGGCCGAGGTGCACGACTGCTTCACGCCCACCGAGCTGGTGCTGATGGAAGACCTCGGCTTCGCGGCGCGGGGCACCGCGTGGAAGGAGGTGCTCAACGGCACCTTCGATCTGGAAGGCGAGCTGGCGGTGAACCCGGACGGCGGGCTCAAGTCCTTCGGCCACCCGATCGGCGCCTCCGGGCTGCGCATGCTCTTCGAGGCGTGGCTGCAGCTTCGCGGGGAGGCGGGCAAGCGGCAGATCGCCAGCATCGCGCGGGGGCGGAAGCTGGCGCTCACGCACAACCTGGGCGGGGCGCCGGGGGAGTGCGTGTCGTTCGTGTCGGTGGTGGGGTCCGAGCGGAGCTGAGCGCGGGCTAGGCCACCCCTCACCCTGCCCTCTCCCCTGAGGGGAGAGGGGGAGCTAGGGGCTCGGCGGGTCGGCGCCGGCCGACTTGCGGATGTCGAGCATCTCGGGCAGGCCGCGGCCGGTGTGCTCGAAGAGCTGCACGCGCGTGAGATGGTTCATGTCGATGACGATCTCGCGGATGCGCTCGGCGGCGGCGTGGATCTGGGCGATGCGCTCCCGGGCCTCCGGGCTCACGCTCGGATCCTCCTGGAGCATGGCCAGGCGTCCCAGCACCATCGTCAGCGGGTTGTTGATCTCGTGGGCGGCCGCGTTGGCGAGCCGGGCCATGCTGCGCAGCTCGTCGGCGGCCTTCTGCTCGGTGATGTCGATGAGGGTCGCCTCGAAGTCGGCGCGCGGGTGGACCCGAGCCGCGAATCACGTTCGCGAGCACCCAGATGAGCCGCCCGTCGCGCCGGCGGAACTGGAGCTCGACGTTGACGGCGGTCCCCACCGCCTTGATGCGCTCGAGGATCTGGTCGCGCTCCTTGGGCTGGGCGTAGAACTCGCCGACGTTCGCCGCCAGCACGTCGGCCGCGCGCTCGAAGCCGAGGATCCGGGCGAACGCCTCGTTGCAGTCCACGATGCGCCCGTCTGCGAGGGTCAGGCACATCCCGGCCGGGTTGCGCTCGAACATGGTGCGGTAGCGCTGCTCCGACTCCCGGAGCTCGGCCGTCCGGGTCTGCATGAGCGCCATGGCCTCGCCCAGGGCCCCGCTCACGCCCGCGAGCTCGGCGAGCCGGAACACCGGGAGCTCCGGCACCGTCTCGCCCCGGCCGAAGGCGCTGAACGCGTTCCTCAGCCGGCGCAGGCGGCCGGTGAATTGCCGCCCGGCCAGGGTCGCGAGACCCAGCGAGAGCACCAGGGCGCCGACGGCGCCCGCGGTGAGGAGCCCGAGCGACCGGCGGAGCGGGCCCTCGAGCTGCTCGCTCGGGACCGCGATCCCCACCGTGAACCGGGACCACGGGGCGCGGCTGAAGGCGGTGTAGGCGGTCGAGCCCTCGAGCGTGGGACCGGTGAACACCGCCTCCTCGCGCTCGCGGGCGCGCGAGACGAAGCCGGCGGGCGCGGGCTTGCCCACCCGCTGCTCCTGCCCCTGGGTCGTGGCCACCACGATGCCGTTGCGATCCACGATGGTCCCGACGGTCCCGCCGGCGATCTGGGCCGCGGCCAGCACCGACGCGAAGCTCTCCGGCGTCATGACCGCGGCCAGGACGTGCCGGACCTTTCCGTCGCGGAGCAGGGGCAGCGTGACCGCGATCACCCGGCGGCCGGCGGTCGGGTCCATGACCAGATCCGAGACCTGCGGCTGGCCCGTCTGGAGCGTTCGCTGGAACGTCTCGAGCCCGGCCACGCTCGGCAGCGAGCTCCCGAGCGGGTGCAGGAGGTTCAGCACCTGCCGGCCCGAGGGATCCGCGAGGGCCACCGTCAGCCACCGCGGATAGGCCTCCCGCGCCAGCCGCGCCTGCTCGTAGAACTTCCGCAGGTCGGCCGGGTCGAGATCGCTGGAGGTCGCGAGCCCCTTCAGCCCCGCGAGCGAGGTCTCGACCTCGCGATCCACCGCCACCGTCAGGGAGCGGGCGTGGTACAGGAGCGCCTGCTCCATGGCGCGCCGCTCGTCCTGGTGCGCCCACCAGATCGCGACGCCGGCGACCCCCAGCAGAGGGACCAGGGTCAGGCCGACGACCGCGAGCAGGAATGTGCGGAGCTTCATGGCTTCCGCTGAGAATAGGGAAAGCCCGCCGGATCGGCAAGCTTTGCTATCCTCCACCCCATGTCGTACGACGCCATCATCATCGGCGCCGGGATCTCCGGCATGTACCAGCTCCACCGGCTGCGCGGGCTCGGCCTGCGCGTGCGGGTGTTCGAGGCCGGCGACGGGCGTGGGCGGCACCTGGTACTGGAACCGCTACCCCGGGGCGCGGTTCGACTCCGAGAGCTGGACCTACGGCTACTCCTTCTCCGAGGAGATCCTGCGCGAGTGGGAGTGGAGCGAGCACTTCGCGGCGCAGCCGGAGACGCTGCGGTACTGCAACTTCGTCGCCGACAAGCTCGACCTGCGCCGCGACATCGAGTTCAACTGCCGGATCAAGGCGGCCGTCTACGACGAGGCCGCCGGCCAGTGGGAGATCGAGAGCGAGGACGGCCGGCGGGTGCGGGCGCGGTTCCTGATCACCGCGATCGGGCCGCTGTCGACGCCGACCATGCCGACCATCCCGGGCGTCGAGACCTTCCGCGGCGAGGCCTACCACACCGGCCGGTGGCCGCACGAGCCGGTGACCTTCGCGGACAAGCGCGTCGCGGTGATCGGCACCGGCGCGACCGCGGTGCAGGCGATCACCGAGATCGCCAAGACGGTCGGGCACCTCACGGTGTTCCAGCGCACGCCGAACTGGTGCGCGCCGCTGCACAACAGCAAGATCGACGCGGCCACCCAGGCCCGCATCAAGGCGACCTATCCCGAGATCTTCGCGCTCTGCCGCGACTCCTTCGGCTGCTTCATCCACCAGGCCGACCCGCGCAAGGCGCTCGAGGTGAGCGCGGAGGAGCGCGAGGCGTTCTACGAGAAGCTCTACGGCGAGCCCGGCTTCGGCATCTGGATGGGCAACTTCCGCGACGTGCTGGTCAACGCGGAGGCCAACGCCACCATCACCGAGTTCATGCGCCGGAAGATCCGCGCGCGGGTGAAGGACCCGAAGCTCGCGGAGAAGCTGATCCCGACGAACCACGGCTTCGGCACCCGCCGCGTGCCGCTCGAGAGCGGCTACTACGAGGTCTACAACCAGCCGAACGTGCGCCTCGTGGACATCCGCGAGACGCCGATCGAGCGGATCACGCCGACCGGCATCGAGACCAGCCGATGCCGAGTACGCGGTCGACATGATCATCTACGCCACCGGCTTCGACGCCATCACCGGGGCGTTCGACCGCATCGACATCCGCGGCGTCGGCGGCCGGCGGCTCCGGGACAAGTGGGCGGACGGGCCGCGCACCTATCTCGGGCTGCAGATCGTGGGCTTCCCCAACCTGTTCACGCTGGTCGGGCCGCACAACGCCGCCACGTTCTGCAACATCCCGCGCTGCATCGAGCAGAACGTGGACTGGGTGACCGCGCTCATCGCGCACATGCGCGAGAAGGGCCACACGCGCGTCGAGGCGACGTCCGACGCGGAGCGCGACGTGGACCGAGCACGTGCACGAGACCGGGCGAGCGCATGCTGTTCACCAAGGTGGACTCCTGGATGATGGGCATCAACTCCAACGTGGCGGGCAAGCAGAAGCGCACGTTCATCGTCTACGCCGGCGGCGCCCCGAAGTACCGGGAGAAGTGCGACGAGGTCGCGGCCGGCGGCTACGTCGGGTTCACGTTCCGATAGGAGACCAGAGATGGCCGGCGAGCGGGACTACGACGTGGTGGTGGTCGGAGCGGGTAACGCGGCGCTGGCGGCGGCGGTCTCCGCGCGCGAGCAGGGCGCAAGTCGGGTGATAGCGCTCGAGAAGGCGCCGCGCGAGCTGCGGGGCGGCAACACCCACTACAGTGGCGGGCTGCTGCGCTTCGCCTACGACCGGCCCGAGGATCTGCTGCCGCTCGTGCCCGAGACGCGCTCCGAGGTCCCGGACTTTCCCGCCGGCGTCGAGCCCTATCCGGCGAAGCGATTCCGCGCCGATCTCGACCGCGTCACCGAGGGGCGGAGCGATCCGGAGCTGTCCGAGATCCTGATCGGCCGCTCGTTCGACACGGTGCGCTGGATGGTGGAGCAGGGGATCGTGATGGAGCCCGCGCTCTCGCTCAGCGGGGTGAAGGTCGGGAACACGATCAAGTGGTCGCCGGGCGCCATCATCCGGGCGCGCCACGAAGGCGTCGGCCTCTCGGCCATGTGGTTCAAGGCCGCGCAGGCGCGCGAGGTCGAGATTCGCTACGACACCAGCGCGGTCCGGCTCGTCCAGGACTCCCGCGGCCGGGTGACCGGGGTGGCGGTGCGCGATGCGGACGGCTTCCGCGAGATCGGCGCCCGCGCCGTCGTGCTCGGTGCGGCGGCTTCGAGGCGAATCCCGAGTGGCGGGCGCGCTACCTCGGACGCCCGTGGGACCACGCCAAGGTGCGCGGCACCCGTTACAACACCGGCGACGGGCTTCGCATGGCGCTCGAGATCGGCGCGCTGCCGTGCGGGCAGTGGACGGGCTGTCACTCGACCCCGATCGACGCCGAGGCCCCGCCCCACGGCGACCGCAAGCTGACCGACAAGACCAATCGCCTGTCCTACCCGTTCGGCGTGCTCGTGGACAGCAACGGCCGGCGCTTCTTCGACGAGGGCGAGGACTTCCAGTTCTACACGTACGCCAAGCTGGGCGGCATCATCCTCAACCAGCCCCGGGGCGTCGCGTACCAGATCTTCGACGACAAGGTCTCGGGCCTGCTGGAGGGCCGCTACCGGACCGGGCAGCCGGTCGTCGCCGATTCGCTCGCGGCGCTGGTCGCCCAGCTCCCGGTGGACCAGGTCCGCTGCCTGGAGACGCTCGAGGCGTACAACGCCGCGGTGGGAACGGCGACCTTCGATCCCACCGTGAAAGACGGGCTCGCGACCCACGGGCTCCCCCTGCCGAAATCGAACTGGGCGCAGCGCCTGGACACCCCGCCCTTCACCGCGTGGCCGGTCACCGGGGGGATCACGTTCACCTTCGGCGGCGTGCGGGTGAACGAGCACGCGCAGGTGCAGAGCACGAGCTGGACGTCGATCCCGGGGCTCTTCGCGTGCGGCGAGATGGTCGGCGGGCTCTTCCACGGCAACTACCCGGGCGGCACCGGCCTGATGTCGGGCGCCGTCTTCGGCCGTCTCGCGGGCGAGAGCGCCGCGGGAGCCTGAGCGGCGGCTCGCGGCGGAGCGGTCCTCGCGTCAGACCACGCCGCGGGCGCGCAGGCCGGCGATGTCCGTGCCGTTGTAGCCCAGCTCGGCGAGGATCGCCTCGGTGTGCTCGCCGAGCTGCGGCGCCCGGTGGCGGAAGCGTCCCGGTGTCTCGGAGAGGTCGACCGGCGTGGGCGCGAGCGGCGCCGGCCGCGGCAGCCCCGGATAGTCGGTGTCGGCCAGCAGCCCGGCGGCCCGGATGTGCGCGTCCTCGAGCGCCTGCTGGGGTGAATACAGCGGCCCGGCCGGGACCCTGGCCTTCTCCAGCTCGGCCAGCGCCTCGGCGGTCGTGCGCTCGGCGGTCCACTCCGACATCCGCTTGGAGATCAGTCTCGCCGTTGTCGCCGCGGGCCAGATCGTCCTTGAAGCGCGGGTCGGTCAGCCAGTGGCCCTCGCCCATCAGCTTCGCCCAGCGCGCGAACATGGGGCCGCCGATCGCGTAGGCGATGATCCAGCCGTCCTTCGTGCGGAACAGGTCGGACGGCGCCGAGGTCTGCCCCCGGTTGACCGTGGCCACCCGGTTCGGGCGCACGACCTGCTGCTCGACGAGCGTGGGGTTGTTGAAGGCGACCGCGGTGCGCAGCAGCGCGGCCTCGACCTTCTGGCCGCGGCCCGTCTTGTCGCGCGCCATGAGCGCCGCCAGCGTGCCGAACGCCGAGACCGACGCCGTCCCGAAGTCGACCCAGGCCACCGAGGCGCGCAGCGGCTGCTCCGGGGTGCCGGTCAGGTACGCGCCGCCGGCCATCACCTGGCCGATGCCGTCGAAGCCGTGCTTGTGGCTCCAGGGCCCCCGGCGCCGAACGCGGTCACGGTGGTGAGGATGATGTCGGGCTTCACCGCGCGGAGGCTGTCGAGGTCGAGCGCCAGGGACCGCAGCACCTCGGGCGGCAGGTTGGCGACCACCACGTCGGCGGTGGCCACCAGCTTGCGGACGATCTCACGCCCCTCGGGACAGGCGGGATCGAGGGTCATCGCCCGCTTGTTGCGGTTCATCACCAGGTACATGGCTCCGACGCCGTCGGCGCCCACCGGCGCCACCCAGCGATCCTCGCCGCCGCCGATCCGCTCGATCCGGATGACGTCGGCGCCGAGATCGGCCAGCAGCGCCGCGCAGTACGGCCCCGCGATGTAGCGTCCGAAGTCGAGGACCCGGACCCCGCTCAGAACACCGTCCAGCTCTCCCTCGCGCTCACTCATGTCGAGGCTCCCTTGAGTGCGACCCTGGCCTGGAGATTGCCTTGGCCGTCGCGCGGCGTCAAGGCGGCGGGCGCCTGAGGCGCTACGTCGCGTAGTTCGACCGCTTCTCTCCGGTCCGGCCGCTCCGCCCGATGGCGCCGGCCACCTCGCGCAGATCGCGGAGGAAGTCGTCGACCACGGGCGCGTGGAGCGGGGTGAGCACCACGTGCAGGCTCGGCGGCGTCGTGAGCTGTCGCCCGAGGTACCAGCGGCGCTCCGCCATCCCGTCGGCCACCGCCATCACGTCGACCGCGTCCGAGGCGAAGCCCCACACGTACATGGCGGGGTCGCCGAGGACGTGAAGGCCCGGAATGGCCTCGATCCCGCGCCGCAGGCGCAGCGAGGTGTCGAGCATCGTGCGGTTCAGATCGAGGAAGCCCGCCTCGCCGTAGTGCTGGAACACGGCCCACGCCGCCGCGATCGTGCCGCCCGGCCGCGAGCCGGCCATGGTGGGGGTGCGATAGGGCCCGCCCGCCCAGTCGTCGAGCTGGAATGCCACCCGGCTCTGGAGCGCCTGGTCCCGGTACAGGACCAGCGAGGTGCCGCGCGCGGCGAAGCCGTACTTGTGCAGGTCCGCCGACATCGTCGACACCTCGGGCACCGCGAAGTCGAACGGGGGGATGGGCTGGCCCAGCTTCCTGAGGAACGGCAGGGCGAAGCCGCCCACGCACGCGTCGACGTGAAGATGCAGCGCGTGCCGGCGGGCGATCTCGGCGATGGCGGACACCGGATCGATCGTGCCGAACGGATAGTTGGGCGCCGAGGCCACGAGCCCGATGGTGTCGTCGGTCACCGCGTCGGCCATGGCCTGCACGTCGGCGACGTAGTCCTTGGTGATCGGGGTCCGGACGTTCCGGATGCCGAAGATCTGGGCCGCCTTGTCGAAGGCGGGATGCGCGCTCACCGGCAGCACCAGCTCGGGCCGCGTGACCCGCGGCCGCTCCGCCCGCGCGCGCTCGCGCGCCGCGCGGATGGCCAGGATGATGCTCTCCGACCCGCCGGAGGTGACGTTGCCGGGGCAGCCCGCGCCGCCCAGCAGCTCGGCGCTCATGCCGACCACCTCGCCTTCGAGCGTGGCGAGGCTCTTGAACATCCGTCCCGCCCCGAGCCCGTTGGTGGCCATGAAGAGCGCGTATGCCTCGCGCAGGAGCCGCAGGTGCTCCTCGCCCGCTCCGTAGACCAGGCTGAACGTCCGGCCCTCGTGCCAGGCGAGATCGCCGGCCATGGACCGCTCGAGCGATGCCATCACGTCCACGCGCGTCTTTCCCTCGGTCGGCAGCTTCACGGTGTTCTCCCCTGGGCAGAGCGCCCGGCGGCCCCGCGGTCGAGCAGCCACCCGCCCACCAGGAGGAGGGCGAAGGAGGCGGCCAGGAGCACGCTGGCGAGGGCATTCACCCGGGGGGCGATGCCGTCCTTCAGCAGGCTCCAGATGTACATGGTCAGCGTCCCCTTCTGGCCGGAGACGAAGAACGTGATCAGGAACTCGTCCATCGACAGCGTGAACACGAAGAGCGCCGCGCCCACCACCCCGGGCAGGATCAGCGGCAGGGTCACGTGCCAGAACACGCGAACGGGCGTGGCGCCGAGATCGCCCGCGGCCCGCTCCAGGGAGCGGTCGAAGCCGTACAGGCGTGCCGACACGATGAGGATCGCGAACGGCACGGTGAACACGACGTGTCCCAGCACGACGGTCAGCCGGGACAGCGGCAGATGGAGAAAGGCGAAGAAGAGGAGCAGGGCCACGCCCATCAGGAAATGCGGGATCACCATGGGCAGGATCATCATGGCGTGGGCCGCCCGCTTGAACGCGAACGTGCAGCGGACGAGGGGAAAGGCGGCGAGCGTGCCGATCACGGTCGACGTCACGGTCGTGATGCCGGCGATGACGAGACTGTTGTAGAGCGCGTCGTGCAGCACGAAGTCGAAGCCCAGCTCGCGATACCACTGCAGGGTGAACCCCCGGAACGGCAGCGACGGAATGATGTTGT
This sequence comes from uncultured Candidatus Rokubacteria bacterium, assembly GCA_963747235.1. Taxonomy (GTDB): domain Bacteria; phylum Methylomirabilota; class Methylomirabilia; order Rokubacteriales; family CSP1-6; genus CAMLFJ01. The sequence goes on from CAVVEU010000024.1 coordinate 43,119, forward strand.
CGTTGAACGAGAACAGCACGAGGAAGGCGATGGGCAGGTAGAGGAAGGCGAACCCCAGCACGCCGTACGCGATCAGGAGCCGCCTCGCCATGGCCGCCCGCTACCGCTCCAGGCGGTCGAGATCGAGGTAGCGCCACGGCAGCGCCAGCGCGGCCATGACGATGAGGGCGACGATGAAGGACATGGCGGCGCCCAGCCCGAGCTGGAAGGCCTGCATCTGGTTGGCGATGAGGGGGGCGATCATGACGCTCGTGGTCCCGCCGACGAGGAGCGGCACGAAGAACATCCCGACCAGGGGCACGAAGGTCAGCGCGGCCGCCGAGACCACGCCGGGCATGGTCTGGGGCAGGGTCACGTGCCAGAAGGCGCGGAGCGGCCGCGCGCCGAGATCGCCCGCTGCGTGGAGGAGCGCCCAGTCCATCTTCTCGAGCGACGAGTAGATGGCGACCACCGCGAACGGCAGGGAGAAGTACGTCATGACGAGCACGACCGAGAACGGGCTGTAGAGGAGAAACGGCAGCGGCGCGTCGATGAGCCCGAGGGACCGCAGCCCCTTGTTGATGATGCCGCCGTGGCCGAGCACCGCCATCCACGCGTAGGCCCGCAGCAGGCCGCTCGTCCAGAAGGACAGGATCACCGCGGCGAGCAGCACCTTCTGCCACCGCCGCGTGTAGCGCACGATGAAGTAGGCGAGCGGGTAGGCCATCACGAGGGTCGCCGCGGTGATCACGAGCGCGGTGGCGAGCGTCCGCAACAGCACGCGTGGATACGTCCAGCTCTCGAAGAACGCGCGGTAGTTGTCGAGCGTGAACGTCGGCACGATCTGGAAGTTCCGCGTGGACCAGAAGCTGTAGAGGAACATGATGGCCATGGGCACCACGAAGAGCCCCACCTGCACCACCGCCACGGGCAGCAGGCCCCACAGGAGCGCACGCTCCCGTGGGGCCGGCCGCCCGGTCGGCCGCCGACTCATGAGGCGGCGAGCACCTCGTTCCAGGCCGCCGCGTACTCGTCCTGGTTGGCGGGCGCCTCGACGAGCCGCATCTTGAGCGCCATCTCCGGCTGGTCCATCAGGTTCGCGCGCACCATCTCGCTCATCCCCTGCGCCTTCAGGAGCTCGACGCCGGCCCGGTTGACCGAGCCGCGCTGCAGGCGCTGGAAGTTGGTGGCCACGTATTCCGGGCTGTGGATGTGGTTGAGCCACTTGAGCGCGGCATCGCGGTTCGGCGAGCCCTTGACCAGCATGTCGCCGTCGATCCAGCCGACGTAGCCTTCCTTCGGCCGCTCCCAGCCCATCGCGGGCCCGCCCGAGGACTGGATGGTCAGCGCCCGGCCGGGGCTCGACAGCCCGATCCACACCGTCTCCTCGACGTAGAGGCGGAGCTGCTCGTTCCAGCCCTTGGAGATGGTCGGGGCATTGCGCTTGATCTGGATCAGGACGTCCTTCGCCTTGCCGAGCTGTTCCTTGTTCATCTTGAAGGGGTCGTAGCCGAGGAGGTAGGCGGCCACCGGCCACAGGAACTCGTGCTGGTCGCTGAAGCCAACGTGGCCCTTGTACTTCTTGTCGAGGAGCGCCTCGTACGAGGTCGGCGGGGTCTTGATCTTGTTCTTGTTGTAGATCAGCACGGTCGGGTTCCAGCCCCACGGGACCATTAACATGGCTCCTCCCGGCACTTGCAGGGCGGGGATCTTCTTGAACTCCGGGTACATGTTCTTGGCGACATTCGGGATGCTGTCGAGATGGATTGGCTCGATGAGCCCCTCCTGGTGGTAGCGCACGGGCCAGAGCCCGTCGGCCTCGAAGAGGTCGTACTGGCTCGCCCCCGACAGCTTGAGCTTGGAGAAGGTCTCGGCGTTGCCGCTCATCCCGACGTGATTGACGCGGATGCCCGAGGCGTCGAAGAACGACTTGATCCCCTGCGGCTCGACGTGCCCGCCCCAGGCGAGCCAGTTCACCGTGCCCGCCGCGGCGGCCGGCCGGGGCGATCCACCCACCGCGGCGGCGGCGGTCAGCGCGGCTCCGGTCATCGCCGCAGTCTTGAGGAATTCCCGTCGTCTCATCGATGTGCTCATGCGCGCTCTCTCCTCGCTACGCCGGGGCCATTCGATGGCGTCCCGGCGGTCTGGGTTTCCGTGCCCGCGGCAAATACCCGGGCGTCCCGTTCATCCCACCAGAGATAGACCGTCTGCCCCTCCTCGAGTCGATCCATGATCCCGCCCTCCACGCCGTTGAGCCGGTACGCGAGCACTTCCTGCCCGTCGGCGAGGCGGACGAAGTAGTGCGAGATGAAGCCGAGATCGGCGATCTTCTCGATCCGTCCCGCGAGCGGGGCCGCCGGCGCCTCGGACGGCCCCGCGGACAGGCGGACACGCTCCGGGCGGACGAGCACGGCCACCGCGGCGCCCATCCCGAGCCCGCCCACGTGGCGCGCGCGCACGACGCCGACTCCGGAGATCGCCACGTCCGCCCCGCTCTCGCCGAGGCGCTCGATCCGGCCCGCGAAGACATTGGGCGAGCCGATGAACTCCATCACGAAGCGGTCGGCGGGGTCGCCGTAGATCTCCGCCGGCGTGCCGACCTGCAGGACCCGGCCCCGATCCATCACCGCGATGCGGTCGGACATGGACAGCGCCTCGTCCTGGTCGTGGGTCACGTACACGAAGGTGATCCCGACCCGTCGCTGCAGCCGCGTCAGCTCGGCCTGCATCTGCTTGCGGAGCTTGAGATCGAGGGCGCCGAGCGGCTCGTCGAGCAGGAGCACCGACGGCTGGTTGATCAGGGCGCGGGCCAGGGCTACCCGCTGGCGCTGCCCGCCGCTGAGCTGGCCCGGCCGCCGCTCCTCGAACCCCTCGAGCGAGACCAGGCGCAGCATCTCCTCCACCGCGCGCTGCCGCTCGGGCCGCGGCACCTTCTTCATCCGCAGGCCGAACCCCACGTTGTCGGCCACGCTCATGTGCGGGAACAGCGCGTAGCTCTGGAAGACGGTGTTCACGGGCCGCGCGTGCGACGGCGTGTCGCCCATGGGCTGACCGTCGATCAGGAGCGTGCCGCGGGAGGCCGTCTCGAAGCCGCCGATCAGGTTGAGGGTCGTGGTCTTGCCGCAGCCGCTCGGTCCCAGCAGCGAGAAGAACTCGCCCTTGCGGATCACGAGGTCGACGCGGTCCAGCGCCACCACGGAGCCGAAGCGCTTGCCCACATCGCGCAGCTCGACCGCAAAGCTCGCCACCGGCTACGTCCGGATCCGGATCACGTCGGACATGTCCCGCGATTATAGCCGCTCGCCACGCCGCGCGTCGGGCAAGCGCGGTGATGACACGCGCGCGGGTCAGCGCGGGCGGTCGAGCGCCCGCGCGGCGGCCGCGACCGCGGCCACGATACCCTGATAGCCCGTGCAGCGGCAGAGGACGGCGGAGAGTCCGTGGCGGATCTCGTCCTCGGTGGGTGTGGGATTCGTCCGGAGCAGGTCGAGCGCGGTCAGCAGCATGCCCGGCGTGCAGAACCCGCATTGAAGCGCGTGGTGCTCACGGAAGGCCTCCTGCAGCGGATGGAGCCGGCCGGCCGTCGCCAGTCCCTCGACCGTCATCAGCTCGGCGCCGTCGGCCTGGACCGCGAGCATCAGGCAGGAGCGGGCCGCCTCGCCGTCGACGAGCACGGTGCAGGCGCCGCAGATCCCGTGCTCGCAGCCGACGTGGGTGCCGGTCAGGCCGAGGTCTTCTCTGCAAGAAATCGACCAGGAGCTTGCGGGGCTCGCAGTGGCCCTCGCGAGGGTGGCCGTTGATGGTGAGGTGGACGGGGAGGCTGTCTCGGCCATTGTCGTCCCCCTCACCCTGCCCTCTCCCCCGGGGCGGGGGAGAGGGTGTTCAGGTGGGTGATCGCGCGGTGGAGGGCGCGGGCGGTCAGGACGCGGGTCAGGTTGCGGCGGTAGTCGGCGGAGGCGTGGATGTCGGACGGGGGCTCGACCAGCTCGGCGGCGCGGCGGGCGGCGGCCTCGACGGCCGCGTCCGAGAGCCCGTCGCGCTCCAGGATCTCCTCGGCGGCGCGCAGGCGGACGGGCATCGGGCCGGCCCCCGCCGTGACGAGACGGGCGGAGGCGCAGCGGCCTCCTGCCGTGCCCGACGACGATGGCGGCGATCCCGACGATGGCGAAGTCGCCGTGGCGCCGGCTGAACTCCTCGAAGGCGAAGCCGGCGCCGTCCGGCATCGCGGGCAGCCGGATCTCGACGAGCATCTCGTCCGCCGCCAGCGTGGTGGTGAGATAGCCCTGGAACAGCTCACCCGCCGCCAGCGTGCGCTCGCCCCGCGGACTCCGGACGACCACCTGTCCCCCGAGCGCGGTGAGCGCGGTCGGGTACTCCGCCGCGGGATCGGCATGGGCCAGGCTGCCCCCGATGGTGCCGCGCGTAGCGGATCGGGAGATGCCCGACCAGGGTGGTCGCCTCGGCCAGCAGCGGCAGGCGGCGGCGGATCACGCGGCGAGAACTCGATCGTCCGCTGGCGCGTCATGGCCCCGATGCGGACGTGGCCCGCCGTCCTCGCGGATGTAGGCGAGGGTCGCCACCCGGTTCAGATCGACGAGGGCCGCCGGCCGGCTCAACCGGAAGTTGAGGAGGGGGACGAGGCTCTGTCCCCCTGCCAGCAGCTTGGCCTCGCCGCCGTAGCGCGCGAGCAGGGCGATGGCCTCGTCCACGCTCGCCGGGGCGTGGTAGGCGAAGCGGGCCGGCTTCATGCGGGGCGGCCGGCGCGCCGCGCGCCCTCGATCAGGGCCCAGAGGCGGGTCGGCGACATGGGCAGCTCGGTGATCCCGATGCCGAGCGGCGCCAGCGCGTCGCTCACCGCGTTGGCGATGACCGCGGGCACCGTCATCGAGCTGGATTCGCCCAGGCCCTTGGAGCCGAGCGGCGTCAGCGGCGAGGGCGAGACCACGTGGGCGATGTCGATCACGGGCGCCTCCGAGGCCGTCGGCACCAGGTAGTCCATGAAGGTGCCGGTGAGGAGCTGGCCGCCCTCGTCGTACTGGAGCTCCTCGAAGAGCGCGCCCCCGAGCCCGTGGAGGGCGCCGCCGTAGATCTGCCCCTCGGCGATCATGGGATTGATGATGGTGCCCGCGTCGTGCACCGTCGCGTAGCGGAGGATCTTGATCGCGGCCGTCTCCGGGTCCACTTCCACGGCCATCACCTCGGCGATGAAGCCGTAGGTGTTCGAGGAGTTCACGCGGTCCTGGTCGTCCACCGGCTGCGCCACCGGCGAAGCCGAACACCGCGGTCGCCTGCAGCCCGGGCTCCATGCCCTCGGGGAGCGACGTGGTGTTCCAGTGGGCCCGTCCCGCCAGGTCCTTGATCGAGTACGACACGCCCTTGCCGCTCTTCGGTCGCACGGCCCCCGCACGGAACTCGAGCTGGTCGGCGGGGACCTCCATCAGATGCGCGGCGTAGTCGATCAGCTTCGCCTTGAGCTTCCGGGCGGTCAGGGCGACCGCGCTCGTGCCGACCGCGCCGAAGCGGCTCGAGTAGGTGCCGGAGGAGATGGACCAGAGGCGCGTGAGGGTGTCCATCTCGTCCACCACCGTCACGTCCGCCGGCGTGAGCCCCAGCTCGTCCGCCACGATCTGCGCCACCACGGTCTGGTGCCCCTGGCCCTGCGGCGTCGTGCCGAGGATCGCGGTGACGCGCCCCTGCGGGTCCACCTTGATCGTCGCGGCCTCGACGGCGCCCGACTTGGGCAGGTACTCGGGCTTGGCCCGGAGCTGCGGATCGAGCGCGATCGCCACGTAGCCCATGTTGGAGACGGAGGGATCCACCGCCAGGGCCACCCCGATCCCGAAGAGACGCCCGGCCGCCCGCGCCGCCGCCTGCTCGCGCCGCAGCTCCGGGTAGCGCGCGAGCTCGACGGCCCGATCGAGGACCGCCGGGTAGTCGCCGCTGTCGTAGAGCCCGCCCGTGGGTGTCCGGTACGGCATCTGCGAGGGCTCTATCAGGTTGCGCCGGCGCAGCTCCACCGGGTCGAGCCCGAGCCGCTGCGCGAGGAGATCCATCATGCGCTCGGTCTCGAAGTAGAGGTGCCCGCAGGCGTACCCGCGGTTCGGGCCGGTGAGGCTCTTGTTGGTCATCACCACCGAGGCGTCCACCTCGAGGTGCTGGAAGCGGTACGGCCCCACGAAGTTGCCGACGGGGCGGAAGCTGCATCCGGGCTCGGGGCTGCGGATGTAGCCGCCGACATTGTCGAGCCAGCGATAGCGCATGCCGAGCACGGTACCGTCCTTGTTCGCCGCGAGCTCGCGGTACGCCACTCGATCAGTCCCACTGGAAGACGCCAGGAGATGCTCGCGCCGATCCTCGATCCACTTGACCGGCACCCCGGTGCGCCGCGAAGCCAGCGAGATCAGCGCGATATAGGGATACATCGCCGACTTGATCCCGAAGCTGCCCCCGATGTCGGTCGAGACGATGAAGCGCAGCCGGTTCTCGGGCACGCCCAGCACGCGCGCGACGAGCCCGTGCATGATGAAGGGCCCCATGAAGTTCGACCAGACGGTGTAGGCCTCCTCCACGTCGTCCCAGCGCGCGATCACCCCGTAGGTCTCGATGGGAGTGGACCCGTACTTGGGGAAGCGGAAGCGCTCGCGGATGACGACGTCCGCCTCCGCGAAGGCCCGGTCGGGATCTCCGTAGACGAGCCGCCGGTGGCCCGCCAGGTTCGTGCCCACCGCCTCGTGGAGGATCGGCGCGTCCGGCTCGAGGGCCCGCTCCACGTCCACCACCGCGGGCAGGGGCTCGTACTCGACGACCACCGCGTCCGCCGCGTCCTCGGCCAGATAGCGGCTCCGGGCGACCACCACCGCCACCGGCTCCCCGACGAAGCGGACCTTGTCGGTGGCCGCGCAGTGGTAGCGCACCGGCGCGGGGACGCCGACCGGGAAGGGCCGGGTGAAGCGCGCCACGTCCTCGCCGGTGATCGACGCCGACCACGCCCTCCATCCGGAGCGCCGCGGAGACGTCGTAGCCCACGATGCGCGCGTGGGCGTGCGGCGAGCGCACGATGGCGGCGGCGTGGACGTCGCCGAGCGGGGGATGGTCGTCGATGAAGTGGCCGCGGCCGGTGAGCAGGCGCGCGTCCTCGACGCGCGCGACGCGGCGGCCGATCCAGCCCGGCGGCTCTTCGCTCATCGTCCCGTGTACTTCGGGGGGCGCTTCTCGAGGAACGAGGTGACGCCCTCGGCGTAGTCGTGGGTCGAGCGCAGCCACGCGTAGGCCTTCCGCTCCAGCTCCAGCGCGGTCTCGAGCGGCGCGTCGGCGCCGCGGTTGAGCACCATCTTGAGCGTGCGGAGCGCCAGCGGCGCGCGCTCGGCCAGCTCGCCCGCGAGCGCCCCCACCGCCTCGTCGAGCTTGTCGTTGGCCACCGCCTGGGTGATGAGCCCCCACGCCTCCGCGCGCTCCGCGTTGATCCGCTGCCCGGTCATCATGAACAGCTTGGCCCGCGTCATCCCGATCAGGCGCAGCGCCCGCTGGGTGCCGCCGCTGCCCGGGATCATCCCGAGCCGGATCTCGGGGAAGGCGAACTCGGACCGGAGCGTCGCGATCCGGAAGTCGCACGCCACCGCCAGCTCGAGCCCGGCGCCCATCGTGAACCCGTCGATGGCCGCGAGCACCGGCTTCCGGCATCGCTCCGCCGACGTCAGCGTGTCGCCCCATAGCTCGAGATCGGCCGGGGCCTGGTTGAGGAACTCCGCGACGTCGCCCCCGGCGCTGAAGGCCTTGCCGCCCGCGCCGCGGATCACGACGACCCGGACCGCGTCGTCGGCCTCCAGCTCCCGGAAGATGCCCGGGAACTCGTTGCGCATCGCCACCGTCATCGTGTTCATCTTGGGCTGGCGGTCGATCCAGAGCGTGGCGACGGCGCCGCGCCGCTCCGTTCGCAGAAATTCGCTCATCGGTGAACCTCCGTGTATTGCCCCTCCCGCAGGAGTCGGCGAAGGATTTTGCCCGAGGCCGTCTTCGGGATCTCGCTCACGAAGACGATCTTCCGCGGGCGCTTGAAGTTCGCGAGGTCCGGGCACTCGCGGCAGTGGCGGTCGAGCGTGTCGGCGGTGAGGGCGGGGGCGCCGGGCACCACGAACGCGACGACGCGCTCGCCCCAGCGTTCGTCGGGCTCGCCGACCACCGCCACGTCCCGCACCAGCGGGTGGCGGGCCAGCACGTCTTCCACCTCGACCGGGTGGACGTTCTCGCCCCCGGTGATGATCATGTCGTCGACCCGCCCCGAGACGAACAGCTCGCCCTCGGCGTCCTGAGGTAGCCCATGTCCCCGGTGAAGTACCAGCCGTCCCGCAGGGCCCGCGCATCGGCGTCGGGCCGCTTCCAGTAGCCGCGTGAACGCTTCGTCCGAGTCGAGGCAGGCGATGATCTCGCCCTTCTCGCCCGGGGACGACGGTCTCATCCGGCGCGACCCGGCGGTCCGCGCTGGCCGTGACCACCCGGAGCTTGCCGTGGACCCCGGCGCGGCCCGCGCAGCCGGGCTTGGCGTCGACCGCCGGGCGCACCGAGAAGGTGTAGATCTCGGTCGAGCCGTAGTGGTTCACGAACACCTCGGGGCGGAACGCCTCCACGCACGCGCGGGTGAGCGGGGCGAGCATCGGCGCTCCCGCGTAGGCGAGCTTGCGCACCGACGCGACGCCGGGCCGGCGCGAAGCCGGGCGCGCGGACGAGATCGTAGTAGAGCGTCGGGATCAGGTAGAGCGCGGTCAGCCGCTCCGACTCGATCAGGGCCAGCGCGCCCTCGCCGCTCCAGTCGGGCTGGCACACGAAGCAGCCGTTCACCGCCGCCATGCTGGTCAGGGAATGGATGCCCATCGTGTGATAGAGCGGCATGACGCCGAGGGTTCGCTCGAGCCACGTGTAGCCGCACTGGATCACGTGGGCCAGCGCGCCCGCCACGTGGTTCTTGTGGGTCCGGGGCACGCCCTTGGGCCGGCCGGTGGTGCCGGAGGTGTAGAGGATCAGCGAGAGGTCGCTCTCGGTGATCTCTCGATCGGCGGCGGCTCGCCCGGACGCCAGCAGCTCGGCGAACGGCAGCGACCCCGCCGGCGCGTCGTCTCCCACGAACACGAGACGGGCCTGGTGCCCGGCGGCGGCCTCCAGCACCGCGTCGGCGGTCGCGGCCTCGAACAGGACGACGGAGGCGCCGCAGTCGTCGAGGATGTACCGCACCTCGCGCGCGGCCAGCCGGAAGCCGGCGGGCGTCGGCACGCCCCCGATCGTCTGCAGGGCCCAGTAGGCGAGCACGTGCTCGAGCCGGTTCTTGAGCACGATCAGGACGCGGTCGCCCTTGCGCACGCCGAGGCGCGCGAAGGCATGCCCGAGGCGGGTCGCCTGATCCACCAGGTCCGCGTAGGTCAACCGGCGCGGCCCGTCCACGATCGCGTCGGCCGCGGGTCGTCGCAGGCCGGCCTGCTCGAGCAGCTGGGCGAGGGTCACGGGAGGCGTCTTCCATGCGGGAGCAGGGTCTCGATCAACGCGCGCATCTCGGCGCTGTTCCACTCGCGCGCCCCGGCGGCCATGCCCGCGACCTCGCCGCCGGGCCGGACGACGAACGTCGCCGGGATGCCCGGTCACGCGCCACGCGCCGGCGGCGCGGCTGTCGGGGTCGAGCAGGATCGGGAAGGTGAGGCCGTGATGCTGCGGATGTAGGGCTCGAGCACGGCGCGCGGCGCGCCGCGATCCACCGAGACCCCGATCACGACCAGCCCGCGCCCGCGGTATTCCTGCCAGAGGCCCTCGAGCGTCGGCATCTCGGCGGTGCAGGGCGTGCACCAGGTCGCCCAGAAGTTCAGGACGACGAGCTTGTCCGCGAAGGCTCGAGGGGGACGGCGTCGCCGTCGGGGAATCGGCGCGAGCCGCAGCGCGGGGCCGCGCTGGCCCTCCGTGAGCTCGGTGACGCCCGCCCGCTCGAACGGGTCGAGCGCCCGACGTGGTCGCGTGGTCACCGTGATGGCCGGCGCCGTCATCCGCGCGCCGCGAGGGCAGCGCCCAGAGCGCGACCGCGAGGAGCGCGACGGCCAGGCCGACGCGGAGGAGGATGCCTCTGCCGCGTCCCGCCGAGGAGCGTGTAGACGCCGAGCTTCTCACGGGTGACCGGGCTGTCGCGGAGCTCCGCCGAGGGCCCCTCGAACACGATGACGCCCTTTTCCATGATGTAGCCGCGGTCGCACACGCGTGAGCGCCACGCGCGCGTTCTGCTCGACGAGCAGCACGGTGACGCCGAGGCGCATCGAGCTCGCGGATCATGTCGCGGATGTGGCGGATGAGCGCGGGGGCGAGCCCCTGCGTGGGCTCGTCCATCAGGATGATGCGGGCGCCCGCCATCATCACGCGCGCGATGGCGAGCATCTGCTGCTCGCCGCCCGACATGCGTCTTGGCGGGCTGCTCGATCCGCTCCTCGAGGCGCGGGAAGTGCCGGAAGACCTGCTCGAGGCGCTCGCCGCCGGAGCGCGGCCGTGCGGTGCGGCACCGCGGAGAGCCCCAGCTCCAGGTTCTCGCGCACGGTGAGGCCGGGGAAGATCCGGCGGTTCTCGGGCACGAAGCCGATGCCGCGCCGCGCGATCTCGTGCGGCGTGAGCCGGGTCAGCTCGCCGCCCTCGAAGTCGATCGAGCCGCGCGTGGGCTTGAGGAAGCCCATGGCCGTCTTCATCAGCGTGGTCTTGCCCATGCCGTTCTTGCCGAGGAGCGCGACGGCCTCGCCCGGCCGGCACCTCGAGCGAGACGCCGAAGAGGATGGGCGTGGCGCCGTAGCCGGCGTGCAGGTCCTCGATCTGCAGCATGCGGCTCAGTCGTCGTCGACGCCGCCCAGGTAGGCGTCGATCACCTGCGGGTCGTTCCGGATGGCCTCCGGCGGGCCCTCGGCGATCTTCTGGCCGAAGTGGAGCACGGCGATCCGGTCGGAGATGCCCATCACCACGCTCATGTCGTGCTCGATCAGCAGCAGCGGTGAGGCCGCGGCTCTGCGCGATCTGGCGGATGAGCGCCGTCGCGTCCTTCGTCTCCCCCGGGCGTCATGCCCGCCGTCGGCTCGTCGAGGAGGAGCAGCGTCGGCTCCGTGGCGAGGGCGAGGCAGATCTCGAGATAGCGCTGCTCGCCGTGCGAGAGGTTCTGCGCCAGCTCGTCCCGCCGGGCGGTCGAGGCCGAAGGCGCCCAGCAGCTCCAGGACGGGCCCCTCGACGTCGGGCACGCCGCCAGAGCGACGGCAATCGCCCCGACACCGGCACGCGCGACTGCGGCCGCCACGCGCACGTTGTCGTACACCGAGATCCCCGGGAAGATGTTGGTGATCTGGAACGTCTTGGCGAGGCCGCGCCGGTTGATGACCTCGGGCGCCAGGCCCGTGATCTCCTCGCCGCCGAACACGATGCGCCCCGAGGTGGGGACGTGCAGGCCGGCGATGACGTTGAAGAGCGTCGACTTGCCGGCGCCGTTGGGGCCGATGACGGAGAAGACCTCGCCCGCGCGCACGTCGAAGCTCACGCCGGCAGAGCGCGGCCAGGGCGCCGAAGCTCTTCGACACGCCGTCCACCTGCGAGGAGCGACCCGCGCTCCGGTCATCCGTGCCGCCTCGCCGGCGAGGCCGCGGCGCGCAGCGCGCTCGGCGGAAGCCCAGGAGCCCGTGCGGCACGAACAGCACGATCAGGACGAGCACGAGCCCGATCACGATCGAGTACCACTGCACGTACGACGACACCTTCTCCTGGAGCACGATGAAGAACGCGCCGCCGATGATGGGCCCGACCAGCGTGCCGAGCCCGCCGATCATCACCATGATGATGAACTCGCCCGAGATGCTCCAGTGCATGAGGTCGGGCGTGGCATAGGCCGCGCGCCCCGGGTAGAGGGCGCCGGCGAGGCCGGTCAGGACCGCCGAGATCAGGCAGACGCCCATCTTGTAGCGCTGCACGTCGTAGCCGAGGAACCGCGCGCGGTCCTCGTTCTCGCGGATGGCGACGAGCACCTGACCGAAGTGCGAGCGCACCAGCACGCGGCAGGCGAGGTACGCGAGCAGGAGGTACGGCGACGACCAGCGTAGTAGATCCGGATCGGCGTGTCGATGGCGACGCCGGGCAGGATCTCGGGCGACGGGCAGGCCCTGGATGCCGTCGGAGCCGCCGAAGGTCTGCGTGTAGCGGAAGACGGTGTAGACCACCTCGGCGAAGATCAGCGTGAGGAGGGCGAAGTAGATGCCCGCGCCGGGATGTCGCGAAGTAGCCCACGACGAGCGCATAGAGCGCCGACGACGACCACGGCGAAGCGCGAGACACAGCCAGAGCGAGAGGATGCCGCGCTCGAGCAGCACCGCCGTCGAGTACGCGCCGAGGCCGAAGAACGCCGCGTGGCCGAACGACACGAGGCCCGTGTAGCCCATCAGGAGGTCGAGGCTCATCGCCACCGCCCCGAACAGGAGCGCGTCGAAGGCGAGCAGCATGTAGTACTTGGTCATCCACGGGGTGAGCGGCAGCGCCGCCAGCGCGGCGAAGACCACCCACGCCCTTCCAGGGCAAGAGCGCTACTCAAGGACGCCCTCGCGGCCGAAGAAGCCGCGCGGCCGGACGATCAGGACCACGATCATGATCCCGAAGATGGCGATGGCCACGCGCTGCGGATTCATCCAGAGCGTGAGCAGGCTCTGCGTGATGCCGATGACGAACGCCGCCACGACGGAGCCGCCGAGCGAGCCCATGCCGCCCAGGATCACCACGATGAAGGCGAGCAGGATCATCTCGACGCCCATGGTGCGGATACACGGTGAACACCGGCGCGAGCAGGAGCCCGGCCACGGCGGCGAGGGCCGCCGAGCCCGCGAACGTCAGCGTGAAGACGCGCGGCACGTTGACGCCGAGGCCGTCGAGCATCTCGGCGTCCTGCACCGCCGCCCGCACGACGATGCCCGCCCGGGTCCGCGTGAAGAAGAGCCAGATGGCGAGGAGCAGGAGCGACGAGATCGCGAGCAGGAAGAGCCGGTACTTGCGGGTAGGTCATGCCGAGCAGCGGGATCGATCCCTCGATGGGCGGCAGGATCCGCCGCATGTCGCCGCCCGAAGAGCTGCCGCGCCCCCTCGCGAAACGCCAGCGCCAGCCCGAACGTCATGATGAGCCCGTACAGCGGCTCGCGCCGATACAGCGGCCGCAGCGTGGCCATCTCGGTCAGCGCGCCGATCGCCGCCACGATCAGGGGCGCCACGACGAGCGCCACCCAGAACGAGTGCGTCACCGCGATCACCGCGATGCCCGCGTACGCCCCGAACATGAACAGCTCCCCGTGGGCGAAGTTCATCACGCCGAGGAGCCCGAAGATCACGGTCAGCCCCAGCGCCAGCAGCCCCAGCGCGGCCCCGAACACCACGCCGTGCAGGAGCTGCGGCAGCAGGACCGCCGCCGACGTAGTCCACGCCTCACCCCAGTCGGGGCGAGGCGACGGGCACCGTCACTTCTTCTTGATCTCCCAGCGTGAACCCCTCGATGGGATCCTTGCCGACCATCGCCTCGCCGATGGTGTCCTTGCCCGCGAGCGCGGCGATGGGCACGTTCTTGCCGCCCTTCACCTGGTAGAGGTGCATGTCCATGACGACCTGGTGGTCTTCCTTCCGGATGCACTGCCGGCCGATGTGCGTGTTGTCGAGGCACATGCCCTCCTGCGCCTCGGCCACCTTGTCGGCGTCGAAGCTCTTCACCTTCTCGACGGCGGCGGCCCAGAACAGCACGGCGTCGTAGGCGCCCGCCATGATGTTGCCGTCGACGCCGAACTTCTTCTTGAACTTGGCGTTGAACGCCTGCATGTTCTTGTCCGGGTTGTAGGCGGAGTAGTGCGCGAGCTGGACGAAGCCCTCCATCGGCTCGGCGATGGCGGGCAGGTCTTGCTGCAGCAGGAAGCAGTCGATGCCCGCCAGCTTGTACTTCTTGGTCATGCCGAAGGAGTGGAGCTGCGTCATCAGGCGCAGCGAGTCGGTGCCCGCGAAGGCCACGAAGAGCACGTCGGGGTTCGACTGGTTGATGGCGCCGAACCACGGGCTGAAGTCCTTGGTGTCGAGCGGCGCGCCCGCCACGCCGACCACCTCGCCCCCCAGCTTCTCGAGCGCGGTCTTGAACTGCCGGCCGTCGGACTGGCCCATCGCGTAGTCGGTGTAGAAGATGTAGACCCGCTTGCCCATCTTCTCGACCATGTACTTGGCGAGGCCGGTGGCCTGCATCCGCGAGTCGGGCTGGTTCGAGAAGTAGTACTTGTGGAACTTGGTGGTCCGCATGAACTCGGCGCAGGAGACGGAGTTCCAGTGGATGACCTTGTGCTTCTTCGTCACGTCCATCACCGCCAGGGTGGCGCCGCTCGACACCGCGCCGATGAGGAGCTTGACGTCGTCCTGCAGGATCAGCTTCTCGGCCTTGCGCACCGCGGGGGCGGGCTTGGTCTCGTCGTCCTCGGAGATGATCTCGATCTTGTGGCCGAGCACGCCGCCCTTGGCGTTCAGCTCCTCGACGGCCATCTGGATGGCCATCGTCTGGTACTTGCCGTAGCCCTCGAAGACGCCGACCTTCGAGCCGAGGTCGCCGATCTTGACGACCTTCTGGGCGGCCGCCGGCGCCGGCGAGCCACGCCAGCGAGCGCACCGGACACGAGCACCGCGATGCCGAACCTGCTTGCCTCATGAGCTCCTCCTTCTGACCGCATGCGTCGTGGACGTTTCGATCAGCCCCGACAGCGTGAGCGCGATCCGCTGCAGCGGCTCGCGCATCTTCTCGGGGTCGGGCGCCGCCACTGGGCGTGCCGGCACCCGTCTCGACTCCGGAGCGACATTCCCGCCGGGCTGCCGCCGGGGCGGGAGCCTTGGCGTCGCCTTCCGCCTCGTCGAAGGCGAGACGGACGGCCACCGCGGCCTTCGGATCGTACTGGCCGACCGCGAAGTCGACCAGGTTGTAGTAGCGCCAGATCGCCTCGAGGAACTTCTGCCCGGCCGCCACCCGGGCCGGCGCGGGCTCCGTCGCGTCGGCGAGCCGCCGGTCGGCCTCGAGGCGCGAGGTCGCGGACGAGCGCGGCGAAGAAGATCATGAGCCCGCGCTCGGCCCGCGGCCCGTCGCCCGCGGCGAGCGCGGCGCGCGTCGGCTCCTCGAGGCCCGGCGGGCAGCCGCGCGGCCTGCGCGCGCATCTCGGCGCGGAGCGCGCCGGACTCGAAGAGGCGGAGGGCGACGTCGAGCTTCCGCGCCTGGATCGCGAACTTGATCTGCTTGAAGTTGGCGGAGACCTCGTTGTCGCGCGGGACGTAGGCGCCGACGTGATGAGCCGCGGCCGGGCCGGCGGCGAGGGCGACGAGCAGCGCCGCGGTGACCGGCAGCCAGCGCGCGGGTCGCGGCCGACGCCGCAGCGCCTCATGCCCGCCGCACCAGGCGCGCGCCGACCACGGCCGCGAGCCACCAGACCGCCACGATGGTCGCGCCCCCGAAGGGGATCCAGACCAGCCACTCGGCGATGGCCTTGCCGCGTCTGCGATGCCGTGGTAGGGGATGAGCGCGCCCCAGAGCAGATAGCCGAACGGGTAGCCGGCGCCGCCCGACGGTGAGCAGGACGATGAGCGCCCGCCGACGCCACCCCGGACGGGACCAGCGTGGCGGCGGTCATGGTCGTGACGATGATGACGAGCCCCATGCCCTCCGCGTGCAGGTGGAAGAGGCGGAGGCTCGGCGTCGAACTTCACCAGCGCCTCGTCGATGATCTGCTCGTCGACGTCGCGCACGCCGACCAGGCCGTGCGTGGCGGGCCGCGCGAGGATGACGGAGCGCGCCCAGCGCGTCAGCTCGAGCTTGAACCGCACCATCGACGCGCCGCCCGACCTCGGCGCAGGCGATCAGGAGCACCGCGGCCAGGAGCGATGGCGAGCGGCGGGACGCCGCCAGACGTCGCGCGCCCGGTCCCGTCACGCGGCCCGCCTCCCGACGCGCGCCGCCACCATCAGCACCGCGAGCGCCGACGAGGCCGACGATCGCGGCGCTGCCCAGCGGGGTGAGGACGTAGCGCTCGACCATCTCGATGCCGGCGTCGCGCCCCCACTCGAGCGCCGCGAGCGCAGTAGGCGAGATAGCCCAGCGGGAAGAGCGCGCCCAGCCCGAAGCAGCGCGTAGAGGACGCCGCGGGCGCGCGCGCCACGGCACCGTGCTCGCCGCCACCGTGCGCCGCGAGGATCACGAGCGGGCCCAGGCCCTGGGCGTGGGTGTGGAAGAAGGACAGGCCGGCCTCGGCGGCGTAGACGGCGCGCGCGGTGACCTCGGCGTCGTACTCGGCGGAGCCGGCCAGCCCGTGCGCCTGCGGATTGGCCGCGACGCGCGCCCGCGCGTAGCCCACGATCTGCGGGCGCAACTGCGACATCACCGCGCCGGCGGTCTCGCCGAGCGCGATGACGACGAGACCCACGAACACCACCACGAGCGGGGGACGCCTCATGCCGATCCGCGGCGAGCGTACTCGAGCGCGCGTCTCCCCGTGTCAACAAGCCCCACAGGCGGGCCGGCGTGAGCGGCAGGTCGTTCAGCTCGATCCGGAACGGCGCCAGGGCATCGGCCACCGCGTTGGCGAGCACCGCCGCGGGGCCGAGCGTGCCGCCCTCGCCGACGCCGCGCACGCCCGCCAGGTTGTCGGCCGGCTCCTCGATGTGGTCGAGCTCGAGCGCGGGCATGCCGGCCGCGGTCGGCAGCGCGTACTCCATGCAGCGTGCCGGTGAGGAGCTGGCCCGCGTCGTCGTAGAGCGAGGTGCTCGAGGAGGGCGCCGCCGATGCCCTGGGCGATCGCGCCCTGGACCTGGCCCTCGACGATCAGCGGATTGATGATCGCGCCCGGTGTCCTCGACACACACGTAGCGGTGAATCGTCGACGGTCCCGGTCGCGACGATCGACCTCGACCACCGCGGCCTGCGATCCGGCCGCGAACGTCCCGCGGATCGGATCGTAGAACCGGGTGGCCTCGAGGCCCGGCTCGATGTCGGGGGGCAGCCGGTGGGTCTCGAGGTGCGCGACGCGCGCCACCTCGGCCACCGTGATGGCGCGCCCCGGCGCGCCCTTGACCGCGACGCGCCCGTCCAGCACCTCCAGATCCTCGGGCGCGGCCTCGAGGAGGTGGGCCGCGATGCGGACGATCTTGTCCCGCACGGCCCCGGCCGCCCGCATCGCGGCGCCCCCGCCGATCACGGCCTGGCGCGAGGCGAACGCGCCGAGGCCGAAGGGCGTGGCGTCGGTGTCCCCGAGGACGACCGACACCGCGTCGAACGGCACGCCCAGCTCCGACGCCACGATCTGGGCCACCGTGGTCTCGAGTGCCCTGGCCCTGCGACGTGACCCCGGCCAGCACCGTCACCGCGCCTCGAGGATCCATCCGGACCGTCGCGCCCTCGTGGCCGGTGCGAAAGGGCATGCGCGGGCCCGCCGAGGCGGCCTGACCGAGGCCGGTCAGCTCGTTGTAGTTCGCGAAGCCGATGCCCACGTAGCGGCCCTCGTTGCCGGAGGCGGGCCTGCTCGGCCCGGAACGCGCCATAGCCGATCGCCTCGACCACCTTCTCGAAGCACACCGGATAGCTCGGGCTGTCGTGGACGAGGCGAGTGGCCGCGGTGTAGGGCAGGTCGGCGGGGCCGATCAGGTTGAGGCGCCGGACCTCCACGGGATCGAGCCCGAGCGCGCGCGCGCCGAGGTCCAGGACGCGCTCCATCACGAAGGTGGTCGCCGGCCGCGCGACGCCGCGGTAGGGGCCCGCCGGGGCGGTATTGGTCGCGACCGCGACCACGTTGCACCGGTAGTGCCGGAGCTTGTAGGGCCCGGTCAGGAGGCCGCCGGCCATGAGCGCCTCGATCCCCGCCGTCCACGGGTACACGGAGTAGGCGCCGGCATTGCACGCGGCCTGCACGTCCATCGCGAGCAGGCCGCCCGCGCGATCGAAGCCGGCCCGGACCGTGTAGAGGTGATCGCGCGCGTGCGCGGCGGCCAGGAAGCCTTCGCGGCGCTGCTCCACCCACTTGACGGGGCGGCCGAGACGCATCGCGAGCAGGCAGAGCGCGACGTCCTCGGGATAGAGGACCGCCTTCAGCCCGAACCCGCCGCCCACGTCGGGCGCCACGACCCGGACGCGGTTCTCGGCCAGGCCGAGGATCCCGGCCAGGCCGTGGCGGGCCAGGTGCGGGACCTGGGTGCCGGACCAGAGGGTGAGCTTGCCCTCCGCCGGGTTCCAGTCCGCGACCCCGCCGCGCCCTTCGAGCGGCGCCGCGGTCTGCCGGTTCGTGCGGAACGCGCGCTCCACCACCGACGGCCGCACCGGCCAGGGTCGCCTCCACGTCGCCGTTCTCGAACCGGCGCGACAGGAGCACGTTGTCGGGCGCCGCGTCGTGGAGGACGGCGCGGTCGCCGCGCGCCCCGACGACGTCCACCACCGCGGGCAGCGGCTCGTAGTCGACCTCCACCAGCGCGGCCGCCGTCCTCGGCCGCGTAGCGCTCGCGGGCCACCACCGCGGCCACCGCCTCGCCCGCGAAGCGCGCCTTCGGCCAGGCCAGGATCGGCTGCTCGGTCTCGACGTAGGTCGGCAGCGCCGAGAGCGCGCGCACGCGGTGCCGGGCGAAGTCCGGATCGGCGCCCGTCACCACCGCCACGACGCCCGGAGCCGCCGCCGCGGCCGTGGTCTCGACGCCGCGGATCCGGGCATGCGCGTGGACGCTGCGCACGAAGGCGACGTGCAGCATGCGGGGCAGCTCGACGTCGCTCACGTAGCGTCCCTGCCCGGTGATGAGGCGCGCGTCCTCCTTGCGGGGGACGCGCGCCCCGAACACGCTCGACGCTCCGGAGTGCGGCGGGCTGGACACCGGGCGCGCTCGGGCTCCTCAGACCATGGCGTAGCCGCCGTTGACCGATACCACCTGGCCGGTGGTCCAGCCCGACAGCGGCGAGGCCAGGAGCAGGATCATCGGGGTGACGTCGTCGGGCCGGCCGACCCGCCGCAGCGGATACTGGGCCAGGATCTTCTTCATGCGCTCGTCGTCGGCCCCGCCGGCGTGGGCCTCGAGGTTGTCGGTCTGCACGAGCGCGAGGGAGACGCAGTTCGCGCGGATCCCGTAGCGGGCGAGCTCCTTGGCGAGCGACCGGGTCAGGCCGACGGTGGAGGCGCGCGTGGTCCCGGTCACGAGCAGGCCGGATTCGCCGACCCGCCCCGAGTCTCCCATGAGGTTGACGATGGCGCCCGAGCCCCGCTTGCTCATCCCGCGCGCCACCGCCTGCGTGATGCGGAGCGTCCCGGTGACGGTCACGTCCACCTGGGGCGCCCACTCCTCGGGCGTGGTCTCGAGGAACGGCTTGCGCTGGGTCGCGGCGGCGTTGTTGACGAGCACCTCGATGGGGCCCAGCTCGCGCTCGACCTGCTGCGACCGCGTCGGCCACCGCCCCGTCCACCCGCAGGTCGGCGCCGACGGCCAGGGCCTTCACGCCCAGCGCGCGAGCCTCGGCCGCCGCGGCCTCGGCTCCGCCCGCCGAGGAGTGATAGTGGAAGGCCACGTGGGCCCCTTCGCGGGCGAAGGCCGTGCCGATGGCCCGCCCCAGGCCCTGCCCGGCGCCGGTGACCAGCACGACCTTGCCGCCGAGCCGGAGATCCATGGCCTCGGATGATACCTCGGTGCCCCGCCGGCGCGGTGCGCCGTCTTCGCCCGGCTTGCGCCCCGCCGGAGGGGTGTGCGAGAGTCCCGCCATGCGCCGGGGCGCCGACTACCTCGCGAGCCTCCGCGACGGGCGCGCCGTGTTCCTCGACGGCGAGCGCGTCCACGACGTGACCACGCCATCCCGGCCTTCGCCGAGTCCGTCCAGCGCATCGCGGAGCGCTACGACGCGGCCGCGCGAGGCGCCCGACGTCACCACCTGCGTCGATCCGGCCACCGGCAAGCGGATCGGCGCGATGTGGCTGATCCCGCGCTCCGCGGAGGATCTCGGGCGCCGGCGGGCCGTCCACCGGTTCTGGGCCGAGGGCTCGTACGGGCTCATGGGGCGCACGCCCGACCACGTGGCCTCGGTGCTCACCGGCTTCGCGGGCTGGCGCCAGCTCTTCGACCGCGGGGGCCGGCAGTACGGCGACAACGTGGTCCGCTTCTACGAGAAGGCGCGGGACGAGGACCTCTACCTGGCCTACGCGATCGTGCCGCCCCAGATCGACCGCACCACGCCGGCCCACCAGCATCCGGAGCCCTTCCTCCACCCCGGGGTCGTGAAGGAGACGGACGCGGGCATCGTGATCCGCGGCGCGCACTCGATCGCCACGTCGGTGACCATGGCCGACTGGCTCTACGTGAGCTACATCACGCCGCTCGCGCCCGGCGACGTGGACTACGCGATCTCGCTCGTGGTGCCGGTGAACGCGGAGGGCCTCCGCCTCCTGCCGCGCCGGCCCTACGCGACGCTCGCCACGAGCGTCTACGACTACCCGCTCTCCGCGCGCTTCGACGAGGTGGACACCACCGTCGTCTTCGACGACGTGTTCGTGCCGTGGGAGCAGGTCTTCGTCTACCGGAACGTGGAGCTGGTGACCGCGCAGTTCCACGAGTCGCCCGCGCACGTGACCGCGAACTTCCAGTCGCTGGTGCGCTTCGGGGTCAAGCTCGAGCTGCTGGCCGGCCTCGCCCTGAAGCTGGTCGAGCTCGGGCGCGGGGAGGGGGACGCCGCCACCCAGGCCACGCTCGGCGGCGACATCGCCACGTTCTGCGCCGCCTTCGACGCGCTGGTGCAGGCGGCCGAGCGCCGCCCGCTGGTGAGCCAGGGCTACGCGCGCCCGCACCCGCAGTACGTCTACGCGGGGATGAGCCTCCAGCGCCGGCTCATCGTGGACATGTACCGGACGGTGCGCGAGCTGGCGGGGGGCGCCTTCCAGAACTTGCCGTCGTCGGAGGCGAGCTTCCTCTCGCCGGAGACGCCGCGCCGCACACCGAGCGCTACTACCAGTCCACCACGACCAGCGCCCGCGACCGGGTCAAGCTGCTCAAGCTCGATCTGGGACTTCATCGGCACCGAGTACGGCGGGCCGCCAGCTCCAGTACGAGATGTTCTACTCGGCGGCCCAGCCGGTGGTGAATCGCCGGATGTTCCGCTCCTACGACTGGGCCGCCGCCAAGGCCATGGTCGATCGCCTGCTCTCGGAGTACTGATCGGGCCTGCGCGGGATCGCCGCGGCCGGCCTCAGGCGACGCCGGCGGCGCGGCGACGGAGCACGCGGCCGGGGAGGGCGCCGGTGTGCTGCCCCGCATCCACCGCCACGACCCCGTTCACGAGGACCGTCCCGATACCGCCCGCGTACTGGTGCGGGTCGTCGTACGTGGCGCGGTCGATGATGGTCGCGGGGTCGAAGGTGGTGATGTCGGCCCAGTAGCCCTCGCGCAGGAGTCCGCGCTCCGCCAGTCCGAGGATCCGGGCCGGGGCGCCGGTCATCTTGTGCACCGCCTCGGGGAGCGAGAGCAGGCCCAGATCCCGCGCGTAGTGGCCGAGCACCCGCGGGAACGTGCCGTAGAACCGCGGATGCGGGCGGCCCTGCCCGGCCACGCTGTCCGGCGCGACCGCCCGGCCGTCGGAGCCGACCAGCACCGCGGGCGAGCGCAGGAGCGTCTGCACGTCGACCTCGTCGATGGAGCAGACGACCACGAAGGTGGCGCCCGCGTCCGCCTCGAGGAGATCGCAGAGCAGATCGATCGGCTCCACGCCGGCGCGGCGCGCCAGCTCGGCGATGTTCCGCCCCGCGTCCGCCGACCGCGTCCGCGAGGTGCTGATGCTCACCGCATCCCACGAGGCGATGCGCCCGAAGCTGGTGAGGCCGCGCTCGTCGATCTCGCGCATGACGCGGCGGCGCACGGCGGGGTCGCGGAGCCGGCCGAGCATCGCGGCGAGGCCGCCCTCCTGGACCCACAGCGGGAGCAGGTTGCGCAGCGGGTTGGCGGCGCAGGTATACGGGTAGGCGTCGCAGTCGACGCGCACGCCTCGCGCCCGGGCCGCGTCGATCAGGGCCAGCAGCTCCGCGGCCCGCCCGCGGTTCTCGAGGCCGGAGAGCTTCATGTGGACGATCTGCACGTGCACGCCCGTTTTCTCGGAGGCCTCGATCGCCTCGCGCACCGCCTCGAAGACGCCGGCCGACTCGCTGCGGAGGTGCGTCGCGTACGTGCCGCCGTGCTCCCGCACCACGCCGAGCAGGGCGTGCAGCTCGCCCGGCTGGGCGAACGAGCCCGGCGCGGTGAAGAGCCCGGACGATATCCCGAGCGCGCCCGCGGCCAGTCCTTCCGCCACGAGCCGTCGCATCGTCGCCAGCTCGTCCGGGGTCGGCGCGCGATCGTCCATGCCGACCGTCATCAGGCGCAGTGTGTTGTGGCCGACCTGCATGATGGTGTTGACCGTCGTCGCGGGGAAGTTGTCCATGTACTCGGCGAACGTGGTCTCCCGCGTCTCGATCCAGGGCGCGAAGCCCGCCAGGTACTCCTGGAGGAGTCGCGCGCGGCCGGACACCACCGGCGCCAGCGAGAACCCGCAGTGGCCGACCACCTCGGTCGTCACGCCCTGCCGGATCTTGCTCTCGGCCCGCGGGGCGTACGGCAGGGTGAAGTCGGAGTGGGTCTTGATGTCGATGAACCCGGGCGCGACGATGAGTCCAATCGCGTCGACCACGCGCCGGGCCGGGCCCGAGTGCTTCGGCGTGATGGCGGCGATCCGGCCGTCGCGCACCGCGAGGTCGGCGCGCACGGGCTCGGCACCCGTGCCGTCCAGGATCATGCCGCCACGGATGACGAGATCGTCCATGCTCGAGGGGACGCGCTGAAGGGAGTGTACCAAGACCTGCTCCCGAGGGGCAAAGGTTCCGCGCTTCAGGAGAGGAGCTACTTCTTCGTAGGCGGTGGGGGTGGTGGCGGTGGTGGGACCTTCGTTTTTGGTGGTGGCCAAGTCCCGGCCAGACGCAGTCTCTTCTTGGCGTACCGGCGCACGGCCGCAAGAGGGATGAATCCGGTTGGGGCGCCTTGGAGCACGGTATCTCGCATGGCAATCTTGCGCAGGATAGATGCGGGTACCCGCAGGCGCTTGGCTGCTTCAGTGATTCTCACGCAGGGTTCGCCTTGGCGGTTGTGGCGAACAAGACCCCAGAAAGGGTGGGCCTTCTTCGTGAGGCGACCGGACCGCGGTGCCAGAATGCGGCGCTTGAGCACAGTCATGTGTTGGCTCTCTTCGGCAGCGGGGGAGGCGGCGGGGGCGGCGGGGGCGGGGGCGGAGTCGGTCGCGCCGGCGGGGGCCAGTCCCGCTTGTCAGTAGGGCGCGGATCTACTAGGCGGGCGCCGGCAAGCCGTGGAGCTCGTGAACCTTGGCCTGCCAGCGCAGCATACGCCGAGGCTGATAACGAAATGTGGCGCCTGTTTTGGAGAGCTCCGCTCCCGGGCATCCAATGCGGTCAGACGAGTCGGAGCGTCCTCGGCGTACATGTCTTCCCACAGTCGCTCGTACTCGCCCGCAAGGACGTTCCAGCGGAAGTGCAAGTCTGCGCTGGCTGTCGCCTGGACCTGGAACTGCATAACGAGGCCGTACAGGCTCAGGGCGGCGGTAAGGAGGGCCAGCGTGGGCGCGACCCAGGCCAGCTCGTTCGGCAACCGGACCAAGATGGTAAGAGCGGCACCCGACGATGAAACGAGCGTAGCCCATGTGGCGCCGCGCTGACGAGCCTGGTATGAGCCGGCCAAGTCGGCGAAGTAGTACGCACGCATCTCCGCCGTGAGCCATCCCTCCCACGTTCGTTTCTGCTGATTCTCGTTCAGCCTGATGACTAGCTCGGCCATGCTTTCGTCCCCCTACTCGGAATATCATGCCATACCTCGCGAGCCCCTTCATCACATGATCGTCGCTGGTGTCTTCAACGGGTCTTTCCACAATCGCACTGGCCCCTCCTGCAAGGCCACCCACGGTATTGGATGTCTGGGACGAGTCAATGGCAAAGTGTCCCTACTGCGTAGGTTCGGTTTCCGGGCTTGGGTCGCGAGAAACGGGCCCGTGTTCCGGAGTGACCGGAGCGGCGCGAGTGCTAAGGACGGAACGCGGGCATGACCTCCCGCGCGAAGCGGGTGAGCTGCTCGACCATGAGGTCGCGCGGCGTGCCGATCGCCCAGCCGATCATGACGTGGTCCAGCCCCGGGTAGCGCCGCTCCACGTCCTTCAGATAGGCCACGATGTCGCCGGACGGGCCGCAGAGCCACGAGCGGTTGCGCACGCCGTTTTCCAGGGTGGCCGCGGTCGGCGATTGCGGCTGCCGCGCGGCCACCGCGCGCACGTGCTCCTCGCTGTAGCGCAGCATGCCCAGCGGGGCCATGACCTTGGCGTGCTCCTCGAAGTACGGGCGCGCGCGCTCGATGGCCCGCTCCACCGTGTCGTCGATGCACATGCGGAAGCCGAGGATCAGCTCCTCGCCGAGCTGGAGCTCCCGGCCGTGGCGGCGCGCGGTCTCCTGGTAGTCGCGGACCCAGCGCTGGACCAGCTCCTCGGCGGTGGCGGAGATGACGCCCTTGATGCGGTGTCGGGCCATGAAGTCGAGGCCCCGCGCGCTGCCGCTCACGATGGGCTGCCAGACCTCGACGGGCTGGGTCCGGGGACGCGGCACCAGGGTGATCTCCTTCAGCGGATAGCCGCGATAGGGGACCTCGGGCGGGAGGGTGTAGTGCTTCCCCCGGTGCGAGAACGACTCCTCGCGAAACGCCTTGAGGATGATCTCCACCTGCTCCTCGAAGAGCTCGCGGTTGGCCTCGGCGTCCAGCATCGGGTTGCCGAGCGTCTCGACCTCGCGGGTGTGGTACCCGCGCCCGACGCCGAACACGACCCGGCCCCTGGTCAGGATGTCCGCGACCGCGTAAGTCCTCGGCGAGACGCAGGGGATGCCACGCGGGGACGACGTTGAAGGCGCAGCCGATCTTCACGCGCTGGGTGCGGTGGGCCAGGTCCACCGCCAGCATGGGGATGCTCGGGATGCACTCGTACCCCTCGTGCTGGAAGTGATGCTCGGCCAGCCACAGGGTCTCGTACCCGAGCGTGTCGGCGGCGCGGGCCAGGGCCGCCGCGGTGTCGAACGTCTCGGCGAGGCGCTCGTTGGCATAGCGCCGGTCGTCGGCGGGCACGCCCGCGAGGCCGCATTGCTCCAGCTCGATGTGGCCGACGTAGAGGGTCGAGAAGCGCGTGATCACCGCGGACGCCTCAGTAGTACACCGACCGCCCGGCGCCGCCCGTCGCCACGATGAGCTCGCCCGAGATCGCCCAGGCCTTGTCGGAGGCGAGGAACGCGGTGACGTAGGCGATCTCCGTCGCGTCCACCATCCTGCAGATGGCGTTGCCGCGCGGCGAGTCCGGCGCGAAGTCGGCCTTCTCCACCGCGGCGGCGTCCACGCCCAGCTCCCGGGCGCGGGCGGCGAGGAGGCGCGGGGTGCGCTCCGTGCGCGTGATGCCGGGATGGACGCAGTTGACGGTGATGCCGAAGCGGCCGACCTGCACGGCCAGCGTCTTGCTGAGGTGCACGAGGGAGGTGTTGCGCGCTCCGCCGCTCAGGTTGCCCGCGTTCCGCGCGTTGGTCCCGCTGATGTTGATGATGCGCCCCCATCCCTGCTCCTTCATGAACGGGATGGCGGCGCGGGCGCAGCGGAGCGCGCCCACGTACTTCACGTTGAAGTCCTGGAGCAGGTCCTCGTCCACGATGGTCTCGATGGGGCCGGTGGCGGTGGCGGAGCCGCCCGGCGCGGAGCCGCTGTTCACCAGGATGTGCAGCCCGCCGAGCTGCGCCGCGGCCTGGACGACCATGGCGTCCACCTGCGCCCGGCTCGTCACGTCGGCGACCAGCGGGATGACGCGGCGCCCGGTCTCGGCGGCCAGCTCGCGCGCCGCCGCCTCGAGCGTGTCCTTCGTGCGCGCCACGATGGCGACGTCGGCCCCTTCGCGGGCCAGCTCTCGCGCGATCGCCTTGCCGATGCCGAGGCTGCCGCCGGTGACGATCGCGCGCTTGCCTTCGAGTCCGAGGTCCATCGGGTGTCCTCCTGGCGCCCAGCCGGGGTCGATGCAGCCCACAACGCTACCTAAAGACGCGCCGACGAACAAGCGGCTCTGATATGGTTGGGCCGGTGAGGAAACCGATGACCCTCGACACGAGCTGCGACACCCTCGTCGTGCTCGGCCCGCACACGCGCGACGGGCACACGCTGTTCGCCAAGAACAGCGACCGGCCGCCCGACGAGTGCCAGCCGCTCTTCCGCGCGCCTCGGCTCGCGCATGAGGCGACGAGCCGGCTGCGCTGCCAGTACGTCACGATTCCGCAGGTGGCGGAGACGCTCGCGGTGCTCGGGAGCCGGCCGTGGTGGCTCTGGGGCTTCGAGCACGGGGTCAACGAGCGCCGCGTGGTGATCGGCAACGAGGCGCTGCACACGCGCGAGGAGCTGGAGGCGACGGGCCTCCTCGGCATGGACCTCGTGCGGCTCGGCCTCGAGCGCGGCGGCACCGCGGCCGAGGCGAAGCGGGTCATCACGGGGCTGCTCGAGCGTCACGGCCAGGGCGGCAACGCGAGCCACCGGGAGGCCCGGCGGTACAACAACTCGTTCATCATCGCCGATCCCATCGAGGCGTGGGTGCTCGAGACCTCCGGGCGCCACTGGGTGGCGCGCCGCGTCCGTGATCGCGCCGCGATCTCGAACTGCGCCACCATCGAGGACGACTGGGACGAGGCGTCGGCCGGCATCGAGGCCTATGCGCGCGCCCGCGGCTGGTGGTCGGAAGGCGCGGGCCGCCGCCTGAATTTCCGGCAGGCGTTCGAGAACCCGGCGCCGCGCTACCGGGCGGAGGCGCGCCTCGACGCGAGCTGCCGCTTCCTGGCCGAGTCCGCGGCGCCCACGGTGGCGAGCATGATGCGCCACCTCCGTGATCATCACGAAGGCGGCACGATTCCCGTGCGCGGCCGGAAAGACGGCGATCCCCTCGGCTGGTCGGTGTGCATGCATCCCGAGCCCGGGGTCTCGGCGACGGCCGCGAGCCTGGTGGCCGAGCTGCCACGGGATCAGGCCGTGCCCGTCGCGCTCTGGTGTAGCCAGGGCACGCCCTGCACGAGCGTGTTCCTGCCGGTCGGGATGGACGCGCCGCTGCCCGCCGCGCTGGCCGCCGGGGGCGGCGAGCCCGATCCGGTGTCGTCGTGGTGGTCGCAGAAGGCGCTGGGCGATGCGCTCATGGCGGATCCCGCCCGGCTGATTCCGCCGGTGCAGCGCGCGTGGTCCGCGTGGGAGCGGGAGCTCGAATCGGAGGCCGCCTCCGATCGCGCGGGCGCGGGACGACGGCTCGAGGCGCGCGTCGCGAGCATGCTCGAGCGCAGCCGCGCGCTTCGCGCGGACGTGGACGCCGGCCGCGGCTATTGACCGGGTCGCGGGAATCGGGGTATCGTCCCGCCAGCATCGCTCGATGGCCGCCCCTCCTCTCACGCTCAAGGACAACGGCATGAAGACCAGGCTCTCGACGCTCGTCTCGCTTCTCATCTCTGGCCTTCATCCTGTTGCCGGCCGTCGTGCCCGCCGGATGCGGCCGCGCAGGCCGCGCCCAAGCAGGGCGGGACGCTGCGCGTGGCGCTCACCGGCGAGCCGCCCACCATCGACGTGCACCAGACCGGCGCGACGCTCGTGCTCAACATCGCGTGGCACATGGTCGAGGGGCTCTTCACGCTCGACAAGAGCTTCTCGGTCATTCCCATGCTGGCCGAGGGATACCAGGTCAGCGGCGACCGGCTCACCTATACCGTGAAGCTCCGCAAGGGCGTGCCGTTCCACAACGGCCAGGAGATGACGGCCGACGACGTGGTGGCCTCGCTGCAGCGCTGGGGCCGGCTCGCCGCCACCGGCAAGGCGCTCTTCGCCAACGTCGAGTCGGTCACCGCCAAGGACAAGTACACCGTCGAGCTCCGGACCAAGGAGATCTCCGGCGTGGTGCTCGCCTCCCTGGCCAACCCGAACCAGATGGCCGCGATCTACCCGAAGGCGCTGATCGACGCCGGCGGCGACAAGCCGATCCGCGACGTGGTGGGGACCGGCCCGTTCCAGCTCAAGGAATGGGCGCCCGATCGGCACATCCGCATGACGCGCTTCGAGAAGTACGCGGCGCTGCCGGGCGCGCCCAACGGCTACGGCGGGCGCAAGGTGGCGTACCTGGACGAGGTGGTGTTCGTGCCGTCGTCGGAGCCCGCCTCGCGCGTGCTCGGCGTGGAGGCCGGCGACTTCGACCTCGCGGACTGGATCCCGTCGGACTCCTACGAGCGCCTCGTCAAGGTCCCGAAGGTCAAGACGCTCGCGGTGAAGCCGAAGGAGTGGATCGTGGCGCCGTTCAACACGACGACCGGTCGCCTCTTCGCCAAGCGCGAGCTGCGGCAGGCCGCGCAGGCCGCCATCGACAGCGAGAAGGTGATGCAGGCCGCCATCGGCCGGCCCGACTTCTATCGCCTGAGCCCGGGCCTGCTCTTCCCCGAGCAGGTGTGGTTCTCGACCGCGGGCAAGGAGCTCTACAACCAGAAGAACCCGGCCAAGGCGCGCGAGCTGCTCAAGAAGAGCCGGCTACGCGGGCGAGGAGATCCGCTGGCTCACGACCAAGGAGTACGAGTGGATGTATCGCTCCTCCCTGGCCGCGACCCAGCAGCTCCAGGACGTCGGCTTCAAGATCAAGCTGGACGTCGTGGACTGGGGCACGCTGCTCAAGAACCGCAAGGAGTACGACGTCTTCGTGACCGGGCTGGTGGTCTACACCGACCCGACCCAGGTCCACGCGCTGAACTGCTCCTGGCTCGGCTGGTACTGCGAGGAGCGGCACATGGCGATGATGAAGGAGCTCGCGGGCACGACCGAGTTCAAGGCCCGCAAGGCGCTCTTCGACAAGATCCAGGCGCACTTCTACGAGGAGGCGCCCGCCCTGAAGTTCGGGGACCTCTTCTCCCTGCGCATCCACCGCGACACGGTCCAGGGCTTCGCCAACATGCCGGAGCTCTTCGTCTGGAACGTGTCGAAGCTCTAGGGGCGCCGCCCCGGGGCTGATGCTCCGCTACGCGCTGGGACGGCTCGCCGCGCTCGTCCCGGTGTGGCTCGTGGTGTCGCTGGTGGTGTTCCTGCTCATCCACCTCATCCCGGGCGATGCCGCCCGGGTGATGGTGGGCGGAGACGGGACGGAGGCGGACGTCCAGGCCATGCGCGAGCGGCTCGGCCTCAACCAGCCGCTCGCGGCGCAGTACCTGAGCTGGCTCGGGCGCGCGCTGCGGGGCGACCTCGGCCAGTCCATCTTCCTCGGCCGCTCCGTCACGCAGGCGATCGCCGAGCGGCTGGAGCCGACCATCAGCCTCACCGCCTGGGCCACGCTCTTCGCGGTGCTGATCGGCCTGCCGGTCGGGATCCTCAGCGCGATGCGGGCGGGCCGCGCGAGCGACCAGCTCCTGATGAGCCTGGCCTTCCTGCTGCAATCGCTGCCCAGCTTCTGGACGGGCCTGACCCTCATCGTGGTCTTCAGCGTGACGTGGAACCTGCTGCCGTCCACCGGCTATGCGTCCTTCTCGGCGAGCCCGTCCCGGCACCTGCAGCACCTGGCGCTGCCCGCCATCGCGCTCGGGATCGGGCAGGCCGCGCTCATCGCGCGCATGGCGCGCTCGTCGCTGCTCGAGGTGCTCGGGCAGGACTACGTGCGCACCGCCGAGGCCAAGGGCCTCGGGTGGCCCGCGGTGGTGACGAAGCACGCGCTCCGCAACGCGCTGATCCCGGTGGTCACGGTGGTGGGCCTGAGCTTCGCGGTGCTGCTGGCCGGCGCGATCGTGATCGAGACCGTGTTCAACCTGCCGGGGGTGGGCCGGCTCGTCATGCAGTCCATCCTCCGGCGCGACTATCCGGTGATCCAGGGCGTCCTGCTCTTCATCACCACCACGTACGTCCTCGTGAACCTCGCGGTCGATCTCGTGTACGGGGTGATCGACCCGCGCGTCCGCCACCGGTGAGCCGCGTGCCCCGCCTCCTCGGCCGGCGCCTGACCCTCGTGCTGGGCGGGGTGCTCACCGGCGTCGTCGTGTTCATGGCGATCGGCGCGCCGTGGCTGACCGCCGAGGATCCGAACCGCGTGAACGCGGTCCAGCGCCTGCAGGCGCCGGGAGCCGGCCGCGGCCTGGGATCCGACGACCTCGGCCGGCCGCTCTGGAGCCGCGTCGTCTACGGCGCGCGCCTCTCGCTGACCATCGGCCTGTCCGTGATGGTGGGCGTGACGCTCGTGGGCAGCGGGCTCGGCCTCGCGGCCGGGTTCTTTCCGCGGGTCGATCGCGTGGTGATGCGGGTGATGGACGGGCTCATGGCGTTTCCCGACGTGCTGCTCGCCATCGGGCTCATGGCGGTGCTCGGGCCGCGGGTGAGCAACGTCATCGTGGCGCTCGTGGTGGTCTACACGCCGCGCATGGCCCGCGTGGTGCGCTCGGTGGCGCTGGTCACCGGCGAGACCGTCTACGTGGATGCCGCGCGCGCCCTCGGCGCCTCCGACGCGCGCCTGCTGTGGCGCCACGTCCTGCCCAACTGCCTGAGCCCCGCGGTGGTGCAGGCGACCTTCACGTTCGCCCTCGCGGTCCTGACCGAGGCGGCGCTCGGCTTTCTCGGGGTGGGCGCGCCGCCGCAGCTCGCGAGCTGGGGGACGATCATCAGCGAGGGGCGCCTGCTCGTCCGCGAGGCGCCGTGGCTCACCATCGTCCCGGGCCTCGCCATCGTGGTGACCGTGGTGGGCCTGAACCTCACCGGCGACGGGCTCCGCGACTACCTGGACCCGCGCCAGCCCGCGAGCTGAGGGGCCCCGCGGCGCGCGCTACGTCACGTGTTCGCGGGCGAAGCCGGCGATGCGCTTGTACTCGTCCGAGAGGCGCTCGAGCTCGGCGCGGGTGATGTAGCGGTCGAGATCGTCGAACGGGACGTCGCCCACCAGCTCTTCCACTCGGCGAATGAGATAGTCCGGTGGATGCTCGCGGTTGGTGCGCACGACGCGGGCCGTCGGCGCCGAGCGCGCGGCCTCGTAGGCGGCCAGCGCGGCCAGGGGATCGCCGCCCGCGGCCAGGCCGTCGGCGAGCGTGCGCGCGTCGAGGATGGCCTGCGCCGCGCCGTTGGAGCCGCGCGGGTACATCGGGTGCGCGGCGTCGCCCAGCAGGGTGACGCGGCCGAAGGTCCAGCGGTCCACCGGGTCCCGGTCCACCATCGGGTACTCGAAGATGGCGTCCGAGCGGCGGAGCAGGTCGGGGACATCGAGCCAGTCGAAGGTCCATCCCGCGAAGATGGGCAGGAAGTCCTCGAGCCGGCCCGGCTTGTTCCAGTCGTTGCGCTCGTAGCCCGGCTGCGCGACCTGGGCGGTCCAGTTGATGAGCTGCCGCCCCTCGCCGTCCACGTCGTCCACGATCGGATAGATCACGAGATTGCCGGACTGGATCGAGCCGATGCGCACGTAGCTGCGGCCGGTCAGGAAGGGCTTCGCGCGCGTGACCCCGCGCCAGGTATTGATGCCGCCGAAGCAGAGCTCCTCGCCCGGGTAGAACTGCCGGCGCACCGCCGAGTTCACCCCGTCGCAGGCGATGGCGATGTCGGCGGTGACGGACGGGCGCGTCGCGCCGGTCGTGGTCGAGCGGAAGTGCAGCGTGACCTGCCGGTCGGTCTGGTCGAGCCCGACGCACTGGTGATCGGTGAGGATGTGCGCGGCGCCGAGCCGCTCCATCGCGGCGCGCCAGAGCGTCAGGTGCACCCGGCCGCGGTGGATGCCGACCTCGGGCACCGGGTAGCCCGCGGCCCGGCCGCGCGGCTCCGAATAGATGAGCTGGCCGAAGCGATTGAAGAAGCAGCTATCGCGGTTCTCGATGCCCTGGGCCGCCAGCGCCTCCCCGAGGCCGAGCGCGGTCAGCTCGCGCATGCCGTGGGGCAGCAGCGTGATGCCGACGCCCAGCTCGCGCACCTCCGGCGCGCTCTCGTACACGCGGCAGGGGATGCCGCGCTGGTGCAGGGCGAGCGCGAGGGTGAGCCCGCCGATGCCGCCGCCGACGATCGCGATGTCCATGTGTGCGGGGCAGCCCGGGGGGTCAGGATCGGCGCGTCACGCGCCGGAGCTCGGCCCGCATCGCGTCGAGCGCCATCGAGTGGTGGCCCTGGCGCCAGACGAAGAAGGTCCGGGCCTTCGACACCGCCGGGGGCAACGCGTAGGTCGCGACGCCGGATGCGGCCAGGCTGACGCGAATGACCGAGCGCGGAACGATCGCGATCCCGGCGCCCGCCGCGACACAGGCCACGATCGCGTGGTACGAGCCGAACTCCATGACGCGCTCCGGCACCACCTTCGCGTCCCCGAGCCACGCCTCCAGCCGCCGGCGGTACGAGCAGCCCGTCGCGAAGACGATCAGCGTCGTGTGGCCGATGTCCCGGGGCGTCCTCACCTTGCGGAAGCTCCTGGGGGTGATCAGGACCAGCTCTTCGCAGAAGACCGGGTCGCCCTCGAGGGCGTCCGCGGTGAAGGGCTCCGCGACGAACGCCGCCTCGATCTCGTGGTTCATGACCTTGGCGATCAAGGCGCCGGTCGTACCGGTCACCAGCTCGAGCCCCACCGCCGGATAGCGCCGGTGAAAGCGGGAGAGGATCGGCGGGAGCCGGGTCGCCGCGGTGCTCTCGAGGGCCCCGATCTGGAACGCGCCCGCCGGCGAGCCGTTGCGACACGCGGCCTCGGCCTCGGACGAGAGATGCAGGAGCCGGTCGGCGTACCCGAGCAGGCGCTTGCCCTCCGCGGAGAGCACGAGCCGCCGGTTCCCGCGGAGGAAGAGCTTGGTGCCCAGCCGCTCCTCGAGCTGCTTCACCCGCGTCGTCACGTTCGACGGCACGCGGTGGAGCCGGGTCGCCGCCTTCGCGATGCCGCCCTGCTCGGCGACCGTCTTGAAGATCTCGAGCGCGGTCAGGTCGATGTTTCCCATATCGAGAACACTCCTATCACAATAATTCACTTTTCTGAAGGGCCCGGTAGGGACGAGACTGCGGGCATGGAGGTGTCTCATGGCGCGCGCGACGATCCTGACCGGTAGGCTGGGCCTGCGACACCCGGTGATCCAGGCGCCGCTGGCCGGCGGCGGGGATACCCCGGCGCTGGTCGCGGCGGTGTGCGAGGCGGGCGCCCTGGGCTTCATCGGCGCGTCCTATCTGACGCCCCGCCAGATCGCCGAGGCGTCGCAGGCGGTGCGCGCCCAGACGGGCCGCCCCTTCGGCGATCAACCTCTTTGCGCCGCTTCCCGCTCCGGAAGCGCCGCGCGAGCCCGGGCGGGCCCTCGAGCGTCTGGAGGCATTCTACGCCGAGCTCGCGTTG
Organism: uncultured Candidatus Rokubacteria bacterium; assembly: GCA_963747235.1. Classification (GTDB taxonomy): domain Bacteria; phylum Methylomirabilota; class Methylomirabilia; order Rokubacteriales; family CSP1-6; genus CAMLFJ01. Next base: position 76,516 of record CAVVEU010000024.1, read on the forward strand.
CCGCGTCCGGAGCTCCCGACGCTCGCGGCCGATTCGTTCGCCGAGCAGCTCGCCGCGGCGCTCGAGTCCGGCGCGTCGGTCTTCAGCTTCACGTTCGGGGTGCTGCCGGCGGCGGCGCTGGAGGCGATCAAGGCGCGGGGCATGTTCGTGATGGGGACCGCGACGACCGTGGAGGAGGCGGTCGCGCTGGAGACAGGCGGGCGTGGATGCCATCGTCACGCAAGGCAGCGAGGCGGGCGGGCATCGGGGCACCTTCGCGGGCGCCTTCGAGGCGGGGCTGGTCGGCACGATGGCGCTCGTGCCGCAGGTCGTGGACGCGGTGCGCCTGCCCGTGATCGCGTCCGGCGGGATCATGGACGGCCGCGGGATCGCGGCGGCCCTCGCCCTCGGCGCCGGCGCGGTGCAGATGGGCACGGCCTTTCTGACCTGCCACGAGGCCGGGATCCCGGATGCGTACAAGGAGGCGATCCTCGGGGCGCACGAGGACGGGACGCGTCTGACGCGGGCCTTCTCGGGCCGCCCGGCCCGCGGGATCGTGAACCGCTTCATGACCGAGATCGACCGCACGCCCGAGGCCATCCTGCCCTTCCCGCTCCAGAACACGCTCACGCGGCCGCTGCGGAGCGCGGCGGCCAGGCAAGGCCGCGCGGAGTTCCTGTCGCTCTGGGCCGGCCAGGCCGTCCGGCTGGCCCGCCGGCAATCCGCCGCGGACCTCATCGCGCGGCTGGAGAAGGAGACCGACGAGGCCATCGGCCGACTGACGCGCGATTGAGGCGGGCGCGCAGTGTCGATTCCGGGCCGCCCCGTTCGACCATCCGGTGAAGGAGGAGAACATGGTCGAAAGCACCGGAACCTTGACGCTGACCACGCCCACCGACCGCGAGATCGTGCTGACGCGCGTGTTCGACGCCCCGCGCAGCCGCGTGTTCGACGCCCTGACCCGGCCCGACCTGCTCGAGCGCTGGCACGGACCGCGCGGCTGGTCGGTGGTGGTCTGCGAGGTGGACCTGAAGCCGCGCGGCGCCTATCGGCTCGTGCGACGCCGCAGCGCGAACGGCGCCGCCTGGGGATGGGCGGCGTCTACCGCGAGGTCGTGCCGCCCGAGCGGCTGGTGCACACCGAGCAGTTCGACCGGCCGTGGTACCCGGGCGAGGCGGTGATCACGACGGTCCTGGACGAGCGGGATGGCCGGACCACGCTCACGGCCACGCATCGCTACCAGTCGCGGGCGGCCCGCGACCTGGTCCTCGGCTCGCCCATGGAGGACCGCATCGCGGAGAGCTACGACAAGCTGGCGGAGCTGCTGAGATGACGACCGCGATGGCGCCGCCCCGGAACGTGGCGCGGAGCATCGGATCGTCTACGCGATCCTCGGGAGCTACATCGCCGCGCGGCTTGCGCCGCGCAACCCGATGCGGCCGCGATGATCCTGGGCGCCATCGGGGTCCCGTTGAGCGCCATCGGGGCGATCGTGGCGATCACCATGATGGACGTGGGCCCGGCCTGGTACCCGATCGCGCTCGGCTACGCCTTGCCCTGCGCCTGGCTCGGCGGCGCGCTCCACCGCGCCGGGCCGCTCACTTCGGCACGTACTTGAACTGCTGGCCGCCGATCGTCGCTTCCGCCATCGCGCCCGTGATCGGCCTGACGACGACGGCGATCCCGTCGATGAACGTGGCGTTCACGGCCGCGGCGTTCTGCAGGATCATCGCCGCGACGCCGGCCGTGAAATCGACCGGGCTCAGCTTGAAGCGGTCCAGGGCGGCCTTGTTCTCGAACACGATCAGCTCGCTGAAGGTCTGACCCCCGATCTGTGGGCCGACCGACCCCAGGGTCAGGTCGGCATAGCCGACGTGCTGCCCCTGCTCGTACACGACGCCCTGGCCGTAGCCGCCGCCTACGCCCAGCCCGGCCTTCACGACCTCCGGGAACAGGGCGTAGCCGTAGCCCTTGCGCACCAGGCGCTTCCACTCCGGGATCCATGCGGTTCATGTCCTGCATCGCGAGCGTCGCGTGCTCGAGCAGCGCGGCTGCGGCTCTCCGGGGTCGGTGGCGCGGTGGTGCAGCCGACCAGCAATCCGGTGGCAACGGCGAGGACCATGACGGCCCGGGTGATGGAATTCATGGGTCATTCTCCTCCTGGAGGCGTGATGCGGGACAGGACGATCTCCACGGCCCGGGTCATCATCGCCACGTCCATGCTCGGCTCCTCGAGATTGTGCGCGGCCACCATCGAGGGCAGGAACGGCAGGTGGATGAAGCCGGTCGGGATCGCGAGTGCCCGTTCGTCGAGGGCATGGAGCGTGGTGTAGGAGATGTCGTTGCAGAGGTAGGTGCCGGCGGTGTTGGAGATCATCGCCGGAATGCCCTCCTCGGTCAGCGCGGCCAGCATGTCCCGCAGGGGCAGCGTGCTGAAGTAGCCCGGCGGCCCGCCCTCCACGCACGCCACGTCGCGCAGCACCTGCCCGTGCGCGTCCGGCCGCGAGTAGTCCATCACGTTGACCGCCACGCGCTCGAGCGAGATGCGCGCGCGCCCGCCCGCGAGGCCGAGATGCACCACCGCGACCAGCCCCGGCGCCTCCAGCAGCGGGGCCACCACCGCGCGCGCCGCCTCGTGCTGCACCGGCAGGATCACGCTGCGCACCACGCAGTCGCCGATCACGCGGCCGTCGAGCTGCTTCGCCACCTCGCCCGAGGGGTTGACGGTGTCGCCGTCGAAGGGCTCGAAGCCGGTGAGCAGGATGTGGCGTGGCGGGCCGGGGGTCACGCGGGCTGCACTCCCTTGCGGTGGCGCTGGGCCAGGGCCTGGTAGCCGGCCGGGTTCATCTGCACCCAGCGCTCGGCGGCGGTGCCCGCGAGCGGGCCCTTCACCTTGCAGGGGGCGCCCATGGCCAGCATGCCGTCGGGGATCTCGGTGCCCGGCGTCACCAGGGAGCCGGCGGCCACCATGGCGCGCACGCCGATCTTGACGCCGTCGAGCAGCGTGGAGGAATTACCGACCAGGGCTTCCTCGCCGACGGTGGCGGCGTGGACCAGGCAGAGATGCCCGACGGTGGCGCCGGGGCCGATGTCGACGCCGCCGGCCGGGGTGACGTGGATCACCGCGCAGTCCTGCACGTTGGCGCCCTTGCGGATCACGATCGGGTTGAAGTCGGCGCGGAGGACGGTGTTGTACCAGACCGAGGCGTTCTCCTCCACGGTGACGTCGCCGATCAGGTTGGCGGTGGGGGCGATGAAGGCGCTCGGGTGCACGCGCGGGGACTTGCCTTCGAACGAGAAGAGCGGCATCCGCGGCTCCTTGATGACGAGGGGATAGCAGCGCGCACGATATTGCGCTCGTCGCCTGGACAAGGCAAGGGGGCGGGGTGTAGCCTCCGATTCATGGCCGCGCCGAAGATCGCTGCCGTCGCGACCGCGACTCCCCCCTGGCGCTACGATCAGGCCACCGTCCTCCGCATGTCGGGCTACGACGATCCGCGTCGCATGGGCTTCTTCAACAACAGCCTGATCGAGACCCGCCACCTCTACTTCGACCCGGAGACGTTCACGCCCGACGAGAGCGTGGACCAGCTCAACGAGCGCTGGCGTCGCGGGGCGGTGGAGGTGGGCAAGGCGGCGGTGGCGCGCGCGATCGAGCAGGCGGGCTGGCGAAGCTCAGACGTGGACTTCCTCGCCACCACCACCTGCACCGGGCGCGTGTGCCCGAGCCTCGACGCGCAGATCATCAACGAGCTGGGGCTCAAGTCCACCATCCAGCGCGTGCACGTGGGCGATACCGGCTGCGCCAGCGCGATGGTGGCGATGCAGCAGGTGTCCAATCACCTGCGCGCGTTCCCGGCGCATCGCGCGGTGATGGTGGCGGTGGAGATCTGCTCGGCGGCCTACTTCCTGGACGACCGGCTCGAGAGCGCGGTGGCGCACGCCATCTTCGCCGACGGGGCCGGGGCGATCGCGTTGAGCACCGAGGCGGCGGGGCCGGAGATCGTCGAGCACCGGACGATGTTCCGCTCCGAGCACCTGGGCGCGATGGGCTTCGAGTATCCGGGCGGGCGGCCGCGGGTCGTGCTCTCCAAGGACGTGCGGCGCATCGGCGCGGGCATGATGAAGGAGATGGCCGACGCGCTGCTGGCCACGCACGGGCTCAAGCAGGAAGACATCGCGCACTTCGTGCTGCACTCGGCGGGGCGGCGCGTGATCGAGCAGGTGGGCAAGCTGATGGAGCTGGACGAGAGCCGGCTCGTGCATTCGCGCAACGTCCTGCAGCAGTACGGGAACATGTCCTCCGCCACCGTGGTCTTCGTGCTCGACGACCTGCTGCGCTCGCGCGAGGCGGCGCCGGGGGACTGGGGCCTCATGATCGCGCTCGGGCCGGGCTTCGCGGCCGAGGGCGCGCTGCTGCGCTGGTAGCATGCCCTTCTTTCCGCCGCTGGCCCGCGCCGCGGGCGTGCTCGAGATCATCGACGGGCCGCCCGTCCCCTTCAAGGACATGGCGTGCTGCATGACCGACATCTCGCGGGTCAACGCGCTGTTCGGCGGCCGCATGGTCACGATGGTCCACGTCAAGCGGTTGCTGGCGACGCTGCCCGCCGATCGGCTCGTCACCGTGCTCGACGTGGGCACCGGGGCGGGGGACATCCCGCGCGAGCTGGTGCGCTGGGCGCGGCGGCAGGGCCGGCGCATTCGCGTCTTCGCGCTGGATCGCGACGCGGCCACGCTCCAGATCGCGGCGACGCTGGTCCGCGACTATCCGGAGATCCGCTTCCTGCGCGGCGATGCGCTCGCGCTGCCGATCCGCGCGGGCGGGGTGGATCTCACGATCTCCGCGATGACGCTCCACCACCTGGAGCCGGACGCGGGCGTGCAGTACCTGGCCGAGATGGATCGGGCGGCGCGCGTGGGCTTCGTGGTCAACGACCTGGTGCGGAGCCGTGTCGCGCACTGGGTGGTGTGGCTGATCACGCGGTTCATCACCCGCGGCGCGATCTCGCGCCACGACGGGCCGCTGTCCGTGCGGCGGTCGTACACGCCGGGCGAGGTGAGCGGGCTCTGCGCGCAGGCCGGGCTCGAGGACGTGGACGTCGTGCACCACTGGCCGTACTTCCGCTTCTGCGCGGTCCGCGCCAAGCAATGACCGCCAGGCCATGATCGACGTCGTGGTCGTCGGCGGCGGGCCCGCGGGGAGCGCGGCCGCCATCCTGCTGGCCGAGCGCGGCTGGTCCGTCACCCTGCTCGACAAGGCCGCGTTCCCGCGCCCGAAGATCTGCGGCGAGTACCTCTCGCCCGAAGCGGCGCGCGTGCTCGATCGCCTGGGCGTGCTGAAGGCGGTGGACGCGGCGGGGGCGCAGCCGTTGAGCGGCATGCGCATCGTCGCGCCGGACGGCACCGTGCTCGACGGCGCGTATCCGACCAGCGGGCCGTGGCGCGGGTATCGCGATCACGCGCTGGCGATCCGGCGCGAGGTCTTCGATCGCATCTTGCTGGAGCGCGCGCGGGCCCTGCCGGTGGACGTGCGCGAGCGGCATCGCGTGACCGGGCTGATCGTGGAAGGTGGCGTCGTGCGGGGGGTGAAGGCGGAGGACGCCGAGGGCGCGTCGCTGGAGCTACGGAGCCGCCTGGTGGTGGGCGCCGACGGGCGCGCGTCGGTGGTGGCGCACGCGCTCGGGTTGGTGCGGCCGCATCGGCTGCGGCGGCTGGCGCTGATCCAGCACGTGAGCGGCATCGAGGGGCTGGGCGATCGCGGCGAGATCTACGTGGATCCGCCGGACTACTGCATCCTGAACCCGGTGGCGCCGGGCATCGTCAACGTGGGCCTGGTGGTGCCGCTGGCGCACGCGAAGCCGTACAGCTCGCGGCTCGAGACCTTCATGGAGGCGCGGCTGCGGCAGCTTCGCCACGTGCCGGCGCGCCTGGCCGGCATGAAGGCCGAGGGGCCCGTGATGGCGATGGGGCCGCTGGCGTATCGCGTGGGGGAGCCGCGCGTGGGTGGCGTGCTGCTCGCGGGAGACGCGGCGGGCTTCTACGACCCGTTCACCGGCGAGGGGCTCTACACCGCGCTGCGCTCCGCGGAGCTGCTCGCGGAGGTGGCGCACCCCGCGCTGACCACCGGCGATGTGTCGGCGGCCGCGCTCGCGCCCTACGCGCAGGCCCGGCACGCCGCGTTCGCGGACAAGGCGCGCGTCACGCAGGCGCTGCAGCTCATCATCGCGCACCGTCGCCTGGCCAATCTCGCCGCGCGTTTCCTCCAGCGCCGCCCGGCGCTGCTCAGCACGCTGATGGGCGTCATCGGCGACTTCATCCCGCCCCGCGCCCTCCGGGGTCAGGTCTTGAATTCCGACATTTCGTAGATTGTCAGGTAGAGCGCTGCCCGATGAGAATGTCGTAATTCAAGACCTGACCCCGAGCTAGCGGCCGCGAGCGCGGCGGCGCGGCGTCGGGGCGGGCGCGGGGCGTTCTTCGCTCGCGCCCGCCGCCGGCTGATCGGACTGCAGCAGCGGGATATTGGCCTCGCGGAGCGGGCGGCCGACGTGGTCGCGGATCCACTTGCCGTCCCACCACTCGACCGGCGTCACCGAGACGCCCTGGATGAGCACCTCGAAGTGCAGGTGATCGCCGAGCGCCAGGCCGGTGGCGCCGCTCTTGCCGAGCTCCTGGCCCTTCTTCACCTCGTCGCCTTCCTTCACCTCGAGGGTGGAGAGGTGGCCGTAGAGGGTCTGCAGCCCCCAGCCGTGATCCACCACCACCGTGTTGCCGTAGATGTTGAGCGGCGCCGCGTAGACGACCACGCCCGAATTGGCGGCGGGAATCGCGCTGTTCTTCAGCGACGCCAGGTCGTAGCCCAGGTGCACCTGGGTGTCCACGTCCTTGCCCTGGTAGCGGTAGGTGCGCGTCTCCGCGAAGTTGGAGAACACCTTCGTGTTGCGCGGCTGGATGAAGGCGCCCTCGAAGAGCGGCGACGGCTTGCTCTTCTGCGCGAGCTTCTTCTTCATCTCCTCGGCTTCCTTCCGCTTGTCGCGGTTCACGATCAGGAAGGCGGAGAGGAGCTGGTCGGGCGCGATCTGCCCGCGCTCGGGCAGGAGCTCGGGCATCTTGCTCGCGAGGAACTGCTCGCTCACCTCGATGGTGTCCATCGGGAACTTGCGCGGGCGGATGTCCACCGCGAGCGCGCGCGAGACCGCGTTGCCGGCTTCGTCCTGCGCGGTGGCGGTGACCGGCGCGTTCGGGACGAGGTTCCACGGCAGCGCGTAGAGCACCGCGTGCAGCCCGGTGTCCGGGGCGCCCGCCGGGAAGCCGGGGAAGAACAGGTCGCCCACGTTGACGCCGACGCGCGCCGCGCCCTTGGTGCGCACCGCCACCAGGGCGCCACCGCCGCGGGAGAGATAGCGCGTCGAGGCCAGGACCTCGAGCGTGGGTGGCGTGAAGTCGAGCATGATCGGCAGGTTCGCGATCATGCGGTCGTCCACGCGGATGGGCCGCCAGAAGCCGTCGCGCGCGCGCACTTCCAGGTTGGCCGCGCCCTCGCGCAGGCCGAGCGTGCCGCCCGCCACGATGAGCTGCACGCGCTGCTCGTTGCCGGCCGGGCCGCCCGAGAAGGTCTGCTGCGCGACGTTGACGCGCGTGCCGCCCTGGTTGAGCCGGATGTCCACCGACTCCACCCCGCCGCGCGTGGCGCGCAGGACGAGCGTGATCGGGGTGCGCGCTCCGATGAACTGCGGCACCGGCTGGAACTCCACGCGCACCGCGGACACACTCTGCCGCCACGCCAGATACCCGATCGCCCCCAGCACGAGGACGATGGGCACCACGAAGATGACGAGCCACACGCGCGCGCTCGAACGAGCCACGCAAGCCATGATAGCAGCCGGTAGGCGGCTCGCGGCCGAACGGTCGACGCGGCAGAACCGTCGGGGCCGAAGCTTTGCGAGGTGAGCCGAAGGCGAGCCGAGCGCATTCAAAAAGAGAAGCCCCCGTTTATGCTAGACAGGGACCCGTGTCCACCCACCGCCCGAGACTGGGGAAAAATCTTCCGCGTCAACCGCCACGGCAGGCTTCGTCGCCAGCGCCGCGCTCCACCTCGCCACGTTCACCCCGTTCCCGCCCGCCTACGCCGCCGCGGTCGCCCTGGTGCTGTTCGCGGGCGCCTTCGCGCTGCTGGCCGCCCTGATCGTGCGCCTCCGCGAGGCCGGCGCCCCCGCGCGCGGGCGGGGCGCGATCCGGATGGTGGAGTGGCGCGGGCTGGCGGCCCTCATCCCGATGGGGGCGCGGCGGGTCGGCGTGGCGGTGGTCGCGTACGTCCTGATGAACCTGGCGCTGTCGCTCTTTCTGATCGACGACGGCGTCGGGAGCGTGCGGCTGCTCTCCGGCCACCTGCTGCTCTTCTACCTGATTCCGCTGATGTATTTCCGCTTCGTGGAGCCGCGGCTGCGCGACGGCGGCGAGCCGCCGCGTCCTTGACACCCTGATCCCTTTCCCTTAGAGTGATGCGGGTTTGCACCCGAAACCACACTCATGTCACGACTCGTCTGGCTGATCCCGCTGTTCCCGCTGGTCGGCTCCCTCTTCAACGTGCTCTTCGGGCGGGCGGTCGGCCACAAGGCGCACTGGGTGTCGGTGCCGGCGCTGCTCGCCTCGTTCATCACGTCGTGCATGGTCTTCGCCCGGGTCTGGAACGGCGAGACGTGGACGGGTGACCTCTTCACCTGGGTGGTCGCGGGCACCTTCAAGACCGCGGTCACCGGGCAGGTGGACCAGCTCTCCGCGGTGATGCTGCTGGTGGTGACGGGGGTGGGCTTCCTCATCCACCTCTACTCCATCGGCTACATGCACGACGATCCGGGCTACGCCCGCTTCTTCACCTACCTGAACATGTTCGTGTTCTCGATGGTGATGCTGGTGCTGGCCGGCAACTTCCTCGTCCTCTACGTCTTCTGGGAGGCGGTGGGCCTCTGCTCCTACCTCCTGATCGGCTTCTGGTACGAGAAGAAGGCGGCCTCCGACGCGGGCAAGAAGGCCTTCATCGTCAACCGGGTGGGCGACTTCGGCTTCGGCCTCGGCATCATGCTGATCTGGGTGACGTTCGGCACGCTCAACTACGGCGAGGTCTTCGCCAAGGCCGACGCGAGCGTGAGCACCAACGTCTATCTCGCCATCGCGCTGCTCCTCTTCATCGGCGCGTGCGGCAAGTCGGCGCAGCTCCCGCTCTTCACCTGGCTGCCCGACGCGATGGAGGGGCCGACGCCGGTCTCGGCCCTCATCCACGCCGCCACCATGGTGACCGCGGGCGTGTACATGGTGGCGCGCTGCCACAAGCTCTTCGAGATGGCGCCGCTGCAGCCTCGAGATCGTGGCGTGGGTGGGCGGCCTCACCGCGGTGTTCGCGGCGACGATCGGCCTCGTGCAGACCGACATCAAGCGCGTGCTCGCGTACTCCACCATCAGCCAGCTCGGCTACATGTTCGTGGGCGTGGGGGTGGGCGCGTACGCGGCGGGCATCTTCCACCTGGTGACGCACGCCTTCTTCAAGGCGCTGCTCTTCCTGGGCGCGGGCAGCGTGATCCACGGGCTGGGCGGCGAGCAGGACCTGCGCAAGATGGGCGGGATCGCCCCGCGCATGATGACCACGACGGTCACGTTCCTGATCGGGGCCTTCGGTCTGGCCGGCGTGCCGCCGCTGGCCGGCTTCTTCTCGAAGGACGAGATCCTCGCCTCCGTCTTCCACGAGCACCACTACGTGCTGTGGCTGCTCCTGCTCGCGGGCGCGTTCATGACCGCCTTCTACACGTTCCGCCTCGTGTTCCTCGCCTTCTTCGGCGCGCCGCGCATGTCCAAGGAGGTGGCGCACCACATCCACGAGTCGCCCGCCAGCATGACGATCCCGCTGATCATCCTGGCCGTCGCCACCGTGGTGGCGGGCCTGGCCTTCGGCATCCCGTCGTCCACCGGCACGCCGTTCGCGCGCTTCCTCGCCCCGGTGCTGCCGGTCGAGGAGGGCGAGCACGGGGCGGGCATCGCGTTCACGCTCCTGCTGCTCTCCGCGGTGATCGCCATCGCGGGGGTGGCGCTGGCCTGGTACGTCTACGGGCGCTCGCCGGTGCGGGCCGCCTCGATCGGCGCGCCGCGCAACCCGCTGCACAAGCTGCTGCTCGAGAAGTACTACGTGGACGAGATCTACGATTTCCTGTTCGTGCGCCCGATCTACAACCTCTCGCTCTGGCTGGCCCGCGTGTTCGACCCCCGCGTCATCGACGGCCTCGTCAACGGGTCCGCGACCGCGGTGCTGGCCTGGGCCCGCGGCCTGCGCCTGGTGCAGACCGGCTACGTGATGAACTACGCGCTCGGCATCCTGGTGGGCGCGGTGGCCATGGTGGCCTACCTCCTGGCCCGCCGGTAGCCCGCATGGCCTACCTGCTCTCGCTCGTCACCTTCCTGCCGGTGCTGGGCGCCGTGCTCGTCCTGCTGCTGCCGCGCCGCCAGGAGCACGTGACCAAGCTGGTGACGCTGGGCGCCACCCTCGTCACCTTCGTGATCTCGCTCCCGCTCTACTTCCGCTTCGACCCGACCTCCGCGGACTACCAGTTCGTGGAGCAGAAGGCGTGGATCCCGTCGCTGGGGGTGAGCTATCACCTGGGCGTGGACGGCATCAGCGTGCTGCTCGTGCTGCTGACCACCTTCCTGATGCCGCTGGTGATCCTGTCCTCGTGGACGTCGGTGGAGTCGCGGTGGAAGGAGTTCGCGGTCACCATGCTGCTGCTGGAAGCGGGGATGATCGGGGTCTTCGTGGCTCTCGACCTCTTCCTCTTCTACGTCTTCTGGGAGGCGATGCTGATCCCGATGTACCTCATCATCGGGATCTGGGGCGGCCACAACCGGATCTACGCGGCGGTCAAGTTCATCCTCTATACGCTGGCCGGCTCGCTCCTGATGCTGGTCGCCATCCTGGCGCTCTACTTCCAGCACGGCGCGGCCACCAACGTCTACACCTTCGACCTGCCGGTGCTCGCGCGCTACGTGCTGCCGGGCGGGCGGGCGCAGGACCTGATGTTCTTCGCCTTCGCGCTCGCCTTCGCGATCAAGGTGCCGATGTTCCCGTTCCACACGTGGCTGCCCGACGCCCACGTGGAGGCGCCCACCGCGGGCAGCGTGATCCTGGCCGGCGTGCTCCTGAAGATGGGCACCTACGGCTTCCTGCGCTTCTGCCTGCCGCTGTTCCCGGACGCGAGCCTGCACTACGCGCCGTGGATGTTCACGCTCTCCGTCATCGGCATCATCTACGGGGCGTGGGTCTCCACCGTGCAGCCCGACATCAAGAAGCTGGTGGCCTATTCCAGCGTGAGCCACCTGGGCTTCGTGGTGCTCGGGCTCTTCACGCTCACCGCGCAGGGGATGGTGGGCGGCCTCATCCAGATGGTGAGCCACGGGCTCAGCACCGGCGCGCTCTTCCTCATGGTCGGGATGATCTACGAGCGGCGGCACACCCGGCTGATCGCCGACTTCGGCGGGCTGTGGAAGGTGATCCCCGCCTTCAGCGTCATCTTCCTGGTGGTGTGCCTTTCCTCGGTGGGGCTGCCCGGGCTCAACGGCTTCGTGGGCGAGTTCCTCATCCTGGTGGGCGCCTTCCAGGTGAACCGGCTCGCCGCGGTGCTGGCGACCTCCGGCATCATCTTCGCCGCGGTCTACCTGCTGTGGATGTACCAGCGCGTGTGCTTCGGCGAGGTCACCCACGAGGCGAATCGCCGGCTGACCGATCTGAACCTGCGGGAGTGGGCGGTGCTGCTGCCCGTGCTCCTGTTCATCTTCTGGATCGGGGTCTACCCGACCACCTTCACCGCGATGACCGAGCCGAGCGTGCAGGCCCTGATCGCCCAGGTGCAGAGCAAGGCGCAGGCGACCGCCTCCGCGATGGTGACGCGGTGAACCCGGCGCTCGTGCTCCCGGTGGTGGACCTGCGGCCGCTCCTGCCGATGCTGGTGCTCGCCGCGACCGCGGTCGTGGTGATCCTGCTCGACCTGCTGCCCCCGCGGGACCGCAAGGACCACCTGGGCTTCGTCAGCGCGCTCGGCGTGGTGCTGACGCTGGTCATGACCTACTGGATGACCTTCTCGATCGGCGGCGGCGAGCTGCGGGGTTTCCGCGGCATGGTGGTGCTCGATCCCTTCGCGCTCTTCTTCAACGTGGTGATCGGCTACGCCACCGGGCTCGTCATCCTGCTGTCGATGGACTACATCCGCCGCGAGGGCCAGGAGGCGGGCGAGTTCTACATCCTGATCCTGCTCTCCTCGCTCGGCATGATGCTGATGGCCTCCGCGGGCGACCTGATCATCGTCTTCCTCGGGCTCGAGACGATGTCCATCGCGCTCTACGTGCTCACCGGATTCTTCCGCCACCGCCTCGAGGCGGGCGAGGCCTCGCTGAAGTACTTCCTGATGGGCGCCTTCGCCTCCGGCTTCTTCCTCTACGGCATCGCGCTCATCTTCGGGGCCACCGGCTCCACCAACCTCGACCGCATCGCCAACGCGGTGGCCGCGGGGGCGGGGCGCGATCCGATGCTGGCGATCGGCTTCGGCCTCCTGCTGGTGGGCTTCGGCTTCAAGATCTCCTCGGTGCCGTTCCACATGTGGGCGCCCGACGCGTACGAGGGCGCGCCCACCTCGATCACCGCCTTCATCGCCACCGGCTCCAAGGCGGCCGCCTTCGCCTCGCTGCTGCGCGTGCTCCTCACCGCGCTGCGCGGCGCCCCGCTCGACTGGCCCATGCTCATGTGGGGCATGGCCGCGATCACCATGACGGTGGGCAACGTGATCGCGCTGGCCCAGCAGAACATCAAGCGCATGCTCGCCTACTCCTCGATCGCCCACGTGGGCTACATGCTGGTGGGCGTGGTGGCGGGCGGCTCGCTGGGCAACGGCGCCGTGCTCTTCTACCTGCTCGTGTACACGTTCACCACCGCGGGCGCCTTCGGGGCGGTGCTGCTGCTCGAGCGCAACGGGCGCGAGGCGGTGCAGCTCGCCGACTACGGCGGCCTCGCCACGCGGCACCCGGTGCTGGCGGTGGCGCTGTCCGTGTTCCTGCTCTCGCTGATCGGCATCCCGCCCACCGCGGGCTTCGTGGGCAAGTTCTACCTCTTCGGCGCCGCCGTGAAGTCGGGCTACGTGTGGCTGGCCGTGATCGGCGTGCTGAACTCCGCGGTCGCCGCCTACTACTACCTGCGCCTCATCGTCCTCATGTACATGCGCGAGCCCGAGGGCGCGCCCACCGTGATGGCCCCGTCGCTCTCCGGCGCCCTGGCCCTGGTGGTGGCCCTCTGGGGCGTGGTGCAGCTCGGGGTGGCCCCCGGCCCCCTCTTCGACCTGGCCCAGGCCGCCGTCATCCCGCTGCTGCGGTAGTGAGCTCACCCTCACCCCAACCCTCTCCCTCAGGGAGGGAGAGGGGGTCGGAGGTCTCCCTCCCCCTGGGGAGAGGGCAGGGTGAGGGGTTCTAGTGCGCCCCAAGCTCCCCTATCGCGGCTGGCTCTTCGACCTCGACGGCACCGTCTACGTCGGCGACCGCCTGATTCCCGGCGCGGCCGAGTGTCTCGCGACCCTCCGCGCGGCCGGCCGCCGGATCGCGTTCCTCACCAACAAGCCGCTCCAGACCCGCGCCGAGTACGCGGCCAAGCTCACGCGCCTGGGGGTGCCCGCCGCGCCCGACGACGTCATCAACTCCTCGCTGGTGCTCGCGCGCTACCTGCGCGACCGCGACCCCGGGGCGCCGGTCTTCGTGATCGGCGAGCCGCCGATGCTCGAGGAGATGCGCGCCCACGGCTTCGAGGTGCGGGCCGACGAGCGCGTGCGCTGGGTGGTGATCGCCTTCGACCGCACCTTCGACTACGCCAAGCTCAACACCGCGCTGCAGGCGGTGAAGCAGGGCGCGCGGCTCATCGCCACCAATCCCGATCGCACCTGCCCGGTGGAGGGCGGCGAGATCCCGGACTGCGCGGGCATGATCGCGGCGGTGGAGGCGGTGACCGACCGGAAGGTGGAGACGATCGTCGGGAAGCCGTCGCCGATCATCCTGGAAGTCGCGCTCGCCGCGCTCGGCGTCCCCGCGGGCGAGGCGGTGATGGTGGGCGATCGCATCGACACCGACATCGTGATGGGCCGGCGCCTCGGCCTCGGCACCGTGCTCGTGCTGAGCGGCGTCACGCGCGCGGACGATCCGCGAATCGCCGCGGTCGCTCCGGACCACGTGGTACGATCCATCCGGGACTTGGTGGAGTGAGCGCGCCCGCGAATCGGCTGGAAGGGCTTGACGGCGCCGCGCTGGACGCCGTGGTGATCGGCGGCGGCATGGCGGGGGCGGGAGTGGCGCGCGACCTGGCTCTCCGCGGCGCCTCGGTCGCGCTGTTCGAGAAGGGCGATTTCGCCTCCGGCACCTCGTCGAAGTCCTCCAAGCTGATCCACGGCGGGCTTCGCTACCTCGAGCTGGGCGACTTCAAGCTGGTGCGCGAGTCGCTGCGCGAGAAGAAGACGCTCGAGCGCCTCGCCCCGCACCTGGTGCGCCCGCTGCCCTTCCTGGTGCCGGTCTACCGCGGCGCCTCGCGCGGCCTCATCAAGGTGCGCCTGGGCATGTGGCTCTACGACCTGCTCACCCCGGGCAAGAACAGCGAGCGCTACCGCGTGCTGCGGCCCGAGGCCGCGCTCTCGATGGAGCCGAACGTGCGGGCGGAGGACCTGCGCGGAGCCGGCTACTACTTCGACGACCTGCTGCTCTTCCCGGAGCGCCTCTGCCTCGAGAACGTGCTCTCGGCGGCGCGCCACGGAGCCCGGGTCCTCAACTACTGCCAGGTCGAGGCGTTCATCCCGGGCGCCCGCGGGCTCGACGGCGTGCAGGTGCGCGATCTCCTCTCGGGCCAGGTGCAGGCGGTCAAGGCGCGCACGATCGTGAACTGCGCGGGGCCGTGGGTGGACGGCCTGCGCGCGCTCGCGGGCATGGCCGAGCGGAGCCCGCGGCTGCTGCGCACCACCAAGGGCATCCACTGCCTGCTGCCGCGCATGACCGACCGCGCGGTCTACCTCTCCACCCACGACGAGCGGATGATCTTCGTCATCCCGTGGCACGGCTTCTCACTGGTCGGCACCACCGACACCGACTTCGACGGCGATCCGGACCGCCTGTGGGCCACCCGCGACGAGGTGACCTACCTGCTCGACGAGGTGGCCAAGGTGCTGCCGGACAAGCGCGTCGCCTTCGAGAACGTGGCCTACACCTACGCGGGCGTGCGGCCGCTCTCCTTCGAGCCGGGCCGCTCCGCCTCCGCGGTCTCGCGCGAGCACCGGGTGATCCCGGAGGGGCCGGACGGACGCTTCCTCTCCGTCACCGGCACCAAGCTGACCTGCTTCCGCAGCCTGGCCGAGGACGTGGGGGACCGGGTGATGCGCGTGCTGGGCCGCAAGGAGGCCTCGCGCACCGCGCGGGCCATGCTCGACGGCACCGACGAGGAGGCCGGCAAGATCGAGGTGCGCGCGTGGATGGACGTGTCAGAAGAAATGGCGTCCACCGGCTTGTCCCGTGCGACGCTCAAGACGCTGGTGGAGACCTACGGTCGTGCCTTCCCGCGCGTGCTCGAGCTGGGGCGCAAGCTGCCCGACGGCTTCGAGCGCCTCTGCCCGAGCAATCCCGAGATCGTGGCCCAGCTCCACCATGCGGTCCGCGAGGAGCTGGCGGTGTCGCTGCAGGACGTGATGCTGCGGCGCACCGGCATCGGCCAGAGCCGCTGCCAGGGCCTCGACTGCGTGGAGCCCATCGCCGCGCGCATGGCCGAGCTGGCGGCCTGGACGCCGCGCCGTCTCGACGCCGAGCTCGAGGCGTACTCGCAGCACGTGGAGCTGAGCCGGCGGTTCCGGCACCGCTGATGGCGCGCCTCGCCCGCGGTCTCGTGCTCCTCCTGGTCGCCGCCCTGGCGCTCGGCTGGGCCGCGCCGGCGCGCGCGGCCGACGACGCGTGGCTGCTCGGCCGCTGGGAGCTGACGCGCTCGCCGGACGGCGACAAGAAGGACTGGCTCGAGTTCGCCCCGGACGGCCGGATGACCTCGATCACGTCGGACGGCCGGCGCCTGGGCGGGCAGTACTCGGTCGCGGGGCAAGAGGTCCAGCTCAACTACAAGGTCGGCAACCAGTCCATCCTGATCACGCTCACCTACGGGCCCGACAGGGCGCAGCTCTACGCGCGCTCGGCCCGGACCGGGTACACCGCGGTCTACGAGAAGCGGCCATAGCCGGGTCAACAGTGCTATATTCCGACCGCCCGCGAGACGGTACCTCGGGGGACGATACGGAAACGTGATTCGGCCGCAACCCGGCCGAGATACCTGATCGATAGCCTGAGCCACCACGGTCCACAAAAACACTGGAGGGTCACCATGCCACAGACAAGGAAGTCCTGGTGGATCGCGCTGGCGTCGCTCGTGCTGATCGGCGCCGCCGCGCTCGGGTACCACGCGCAGCCGGCGCGGGCCCAGTCCCCACGCGTGACGGTGGAGTTCTGGCACGGGCTGGCCATGCCGCTCGGCGGCATCCTCGAGAAGATCGTCACCGACTTCAACGAGTCGCAGACCCAGTACCAGGTCAACGCCACCTTCAAGGGCTCGTATCCCGAGACCATGGTGGCGGCGATCGCCGCGTTCCGGGCCGGCAACGCGCCGCACATCGTGCAGATGTTCGAGGTGGGCACCGCGACCATGATGTCGGCGCGCGGGGCGATCAAGCCGGTGCACGAGCTGATGAAGGAGTCCGGGGTGGCGTTCGATCCCGCCGCGTACCTGCCCTCGGTGGCGCGGCTACTACAGCCTGCCCGACGGCCGGATGATGGCGATGCCGTTCAACAGCTCGACCACGATCATGTTCTACAACAAGGACGCCTTCAAGAAGGCGGGGCTCGATCCGAACAAGCCGCCCCAGACCTGGACCGACCTGCGCGCCGCGGCCCAGAAGATCCGCGCGGCCAACGCGACGCCGTGCGGCTTCACCACCGCGTGGCCCACGTGGGCGCAGTTCGAGCAGTTCAGCGCGATCCACAACGTGCCGCTGGCCACCAAGGCCAACGGCCTGGACGGGCTCGACGCGGAGCTCAAGATCAACAGCCCGCTGCACGTGCGCCACGTGCAGATGCTGATGGACATGCAGAAGGAAGGCAGCTTCAAGTACGGCGGGCGCGACGCGGCGGCCGACGCGCTCTTCCCCTCCGGGGAGTGCGCGATCATCCACGCCTCGTCCGGGCTGCGCGCCCGCATCGCGCGAGGAGGCCAAGTTCGAGTGGGGCGCGGCCATGCTGCCGTACTACCCGGGCACGCCCGACGCGCCCAAGAACTCCATCATCGGCGGCGCCGCCTTCTGGGTGATGACCTCGCCGACCCGCAAGCCCGAGGAGTACAAGGCGGTGGCCGAGTTCTTCCGCTTCATCAGCCGCCCGGAGGTGGTGGCCAAGTGGCACACCGACACCGGCTTCCTCCCGGTCACCTTCGCGGGCTACGAGCGGGTGAAGGCCTCCGGCTTCTACCAGCAGAATCCCGGCACCGACATCCCGTTCCTGCAGATGACCCGGACCCCGACCACCGAGAACTCGAAGGGCCTGCGGCTCGGCAACATGCCGGAGATCCGGAACATCATCCAGGAAGAGCTGGAGAAGGCGTTCCAGGGGCAGCAGACCGCGCAGCAGGCGCTCGACAACGCGGTGCAGCGGGGGAACGTGGTGCTGCGCAACTTCGAGCGGGCGAACCGCTCGTAGCCGGGAGGGGACGCGGCCGCTGATCGGCCATGCAGCGCCGGGTCGTCTTCGACGGCAAGGTCCTGCCCTATCTGCTCCTGGCGCCGCAGCTCCTGATCACGCTCGTCTTCTTCTTCTGGCCGGCCGCGCAGGCGGTCTACTATTCGTTCCTGCTGCAGGACGCCTTCGGCCTGCGGCAGAACTTCGTCTGGTTCGATAACTACCGCGTCCTCCTCGCCGACCCGCTCTACCGGGGGGCGGCGGCGCGCACGCTCGTCTTCACGCTCGCGGTCACCGTGCTGTCCATGGCGCCCGCGCTGCTGCTCGCGGTCATGGCCGACAAGCGCATCCGCGGGGCCGCCGCCTACAAGACCCTGCTCATCTGGCCCTACGCGGTGGCGCCGGCGGTGGCGGCGGTGCTCTGGCTCTTCATCTTCCACCCGTCCATCGGGGTGCTCGGCCAGGCGGTGCGCCGGTGGGGCGTGCTCTGGGACTACAAGCTCAACGGCGTCCAGGCGATGTTCCTGGTGGTGCTCGCCGCGAGCTGGAAGCAGGTGAGCTACAACTTCCTCTTCTTCCTGGCCGGCCTGCAGTCCATCCAGAAGCCGGTGATCGAGGCCGCCGCCATCGACGGGGCCGGCCCCACCCGACGCTTCTGGAGCATCATCTTCCCGCTGCTGTCTCCGACCACGTTCTTCCTCCTGGTCGTCAACATCGTGTACGTGTTCTTCGACACCTTCGGCGTCATCCACGCGCTGACCGCGCGGCGGGCCCGGCAAGGCCACCGAGACCCTCATCTACAAGGTCTACGTGGACGGGGTGGTCAACCTGGACCTGGGCGGCTCCTCGGCCCAGTCGGTCATCCTGATGATCTTCGTCATCGCGGTGACCGCGGTGCAGTTCCGCTACGTGGAGCGGCGGGTCCACTACTGATGGTCGAGCGCAAGTCGCGCGCCGCCTGGCTGCCCCACGCGATCCTCCTGGCCGGGGTGATGATCTTCGCCTTCCCGATCTACACCGCGCTGATCGGCTCCACCCACGACGCGGCGACCATCGGGCGCGGGGACCTGCCGCTCTACCCGGGCCCGCACGGGGTGGAGAACTACTCGCAGGCGTGGTCGCAGGGGAGCGGGGTGCGGGTGAAGGGCTCCCCGGTGGCGCGGATGATGGCCAACAGCTTCCTGATCGCGGTGGTCATCGCGGTGGGCAAGATCGCGGTGTCGCTGATCTCGGCCTACGCGGTGGTGTTCTTCGCGTTCCCGCTCCGCATGTTCTTCTTCTGGATGATCTTCATCACCTTGATGCTGCCGGTGGAGGTGCGGATCATCCCCACGTTCAAGGTGGTGTCCGATCTCCACCTCATCGACACCTTCGGCGGGCTCACCCTGCCCCTGATCGCCTCCGCCACCGCGACCCTGCTGTTCCGGCAGTTCTTCATGACCATCCCGGACGAGCTGGTGGAGGCGGCCAAGATCGACGGGGCCGGCCCCCTGCGCTTCTTCCGCCACATCCTGCTGCCGCTGTCGCGGACCAACATCGCGGCCCTGTTCGTGATCCTCTTCCTCTACGGCTGGAACCAGTACCTCTGGCCGCTCCTCATCACGACCAGCAGCAGCATGAACACCATCGTCATCGGCATCACCAAGATGATCGGCACCGGCGACGCGCAGACCGACTGGAACCTGATCATGGCCACCGCGATGCTCGCCATGCTGCCGCCGGTGACCGTCATCCTGCTCATGCAGCGGTGGTTCGTGAAGGGCCTGGTGGAGACCGAGAAGTGAAGGGGCCGCTCCTGCTGGCCCTGGGCCTGGTCGCGGTCACCGCGGTGGTGGGCTCCGTCACCGCGGCCGCGCAGGGCATGATCGCCCCGCTCTTCGCCGCGCACCGGGGCGGCGCGCTGCTCTGGGCGGAGAACAGCCTGCTCGCGTTTCGCAACGCGCTGGCCCTGGGCGCCGACTTCCTCGAGCTCGACGTGCACCTGACGCGCGACGGCGAGGTGGTGGTGATCCACGACGCCACGCTCGAGCGCACCACCACCGGCACCGGCCCGGTGCGCGCGCGCACGCTCGCGGAGCTGCGGGCGGTGCGGCTCAAGGACCGCGACGGGGCGGTGCTCGAGGAGAGCGTGCCGACGCTGGACCAGGTGGTGGCGCTCGCGGTGCTGGGCAGGCGGCAGATGCTGCTCGAGATCAAGACCGACGAGCGGCGCCAGCGCTACCCGGGGATCGAGGAGAAGGTGTTCGCGGTGCTCGATCGCCACGGCTTCACCCCCTTCACGGTGGTGATGGCCTTCGAGAGCCGCGACGTGGCGCCGCGTGCGCCAGGTTCGCCCCGACGCCCGGGTGGCGGCGCTCTACTCGGCGCGCATGCTGCCTCCGCCCGCTACCCGTCGGGGCAGCTCGAGACGCTGCGCCAGGCCGGCGTGAGCTTCGTCGGGCTCGACCAGGCGCTCGTCACCGCCGAGGTGGCGAAGCAGGCGCGGCTGGCCGGCCTCACCCTCGGGGTGTGGACGGTGAACGAGCGCGCGGCCATCGCGCGCTTCATCGACCAGGGCGTCGGCGTGGTCATCACCGATCGCCCGGATCTGGCCCAGGAGCTGCTCGGCCGGTGAGCGCGCGGCGCTTCGTCCTGGCGCTGGACCAGGGGACGACCGGGTCCACCGCGCTCGTGATCGATCCGGACGGCGGCGTGCGGGCGCGCGGGTACGCGGAGCTGCCCCAGCATTACCCGCAGCCGGGCTGGGTGGAGCACGATCCGGGGCAGATCTGGGCCACCACCGTGCAGGCCCTCGGCCAGGCGATGGCCTCGGCCGGGATCACGCGGGCGGAGATCGCGGCGGTGGGCATCACCAACCAGCGGGAGACGACCATCCTCTGGGAGCGCGCGTCCGGGCGCCCGGTGGGCAACGCCATCGTGTGGCAGTGCCGGCGCACCGCCGCGCTCTGCGACCGGCTGAAGGCCGACGGGGCCGAGCCCGAGATCCGGCGGAAGACCGGGCTCGTGGTGGACGCGTACTTCTCGGGCACGAAGATTCGCTGGATGCTCGACCATGATCCGGCGCTGCGCCCGCGCGCGGAGCGCGGCGAGCTGTGCTTCGGGACGGTGGACTCGTGGCTGCTCTGGCAGCTCACCGGCGGCGCGGTGCACGCGACCGATCCGTCGAATGCCTCGCGCACGCTCTGCTTCGACATCCATCGCCGCGCGTGGGACGAAGGGCTCTGCCGGATTCTCGGCGTGCCGATGGCGCTGCTGCCGGACGGTGAAGCCGTCAGCGGGCGTGTTCGGAGAAACCGCAGCTTGGCGAGGCGCAGCCGTAGGCGAGCCGAGCGGATACAGAGAGTCGTCGGGGCTGCCGGGCGGCATTCCGGTGGCGGGGATCGCGGGGGACCAGCAGGCCGCGCTGTTCGGCCAGGCCTGCGTCGAGCCCGGCATGGCCAAGAACACCTACGGCACCGGCTGCTTCGCGCTCCTGAACACGGGCGAGCGCGCCGTCGCCTCCACTGAGGGCCTGCTCACCACGGTGGCGTGGACGGTGGAGGGGAGCACCGCCTACGCGCTCGAGGGCGCGGTGTTCATCGCGGGCGCGGCCGTCCAGTGGCTGCGCGACGGCCTCGGCATCATCCGACAGGCCGCGGAGACGCAGGCGCTGGCCGAGTCCGTCCCGGACACGGGCGGCGTCTATCTCGTGCCCGCCTTCGTGGGGCTGGGCGCGCCCTACTGGGATCCCTATGCGCGGGGCACGCTGGTCGGCATCACGCGCGGCACCGGCCGCGCCCACCTGGCCCGCGCGGCGCTCGAGGCCATCGCCTACCAGAGCCGCGACGTGCTCGACACCATGAAGCGCGAGTCGGGCGTGCCGCTCACGTCGCTTCGAGTCGATGGCGGCGCATCGGCGAACGATTTTCTCTGCCAGTTCCAGGCCGACATGCTGGGAGTGGAGGTGCTGCGCCCGTCGGTGACGGAGACCACCGGGCTCGGCGCCGCCTACCTGGCCGGCGTGGGCGTGGGGCTCTGGAAGAGCCGGGAGCTGGCCACGCGCTGGAAGCTCGAACGGAAGTTCACCCCGACGATGTCCGACGGCGCGCGCGAGGCGGCCTACGGCGGCTGGCGCCGCGCGGTCGAGCGGTCGCTGCGGTGGGCGCAGCCGTAAATGTCTCGCCAACCCCCCGTCACCATCGAACCCGCGCAGAGGAGAGACCCATGAGTAACGGACGCGCTCCCTACCTGTACATCGTCCTCGCCTTCGCCGGCCTGCTCGGAGCCGCCGCTCCGTCCTTCGCCCAGCCGCAGCCGGTGAAGATCACCCTCTGGCACGCCATGGGCGGGGCGCGGTACGACGCCATCACGAAAGACATCGCGGCGGGCTTCAACAAGGCCAACCCCAGCTACGCGGTGGAGCCGCTCTTCACCGGCAGCTACGCCGAGACAGTGACCAAGGCCATCGCGGCGATCCGGGCCGGCAATCCGCCCCACATCGTCCAGGTCTTCGAGGTCGGAACGCAGACCATGCTGGATTCCGGGGCGATCATCCCCGTGACCGAGATGGTGAAGCCGGGCGAGATCGATTTCGACGACTACATCGCGCCGATCCTGAACTACTACAAGGTGGGCGGCAAGCTCTACTCGATGCCCTTCAACTCGTCCACCGCCATCATTTACTACAACAAGGAGGTCTTCCAGAAGGCGGGGCTCGACCCGAGCAAGCCGCCCGCGACCTTCAAGGACGTGGAGGAGATGGGCCGGAAGATCGTGGCCTCCGGGGCCGCGCGGGCCGCCATCACCTTCGGCTGGCCCTCGTGGATGCTCGAGCAGTCCCACGCTCTCGCGAACCGGCTGTACGCCGATCACGACAACGGCCGGAACGGCCGGGCGACCCGAGTGCTGTTCAACGAAGGCTTCGGTGTCGAGGTGCTGACCCGCTGGAAGCGCTGGGTCGACGAGAAGCTGCTGGCCTACGGAGGCCGCGAGTACGCTCCCAACAGGGCCTTCCTCTCCGGCGAGGTCGCGATGCTGATGCAGTCCACCTCCCAGGTGACCACGATCGAGAAGGCGGCGAAGTTCCCGGTGGGCACGGGTTTCCTCCCGCGCATCGAGGGCCAACCGGCGGGCAAGTCCGTCATCGGCGGCGCCTCGTTCTGGGTGCTCAAGGGCAAGGGCCGGACGCCCCAGGAGATCGACGCGATCGTCAAGTTCTTCAAGTTTGTCGCCGAGCCGCAGGAGACCGCGAAGTGGCACGAGGAGACGGGATACTTTCCCGCGACCAGGACCGCCGTAGCCCTGCTGACCAGGCAGGGCTGGTTCATCCAGCATCCCAACCACGAGACCGCCTTCAAGCAAATCCAGGAGGGCCCGGACTCGCCCGCGACGCGGGGCGTGCTGCTCGGCAACTTCGTCCAGATTCGCAATATCACCGACACCGCGATCGAGAAGGCGCTGTCCGGCAAGCTCTCGCCGAAGGCGGCGCTGGACGAAGCCGCAGGGGAGGCCAACAAGTTACTGGACGAGTACAACCGGATCAACAAGTAGCGGCGCCGGCCCGGCCACGATGGAGGGGAGGTTCCCCAATCGCGTCCTGCCGTACCTCCTCCTCCTCCCCTCCGTCGCGGTGGTGCTGGTCTTCCTGGTCGTTCCCTCGATCCAGGCGCTCCGCCTGAGCCTCTTCGAGGTGTCACCCTTCACCGGACGCGGGACCTTCGTCGGCCTCGGCAACTTCCGCGAGCTGCTGGGCTCCGACGTGTACCGGCACAGCCTGAGTGTGACCCTCGTGTTCGCGATGGCGGTGGTCACCGGGGGGATGTCGGTGGCGCTGGGGCTGGCGGTGCTGGCGAGCCAGCCGCTCCGAGGCCTCGGGATGTACCGGGTGGCCATCCTGTGGCCCTATGCGCTCTCGCCCGCAGTGGCCGGCACGATCTGGGCGCTGCTGTTCGACCCCTCGACGGGACCGGTGACGGTGCTGATTCGCGAGCTGACCGGCGCAAGCCCGAACTGGATGATGGACGGCGGGTACGCCCTGGCGGTCACGGTGGTGGCCGCCGCGTGGAAGATGCTGGGGTTCAACGTCGTGTTCTTCCTCGCCGGGCTCCAGGCGGTGCCGGCCGAGTTCCGGGAGGCCGCCCAGGTGGACGGGGCGGGCGCCCTCCGAGTGTTCTGGCGGATCACGTTCCCGATCCTTTCCCCGGTGACGTTCTTCCTCCTGGTGATGAACTCCCTCTACGCCTTCTTCGAGGTCTTCGGACTCATCGACGTGATGACCCAGGGCGGCCCCGGCGGAGCGACCGATCTGCTCATCTACCGTCTGTACCAGGACGCCTTCGTCTCCGCCCGCTGGGGCATTGGCTCGGCCCAGTCCATCCTGCTGTTCGTGATGGTGGGCGCGCTGACCGTGCTGCAGTTCCGCTTCGCGGGGCGCCGGGTCTTCTATGGTTAGACGCCGCATCGCCTACGCGGTAACGGTGCACGCGCTCCTCGCCGTCGGGACGGCGGTCGCGGTGCTGCCCATCCTCTACGCGTTCCAGATCAGCACGCTCGGGTTCCAGGACGTCTTCGTCTTTCCGCCGCGGATTATGCCGGGCGACGCGTTCCTGGACAATCTGACCCGCGCCTGGGAGAAGGTGGGGCTGGGTCGCTTGCTCACCAACTCGCTCGCGATCTCGCTGGCCGTCGCGCTCGGCAAGCTCGTGCTCTCGGTGATGGCCGCGTTCGCCTTCACATATTTCGGGCGATTCCCCGGCAAGGGGATCTTCTTCGTCCTCATCCTGATCACCCACATGCTCCCCCTCCCGGTGCGCATCGTGCCCAGCTATCAGCTCATGCAGAGCTTCGACTGGATCAACTCGTACCAGGCCCTCACGGTGCCCTTCTTCGCCAGCGCCACCGGCACGCTGCTCTTCCGCCAGTTCTTCCTCACCATGCCGCCCGGGCTCTCCGAGGCCGCGCGGATCGACGGGGCCGGGCCGCTGCGGTTCCTGTTCCGCATCCTGCTGCCCCTGTCCGCGAACAACCTGGCCGCCCTGTTCATGGTGGAGTTCCTCTACATGTGGAACGAATACCTGTGGCCGCTGATCATCACGAACTCGGACGACATGCGGGTCATCCAGGTGGGGATCAAGATGCTGGTGGCCACCGACGCGCAGGCCGAGTGGAACGTCATCATGGCCGGCGTCGTGGTCGCCATGGTCCCCCCACTGGTCGTCCTCGTCCTCCTGCAGCGGAGCTTCGTCCGCAGCATCGCGCTCGGCCAGGAAAAGTAGCATTCCTCCGCTCTAGCTTGTGCTTTACCGACAGGGTTCGTTCGCTGGTTTCCTCAGAGTAATTGAGGGGTTGCGAGTTCTTGTCAGGCCTGGGGGCCTGTGATAGTGTTCCTGTTCACATGGCTCCGGAGGAGAGGGGGCCGTCGCGGAGTCAGACCGCACAGCTCGTCAATCTGGGCACGCTGCTGTTCGCGTGCGTGGCCGTCGGGCTCGCGGCGGGCTACTTCGCGGATCGCTGGATCGGGACGAGCCCGTGGCTCTTGCTGATCGGCCTCGCATTGGGCATCGTGGCGGCCGGCGTGAACTTTTACAGGACCATCAAGACACTGAACGAGTCGAACCGCGATGACCGCTGATCTCGCCGCCCGCGTCACCTGGACGGGAGCCGCCACCGTGGCCGCCATGACGGCGGGCGCCTGGTGGCTGGCGGGCGTGCCCGCGGCGGCCGGCGTGAGCGGCGGCGGCGGCATCGCCATCGTGAACTTCCGGTGGCTGGCCCGCGACGTGGGCCGCGCCACCGCGCTGATCGCGGAGGGCTCCACCGGGATCGGCCGCATCAGCCGGGTGGGGCTGCGCCAGCTCTTCACCTTCGGCGCGCTCGGGGTGCTGGTGGCGCAGGGCTGGGCGCATCCGGTGGCGGTGGTGGTCGGCCTCGCGGCCCTGCCGCCGGTGCTGCTGGCCCAGGGCCTGCTCGACGCGCGGAGAAACGCCTGACATGGAGCTGATCGAGCACCCCCCGATCCTGCACATCGCGGCCATCCCGGACCACATCCTCTATACGTGGATCGCGATGGCCATCCTGGTCGTGGTGTCCTTCGTGGCCTCGCGGCGGGTGCAGCTCGTGCCGACCGGCAGCCAGAACTTCATGGAGATCGTCCTCGAGCAGTTCGTGAAGGAGCTGGACGAGACGATCGGGCACGACGGGCGGCGCTACCTGCCGCTGATCGCCACCCTCGGGCTCTTCATCCTGGTCTCGAACCTCATGGGGCTCGTGCCGGGGCTGGTCGCCCCCACCGCGAACCTCAACACCACCGCGGCGTGCGCCCTGATCGTGTTCGTGACCTATCACGTGATCGGCGTCCGCAAGCAGGGGTTCATCCCGTACCTGAAGCACTTCGCGGGGCCGGTGCCCGCCGTGCTGAAGCCCCTGATGTTCGTGATCGAGATCATCAGCCATTGCGCCCGGCCGCTGTCGCTCTCGCTCCGCCTCTTCGGCAACATGATGGCCGGCCACATCCTCCTCGCCATCTTCTTCTTCATGATGGGCTTCGACGGGATGCTGGGCTGGGCCCTCCGCGGCTCGGTGGCGGGACTGGTGATCGGAGCGCCCGCCGCGCTGATCATGGTCGTGTTCGTCGTGGGCTTCCTGTTTCCCCTGAAGATCCTGGTCGCCTTCATCCAGACCTTCATCTTCTGCAAGCTGGCCATGCTGTACATCGCGGCGGCGGTCGAGGAAGCCGAGCATCACTAGGTCGCAGTCACCCTCAACAAGGAGGAGCGCCGTGCAACGCATTATCACCATGAGCATGATGGCGATTCTGGCAGTCCCGGGGATGGCCTGGGCCGCCGATGCCGCGGGTGGGGCCGACATGGCCAAGGCCTTCGCGGTACTGGCCGCGGGCCTGGGCTTCGGCCTGGCCGCGGGTCTCTGCGGTCTCGGTCAGGGCCGTGCGGCCGGGCAGGCGGTGGACGCGATGGCGCGGCAGCCCGGCGCGATCGCCCGGATCCAGACCGCGATGCTGCTCGGTCTGGCCTTCATCGAGTCGCTCGTGCTGTTCGTGTTCGTCATCGCGGTCATCCTGCTGTTCGTCAAGTCGTAAGGTAGCGGCGCACTCGAAGATACCGTCCCGGGGCCACGCCCCGGGACGGCACGCGGGCATTCCCGCGAGGCGGCCCCGACGGGCGCGGTGAGCGCCCGGGAACAAACATGGCGCGACGGTCACCGTTCAAGATTCCCCGGATCCCGGAGATGACGGTGCGCCGCCTGTCCGTCTACACGCGGAGTCTCCAGCAGCTGGAGGAGGATGGCGTCAAGACCATCTCCTCCCAGGAGCTGGCGGAGCGCTTCAGCCTCAACTCGGCCCAGGTCCGCAAGGACCTCGCGTACTTCGGCGAGTTCGGGGTGCGCGGCATCGGCTACTACGTCTCCGGCCTCAAGGCCGAGCTGCAGCGCATCCTGGGGCTCGACCGGGAGTGGCAGGTGGCGCTCGTGGGCTTCGGCAACCTCGGCTCCGCCCTCTTCCACTACAAGGGGTTCGCCCGCCAGGGCTTCCGGATCTCGACGATCTTCGACGAGGATCCGGCCAAGTGGGGCAAGGCGGTGGACGGCGTCGTCATCCAGTCCATGGAGGACCTGCCGCGCGAGGCCAAGGCGCGCAATCTCCAGATCGCGATCGTGGCGGTGCCCGGGGAGTCCGCCCAGGTGGTCACCGAGAAGCTGGTGGCGGCCGGGATCAAGACCATCCTCAACTTCGCGCCGGGACGGATCAAGGCGGGCAAGGACGTCCGCCTGAAGAACGTGGACCTGGCCATCGAGCTGGAGACGCTCTCCTTCTATCTCGCCCAGGGCTCCCGGTAGTTTGACGCGGGTCGCCGCCGGTGGTACCTCTGATGTGCTGTCGTCCGTGATGATCGTGCCTGCCGGGTCCGTCCTGTCCCGCTGGGCCGCGCTCGAAGAGCTGCTCGCGGCCCTCCCAAAGGGAGCACTCTGCCTCCGCGCCGACGGCCTCTGGGGCTCCTCGCGCGCCCTGGTGGTGGCCGCGCTCCGGGAGCGCACCGGACGGCCGATCCTCCTGCTCACGCCGGGACCGTCCCCGCGTCACCGGATGGCGCAGGACGCCGCCTTCTTCGTGGCCTCGATCTCGGGCGGCCCCGCCGCGGGCGGCGACGACGGCGAGCACGCCCGCGTGCTCGAGTTCCCCTCGGGCACCGGCACCTCCTGGCGCGGCACTCGCCACCGGGAGCCGGACGCCGAGCGCGCGCTGTGCTGCCGGCGTCTGCTCGACGGCGACGCGGTGGTGATCGTGGCCACGCCGTCCGGGCTCTCGGAGCCGGTGCCGCCGCCCTCCGCCTTCCGGCGCCGCACGTTCACCTTGACGGTGGGGGAGAGCAGCGATCGCGAGATCCTCCTCGAGCTGCTCCAGGCGGCCGGCTACGAGCGCGTCGAGACCGTGATGGAGGTCGGGCAGTGGAGCGTGCGCGGCGGCATCGTGGACGTCTTCTCGCCCACCCACGCGCGGCCGGTGCGCGCCGAGTTCTCCGGTGACGAGGTGGAGTCCCTGCGCGTCTTCGATCCCACCACTCAGCGCTCGATCGCGCCGCTCCGCGAGCTGACCGTGCTGCCGCTGGGCTCGAAGGACGCGGCGCCGGTCACGCTGGTGGACTATCTGCCGCCTGCCACGCTGGTGGTGCTGGAGGATCCCGCGATGCTCGAGGCGCCGCCCGACGACGCGCCCTCGGCGGCGCCGCTCGCCTCCGTGCTCGAGCGCTTCCAGCGCCTCGAGCTGCCGCTGCTCCAGCGCAGCGAGGGCGCGATGTCGATGGGCACGCGCGGGGTGGGCGGCTACCGCGGCCAGTTCAAGACGCTGGCCGGCGAGATCCGCACCTGGCGCGGCGAGGGCTTCACGGTGCGCCTGGTGGTGGACGACGATCGGCAGAGCGCGCGGCTGCGCCAGATGCTGGCCGAGCACGATCTCGAGCCGTGGCCCGAGGGCACGCTCTGGAGCCAGGAAGGGCTCGCGGTGATCGTGGGCGAGTGCGCGGCGGGCTTCCAGATCCCGGCGGTCGGCCTCATCGTGCTCTGCGAGGAGGAGATCTTCGGGGCCCAGCGCCGCCGCCTCCGGCGCCCGCTCTTCCAGCGCGGCGCGGCGATCGCCTCGTTCAACGACCTGGCCGCCAACGACCTGGTGGTGCACGAGCAGCACGGCATCGGCCGCTACCACGGCCTCCGCACCCTGTCCTCCGAGGGGCACGACGCCGACTTCCTGCTGCTGGAGTACGCCGACGGCGGCCGGCTCTACCTGCCCGTCGAGCGGCTCGACCTGATCTCCAAGTACATGGGCGCGCCCGAGGGCTCGGCGCGGCTCGACCGGCTCGGGGGCGGCGCGTGGCAGCGCCTGAAGGAATCGGTGCGGGCCGCGCTGCGCGACATGGCCGAAGCCCTGCTCAAGCTCTACGCCACGCGCTCGGTCGCCGAGCGGCCGAACTTCTCGGACGACACGCCCTGGCAGGGCGAGTTCGAGGCCGCCTTCCGCTTCGAGGAGACGCCGGACCAGCTCCGCGCGATCGAGGAAGTGAAGACGGACATGGTGGGCGGCCGGCCGATGGACCGCCTGGTGGCGGGTGACGTCGGCTACGGCAAGACGGAGGTCGCGCTCCGCGCGGCGTTCAAGGCGGTGGCCGACGGCCGGCAGGTGGCGGTGCTCGTGCCCACCACGGTGCTGGCCCAGCAGCACTTCAACACGTTCGTGGAGCGCTTCGGTCCGTTCCCGGCGCGCGTCGAGCTGCTCTCGCGCTTCCGCAGCCCGAAGGAGCAGAAGCAGGTGGTGGCGGGGCTCGCCGCGGGCGCGGTGGACGTGGTGGTGGGCACGCACCGGCTCCTGTCCAAGGACGTGGCGTTCAAGAATCTCGGGCTCCTGGTGGTGGACGAGGAGCATCGCTTCGGCGTCTCCCACAAGGAGCGGCTCAAGCAGCTCCGCACCTCGGTGGACGTGCTGACGCTCACCGCCACCCCGATCCCGCGCACGCTGCACATGGCGCTGTCCGGGGTGCGCGACCTCTCGGTCATCGAGACGCCGCCGCTGGACCGGCTGCCGGTGGAGACGGTGGTGACCGCGTTCAGCCGCGGGGTCATCAAGGAGGCGATCGAGCGGGAGCTGAACCGGGGCGGGCAGGTCTTCTTCGTCCACAACCGCATCCAGTCGCTCGCCTCCATGACGACCTTCATCAAGAGCCTGGTCCCGGAGGCCCGGGTGGTGATGGGACACGGCCAGATGGCGGAGCGGGAGCTGGAGAGCGTGATGGTCAAGTTCGTGGACGGCCAGGCCGACGTCCTGGTCTCGACCGCCATCGTGGAATCGGGCCTGGACATCCCGGCCTCGAACACGATAATCATCAACCGGGCCGACCGGTTCGGCCTGGCCCAGCTCTACCAGCTCCGGGGGCGGGTGGGGCGGGAGCGGCAGCAGGCCTACGCCTACCTCCTGGTGCCCGCCGACGGGCGGGTGGACGAGACGGCCCAGCGGCGGCTGCGGGTGATCGAGGAGTCCACCGAGCTCGGGGCGGGGCTCCGACTGGCCATGCGGGATCTGGAGATCCGGGGTACCGGCA
The DNA here is from genome assembly GCA_963747235.1 of uncultured Candidatus Rokubacteria bacterium. Lineage (GTDB taxonomy): Bacteria > Methylomirabilota > Methylomirabilia > Rokubacteriales > CSP1-6 > CAMLFJ01. The sequence goes on from CAVVEU010000024.1 coordinate 106,833, forward strand.
ACCTGCTGGGGGCGGCCCAGCACGGGCACATCGCGGCGGTCGGATTCGATCTTTATAGCAAGCTCCTCGCGGAGGCCGTGAGAGACTTGAAGGGCGAAACGGCGGCCGAGCGCGTCGACCCGGTGATCTCGGCGGACGTCGAAGCGCTCCTGCCCGAAGCGTACGTCCCCGAGGTGAATCAGCGGCTGGCGCTCTACAAGCGGCTGGCCGAGATCGAGAAGCCCGAGGACGTGGCCGACGCCCGCGCGGAGCTGACCGATCGCTATGGCCCGCCGCCGCCCGCGGTGGAGGGGCTGCTGGACGTGGTGGGGCTCCGGGTGGCCGCCCGCGGGCTCGGGATCGAGCGGGTGGAGGCGGGCGGCGGGCGCGCGGTGCTGACCTTCGCGCCGTCGACGCCGGTGACGCCTTCGCAGATGCTCAAGACGATCGCGGCCAGCCGCGGCGCTCTCAAGTTGAGAAAGGAGTACACGGTGGAAGCGCGGATCCCTGCCGAGCCCTGGCCTGCGGTGCGCGACGCCCTCGCGAAGCTCCTGGAGTCCCTCCGATGAGCCCGCGCGGCATCGCCGCGGTCACCTTGCTGGTCTTTCCCTTGATGATCTCGGGCTGCTCGATCCCGACCTGGGTGCCGCTGCTCGGCAAGAGCAAGCCGGCGGCGCCGGCCGAGACCCCGGTCGCGCAGCCGCCCACTTCCGCGCCGATCCTGACCTCGCGGGATCAGCTCCACGCCTCCGAGGACGTGGTGGATCGCGTGATCTGCGTGGTGAACAACGACGCGATCACCCAGTACGAGCTGGACGAGGCCGAGCTCTACTACCTGGCCGAGACGCGGCAGCGGCCCTCCGACGGCGAGGCGCGCAAGGTGCTGCGCACCCAGCTCCTGCAGAACCTGATCGAGAACCGGATCCAGCTCCAGCAGGCCGAGCGGGAGAAGGTGGTGATCGAGGACCTGGAGCTCGCCGAGGCGCTCGGCGACATCATGAAGAAGCTCAAGGCCAGGGACGAGGCCGAATTCGAGAGCATGATCAAGACGCAGGGCCTCACCCTGGAGGGCGTCAAGAAGCGGCTGCGCGAGCAGCTCATGGTCCAGCGGGTGGTCCGCCGCAAGGTCGCCCTGCGCATCTCGGTCACCGAGCAGGAGATCGACCGGTACCTCACCGAGAACCGCGAGAAGCTCGAGACCGGCCTCACCTTCGGGGCCCGGCACATTCTGGTGGTGCCGGATCCGGCCAAGGGCGAGGAGGGCTGGACCGCGGCGCGGCTCCGGGCGGACGAGATCTACGGACATCTGCTCGAGGGGCAGGACTTCATCGAGCTGGCCAAGAAGTACTCGGACGATCCGTCCGGCAAGGACGGCGGCTCGCTCGGCAATCTCAAGAAGGGCGAGCTCGCGCAGGACATCGAGGACGCGATCCTGCGTCTCGCCCCGGGCGAGGCCTCGACGCCGTTCCGCTCGAAGATCGGCTATCACCTCTTCCGTCTCGACTCGCGCGACGCCCTCACCGGGGACGCGCTCGTGCAGGCCCGCGGCCAGATCCGCGAGATCCTCTACCGCCAGAAGTACGACACGCGGCTCAAGGACTGGCTCGTGGAGATCAAGCAGCGCGCGATCATCGATATCCGTATGTAAATCGGGGTTGACAGGGCCGGAAACCGTGTGGGACAGTGGTTCGCGAAGCACGGTAGCCAACCTCCTAGAGAGTAGACCCGCACACACGCAACCCGCCGGAGACGACTATCTCTTCTTCAGAACGTACCCCGAAGCGTCCCTCGCCGAAGCCGCCGTCTGCCGCCCCCGCCGAGCAGCCCGTCACTGCCGAGCAGCCCATCACGGTTGAGACCAGCGGGGTGGTCGGTGCAGGAGGAAAACGGATGAACCTGTCCGAGCTCAAGGACAAGACCATCACCGATCTCAACAACGTCGCCAAGGAGCTCGGCGTCCAGGGCACCAGCGGTCTTCGCAAGCAGGACCTGATCTTCAAGATCCTGCAGGGGCAGGCCGAGCGCGACGGGCTCATCTTCGCGGAGGGCGTGCTGGAAGTGCTGCCCGACGGCTTCGGCTTCCTCCGCGCGCCGGACTACAACTACCTGCCGGGTCCCGACGACATCTACGTCTCGCCCTCGCAGATCCGCCGCTTCGACCTGCGCACCGGCGACACCATCTCCGGGCAGGTGCGGCCGCCCAAGGACAGCGAGCGCTACTTCGCGCTGCTCAAGGTCGAGGCGATCAACTTCGAGACGCCGGAGCAGGCGCGCGACAAGACGCTCTTCGACAACCTGACCCCGCTCTATCCGATGGAGCGGCTCCGGCTCGAGCACGACTCGGACAACCTGACCACCCGGGCGATGGATCTCCTGTGTCCGATCGGCAAGGGCCAGCGCGGCCTGATCGTGGCCGCGCCGCGCACCGGCAAGACGGTGCTGCTGCAGAACCTCGCCAACGCCATCGCCAAGAACCACCCCGAGGTGTACCTGATCGTCCTGCTCATCGACGAGCGGCCGGAAGAGGTCACCGACATGCAGCGCTCGGTGAAGGGCGAGGTCATCTCCTCCACCTTCGACGAGCCGCCGCAGCGGCACGTGCAGGTGGCGGACATGGTGATCGAGAAGGCCAAGCGCCTCGTCGAGCACAAGCGCGACGTCGTGATCCTGCTCGATTCGATCACCCGCTTCGCCCGCGCCCACAACGCGGTCATCCCGTCGTCCGGCAAGGTGCTCTCGGGCGGTCTCGACGCCAACGCGCTCCAGCGGCCCCGCCGGTTCTTCGCGGCGGCCCGGAACGTGGAGGAGGGCGGCTCGCTCACCATCATGGCCACCGCCCTCATCGACACCGGCTCCCGGATGGACGACGTGATCTTCGAGGAGTTCAAGGGCACCGGCAACATGGAGGTGCACCTGGACCGGCGGTTGATGGACAAGCGGATCTTCCCGACCATCAACATCGAGCAGACCGGCACCCGGAAGGAAGAGCTCCTGCTGGAGAAGGACGAGCTGCAGAAGGTCTGGCTGCTCCGCAAGGCCCTGTCCCAGCTCAACCCGGTCGAGGCCATGGAGCTGCTGCTCGACAAGCTCAAAATGGTCAAGAGTAACAAGGACTTCCTGAACCAGATGAACCAGCTTGGCTAGGCCGGATTTTTGCCTTTTCGCGCTCTCCCTGCTATTCTCTGAGATCCATCTAGGAGGTGCGCCGTGAAGGCTGGCATTCATCCGGACTACGTTGATACGACGATCACCTGCAACTGCGGGGAAGTCATCCACACCCGCTCCACCGTCCCGACCATCAAGGTCGAGGTGTGCTCCAAGTGCCACCCCTTCTTCACGGGGAAGCAGCGGTTCCTGGACACCGCCGGGCGGGTCGAGCGCTTCCAGCAGAAGTACAAGAGGAAGACGGTTACCGAGGGGTAGGGCCCGGCTCGGCGCCGCGCTCGGCGAAGAGCCACAGATCCACCATCCGTTACTCGGTCGTCTCCAGCCGCGGCGGCGCCCTCTTCCGGGTTTCACTCCCTGAGGCGTCACCATGTTCGACAAGCTCCGGCAGATCGAAGAGCGTTACGGCGAGCTGAACCGCTTGCTGTCCGATCCCCAGGTGATCGGGCAGCCATCGGTCTATGCGAAGACCGCCAAGGCCGCGGCCGACCTGGCCGACACGGTGCAGAAGTTCGACGACTACAAGAGCGTGCTCGCCCGCATCTCGGAGGCCCGCCACATCCTGGCCGAGGACTCCGACCGCGAGATGCGCGAGCTGGCCCAGGCCGAGATCGACGAGCTGACCGCGCGGCAGGCCAAGCTCGAGGAGGAGCTGCGGGGCCTCCTCATCCCGCGCGACCCCAACGACGACAAGAACGTCTTCCTGGAGATCCGGGCCGGCGCGGGCGGTGACGAGGCCGGCCTCTTCGCGGCCGAGCTGTTCCGCATGTACACCAAGTACGCGGAGCGGCAGCGCTGGAAGTGGGAGGTCATCGACAGCCATCCCACCGGGGTGGGCGGCCTCAAGGAAGTGGTCGCGCTGGTGCAGGGCCGCGGGGCGTGGAGCCGGCTCAAGTACGAGCGGGGCGTGCACCGCGTGCAGCGCGTGCCGGCCACCGAGTCGAGCGGGCGCATCCACACCTCGACCGTGACGGTGGCGGTGCTGCCGGAGGCGGAGGACGTGGACGTGAAGGTGGACGAGAAGGACATCCAGGTGGACGTCTACCGCTCCTCGGGGCCGGGCGGGCAGGGCGTCAACACGACCGACTCCGCGGTGCGGCTCACCCACCTGCCCACCGGGCTGGTCGTCACCTGCCAGGACGAGCGCTCGCAGATCAAGAACCGCGCGAAGGCCCTGCGGGTGCTGAAGGCGCGCCTGCTGGAGCGGGCGCAGGAGGAGCAGGCCGCCGCCATCGCGGCCGACCGGCGCAGCCAGGTCGGCACCGGGGAGCGCAGCGAGCGCATCCGCACCTACAACTTCCCCCAGGGCCGCGTCAGCGATCACCGCATCAACGTCACGCTGCACCGGCTGCCCGCCGTGCTGGAGGGCGATCTCGACGAGCTGATCGACGGGCTGCGCGATCGCGAGCAGAGCCAGAAGCTCGCGGAGAGCGTGACGTGATCGGGGTCGCCGCGGATTCGACCGTTCCCGCGCTGCTCGGGCGCGCGGCCGCCGCGCTCGAGGAGGCCGGGATCGAGACCGCGCGCCCGGAGGCCGAGTGGCTCCTGGCCGGGCTCCTCGCACGTCGAGCGCTTCGCCCTCTATCTCGAGCCGACGCGCCGGCTGACCGAGGCGGAGGCCGCCCACTACCGGGAGCTGATCGAACGCCGCGCGCGCCGCGAGCCGCTGCAGTACCTGCTCGGCTGGGAGGACTTCCACGGCCTGCGCCTGGCCGTCACCCCCGACGTGCTGGTGCCGCGCCCGGAGACCGAAGGCCTCGTGGAGTGGGCGCTGGAAGTCCTCGCGGGCCGCCTGGATCCGGTGATCGCCGACCTCGGCACCGGCAGCGGCGCCATCGCCTGCGCGCTGGCGGCGGCGCTGCCCCGCGCCGAGGTGCTGGCCGTCGAGCTGGCCGGGGGCGCCCTCGCCGTCGCGTCCCGGAACGTCCGCGAGCTCGGGCTCTCCGAGCGGGTGCGGCTGCTCGCGGGGGATCTCTTCGCGCCGCTCGGCGCGCTCTCCGCGAGCCTCGACATGGTGGTGGCGAACCCGCCGTACCTGCGGAGCGCGGTGATCGCGTCGCTGCCGCCCGAGGTCTCACGGCACGAGCCGCGCGCGGCGCTGGACGGCGGCCCGGACGGCCTCGGCGTGCTCCGCCGCATCGTGGCGGGCGCGCCCCCGGTGCTGAAGCCGGGCGGGTGGCTCCTGATGGAGATCGGCGAGGAGCAGGCGGGCCCGCTCGCCTCGCTCATGGCCGCGGAGGGATTCTCCGGCATCCGGGCCCGGCGGGATCTGAACGGTGTGGAGCGCTACATCGGCGGGCGCTGGGAGGACACGGAGACGACGCTCGCGGTCTGCGCCTCCGGCGCGGCCCGACGGGAGGGCTGCTGATGGCGACCCGACTCATCGTCGAAGGCGGCGCGCCCCTGCGGGGGGAAGTCGCGGTGAGCGCGGCCAAGAACGCGGCGCTGCCGGCGCTCTGCGCGGCGCTGCTCACCGCGCGCCCGGTGGTGCTGGAGAACGTGCCCGAGCTGGCCGACGTGACCACCACCCGCTCGCTCCTGGAGCGGCTCGGCGGGGTGGTCTCGACCGAGGCCGACGGCAGCACGCGCGTGGAAGTCGCGAAGGTGACGAGCCACGAGGCCCCGTACGAGCTGGTCTCGACCATGCGCGCGTCGGTCCTGGTGCTGGGCCCGCTGCTGGCGCGGACCGGCCTCGCCAAGGTGGCCCTGCCCGGCGGCTGCGCGATCGGGGTGCGGCCCATCGATCAGCACCTGAAGGGCTTCCAGAAGCTGGGCGCGGAGGTCTTCATCCGCAACGGCTACGTGGAGGCGCGGGCCAGCCGGCTCAAGGGCGCCCGCATCAGCACCGATCTCGTCACGGTGACCGGCACCGAGAACCTCATGATGGCGGCCGCGCTCGCCGAGGGCACCACCGTGATCGAGAACGCGGCGCGCGAGCCCGAGGTGACCGACCTGGCGCGGCTGCTCTCCGCCATGGGGGCCCGCATCCAGGGCGCGGGCACCGAGCGCATCGAGATCGAGGGCGTGCCGGAGCTGGGCGGCGCGCGGCATCGCGTGATCCCGGACCGCATCGAGGCCGGCACCCTGCTGGTGGCCGCCGCCATCACCGGCGGCGACGTGACGGTGACCGGCACCGAGCCGCGCCACATGTCCGCGATGCTCGCCAAGCTCGAGGAGTCCGGCTCCGCGGTCACGGTCACCGACGATCGCATCCGCTGCCAGGGCCCGGCCAAGCCGAAGGCGGTGGACCTGATCACGAATCCGTTCCCGGGCTTCCCCACCGACATGCAGGCGCAGTTCATGGCGCTGCTCGGGCTGGCCGACGGGATCAGCAAGATCACCGAGACCATCTTCGAGAACCGCTTCATGCACGCGGCCGAGCTGGCGCGCCTGGGCGCGAAGATCGAGGCCGAGGGCTCGACCGCGGTGGTGCGCGGCCAGCGCTACTACCAGGGCGCGCCGGTGATGGCCACCGACCTGCGCGCCTCCGCCTCGCTGGTGCTGGCCGGGCTGGCCGCCCGGGGGCGCACCGAGATCTCGCGCGTCTATCACCTGGATCGAGGCTACGAGCGGCTCGAGGTCAAGCTGCGCTCGCTCGGCGCCACCATCGAGCGCCTGCGGTGACGACCTCGCTGACGCTCGCGCTGCCCAAGGGCCGGCTGCTGGACCCCGCGCTGGCCCTGCTCGCGGGCATGGGCATCCGGGGCTTCGAGCCCGATTCGCGCCGGCTCCTGCTGACCGACGAGGCGGCGGGGCTGCGCTTCATCCTGCTCAAGCCGGCCGACATCCCGACCTACGTGGAATACGGCGCCGCCGACCTCGGCATCGTGGGCAAGGACATCCTGCTCGAGCAGCAGCCGGACGTGTACGAGCCGGTGGACCTGGGCTTCGGCTTCTGCCGCCTGGTCGTCGCCGAGGCCCGCGAGCTGTGGGAGCGCGACGATCCGGCCAAGTGGTCCTGGGTGCGGGTGGCCACCAAGTATCCGCGCCTGACCGAGGAGTACTTCTCGGAGCGCGGGATCCAGGTGGAGATGGTGAAGCTCGACGGCTCCATCGAGCTGGCGCCGCTGGTCGGCCTGGCCGAGCGCATCGTGGACCTGGTGCAGTCCGGCGAGACGCTGCGGGCGAACGGGCTCGTGGAGGTGGCCGAGATCCTGACCTCCACCGCGCGGCTCATCGTCAACCGGGCCTCGCTCAAGACCCAGCACGCGCGGGTCAACCAGCTGATCACCGCCATGCGCGAGAAAGTCGCGCGATGATTCGAAGGCTTGAAACGTCGGTCGGCGGCATCGCGGGCGTGATCCGCGCGCTCGAGCGGCCGCCCGGCTCGGTGGATCCCGACATCTCGCGCCGGGTCGCCGAGATCGTCGCGGCGGTGCGCGAGAAGGGCGACGCGGCGCTGCTCGACTTCACCCAGCGCTTCGATCGGGTGACGCTGAGCGCGTCCGAGCTCGCGGTGCGGCCGGAGGAGTACGCGGCGGCCGAGCGCGCGGTGGGCGAGGCGACGCTGCGCTCGCTGCGCTACGCGGCGGGGCGCATCGAGCGCTTCCATCGCGAGTGCGCGCCGCGCTCCTGGCGCATGAAGGACGACAACGGCTCGCGGCTCGGCCAGGAAGTCCGGCCGCTCGACCGCGTGGCCGTCTACGTGCCGGGCGGCCGCGCCGCCTATCCCTCCACCGTGCTGATGACGGTGGTGCCCGCGGTGGTGGCCGGCGTGCGCGAGATCGTGCTGGTCTCGCCGCCCGTCGGCCGACCGCTCGCTGAACGCGGCGGTGCTGGCCGCCGCGCGCATCGCGGGCGTGACCGAGGCCTACCGGGTGGGCGGGGCGCAGGCGATCGCCGCGCTGGCCTACGGCACCGAGACCATCCGGCGCGTGGACAAGATCGTGGGGCCCGGCAACATCTACGTGGCCCTGGCCAAGGCCCAGGTCTTCGGCGACGTCGGCATCGACATGGTGGCGGGGCCGAGCGAGGTCCTGGTGGTGGCCGACGACACCGCGGACGCCGCCTTCGTGGCCGCCGACCTGCTGGCCCAGGCCGAGCACGACCCGATGGCCCGCGCGGTGCTGCTGACGCCGTCGGGCGCGCTGCGCGACGCGGTGGCGGCCGAGCTCGGCCGGCAGCTCGCGGCGCTGCCGCGGCGGGAGATCGCGGGGGCGGCGCTCGCGAGCCACGGCGCGCTCGTGCTCACCCGGAGCCTCGAGGAGGCGGTGGACCTGGCCAACGGGCTCGCGCCCGAGCACCTGGAGCTGCAGGTCGCGGATCCGGAGGGCCTGCTGGCGCGGGTGCGGCACGCGGGCGCGGTGTTCCTCGGGCGGCACACGCCCGAGGTGGTGGGCGACTACGTGGCGGGACCGAATCACGTGCTGCCGACCGGCGGCACCGCGCGCTTCTCCTCGGCGCTCTCGACCGAGGACTTCGTGACGCGGCTCAGCGTGATCGAGTATTCACCGGAGGGGCTGGCCGAGGCGGGGCCGCATGTCGGCGAGCTGTCCCGCGTGGAAGGCCTGGACGGACACGGCGCGGCGGCGGCGATACGGATCGCCCGCGCGGGAGACAAGCGATGACGGGGAAGACGGAGCCGGCGGTGCCACGGCAGAGCCGGATCGAGCGCAACACGAAGGAGACGCAGATCGTCCTCACGCTCAACCTGGACGGCACCGGCGCCGCCAAGGTGGACACCGGCATCCCCTTCTTCAACCACATGCTCGAGGCGTGGTCGAAGCACGCGCTGATGGACCTGGCGGTGGACGCCAAGGGCGATCTCGACGTGGATCTCCACCACACGGTGGAGGACGTGGGGATCTGCCTGGGCAAGGCGCTCCGCGAGGCGGTCGGCGACAAGAAGGGCATCGTGCGCTACGGGGCCTCGTTCCTGCCCATGGACGAGGCGCTGCTGCACGCCGCGGTGGACATCTCGGGGCGGCCCTATCTCGTCTTCAACGTGCCGCTCCAGCGCACCCGGATCGCCAACTTCGATCTCGACCTGCTCAAGGACTTCTTCCGCGCGGTGGCGGTGAACGCGGAGATCACGCTCCACCTCAACATGCACTACGGCGAGAACCTCCACCACATCGCGGAGGCCACCTTCAAGGCGGCCGGCCGCGCCCTCGCCGAGGCCACCCGCCTCAATCCGCGAATCACGGGCATCCTGTCCACCAAGGGCAGCCTGTAGAGGCAGCGTGTGATCGCCATCGTCGACTACGGCCGCGGCAATCTCGGCAGCGTGGAGAAGGCCTTCGCGCGGATCGGCATGCCCGCCGTCGTCACCCAGGACCCGAAGGTGGTGGACGACGCGGAAGCGGTGGTGCTGCCCGGCGACGGCGCCTTTCACGACGCGATGGGTAGCCTCCAGGCGCTGGGGCTGATCGCGCCGCTCCGGGCGTGCTTCGAGAGCGCGCGGCCGTTCTTCGGGATCTGCCTCGGCTACCAGCTCCTCTTCTCGGAGAGCGAGGAGTTCGGCCAGGGCAAGGGCCTCGACGTCATCCCGGGCGCGGTGCGGCGCTTCCCGGCCGGGTCTCAAGGTGCCGCACATGGGCTGGAACCAGGTCGCGCACCGGGGCGACCTGCCGCTCTTCGACGGGATCCCGAGCGGGGCGCACTTCTACTTCGTGCACTCCTACTATCCGGAGACCGCCGACACTTCGCTCCGGGTCGCGACCTGCACCTACGGGCTCACGTTCCCGGCGGCCGTCTCGCGCGGCGCCCTCCACGCCACCCAGTTCCACCCCGAGAAGAGCCAGCGCTGGGGCATCCGCATGCTCGAGAACTTCGCGGCCATCGTGCGCGATCGCGCTGAGAGGATCGAGATGGCCGAGGTGCAGCCGAAGGCGAGCCGAGGAGACCATGAACCGCCGAGCGGATGGTAGGTAGCTCAATGTTCGAGATCGTGCCGGCGGTCGATCTGAAGGCGGGGCGGTGCGTGCGGCTGCTGCAGGGCCGGGCCGACGCCGAGACCGTCTTCTCCGACGATCCGGTGGCGATGGCCCGCCGCTGGGAGGACTCGCGCGCGCGGCGCCTGCACGTGGTGGATCTGGACGGGGCCTTCGCGGGCCGGCCGTCCCAGACCGAGCTCGTCCGCGCCATGATCGCGGCGGTGCGGATCCCGGTGCAGGTGGGCGGCGGGCTGCGCGAGATCGCGCACGTCGAGGCGGTGCTGGAGGCGGGCGCGCGCTGGGCCATCGTGGGCACGCGCGCCGCGCTCGATCCCGCGTTCCTGGGCCAGGTGTGCGAGCGGTTCGGCGAGCAGGTGATCGTGGGCATCGACGCCTCCGACGGGCGCGTCGCGGTGGACGGCTGGACGCGCGTGCTGGACCTCGACGCCATCGCCCTGGCGCGCGACGCGGCGGCGGCGGGGGCGGCCGGCATCATCTATACCGACATCGCGCGCGACGGCACCCAGAACGGCCCCAATCTCTGGAGCACCGAGGCGGTGGCCAAGGCGGCGGGCATCGACGTCTTCGCCTCCGGCGGGGTCGGCTCGCTCGACGACATCCGGCAGCTCGCGACGGTCCCGGAGCTGGCCGGCGTCATCGTGGGGCGCGCGCTCTACAGCGGCGCGGTGGACCTGGGCGCCGCGCTGGCCGCGGTCCGGTAGGCGCCATGCTCTGCAAGCGGCTGATCCCGTGCCTCGACGTCAAGGACGGCCGCGTGGTCAAGGGCGTCCGCTTCGTCGAGCTGCGCGACGCGGGCGATCCGGTGGCCGCCGCGCTGGCCTACGACGCCCAGGGCGCCGACGAGCTGGTGTTCCTCGACATCACCGCCTCGCACGAGGGGCGCGCCACCATGCTCGACGTGGTGCGGCGCACCGCCGAGGGGATCTACATGCCGCTCACGGTGGGCGGCGGGATCCGGTCGCTCGAGGACATCCGCACGCTCCTGCGCGCCGGCGCCGACAAGGTGTCGCTCAATACCGCGGCGCTGGAGCGGCCGGGCCTGGTCTCGGAAGCCGCGCGCGCCTTCGGGAGCCAGTGCATCGTGGTCGCGATCGACGCGATGCAAGGCGCAGCCGACGGCGAGCCGAGCGAATAAGAAGTGAAGCCCGCGGACCCTCCTGGCAGGTCTATACCCACGGCGGCCGCCGCCCGGCCGGGCGCGATGCGGTGGAGTGGGCGCGCGAGGTGGAGGGGCTGGGCGCGGGCGAGATCCTGCTCACCAGCATGGACCGCGACGGCACCGGCGCGGGCTACGACATCGCGCTGACCCGCGCGGTGGCCGAGGCGGTGTCGGTGCCGGTCATCGCCTCGGGCGGCGTCGGGAGCCTCGAGCACCTCCGCGAGGGGCTGGTCGAGGGCCGCGCGGACGCCGCGCTCGTGGCGACGCTCTTCCACTTCGGCCAGCACACGGTGCCGGAGGCCAAGCGCTATCTGGCACGCCCGCGGGGTGCCGGTGAGGCTCGAGCCGTGAGCCCGACCGACGATCTCAAGTGGGACGCGCAGGGGCTGATCCCGGCGGTGGTCCAGGACACCGAGACCGGCCAGCTCCTCATGGTCGCCTGGATGAGCCCCGCGTCGCTCGAGGCGACGCGGCGCACGGGCCTCACCCATTTCTGGTCGCGCTCGCGCAACGCGCTCTGGCGCAAGGGCGAGACGTCGGGGCACACCCAGCACGTGGACGGCCTCTTTGCTGATTGCGACCGGGACACGCTGCTGGTCCAGGTGCACCAGGACGGCGTGGCGTGCCACACCGGGGCGCGGAGCTGCTTCTTCACGCGCCTCGACGGCGGGGAGGCCGGGCCCGCGTCGGGCGGCGGCGGGCCCCGCGATGCTGGAAGTCCTCGAGCGGGTGCTCGAGTCGCGGAAGGTGGCGCCGCCCCCCGGCTCCTACGTGGCGACGCTGTTCGAGAAGGGGCAGCCCCAGATCTGCCGGAAGATCGGCGAGGAGGCCGCGGAGGTGATGACCGCGGCCCTGGGCGGCGAAGGGGACGAGCGCGTGGTCTCCGAGGTCGCGGACCTGTGGTTTCACACCATGGTCCTGCTGACCGCCCGCGGCATCCCCCTCCGCCGCGTCTTCCAGGAGCTCGCCCGCCGACACAAGCCGGACAAGAAGGACACGTGACCGGCCACGCCCTCGCGCGCGCCCTGCTCGCCCTCGTCCTGCTCGCGGGCTGCGCGACGGCGACGGGGCGCATCGAGAACGGGATGTTCTACTCGGCGAAGGGCTATCGCGTGACGCTGCCGACCACCGGCTGGCGGGTGGATGCCGGCCAGCGGGCCGACCTCGCCCTGCGCGCGGAGGCGCGGGCGGGCGGCATGGTCGTGGACGCGACCTGCAGCGGTCGCGAGTCCACGCGCCCGCTCGACGTGCTCGCGCGGCATCTGACCTTCGGCCTCACCCGGCGCGACGTGCTGGAGAACGGCACGTCCACCGTGGGCGGGCGCGAGGCGGCCCACTCGGTGGTCCGCGGCCTGGCGGACGGGCGGACGGTCACGGTGGAGGCCCTGGTGATGCGCGCGGAGCCGTGCGTGCACGATTTCCTCTACGTGGCCCCGAGCGATGCCTTCGACGGCGGGCGGCCCGCGTTCCGGGCCCTGGTCGAGAGCTTCGCGCTGGAGCCGCGCCGGTGATCGCGACGAAGGATCTGCGGTATCACCTGCGGGAGACCGCCCTGTGGTACGGCGGCCTCGGGCTGCTCTCGGTGCGGGTGGCCCGCAACCTGACCCTGCCGCCGTCCTATTTCTGGCTGGTCGCCCGCGAGATCGACATCATCGGGGTGCGGTCGCTCGTGGTCGCGCTCACCGCCGCGCTCTTCACCGGGATGGTGCTGGCGCTCCAGACCGCGGTGAACATGGCCCGCTTCGGGGCCGAGAACTACGTGGGCCCGGTGGTGGCGCTCTCCATCCTGCGCGAGCTGGGGCCGGTGCTGACCGCCATCCTGGTGGGGGGCAAGGTGGCCTCGGGCATCACCGCGGAGCTCGGGTCCATGAAGGTCACCGAGCAGATCGACGCCCTCCGCGCGCTCGGCGTGAACTACATCAAGAAGCTGATCGTCCCCCGGTTCATGGCCGCGGTGCTGGTCTTCCCGCTCGTCACCATCCTCGCGGACGGAATGGGCCTGCTCGGGGGTATGCTGATCGCCGTGTTCGACCGCAACGTCGACCCGTATCTGTACTGGAACACCATCGCCTACTGGGTGGTGCTGAAGGACTTCCTGTCCGGGCTCGGCAAGAGCTTCGTCTTCGGCGGGCTCGTCACCTTGATCGGCTGCTACAACGGCCTGGCCACCGAGGGGGGCACCGAGGGGCTCGGCCGCTCGACCACCGCGACGGTGGTGCAGGTGGCCATGGGCGTGATCATCTCGGACTTCTTCATCACGCGGCTCTTCCTCTTCATGTACTGGTGAGCCCCAGCACATGAGACCGTCGCCCGCGCAGCCGCTCCCGCCCACTCAGCCGCTTCTTGAAGTCCGGAAGGTCTGGAAGGCGTTCGGGGAGAAACAGGTCCTGCGCGGCGTGAGCTTCGCCCTGCCCAAGGGGACGATCCTCGCGGTGATGGGCGGCAGCGGCCAGGGCAAGACCGTGCTCCTGCGCATCGCCTCCGGCCTCGCGCGGCCCGACTCGGGCGAGGTCCACGTGTTCGGCACGCGCACCGACCGGATGAGCGAGGAGGCCATGCTCCCGCTGAGGCGGCGCACCGGCTTCGTGTTCCAGGGCGCGGCCCTCTTCGACTCGCTCACCGTGTTCGAGAACGTGGCCTTCCCGCTGCGCGAGCACACGCGCCTGTCCCTCGGGGAGATCACGGATCGCGTGCACCACTTCCTCGATCTGGTCGGGCTGCCCGACACCGACGAGCTGCTGCCCGCCGAGCTGAGCGGCGGCATGCGCAAGCGCGTGGGCATCGCGCGGGCCCTGATCGTGGAGCCGGAGATCGTGTTCTTCGACGAGCCCACCGCCGGGCTCGACCCCACCAACGCGAAGCTGGTCGCCGAGCTCATCGCCCAGCTCCGCACCGGCGTGTGCGACACCGCGATCGTGGTGACCCACGACGTGGAGTTCGCCGAGCTGGTGGCCGACCAGATGGCGATCCTGATGCAGGGACAGTTCGCGGACCAGGGCACGCCCTCCGAGATCCACCGCTCCGCCAACCCCGACGTGCGCCGGTTCCTCGCCGGCGAGCTCCGGGAGATCTAGCCATGGCCGACGGGCGCCTCGGGCTGCAGATCCGCATCGGGGCCTTCATCCTGTCCGGCCTGCTCGTGTTCTTCGCGATCATCTACCTGCTCGGGGCCCAGGGCCGCTACTTCGAGCGCAAGTACGACCTGGTCGCCGAGTTCGGCGAGGTGGGCGGGCTCATCGAGGGCGCCACCGTGCGCCTGGCCGGCGTGCAGATCGGCCGCGTCACCGCGGTCGAGCTGCCCGAGAAGCCGGGCGGCAAGGTGCGGGTGACGATCACGATCGCGCGGCGCTTCTCGGAGCGGGTGCGGCGCGATTCGGAAGCCAAGATCTCCACCCAGGGCCTCCTGGGCGACAAGATCGTGGAGATCACCATCGGCACCACCGCGGCCCCCGCGCTCAAGCCCGGCGAGGTCCTGGCGACCCAGGACTCGGTGGAGATGCAGCAGATGTTCAAGGCCGGTGCGGAGACGCTCCAGACCGTGAAGGAGCTCGCCACCAGCCTCAAGACCACCGCGGAGCGGGTGGACCGCATCGCCCGGGAAGTCGAGACGGGCAAGGGGCTGGTCCACGCGCTGGTCTACGACGAGCCGGAGGCCTTGACCAAGCTCAACGCGATCCTGACCCGCACCCAGTCGCTCCTCGCCCGGGCCGAGCAGGGCGACCACGCGGTGGGCGTGCTGCTCTCGCCGGACAGCGGCAAGTCGGTCCGCGCGCTGCTCGCCGCGATGGACACGATCGGCCGGACCGCCGAGAAGCTCGAGTCGCGCGACAACCTGCTGTCCGCGCTGCTCCACGATCCGCAGTACAAGACGATCGCCGACGATCTCCGGGCCGTGGCCCACAATTTCCGCGACGTCTCGGAGCGGGTGGCCCAGGGCCAGGGGCTGCTGGGCCAGCTGACCCGTGACGGCGGCACCGACGGCGCGCTGGGCTCGCTCGGCGACGCCACCGCCGACTTCCGCGCCGCGATGGCCAACCTGCGCGCGGTCACCGACCGGCTCAAGCAGGGCGAGGGCACGGTCGGCGCGCTCCTGGAAGACCCGACCGTGTACGAGAACCTCGTGCAGTTCCTCGAGGGCTCGCGGCGGAGCTTCCTCCTGCGGACGCTGATCCGCTCGACCATTGATGCTGGCCGCGCCGGCGACTCCGGCGCGGCCGGCAACGCGGGCGGGAGCGGAGGCCGCTGATGGCGCGCGAGCGGACGACGTATCGCTGCCAGGAGTGCGGGCTCGCCGCGGCCAAGCCCGGCACCTGCCCCGACTGCGCGCGGGTGGGGACCTATGTGCAGCTCGTGGAGGAGCGGGTCGCGCCCGCGCGCGGTCTCGCGCGGCCCGGCGTGACCTCGAGCCGGCCCCAGCCGATCCGCGAGATCTCCGTGGGCGACGGCGGGCACCGGGTCTCGAGCGGCATGGCCGAGCTCGACCGCGTCCTGGGGGGCGGGGTGGTGAACGGGTCGCTGGTCCTGATCGGCGGGGACCCGGGCATCGGCAAGTCCACCCTCCTGCTCCAGGTCAGCCGGATGCTGGCCGAGCGGGCGGGGCCGGTGCTGTACGTCTCGGGCGAGGAGTCGGCCGGCCAGGTCAAGCTGCGGGCCGATCGCCTCGGCCCCTCCCCGGCGGGCCTCTACTTCGTGGCCGAGACCGATCTGGTGACGGTCGAGGCGCACGTGACCGCCATCCAGCCCAGGATCCTGATCGTGGATTCGATCCAGACCGTGTACCTGCCCGGGCTCGAATCGGCCCCCGGCAGCGTGAGCCAGGTCCGTGAGTGCGGGGCGCGGCTCATGGCCCTGGCCAAGGGGCGGGGGATCGCCACCTTCCTGGTCGGCCACGTGACCAAGGAGGGGGCCATCGCCGGGCCCCGGGTGCTCGAGCACCTGGTGGACACGGTGCTCTACTTCGAGGGCGAGCAGCACCACTCGTACCGGGTGCTCCGGGGGGTCAAGAACCGGTTCGGGTCCACCAATGAGATCGGGGTCTTCGAGATGGGGGAGCGGGGCCTGACCGAGGTCCGCAACCCGTCCGGGTTCTTCCTGGCCGAGCGCCCCAAGGACGCGGCCGGGTCGGTGGTGGTGGCCAGCCTGGAGGGGACCCGCCCCCTCCTGGTCGAGATCCAGGCCCTGGTGACCCCGGCCGGCTTTGGCACCCCGCGTCGTACTGTTCTTGGCGCCGACTACAATCGCGTATGCTTGCTGCTGGCGGTGCTGGAGAAGCGCGTGGGGTTTCCCCTGCAATCGCAGGACGCCTTCGTCAACGTCGCCGGTGGCGCGCGGGTGTCCGAGCCCGCCGCCGACCTGGGACTGGTGCTCGCGGCGGCCTCGAGCTATCTCGACCGCCCGCTGCGGGGTGACCTGGTGGTGGTCGGCGAGGTCGGGCTGGCCGGAGAGGTGCGAGCGGTGACCGGGCTCGAGACACGACTCAAGGAAGCGGCCGCGCTGGGCTTCACCGGGGCCGTGGTGCCCCAGAGCAGCCTGACGGACCGGGGAAGCTATCCCCTGGACGTGCAGGGCGTGGGGTCGGTGGACGAGGCCGTGAAGGTCCTGCTGGGGCCGTGAGGGAGCGATGCAGATAGGTCTGCTCATCGTCCGGACGCTGGTCCTGATGGCGGCCACCGCCGCCGGCTTCGCGCTGGCGCACGCCCTCAACCTGCACCCTCCGTACAACCTCTTCCTTGGCGGCGCCGGCCTGCTGGCCGGCGTGCTCGTCGTCCTGCTCGAGTGGCAGGCCCGGCGCATCCCGGTGGACCGGCTCTTCTGGGGCGCCACCGGCGCCATGCTGGGGGTCGTGCTCGGCCTGGGCCTGGGCACCGCGGTCGAGGCGGTGGTGCCCGGCGCGGGCGCGCTCGGGCGCGGGCTCTTCGCGCTGCTGCTGGGCTACCTGGGCGCGATGGTGACGCTGGCCAAGCGCGACGACCTGGAAGACATGTCGGTCAAGCTCTTCCCCAAGACCGCGGTGAGCCGCCAGGATGGCGACAAGATCCTGGACACCTCGGTGATCATCGACGGGCGCATCGTGGACGTCTGCCAGACCGGGTTCCTGGCCGGTACCCTCCTGGTGCCCCAGTTCGTGCTGCGAGAATTGCAGCAGATCGCGGACTCGGCCGACGCGCTCCGGCGCAATCGCGGCAAGCGGGGCTTCGACGTGCTCCAGCGGCTGCAGCGCGTGCCGCGCGTGAGCGTGCGCATCGACGAGGTGGACTTCCCGCAGGTGCGCGAGGTGGATCGCAAGCTGATCGAGCTGGCGCGGGCCACCGGCGGCAAGATCGTCACCAACGACTACAACCTGAACCGGGTGGCGGAGCTGTCGGGCGTCGCGGTGCTCAACATCAACGAGCTCGCCAACGCGCTCAAGCCGGTGGTGCTGCCCGGCGAGCCGCTGCACGTGCACATCGTCAAGGAAGGCAAGGAAGCGAACCAGGGCGTGGCCTACCTCGACGACGGCACCATGGTGGTGGTGGAGCACGGCAAGCGCCTGATCGGCCAGACGGTGGACGTGACCGTGACCACGATCTACCAGACCGCGGCCGGCCGCATGATCTTCGCCCGCCAGCGGGACGAGGAGAGCGCGCCGCGGTGACCTACGCCATCGTGCCGGCGGGAGGCCTGGGCACGCGCATGGGCTCCCGCCGGCCCAAGCAATATCTCCGTCTGGGCCGCGTGCCGATCCTCGTCGCGACGTTGAGAGTATTGACCCGGGCGCGCGGGATCGCGGGCATCGTGGTGGCGGTGCCGGAGGCGCACGTGGCGGAGACGCGCCGGCTCCTCGCGCGGCTGCGGGTGCCCCGGATCCTCGACGTGGTGGCGGGCGGCGCCGACCGGCAGGAGTCGGTGTGGCGGGCGCTCCAGCGGATCCCGGAGGCACGCGGAGCGCGTCCTGGTGCACGACGCGGTCCGCCCCTTCATCGACGCGGCGCTCGTGGCGCGGGTGCTGGCCGCCGCGGCGACGGGCGGCGCGGCCACCTGCGGGATCCCGGTGCGGGAGACCGTGAAGCGCGTGAGCGACGGCGGCGCGATCGAGGCCACCATCCCGCGCCAGGGGCTCTGGCTCACCCAGACCCCGCAGGCCTTTACACGCGCGTTACTCTGGGAGGCCCACGACAAGGCGCGACGGGACGGCTTCGCGGGGACGGACGACGCGGTGCTGGTGGAGCGGCTGGGTGTGACGGTCGCCATGGTGGCTGGGCTCGGGCAGAATCTCAAGATCACGACGCCGGAGGATCTCCAGACGGCCCGCGCCTGGGCCGCGCCCCGCCGCCGGGGATGACGGAGTTCCGGTCCGGGCTGGGCTTCGACCTGCATCCGCTGGTCGAGGGGCGGCCGCTGGTGCTGGGCGGCGTGACGGTGCCCGCCGCGCGCGGGCTGGGCGGGCACTCCGACGCCGACGTGCTCACGCACGCGGTCTGCGAGGCGCTGCTCGGCTCGCTCGCCCTCGGGGATCTCGGACGGCTGTTCCCGGACACCGATCCGCGCTACAAAGGAGCCTCGAGTCTGGGTCTGCTGCGGTCGGTGATGGAGCTGATTGCCACCAAGGGAGCTCGCGTGGTCAACGTCGATGTCACGGTGATCTGCCAGGCGCCGCGCCTGGCCCCGTTCCTGCCCGAGATGGCGAAGCAGCTCGCCGCGACCATGGGCCTGGGACCCGACCGGGTGAGCGTGAAGGCCAAGAGCCCGGAGCACCTGGGGCTGCTGGGGCGGGAGGAAGGCATCGCCTCGATGGCGGTGGTCAGCGTGGAGACCGCCTGATGGCCACGCGCGTCTTCAACACGCTCACGCGCGGCAAGGAGGATCTGGCGCCGGTGCACGCGGGCGAGGTACGGATCTACGTCTGCGGCGTCACCGTCTACGACCTGAGCCACATCGGCCACGGGCGCAGCGGCATCGTCTTCGACGTGATGCGCCGCTATCTCAAGCACCGCGGGCACGCGGTGAAGTTCGTCAAGAACTTCACCGATATCGACGACAAGATCATCCGGAAGGCGAACCAGGAGGGGGTCTCCGCGCAGGAGATCTCGGAGCGCTACATCGAGGAGTACCGCACCGACATGGCCTCGCTCGGCGTCGCGCCCGCCGACATCGAGCCCAAGGCCACCGAGCACGTGCCGCAGATGATCGCGCTCATCGAGCGGCTGATCGCCAAGGGCGTGGCCTATCCGGTGGAGGGTGACGTCTACTTCGAGGTGCGGCGCTTCCCCGGCTACGGCAAGCTCTCCGGCAAGAACCTGGAGGAGCTGCAGGCCGGCGCGCGGGTCGAGGTGGACGAGCGCAAGCGCGATCCGATGGACTTCGCGCTCTGGAAGGCGACGAAGCCCGGCGAGCCCGCGTGGAAGAGCCCGTGGGGGCAGGGCCGGCCGGGGTGGCACATCGAGTGCTCGGCCATGGCCATGCAGTACCTGGGCGAGGTGCTCGACATCCACGGCGGCGGCGAGGACCTGATCTTCCCGCACCACGAGAACGAGATCGCGCAGTCCGAGGCCGCGACCGGCAAGCCCTTCTCGCGCTACTGGCTGCACAACGGCTTCGTGAACCTGGCCGCCGAGAAGATGTCCAAGTCGCTGGGCAACACGCTCACGATCAAGGACCTCGTGCGCCGCCACGATCCGGAGGCCCTGCGCCTCTACCTCCTGGGCACGCACTATCGCCATCCGCTCGAGTTCGGCGACGAGCGCATCGTGGAGGCGGGGCGCGCCCTCGCGCGGCTGCGGGCGCTGAAGGACGAGGCGGATCGCCTCGCCACGCGCGGGACGCCGGCGCCGGGGCCCGACCACGGGCTCTTCGACGAGGTCGCGGCGCACCGCGCCCGGTTCGAGGCGGCGATGGACGACGACTTCAACACCCCGCAGGCCCTGGGCGTCCTCTTCGATCTGGCCCGGGTGCTCCACGGGGCGCGCGAGCAGGTGGCCCAGGGCACGGCCGGCGCGGGCGCGTTCCTGCTGGGCGTGGGCGAGCTGGTGATGCTGGCGCGGGTGCTGGGCCTGCTCGAGGGCGCGCGCAAGGAAGCGGTCGTCGATCCGCAGCTCAAAGCCCGGATCGAATCGCTCGTCTATCTTCGCCAGGAGGCGCGGCGCCAGCGCGACTTCGGAGAGGCCGACCGGCTCCGCGACGAGCTCTCGCGCCTGGGCGTCATCATCGAGGACACCCGGGACGGAACGACCTGGAAGCTCCAGTCGTGACGCGCGAGCCGCGCGAGCCGCGTGAGATGCCCGAGCCGCCCCCGCGGCAGGGTCTTCCGGAAGACGGCGCGCCGCTCTTCGGGCGCAACCCGGTGCTCGAGCTGCTCCGGACCGGGAGCCGCCGGGTCGAGGAGATCGCGATCCTGTCGGAGGGCCGCGGGCCCGCGCTGCACGAGCTGCTGGGGCTGGCCAAGCGCCAGGGCGTCAAGATCTCGTACCGCACCCGCGATCAGCTCACCGCCATGGCGGGGGACATCCACCACCAGGGGGTGGTGGCCCGGGTCGCGGGCGCGAGCTACGCGGCGCTCGGCGATCTGCTCGAGATCCCGGCCGAGCGGGGGGAGCCGGCCTTCTTCCTTGCCCTGGACCAGGTGCAGGACCCGCGGAACCTGGGGGCGGTGCTCCGGACCGCCGAGGCCACCGGCGCCCACGGGGTCATCGTGCCCAAGCACCACGCCGCGGGCCTGACGGGCGCCGCCGCGAAATCGGCCATGGGCGCCGCGGAGCTGATCCCGGTAGCGCGGGAGACGAACCTGGTCCACGCGCTAGAAATACTCAAGAAAGAAGGCGTGTGGACGGTCGGAGCGGTGCCGGCCGGCGGCAAGCTGCCGTGGGAGCTGGACATGACCGGCCCCGTGTGCCTGGTGCTGGGCGGGGAGGGGGAGGGGCTCCGGCCCCTCGTGGCCAAGAGCTGCGACTTCCTGGTGAGTCTGCCGATGCGAGGCCGGCTCGAATCGCTGAACGTTTCGGCCGCGGCAGCGGTCCTGTGCTACGAGGTCCTCCGCCAGCGGGGCGGGAACAAAGGACTTGACAGAAAACCCTTGACTTGATGGGGGCCCAAACCTAAAGTGAGGGTTTGCGACTGCTGGCGTAGCTCAGGTGGTAGAGCAACTGCCTTGTAAGCAGTGGGTCGGGGGTTCGAATCCTCCCGCCAGCGCCAGCATTATCAAGGGGTTACAATCAGGCGTGCACGCGGGGAGATACCCAAGTGGCCAAAGGGGGCAGACTGTAAATCTGCTGGCGAACGCCTTCGGAGGTTCAAATCCTCCTCTCCCCACCACCACTTGTGAAACTGGCACTTGTGAAACTGGCACTTGCGTAGTTGGAATTGCTATCGAGCGCGGCAGGACCACGGGCGGGAATAGCTCAGCGGTAGAGCGCCAGCCTTCCAAGCTGGGGGTCGCGGGTTCGAATCCCGTTTCCCGCTCCACCCGTGTCCCTGGCATCGCGCAGTGGATGAGGCTCGACATTCAGGCCCATGTAGCTCAGTTGGCAGAGCGCGTCCTTGGTAAGGACGAGGTCTCCGGTTCAAGCCCGGACATGGGCTCCATCAACAGCGACCGGTAGGGTTACGAGGAGGTCCCCCGGATGGCCAAGCAGAAGTTTGACCGGACGAAGCCGCACGTGAACATCGGGACGATTGGGCACATCGATCACGGGAAGACGACGTTGACGAGTGCGATCACGAAGGTGCTGCACACGAAGTTCAACGCGGTGGCGGTGCGGGACTTTGGGACGATCGACAATGCGCCGGAGGAGCGGGAGCGGGGGATCACGATCGCGGTGTCGCACGTGGAGTACGAGACGGCGAACCGGCACTACGCGCACATCGATTGCCCGGGGCACGCGGACTACATCAAGAACATGATCACGGGGGCGGCGCAGATGGACGGGGCGATTCTGGTGGTCGCCGCGAACGATGGGCCGATGCCGCAGACGCGGGAGCACGTGCTGCTGGCGCGGCAGGTGAACGTGCCGCACCTGGTGGTGTTCATGAACAAGGTCGACATGGTGGACGACCCGGAGATTCTGGACCTGGTGGAGCTGGAGGTACGGGAGCTGCTGAAGAAGTATCAGTTCCCGGGGGACGACATTCCGGTGATTCGGGGGTCGGCGCTGCAGGCGATGGAGAAGCCGGAGGACGCGAAGGCGGCGGAGAGCATTTGGAAGCTGATGGAGGCGGTGGACAGCTACATTCCGACGCCGCCGCGGCCGGTGGACAAGCCGTTCCTGATGCCGATCGAGGACATTTTCACGATCACGGGGCGGGGGACGGTGGTGACGGGGCGGGTGGAGCGGGGGATCGTGAAGGTGGGGGAAGAGATCGAGATCGTGGGGATGCAGGCGGAGACGAAGAAGTCGGTGGTGACGGGGGTGGAGATGTTCCGGAAGCTGTTGGATGAGGGGCGGGCCGGCGACAACATCGGCGCGCTGCTCCGGGGGATCGATAAGGACGAAGTGGAACGGGGGCAAGTGCTGGCGAAGCCGGGGTCGATCAAGCCGCACAAGAAGTTCAAGGCGGAGGTGTACGTGCTGGGCAAGGACGAGGGGGGGCGGCACACGCCGTTCTTCAACGGGTACCGGCCGCAGTTCTACTTCCGGACGACGGACGTGACGGGGGTGTGCACGCTGCCGCAGGGGGTGGAGATGGTGATGCCGGGGGACAACGTGACGATGGCGATCGAGTTGATCCAGCCGATCGGGATGGAGAAGGAGCTGCGGTTCGCGATCCGGGAGGGTGGGCGGACGGTGGGCGCGGGCGTGGTCGCGGAGATCGTGGACTAGGCCATGCGCGACATCATCTCCCTCGCGTGCACGAACTGCCAGCGGCGCAACTATTCGACGACCAAGAACCGGCGGACGCATCCCGACCGGATGGAAATCAAGAAGTTTTGCAAGTGGTGCCGGAAACACTTCGTGCACAAGGAATCGAAGTAGCGGACGGTTCGGAGGCGTGTAGCTCTAACGGCTAGAGCACCGGACTCCAAATCCGGGGGATGGGGGTTCGAATCCCTCCACGCCTGCCAGACTGCGAGATCGTGAGCGATGGATTTCTTGAATCGGGTGAAGGAGTTTTTCCAGGAAGTGGCGGCGGAATTCCGGCGAGTGAATTGGCCCAGCCGTAACGACGTGGCGGCGTCCACGATGGTGGTGCTGGTCGTGGTGTTCGTCCTCGCGATGTATCTGGGCGCGGTCGACGTGGGCCTGTCGCGCCTGGTGGAGGTCATTCTGAAATGAGCGAGACGGGTACCACCGCGAAGCAGTGGTTCGTCGTCCACACCTACTCGGGGTTCGAGAACAAGGTGGCGTCCGGCATCGAGTCTCGCGCCAAGATCTTCGGGCTGCAGGACATGATCGGGCGCGTGATCGTGCCGACCGAGAAGGTGCGGGAGATCCGCAAGAGCAAGAAGATCGAGACCGAGCAGAAGTTCTTCCCGGGCTACCTCCTGGTGGAGATGGAGCTCACGGACGACACGTGGCATCTCGTCCGCTCCACTCCCAAGGTCACCGGGTTCGTGGGTTCGGGCAGCAAGCCGGTGGCGCTGCCCGCGGAAGAGGTCGAGGGCATCCTGCGGCAGATGGAGGAGGGCGCCGAGAAGCCCAAGCTGAAGTCCACCTTCCAGAAGGGGGACAAGGTGCGGGTGATCGAGGGGCCGTTCGTCAACTTCCAGGGCGCGATCGACGACTTGAATCCGGAGCGCGGCAAGCTCAAGGTCATGGTGGCCATCTTCGGGCGGCTGACGCCCGTCGAGCTCGAGTACTACCAGGTGGAGAGGCTCTAGGCATGGCGAAGAAAGTCCAGGCGATGGTGAAGCTGCAGATCACGGCCGGGAAGGCCAATCCGTCGCCGCCGGTGGGCCCCGCCCTCGGCCAGCACGGCGTCAACATCATGGAGTTCTGCAAGGGCTTCAACGCCCAGACGAGCTCCCAGGAAGGCCTCATCCTGCCGGTGGTGGTCACGATCTATCAGGACCGCTCGTTCACCTTCGTGGTCAAGACGCCGCCGGCGCCGGTGCTGCTCAAGCGCGCGGCCGGCATCGCGAAGGCCTCCGCGGTCCCGCACAAGGACAAGATCGGCAAGGTGACGCGCGCCCAGGTGCGCGAGATCGCCCAGACCAAGCTGGTGGACCTGAACACGGACTCCATCGAGGCCGCGATGCGCACCATCGAAGGCACCGCCCGCAGCATGGGCATCGAGGTCGTGTAGGGCGAGGTGAAGCCGAACGGGGCCGAGCCGAGCGAATACCAGGGGAGAAGCTGGACTCCCGCAGATGAACAGCTTAACGAAGTAAACGGTGTGCGGATCCGATAGACAGGACGGAGAACGGGAGCCCAAGATGCCAGTGACGACGAAGAAGCTGAAGGCGGCCGAGACGATCTACGACCGCGAGAAGGACTACTCGGTCGAGGAGGCGTTCGGCATCCTCAAGAAGCTGCCCAACGCCAAGTTCGACGAGTCGGTGGACATGTCCCTGCGGCTCGGGGTCGATCCCAAGCACGCCGACCAGATGGTGCGGGGCGCCATCGTGCTGCCCCACGGCATCGGCAAGGCGGTGCGGGTGGCCGTCTTCGCCAAGGGCGAGAAGGAAAAGGAAGCCCGCGACGCGGGGGCCGACGTGGTCGGCGCCGAGGACCTGGTCGAGAAGATCCAGGGCGGCTTCATGGACTTCGACTCGACGATCGCCACTCCCGATCTCATGGGCCAGGTCGGCCGGCTCGGCAAGGTGCTGGGGCCGCGCGGCCTCATGCCCAACCCGAAGCTGGGCACCGTCACCTTCGACGTGGCGAAGGCGGTGCGCGAGGTGAAGGCGGGCAAGGTCGAGTTCCGCGTGGACAAGGCGGGTAACGTGCACGTGCCGGTGGGCAAGAAGTCGTTCGCGGAGCCGCACCTGCTCGCGAACGCCCTGGCGCTCCTCGAGGCCATCGTGCGGGCCAAGCCCGCCGCGGCCAAGGGACAGTACCTGCGCTCGGTGACGCTGTCGTCCACCATGGGGCCGGGGATCCACCTCGACCCGCAGCGCGTGGCGAACCTGTTCAAGAAGGCGCTATAGGGAGCCGCGAAGTGCCCACTCAAGAGAAGGCGCAAAGCGTCGCGGCCCTGCGGGAGCGGCTGGGGACCGCCAAGACGGCGGTGCTCACCGAGTACCGCGGCCTCACCGTCCGCCAGCTCGCCGACCTGCGCAAGCAGCTCAAGGCGGCGTCGGCCGAGTACAAGGTGGTGAAGAACCGGCTGGCGCGGCTGGCCGTGAAGGATCTGGACCTCGGGGCGCTGGGCAGCCACTTCACGGGCCCCACCGGGCTCGTGTTCACCACGAAGGATCCGGTGCCGGTGGCGAAGGCGCTCCAGAACTTCGTGCGGGCGAACCCGCTGCTCACCATCAAGGTGGGCTTCGTCGAGGGCAAGCTGGTCCAGCCCGCGGAGTTGAAGGCGCTGGCCGACCTGCCGTCGAAGGAAGCGCTGCGGAGCCAGCTGGTGGGGGCTCTGCAGGGGCCGGCTTCGCAATTGGTGTCGCTGCTGACCGCTCCCCAGCGGGAGCTGGTCCGGGTTTTCGAGGCGCGGAGCCAGAGCGCCGCTCAGTAGGCCGACCGGGTCGTAGTCAACCACGACGTAGCATTCACAGGAGGCAGGCGAGATGGCGGCGAATATCGACGAGATCGCGGAGAAGCTGGACACGCTGACGCTACTGGAGGCGGCCCAGCTTTCGAAGCTGCTGCAGGAGAAGTGGGGCGTGTCGGCGGCGGCGGCGGTGGCGGTGGCCGCTCCGGCGGCGGGCGGCGGGGCGGCGGCGGCGGCCGAGGAGAAGACCGAGTTCGACTTGATCCTCAACGCGGCCGGCGAGAAGAAGATCCAGGTCATCAAGGTCGTGCGCGAGCTGACCGGTCTCGGGCTGAAGGAGGCCAAGGACCTGGTGGACGGGGCGCCCAAGGCGGTGAAGGAGAAGGTGAGCAAGGCCGAAGCGGGTGACATGAAGAAGAAGCTCGAGGAGGTCGGCGCGACGGTGGAAGTCAAATAACCTCCGCGGCGGAGTGACTCAGACCGGGGAATCGGTGTCGGTTCCCCGTTGACACCAACGTGTCGCCGCTGGGCGCGGCTCCGGACTCCCCGGAGTGCGTGACGGCGGCGGGTCGAACCCAGCCCCGCGGTAAACGGGGCGCGGAGGGTGTATGGCGCGCAACATCGAGTGCGGGCGCCGGGTCCGCAAGGACTTCGGTAAGATCCCGTCGATCGTCGAGATTCCGAATCTCATCGAGATCCAGCAGCAGTCCTACGAGCAGTTCTTGCAGAAGGAGATCGCGCCCGAGCGGCGCGACGAGACGGGGCTGCAGGCGGTCTTCAAGTCGGTGTTCCCGATCCAGGACTACAACGGGAACGCCATGCTCGAGTTCCACAGCTACCACTTCGGCGATCCCAAGTACACGGTGGAGGAGTGCCACGACCGGGGCATGACCTTCGCGATCCCGCTGAAGGTGACGCTGCGGCTCAAGGTCATCGACAACGACAAGGAAGCCAAGACCCAGACCGTGCGCGAGGTGCGGGAGCAGGAAGTCTATCTCGGCGAGCTGCCGCTCATGACCGAGAAGGGCACCTTCATCATCAACGGCACCGAGCGGGTGGTGGTCTCGCAGCTCCAGCGCTCCGCGGGCGTGTTCTTCGACGACGACAAGGGCAAGACGGTCGCCTCGGGCAAGCTGCTCTTCTCGGCCCGGGTGATCCCCTACCGCGGCTCGTGGGTGGAGTTCGAGTTCGACGCCAACGACATCCTCTACGTGCGGGTGGACCGGCGGCGCAAGATGCTCGCCACCGCCTTCCTGCGCGCGTTCTGGTTCCTCGAGAAGGGCGTGATCCTCTCCGACGAGGAGATCCTCGGCCAGTTCTACGAGGCGGAGGAAGTGCTCTCCTTCGAGGACCGGATGGCCTGGGTGAAGCTCTCTCCCGAGGTCCACAACGGGGCCAAGGTCGGCGACGACGTGAAGGCGCCCCGCGCCAAGGAAGCGATCGTCCAGGCGGGCAAGACCCTGAACCCGAAGATCATCGAGAAGCTGGTCGAGGCGGGTATCACCAAGATCCCGGTCCGGGCCGAGTCGCTCGTGAACCGCCGCACCGGCGGGCGCGTGGTGGACGCGGAGACCGGCGAGGTGCTGGTCGAGACGAACCAGGAGATCACCGCCACGCTCCTGGCCCAGATCATGGGCCGGCGGGTGGCCCCCTTCAAGCTGCTCGCGATGGTGCCGGGCAAGACGGACGGCTCGCTCTACGAGACCCTCTCGCGCGATCACTTCAAGAATCCGGACGAGGCCCTGGTGGAGATCTACCGGCGGCTCCGCCCGGGGGATCCGCCCACCGTGGAGTCGGCGCGCGCGCTGTTCCGCGGCATGTTCATCGACCCGCGCCGCTACGACCTGGCCCGCGTCGGGCGCTTCATGATCAACAAGAAGCTCGGCATCGGGGCCAACCTCAACATCAAGACCCTCCGCAGCGAGGACGTGGTCTACGTGGTGCGGCACCTGTTCCAGGTCAAGCTCGGGAGCAAGTCGACCGACGACATCGACCACCTCGGCAACCGGCGCGTCCGCTCGGTGGGCGAGCTGCTCGAGAACCAGTTCCGGGTGGGCCTGACGCGGATGGAGCGCGCGGTCAAGGAGCGGATGTCGATCTCCGACATCACCAACCTGATGCCGCACGACCTCATCAACGCCAAGCCGGTCTCGGCGGTGGTGAAGGAGTTCTTCGGATCTTCCCAGCTCAGCCAGTTCATGGACCAGACGAACCCCCTGGCCGAGCTGACCCACAAGCGCCGCCTCTCCGCCCTCGGCCCGCGCGGCCTGTCGCGGGAGCGCGCCGGATTCGAAGTGCGCGACGTGCATCCGACCCACTACGGCCGCATCTGCCCGATCGAGACGCCGGAAGGCCCGAACATCGGCCTGATCAGCTCGCTCAGCACCTACGCGCGCATCAACGAGTTCGGCTTCATCGAGACGCCGTATCGCAAGGTCGAGAAGGGCAGCGTGCTACCGGGCGATCCGGACTACCTCACCGCGCTCGAGGAAGAGCGCTACGTCATCGCGCAGGCCAACGCGCAGATGAACGAGCAGGGCCGCTTCCTGCAGGACCGGGTGTCCGCCCGGAAGGGCGGCGAGTACAAGATGGTGGCGCCGGACGAGATCCACTTCATCGACATCTCGCCCAAGCAGCTCGTCTCGGTGGCGGCGGCGATGGTGCCGTTCCTCGAGAACGACGACGCCAACCGGGCCCTCATGGGCGCCAACATGCAGCGGCAGGCGGTGCCGCTGCTGCAGCCGGAGGCGCCGCTGGTCGGCACCGGCATGGAGCACATCGTGGCCCGGGACTCGGGCGCGGTGGTGCTGGCCCGCCGGCCGGGGGTGGTCGAGTACGTCTCGGCCAACCGCATCGTGGTGCGGGCGGAGACGCGCTCCAAGAAGGCGGATCCGGTCCAGGACCTGCCGCTCGACATCTACAACCTGACCAAGTACCGCCGCTCGAACCAGAACACCTGCATCAACCAGCGCCCGATCGTGGGCAAGGGGGATCGGGTGAAGGCGGGCGACGTCATCGGCGACGGGCCGGCCACCGACCAGGGCGAGCTGGCCCTGGGCCGCAACGTGCTCGTGGCCTTCATGCCGTGGGGCGGCTACAACTTCGAGGACGCGATCCTGGTCTCGGAGCGCCTGGTCAAGGACGACCGCTACACCTCGATCCACATCGAGGAGTTCGAGGTCCAGGCCCGCGACACCAAGCTGGGCAAGGAAGAAGTAACTCGGGATATTCCGAACGTTTCCGAAGAGGCCCTCAAGGATCTCGACGAGTCGGGCATCGTGCGCATCGGGGCCAAGGTGAAGGCCGGCGACATCCTCGTCGGCAAGATCACCCCGAAGGGCGAGACCCAGCTCACGCCGGAAGAGAAGCTGCTGCGCGCGATCTTCGGCGAGAAGGCGGGCGACGTGCGCGACACCTCGCTCACGGTGCCCCCGGGCATCGAGGGCACCGTGGTGGACGTGAAGGTGTTCTCCCGCCGCGGCGTGGACAAGGACGACCGCGCCAAGTCCATCGAGGACGAGGAGATCGCGGGCCTGGAGAAGGACTACCAGGACGAGATCGCCATGGTCGAGATGGAGCGCGACCAGAAGCTCAAGAACCTGCTGTTCGGCAAGACCCTGGTCGCCGACCTGATCGACCCGACCACCAAGGAGCGGCTCTCCAAGAAGGGCGACAAGATCGACCGCCCGGACATGGACAACCTGTCCTGGCACGAGCTGAAGAAGATCAAGATCAAGGAGGACGACGGCCTCACGGTCACGGTCAAGAAGATCGAGGACCTCGCCGACGACCAGATCGCGTTCTTCGACCGGATGCTGGAGGAGCGCGTGGGCCGGCTGCGCCGCGGCGACGATCTGCCGCCGGGCGTGATCAAGATGGTGAAGGTCTACGTGGCGGTGAAGCGCAAGCTCTCGGTCGGCGACAAGATGGCGGGCCGCCACGGCAACAAGGGCGTGGTCTCGCGCATCCTGCCCCAGGAGGACATGCCGTACCTCCCGGACGGCACGCCGGTGGAGATCGTGCTGAACCCGCTCGGGGTGCCGTCCCGGATGAACGTGGGGCAGATCCTGGAGACCCATCTCGGCTGGGCGGCCCGGGCCCTCGGCCTGTGGGTGGCGAGCCCAGTCTTCGACGGGGCCACCGAGGCGGAGATCACCGCGCACCTCGGGGAAGCCGGACTGCCCGCCTCGGGCAAGACCCGCCTCTTCGACGGGCGCACCGGCAAGTCGTTCCATCAGGAAGTGACGGTGGGCTACATCTACATGCTCAAGCTGGCCCACCTGGTCGACGACAAGATGCACGCCCGCTCCATCGGGCCCTACTCGCTGGTCACCCAGCAGCCCCTGGGCGGCAAGGCCCAGTTCGGCGGCCAGCGGTTCGGCGAGATGGAGGTCTGGGCGCTGGAAGCCTACGGCGCCGCCCACACGCTGCAGGAGATGCTGACCGTCAAGTCGGACGACGTGGAAGGGCGGAACCGAATTTATGAAGCGATCGTGAAGGGGGAGAACTTCCTGGAGCCGGGCACGCCGGAGTCCTTCAACGTGCTCGTGAAGGAGCTGCAGAGCCTGGCGCTGGACGTGGAGCTCATCCCGAAGGACGGCAAGAAGCCGTCGTAAGGAGATTCATAGAATGCTGACGGACCGGCCTTTCGGCAGCCTGGTACGCGAGGACAAGCCTGCCAAGGACCTGTGGGGCATCCTGGATCGTCACCCGAAGCCGCTGAGCTTCGGGGCGATCCGTATCAAGCTCGCATCGCCGCAGAAGATTCGTGACTGGTCGCACGGGGAAGTCAAGAAGCCGGAGACCATCAACTACCGGACGTTCAAGCCGGAGCGCGACGGGCTGTTCTGCGCCCGCATCTTCGGCCCGACCAAGGACTACGAGTGCGCCTGCGGCAAGTACAAGCGCATGAAGTTCGCGGGCGTCATCTGCGACAAGTGCGGCGTCGAGGTCACCCGGGCGCGCGTGCGCCGCGAGCGCATGGGCCACATCGAGCTGGCCTCGCCGGTCTCCCACGTGTGGTTCTTCAAGGGCCTGCCCAGTCGTATCGGACAGCTCCTCGACATGTCGCTGCGCGAGCTGGAGAAGATCCTCTACTTCGAGGAGTACGTGGTGGTGGACCCGGGGCGGGTGCCCGGGCTCAAGAAGAAGGACCTGCTGTCGGTGGACCGCGTCCGCAAGCTGACCGAGGAGCACGGCCACGAGGCGTTCTCCGCGGGCATGGGCGCGGAGGCCATCCGGGAGCTGCTGCGCGGCATGGACATGGACGTGCTGGCCCGCGAGCTGCGCTCCGGCATGGGGGTGGAGACGTCGGCCCAGAAGAAGAAGAAGATCGTCAAGCGCCTCAAGGTGGTGGAGGCGTTCCTCAAGTCCGGCAACCAGCCGGAGTGGATGATCCTCGAGGTCCTGCCGGTGATCCCGCCCGAGCTGCGCCCGCTGGTGCCGCTCGACGGGGGCCGCTTCGCGACCTCGGACCTGAACGATCTCTACCGGCGCGTGATCAACCGGAACAACCGGCTGAAGCGCCTGATGGAGCTCCGCGCGCCCGAGATCATCATCCGCAACGAGAAGCGGATGCTGCAGGAGGCGGTGGACGCCCTCTTCGACAACGGGCGGCGGGGCCGGGTCATCACCGGGCCCAACAACCGCCCGCTGAAGTCGCTGTCCGACACGCTCAAGGGCAAGCAGGGCCGCTTCCGCCAGAACCTGCTCGGCAAGCGCGTGGACTACTCCGGGCGCTCGGTCATCGTGGTCGGCCCGTACCTCAAGCTGCACCAGTGCGGCCTGCCCAAGAAGATGGCGCTCGAGCTGTTCAAGCCGTTCATCCTCCGCAAGCTGGAGGAGCGGGGCATCGCCTCGTCGATCAAGGCGGCCAAGAAGTACGTGGAGAAGGAGCGCCCCGAGGTGTGGGACATCCTGGAGGAGGTCATCCAGGAGCATCCGGTGCTGCTGAACCGGGCGCCCACGCTACACCGGCTGGGCATCCAGGGCTTCGAGCCCATCCTGGTCGAGGGCAAGGCCATCGAGATCCATCCGCTCGTCTGTACCGCGTTCAACGCGGACTTCGACGGCGACCAGATGGCGGTGCACGTGCCGCTCTCCATGGAGGCCCAGATGGAGACGCAGGTGCTGATGCTGTCCGCCAACAACATCCTGTCGCCCTCCAACGGGGCGCCGGTGGCGGTGCCGACCCAGGACATGGTGTTCGGCATCTACTACATGACCAAGGAGCGCCCGGGGTCCAAGGGTGAGGGCCGGCTCTTCGCGGATTCGGAGGACCTCCGGATCGCCTACGACAACGAGGACGTCGACCTGCAGGCCCGCATCCGGCTGCGCTTCAACGGCACCATCATCGAGACCACGGTGGGGCGCACCCTCTTCAACGAGATCGTGCCGGAGCCGCTCCGCTTCCTCAACAAGGAGCTGAAGAAGAAGGAGATCGGCCAGCTGATCTCCGACTGCTACAACCGCCTCGGCAACGAGGCGACCGTCACGTTCCTCGACGAGCTGAAGGACATCGGCTTCCGCTACGCGACCCTGTCCGGGCTCAGCATCGGCATCGTGGACATGCACGTGCCGTCGGCCAAGGGCGAGATCATCGCCAGCGCCCGCCAGAACGTCAATGAAGTCGAGCAGCAGTACCAGGATGGCGTCATCACCAACGGTGAGCGCTACAACAAGGTGGTCGACATCTGGGCCCACGTGACCGAGCGGATCGCGGACCAGCTCTTCAAGGAGATGGAGGTGCGCGCCGACAACGGCGACTTCAACCCCATCTTCATGATGGCCGACTCCGGGGCGCGGGGCTCCAAGCAGCAGATCCGGCAGCTCGCGGGCATGCGCGGCCTCATGGCGAAGCCGAGCGGCGAGGTCATCGAGACGCCCATCACCTCGAACTTCCGCGAGGGCCTCACGGTCCTCGAGTACTTCACGTCGACCCACGGCGCCCGCAAGGGCCTGGCCGACACCGCGCTCAAGACGGCGGACTCCGGGTACCTCACCCGCCGCCTGGTGGACGTGGCCCAGGACGTCATCATCTCCGAGTACGACTGCGGCACCGTGAAGTACATCGAGGCCTCGCCGCTCATCGAGGGCGGTGACATCATCCAGTCGCTCCGCGACCGGGTGCTGGGCCGGGTGGCCGCGGGCGACATCCGCGACCCCTACACCGGTGAGATCATCGTGCAGGCCAACAGCGAGATCGTGGAGGAGCTGGCCCAGAAGATCGAGGACTCGGGCCTCGAGCGGGTCCGCATCCGGTCCGCGCTCACCTGCGAGTCCAAGCGCGGCATCTGCGTGATGTGCTACGGGCGCAACCTGGGCACCGGCAACCTGGCCGAGCTCGGGGAGGCGGTCGGCATCATCGCGGCCCAGTCCATCGGCGAGCCGGGCACCCAGCTCACGATGCGGACCTTCCACATCGGCGGCACCGCGAGCAAGGTCGTGGCCACCTCCCGGCACGACGCCAAGAACCCCGGCGTGCTGACCTACCACAACATCCGGTGGGTCGAGAATCGCGACGGGGAAGTCGTCGCGCTGAACCGCAACGGCGAGGTGATCCTGCACGACGAGAAGGGTCGTGAGAAGGAGCGGTATCCGGTCGTGCCCGGCGCCAAGATCAAGTTCCGGGACGGGACCCGGGTGCCGAAGGGCGGCGTCACCATCCTGGAGTGGGACCCGTTCACGACCCCGATCCTCACCGAGGTGACGGGCACCATCGCCTTCCGCGACGTGATGGACGAGGTGACGATTCGCGAAGAGATCGACGAGGTCACCGGTCTGGCCCAGCGGGTCATCATCGAGGATCCGGAGAACAAGCTGCAGCCGCGGGTGTCGGTGAAGGCCCCCGCGGGGAGCGGCGAGGGCCCGGGCGCGGTGGACGCGCTCGGCGAGACGCGCGGCCGCTACATGCTGCCGGTGGGCGCCTACCTGCTGGTGGGCGACGGAGCGGACGTGCACGCGGGCGACATCATCGCCAAGATCCCGCGGGAGTCGACCAAGACCAAGGACATCACCGGCGGTCTGCCGCGGGTGGCCGAGCTGTTCGAGGCGCGCAAGCCCCGCGAGCAGGCGGTCATCACCGAGATCGACGGGGTCGTGGAGTTCGCCGGCTTCGTGAAGGGCATGCGGAAGATGATCATCCGCGCCGACGACAGCGAGACCAAGGAGTACCTGATCCCGAGCGGCAAGCACATCTCGGTCCGCGAAGGCGACCGGGTGAAGGCGGGCGAGGCCCTCATGGGCGGCTCGCCCAACCCGCACGACTACCTGGCCGTGCTCGGCGACCGCGAGCTGCAGCGCTACCTCGTGAACGAGGTGCAGGAAGTCTACCGGCTGCAGGGCGTGACCATCAACGACAAGCACATCGAGATCATCGTGCGCCAGATGCTCCGGCGCGTGCGCATCGAGGAGGTCGGCGGCACCGAGTTCGTGGTGGGCGAGCTGGTGGACAAGTTCGTGTTCCAGGACGAGAACGACAAGGCGGTCACCGCGGGCAAGTCGGCCGCCACCGCCCAGCCGGTCCTCCTGGGCATCACCAAGGCGTCGCTGTCCACGGACAGCTTCATCTCGGCCGCGTCCTTCCAGGAGACCACCCGGGTCCTGACCGAGGCCGCCATCAGCGGCAAGGTCGACGACCTGCGCGGGCTCAAGGAGAACGTGATCGTGGGCCGGCTGATCCCGGCCGGGACCGGACTGAGCAACTACACCCGGGTCGAGCTGCTGAGCCAGGGCGGTGAGGGGGAGGTCCCGGTCGAGGTGGTGGCCGAGGTGGCCCCGGAGCTGGCCGAGGCGGTGGACGGGGACGACGACACGGTGGCCGAGGCCGGGTAAAGACCGTTCCGGAACGGACAATTGACAAACGTGCACCTGTCAGATATAAAGTTAGGGTTTTGGCCCTATTGAGGCCATGAGAAAGCCGACGACTAACTATGCCAACGATTAGCCAGCTGGTGCGGCAGGGCCGCGAGGCGGTGCGCAAGAAGTCCAAGACGCCCGCCATGGAGTCCTGTCCCCAGAAGCGCGGGGTGTGCATTCGCGTGTACACCACGACGCCGAAGAAGCCGAACTCGGCCCTCCGGAAGGTCGCGCGCGTGCGCCTGACCAACGGCCTCGAGGTGACGTCCTACATCCCCGGGGTCGGCCACAATCTGCAGGAGCACTCGATCGTGCTCATCCGTGGGGGTCGTGTGAAGGACCTCCCGGGTATCCGGTACCACATCATCCGGGGGTCGCTGGACACCGCGGGGGTGGCCGGACGCCGTCAGAGCCGCTCCAAGTACGGCGCCAAGCAGCCGAAGGCCGCCGGAGCCTAGGATGCGGCGGGCGGGGGCGGCACGGCGTGAGATTCTTCCGGACCCGAAGCACGGGAGCCGGCTGGTGGCGAAGTTCGTGAACATGATGATGTACGGGGGCAAGAAGAGCACGGCGGAGCGGATCATGTACGACGCCCTCCAGGCGATGGAGGAGCGCGCCCGCCAGGACTCGCTGAAGCTCTTCAAGAGCGCGGTGGACAACTGCAAGCCGGCCGTCGAGGTGAAGTCGCGGCGGGTCGGCGGCTCCACCTACCAGGTCCCGGTCGAGGTCCGGCCGGACCGGCGCACCGCGCTCAGCATGCGCTGGCTCATCGGCGCCGCGCGGCGCCGGGCGGAGCGCAGCATGGCCGACAAGCTGGCCGCCGAGCTGCTGGACGCCGCCAACAACCGCGGCACCGCCGTGAAGAAGCGAGAAGATACTCACAAGATGGCGGAGGCCAACAAGGCGTTCGCGCATTACCGCTGGTAGCGACGAGATGCACAGAGGGGGGCGGTGACCTCGCCCCCCTCTTCTCTTGAGTCCCGCCGCCGGCCCTACTAGGGAGAAGACAAGCAGTGGAAGCGCAGTACCCTCTGGAAAAGACCCGGAACATCGGCATCATGGCGCACATCGATGCCGGGAAGACCACGACCACCGAGCGGGTCCTCTATTACACCGGCCGATCCTACAAGATCGGCGAGGTGCACGAGGGGACTGCCACGATGGACTGGATGGTCCAGGAGCAGGAGCGCGGCATCACCATCACGTCCGCGGCCACCACCTGTTTCTGGAAGGACTGTCGGATCAACATCATCGACACGCCGGGCCACGTGGACTTCACGATGGAGGTGGAGCGGTCTCTTCGGGTACTCGATGGGGCGCTCGCCATCCTGGACGCGGTGTCCGGCGTCGAGCCCCAGACCGAGACGGTCTGGCGGCAGGCCGATAAGTACAAGGTGCCGCGCATCGTGTACGTCAACAAGATGGACCGCATCGGGGCCGACTACTACCGGTGCCTCGCCATGCTGAAGGACCGGCTGGGCGCGCACGCGGTTCCGATCCAGGTGCCCATCGGCCGCGAGGACGGCTTCCTCGGCCTGGTGGACCTGATCGACCAGATCGCCTACGTGTGGGAAGACACCGAGAACCTGGGCGGGACGTTCAACACGGTGGAAGTCCCGGCCGACATGCGCGACCTGGTGAAGGAATACCGGGAGAAGATGATCGAGGGGCTCGCCGAGGTGGACGACCACCTCATGGAGAAGTACCTCGGGGGCGAGACCGAGAAGATCACCCCGGCCGAGATCAAGGCCGCGGTCCGGGCCGGCACCATCACCATGAAGCTCTTCCCGGTGATCTGCGGCGCCTCGTTCAAGAACAAGGGCGTCCAGGCCATGCTGGACTCGGTGGTGGACTACCTGCCCTCGCCCATGGACATCCCGCCGGTGACCGGCGTGAATCCCGACAACGGCCAGCCCGAGAGTCGGGACGCGGACCCCAAGGCCCCGTTCTCCGCGCTGGCCTTCAAGATCATGAACGACCAGCACGTGGGCCAGCTCACCTTCGTGCGCGTGTACTCCGGCACCCTCAACCAGGGCACCGGCGTCTACAACTCCACGCGCGAGAAGAAGGAGCGGATCGGCCGCCTGCTGCGCATGCACGCCAACAAGCGCGAGGACATCGACTCGATCTCGGCGGGCGATATCGCGGCGGTGGTGGGACTCAAGGACACGCGCACCGGCGACACCCTGTGCGATCCGGGCAAGCCGGTGGTGCTGGAGGCGATGGACTTCCCGACGCCGGTCATCGCGGTGGCGATCGAGCCCAAGACCAAGGTGGACGAGGAGAAGCTCGGGCAGTCGCTGGCCCGTCTCGCGATGGAAGACCCGACCTTCAAGGTCAACGTGGATCCGGAGACCAACCAGACCCTCATCCACGGCATGGGCGAGCTGCACCTCGAGATCATCGTCGACCGCCTCCTGCGCGAGTTCAAGGTCGAGGCCAATGTCGGCAAGCCCCAGGTCGCGTACCGGGAGACGATCAGACAGAAGGCGGAGGCGCAAGGACGCTTCGTGCGCCAGACCGGCGGCCGCGGCCAGTACGGCGACGTGTGGCTCGAGGTGGAGCCGGGCGAGCCGGGCTCGGGCGTGGTGTTCGAGAACGAGCTGAAGGGTCCCGCCATTCCCCGTGAGTACGTGCCGGCGGTGGAGAAGGGCGTCAAGGAGGCGGCGGAGACCGGCGTGCTGGCCGGGTACCCGGTGGTGGACATCCGGGTGGCCCTGACCGACGGCAGCTATCACGAGGTGGACTCGAACGAGATGGCCTTCAAGATCGCCGCCTCCATGGGGTTCAAGGAGGGCTGCCGCAAGGCCAAGCCCGTCCTGCTGGAGCCGGTGATGGACGTCGAAGTGGTCACGCCCTCGGAATTCCAGGGGGCGGTCGTGGGCGACCTCAACAGCCGCCGCGGCAAGATCCTCTCGATGGAGGCGCGCGCCAACGCCCAGGTGATCCGCGCCAACGTGCCGCTCGGCCAGATGTTCGGGTATGCGACCGACGTGCGCTCGATGACCCAGGGACGGGCCACCTATACGATGCAGTTTGCCCGCTACGAGGAAGTGCCCCGCAACCTTGCCGAAGAGATCATGGCGAAGAGCCGCGGCGAGGGGGGTTCCGCCCGCGGCGGTTCCCGCTAGCCCGCTACAGGAGAGAGAATCATGGCCAAGCAGAAGTTTGACCGGACGAAGCCGCACGTGAACATCGGGACGATTGGGCACATCGATCACGGGAAGACGACGTTGACGAGTGCGATCACGAAGGTGCTGCACACGAAGTTCAACGCGGTGGCGGTGCGGGACTTTGGGACGATCGACAATGCGCCGGAGGAGCGGGAGCGGGGGATCACGATCGCGGTGTCGCACGTGGAGTACGAGACGGCGAACCGGCACTACGCGCACATCGATTGCCCGGGGCACGCGGACTACATCAAGAACATGATCACGGGGGCGGCGCAGATGGACGGGGCGATTCTGGTGGTCGCCGCGAACGATGGGCCGATGCCGCAGACGCGGGAGCACGTGCTGCTGGCGCGGCAGGTGAACGTGCCGCACCTGGTGGTGTTCATGAACAAGGTCGACATGGTGGACGACCCGGAGATTCTGGACCTGGTGGAGCTGGAGGTACGGGAGCTGCTGAAGAAGTATCAGTTCCCGGGGGACGACATTCCGGTGATTCGGGGGTCGGCGCTGCAGGCGATGGAGAAGCCGGAGGACGCGAAGGCGGCGGAGAGCATTTGGAAGCTGATGGAGGCGGTGGACAGCTACATTCCGACGCCGCCGCGGCCGGTGGACAAGCCGTTCCTGATGCCGATCGAGGACATTTTCACGATCACGGGGCGGGGGACGGTGGTGACGGGGCGGGTGGAGCGGGGGATCGTGAAGGTGGGGGAAGAGATCGAGATCGTGGGGATGCAGGCGGAGACGAAGAAGTCGGTGGTGACGGGGGTGGAGATGTTCCGGAAGCTGTTGGATGAGGGGCGGGCCGGCGACAACATCGGGGCGCTGCTCCGGGGGATCGATAAGGACGAAGTGGAACGGGGGCAAGTGCTGGCGAAGCCGGGGTCGATCAAGCCGCACAAGAAGTTCAAGGCGGAGGTGTACGTGCTGGGCAAGGACGAGGGGGGGCGGCACACGCCGTTCTTCAACGGGTACCGGCCGCAGTTCTACTTCCGGACGACGGACGTGACGGGGGTGTGCACGCTGCCGCAGGGGGTGGAGATGGTGATGCCGGGGGACAACGTGACGATGGCGATCGAGTTGATCCAGCCGATCGGGATGGAGAAGGAGCTACGGTTCGCGATCCGGGAGGGTGGGCGGACGGTGGGCGCGGGCGTGGTCGCGGAGATCGTGGACTAACACGCCATGGCTACCGTAAGCGCCGACCAGAAGATCCGGATCCGCCTGAAGGCCTACGACCACAGTCTCCTGGACCGCTCGATGAAGGAGATCGTGGAGACGGTGCGCCGCACCGGTGCGCGCGTGACCGGGCCGGTGCTCCTGCCCACCATCATCAACCGGTGGACGGTGCTGCGCTCGCCGCACGTGGACAAGACCTCGCGGGAGCAGTTCGAGATGCGGACGCACAAGCGACTGATCGACATCCTGGATCCGACGCCCCAGACGGTGGACGCGCTGATGAAGCTCGATCTCCCGAGTGGTGTGGACGTCGAGATCAAGCTCTAGCCATGGCGATGAAAGAGGGGCTGATCGGCCGCAAGAAGGGCATGACCCAGGTGTTCGGGGAGGACGGCAACCTCATCCCCGTGACCGTGGTCGAGGCGGGCCCCTGCACGGTGGTGGGCCTGCGCACCAAGCCGACCCACGGGTACGACGCGCTCCAGCTCGGCTTCGAGCTCCGCAAGAAGAACGTCACCAAGGCGATGGCCGGCCTCTACAAGAAGGCGGGCATGCCGGGGGCGATGCGGGTCCTCCAGGAGATCCGGCTGCAGAAGACCGAGGCGGTGAGCGCCTACCAGGTCGGCCAGACCCTCACCGTGGGCCTGTTCAGCCCGGGCGAGTTCGTGGACGTGGTGGGGGTGACCAAGGGCAAGGGCTTCGCGGGCGGCGTCAAGCGCTACGGCTGGTCCGGCGGCGACGCGTCCCACGGCTCGATGTTCCATCGGCGGCCGGGCTCGATCGGCGCATCGTCGGATCCGTCGCGGGTGTGGCCGGGCCATCACCTGCCGGGCCGGATGGGCGGCGATCGCCGCACCGTGCTCAACCTGGTGGTGGCGCGCGTGCTTCCCGAGCAGAACCTGATCCTGCTCCGCGGCGCGGTGCCGGGAGCGATCGGCGGGCTCGTGGTGATCCGCAAGAGCGTGAAGCAGACCAAGGCGCAGCAGCAGAAGGCGCGAGAGGCCAAGTAGCCATGCCCAGCGTTCCGGTCAGCGGCGGCACCGGCAAGGCCCAGACGCTCGAGCTGTCCGCCGACGTGTTCGGCGGCACCCCGCGCATCCCCCTGCTGCACCAGGCGGTGGTCAAGGAGCTGGCCGCGCGGCGCGCGGGCACGCACTCGACGCGCGGGCGCAGCGACGTCTCGGGCGGCGGGCGCAAGCCGTGGAAGCAGAAGGGCACCGGGCGGGCGCGCCAGGGATCGATCCGGGCCACCCAGTGGAAGGGTGGCGGCAAGCCGTTCGGGCCGCGGCCGCGCAAGTACGACAAGCGCCTGCCCACCGAGATGCGCCGGGCCGCGCTGCGCGAGGCGGTGACCGCCAAGCTGGAAGCCGGCGAGCTCGCGGTGGTGGAGGCGCTCGCGGTGACCGACGCGAAGACGAAGACGCTGGCGACCCGGCTGAAGGGGCTCGGCATCGCCGGGCAGCCCACCCTGCTGGTGGTCTCCGAGACGCCGGACGCGCTGAAGCGCGCCGCGCGCAACGTGGCGTGGCTCTCGCTGGAGACGCCCGGGCACGTGTCGGTCTACCAGCTCATCCGGAGCGAACGGGTGGTGTTCGAGAAGGCGGCGCTGCTCGCGCTGCAGGAGACGCTCAAGTCATGAGGGATCCGCGCTCGGTGCTCGTCCGCCCCCTGATGACGGAGAAGAGCATGCAGCAGAAGGAAGCCACGAACACGGTGACCTTCGAGGTGGCGGTGGACGCCAACAAGGTGGAGATCCGCCACGCGGTGGAGAAGGTCTTCAACGTGAAGGTCGCGGACGTGCGCACCCAGGCCCGCGAGGGCAAGTGGAAGCGCATGGGCAAGTTCGAGGGCCGGCGGCGGAGCTGGAAGAAGGCCATGGTCACGCTGGCCCCCGGTCACAAGATCGAGCTCGTGGAGGGCGCCTAGCACCATGGGAATCCGCACCGTCAAGCCCACGTCGCCGGCCCGGCGCTACATGACCTTCGTCACCAACGAAGACATCACGAAGAAGACGCCGGAGAAGAGCCTGCTGAGCCCCAAGCGCCGCACCAACGGGCGCAACGTCCACGGCCGCATCACGGTGCGGCATCGGGGCGGCGGGGCCAAGCGCATGCTCCGCGACGTGGACTTCCGCCGCGAGAAGTTCGGTATCCCGGCCAAGGTGGCGGGGATCGAGTACGATCCGGGCCGCTCCGCGCGCATCGCCCTGCTCCACTACCGGGACGGCGAGAAGCGCTACATCATCGCGCCGCTCGGGCTCAAGCCCGGTGACATCCTGATGTCGGGGCCGCAGGCCGACATCCTGCCCGGCAACGCGCTGCCGATCCGGAACATCCCGCTGGGCACGCTCGTGCACAACGTGGAGCTGCAGCCGGGCAAGGGCGGCCAGCTCTGCCGCAGCGCGGGCACGCTCGCCCAGGTCCTGGCCAAGGAAGGCGACCACGCCAACATCAAGCTGCCCTCCGGCGAGGTCCGGCAGGTGAAGCTCGACTGCATGGCCACCATCGGCCAGGTGGGCAACCTCGATCACGAGAACGTGTCCATCGGCAAGGCCGGGCGCGTGCGGTGGAAGGGATTCCGCCCGACCGTGCGCGGCACCGTGATGAACCCGGTGGACCATCCGATGGGCGGCGGCGAGGGCAAGGGCAAGGGCAACCATCCCATGACGCCCTGGGGCAAGCCGACCAAGGGCTACAAGACGCGGCGCGGCGCGCGACCGTCGGATCGCTACATCGTGACCCGGCGGACGAAATAGGGGGCGGGACAGACCATGGGACGGTCGACGAAGAAGGGCCCGTACATCGAGGAGCGCCTCGAGAAGCGCGTCGAGGAGCTGAACCGCACGCGCCAGAAGAAGGTGCTCAAGACCTGGTCGCGGCGGTCCACCATCATCCCCGAGTTCGTGGGGCACACGCTCGCGGTGCACAACGGCAAGAAGTTCATCCCGGTGTACATCACCGAGAACATGGTGGGGCACCGCCTCGGCGAGTTCGCTCTGACGCGTACCTTCAAGGCGCACGGGCAGGCCGAGAAGGCCTCCGCCTCTCCGACCGGGAAGTCCTGAGCATGCGCACCAAGGCGACCGCGCGGTACATCCGGGTGCCCGCCTCCAAGGCCCGCCTCGTCCTGGATCACATCCGGGGCAAGTCGGTGGGGGAGGCGCTGGCGACGCTCCAGTACACCCCGAAGGCGGCCGGCCGCCTGATCGAGAAGGTGCTGCGCTCCGCCATCGCCAACGCGGAGCACAACCACCAGGTGCGGAATCTCGACGACCTCCGGGTCGTCAAGGCGGTGGCCGACGGCGGGCCGTCCATGAAGCGGGTGTCCCCGCGGGCGATGGGGCGCGCCTACTTCATCAAGCATCGCACGAGCCATCTCACCATCGAGCTGAGCGACGAGACGGTCGCCGGGCGCGCGGCGGCGCGGGGAGACAAGAGGTAGTCATGGGCCAGAAGACACATCCGATCGGGTTCCGGCTGGGGGCCACGCGCACGTGGAGCTCGCGCTGGTTCGCCACCAAGGGTTACGCGGCGCTGCTGCACGAGGACCACAAGATCCGCCGCTACATCAAGTCGGCGCTGTACCACGCGGGGATCTCGCGGATCGACATCGAGCGGTCGGCCAACCGGGCGCGCATCACCATCTTCACGGCCCGGCCCGGCATCATCATCGGCCGCAAGGGGGCCGAGGTGGAGAAGCTCAAGAACGAGATCCAGATGCGGACCGCGAAGGAGGTCTACCTCAACATCGAAGAGGTGGTGCATCCGGAGCTGGACGCGCAGCTGGTGGCTGAGAACGTGGCCCTGCAGCTCCAGAAGCGGGTGGCCTTCCGGCGCGCGATGAAGAAGGCGGTCACCTCCGCGCTGCGGCTCGGCGCCGACGGGATCCGGATCGCCTGCTCCGGGCGCCTGGGCGGCTCGGAGATCGCGCGGCGCGAGTGGTACCGCGACGGCCGGGTACCGCTGCACACCATCCGCGCCGACATCGACTACGGGCTCGCGGAGGCGCACACCACGTTCGGGGCGATCGGGGTAAAGGTCTGGATCTTCAAGGGTGAGGTGCTCCCCACCCAGAAAGTCGCCGCCGAGGGCTAAGACGCCATGTTGATGCCCAAGCGCGTCAAGTATCGCAAGGCCCAGCGCGGCCGCATGAAGGGCAAGGCGCAGCGTGGCTCTACCCTGGCCTTCGGCGAGTTCGGGCTCAAGGCGCTCGAGCCGGGCTGGGTCACCAACCGTCAGATCGAGGCGGCGCGGGTGTCGCTGGCCCGCAGCGTGAAGCGCGGCGGGAAGATCTTCATCCGCATCTTCCCGGACAAGCCGGTGACCAAGAAGCCCGCGGAGACGCGGATGGGCAAGGGCAAGGGCAACCCGGAGTTCTGGGTGGCGGTGGTCAAGCCCGGCCGCATCATGTACGAGATGGAGGGCGTGGACGAGGCGACGGCCAAGGAGGGCTTCCGCCTGGCCGCCCAGAAGATCGGTATCAAGACCAAGTTCGTGACCCGCGTGCGAGCGCTGTGAGGCACTGAGGCGACCATGAAGGCGGCCAAGTGGCGTGAGATGTCCGACGACGAGCTGCAGCAGAAGGCCCAGGAGCTCGGTGAGGAGCTCTTCAACCTGAGGTTCCAGCTCTCCATGGGC
This sequence comes from uncultured Candidatus Rokubacteria bacterium, assembly GCA_963747235.1. Lineage (GTDB taxonomy): Bacteria > Methylomirabilota > Methylomirabilia > Rokubacteriales > CSP1-6 > CAMLFJ01. The sequence goes on from CAVVEU010000024.1 coordinate 150,439, forward strand.
GTGGCCAAGAATCCGGCGCGGGTGGCGATCGCCCGGCGGGATCTGGCCCGGGCCCAGACCATTCTCCGGGAGCGGGCGCTGCGCATCCCGCGGCCGGCGTAGCCGGGTTGGGGAGGAGCGAATCGTGGGCGTGAAGAAGACGCGTGAAGGCGTGGTGGTCAGCGACAAGATGACGAAGACGCGGGTGGTGCGCATCGAGCGCGTGTTCCGTCACCCGCGCTACCAGCGTGTGATCACCCGGTCGAAGCGCCTGAAGGCGCACGACGAGCAGAACGCGAGCAAGGTGGGGGACCGGGTGCTGATCGAGGAGACGCGGCCGCTGTCGAGGGAAAAGCGGTGGCGGATCCTGCAGGTGCTGGCGAGCGCGTCATGATCCAGCCTCGCTCGATGCTCGACGTGGCGGACAACTCGGGAGCCAAGAAGGTCCAGTGCATCCGGGTCATGGGCGGCGCCAACAAGCGCTACGCCTCTCTCGGCGACGTGGTGGTGGTGGCGGTGAAGGAGGCGGTGCCGGACGGGACCGTGAAGAAGGGCGAGGTGGCGCGCGCGGTGGTGGTGCGTACCGTCAAGGAGGTGGGGCGCCGCGACGGCTCCTACATCCGCTTCGACCGGAACGCGGTGGTGCTGCTCAAGGCGGACGACAACCCGGTGGGCACGCGCATCTTCGGGCCGGTGGCGCGGGAGCTGCGGGACAAGCAGTTCACCAAGATCATCTCCCTCGCTCCCGAGGTCATCTAGAGGACGCTCAATGGCGATCGCGCACGTGCGGAAGGGCGATACGGTGATCGTGGTGGCGGGCAAGGAGCGCGGCAAGAAGGGCAAGGTGCTGCGCGTGATTCCCGAGAAGGGCCGGGTGGTGGTGGAGCGCATCAACATGATCAAGAAGCACCAGCGGCCCACCCAGAAGATCCGGCAGGGCGGGATCATCGAGCGCGAGGGAGCGATCCACCTCTCCAACGTGATGCTGGTGGATCCCGGCAGCGACAAGCCGACGCGCGTCGGGATGAAGGCGCTGTCCGACGGCAAGAAGGTCCGGGTGGCCAGACGGTCGGGCGAGATGCTCGACAAGGCGTGAGGGCGTGATGGCAGAGCCGAAGAAGGCGGACAAGGCACCGGGAGGGAAGGGCGGCGGAGCCGCGGCGGGGCGCGGAGGACAGGCCCCCGCGCGGCCCAAGGGCGGCAAGGGCGCGCCCGCGACGGGCGCTCCGGGACAGCCGGCCAAGCGGGCCAGCGTCAGCGGAACGGTGCCGCCCCGGATGCGCGAGCGCTTCCGGACCGCGGTGGTCCCGGCCATGATGAAGGAGCGCGGCTACGGCAATCCGTTCCAGGTGCCGCGGCTCGCGAAGGTCGTGATCAACATGGGGGTGGGCGAGGGCAAGGAGAACGCGAAGGTGCTGGACTTCGCCACCGCGGACCTGCAGGCGATCTCGGGCCAGAAGCCGATCATCACCCGGGCCAAGAAGTCGATCGCCAACTTCAAGCTGCGCGAGAACGTGCCGATCGGCTGCAAGGTCACCCTGCGCGGGCCGCGCATGTACGAGTTCCTGGACCGGCTCGTCAACGTGGCGCTGCCGCGGGTGCGGGACTTCAAGGGCGTGCCCCCCAAGGGCTTCGACGGCCGCGGCAACTACAACATGGGACTCAAGGAGCAGATCATCTTCCCCGAGATCGTGTACGACAAGGTGGACAAGGTCCGCGGCATGGACATCACGATGGTTACGACCGCGCGCACCGACGAGGAGGCGAAGGCCCTCTTGACGCACCTGGGTGTGCCGTTCCGGACGGAGGCCTGATCATGGCCAAGACCTCGCTCATCATCAAGCAGCAGCGCCCGCCCAAGTTCAAGTCGCGCGCCTACACGCGCTGCAAGATCTGCGGCCGGCCCCGCGGCTTCCTGCGGAAGTTCCAGACGTGCCGGATCTGCTTTCGCGAGCTCGCGCTCAAGGGCGAGGTGCCCGGCGTGATCAAGGCGAGCTGGTAGCGCCATGTACAGCGATCCGATCGCCGACTTCCTCACGCGCATCCGCAACGCGAGCCGCGCCGAGCACGAGAAGGTGGACATCCCGTCGTCGAAGCTCAAGCTGCGCATGGCCGAGATCCTCAAGGACGAGGGGTTCATCAAGAACTTCCGGATCATCGAGGACAACAAGCAGGGCACGCTGCGCGTCTACCTCAAGTACGTGGGCAGCGAGAAGATCATCTCCGGGATCGTGCGGGTGTCGCGTCCCGGACGGCGTATCTACGTGACCAAGGACAAGATCCCCACCATTCTGGGCGGCATGGGGGTGGCGATTCTCTCCACCTCCGCCGGAGTGATGACGGACCGCCAGGTGCGCAAGCAGCACCTGGGCGGCGAAGTGCTGGCCTACGTCTGGTAGGAGTGACCCGAGCCATGTCGCGAATCGGTAAGAAGCCCATTCCGGTCCCCCCGGGAGTCAAGGTCGCGCTGGAAGGCGCCACCGTGAAGGCGGAGGGGCCCAAGGGCAAGCTGAGCCAGTCGATCCCGTCCGGGGTCTCGGTGTCGATGGACTCCAACGTCCTCACCGTCGCCCGGGACTCCGACCATCGCAACGTCCGCGCGCTGCACGGGCTGACGCGGTCGCTGATCGCCAACATGGTCACCGGGGTCAAGGACGGCTTCGAGCGGAAGCTCGAGATCGTCGGGATCGGCTACCGCTGCCAGCTCCAGGGCAAGGCCCTGCAGCTCGCCCTCGGCTACTCGCATCCCGTCATCTTCCCGCTCCCCGAGGGCATCCAGGCCGAGGTGGAGCGGCAGGTCTCGATCACCCTGCGGGGCGCCGACAAGGCCCTGCTCGGCCAGACCGCGGCCAAGCTGCGGGCCCTGCGGAAGCCGGACCCCTACAAGGGCAAGGGCATCAAGTACGCGGACGAGCACATCCGGAGAAAAGTGGGCAAGAAGGCGGGGGCCAAGTAATGCTGACCGGACAGAAGGTCCAGGGGCGGAAGGTGCGGCACCTCCGCATCCGCGCGCGGGTGATCGGCACCGCGGAGCGGCCGCGGCTGGCCGTGTTCCGGAGCCTGAATCACATCTACGCCCAGGTCGTGGACGATACCACCGGGCGGACGCTGGCCGCGGTGGACAGCCGGGCCCCCGACTTCCGCCAGAAGGCGAAGGCGGGCGGCAACGTGGCCGCGGCCAAGATCGTGGGAGAGCTGCTGGCCCAGCGCGCGAAGGCGCACGGCATCACGCAGGTCGTGTTCGATCGCGGCGGCTATCAGTACCACGGGCGTGTGAAGGCCCTGGCCGAGGCGGCGCGCGCCGCCGGCCTTGCGTTCTAGGAGAGGAGCACCGAGTGGCGGAAGCGCGGATTGATCCGAATTCACTGGACCTGACCGACCGGGTGGTTGCCATCAACCGAGTGGCCAAGGTGGTCAAGGGCGGCCGGCGGTTCTCGTTCACGGCCCTGGTGGTGGTGGGCGACGGGCAGGGACACGTGGGGGTCGGGCTGGGCAAGGCCCGCGAGGTTCCCGAGGCGATCCGCAAGTCGGTCGAGCACGCCAAGAAGGACCTGCTGCTGGTGCCCCTCAAGGACACGACGATTCCCTGCGAGATCACCGGCCACTTCGGCGCCGCGCGCGTGTATCTCAAGCCGGCCGCGCAGGGAACCGGGGTCATCGCGGGCGGGGCGGTGCGCCCGGTGCTGGAAGCGGCGGGGGTGCAGGACATCCTCACCAAGACGCTCGGCACCAACAACCCGCACAACGTGCTGAAGGCCACGATGGACGCGTTCCGGCGGCTGAAGCGGCTGCAGTCCACGTACGCGGCGCGGCGGCGGTCCATGGAAGGCGACGCGCAGGAGGCGACCGGTGGCAAAGAAGCTTAAGGTGACGCTGGTGAGGAGCATCATCGGGCTCTCCCCGAAGCAGGAGGGCACCGTGCACGCGCTCGGCCTGCGCCACATCCGCCAGGTCGTGGAGCACGACGACACGCCCACCATCCGCGGCATGATCAGCCACGTGGTGTTCGCCATTGAGGTAGAAGAGTCATGAGACTCGAGGATCTGAGGCCGGCGCCGGGATCCACCAAGAAGCGCAAGCGGATCGGCCGCGGCCCGGGCTCCGGTCACGGCAAGACGTCGGGCAAGGGGCACAAGGGACTCAACGCGCGGTCCGGCGGCGGCGCGCGGCCGGGCTTCGAGGGTGGCCAGATGCCGCTCTACCGGCGGCTGCCCAAGCGCGGCTTCCTGCCCTACGGCGGCAAGACCGAGTTCGCCATCGTCAACGTCGGCGAGCTGTCCACCCGGTTCGCGGCGGGGAGCGTGGTGGATCCGGAGACGCTGGTGATGAACGGGCTGATCCGCAAGTCGGGCCGCGGCGCGGTCAAGATCCTGGGCGACGGCGACGTCGCGCACGCCCTCACGGTGCGCGTCCACAAGGTCAGCGGGGCGGCCAAGCAGAAGCTCGAGGCGGCGGGTGGCCGCGTCGAGGCGCTGCCCGGCAAGGGCACGGGGACCCGCAAGTGATCGAAGGGCTGCAGAGCTTCCAGAACATCTTCAAGGTTCCGGAGCTCAAGCGCCGCGTCATCATGACGCTGGTGCTGCTCGCGGCCTACCGGCTGGGCGCCCACGTGCCCACCCCGGGCATCGACGCGGCGGCCCTCGCCGAGTTCTTCAACCAGGTGCAGGGCACCCTGCTCGGCATGGTGGACCTCTTCTCGGGGGGCAACCTCCGGCGCCTCACCGTGTTCGCGCTCGGGATCATGCCGTACATCTCGGCGTCGATCATCCTCCAGCTCCTCACGGTGGTCATTCCCGCGCTGGAGCGGCTCGCCAAGGAAGGCGAGGCGGGCAAGAAGAAGATCACCCAGTACACCCGCTACGGCACCATCGGCCTCTCGCTCGTGCAGTCGTTCGGCATCGCGGTGGGCCTCGAGAGCATGCGGAGCCAGACCGGCGCCATCCTGGTCCCGGATCCGGGCTGGGGCTTCCGGCTCATGACCATGCTGACCCTGACCACCGGGACCGCGCTGATCATGTGGCTCGGCGAGCAGATCTCCGAGAAGGGGATCGGCAACGGGATCTCCCTGATCATCTTCGCGGGCATCGTGGTGCGCCTGCCCTCCGCGATCGTGTCGTCCTACACCCTCATCTCCACCGGCGAGCTCAAGCTCTTCGTGTTCCTGGGCCTGATCATCATGATGGTGGCGGTGACCGCGGCGGTGGTGGTGATGCAGGAGGGCCAGCGCAAGATCCCGGTGCAATATGCCAAGCGCGTGGTGGGCCGGCGGATGTACGGCGGCCAGTCCACCCACATCCCGCTGCGCATCAATACCGCGGGCGTCATCCCGGTCATCTTCGCCTCGTCGCTGATCCTGTTCCCGGCGACCCTGACGCGCTTCATCCACCACCCGTGGATGCAGTACATCTCGGAGGCGCTGTCGCCCGGGCACTTCACCTACACCGTGCTCTACTGCGCCCTGATCATCTTCTTCGCGTACTTCTACACCGCGATCGTCTTCAACCCGGTGGATCTCGCCGACAACATGAAGAAGTACGGCGGGTTCATCCCGGGGGTGCGGCCCGGCAAGAAGACGGCGGAGTACATCGACAAGACGTTGACCCGGATCACGCTGCCCGGGGCGATGTTCCTGGCCCTGATCTCGGTGTTGCCCGACTTCCTGATCCAGTGGTTCAACACCCCGTTCTACTTCGGCGGGACCAGCCTGCTGATCGTGGTCGGCGTCGCGCTCGATACCGTGCGCCAGATGGAATCCCATCTGCTGATGCGCAACTACGAAGGCTTCCTTCGCAAGAAGGCGAAGGCATGAGCCGCGTGATCTTCCTCGGCGCCCCGGGCGCGGGCAAGGGCACCCAGGCCCGGCGGCTCGCTGCGGGCTCGGGCGTTCCCCAGGTCGCCACCGGCGACATGCTCCGCGAGGCGGTGACCGCGGGCACGCCGCTCGGGCGCGAGGCCAAACGCTTCATGGACCAGGGCGCGCTCGTGCCGGACGAGGTCGTGATCGGCCTGGTGGACGAGCGCCTGTCGCGGCCCGACGCGGGCCCGGGCTACGTGCTGGACGGCTTCCCGCGCACCGTGGCCCAGGCCGAGGCTCTCGACGCGCTGCTGCGCCGGCTCGGCCAGGATCTCGACCGCGTGGTCTTCTTCGACGTCTCGCGGGACGAGCTGCTGCGCCGCCTGACCGGGCGCCGGGTCTGCCGGCGGTGCGGCACCGCCTTCCACCTGGTCTCGGCCCCGCCCAAGGTGGCCGGCCAGTGCGACCAGTGCGGCGGCGAGCTCTACCAGCGGGGTGACGACGCGGAGGCCACGGTGGGGCGCCGGCTCGACGTGTACCAGACCCAGACCGCGCCCCTGCTCGACTATTACCGCACGCGCGGCCTGCTGGTGCGCGTGGCCGGCGAGGGCCCGGTGGACCGGGTGGCCGAGGCGATCCAGAAGGCGGTCAAGGAGCCGGTGGCTTCGTGATCCTCCTCAAGTCGGCGCGCGAGCTCGGCCACATGCGGGCGGCCGGGCGGATCCTCGCCGAGGTCAAGGACCGCCTGCGCGCGATGGTCAAGCCCGGGATCTCCACCAAGGAGATCGACGCGGACGTGGAGGCCTTCATCGTCTCCCGCGGCGCCGCCTCGGCCTTCAAGGGGTACCGGGGATTCCCGGCCACCGTCTGCGTCTCGATCAACGAGGAAGTGGTGCACGGGATCCCCTCGCCCAAGCGAAAGCTGCGCGAGGGGGACATCGTGGGGCTGGACCTCGGGTGTATCGTCGAGGGGTACTACGCGGACTGCGCGATCACGCTGCCGGTGGGTCCGGTGCCCCCGCGGGTGCAGGAGCTCCTGGACGTCACCCGGGAGAGCCTGGACAAGGCGATCGTGCAGTGCCGCGCCGGCAACCGTTTGGGCGATGTCTCCCACGCGGTGCAGACCCATTGCGAGAGCCACGGCTTCGGGGTCGTGCGCGCCTTCGTCGGCCACGGGATCGGGCGGAATCTCCACGAGGAGCCGCAGATCCCGAACTTCGGGGACGCGGGACGGGGCCCGGTGATCAAGACGGGCATGGTGCTGGCCATCGAGCCCATGATCACGATGGGCTCCTGGGAGGTGCGCGTGCTGGAGGATCGCTGGACGGCGGTGACCGCCGACGGGAGCTGGGCCGCGCACTTCGAGGACACCATCGCCATCACGGACGCGGGCCCTGAGGTGCTGACGCGACTCGATCGCGCGGCCTAGGGGGAACGCGAGTCCATGACCAAGGAAGATGCGATCGAGGTGGAGGGCACGGTGGTGGAGCCGTTGCCCAACGCGATGTTCCGGGTGGAGCTGGAGAACGGTCATCGGGTGCTGGCCCACGTGTCGGGCAAGATGCGCATGAACTTCATCCGCATCCTGCCGGGTGACAAGGTGAAGGTGGAGCTGTCACCGTACGACCTCACCCGGGGCCGCATTACGTACCGGTTTAAGTAGCCGCGTTCGAGCTCGGCGAGGCGCAGCCGAAGGCGAGCCGAGCGGATATATAAAGGGGTAGGGGAATGAAAGTCAGACCGTCGATCAAAGTTCGGTGCGAGCACTGCAAGGTCGTCCGCCGCGAGGGCCGCGTGCGGATCATCTGCACGAACCCGCGTCACAAGCAGCGCCAGGGATAGGAGCGCACATGGCACGTATCGCCGGAGTCGACCTGCCGCGGGACAAGCGGGGCCAGATCGCGGTCCAGTACATCTACGGGATCGGCATCCCGTCCGCCAAGAAGATCTTCGCCGACGCGCGCGTGGATCCCGACAAGCGCGTCAAGAGCTGGTCGGACGACGAGACGGGCCGGGTGCGCGACATCATCGAGCGCGAGTACAAGGTGGAGGGTGACCTCCGCCGGGAAGTCTCCATGAGCGTGAAGCGCCTGATGGACATCGGGAGCTATCGCGGCATCCGGCATCGCAAGGGCCTGCCGGTACGCGGGCAGCGGACCCACACGAACGCGCGCACGCGCAAGGGCAAGAGCAAGGGCGTGATGGTGAAGAAGAAGCCGGTGGCCGCCGCGCCCTCCGCGCCGCCGAAAAAGTAAGGAGCCGAGTCGATGGCCGACGCCGCAGAACAGAAGCCGGACGAAAAAGCCGCCGTCGCGCCCCGCAAGGGCGGGCGCAAGCGGGAGCGCAAGGAGGTCCGCGTGGGCATCGCCCACGTGCAGGCCACCTTCAACAACACGATCGTGACCCTGACCGACAAGATGGGCAACGTGGTCTCGTGGGCGAGCGCGGGCAGCGTGGGCTTCAAGGGCTCCCGCAAGAGCACGCCCTTCGCGGCCCAGACCGCGGCCGAGAACGCGGCCCGCAAGGCGATGGAAGTGGGCCTCAAGCAGGTGGAGGTGTTCGTGCGCGGCCCGGGGGCCGGGCGCGAGGCGGCCATCCGCTCGCTGCAGGCGGTGGGGCTGGAGATCACCGCCATCCGTGACGTGACCCCGATTCCGCACAACGGCTGCCGGCCGCCCAAGCGGCGACGCGTGTAGGAGGAGACGTAAGTGGCACGATATCGAGCCGCCGTTTGCCGGCAGTGCCGGCGTGAGGGCATCAAGCTGTTCCTGAAAGGTTCTCGCTGCTTCACCGACAAGTGCGCGATCGAGCGGAGGAACTATCCGCCGGGCCAGCACGGCCTGGGGCGCACGAAGCCGACCCAGTACGGCATTCAGCTCCGCGAGAAGCAGAAGGCCAAGCGCATCTACGGAGTGCTGGAGGCGCAGTTCCGCCGCTACTTCGAGTGGGCCGAGGCCGAGAAGGGCATCACCGGCGAGAACCTGCTCAAGTTCCTCGAGCGGCGCCTCGACAACGTGGTGTTCCGTCTCGGCATGGCCGCCTCCCGCCGGGAGGCCCGGCAGATGATCGGCCACGGGCACATCCAGGTGAACGGGCGGAAGGTGTCGATCCCGTCCTTCATCGTGAAGGTGGGTGAGGTGGTGCAGCTGCGCCCGACCTCCAAGATGCAGGAGCGGGTCGCCGATAACCTGACCGCGGGGCGCTCACCGGTGCCGCCGTGGCTGGATCTGGACGTCAACGACAAGAAGGGCACGGTGCGCGGGCTTCCGCTGCGGGAAGATATCCAGATCCCGGTGCAGGAGCAGCTCATCGTCGAGTTGTTCTCGAAGTAGGCGGCCGACCCGCCGCCAGAAGGGGCATATGGCCAGAACGCCGTTTCAGAAGCCGAAGTCGATCCAGTGGGAGATTCTCTCCGATCGCTACGGGCGGCTGGTTGCCGAGCCGTTCGAGAAGGGGTACGCCCTCACCGTCGGGCACTCCCTGCGCCGCACCCTCCTGGCCATCGTGCCGGGCTCGGCGGTGTCGTGGGCCCGGATCCCGGGCGTGAAGGACATGGGGACCCAGATCCCCGGCGTGCAGGAAGACACCACCGATGTACTGCTGAACGTGAAGAAGCTGGCGGTGAGCGTGCCGTCCGGCGAGCCGACGCAGACCCGGCTGGAGGCGACCGGCCCCAGGCAGGTCACCGGCGCCGACGTGTCGGAGGCGAGCGGCGTCGAGGTGCTGAACCCGGAGATCCACATCGCGACGCTGGCCGCGGGCGCGAGCCTCGCGATCGACCTCGGGATCGGGGCGGGCCGCGGCTACGTGTCGGCCGACCGGCATCCCGCGGGGACCATCCCCGCCGGTGCGATCGCGGTGGACTCGGCCTTCTCGCCGATCCAGCGCGTGGCCTACGGCGTGGAGAACGCGCGGCTCGGCAAGGTCACCGACTACGAGAAGCTGATCCTGGAGATCTGGACCAACGGGGCGGTGTCTCCCGACGACGCGCTGTCGCGGGCGGCCCGGCACCTGCAGTCCCACTTCTCCCACCTGGCGCCCGAAGGGCGCGAGGAGGAGGAGGAAGAGGTGGAGGCGACCGGCGAGGGCTTCCTGCAGGAGAGTCTCTCCAAGCCGCTCGAGGAGCTGCCACTGCCCGCGCGGGCCATCAACGCGCTGAAGAACCACGAGATCCTCATGGTCGCGGACCTGGTGCAGAAGACCGACGAGGATCTCGAATCCGTCAAGAACCTCGGCTCCAAGTCGATCGAGGAGATCAAGACCGCGCTCGCCGCGCTCGGCCTGTCGCTCGGCATGCGCATCGATCCGAATCTGCTGGGCGCGCTCGGCCGCGGAGGGACGAAATGAGGCACGGCAAGGCGGGCTTCAAGCTCGGGCGGGTCACCGCCCACCGCTGGGCGCTGTTCCGGAACCTGCTCGTCGCCCTCTTCCGGCACGAGCGCATCATGACCACCGAGGCCAAGGCCAAGGCGATGCGCGGTCTCGCCGACCACATGGTCACCCTCGCCAAGCGCGACGACCTGCACGCGCGCCGGCAGGTGCTGAGCATGGTGCCGGACGCGGTCGTGGTGAAGAAGCTCTTCGACACCATCGCGGCCCGCTTCAGCGAGCGGCATGGTGGCTACACGCGCATCATGAAGGCGGGCCTGCGGGCCGGCGATCGCGCGCAGATGGTGGTGCTGGAGCTGGTGGACCGGCCCGAAGAGCCCAAGGAGAAAGGGAAGAAGGACGCCAAGGCCGAGAAGGCGCCCAAGGAAGACAAGAAGGCCGGCAAGGGCGAGGCCTCCGCGGGCGCGGCCAAGGGCCGGCGCAAGAAGGCGGCGGCTGCGGCGGGGTAGTGGTTCAGCTTTTTACCGTCTAGTTCTTCAAGCTCTGTTGAAATGCGGGGGCCCAGACATGGCCCCCGCACTCCCCCAGTCCGCGGACAACCGTCCACTGCGCCCGCCCGTGTGCGCTCGTGTCTCCGTGATTCCTACTTCAGGTGCGTCTTGAAGAGGTCGAGGGTGCGGCGCCAGGCGTCCTCGGCGGCCGGCTTGTTGTAGACGTCGGCCCGCTCGTCGTTGAAGAAGCCGTGGTCAACCCCTGGGTAGATGTTGATCTCGACCGTCTTGCCGGCCTTCTTGATGGCGGCCTCCACCTCGCGGGCGGTCTGCGGCGTGACGAAGCCGTCCTTCTCGGCGAACAGCCCGACCACCGGACCGTTCAGCTTGCTGTAGTCCGGCTTGACGTTCGGATGGATGCCGTAGAAGTCCACCACCGCTCCCACGTTCGCGTTGGTGCACCCGGCGAAGAGGGCGAGCTGCCCGCCCATGCAGAAGCCCACCGCGCCCAGCTTGGCGGTCGAGGAGTGGCCGGCCAGATACTTGGCCGCGCCCGAGAGATCCTTCTCGGCCCGCTCGATGTTGAGCGCCATGAAGAGCTTGCCCGCCGCATCCGGCTCGGTCGCGGTCTGGCCGTGGTAGAGATCGGGGGCCAGCGCCGAGAAGCCGGCGGCCGCGAAGCGATCGCACACGTTCTTGATGTGGCCCACCAGCCCCCACCACTCCTGGATCACGAGGACGCCCGGGCCCTTGCCGGAGGCGGGTGTGGCCAGATAGCCCTTCGCGGTGTGCCCGTTGCTGGGAAACTCGACCATCTTGCCGGCCATATTTGTTCTCCTTCTAAGGGTTAAATGTAGATCACTTCGGTTGGCGGTTCGGCTCCTTCGCGCAAGCGCTCATCCGACCTGCTTCGCCTTGCGCCGACTCGCTCGTGTAGACTGCTGATTTGGCGGTTCGGCTCCTTCGCGCAAGCGCTCATCCGACCTGCTTCGCGTTGCGAGCACCGGGTCGCCCTGACGCCGTGTTTCGCGTCGGCGGCGTCTAGTCTAGCGATTCTGGTGCTTCGCGCAAGCGTTACGGCTCGGGCTTGTCGGGGGTGGGCTGCTTGATGGGGCCGGGGGTGATGCGGACGGTGAGGACGCGGCGCTTGTCGGCTTCGAGTACCGTGAAGGAGTAGCGCCCGACCCGGAAGACCTCGCCGACCAGGGGGATGCGATGCAGGGTGGCGAGCACGAGGCCCGCCACCGTCTCGAAGTCGCCCTTGGGCAGGTCCCAGTCCAGCGCCTCGTTGACCTCGTCGAGGCCCGCGCGGCCCGCGACACGGTAGCTGCCGTCGGGCAGGCGCTCCACCGTGTCGGGGGTGCGGTCGTGCTCGTCGCGGATCTCGCCCACGATCTCCTCGACGATGTCCTCCACCGTGACGATGCCGACCGCGCCGCCGTACTCGTCCACCACCACCGCGAGCTGCACGCGGTTCTTCTGCATCTCGCGCAGCAGCTCGTCGATGCGCTTGGTCTCCGGGACGTAGGTGGCGGGGCGCATGATCGAGCGCACGTCCGGCGCCTGCACTCCCTGGCTGAAGAGATCCATGCTGGTGACCACGCCCACGATGTTGAACACGCGGTCGGTGAAGACCGGAATGCGCGAGAAGCCCCGCTCCTGGATGAGGCGGAGCGCGTCGGCGGGCGAGGCGGTGTCGGGGAGCGCGGCCACGTCCACCAGCGGGACCATGACCTCGCGCGCCGCGGTCTCACCCAGGTCGAAGATCTTGTCGATCATCTCGGCCTCGGTGACCGTGACGTCGGCCTCTTCGGGCTCCATCTGCAGCAGCAGCTTCAGCTCCTCGCGCGAGACGAACTGGCGGGCTCCGGTGGGCTGGCGTCCCACCAGGGCCAGCGCGCGCCCCACCAGGGCGTTGGCGCCCCAGGTGAGCGGGAGCCAGGATCTTGCCCAGCATCTCCACCACCGGGAACAGGATCAGGATGAGCCCGGTCGCGCGCTCCCGGGCGACCGCCTTCGGGATCACCTCGCCGAAGACGAGCATGAGCGGGGTGAGGGCGGCGGTGACCAGGAGCGCCGCCCCGCCGCCCACGATCGGGATGAGCGCCCAGGTCGCCACGCTGGAGGCGGTGATGTGGGCGATGGTGACGCCCATCATGGCGGTGGACAGGAGCCGCTCCGGGCTCCGGAACGCCTCCAGGTAGCGAATGGCGGTCCGGTGCCCGCCCTCCGCCATGTGGCGCAGCCGGAGCCGGTTGGCCGCGATGAACGACATCTCGGCGGCCGAGAAGAGCGCGGTCACCAGCAGGGAGAGGCCGATGAGCCAGACGTAGATCACGTGGCCTCCGGCGGCCCGGCGATTTCGGGCAGGGCGACCGTCACCTCGAGCACCCGCGTCCGCTCCACCTTCTCCACCGCCACGAGGACCCCGTCCTCGGTTTCCTTCTTCTCGCCCCGGTGGGGCACGCGGCCGAAGAGATCGAGCACCCAGCCGCCCACCGTGTCGAAGGACTCGTCGGGGATCGCGAGGCCGGTCGCGGTGTTCAGCTCGTGGATCGGGAGGCGTCCGGAAACCCGGAAGCTCCGGGGGCCGATGCGCTGGATCAGGCGCTCGTCCTCGTCGTACTCGTCGCGGATCTCGCCGACCAGCTCCTCGAGCAGGTCCTCGAGGGAGACGAGGCCCGCGGTGCCGCCGTACTCGTCCACCACGATGGCGAGGTGGAGCTTCTTGGCCTGGAACTCGCGCAGCAGCGCGTCGGCCCGCTTCGACTCCGGCACGAAGTAGGGCGGGTGGAGATGCGCGCGGAGCTCGAAGGTGGGCGGCAGCCCGTCGAGGTGCGGGCAGCAGGTCCTTGGTGTAGAGCACCCCGACGATCTGGTCGATGGTCTCCTCGAACACCGGCACCCGGGAGTGGAGCTGCTCGCGCAGCAGCGGCAGGATCTCTCCGGTCGGCATGGACACGTCGAGGCAGAACATGTCGGGACGCGGCACCATCACCTCGCGCACCAGGGTGTCCTCCAGCTCGAACACCTTGTGGATCATCTCGCGCTCGGTGCGCTCGACCACGCCCTCGCGCGTGCCCACGTCCACCAGCGTGCGGAGCTCTTCCTCGGAGATCTCGGGCTGCCCGGCCTGCCGCTCGGAGCCGGCCAGGCGGAGCGTGACCGCGGTGAACGCGCCGAGTCCCACCCGGATCGGCTTGAGCAGGACGGAGAGCCACGCCACCGGCCGGTTCACCCAGCTCGCGAATCGCAGCGGGTGCTCCACCGCCAGGGTCATCGGCAGCACCTCGCCGAACACGGTGAGCAGGAACACCATGGCCCCGATGGCGATGGGGAGACCCTTGCCGCCGAAGAGCTGCTCGGCGATGGCGGCGGCGAGGGCGGAAGCCCCGATGTTCACCACCGTGATGCCGACGAGGAGCGTGACCAGCAGCTCGTTGGGCTGGGCGAGCAGCGGCGCGAGCGGCCCGGGCGTCTTGCCCTGCTGCTCGGCCAGCTCCTTCAGCCGCGTCCGGCCCAGCGAGAAGTACGCGGCCTCCGCGCCGGAGAGCAGCGCGGAGAGCAGGACCAGGATCCCGAGGACGATCAGCTCCAGGAGCACCAGGTTATCCATGGAAGTGCTCGAAGCCGCCGCGCATCGTGACCGGCGCGCCGTCGGCGTCCACGAAGACGATCTCGCCCGGGGTCCCCTCGATCCGTCCGATCACGGTGAGCGCGGTGCCGGTCGCCTCGGCGAGGCCCGCGATGAGGTGGTCGGCCGCGGCGGGGTCGCACGTGAGCAGGAGCTCGTAGTCCTCACCACCGCTCACCGCCCACTCGCGCGCGTCGCCCCCGAGGGCGCGCGCCGCCTCGCGCGCCGCCCCCGAGACCGGGACCCGGTCGAGTTGCACGCGGGCGCCCACCCCGCTCTCCCGGCAGATGTGCGCGAGATCCGTGGCGAGGCCGTCGGAGCAGTCCATCATGGCGTGGACGCCGGGCGCCTGGCCCAGCCAGCGTCCCTCCGCGACGCGCGCGCGGGGCCGGAGGTGCGCCCGCGTGATCTCGGCAAGCCGCGCGCCGGCGACGCCCGCGTCCCGGGCGCGGTCGAGCCCGAGCTCGAGCGCGTGCAGGCCGGCGGCGGAGGCGCCCAGGCTGCCCGTCACCGCCACCGCGTCGCCGGCGCGGGCGTGCGAGCGAAGCCGCGGCTCGCCCGGATGGGTCCCGAGCAGCGTGACGTTGACCGTCCAGCCGCCCGGAGCGGCCGACGTGTCGCCCCCGACAACGCTCACGCCGTGAGGCGCGGCGGCCTCCGCCATGCCCGCGTAGAAGGCGTCCACCGCCTCCACGTCCGTATCCGCGGGGACGGCCAGCGCCACCAGCGCCCAGCGCGGGATGCCGCCCATGGCCGCGATGTCGGAGAGGTTGACGGCCAGCGCCTTCCAGCCGATATCGGCGGGCGCGGCGGAGATCCGCCGGAAGTGGACGTCCTCGATCAGCAGGTCGGTGGTGGCGAGCAGCTTGTGGCCGGGCGGCACCGCGAGGACCGCGGCGTCGTCGCCGATGCCGACCTCCACGCCGGGCGCGGCTCCACTCGCGGCGGCGCTTCTCCGGATGCGACGGATCAGCCCGCGCTCGCCCAGGCCCTCCAGGCTCACCCGTTCGGGTGGCTCCGCGTTCATGCCGGGGCGGCGATCGGCGGCAGCGCGAGGAAGTTGGCCAGCAGTGCCTTGCCCTGGCTCGTCAGGATGGACTCGGGATGGAACTGCACGCCCTCGACCGGGTAGCGACGATGCCGCAGCCCCATGATCTCGCCGTCGTCCGCCCGGGCGGTGATCTCGAGATCGGCGGGCAGGCCCGCCTCGAGCACGACCAGCGAGTGGTAGCGCGTCGCCTCGAAGCCCGGCGGCAGCCCGCGGAAGACACCGCGCCCGTCGTGGGTGATCGGCGAGGTCTTGCCGTGCATCTGCCGTCGCGCGCGCGCCACCGTACCCCCGAAGGCCTGCCCGATCGCCTGGTGACCGAGGCAGACGCCCAGGATCGGCACGCGGGTGTGGAAGCGGCGGATCAGCTCGAGCGAGATGCCGGCGCCGTCCGGGTGGCCGGGGCCCGGGGAGATGACGATGCCCTCGGGCGCCAGCGCCTCGACGTCGTCCGCGGTGAGCGCGTCGTTGCGGGCCACCCGCATCCGGGCCCCGAGCTCACCCAGGTACTGGACGAGGTTGTAGGTGAACGAGTCGTAGTTGTCGAGCACCAGGATCACGCCGGCTGCTCCTGCGCCGCGATGCGGAGCGCCAGGATCATGCCGCGCGCCTTCGAGGCCGTTTCGAGCCACTCCGTCTTCGGATCGGAGTCGGCCACGATGCCCGCGCCCACCTGGATGGACGCGCGGCGCCCATGGCACACCACGGTGCGGATCGTGATGCACGAGTCGAGGTTGCCCGAGTAGGAGATGTAGCCGACCGCGCCCCCGTAGGGACCCCGGCGGGTCGGCTCGAGCTCCTCGATGATCTCCATGGCGCGGATCTTGGGCGCCCCGGTCAGGGTGCCGGCGGGGAAGCAGGCGGCCAGCACGTCGAAGGCGTCCTTGCCCGGCTCGAGCCGGCCGCGCACGTGGCTCACCAGGTGCATGACGTGCGAGTAGCGCTCGACCACCATGAACTCCGAGACCTCGACGCTGCCGAGGCGGCTCACCCGGCCCACGTCGTTGCGGCCGAGATCCACCAGCATCACGTGTTCGGCCCGCTCCTTCGGATCCGCGCGCATCTCGTCCGCCAGCCGGGCGTCCTCCTCCTCGGTCCGCCCCCGCGGGTGCGTCCCCGCGATCGGCCGCTCTTCGACCCGCTCGTCCTCGAGCCGGACCAGCACCTCCGGGGACGAGCCCACGATGCTGGTCTTGCCCAGCCGCAGGAAGAAGAGATAGGGTGACGGATTGACCGTGCGGAGCGCGCGATAGACCGTGAACGGGTCGGCCCGCAGCTCGGTGTCGAGGCGTCGCGACAGCACCACCTGGTACGCGTCGCCGGCGGCGATGAATTCCTTCGCCCGGCGTACGCCGTCCGTGAAAGCGGCCTCGTCCATCGTCGAGGTGAATCCCTCGTCTCCCAGGGCTACCAGCGGCTCCACCGGGGGCAGGGTCAGCGGGGCAGGGGAGCGGGCCGGGCGCCTCAGGTTGCCGAGGAGCATGCCGATCTTCACCGCGGCCGCGTCGTACGCGCGGTCGAGCGCGGCCGGATCGGTCCCGGTGACGTGGGCATTGGCGATCACCAGCAGCCGATGGCGCAGGTTGTCGAACACCAGCAGGGTGTCGGTGAACATGAAGACCGCGTCGGGCAGCTTCTGATCGTCGGTGGTCAAGGTGGGGAGGCGCTCGACGTGCCGGATCATGTCGTAGGACAGGAAGCCCACCGCTCCGCCCTGGAAGCGCGGCAGCCCCGGCACCCGAACCGGCTTGAACTGGGCCAGGAGGTCCCGGAGCGCCTTGAAGGGGTCCGAGCCCGCCAGCAGCTCGATGGTGCCGTCGGCCCGGCGGACGCTGATGCGCTTGCCCTTGGCGGTGAAGACCATCAGGGGGTCCGAGCCGAGGAAGGAGTAGCGGGCCCACTTCTCTCCGCCCTCGACCGACTCCAGCAGGAAGGCGTACGGGCCGGGGCGGAGCCGGAGGAAGGCGGACAGCGGGGTGTCGAGGTCGGCGGCCAGCTCGGCAAAGACCGGGATCAGGTTGCCCTGCCCGGCCAGGGCGCGGAACTCCTCGCGCGTGGGAGAGAGCGGGGGGAGACCCGGCCCCACCGTCGACATGGATGAGTCGCTCAGGCGTTCGCGTCCAGCTTCTTCTTGAGCTGCGCTTTCGGAACCGCGCCGATCACCTGGTCCATCACCTTGCCGCCCTTGACGAACAGGATCGTCGGGATGGAGCGGATCCCGTAGCGGGCCGCGAGCGCCGGCTGCTCGTCCACGTTCACCTTCGCGAGGGTCACCGAGCCGTTGCCCTCGCGGACCAGCTCCTCGAGCGTGGGAGCGATGGCGCGGCAGGGCGCACACCACTCGGCCCAGAAGTCCACCATCAGCAGCTCGGTGTGCTTGCCCAGTTCCGTGTCGAAGCTGGCCTCAGTGAGATGGAGCGTGCTTTCGGCCATTGATCCAGGGTCTCCTTATGGTCGGGCTGGATGGTGCGGGACAGCGGGTGAGAGTTCCATAAAAAACGCACCGCCACGCTAGCATACGCCCCCCATCATCGCAAGTTGGCCCCCCGGACTTGGGGACCTGCCCTCTGAAATGTGCAGGAGGGCCGACGGTTCGGGGCACTCCTTCTGACAGTAGGCGTCACCTACCGGACGTCGGCCCGGTGTCACGGTGGGACGGGGGGCTCCCAAACGGCCCCGGAGGGCCGGAAAGCCTTGAATCCAGGGCATTGACCCGGACATGCCGATAACCGCCTCCAAGACGGCGGAAAACCTCGGTTGGTAGGGGGTTTGCAGTAGATGAACACCCCGAAAAGCTATGGCCACGTGCACTCGCAGTCGAGGAGGGTCGCTTTGTGGGTAAGGTGATGGTGGTCGATGACGCCGTGTCAGAGCTGAAACTGATCGAGGGCATTCTCAAGGCGGCCGGGCATCAGGTGGTGTCGTACGACCACGGTGAGCTCCTGGAAGATCGGGTCGTCGAGGAGCGGCCGGACCTCCTACTGCTGGACATCGTGATGCCCAAGCGCAACGGCTACGAGGTGCTGCGGGGGCTGCGGCGCGATCCCCGCACCAAGGACACCCCGGTGGTGTTCGTGAGCTCCAAGAATCAGGAGAGCGATCGCCTGTGGGGGCAGCGCCAGGGCGCCGCGGACTATCTGGCCAAGCCGTTCACCGCGGACCAGCTTCTCGGCATGGTGCGCCAGTTCGTGAAATAGCGCTGATGACCCAGACTCCCGTGATCCCCGTCCTGCCCGCCGCGCCGGATGCCCCTCCGGCGCCGCGCGCCTGCCTGTTCGCGCTGGCCGGGGCGCGGCTCGCGGTGGACGTGCGGAGCGCCCGCGAGGTGGTGCTCTTCGACGAGATCACCGCAGTGCCCCGGGCCCCCCGGCACCTGGTGGGCGTGGCGAACCTCCGGGGCACCGTGATGCCGATCGTGGACGTCCGGGAGCTGCTGGGACTGGCAGAATCGCGTCCCGGGCGTACCTTCCGCACGCTGGTCGTGCGCGATGGCGCCGTGCAGGCGGCCTGGTCGTGGACACCGTGCTCGGGCTCGAGCCCTTCGAGACCGTGATGCCGGCCGACAGCCCGACCGCCGCGGGGATGTGGGGACCCCGCCCGTTCATGGCCGGCTGGATCCAGTGGGCCGGGGAGACCCTGCCGCTGCTCGACGTCCCGAAGATCCTCGCCGCGCTTCGCGCTTCGAACTCCGACGATCGCGCAGGAGGTATCCGCATGAATCGGAGAGACTTCCTCGGCGGCGTCCTCTCGACGGGTCTCGCGAGCGCGCTCCTTCCGGGCGCCGCCGCGCGGGCCCAGGCCGGCGAGATCCGGATCGGCATGAGCGCCGCGTTCCGGGGCGCCGCGGCCGGCCTCGGCAGCGAGCTGTACCGGGGCGCCCATGCCTACTACAGCGAGATCAACGCGCGCGGCGGCCTGTTCGGGCGGCAGCTCACGGTGGTCGCGCTCGACGATGGCTACAACCCGGACCCGTGCATCCGCAACACGATCCAGCTCCTGGACCGCGAGAAGGTGTTCCTGCTCTCCAACTACGTGGGCACGCCGACCCTCACGCGCGCGCTGCCCGTCATCAAGCAGTACGCGGATCAGGCCGTGGTTCTGGTGGGCAACTTCACCGGCGCCCAGCCCCAGCGCGAGGCCCCATACGTCGATCAGGTCTTCAACATCCGGGCCTCCTACCGGCAGGAGATGGCGGCGCTGGTGGAGCGCTTCTGGCAGGCGGGGGCGCGGCGGTTCGGCGTCTACTACCAGATCGACGCCTACGGCCGCAGTGGCACCGACGGGGTGGCGCGGGCTCTCGCCGCGCGCAACGCCAAGATCGTGGCCGAGGCCACCTACGTGCGCAACGCCAAGTTCGAGGAGGACATGACCATCGCGGTCAATGCGCTCCGCGAGGGCGGCAGTGAGGTCGTGCTGTGCACCGGGGCCTACCAGGGCTGCGCCGCCTTCGTGCGCTCCGCGCGCGACGCGGGCTGGACCGCGCCGATCTCCAATGTCTCGTTCGTGGGATCGGACGCCATGCTCGGATTGCTGGTCAAGCACGGCCGCGCGAAGAACCGCGACTACACGCGCGCCTTGATCAATTCCCAGGTGGTGCCGAGCTACGACGATACCGTCCTGCCGGGCGTGGTCGAGTACCGGGCCCTCATGGACAAGCACAACCCGCAGGTGCCCGAGGCGCTTCGCGACGGCGCGTACACGCCGCAGAAGTACAGCTTCATCAGCCTCGAGGGCTACGTGAACGCGCGGGTGATCGTCGAGGCGCTGCGCCGGGCGGGGGCCAGCGCGGGGCGGTCGTCCTTCCGCCAGGCGCTGGAATCGCTCCGCGGCCTCGATCTCGGGATCGGCGCGCCGCTCACCTTCACGGCCGAGCGGCACCAGGGGCTGGACAGCGTCTACTTCACGCGGGTCGAGGGCGATCGCTGGGTGCCGGTCGCTGACTGGGCCGCTGCGGTCAAGGCATGAACATGGGCATGGACAGTCTGAAGCGGGGCTGGAGGAAGCACGCGATGCGGAAGCGCGCGGAGGGTCCGGGATCGCTCGTCGAGACCACCGTCCCGGCCTCCCGGGCGCGGTTCGGCCTCCTCGGCAAGATCACGATCTTCCTCGTGCTGGTCCTGCTGCCGGTGGCGATCGTGAGCTGGGTCATCGCCTACCGGTCGCTGCAGGAGAACCTGAGCCGCGAGTTCACCGACAAGGGCAGCGCCATCGCCAACAGCCTGTCGAGCTCCGCGGCGGACCTCGTGGTCAATCGCGACGCGTCCACCGTGCAGGCCCAGGTCGACGAGTTCGCCAAGATCTCCGGCGTGGCCTACGTCATGGTCTACGATCCCCAGCGCGCCCTCATCGCCCACACCTTCGCGCCGGTGGTGCCCAAGGGCATCATCGAGAAGAACGTGGTGCCGGGGCAGGCGACCCGGCCGCAGGTCCAGGAGCTCACCTATCAGGATCCCCGCAGCGGGGGCGAGCGGGAGATCATCGACATCGGCGTGCCCATGCTGGGCGGCCGCCTCGGTACCGTGCGGGTGGGCATGGACAAGTCGATCATCATCACCGCGGCGGTCGGAGCCGGCAACTTCCTGCTCCTGGTGCTGGGCGGGATCGCGGCGGCCGCGGTGCTCGCGGGCGTGGTCTTCGCGCAGCGGATCACGCGGCCGGTCAACGCGCTCATGAGCGTGGCCGAGCGCGTGGGCCGGGGCGACCTCTCCCAGCTCGTGCCGGTCACCTCGCGCGACGAGATCGGCCAGATGGCGGTCACCTTCAACGAATCCATCGTGCGGCTGCGCTCGCTCGTCCAGACCGAGACCGACCGCGACGAGGAACGCCGCAAGCGCGAGGAGCTGCAGCAGAACATCATCAAGTTCCTCGACACGGTCGTGGAGATCGGCAAGGGCGACCTCACCCGACGCGGCGAGGTGAGCTGGGACGTGCTCGGCAACGTGGTGGACGCCATCAACCTGATGGTCGAGGAGATCGCCTCGATCGTCGGCGACGTGCGGCAGGCCGCCCTCCGCGTGGCCTCGGGCTCGCAGGACACCATCCGGATCACCGGCGAGCTCGCGGAGGCGGCGCAGGCCCAGACCCGCGACGCGGTGAGCGTGACCCGCTCGGTGGCGGACGTGACGGTCTCGGTGCGCCAGGTCGCGGACAGCGCCGACCAGAGCGCCAAGGCGGCGCGCCAGGTGCTCCAGGCCGCGAGCAAGGGCGAGGGCGCGGTGCGCAACAGCCTCGCGAGCATGCAGCAGATCCGGGCCGAGGTGCAGACCATCTCCAAGAAGATCAAGTCCCTCGGCGACCGCTCGCTCGAGATCTCCAACATCGTGAACACCATCCAGGACATCGCGGCCCAGACGCACCTGCTCGCCCTGAACGCCTCCATCGAGGCGGCGGGCGCGGGCGAGGCGGGGCTGCGCTTCTCGGTCGTGGCGGACGAGGTCCGGAAGCTGGCCGAGCGGGCCACCCAGGCCACCCGGGACATCGGCACGCTCATCAAGGGCGTGCAGGTGGAGACCCAGGAGGCGGTGGTGGCGATGGAGGCCGGGACCCGCGAGGTCGAGTCCGGGTACGAGGTGAGCCTCAAGGCGGAGGAGGCCCTCCAGGAGATCGGGAAGATCTCGCAGACGTCCGCCGAGCTCGCCGCCGAGATCTCCCACGCGTCGCAGACGCAGGTCCGGGGCGCCGAGGCGGCCGCGGGCGCGGTGCAGGCGATCGCGGGCTCGGCGGTGAAGACCGAGCAGGGCGTGCAGCAGAGCCGGACAGAACGTCGAGCAGCTGGCCCGCCTGGCGGAAGAGCTGACCGCCAAGCTGTCCCGCTTCAAGCTGGCGAGCTGACGACATGGCCGATCGGCGCGAGCGCGAGCTGCTGCTGGGCATCTTCCTGATGGAGGCCTGGGATACCGCCGGGGCCATCGAGGAAGGGCTCGACCGGCTCACCTCCGCGGAGGCCCCGACCGAGGAGGCCCTCGCGACGCTCGTCGTCTTCGCGCATCGCCTGAAGGGCTCGGCCGCGCTCCACGGCTTTCCCGGCGTCTCGGAGCTGGCCGGCGGGACCGAGCGGCTGCTCGAGCGCGCCCCCACCGCGTCGGCCGAGGAGCGGGCGCGCTCGGCCGTCTTCCTGGACGGCCTCGTCGGTCTCCTGAAGGAAGTCTTCGACGGCATCAGCGCGGTCGGGATGGAGGACTCGGCCCGCATCGGGGAGTTCAAGTCCCGCTATCCCATGTTCTTCTCCGCCGCGGTCGTCGCGCCCCGTCCGGTCGTCGAGCCGGCTGCCGACACATCGCCCGAGCCGTCCATGATCGCGCCGGCTCCGCTCCGGTCTCGCCGCTGATCGCCGATCTGCGGCGGTTCTTCGCCGAGGGCGGTGAGGTTCTGGAGTACTTCGTGCCCGAGGCCGCCGAGCATCTGGAGGCGATGACCACGGCCCTGCTCGCCATCGAGGGCGGCGCGCGCGACGAGGACACCCTCGCGACCGTCTTCCGGGCCGCGCACACGCTCAAGGGCGCGGCGTACACGGTCGGCTGCGCGCCGCTCGGCGACGCCACCCACCAGATCGAGGATCTCCTCGACGCGGTGCGCGAGCACCGACTTCCCGTCACGCCGGCGGTGACCGAGGCGATCTTCGCGGGAACCGCGGCCATCAAGCGGGTGCTCCAGTCCGGGGCCGCGGTCTCCGACGAGGCCGCGCAGGCGCTGGAGCGCGCGACCCGCGACCTGTGCGTCCTGACGGCGTCGGAGAGCCTGCGCGAGCGCGCGGCCCCGCGGCCCGCGGTCGAGGTTCCCGAGCTGGTCGCGGCCGAGGCGCCGGAGCCTCGCGCTGCCGGCCTCGGTGGAGCTGCCGGCCTTCGTCCGGCCGGAGTTCCTGGCCCGGCTCGAGGCGCTCCCGCGGCCGGCCCCCCGCGCGGCGAGCGCGCCGACCGGTCCGAGCATCCGGGTGCCGGTGGAGCGGCTCGACACCCTGATGAACCTGGTGGGCGAGCTGATGATCGCGCGGAGCCGCCTCGACCGGCGTCTGGCCCAGCTCGACCAGGTGAGCGAGCTGCTCCTCGCCAGCCGCACGCGCCTGGGCCAGGTCGGCCGCGACTTCGAGTTTCGCCGGCAGGCGCCCACGATGCCTCGCGACGACCGCGCCGAGCGCGACGACGCGGGCGAGCTGCGCGACATCTCGGAGCTCTTCGCCGAGCTCGAGTTCGATCGCTACGACGACATCAGCATCCTGGCCCGCAGCGTGACCGAGATGTCGGCCGACGTGGCCGAGGTGCAGAGCCAGCACGCGATCCTGCTGCGCAACATCCGGGAGGATACCGTCCAGATCCAGCGCCTGACCGCGGCCCTCCGCAAGGAGATCACGCGCGCGCGCATGGTGCCCATCGGCCGGCTCTTCGCGCGGGTGGCCCAGCAGGTGCGGGAGGCGGCGCGGGCCACCGGGAAGGCGGTGACCCTCACGGTGCGCGGGGAGTCGGCGGAAGTGGACAACGGAATCATCGAGCAGATCGCCGACCCGCTGTTGCACCTGATCCAGAACGCGGTCGCTCACGGCATCGAGTCGGCCCCGGAGCGCGAGAGCCGCGGCAAGGCGGCCTCCGGCCACGTGACCCTGTCCGCGTCCCAGGAGGGCAGCTTCATCCTGGTGGAGGTGGAGGACGACGGGCGCGGGATCGACACCGAGGTGTTGCGCCGGCACGCGGTGGAGCGCGGGTTCCTGCCCGCGGCCGAGGCCGCGACGCTGCCCGAGGGTGAGGTCCTGAACCTCATCTTCGTGCCGGGCTTCAGCACCGCCTCCGCGGTGACCCAGACCGCCGGCCGCGGGGTCGGCCTCGACGTCGTGCGCACCAATGTGAGCCGGCTCAACGGCGAGATCCACGTCGAGACCGAGGCCGGCCGCATGACGCGCTTCGTGCTGAAGCTGCCCCTCACGATGGCGATCGCGGACGCGCTGATGGTGCGGTGCGGGTCGGAGACCGTGGCGTTCCCGCTCACCGCGGTGAGCGCGATGCGCTCGGTCGCGCCCCACGAGATCCAGACCGCGGGCGGGCGGGAGACCGTGCAGCTCGACGACCGGATGATCGACCTCGTCCGCCTCGATCGGGCCCTGGGCCTCGTCGCGGCTCCGCCGCCCTCGCGCCTGCCGGTGGTGGTAATGCGCGGCGGCGGCAAGCCGTTCGGCGTGGTGGTGGACGAGCTCCTGGGCAAGGAAGAGATCGTCATCAAGAACCTGGGCGCGCTCGTCGACGGGATGGGCCCGTTCTCGGGCGCCACGATCTCGGGCGAAGGTCGCGTGATCCTGCTCCTCGATCCGACCCTCCTCCGCGAGGCGGCGGCGCGAAAGCCGGCCGCCCCGGTGCGCGAGCCGGCAGGCGCGTCGCTCGACGACCTCGCCCCACCGTCATGCTGGTGGACGATTCGGTGAGCATCCGGAAGTTCGTGGGCCAGATGCTGGAAAAGGCCGGCTTCCAGGTCGTCACCGCGATCGATGGCCACGACGCGCTCGAGCAGCTCCTGGAGCGGACGGTGGACGTGGTCGTCACCGATCTCGAGATGCCGCGCGTGAACGGGTACGCCCTGATCGAGGACCTGAGGCGTCGGCCGGCGACCCGCGAGGTCCCGGTGATCGTGATGACGACCCGAGCGGGCGACAAGCACGCGAACCTGGCCCATCGCCTGGGCGTGCGCCACTACATCACGAAGCCGGTGGACGAGCAGAGCTTCGTACGGATCGTCGAGTCGGTCGCGGCGGGAGAGCGGGCGCTCGAAGTGGCCGGCGTCCCGCGCGCCGGGAGCCTGGTGGACTAGGCGATGGCCGACGCCAAGGTGCTCGTGGTGGACGCCAACCAGGACAGCCGGGTCGCGCTGGCCCATGCGCTCGCGGAGGCCGGCTACGAGGCGGCGGTCGCGACGAGCGGCTCGTTCGCGCTGACCATGCTCGAGTGGGAGCAGCCCGACCTCATCGTGAGCTACGCCAAGGTGCAGGACATGGACGGCTACGAGCTGTTCACGATGGTGCGGCGCGATCCCGCGACGAAGGACACGCCCTTCCTGCTCCTGGCCGGCCGCGATCGGCCCATCGCGCTGGCCGCCACCGAGGCCGGCGTGGACATGACGGTCACCGGGGACTTCACCCTGGCCACCGTGATGTCGCGCATCAAGGAGCTGCTCGGCGACGAGCCGCCCGCCGCCCCGGTGCGCCGCCCGGAGCCGCCCGCGGCCGCCAAGGGGCCCGCCAAGATGCCGGCGCGGCCGCCCGCCGCTCCCGCCGTCGCGGCGCCCGCCGCCAAGAGCGCGCTCGAGCCCGGGCGCAGCAGCTTCCAGGGCTCGCTCGGGGTGATGGACCTGACCGAGCTCACCCAGGTCATCTCGCTCGGGGTCAAGACCGGCGAGCTCCTGCTGTCGCTGTCGGGCGGCGAGGGGAGCATCCTCTTCGAGGCGGGCCGGGTCATCCACGCCGAGTTCGCGGGCAAGACCGGGGAGCCCGCCTTCGCGGCGATGGTGGGCGCCTCCCAGCGGGAAGGCGAGGCGCGCTTCTGCTTCAACCGCGCCGAGCGCGAGACGCTGGCGGGACGGCCGCGCACCATCTCGCGCAGCGTGGAGCAGCTCCTTCTGAGCGTGGCGCAGGCGATCGACGAGGGAACCCAGGGAGCCGACGGGCGCCGGGAGGCCGCCGCCGCCCGTGGACCGCGGCGGGACGGATAGATCATGCCCAAGGTGCTGGTCGTAGACGACAGTCTCAGCGTTCGGAAAGTCGTGCAGCGGGCGCTGGAGTCGAAGCGCATCGAGGTGCTGTCGGCGGCCTCGGGAAGCGAGGCGATGGAGCAGATCGCGCGCGAGGCGCCGGACCTCATCGTCTGCGACGTGATCATGCCGGACATGGACGGCTACCAGATCTGCGACTTCGTGAAGAAGCATCCGACCCTCGGGCACACGCCGGTGCTGCTGATCTCGGGCATCGTCAACAGCACCGTGCTCGAGCGCGCCGCCAAGGTTCGCTCGGATGACGTGATGCGGAAGCCCTTCGCGGCCGACGAGCTCCTGCATCGCATCGAGAGCCTGCTGCCCGCCGCGGGGCGCCCCGCGCCGGCCGCTGCGCCCCCGCCGGTTGCCGGGGCTGCCCCGACCGCGTCGGCCGCGGCTCCGACCCCGGCGCCCGAGCGTCGTGCGCCCCAGCCCGAACGCCCGGCTCCCGTCGCGGAGCCGGTCGCGGTCGCCGCGCCGGCGCCTGCGCCGGGTCCCGATCTCAAGGCGTTGCTCGCCGGGGTGGCCGAGCTGGCCGGGGTCTCCCTGATCGCGCTGATCGACCGCGAGGGGGCCCTGATGGAAGTCGCGGGCGGGCTCCTTCCCGAAGCCGAGCTCGCGGGGGCCCTCGCGGCTTGTCTCGTCGAGTCGACCGACGGGGTGGGCCGGGCCCTGACCCAGGGGCGTCTCCAGAGCTTGATCCTCGAATACGACGCGGGTGTCGTGCTGCTGAATGCCGTCGGTGCGGGCGCGATGCTCGCGGTCGTTCTTGGCGATCCGGCGGTGCTCGGCAAGGTGCGGTACCACGTGAAGAAAGCGCTCCCGGACCTGGTCCGGGCGGTGTGAGGCCTTCCTCCATGAGAACGTCCTATCATTCCGTGTCCAGCGCCCAGCGACTCTCGTCGTGGCTGATGGCGGTGCTGGGGCTGGCCGCGTATGTCGGCCTCATCTACGTCCTGACCCTCGTGCCTCTTCAGTTCGAGGTGCCGCTGCCGAAGTGGGCCGTCGCGAGCATCCCTCCGGTGGCGTACGGCCTGCTGGTCTGGCTATGGGTTCGCCGTCCATCCGTCGTGCGCTGGCTCGTGGGCACCGCGGTCCTGAGCGGCCTCCACGTCTTGCTGAGCATGTCGCGGGAGCCGCTCAGTGCGCTGCTCGATCCGGCGCTCGCGGGGCGCGCCCTGCCCTGGATGCTGCCGCCGCCCTTGCCGGAGCTGATCGGCGTGATGCTGCTCCTGGTGCCGCTCCGTGATCTGCTGCACGCGCCCGTCCGCCTTCCCCGCGAGCGGAGCGCCGTTGCCGCGCGCCCGTCGGCGAGTCTTCGGGCTCGCGCCGCCACGCCCGCGCGCGTGCAGGCCGCGCCCCCGCTCGAGGGCATGGGATCCCTGAGCGACGCGCTGCTCTCGCGAAACGAGCCGGCTCCCGAGCCGGGCGTGATTCCCGCTCCGATGATGCCGATGGCGCCGCCCCCGCCCCGCGCCGGTACCGGACGAGGAGCCCCGTCGCCGCCGCGCCGCCGCCGCGAAGCGCCGGCGCGAAGCGCAGCCGGCCCGTGCGCCCGGCCGATCGGAAGTGGTGCTGCGGATCGCGCTCGACCGCGTCATGGACCAGTTTCCCCCCGGCACCTTCCTCGCCCCGGAGGATGAGGTCGCGGCGAGCCTGAGCGACCCCGGCTTCCTGCGGATCTCGGGCGAGCTCGTGGTCACCCAGCTCTCGGAAGGCGTGGCGCGGGTCGCGTGGAACGATATCGCCGACCAGTTCCCGGCCCACCTGGTGGGATTGAGCAAGGCCGAGATCGCCGAGCACCTGGGAGACGGTCTACGGCTTCCCCTCGATGAGGTCATCAGCCAGTTCCCGCAGGAGCTGTTCGTCGCGGACACGCCGGAGGTCGAGATCCACGGGCTCCACCGGATCCCGGTCCCGTTCCATCCGATGGAGGAGTCTGCCGCGCCGAGCGAGACGGCCGCGGTGATCCCGCCGGAGCCGGAGATCACACCGGCACCGGAGATCAGGCCGATGCCGCTGCTGGACGCGCCGACCGCGGCGACGAAGGAGAGCAAACCGGTGCCGCCCGCGGTGCCGTCGTGGATGGCGCCGCAGCGCGTGGAGCATCTCGATCCGGTCGAGATCGAGGCACCCGCCGCGCCCCAGCCGATCGAGGTGCAGGAGCATGAGCCGGCCCCGGTCGACCGCTGGGCCGCCGCTCCCGAGAGCGACGAGCCGACGGTGCGCATCTCCTGGAGTCGCGTGGCAGCGGAGCTTCCCGTGGAGGCGTTCAACGTCCCGCTGGACCAGGTGGCCGAGCGGATGCGTCAGCCCGGCGCGCTGCTGATCCCGCAGTCGCTCGTGCTGCCTCAGCTCGCGGAGGGCCTGATCCGCGTGGGCTGGGACGTGATCGCGCCGCAGTTCCCCCGTGAGGCAATGGCCGTGTCGGACACGGAGATGGCGGAGCGCCTGCCGAACGGCCTTCGTCTCCCGCTGGACGAGATCGTCCGGCAGGTTCCACTGGATCTCTTCATGGCCGTCGGCCCGGCCGCCGACGTCCGCGGCCTCGAGTACTTTCCGGCGCCCTTCCAGCCCCTCGTGTCGGATCCGGCACCCGAGGCGCCGGTCGAAGCGCCCGTTCCCGAGCCCGAGATCGAGACCCCCGGGATCGAGACTGTAGTCGCCGAGGAGTCGCGGGAGCTCGTGGTCGAGCCTGCGCCCGCTCTCGTCCTGCCCACGGAACCCGAGCCCATCGTGGCCGACGATCCGGTGGTCGACCTCGTGCCGGATCCGATCGAGGAGCTTCCGGTCGTCCCGATGGTCGAGCCGGACCGTCCTCTCGATCTCGACACGCACGTCGTGCTCGACGAGCCTTCGCGGGTCGTGACCGCTCCGAGCCCGGCGATCGCGCCGGCCCGCGCGCCGCTGCCCCAGCCCGCATTCTCCTGGCCGAAGCCGTCGCCGGCCCGGGCCGCCGTCACGACCTGGGCCGATCCGACGCCGGCCGCGCCGACCCCCGCCGCGCTCGTCCCGGGCCCCGCGGAGGCGGCGGAGGCCAGGCGCATCGTCGCGCTGCTGGCGCCGATCGCGTCCTTCGACGTGAGCGTCCAAGCGGTCGAGGGCGTCACCGTCTTTGCGATGGCCTCGCCCACGGTGGCGCATGAAACCGCGGTCGCGGTGGCGGGTCTCGCGCTGCCCCTGTTCACGGATCGCCGTCCGCCGTGGCCGGTGGATCAGATCACGTTGCGCGGGCCGGAGACGGCCGTCGTGCTGACCCCGCTCGGTGGTCCGGGCGATCGTGGCCCCGTCCTCGCGGCCGCGGCGCCCCGCGGCGGCGCCCTCGCGCTGCTCGAGATCCTCTGCCGGCGCGCCGCGGACGACCGCGCCGGGCGCCCCGCGGGCCCGGGCCACGATGTGGTTCCGGCGGTCAGCTCGAGCCTGGCCCCGGCGGCGGTGCCGAGCCGGGCGGCGGCTCTCACGCGAGGGCTGACCGCGTTCGGCGACGTCACCGCGTCGGTGCTGAGAGACGCGGAAAGCGAAGCGGTTCTCTACTTCTTCCTGCCGGCGGGAGACGACGTGCCCGCGGTGGGAGCGTTCGCGCAGGACCTCCACGCCGTGATGCGCAAGGCGGCGGGGTCAGGCGCCGTGTTCCGGACCGCGATCCTGCGATCCGGCGACACGCTCCTCGTCATCCAGCCCGAGGAAATCGGGCATGGGCGGTCGATCGTCATCGTCGCGGGTGGATCCGTCACCCGGCCCGGCTTGGCCTATCGCCAGGTCGAGCGCGCGGCGGCGACGCTGATGTCGGCCTGAGGCGACTCGATGTCGATCATCAACTACGCGCAAAAAGAGATCAGCTTCAAGATCGTCTACTACGGCACCGGCGTGGCCGGGAAGACCGCCAACCTCCAGTACATCTACCGCGGGCTCCCGGACGTCAACCGCGGCAACATGGTGTCGCTCGCGACGGGAGACGATCGGACCCTCTTCTTCGACTTCCTGCCGGTCTCCGCGGTGACGGTGCGGAACTTCGTGGCCAAGTTCCAGCTCTACACGGTGCCGGGCCAGATCTACTACAACATGACGCGCAAGCTCGTGCTGCGGGGCGTCGACGGCATCGTCTTCGTCGCGGACTCGCAGTGGGATCGCCTGCCCGAGAACGTGGAGAGCTTCAGAAACCTCGAAGAGAATCTCAAGGAGTACGGGTACAATCTTGACGAGATCCCGTACGTGATCCAATACAACAAGCGGGATCTGCCCAACGTGGCTCCGGTGGAGTACCTCGAATACATGCTGAACCGGAAAAGTCGGCGGGTCCCGTACTTCGAATCGGTCGCCGTCGAGGGCAAGGGCGTGTTCGACACGCTCAACACTGTCTCTCGCATGGTCCTCGTCGCCGGGTTCGGACAAGAACAGGGGGCGCTCAATGAGTCTAAATGACAACCTGGCCATCCACGAGGAGGACGCGCAGCGGATCAACGGCGTCCTCCTGCACTTCCTGGGCGAGTCGGGTGCGATGGAATCGCTCCTGATCGACCGGAGCGGACAGCTCCTGGCGCGCGGCGGCGCCTCGCGGTCGCTCGACACCGTGTCGCTCTCCGCGCTCGCCGCGGGCGCGTTCAGCTCGACCGCCGCGATGGCGCGGCTGCTCGGCGAGACCGAGTTCACCATGCTGTTCCATCAAGGCGTGAAGGAGAGCATCCACGTGGCCGCGGTGGACGAGCACGCGATCCTGCTCGCCATCTTCGACAGCCGGACCACGGTGGGCATGGTGCGTCTCTTCGCCAAGGAGGCGGGCACCGCGATCGGGGCCATCCTGGCCGAGACCCGGACGCGGCCTCAGCGCACCGGCGTGCTGTCCACGCCGCTGGGCAAGGACGAGGTGCAGTCCTCGCTGCGGGAGCGTCCGGTCTAGCTGACGGACACCGACTACCATGGCGCAGACTGACAACAAGACCTCGCTGTCCTCGGAAGAGAAGCGGTCCCTGGCCGAGTCGGCCCGGCTCTGCGAGATGATCGTGGAGGCCAACCCCTCGGACACCGGCGCGCTCGAGACCCTGAAGGAGATCTACACCAAGCTAGGTGATCGGGAGAACCTGGCCCGGGTCGTCGCGCGCCTCGCCGGTACGGTGGGGGGGCGGCCGTCCGCGAGCGTGGCCCCGGCCCCGGAGCCCATGACCGCGGGGACGACGGGTCGCGCGCCGTCGACCGAGGAGATGGAGGCGCTCGCCGCGTCCATCGAGGTCGCGCCGGCCCCGTTGCCCGGCAAGCGGGGCGGCGCCTCGCCGATCGAGCGGCGCCAGGGCAGCCTGTCGCGCCTCGGGGACCGGCTGGTGGCCGAGAAGCTCATCAGCCCGGACCAGCTCCAGCGCGCGCTCGCCGAGCAGAAGGGGAGCGCCGACAAGCTCGGGACGATCCTGGTGCGGCTGCAGTTCATCACCGAAGACAGCCTCGTCTCGTTCCTGTCGAAGCAGTACGCGATGCCCGCGATCACGGTGGCGCAGGTGGATCCGGATCCGGACGTGCTCAAGCTCGTGCCCGAGCAGATCGCCAAGAAGCACAGCGTGCTCCCGATCAAGCGGATCGGGAACGTCCTCACCCTGGCGATGGCGGATCCCACCAACGTCTTCGCGCTCGACGACGTCGGCTTCATGACCGGCCTGCAGATCCAGCCGGTGGTCGCCTCCGAGGCGGCCATCCGGAAGGCCTTCGAGCGGCTCTACGAGACCGGCGCCAGCGTCAACGACATGATGAGCGAGCTGGAGGAGGCCGACACCGACGTCGAGGTCGTGGAGGACGGCGAGGCCGCCTTCTCCAAGGCCGACGTTTTCGACCTCAAGGAGTCGGCCGACGAGGCTCCGGTCGTCCGGCTCATCAACATGATCCTGACCGACGCCATCCGGCGGGGCGCCTCCGACATCCATCTGGAGCCCTACGAGAAGGTCTTCCGGGTCCGGTTCCGTATCGACGGCGTGCTGCACGAGATCATGACGCCGCCCAAGCGCCTCGAGGCCGCCCTGACCTCGCGCGTGAAGATCATGGCCACGATGGACATCGCGGAGCGCCGACTTCCCCAGGACGGCCGCATCAAGCTCCGCTACCACCAGCGCGAGATCGACTTCCGCGTCTCGACGCTGCCGACGATCTTCGGCGAGAAGACCGTCATGCGTATCCTGGACAAGGAAGCGCTCCAGCTCGACCTGGGCGCCCTCGGCTTCGACCCGTGGAGCCTCGAGCAGTTCAGCAAGGCGATCCACAGCCCGTACGGCATGATCCTGATCACCGGGCCGACCGGCTCCGGCAAGACCACCACGCTGTACTCGGCCATCCACACCATCAACTCGCCGGACATCAACATCATGACCGCCGAGGATCCGGTCGAGTACAACCTGAAGGGCGTCAACCAGGTGCAGGTCAACGACGAGATCGGGCGCACCTTCGCGGCCTGTCTGCGAAGCTTCCTGCGGCAGGACCCGGACGTGATCCTGGTCGGCGAGACCCGAGACCTCGAGACGGCCCAGATCGGCATCCGCGCCGCCCTGACCGGCCACCTCGTGCTCTCCACGCTGCACACCAACGACTGCCCGTCGACGCCCGCCCGGCTCCTCGACATGGGCATCCCGCCCTTCCTCGTCTCGTCCTCGCTCCAGCTCATCCTGGCCCAGCGGCTCGGACGCCGGATCTGCAAGGACTGCAAGGAGCCCTACGAGGCGAACGAGGAGAGCCTGGTTCCCTACGGGCACGTGTCCCAGGGGCTCGGCGCCGTGAACTTCTACAAGGGCAAGGGCTGCCAGACGTGCAACTTCACCGGCATGAAGGGACGGGTCGCCATCTACGAGGTGATGCCCATCACCACCGAGCTCCGCGATCTCATGCTGCGCAACGCGACCACCGCGGAGATCCGCGATACCGCCTGCTCGCAGGGCATGAAGACGCTGCGGCAGAACGCGCTGCAGAAGGTGGTGGACGGCGTGACGACGGTGGAGGAAGTGCTGCGGGTGACGATGGGCTAGGGAACCGCCCCCGCTCGAGGCGGGGTCAGACGGGAGAAACCCGCCAGGTGCCGCGCAGCCGATCCACGGCGCGGCCGAGCGCGGTGCGAACCCCCTCGTTGTTCACGTTGCGATCCGCGACGAGCGTCACGTAGCCGACCGGGCTGCCCCCCACGAAGACGGTCCCGTCGTCCGCCGAGAAGAGCGCGGTGCGGAAGGCGCCCCGTTCCAGCCGGCTCGCTCCCAGCTCCAGCTCACGCCCGAGGGTGGCCGCGAGCGCGGCGAGCGCCTCCACCGGGAAGCGGGGCGGCAGCTCCGAGGTGATGACGAGGCCGTCCGGCGTCACGATGAGCCCCCCGCGCACGCCATCGAGACGGGTCAGCTCGGAGAGGGTCTCGCGGAAGGCCTGCGCCCGCGACGGGCGCGGCGCGGGCGGGCCGCCCGGAGGCGTCGAATCGGCGGTGGTCTGCGGGTCGGCCATCGGCTCAGGCCTTGATGTTCAGATCCGTCCACAGACGGCCGACCTGCACCAGCCCCGCTCCCACCTCGACCTCGCGCGCGAGCGCGACGCCCAGGATCACGCCGCCGTCGCTGCGAAGGAAGGTCGTCTCCGCGGCGCCCTCGATCACGCCCCGTCGCATCGCGCCGAGCCCGGCGCGGGCGAGCGTGGCGGAGGCGATGCGGTAGACCTGCGTCATGTGCAGCCTGAGGTGCTTCTGGCGCTCCTCGCTCCCCTGGGCGAACACGAGCGTGCCGTCGGCCCGCGTCAGCACGAGGTCGTGAGCGCCCGGAGGCAGCCGCAGCCGCTCGGTGGAGATCGTCCCGATGGCGGTCGAGGCTCCCGGCGCGGGGGCGGTCCAGGTGGCCACCATCTCCTGCAGCGCCTTCGCTTCCGGGAAGTCCGGGAAGTACTGGATCGCCCGGTCGAGGAATGGCCGGCACCCCTCGATGTCGCCCTCTTCCAGCGCGATGCGCGCCAGGCCGAACAGGGCGCGCGGGTGGTAGGGATCGAGCCCGAGCACGCGCCGGAACGATGCCTTGGCCGCGGGCATCTCGCGAAACACGACGTGCAGGTAGGCGTCCAGCAGGTGCCCGACCGCGATGTTGGGCGAGACGCGCAACCCCTCGGTGATCAGCTCGGCGGCGTCCTCGTAGCGCCCTTCGTGGCGGTACTGGTCGGCCAGGCGGAAGAGAGAGGAGGCCGAGCGTGGCTTGACGAGCCCGGTGATGCCGCTCCAGGTGCGCTCGAGGAACGTCGCTAGGCCCACTCGCCGACCCCCCTCGTCAAGGGCTGCCCAGCCAGGAGATCAATCACTTCCGTTCATCATAGCATGCGGGCCCGGAGGGGGGCCCAAACTCGGGCGCCGGGCCGGACTCGAGCACGTACCCGCGATGGGCTGAGGGCCAGCGCCAGGGACGGCCCCTCGGGCGGCCGCGGAATAGGGCCCGGACGCGAATTGCGGTCGTGAGAACCTGATCGGGTATGGCCGACGCCTCCGGATCGCCCGGCCCACCGCCGGCCGTGTCGAGCCGGCTCGCGGTGACCGCGCTCGTGGCCCTCGTCGCCGCGGCCGCCTATGCCGCGACGCTCGGATACGATCTTGTCTGGGACGACACGCTCCTCATCCAGCAAAGCTGGCGCCTGCATCACTGGCACGCGCTGCCGTCGCTGCTCACCTCGCACTTCTGGTCCGAGGTCGGGGAAGCGAGCCACTACTATCGGCCGCTCGTCACCTTGACCTTCTTCCTGGACGTGCAGAGCTGGGGACTCCACCCGCTCGGCTTTCACCTCACGAACGTCCTCGCGCACGTGGCCGTGACGCTAGCGGTGCTTGCCGTCGCGCGCCGGGCCCTGGACGCCGAGCCGGCCGCCGCGATCTGCGCGCTGGTGTTCGCGCTGCACCCGCTGCACACGGAGTCCGTCAGCTTCGTCTCGGGCCGGACCGACGTCCTCGCGACCCTCTTCTTCCTGCTCGCCCTGCTCGCGTACGACCGGGGCCGCGCGCGCGGGGGGTGGGGACCGATCGCCTGGGCGCTCGTCGCCTACCTGCTCGCGCTGCTCGCCAAGGAAGTGGCGATCACGTTGCCCGTCGTGCTGATCCTCTGGGACCGGCTCGTGCGGGGAGATCTCCGGGACCGTGGGGCCGCATGGCGAGCCGCGCCCCGCTATGCCGCGTTCGGCGCGGCGACCGCGCTCTATCTCGGTCTGCGGCTGTTCGCGCTGGGCGGCCTCGAGTCCAGCGGGGACGCGTGGGGTCCCGTCCTCACCCGGGCCCTGACGACGCTCAGGATCGTGGCGTCCTACACCTGGATCACGATCGTGCCGTATCCCACCAGCCCCTACTACGCGATCGTCCCGGAGACGATGCCGCCCGGCCTGGCGTGGTGGCTGGCGGTGGGCGGCCTGGCCGCAGCGCTCGGCGCGACCGGGTGGGCGGTTCGCCGCGCGCCCGCCGCCGGATTCGGCGCGCTCTGGTTCTGGATCACGCTCGCGCCGTCCATCGCGGTGAACCTGCTGCCCCTGCCGAGCGCGATCATGGCGGAGCGTTTCCTCTACCTCCCTACGGTGGGCTTCTCCCTCGTTCTGGGCGGGGGCGCGGCCCGTCTGCTTGGCCCGGTGGTGTGGGGGCGCACGACTCAGATCCGGCCCGTGCCCTCGCTCGGCCTCGCGGCGGTCCTGCTCGTCTACGGGGTTCTCACGCTCTGGCGCAACGAGGACTGGCGTGACGAGTATCGGCTCTACTCGCGGATGGTCGAGACCTCGCCGGACGCCGCGATGCCCCATCTCAACCTGGCGTTCACTCAGCTCGCGCGGGGCGAGGTCGAGCCGGCCAACCAGCACCTGCGCGAGGCCGTGCGCCTCGCGCCCGGGAGCCCGAGGGCCAACGCCGGGCTCGGACTCACCGAGACCATCCTCGGCGACCGCGAGGCGGGCCTCCGACACGGGCTCGAGGCGCGCGCGCTCGCGCCGGGCAACGCGGACGTGCTGGCGTCGCTGGGCGCGCTGTACCTCCAGCGCGGCGAGCCGGCGCTGGGGTTGCCCGAGCTCACCGAATCGCTCCGCATCAAGCCCAACCAGGTCCACGCGGCGCTGAACCGCGCCCTCGCGCTCGCGTGGCTCGGTCAGTCGGAGCCGGCGGAGGCGCAGCTCGAGCGCGCGCTCGCGCTCGTTCGGCTGATGAGCCCGGATCTGCCGCTCGCGGACCGAATCACCGCGGAGGTCACGGCGGGTCGAGACCCCGCGCGCGCGCGGGCGGCCTGGGAGCGCTACGTCGCGCGGTTGCAGGCGGCGGGCCGGCTCGATCCCGCTCTCGCCGCCGAGCTCGATCGCGCCGCGCAGCGGCTCGGCAAGATCTCCGTGCCCGACCCCGCTCGTCGCTGACCTCAGCCGGCCGCGATCCCTCGCTCCGAAGGCAGGACGTATCCTTGCTGCAGATCGCGCGCGCGCAGGGCCGGGTCGCGCTCCGCGGGATCGCCGTAGCCGCCGCCGCCCGGCAGCAGGAGCTCCACCAGGTCGCCGGGGCGTAGCGTCTGCTCGGCCTTGGGATTGGCGGGCGCGCGCCCGTTGATCAGCACCTGCCCGGGCAGGCCGGGTCGGCCGCCGAAGAACCCCTGCGCCGGGATCCGCGTGCGATCGCACAGGACGGAGCAGGTGGCCGGCTCGTCGGAGCGCACCCGGAACGCGATCACCTGGCCGAGCCCGCCGCGCTGGCGGCCGTCGCCGCCCGAGCCGCCGCGAAGGGCCTTGCGCTCGATCAGCAGCGGCGCGAGCGATTCGATGACCTCGACCGGGGTCCCGAGCACGCCCGACGGGAACGCGGTGGCGGACAGCCCGTCCTGCTGGGGACGCGCCCCGGTGCCGCCCGAGCTGAAGAAGGTGTAGACCCACGGGCGTGCGGTCGGCGTTCTTGCCGGTGAGCTGGAGCCCCCAGATGTTCGCGGAGCCCTCGGCCATCACCCGGTCCGGCAGGGCTTCCTTCAGGGCGCCCGCCACCGCGTGGGGCAGGAAGTGGCCGACGATGTGCCGGGCCGCCACCGGGGCGGGGGGCCGCACGTTCAGGATGGAGCCCTCGGGCGCGGTGATGCGGAGCACCCGGAA
This sequence comes from uncultured Candidatus Rokubacteria bacterium, assembly GCA_963747235.1. Classification (GTDB taxonomy): domain Bacteria; phylum Methylomirabilota; class Methylomirabilia; order Rokubacteriales; family CSP1-6; genus CAMLFJ01. Next base: position 187,512 of record CAVVEU010000024.1, read on the forward strand.
GGCACCCTCGTTGTTGGGGACGTCGGGGCTCACGATGACCTTCACCCCGTAGGTCGTGTAGGCCTCGGTGTAGTTCATCACCACGTTGATGCCGCGCCGGCTGGCGGGGGAGGAGCCGGTGAAGTCGACGAGAAGATCGTCCCCCTTGATCTCACAGCGCACCGCGATCGTGATCGGCTCGTCGAAGCCGTCCGAGGTGATGGAGTACCGGTACTCGCCGGGCCGCAGCGCGGCGATCGCCTGGCGCATGGCCCGCTCGGTGCGGGAGATGATCTCGTCGGCCAGCGGCTCCAGCCGCTCGAGGCCGAATTCCTCCATGAACTCGAGCAGGCGCTCGCCCCCGACGGTGCCGCCCGCCACCTGCGCGTGGAAGTCGCCCATCACGAGGTCGGGGACGCGGGTGTTGGCCCGGATGATCGCGGCGAGCGACTCGTTGAGCCGGCCGCCTTCGTAGAGCTTCATGATCGGGATGAAGAGACCTTCCTCGTAGACCTCACGCGCCTCGGCGGAGAGCACGTGGCCGCCGATGTCGGCGCTGTGGCAGGTGGAGGCGAAGAAGGCGATGCAGTCCGACCCGCGGAAGACCGGATTGCAGACCGTGACGTCGTTGAGATGCCCCGAAGTCTTCCAGGGATCGTTGGTGATGAGCACGTCGCCGGGCCGGAGCGTCTCGAGCGGGTACGCGGCGAGGAAGTGCTTCATGGCCAGGGCCATCGAGTTGATGTGCCCGGGCGTGCCGGTGACGGCCTGGGCGATCATGTAGCCGCGCCGGTCGAAGACGCCCGCGGAGAGATCGCCCGCCTCGCGCACGATCGAGGTGAACGAGGTGCGCATGAGCGCGGCAGCCTGCTCGTTGACCACCCCGATCAGCCGGTTCCAGCAGATGTCGAGCGTGATCGGATCCATCACCGCGCCTCCGTGGCCGCCGGCTCGGCGATCAGCGTCCGGTGCTCGTCCACCGTGATCGCCGCGCCCGGGCCGATGACGGTGGTGGACTCGCGCTCCTCGACGATGGCCGGCCCGGCGAGGCGCACGCCCGGGCCGAGCGCGTAGCGGTCGTACACCGGCGTCTCGACGTACGCACGTGCCTCGGGGAAGTAGGCCTCGCGGTGTTTCTTCGGAGCCGGCGCGGCGGCCACGCCGAGCGCCATTCCGCCGGAGATCGTGAGATCCGGCCGTGGGCCGGAGACGACGGCACGCCAGTTGAGCGCCTCCAGCGGCACGCCCTGGGGGGTACGGCTGTAGAGCAGGCGATAGGCGGCCTCGAACGAGGCGGTGATCGCGTCCAGGCTGCCCGGGCCGAGCGGGCCGGCCGGGATCTCCACGTCCACCTCGTGGCCCTGGCCCAGGTAGCGCATCTCGGCGGTGCGGCGCACGGTGACGTCCCGGTCGGCCACCCCGGCGCGGCGCACGATGCGCGCGGCCCTCCGTCTCCATCTCGTCGAAGAGGCGGTTGATCTGTGCCCAGTCCGCCGCGGCCATGCGCTGCGGCGCGGTGCGCACGAAGTCGAACGCGAGCGGCGCGGCCAGCAGCCCGTAGGCCGAGAGCGCGCCCGCCCCGAACGGCACGAGCACGCGCGGCACGCGGAGGATGCGCCCGACCTGCCAGGCGTGCACCGGCCCCGCGCCGCCGAAGGCGAAGAGAGGGTAGCCGCGCAGGTCCTTGCCGCGCTCGATGCCGTGCACGCGCGCGGCGCCCGCCATGTTCTCGTTGACCACCCGATGGATCCCCCAGGCCGCGTCGGTGAGCTCGAGTCCCATCGGGCGCGCGACGCGCTCCTCGATGGCGCGGCGGGCCGCGTCGACGTCGAGGCGCATGCGGCCACCCAGGAAGAAGTCGGCATCGAGATAGCCCAGGAGCAGGTCGGCATCGGTGACGGTGGGCTCGCGGCCGCCCAGGCCGTAGCACGCCGGGCCCGGATCCGCTCCCGCGCTGTCGGGGCCCACCTTGAGCAGCCCCATGCGGTCCACCCGGGCCACGGAGCCGCCGCCCGCCCCGATCTCGATCAGCTCCACCACCGGCACGCGGATCGGCAGGCCGGAGCCCTTCTTGAACCGATCCGCGCGCGCGACCTCGAACTCGCGCGCGAGCAGCGGCTCGCCGCGGTCGATGACGCAGGCCTTGGCGGTGGTGCCGCCCATGTCGAAGGACAGCACGCGGTCCATGCCGACCTGGCGGGCCATGCGCGCCGCCGCGAGGGCGCCCGCCGCGGGGCCCGATTCCACGAGCCGGATCGGCACGCGCTTGGCGGTCTCGGGGGTCGCGATGCCGCCGGCCGACATCATGACGTAGAGCCGTCCCGGGATGCCGAGTCCCTGGAGCTTGCGCTCGAGATCGTCCAGGTAGCGCGACATCAGCGGCATCACGTACACGTTGGCGGTGGTCGTGGAGGTGCGCTCGTACTCGCGGATCTCGGGCACCACGTCGGAGGAGCAGGAGACCGGCACGCCGGGGGCGAGCTCCGCGCAGAGCCGGGCGAGCGCCCGCTCGTGCGCCGGGTTCCGGTAGGCGTGCAGCAGGCAGATCGCGATCGCCTCCACGCCCAGGGCGCCGAGCTCGGCCACCGCGGCGCGCGCCTGAGTCTCGTCGAGCGGGCGGAGAATGGATCCGTCGGCCTGCACGCGCTCGGACACCTCCACGCGGAGCTGGCGCGGCACGAGCGGCACCGGCGGGTCGATGAAGAGGTCGTACATGTCGTAGCGGCCTTCCCGCCCGATCTCGACCGCGTCCCGATCCGAGAGGGCGCACGAGCGCACCGGCGGGATGAAGGTCCAGATGTCGTGAGCAGCCCCACCCGCCGCGGCCCTTGCGCTCGAGCGGATTCACCCGCGAAGGTAGCTCGTAGATGGGGCCGAGGTTGAGCGGCGCCACCGTCTTCCAGACGTGGAACCACACGTTGTACGCGACCATGCCGACCCGGGCGGCCGGGTCCACCGGGTTCAGGTACCCAGCGCTCCGCTGGACCAGGTACGCCGCCGCGCCGGCGGCGACCGCGAGCAGCGCGAACGGGATCTTCTCGCGCCAGGCCGGCCGGGCCTCGGCGCTCCACCAGTCCCGCACCCGAGGGCCGAGGCGGCCCAGCGGGTAGATGTCGAGGATGACCAGGACCAGCGGCAGGCCCATCACGATGGACTTGGAGGCCAGCGCCAGTGGGGCCGCGCCCAGCGAGATCCAGCGCCAGCCCCGGGCCACGGTGGGCGCGCGCTCATGGGCTTTCAGGTACGCGAGGATCGTGAGGAGGAAGAACAGGCCCGACGTGAGGTCGCGCCGCTCGGTGATCCACGCGACGGACTCCACGCGCAGCGGGTGCACCGCGAAGAAGAGCGCGGCCACGGTCGCCCCGAGGCTGGCGATGTCGGGAGAGGCCGCGGGCATCGCGAGCCCCAGCAGGCGCCGCGAGACGAGATAGAAGAGCGCGGCGCTCGCCGCGTGCAGCCCCAGATTCGTGAGGTGGTACCCGAACGGGTTCATGCCCCACAGCGCGAAGTCGGCGCCGAGCGTCAGCCAGGTCACCGGGATCCAGTGGCCCATGACGTTCGCGGTCAGCATCCAGCGGAGCTGCGGCCCGCCGAGCCCGCGGTAGTACGGATTCTCCAGGAAATTGATGGGGTCGTCCCAGTCCAGGAAGCCGGCGCGGAGGACGGGGGCGAAGACCACGGCGGTCACGAGGGCGAGAGCGAACGGCGCTGCCCGCCAGGCGGGACGCAACATCAGGATCAGTCTAACCGACCCGAAAAAGCATCGACCCCAAAAATCGACCGGGCGACAATGGGGTCGCGATGCGGAGGCTCCCCGCCGTCCTTCTCCCGGTCGGCATCTTCCTGGTGACGTGTGCGGCCTTCTGGCCCGCGCTCCAGGGCGGATTCACCTGGGACGACGACATCAATCTGGTGGCGAATCTCAGATACCGGGGATTCGACGCGAGCCAGATCGGGTGGATGTTCACGAACACCCTGATGGGCCACTACATGCCGTTCACGTGGCTGACGTTCGCCCTCGACCACACCCTCGGCCGGATGGATCCGTGGGGGTATCACCTGGCCAGCCTGCTGCTGCACGCGGTGAACGCGGTTCTCGTCTACTGGGTCGCCGGCCGGCTGCTGGCCGCCGCGCGGGAGACCAGCGTGGACAGCAGAGTGGGCGCCGCGCTGGCCGCGCTGCTCTTCGCGCTCCATCCTCAGCGGGCCGAATCCGTCGCGTGGATCTCCGACCGCGCCACCCTGCTGTGCGCGGTGTTCTACCTCCTCGCGGTCCTGGCCTACCTGCGCGCGGTCGGCGCGCCCGACGACCGTCGCCGCATGGGCTGGGGCGTCGCCTCCCTCGTGGCCTTCGCGGCGGCGCTCCTGTCCAAGGGGACGGCCATGAGCCTGCCGCTCACGCTGCTCATCCTCGACGCCGATCCGCTCCGGCGATGGCGTGTGGAGTGGCGCCGGGTGCTCGTGGAGAAGCTGCCCTACTGCGCGCTCGCGCTCGCGGGCGCGGGGGTGGCCGCGTGGGCCCGCAGCCAGGGGGCCGAGTTCAGCGACTATGGCGGCTACGGCATCGCGGCCCGCATCGGACTGATCGCCTACAGCGTCTGCTTCTATCCGCTGAAGCTCGTGTGGCCGGCCGATCTGTCCCCGCTCTACGAGGTGCCCGCCCAGGTGAGCCTCGTGGATGCGCGGTTCCTGATCCCGCTGCTTGCCCTGCTCGCGGTGACCGGCGTCCTGCTCGCGCTCCGGCGCCGCGCGCCGGGCGCGCTGGCCGCGTGGGCGCACGCGGCCGCCTTCGTCGCGCCGGTCAGCGGAGTCGTGCACTCGGGCATCCAGATGGTCGCGGACCGCTACAGCTATCTCGCCCAGGTCGGATTCCTCGTCCTGGCCGGCTACGGGCTCGTGCGCCTGCTCGAGCTCCACCGGGCGGGCCGGGTGCGGCGCGCCGCCATGGCGCTGGCGGGCGGCGGGATCGTGCTGATGCTCGGCGCGCTCGCGGCGTTGACGTGGAGCCAGAGCCACGTGTGGCGAGATCCCGAGACGCTCTGGCGATGGGCGGTGGAGGTCGATCCGCTCTGCTCCCGCTGCCATAACAACCTGGGCGTGGCCCTCATGCACCATCGTCCGGACCCGCAAGGCCTGGGCGAGGCGGAGGAGCATCTCCGCCGGGCGGTGGCGCTCCGGCCCACGTACGCCCTGAGCCACCTCAACCTCGGCTCGGTCGCGCTGCTCCGCGGCCGTTACGTCGAGGCGGAGGGCGCCTTGCGGAGCTACGTGGCGCGGCAGCCGGATGCTCCGGACGGCGCCGAGCGGCTCGCCGTGCTCTATCTCGTTCAGGGACGATCCGACGAGGCGCTCCCGCTCCTGCGCCGGGCCCGCGGCATCCCCCGGTCCGACGGCGCTCGGGCCGACCTCGCCACCGCGGTGGAGCTGATCCGCGATGGGGAGACCCTGCGCTTCCTCGGCCAGGCCTTGCTCGAACAGGGCCGCGCGGCCGACGCGATCGTCCCGCTCGCGCGCGCGGTGCAGCTTCATCCCTCGGCGCCCCGCTTCCGCTTCTGGCTCGCGCACGCGTACCGTGGGGCGGGACAGACGGCGCTGGCCGAGGGCGAGTTCGCGGCGCTACGCCGGCTGGATCCGAAGGCGGCCGCGCCGACCGTGGTCCACTAGGCCGATCCCGCCGACCGCGCGGGGCTTCAGCCGGTCACGTGCTGCCGGAACGCGTCGAGCGCGGCGGTGCCGACCGCCGTGTCCTGCTCACCGGTGCCCCCGCTGATGCCGATGCCGCCGACCACGTCGCCGTCCACCTCGATGGGGAAGCCGCCCACGAAGACCGCGAAGCGGCCGGGATGCATGGCGTGGATGCCGAAGGCCTCGTTGCCGGGCAGGGCGGGTCCGGCCGGCGGCTGATTGAACGTGTGCGTCGCGCGCCGGTGCCCGGCGGCGGTGAAGGCCTTGGCGATCGCGATCTCCACGCCGGTGATGCGCGCGCCGGTCATGCGGTGGAGCGCGATCGGGTGGCCGCCGTCGTCGCAGACGCAGATCGTCTCGGTGACGCCGATCTCGCGCGCCTTCGCCTCGGCGGCGGCCAGCAGCACGAGCGCGTCCTCCAGGGTGAGCCGCTTGACCGTGATCACGGCAGCTCCACGAAGATCGCGCCCTCGTCCACGCGCACCGGATAGACCGGCACGCTCGCGCCCCGGCCCGGGAAGAGGCACTGGCCGGTGCGCACGTCGTACATCCAGCCGTGCCACGGGCAGGCCAGCCGGCTCCCGTTGAGCTTGCCCTGGCTCAGCGGGCCGCCGCGATGGGAGCAGACGTCGCCGCACGCGTAGACCGCGTCGCCGATCCGGGCGAGCACGATCCGGGTGCCGTCGAGCTCCACGAGCTTGAGCTGCCCGGCCGGCACCTCGTCCAGCGAGGCGACGTGCCGGGGCCCGCTCACGCGTCTTCCTTGAGGACGAAGGCGCGATGGAGCCCGGTCATGTACTGCCAGCGCATCTCGGTCGCCTCGCGCACGGCCTCCGCGGCGTCGCGCTGCTTCTCGGGGGTCGTGCTGTGGCGCTCCACGATCTGGTAGCCCCGCTCGCCGTGGATCTCGTCGGCCTCGATGTGGATCGCGAAGAACTCCACCTCGTGGTCGGTGAAGCCGTAGTGGGTCTTGAGCGGCGGCAGGTTGCGCTTGTAGATGCCCGGCACCTGCGACTCGAGCCCCACCAGCAGCCCGGCCGCCGCCACGTGGAAGGGCTTGCGCGCCGTCTCGTAGCACCACGCGGTCAGGCCGCGGGTGCTCGGGAGCTGCCGCGTGCTCTCGACCTCGGTCCGGCTCACCCCGCACGCCTCGCCGAAGCGGATGAGGAGATCGACGTGTTTCGTGCCGGACTCCTCCTCGATGATGTTCTCGAGCAGGAAGTCACAGGCGTCCGGATCCGGGCAGCCCCCGTACACCAGCGCGCACCAGCGCGAGAACTGCGAGACGTACTGGTAGTGCTGGCACACCCACTGGCCGAGCTGGGCCCGGGTCAGCTCGCCGTTGACCCACTTCTCGGTGAACGGATTCATCCGGCTGTGCCGGGCGTTGACCGCCTGCTCGAGCTGGGTGCGGAACGGGCTCATGGTCGTCATGGCGTGCCTCCGTGCGTGAGATCGCGCTACGTGCGCGGATCGGTCTGGCCAGCAGGGCCTGCGTCTGCGCGTCCCGGTACTTCCGGAGCGCGGCGCGGATGTGGGGATGCTTGTTGGCCAGGATGGCGGCGGCGAGCAGCCCCGCGTTGGTGGCCCCCGCGTTGCCGATCGCCAGCGTGCCGACCGGGATGCCCGCCGGCATCTGCACGGTGGACAGCAGCGAGTCCATCCCGTTGAGCGCCTTGGACTGGATCGGCACGCCGAGGACCGGCAGCAGGGTCCGCGCCGCGCTCACTCCGGCCAGATGGGCGGCTCCGCCGGCTCCCGCGATGATGACCTCGAGGCCGCGCTCCTCGGCGCCGCTCACGTACTCGTCCACGAGCGCGGGCGTGCGGTGGGCGGACATCACGTTGACCTCGTAGGGGATGCCGAGGGCGTCGAGGGCCTTGGCCGCGTTCAGCATGGTGTCCCAGTCGGACTTCGAGCCCATGAGGATGCCGACGAGCGGCGCGGCGGAGCCGGGTGCCATGGCGGCCCATTCTAGCAAGGCCTCAGGGCGTCGAACAGCGGCCCGCTGGCGGGCCGCCACGGGCCCCCTTGGCATGGCCGATGCAAGTTATGCGTGCTTACCGACGTCCGTCGAGGATCAGCTCCAGTACGACCGGCAGCCAAGAGTTCTTATAACCATATGAATAACAAGTACTAAATACTCCATAGCGCATCGCGTCGGCGTCGCCCATCGGCCCCCGAGCAGGTAGCCGGTTGGTGACCAAGAGCGTCGTCGCCGAGACGCTCCTCGTAGCTAGGTGGGGGCGATGACGGCCGCTTCGCGAGTGGACCTGCTACGCAGCATGCTCCGCATCCGCCGCGTCGAGGAGACGCTCGCGGATCTCTACCCGTCGCAGGAGATGCGGACGCCGACGCACTTCTCGATCGGCCAGGAGGCGGTCGCGGTCGGCGTGTGCGCCGCGCTCCGCCGCGACGACATCGTCTACAGCGGCCACCGCTGTCACGCCCACTACCTGGCCAAGGGGGGCGACCTCGCCGGCATGGTGGCCGAGCTCTACGGACGCGAGACGGGTTGCGCGCGAGGACGTGGCGGCTCCGTCCATCTCAACGATCCCGACGCCGGGATCATCGCGTCCTCCGCGATCCTCGGCCAGACCATGGCGGTCGCGGTGGGAACCGCGCTCGCCTTCGCGATGGACGGCCGGGATCAGGTCGCGGTCAGCTTCTTCGGCGACGGGACCGTGGAGGAGGGCATCTTCCACGAGACACTGAACTTCGCGGTGATGCGGCGCGCCCCGGTGCTCTTCGTGTGCGAGAACAACGGCTTCTCGACCCACACACGGCTCGAGGTTCGCCAGCCGGTGACGGTGCCGATCCACGCGCGGGCCGCCTCGTACGGCATGCCCGCGCGCCTGGTGGACGGCAACGACGTCTTCGCGGTCTACGCCGCGGCCCGCGAAGCGGTCGCGCATCCCGGCGCGGCGCCGGGCCGTTCTTCCTCGAGTGCACCACCTACCGGTGGCGCGAGCACGTCGGCCCGCTGTGGGACTACGACAAGGGATATCGGACGAAGGCCGAGGTCGATGCGTGGATCGCCCGCTGCCCCATCCGACACGCGTCCGAGCGGCTCTTGGGCGACGGGGTGTGCACGCCGGACGAGATCGCAGGCGATGAAGCGGGCAAGCCAGGACGAGGTGGACGCGGCGGTCGTCGCGGCGCGCGCGCTCCTTCCCCGACGGTCGAGGACCTGACCACCGGCACCTACTGAGGACGCCATGAGAGCGACTCGACCTACGTGGGAGGCCATCAGCGAAGCGACCGTCCAGTGCATGGAAGCGGACCCGGCATCTTCGTGACCGGGATCGGCGTCGACGACTTCAAGGGGATCTTCGGCACGACCGCGGAGGCCTACCGTCGGTTCGGCCCCGCGCGCGTCTTCGACATCCCGAACGGCGAGAACGCGATGACCGGCATCGCCATCGGCGCTGCGGCGGTCGGCAAGCGTCCGGTCGTCGTGCATCCGCGCAACGACTTCATGTTCCTGTGCATGGACCAGCTCTTCAACCTGGCCGCCAAGTGGCGGTACATGTTCGGCAACCGGGGCGGCGTGCCGGTGGTGTTCCGCGGCATCGTGGGCCGCGGATGGGGGCAGGGCGCGACGCATTCCCAGAGCCTGCAGGCGGTGTTCGCGCACTTCCCGGGACTCTACGTGGCCTTCCCGCGTCCCCCGCCGACGCGAAGGGCTTGCTGGTCAGCGCGCTCCAGGGCACCGGCCCGGTGGTGCTGCTCGAGAATCGCGCGCTCTACGAGCTCGAGGGCGAGGTGCCGGAGGAACCCGTGGCGGTGCCGTTCGGGAAGGGCAAGGTCGTGCGGCCCGGGACCGACGTCACGATCGTCGGCGTCTCGCTCATGGCCTACGAGGCGGTGCGGGCTGCCGAGATCCTGGCCGAGCAGGGCGTCGACGCCGAGGTGATCGATCTGCGCAGCGTCGCGGCCGCTCGACGAGGAGATGATCCTGCGATCGCTTCGGAAGACGGGGCGCCTGGTGGTGGCCGACACGAGCTGGGCTCTCTGCGGCGTCTCCGCCGAGGTCGCCGCGATCGCGGCCGAGAAGGGTTGGGACCATCTCAAGGCGCCGGTGCGTCGTGTCACGCCGCCCGATTGCCCGGCGCCGGTCTCGCACCCGCTCGAAGACGCGTTCCATCCCAACCCGCTGACCATCGCGCAGGCGTGCCTCGACGTGCTGAGGACGGGGACGCCGATCGGGACGCGGCGTCACCGACGTCCAGGCCACCTTCGCCGGACCATACTGAGCTGACGCACCGCCGTCGCGTCAGCGTGTTCGTGCCTGCGTACAACGAGGCGGAGAATCTCGAGCGCGCGGTCGCGACATCGTCTGGGCCGCGGAGCAGGTGCTCGCGAGTACGAGATCCTGATCGTCGACGACGGCAGCCGCGACGCGACGGGACAGCTCGCCGACCGCCTCGCCGAGGAGAACGCTCGGATCCGGGCCGTCCACCAGCCTCGGAATCTGGGCATCGCGGCGGCCTACGAGCGCGCGCTCGACGAGGCGAAGCTCGACTACTTCAGCTTCCTCGCCGCGCGACGGGGAGATCGCTCGCGACTCCATCCGCGACATCTTCGCGGCCGTCGGGCCGGCTGACATCGTGGCGCCCGTACCACCAGAACCCGCGGGCGCGCCAGCTCCACCGCCGCTTGCTGACCTGGACGTCGACCCGCTCGTCAACGTGCTCTTCGGCCTTCGCATGCAATACTACCAGGGCCCCTGCATCTATCCGATCGCGCTCGCGCGCAGTCCTGCCGAAGACCGCGGGCGGCTTCTACTTCCTCACCGAGATGCTCGTCCACGCGCTACACGCCGGCTATAGCTACGTCGAGGTCGGGCCTCACCCACCTGGACCGCTCCCACGGCCGATCCAAGGCCGTGTCCGCCCGGAATATCCTGAAGGCGCTGCGGGCGATCGCGCAGCCGTGGTGGTCGATCCACGTGCGGCACGGGCTCCGTCGCGCGGAGGTCCTGACATGGCGAGGACATCGTCCGACGGTGCTCGTCACTGGCGGCGGTGGCTACGTCGGAGCCGTGCTGGTCCCGAAGCTCCTGGCCGCCGGTTATCGGGTTCGGGTCGTCGATCTCTTTCTCTTCGGCGCCGACGTGCTGCCCGAGGACCCGGCCCTCGAGCTCGGTGAAGGCGGACATCCGGGACCGGGCGCTCCTCGAACGCCAGATGCGGGGGTCGATGCCGTCATCCACCTCGCGTGCATCTCGAACGACCCGAGCTTCGAGCTCAATCCGACGCTCAGCCGGTCGATCAACTACGACTGCTTCGAGCCCCTCGTCGACGTCGCCCGGCGCGCCGGAGTCGCGCCGCTTCATCTACGCGTCCACATCGAGCGTGTACGGCGTCAGCGACGCCCCCGACGTGACCGAGGACCATCCGCTCGTGCCGCTGACCGACTACAACAAGTACAAGGGCATGTGCGAGCCGATCCTGCTCCGGTATCAGGCGCCCGACTTCACGACGGTCATCATCCGGCCGGCCACGGTCTGCGGGTACTCGCCGCGGCTCCGGCTCGATCTGACGGTCAACATCCTCACCAACCTCGCGGTCAACAAGCGGCGCATCACGATCTTCGGCGGGCGCCAGAAGCGCCCCAACATCCACATCGAGGACATCACGATCTCTACGTCGAGCTGCTCGACATGCCGGACGAGCATGATCGCGGGGCAGACCTTCAACGCCGCCTACCAGAACCACACGGTCGCCGAGCTCGGCGAGATGGTGCGAGACGATCGTGAGCGCGGGAGATGCCCGAGCTGGGCCCGATCGCGGCTCGAGACGGCGCCGAGCAACGACACTGCGCTCGTATCACGTCTCGTCCGAGAAGATCAAGCGCGAGCTCGGCTGGTCGCCCGAGCGCACCATCGAGGACGCGGTCGATCGACCTGTGTCGCGCCTTCCGGGCCGGGCGGATCCCGACCCGCTCGACGACATCCGCTACTACAACGTCAAGACGATTCAGGCGTCGGGCCTGGCCTGAGCGATGCCGCGCGCCGTCGTCACCGGCGGAGCGGGCTTCATCGGCAGCCACATGGTCGATCTGCTGGTCGACCGAGGGCTATTCAGGTCGTCGTGATCGACAACCTGGTCACCGGGCCGACGCGAGAATCTCGCGCAGCACGCGGCGCGATCCGCGCGTCGAGCTTCGCACCGTGGACATGTGCGCGCTGGCGCCGGACGACGCCGCTGTTCCGCGACGCCGACTATGTGTTCCACTTCGGCGGCATCGGCGACATCGTGCCGTCGATCGAGCGGCCGCTCGACTACATGCGGGCCAACGTCGACGGCACGCTCGCGGTGCTCGAGGCCGCGCGGCGCGCCGGGCGTGCGCAAGTTCGTCTACGCGGCCTCGTCGTCGTGCTACGGGCTCGCCACCGAGCTGCCGACCACGGAGGAGGCCGCCGATCCGGCCCGAGTATCCGTACGCGCTCAGCAAGTACCTCGGCGAGAGCGCGGCGCTGCACTGGGCCCAGGTGTACCGGCTGCCCGTGATCTCGATCCGCATGTTCAACGTCTACGGTCCACGCGTGCGCACCACCGGCGCCTACGGCGCGGTGTTCGGCGTGTTCCTCGCGCAGAAGCTCCACGGCAAGCCGTTCACCGTCGTCGGAGACGGCACCCAGCCGCGGGACTTCGTGTTCGTGACCGACGTGGCGCGGGCGTTCCTGCTGGCCGCGGAGTCCGCCGAGACGGCGAGGTCTTCAACCTCGGGCGCGGGCGACCCGCAGACCGTCAACCGGCTCGTGGAGCTGATCGGCGGCGACGTGGTGCACCTGCCGAAGCGCCCGGGCGAGCCGGACTGCACGTGGGCCGACATCGGCAAGATCCAGCGGCGCGCTCGGCTGGGAGCCCGAGGTGTCGTTCGAGCAGGGCGTCGCGGCGATGCTCGGCCAGATCGAGGACTGGCGGGCGGCGCCGCTGTGGACGCCCGAGAACGATCGAGGCGGCGACCCACACGTGGTTCGAGCACCTGGCGCGATGAAGGCCGACTACCGGCAGAAGATGAAGACGCTCGAGGAGCTGGCGCGCGGCCATCGGCCCGCGGCCCCGCGCACGAAGACGCGTCATCATGTGCCACGGGATGTTCGACATCGTCCATCCGGGACATCTGCGGCACCTGATGTACGCCAAGGAGAAGGCGGACTCCTGATCGCGAGCCTCACCGCCGACGAGCACGTCACCAAGGCGGCCTTCCGGCCGTACGTGCCCGCAGGAGCTGCGCGCGGCCAACCTCGCCGCGCTCGAGATGGTCGACTACGTGATCATCGACCCGAACCCGACGCCGATCGCAGCACATCAAGTACCTGCAGCCCGACTACTTCGCCAAGGGCTACGAGTACTTCTCCGAGGGCGTGCCCGCCAAGACGCAGGAGGAGATCGACACGCTGGAAAGCTACGGCGGCGAGATCGTGTTCACGCCCGGCGACGTCGTCTACTCCTCGTCGCGCGCTGATCGAGGCGGCCCCGCCGAAGCTCGGCGTCGAGAAGCTGCTGGCCCTGATGGAGTCGGAGGGCTTCGGGTTCGATCGATCTTCGCGAGACGCTCTCCGGCAGATGCGACGGGTCTGCGGGTGCACGTGGTCGGCGACACGATCGTGGACACCTATAGCTACTGCTCGCTGCTCGGGCGCCACCGCGAAGTCGCCGACCTTCAGCGTCAAGCACGAGCGGACCGAGGTGTTCGCGGGCGGCGCCGCGGTGGTAGCCAAGCACGTGAAGGCGGCGGGCGCCGACGTCTCCTTCTCGACCGTCCTCGGCAACGACGCGGCCAAGGACTTCGTGCTGAAGGATCTGGACGAGGCCGGGGTCGTGGTGCACGCCTTCGTCGATCGGACCCGGCCGACCACCCAGAAGGAGCGGTTCATCGCGGACGGCTACAAGATGCTCCAGGTCGACCGGGTCGACAACCGGCGCGGTCTCGGAGCAAGGCGCTGCGCGTTCCTCAGCGACTCGATGGCGGACAGCCGCGCGGACGTGGTGATCTTCAGCGACTTCCGCCACGGCATCTTCAACCGCCAAGACGCATCCGCGATCCTGCGCGAGCGCGTGCCCGGCCGGCGCGCTCAAGGTGGCGGACAGCCAGGTGTCGAACCGCTGGGGCAATATCCTGGACTTCACCGACTTCGATCTGCTGACGCCGAACGAGCGCGAGGCGCGGTTCGCGCTCGGCGATCAGGATTCGGTGGTGCGGCCGCTCGCGCTCGCAGCTCTTCCGGCGCGCCCGGCTGCAAGCACTGATCCTGAAGCTCGGCGAGCGCGGGCGTCCTCGGCTACCGCACGCCCGGGCCCGATGCCGCGCGAGTTCTTCACGGTCGACAGCCTCGTCGAACGCCTGGAGGACCCGATCGGCGCCGGCGACGCGCTCCTCGCGCTACGCGTCGCTCTCGCTGGCCGCCACCCGGCAACATCGTCATCGCCTCGATCCTGGGCTCGGTCGCGGCCGCCCTCGCCTGCGAGCGTCAGGGCAACGTGCCGATCGCCCCGGACGAGGTGGACGAGAAGATCAACCTGATCGAAAAGCGGGCGCACTTCGAATGAGATACGTGGTCGTCGGCCTCGGCAACATCGGCGGCAAGCGCAAGCGCGGTGCTGGGTGACCGGTGTGTGGCGACCGTCGACCCGTTCAATCCCGCCGCCGACTTCCGCCACCCGACGACTGCCCCGACAACGCGCTACGATGCGGCGGTGCTGGCCGTGCCGAACGACGTGAAGCTCCGACTGATGGAGTTCTTCCTCGACGCGCGGCAAGCACGTGCTGGTCGAGAAGCCGCTGATCCTGGACCGCCGAGACGGCCGCGCACCTGAACGGGTGAGCCGGGCCCCGGCGCCGATCTGGTATACGTCGTACAACTTTCGGTTCGAGCCCAACGTGGTGGCCCTCAAGCGGCACCTGCGAGGCGGGCACGATCGGACGCCTCTACCGGGTGCGGATGTTCTACGGCAACGGCACGGCCGGGAACATCGCCGGTACGTGGCGGGACAGCCGGCTCGGAGTCCTCGAGGACATGGCCCGCCACCTGATCGACCTGACCGGCTTCGTGTTCGGCCGCTTCGGTGCCGAGTTTCGCGTGTGGGAGCGTCGCGGCCACGAGCTCAAGGGCTTCGACCACTGCATCCTCGCCACATCCGATCGTAGCATCGACCATCGAGTGCAGCTTCCTGTCCTGGAAGAATCGGTGGCGGATCGAGGTGCTCGGCGAGGAGGGCGCACTCGAGATGAACGGGCTCACGAAGTGGGGCAAGAGCGAGCTTCTGATCCTCCGCCGGCGCCGGCCCAGCGGCGTGCCGGACGAAAGCCGGGAGGTGGCGCACGGCCCGGATCCCACCTGGGCCGCCGACATCCGGCACTTCGAGGAGATGGTCGCGACCGGGGTGACGTCGTGCGAGAACGACCTGTGGCTGTCGCGCACGGTGCAGCGGCGGCCGCCGGCCGCCCCGAGGGCGGCTCGTGAGCGACCGCCCGACCGGCTTCCTCGGGCCTCTCCCACCTCGGGATCATCTCGAGCGTCGGCTGGGCCTCGCTCGGATCGCGGTGGTCGCGGTCGACCTCGATCGTGGGCCGGTCGAGTGGCTCCGCCGGGGCGCGCTGCCGGTGCACGAGCCCGCGCTCCCGGAGCTCTTCGCGGCGCATCGAGAGCGGATGAGCTTCTCGAGCGATCCCGCCGCGCTGGCCGAGTGCGACCTCGTCATCGTCTCGCGGGACATCCCCACGGACGCAGACAACGGGAGCGACGTCTCGGTCGTCGACCGTCTGATCGAAGCCGCCGTCCCGCACCTCCGGCCCGGATCCACCCTGGTCCTGATGAGCCAGGTTTCTCCCGGATCCACGCGCGCTCTCGCCGCGCGGATCGATCTCGCCGGCCGGGGGCCGGGATCGCGTGTACTACTGGGTCGAGACGCTCATCTTCGGCAACGCGGTGCAGCGGTTCCTCCATCCGGAGCGGATCATCGTGGGCTCCGCCGATCCGTCCCGGCCGCTTCCCGCCGCGCTCGACGAGGGGCTCCGTCGCTTCGACTGCCCGATCCTGCCGATGGGCTACGAGAGCGCGGAGCTCACCAAGACCGCGATCAACCTCTACCTGTTCGGGGCGGTGACCTACGCCAACACGCTCTCCGATCTCTGCGAAGCGGTCGGGGCGGACTGGTCCGAGATGGTGCCCGCCCTTCGTCTGGATCGCCGCATCGGACCCGCCGCCTACATCCGCCCGGGCCTCGGCATGGCGGGAGGGAACCTCGAGCGCGACCTCGTCACGCTTCGTGGGCTCGGGCAGCGCCACGGCGTCGACGTCGCCTACGTCGAGACGCTGCTCGCCCACAATACTCGTCGCTATCGCTGGGTCCAGCGCCAGCTCCAGCGATCGCGGTGCTCGATCGCGATGCCCGGGCGGTGGTCGCGGTGTGGGGCCTCGCCTACAAGAAGAACACGCGGTCGACCAAGAACTCGGTGGCCCTGCGGGTGATCGACGACCTCGGGGCCGCGCCGAGGTGCGCGCGTACGACCCGCTGGTCAAGGCGCAGACGGCGGACGTGGCGCGCCACCCTGGTGGAAAGCGCGACACCGCCCTCGACGGCGCCGACTGCCTGCTGATCCTCACCGACTGGGACGAGTTCGCCACGCCGCCTGGGGGCGGGTTCCGAGCGATGCGCCGGCCAGTGGTCATCGATTGCGTCGGGGTGATGGACGCGCCGTCGCCGACTTGCCGGGCGTCGAGTACGTGGCGATGGGCCGTCCGGGGCGCCGATGAGCCGCCGCGCGGCCTTCCTCGATCGCGACGGCGTGCTGGTCGAGACGTTCGTGCGCGACGGCCGCGCGCACGCCGCGGTCACCCTCGCGGAGTTCCGGATCTCCCCGGAGGCGCCCGCGCAGGTCGCACGGCTCAAGGCGGCCGGGTCTGCGGCCGATCGTCTTCACCAACCAGCCCGAGGTCGCACGCGGCACACTCACCCCGGAGACGCTCGACCCCATGCACGCTCCTCTGCGCGCGGCCGTCGACGTCGACGACATCCTCGTGTGCGTGCACGCCGATGGCGACGACTGCGCGTGCCACAAGCCCCGGCCCGGCATGCTCGAGGCGGCGGCGCGGAACTGGACGCTCGACCTGCCCGCCTCGTTCGTGGTCGGCGACCGGTGGCGGGACATCGACGCGGGGCGAGCCGTCGGCTGCTACACGGTGCTCATCGACCGCCCTTACAGCGAGTGCGCGTCGCGGACGCCCGCGTCGCCGATCTGGCCGACGCGGTCGACGTGGTGCTCGCCCGAATAGAGGATCCCAATGAACTTCGTCGCCAAGTACCTCGCCGAGGCCTCGCAGGTGGCGGCGCGGATCGATCACGCAGCGGTCACGCGCCTGGTCGATCTCTCGCGGAGGCGCGCGACGGCGGCGGCCGGCTGTTCGTCCTCGGCGTCGGCGGCAGCGCCGGCAACGCCTCCCACGCGGTCAACGACTTCCGGAAGATCGCGGGCTTCGAGGCCTACACGCCCACCGACAACGTCTCCGAGCTGACCGCCCGCATCAACGACGACGGCTGGGACACCTCGTTCGCCAACTGGCTCAGGGGGAGCCGGCTCGGCCCCCGGGACTGCGTGCTCGTCTTCTCGGTCGGCGGCGGCGACGCGGAGCGCAAGGTGAGCATCAACCTCGTGCGGGCGCTGGAGTACGCCAAGACGGTGGGGGCCCGCATCGGCGGCATCGTCGGCCGCGACGGCGGCTTCACCGCCACGGTCGCCGACGCGTGCGTGATCATCCCCACCGTGAACCCGGAGCGGGTCACCGCGCACACCGAGGCGTTCCAGGCGGTGGTCTGGCACCTGCTCGTCTCCCACCCCCGCCTCCAGGCCGCGCCGATGCGCTGGGAGAGCCTGACCCGATGAGCGGGATGCCGGCGCGGGTCGTGATCCTGGGCGCCAGCGGCTTCCTCGGCCGGGCGCTCCACGCCCGGCTCGCGGGCGACGGCGTCGAGGTGGTCGCGCATTCGTCACGGACGCTGGACCTCACGCGGGCGGATGCCCTGGCCGTCCTCGACGGGGTGGTGGGCCCGGCACCGCGCTCGTGTTCGCGTCCGCCTTGACCCCGGACCGGGGCCAGACCCCCGCCACTCTTCTTGCCAACACCACGATGGCCGCGAACCTGGCCGCCTATCTCGAGGGGCGTCGCCTCGCCCGCCTCGTCTACGTGGGCTCGGACGCGGCCTACGGCTTCGGCGAGCCGCCGGTCACCGAGGACACGCCGGTCTCGCCCGCCGGCTACTACGCGATCGGCAAGTACGTGGGGGAGCGGGTGATGGAGAGCGCGGCCCGCGCGGGCGGCTTTCCGCTGCTGACGCTCCGGGTGACCGGCGTCTACGGCCCCGGCGATCCGCACGCCTCCTACGGGCCCAATGCCTTCGCGCGCTCCCTGGCGCGTGACCGGACCGTCCGGATCTTCGGGGCGGGGGAGGAAGAGCGCGACCACGTCTACGTCGACGACGCGGCCCGGGTGATCGCGGGCCTGCTCCGGAGCGGCGCCGACGGCGTCTACAACGTGGCCACCGGGCAGAGCCAGTCGTTCGCGGACGTGGTGAAGACGATTCGCGACCTCGTGCCCTACGAGGTCACGGTGACGAGCGTGGCGCGGACGGGGCCGATCACGCATCGCCGGTTCGACACCGGCCGCCTGGCCCGCGCGCTGCCCGGCCTGCGCTTCACGCCGATCCGGGACGGCCTCCGGGCCACCCTCGTCGCCTTTGGAGCGATCGCGAATGGCTGAGGTCGATCTCCTCGACCGCTATCCGCGCGCCACGCGCGACATCGCGGCCCGCGCCGCCGCGGCCCCGGCCCAGCGCGAGGTGGCGACGCGATTCGCTCGCGAGTACTTCGACGGCGAGCGCGGCCAGGGCTACGGCGGCTACCGCTACGACGGCCGCTGGGTGCCGATCGCCGAGCGCATGCGCGACCACTACCGGCTGCGGGCCGGCGACCGCGTGCTCGACGTCGGGTGCGCCAAGGGCTTCCTGCTCCACGACCTGCGCCGCCTGTCGGGGGGCTGCGCGTCGCGGGCCTCGACATCTCGGCCTACGCGCTGGGCCAGGCGAAGGACGACGTGCGGCCGTTCCTCGCACGCGGCACGGCGGAGCGGCTGCCGTTCGCGGACAAGGCGTTCGACCTGGTGGTGTCGATCAACACCCTGCACAACCTCGACCGCGCGGACTGCATCCGCGCGCTCGGCGAGATCGAGCGGGTGAGCCGCCGCCACCGCTACGTCCAGGTCGACTCGTGGCTCGACGAGACGCAGCGCGAGAAGTTCGAGCGCTGGCAGCTGACCGCGCTCACCTATTCGGATCCGGAGGGCTGGCGGCGCCTGTTCCGCGAGGCCGGCTACACCGGCGACTACTACTGGACCGTGACGGAATGACGGAGCGGGCCCGGAGGGAGACATCATGAAGATCTTCGTCGATTCGGCGAACCTGGTGGAGATCGAGGAGGCGCTGGAGCGCGGGTTTCCCGCCGGCATCACCACGAACCCGTCGATCCTGGCCAAGGAAGAGAAGGCGGACTTCCGAGATCACATCAAGAAGATCATCGAGCTCGTGCAGCGATACGGCTACGACATCCCGCTGAGCGTCGAGGTCTTCTCGACCCAGCCGGAGGAGATGATCGACCAGGCCGAGGACTTCGTGCGCGAGTTCGGCCACTACCCGAACCTGAACGTCAAGGTGCCGGTCGGCTGGGACGAGCTGCGCCGTGATCAGCGAGCTCGCCGGCGCGGGCATCCGGGTCAACTGCACCTGCTGCATGACGTATAGCCAGGCGGTCATGGCGGCGGCGGCGGGCGCCAACTACGTGAGCCTCTTCTACGGTCGCATCCGCGACGTGGGCTACGACGCGGCCTCGGTGGTCCGCTCGGTTCGCGAGACCTTCCGCGAGCGCGCGGTGCCCTGCGAGATCATCGTGGGCAGCATCCGGCACATCGCGGACATCAGCGAGGCCTTCCAGGCCGGCACCGACATCGTCACGGTGCCCCCGAAGTTCTTCCGGCCGATGGTCGGCCACCCCAAGACCGACGAAGCGGTGCAGCAGTTCGTGACCGACTTCCAGAAGTGGATGCAGTAGATGAAAGGGCTGGTCCTCTCCGCGGCGGCCCTGGTGCTCCTGGTGCTCGGGAGCGCGGTCGCGCTCCGCTTCTACCGCGGGAACAAGGAGTTCCGGGTGTTCCTCGGCGCGTTCGCCGCCGCGGTGGTGCTGTACACCGGGACGTTCTGGCTGCTCCCGCCCGATCTGGGTTTCCTGCCCGCGGGCTGGCGGGAGACGGTCGCGTGGGTGGACTTCGGGAACGGCCTCCTGCTCCTGGTCCTGATGTTCCACGGCTACTGGTGCTTCTCCTACTTCGCCTGTCTGAGCCCGTCCATGAGCGTGATGGTGTCGCTCCGGCTCCGGGGCCGCGAGGGCATGTCGCGCGCCGAGGTCCTCGGCGATTCAGGGCAGCGATCAGCCGGTCAACCTCATCTTCCAGCGCCGGCTGCCCGAAGCTCCTGCAGGGCGGCTACGTGCGGGAGGAGGCAGGCGCGTACCGGATCCTCGCGCCGGGTGAGCGGGTCGCCGCGCTGGGATCCTTCCTCGAGCGCCTGATCAACGCCCAGGTGGGCACTTAGGGCCGCCGCGGTGCTGAAGGGTCTCGTGCTCTGCGGACTGCTCATCACGACGTGGCTGATCGTGCAGGCCGCGGTGTTCCATCTCGTGGCGCCCCGGAAGGCGTTCGCCTCGATGCTGGCGGCCTTCGCTCCCATGGTGCCGCTCTACCTCGTGCTCTATCTCATGACCCCGGCCGATCTGGGATTCCTCTCGCCCGCGTTCGTGGGCGCGGACTGGCGGCTCGGGCTCGTGAACGGGCTCGTGCTCCAGATGTTCCTGTTCCTCACCGCCGGCTTGTTCTATTCCCACGCGGACCGCTCGATCACCGTCCGGCTGCTGATCGAGCTGGCCCGCGCGCCCCATCAGCGCCTCACGCTCGCCCAGATGCAGGCGGTGTGCGGGGTGGAGGTGCTCATGGCCGATCGCCTGGAGATCATGCTGGCCAATCGCTTCCTGAGGGCCCAGGGCGACCGCTTCGTGCTCACCCCGAAGGGCTGGATCGGGGGCAGCATCGGGCTGGCGGCCCGCAAGATCCTCCGCATGAAGGCCCTCTAGGACACCCAGACCATGGAAACGACTACAGCGGGGGAAACGACAAAGTAGGGGAACCGACCGAAGCGGGCCGGAGCGGAGCGGGTCTCGAGGACATGACGGTAGGCGCGCCCCGGTCCGCCCGGGAAGCGCTCCAATCGGGCGCGATCAGTCTCGAGGCGCTCCGAGCCGTCCACCGGATGCGCGACGGCCGCAGCGCGCTGGACGTGCTCGGCGCGCTGGCGTCGTTCGTGGCGGTGCCGGTGGTCTTCGGGCTCTATCCCCGCTGGTGGACCGCCGCGCTCCTGGCGCTCTGGGCGATCCGCAACTTCAACTGCGCGGCGCAGCTCGTCCACGAGAGCGACCACGGCACCCTGTTCCACGACCCGCGCCTGAACCAGGGATTCGGCAACCTCTTCGCGTACCTCCTCGGCTACACGCGCGGGGGGCACCGGACCGCGCACATGGATCATCACCTCTACCTGAACACCGATCGCGACCCGGACATCATCTTCAGCCAGCCGGAGGCGTCGGCGGCCGCGATCCTGAAGGGCCTGCTCGGCGATCTCGTCTTCGTCTCCGCGATCAAGCGCCTGCTCCAGTACTCGCAGTCCGACCGCGCCACGTACTCCGTCTCCCCGTGGCGGCGCCTCACGCCGGCCTACTTCGTCCGCATGGCCGCCACGATGGTCCCGGTGGCCATCACGCAGCTCGTGCTCCTGGCGCTCTTCACGATGGCGGGCGGGCCCTGGGCCTACCTGCTCCTGCACGTCCTGCCGATCATGACGCTCTATCCGCTCCAGATCCGGGTCCGCTCGATCGCCGAGCACGGCTTCGAGGCGGGCTACCATCCGGAGTCGCCGCAGGAGGCGTGGGTGACGCGGACGAGCCGGTTGAACCTGGTCGAGCGATGGATCATCGCGCCCTTCGGCCAGTATCTCCACTATGAGCACCACGTGTTTCCCAGCATTCCCAACTACAACCTGCCCGAGGTGCATCGTCTCCTCGTGGCCGCGGGGATCCCGGTGCCCACCAATCGGAGCTATTTCGGCTTCCTGTTCCAGAAGATCCGGGCCGAATGGCGGAGCGGGTCGGCCGGCCGCGAGCGGGCATGAACGCCTCCGTGCGCGACGCGGAGCTGACCGGGGCGGTGTGCGATCTTTGCCGATCGGACCGGCACGCGGTACCGGTGCTGGAGGCGGGTGACTACGAGTATGGCGTCCCCGGTCGCTTCACGCTCTCCCACTGTACCGCGTGCGACCTGTACTACCAGACGCCGCGACCGGCCCGCGAGGTGATCCCGAGCTACTACCCGCCGACCTACGCGGTCTACGGGGACGATCCGGTGGTGGGATGGTTGTTCCGCATCACCTACTGGCTGGACGCGCGGCGGGTGGCGCGCCTCATCGGGCCTCGCGGCCGGGTTCTCGACGTGGGCTGCGGCGCGGGCGGCGCCCTGAACGCCCTCGCCGGGGTGGGTGAGTGGGACGTCTGCGGTCTCGAGCTCGACGCGGAGGCGGCCCGTCAGGCGGTCCGGCGCGGGTTCAACGTGCGGCAGGGCGACCTGGTCGACACCGACTTCCCCCCCGAGTCGTTCGACCTCATTCGCATGGGCCACGTGATCGAGCACGTCCGCGATCCGATCGCGACCCTGCGGCGCGCCTGGGAGCTTCTCCGGCCGGGAGGCATTCTCTTCGGAGAGACGCCGAACATCGACTGCTGGGATTTCCGGCTCTTCGGGCGCTACTGGGGCGCGCTGCACTTCCCCCGCCACATCGCGCTCTTCAGCCCCGAAACCATCCGGGCCGCCTGCGAGCAGACCGGATTCGTGGGAACGCGCATCGTCCCCCGGCTGCGCACGGTGGGGTGGAGCGCGGGCATCCAGAACTGGCTCGCGGACCGGGCGGGGCTCCGGGTTCCGTCGAACGGCCGCGTCCGCTGGTATCCGGCGCTGATCGCACCCTTCTTGCCGGTCACCATCTTCCAGGCGCTGGTGAGCCGCACCGCCACGATGGCGTTCGTCGCCCGCCGTCCCGAGGCCTAGCCCGTCATGGCGCTCCGCTACGCGACCGAGCTCGGCGCCTTCGACCGGATCGAACGATCTGGCCTTCCAGGTGCGGCGCCGGATCTTCGAGCGATTCATGCGCGAGTGCGCGCCCGGCCCCGACGCGCGCGTGGCCGACTTCGGCGTGTCCGGTCATCGCGACCATCCGGTGCACTACTTCTTCGAGAGCCTGTACCCGTACCGGCAGCAGGTCACCGCGATCGGACGGGCGGCGGAGGAGGCGGGCTGGTTCGAGGAAGCCTTTCCCGGCCTGCGCTTCCTGGAGGCGGATCTCCGGGAGATCCCGCTACCCGACGGGTACTTCGACTACGGGATCTGCAACGCGGTGGTCGAGCATGGGGGAACGCGCGAGCAGCAGCGGGCTCTCGTCGCGGAGGTCTGTCGCGTGAGCCGGTGCGTGCTCTTCACCACGCCCAACAAGCGGTTTCCGCTCGAGCTGCACACCTGGCTGCCGCTGCTCCACTGGCTGCCGGATGCGGCGTACCGGGCCAGCCTGCGCCGCCTCGGTCTCGACTACTTCGCGGAGATCGAGAACCTGAACCTGCTCGACCCGGAAGCGTTCCTGTCGCTTTTCCCGAGATCCCGTCAGAATCGCCTGCTGAAGTCCGGTCTCCCGCTCCTGCGCTCGAATCTCGTCTGCCTTTCCCGCGCCGGCGGACGCTAGCGCCCGGTCCGCTCGGTCACGGCACGACGCGCTTGAGCACCAGGCGCGCCCCGTCCATCCCCATCTCGTAGGGCACTCGGTCCGGCAGGGCCTGCATGAGCGCTCGGTTCCGGTCCGCGTCGAGGAAGTTGACGAAGAGGACCCGGTCGCTGAAATCGGGGCGATTGTTCCGGCGGTAGTAGGCCCAGGTGTAGGGCGGCACCGCGGTTCCCGGCAGGCTGTGGACGAAGACGATGGCCCGCTCCGGCACCTCGAGCTCCACCAGGTCGTAGGGGGCGTTCACCAGATCGGCGCTGGCCCGCAGGGAGCCGGCGTAGACCGGCAGAAGGTGATCACCGCACAGAGGGTCGCGACCAGCGGAAGCGAGGCCACGAACGCGGGCATGCGCGCGGGGGCTCCCGCGCGGCGGCTCAGCTCGATCAGCCGCACGAAGCCGCTGGCGGACAGGAGCACCAGCGGCGCGGCGAGCTCGGCGTAGTGCGCCGGGCCCGTGCTGCTGATGCTGGCCGCCGAGATGCCGGCGTAGAGGAGGAGCACCCCCGCGCAGCTCGCGAACAGGCGAAGCCCGCCGGGGAGGCGATGGAAGAAGGCCGCGAGCACCAGCGACACCGGCCATCCGAAGAGCCAGAAGTTGAAGCGGGCGAGCGTGTGGCCGAGCTCGTGGATCGACGGGAGCGGCGCCGGAGCCTTGACCGCCTGCCCGACGAGCCCCCAGTTGCGAAGGCGGCTGAAGGTCTGGTAGCCGCTCTCGAACGCGGAGCCGGAGAGCGCGTGCTGGTAGTCGAGGAGGAGGAGCCCCGCCCCGATCACCACCAGAGCGGAGGCGCCGGCTCCCAGGAGCGCTCGCGGAGAGCGCGTCGCCCACAGACGCATCGCGAGCCAGATCAGCCAGGGCGCCGCGAAGACCGGCGCGGAGAAGGGCCGGGTCAGGGTCGCCCAGCCCAGGGCGGCGCCCGCGAGGAGCCACCAGCGGAGCGCGCGCGGATCCTCGTGGGCGCGCAGCGCGGCGTAGACGAACGCCATGAGCAGCACCGCGACCGTCGAATGGGCGAGCAGCGTGGCGGACGAGAACACGAAGTACGGGGAGATCAGGAGCATCGGCAGGGCCAGTAGCGCGGTCCGCTGGCCGAAGAGGCGTCGCGCGATGGCGAACGCGAGCAGCACCGTCACGGTGGCCGATACCGTGGTCACCCAGTGGAGCAGTCCGAGCCATTCCCCGATCGCGAGTGCGGCGGGGTGCCCGGGGAAGTAGATCCCGTACATCTTCCCGCCGTTGATGATGAGGAACTGGTTCTCGAAGAACGCGCGGAGCGCGTCGGGCGGGGCCGGCACCAGGATCTTCCCGGACGCGAACATCTGGGCCATGAAGAGGTAGGCGTTCTCGTCATCGCTGATCGCCGCGTCCTTCAGGACCATGAGGCGGGTCAGCGTGGTGAGGAGGAACGTGCCCGAGCACGCGCCGAAGACGAGGGCGCGAACCTCGCGGGGGTTCAGGGAATCGAGGCGCTCGATGGCATCCAGGATCCGCGGGCCGGCCGCGTCGCGGACCGCGAACGTGAGGAGCACGATGGCGGGGATGCCGAAGAGGAGATAGTGCAGGAGAAAGGCCAGCTCCCCGGGGAACCATCCGTGCCGGCCATACCAGATCTGGTAGTTCGCGAAGTTGAGACCGGCGATCCAGATCTCGGCGATACAGAGGAGGCCGGTCAGGCCGAGGAGCAGGCTCTTCACCCGCGGGGTCACGGAGCTCACGAGGGGCCGCCCGAGCCCAGGTAGGACGAGACGAATCCCGCGGCGGCCGGAGCGCCGAGCGAGCCGAAGCGATCGAGCCGAAACGGTGTCGGGCTCACCGGCGAGGGGGTGCCCGTGACGAGGGCGGCCATCATCTCGCCGACCGCCGGGGACAGCTTGAAGCCGTGGCCGGACATGCCCGCCGCGATCCAGAAGCCGCGCACCGGAGACTCGTCGAGAATCGGCATCCAGTCCGGCGTGATGTCGAAGGCTCCCGCGTAGCCGCGGCTGAACCGCGCGTCGGCCAGCGCGGGGATGGCCCGGGCGGTGCGGGCCAGGACGTCCGCGGCCTCGTCGAAGCCGGCCTCGCTGCCGAGGAGCTCCGGGTCCATCGGGTGCTGGGTCTCGTCGTCGGTGAGCGACCCGGTCAACGTGAGGTTGCCGGTCTCGGGCCGCACGTAGCTGCCGCCGGCCAGGTCCAGGTAGACGGTGTGCGCGGGGCCGAACCCGGCATTCCGCGCCAGCGTGAAGACCGGATGGCGCCCGATCACGATGGGCAGGTCCACGCCGGCCATCCGCGCGACCCGCGGCGACCAGAGGCCCGCCGCGTTGATGACGACCGGCGCGTCGATCCGCTCACCGGTCGCGGTGTCCACCCCGACGACCCGGTCGGCCCGGCGGCGAATCGCGATCACCTCGACGCCCTGCTCGATCACGGCGCCGCGGCGGCGTGCCGCGGCGGCGAAGCCCGCGGTCACCGCGCTGGGATCCCCGTACCCGGAGCCCGGCTCCCACAGCACCGCGCCGAGCCCCGAGGTGTCGATGCGAGGCTCGATGCGCGCCAGGTCGGCCGGCTCCACGATCTCGGCCTGGATCCCGATGCCCTTCTGCAGCGCCAGCGTCCGCTCGAGCGTCGGCCGCATGGCTGGAGAGACCCCGATGAGCGCGCCGGTGCGGACGAAGCCCGCCTCGCCGCCCACCGCCTCGCCGAAGCGCTCGAAGACCGCCAGGGAGCGGAGCACCATCTGGCTCGTCTCGCGGGTCGGATAGAGCTGCCGGATGATGCCGACGGACCGGCCCGTCCCGCCGGAGCCCAGGAACTTCCGCTCGAGGACGAGGACGCGCCGCAGGCCCGCTCCCGCGAGCTGGAACGCGATCGAGACGCCTGTCACGCCGCCGCCGATGATGACGGCATCGGCCGTCCGGGCGCTTCCGCTCAAGACCTCACCACGGCACAAGTATCCACGAGCCCCCGTTTCGGGTGGAAGGAAATGGGCCAGCGCGCGGGGCCTACCGGCGAGGCCCCGCGCGCGATCCGGCGGCCGCTTGGAGAACAGCTCCCGCCGCGGCCGGATCCAGCGTTCTGAGCACGTCGATCTGCGCTTGCGCTTCGAGAGGCTTGCCGGCGAGCAGGTAGGCTCGGGCCAGCCAGAATCGTTCAGGCGCGCCCGTTGGCCGGAGCGCCACGGCGCGCTCGAGCGGCGGGACGGCCTCGACGGCCTTTCCGTCCTCTATCAGGGCCTGGCCGAGGTTCCGCCAGAAGGTGGCCTCCGCGGGCAGGAGTCCGGTCGCTTCTCGGAACAGGCCGACCGCTTCCGCGGCCTTGCCCTCCTGGGCCAGTTCTATCCCCGCATTGTCGAGAGCAAACGCGAGGTTGCCCCGCGCGCTGCCGAGCTGCGGGGAGAGGACGATGGCCTGGCGCAGCAGCGGAATGGCCTCGGCGTACCGCCGTTGCCGGGCATAGAGCGCTCCCAGGTTCGCGGTGGCCTCGCGGTACTTGGGCGTCAGCCGGAGGGCCTCACGGAACTCGCCCTCGGCTTCGCCGAGCCGGCCCCGATCCACGAAGAAAGCCCCGAGGCTATTGTGCGCCGTCGGCCGCTCCGGCCGCAGCGCGACGGCGCGGGTCAGCTCGGCTTCCGCCTCTCGATGAAAGCCCGCCGTCTGCAGGACGCTCCCGAGTTTCTGGCGGCACAGCGCGCACGCGGGATCGGCCGTGACGGCCGAGCGCCAGAGGCTTTCGGAATCACGCCAGATCCGGCTCTGAACCCAGGTGCCCGCGCCGAGTCCGGCCAGGGCGAGCACCATCGCCGTGGCCGTGGCTCCGAGCATCCAGCGGCTCACTCGCCCGCGCTCCCGTTGCCGGAGGAGCCACGTCACCGCTGTTCCCGCGAGCACGGCGAACCCGAGACCAGATAGATAACTGTAGCGGTCGTGCGCGAGCTGGTGGCCGGCGTGCGCGATGCCGCTCACCGGCGCCAGCACGATCATGGAGTGAAGCCAGGCGGCGAGCGCGCCGGGGACCCGGCGGCGCGCGAGCAGCAGGGTGGCGGTGACCGCGAGCACGCCAACGGTCGGCCAGAGGAACTGGGCATCGAAGAGATGGATGCGGGCGGGAAGCTCGTAGAGCGGCGAGAGTCGCTCGGGCCAGATGAGCTTCCACGGATAGAACCAGAAGCTATAGCCGGTCATGGCCACCCGAGCCTCGAGCCCGTAGGCGTCGTAGCTCGTCCAGCCCGCCCCACGGGTGACCGCCCAGCTCGCTACCCCCGCTCCGACGGCGGCGAGCCCGAAGTGCCCCAGCTTCTCCCTGACGAGGGTCGGCCAGCCGAGGCCCTGGCGGCGGAGTGGGTAGACGTCGAGCACGAGCAGGGTCACCGGGAGCGTCATCGCGATGGCTTTCGACCCGAGGGCCGCCGCGAAGGCCGCGAGCGATGCCACGAGCCATCGGCCGGTGAGGGCGTGCTCCCGTGTGGCCCCCCGAAGGTAGGCGAGCACCGCCAGGAGATAGAAGAAGCCACAGAGCAGGTCTCGCCGCTCCGTGATCCACGCGACCGACTCCACGCGAAGGGGGTGGAGCGCCCACAGAAGGGCCGTGGCGGCAGCCCCCAGGGAGACGGCCAGGCCGCCTTCCGCCAGGAGTCGGCGGGCGACGAAGAAGACGAGCGTGGTGTTCGCCGCGTGGAGAAGGAGATTGCCCAGGTGATATCCCCACGGCTCCATGCCGCCGAGCGCATGGTTGAGCCCGAAGGTCAGCCACGTGAGCGGGATGTAGTGCCCCATCCACGTCGCGGTGAACATCCACTGCAGCTCACGTAGGCCCAGGCCGCGATATTCCGTGTTCCACAGGAAGTTCCGGTCGTCGTCCCAGTCCAGGAACCCTCCGTCGAGGGCCGGAAGGAACGCGACAAACGCAAGGACGCCGACGAGAACCGGGAGCAGCGCCCGCCGCAGGCGGCTCATCGGCTGAGCTCCGCCGCGTGCGCGGGCGCCAGCGTGCGCAGCGTGGCGGCCTCGCGGTCGGCCTCCGGCAGTCGTCCGGCGAGCCGGTAGGCGCGCGCCAGCCAGAGGCGCTCCGCTCCACGCTGGGGGGCCAGCGCGACGGCCCGCTCGAGGACCGGAATGGCCTCGACCCCTTTGCCTCGCTCGACGAGGGCCTGGCCCAGCCCACGAAGGAGATCGGGATCCTCGCCCGCGAGGGGCGCCGCTTCCTGCCAGAGGCGCGCGGCCTCGTCGAGCCGGTCCTCCCGCGCGAGCTCGATGGCCCGGCTCCTCAGGGCTCGGCCGAGGTCGGCCCTGACCCCGGCCCGTCCGCCATCGAGCGCAAGCGCGCGACGGAGGGGGCCGACCGCCTCCTCGAAGCGGCCCTGCCTCGTGTAGAGGACGCCCAGGTTGGCGGGGCCATCCACGAGTCGGGGCGACAGCCGTGCCGCCTCCTGGAACTCGGTCTCGGCCTCGCGGTCGCGCCCCTGGCTGGCCAGCGCCACTCCCAGCGCGTTGCGGGACGCCGCACGGTCGGGCTGGAGCGTCGCGGCGCGCCGGAAGTGCTCCTCCGCCTCACGATAGCGACCTTGAGCGAGCATGATCGTGCCCATGTTCTCGTGCGGGCCCGGGCGATCGGGCCGGAGCGCGATCGCCCGCTGTAC
The DNA here is from genome assembly GCA_963747235.1 of uncultured Candidatus Rokubacteria bacterium. GTDB lineage: Bacteria > Methylomirabilota > Methylomirabilia > Rokubacteriales > CSP1-6 > CAMLFJ01. The sequence continues at coordinate 216,721 of CAVVEU010000024.1, forward strand.
CTGCGTCTCGCCCTCCGCGAAGCGACCTGGGCGCGCCACCACCCGCCCGAGATTGCTCGCGCAGAGCGAGCAGGTCGGATCGAGCTCGACGGCCCGCCGCCAGAGCGTCTCGGAGTCCTGCCAGGCCACCGTCTGCGCTCGGGCGCCCGCTCCGAGGGCGACCACGACCAGCGCGGCCGCGGTCCACGCGAGGGGGCGCACCCAGTGGCGCGCCGCCCGGCCGGCGGCGTGCAAGATCCAGACGAGGCCGGCGCCGGCCAGGACCGACAATCCAAGCCCCGCGAGATAGCTGTAGCGGTCGGCGGTGAGCTGATAGCCCGAGTGGACGACGCCGCTGATCGGCACCAGCACGATGACCGACTGGGCCCAGGCGGCGAGCCCCGCGGGCCACCGCCGCCGCAGGAGCACGAGCGTGGCGGTGAGAACGGTCACGGCCAGCAGCGGCCCGAGGAACCGTGCCTGGCCGAGATCGACGCGCTGGGGCAGCTCGTACATCGGCGACAGGCCGGCCGGCCAGACCGATTTCCACCAGGAGAACCACAGGGTGTACGCCGCCAATGCCAGGCGGGCGCCGGTCCCGTACTGCGTGTAGGCCGTGATGTTGCCGCTCTCCTGCCGAGCGACGAATGCCACGACGCCGGCCGCGCCGGCAAGAAGCGCGTAGGGCAGCTTCTCCCGGGCGAGGATCCACCAGCCAAGCGTGAGCCGGCGGAGCGGATACACGTCCAGCAGCAGCAGGGTGAGGGGCAGCGTCATCGCGATGGTCTTCGACGAGAGGGCGGCCGCGAAGGCGCCCAGGGAAAGCGCCCAGCACCGACGCTCGATCCCGGCTCCGCCAGCCACGCCCCGGAGGTACGCCAGGACCGCGAGGAGATAGAAGAGCCCGCATAGCACGTCCCGCCGGGCGCTGGCCCACGCGACGGCCTCGGCGCGCAACGGATGCAGGCCCCAGACGAGTGCCGCGATGGTGGCGCCGGCCGCGATCGTCGCGCTGGTGGTCGCGGCGGTCGCCCCGACCGTGAGCAGCCGGCGCGCGACGAGCCAGAGCAGCGCGACGCTGGCCGAGTGTAGGAGGAGGTTGCCGAGGTGATAGCCCCACGGGTCGAGGCCGCCCGTGACGTAGTTGAGGCTCCAGGTCATCCAGGTGAGCGGGCTCCAGTGACCGAGGAACGTGGTGGTGAGCATCCACCGCAGCTGGGCCCAGCCGAGCCCGCGATAGGCGGTGTTGGTGAGGAAGCTCGTCTCGTCGTCCCAGTTGACGAAGGTGGCCTCGATCGTCGGGAGGAAGGTGAGGAAGGCGAGGGCCGCCGCCAGGCCTGGCAGCCATCTCTCGAACCGCTGCGTCTCGTCGCCCGTCGGGGTCATGGTCGTAAAGGCCAGAGAAGTCGGCCACTTCCAGTATAGGGGCTGGGGTATTTTTCCGGCCGCGTCTCCGGCGTGGGAGAGGTGTACCGCGGTGCGGTAAGAAGCGGGGCTGGGTCAGAGCGACACCTCGGCGCCCAGTCCCGCCGCCACGGCCCGGTCATAGGCCAGGCGTGCGGTCACCGCGTCCTCGGGCGCGAATCCCACCGACTTGAACAGGGTGATCTCCTGGGGCGAAGTCCGGCCCCGCCGGGTGCCGGCCACCAGCTCGGCCAGGTCCGCCCGCACGTGGCGCCGGGTGATGGCGCGGGCCTTGATCGGGATGAGCAGATCCCCGGCCTCTTCCCAGGCGCCTTCATACGTGTCCACCACGACCCGCGATCTCTGGACGGTCAGCGTATCGACTTCGCGCGTGGCGGGCCGGAACGTGCCGACGCCGTCCACGTGGGTGCCGGGCGCGAGGTCGCGGCCCGAGAAGACGGGCCGCGAGGCGGTGGTGGCGCAGGTGATCACGTCGGCCCCGGTCACCGCCGCCTTCCGGCTGCTCGCGACGCGCACCTCGATGCCCAGCTCGCCACGCATCTTCTGGGCGAACGCGGCGGCCCGCCGCGGGTCGCGGCCCACCACCCGGACCTCGACCAGGGGCAGGACCTGGCTCAGGCAGAGAAGCTGGAAGCGCGCCTGCACGCCCGCGCCGAAGCAGGCCGCCACGCGCGAGTCGGGCCGGGCCAGGTAGCGGGCGGCCACCGCGGACGTCGCGCCCGTGCGGATGGCGGTGAGGAAGCCGGCTTCCATCAGGGCCAGCGGGGCGCCGGTCTCCGGATCGGTGAGCAGGTAGGTGGCGTGGATGGTGGGCAGCCCCCGACGCCGATTGCGCTCCACCACCGTCACCAGCTTGGTGCCGAGGGCGCCCAGGCGGGGCAGGGCCGAGACCATGGCCAGGAACACCCCGTGCCGGCCCATCGGCAGGACTGTGCGCGGGAAGAGCCACGACTCGCCCGGCGGCGGACTCGCGGAAGGCGCGCTCCACGGCCGCGATCACGTCGGCGGGCGGCAGGAGCGCCTCCAGCACCTCGCGGCCGAGGATCCGCATCACGCGGACTTGCGCTTGATCATCCGTTTCACGGCCGCTTCCAGGACCACCTCGCCGCGCTGGTTGGTGACCTCGTGGCGGTAGGTCACGATGCCGCGATCGGCCTTCTTGGTCTCGCGCTTGTCCGTGATCGTGACGCTGACGTGCAGCGTGTCGCCCTCCAGCACCGGCGCCACGATGCGGATCTCGCTGCCGAGGTACGACATGCCGGTGCCGTGGATGAGCCCGGTCTGCATGATGAGGCCTTCCGAGAGGCAGAAGGTCATCGCGCCCGGCGCGGCGCGGCCCTTGAAGACCGACTCCTTGGCGACGAATTCCATGTCCATGAAGAGGGGCTCGTTGAAGCCGCACAGGTTGACGAAGGCGCAGATGTCGGCCTCCGACACGGTGCGGCCGAGCGTCCGGTACACGGCGCCCACCGCGTGCTCCTCGTAGGTCAGTCCCGCGCTTTTCACGCTCGCGCTCCTCTTCGTTCTTGGCTCGTCGTTCCTGGCGCTCAGGCCTCGCCCAGGTAGGCTCGGCGCACTTCCGGATTATCGGCCAGCTCGCGGGCGCCGCCTTCGAGCGGCAGGCGCCCGGTCTCGAGCACATAGCCCCGCCCGGCGATGGACAGGGCCATGGCCGCGTTCTGCTCCACGAGCAGGATGGTGACGCCCTGCTGGTTGATCGCGAGGACGGTCTCGAAGATCTGCTCGACCAGCACCGGCGCGAGCCCCATGGACGGCTCGTCCAGCAGGAGGAGCCGCGGCTTCGCCATGAGCGCGCGCCCGATGGCCAGCATCTGCTGCTCGCCGCCCGACAGCGTCCCCGCGACCTGGCTCCGCCGTTCCTTGAGGCGCGGGAAGATGGTGAAGACTCGCTCCATGTCCTGGCCGACCGCCGAGTCCGTGCGGGTGTACGCGCCCATCTCGAGGTTCTCGACGACGGAGAGCCGGTTGAAGATGCGGCGGCCCTCCGGCACGTGGGTGATGCCCTTCAGGACCACGTCGTGAGGTGCGACGCCGACCAGCGAGGTCCCCTCGAAGCGCACGTCGCCCTGGCGCGGAGCGAGCAGGCCCGAGAGGGTACGCAGGGTCGTGGTCTTGCCCGCGCCGTTGTTGCCGAGGAGCGTCACGATCTCGCCCTGCGCGACGCGGAACGAGATGCCCTTGAGCGCGTGGATCTCCCCGTAGTAGACGTGCAGGTCGGTCACCTCAAGCATGGCGCTCGCCACTCGCCGCGCTCGCGCCGGGGGTCCACCGCCGGCGGCCGAGATACGCCTCGATCACGCGGGGATCCCGCTGGACATCAGAGGGCCGGCCCTCCGCGATCTTCTCCCCGTAGTCGAGCACCGTGACGCGATCCGAGACCTCCATCACCACCCGCATGTTGTGCTCGATCAGGAGCAGGGTGAGCTTGCGCTCCTCGACCAGCCGGCGCAGCAGCGCCATGAGGCCGCGGGCCTCGCCCTGGGTCATGCCCGCGGTCGGCTCGTCGAGCAGCAGCAGCGCCGGATCGGAGGCGAGGGCGCGCGCCAGCTCGAGGCGCCGCTGGTCGCCGTAGGGCAGGTTGCGCGCGAGCTCGTTGGCCTTGTCCCGGAGACCGGCCACCTCGAGGAGCTCGGCGCCGTGCTCCCACTGCCGCCGCTCCTGGTCCCGCCAGCGCTGGTTCCGGGTGATCACGTCCCAGAAGCTCAGCGGGACCCGGCTGTGCATGCCCACCAGCACGTTCTCGATGGCGGTCATCCGGGGGAACAGGCGGATGTTCTGGAAGGTGCGGCAGATGCCGAGCGCGGTGATCTCGTCGGGGCGCCGGCCGAGGACGGGGGCGCCCCGGAAGGTCACGACGCCTTCCTCCGGCACGTAGATCCCGGTGAACACGTTGAAGAACGTGGTCTTGCCCGCCCCGTTGGGCCCGATGATCGAGGCGATGTGGCCTTCCTCGAGCGTGAAGTCGACCGTGTTGAGCGCGGTCAACCCGCCGAAGCGCTTGCTCACGGCCCGGGCCTCGAGCAGCGGCATCAGGGCTTCTCGGTGAGCTCCCGGTGTCGGCGCTTCGCGGGCAGGATGCCCTGGGGGCGGAAGATCATCATGAGCACGAGGATGAGGCCGAAGACCATCCGCTCGTACTTGGCCGGCTCGAGCTGGGTGGGCAGGTTGACGAGATCGTAGCCGAAGATGACGGTCCCCGCGTTCCGCAGCTCGTTGAGCCAGAGCGACAGGCCCTTGAGCACCTGCAGGTTCAGGATGGTCACCACCGCGGCGCCCAGGATCGCGCCGGGAATCGAGCCCATGCCGCCGAGGATGATCATGGCGAGCACGCCGATGGACTCCATGAACGTGAAGGACTCGGGGTTGATGAAGATCTGCTTGGCCGAGAAGAGCACCCCGACGGTCCCCGCGAAGGAGGCGCCGCAGGCGAAGGCGAGCAGCTTCATGCGCACGAGGGGGACGCCCATCGCCTGCGCCGCGGTCTGGTCCTCGCGGATCGCTTCCCACGCCCGGCCGATGTGCGAGTCCTCCAGGCGCCGGTTCGCGAGCACGGTGGCGCCCACGATGACGCAGCACGAGCGCGTACAGGTAGAGCGGGTAGATGACGTTGGGGTTGGGATCGATGCCGATCGCCTCGAGCGGCGCGGCGAAGAAGATGGGCGGCCGCCCGATGGGGGTGATGCCCTTGGGCCCGTTGGTGAGGTTGATCGGCTTGTCGAGATTGTTGGCGAGCACGCGGATCACCTCGCCGAAGCCGAGCGTCACCAGGGCCAGGTAGTCGCCGTGAAGGCGCAGCACCGGCAGGCCGAGCAGGATGCCCGCGCCGGCGGCCACCGCCACCCCGACGAAGAGGAACACGAAGAACCACCACGGGTTCAGCGGGAAATAGTCGCCCCCGAAGATCAGGTTGGCCTGCGGCGAGCCGAAGATCGCCCAGGAATAGGCCCCCACCGCGAAGAAGGCCACGTAGCCCAGGTCGAGCAGGCCCGCCAGCCCGACCACGATGTTGAGGCCGAGCGCGAGCGCCACGAAGATGCCGACCTGGATCGCGATCTCCATGTAGTACGCGTTGACCGTCCCGATCCACGGCATCAACACGCCCAGGGTGATGACGGTGAGCGCGCCCTTGACGAGGGCGGGCATGCGGGCCAGGTAGAGGAGCAGCATCGTGCTCTGGAAGAGCAGGAAGACCGAGACCGCGCGGGGACTGTAGAGCACGCCCCAGGTCGTGGCCGCGAGCAGGGCGGTGACCAGGATGCTCGCGGGGAGGGGGCGGTTGAGCAGGTTCACGCCCGCTCCCGGACGACTCTCGCCGAGGAGGCCCTTGGGACGGAAGATGAGAATCAGGATCAGGATCGAGAACGCGAAGATGTCCTTGTACTCCGCGCCGAAGGCGCCGCCGGTGAGGAGCGACAGGTAGGACGCCGCGAAGGCCTCGAGCAGGCCGAGGACGAGACCGCCCAGCATGGCGCCGGGAATATTGCCGATGCCGCCCAGCACCGCGGCGGTGAAGGCCTTGAGTCCCGGGATGAAGCCGGTGTAGGGATTGATCAGGCTGTACTGCACGCCGAAGAGCACCCCGGCGCCCCCGCCCATGGCCCCGCCGATCAGGAAGGTCAGCGAGATGATCCGGTTCACGTTGATGCCCATCAGCGAGGCGGCGGCCTGGTCCTCGGCCACCGCGCGGATCGCCTTGCCGACCTTGGTGCGGTTGACGAGGGTGTGCAGGCTCCAGAGCATGATCAGGGCGGCCACGATCACCACGAGCGACTTGACGGAGACGTCGATCGTCTCGGTCAGCTCGAAGCGGTGATTGAGCACGTCCATGGTCGGGTACACGAGGTTGAAGGAGTTGCGCCAGAGCGACTCGAAGAGCCGGATCGCGTCCTGGAGGAAGAAGGAGACGCCGATCGCCGAGATCAGGGGGATGAGCCGCGGCGCGCTCCGCAGGGGCCGGTAGGCGGTCCGCTCGATCACCACCGCGACCGCGCCGCTCACCGCCATGCCCGCGACCAGCACCAGGAACAGCACGAGGACCCACGGCAGCACGTCGAGCCAGCCCGCCGACTTGAACGACAGGAGTATTTCCACGCCCACGAAGGCCCCGATGATGAAGATCTCGGAGTGGGCGAAGTTGATGAACTCGAGCACGCCGTAGACCATGGTGTAGCCGAGCGCGATCAGGGCGTACATGAAGCCCAGGGTGAGACCGTCCAGGAGGACCTGCGGGAAGATGCCGATCAGGAGGTCAAAGTCCATCGGCAGTCAGCGGGAAGGCGGGGAGCAGTGGGAGGGGCGCCCGGTCTTCGGGCGCCCCTCCCGCGGAGGGCCGCGTTACTTCTTGACCGCGGGCGGCGCGATCGTGAGCTGCTTGACGATCTTGTTGTCACCCCACTTCTCGGGGTTGTCGCTCACGACCGTCAGGATGAAGTACTGGGCCTTCAGGCGGTCGCCCTTGCTGTCGAAGGCGATCTCGCCGGTGATCCCGGAGAGCTTGACCTTGCGGACCGCGGCCGAGACATCCTCGCGGGTCATCTTCTTGCCGCTCTTGGCGACGTCCTCCAGCGCCTTGATGGCGATCGTGGTCGCGTCGTAGGCCTCGGCCGCGTAGGGCTCGGGGTTCTTGCTGAACTTCTTCTTGAAGTCGTCCACGAACGCCTTGGCCTTCGGCAGCGCGGAGGCGGGGCCCGCCGCGGAGGTGTAGTGCATGCCCACCACGGCCTTGCCCGCGATCTTGGTCAGGTCCGAGGAGTCCATGCCGTCCGGGCCCATGAACTTGGACTTGATGCCCTTCTCGCGCGCCTGCTTGAAGAACGGCGCCCCCTGGTCGTAGATGCCGCCGAAGTAGATGACGTCGGGGTTCTTGGCCTTGATCGGGGTCAGGAGCGGGTCGAAGTTCGACTTCTCCTCGGTGCCCTCGAAGCCCAGGACCTTGATGCCCTTCTTCTCGGCGTCCGCCTTGAAGAATTCGGCGATGCTCTGCCCGTACTGGGTCTTGTCGTGCACGATGTAGGCGCTCTTGACCTTGAGGGTCCCGTGGACGAACTCGGAGCCCACCACGCCCTGCACGTCGTCACGCCCGCACACCCGGTTCACGTTGACGTAGTTGCGATCGGTGACGACCGGGTTGGTGTTGGCCGGAGAGACCATGGCCAGCGTGACTTCCTTGTAGACCTCGGACGACGGGATCGCCACGCCCGAGTTCAGGTGGCCGATGACCACCATGATGTCCTTGTCCGCGATGATGTTCTTCGCGTTGGCCACCCCGACGTCCGGCTTGGCCTGGTCGTCGAACGGCACGAAGTCGACCTTGTAGCCCATCTTCTCCAGGTTGCCCCGGAGCTTCTCGACCGCGAGCTGGGCTCCGAGCTTGATGCCCTCGCCGAGCACGGCCTGGCCACCCGACAGGGGGCTCTGGGAGGCGATCTTGATGGTGCCCTTGGACTGGGCGTCGGCGATGGAGGCCACCGGGAGCACCAGCGCCAACGCAGTAATCGCGGCGATGACCAGACGAAGTCGTGCGAGTTTCATCGGCTCCTCCTCCTTGACCTGACGGAAACGGGTGGGTTCAAGCGCGGCCATTATAGCGATTTCTGGACGATCGTCAACGGACGGGGAGCTCCGAGGCGGCCTGTGGATCGATCCGGCGGAGCAGCTCCATCTGCTGCCGGGCCAGGTCGCCGCGGCCGGCGCCCTGGTAGGCCTGGACGAGCCAGAAGTGGGCGGGCACCGCGGAGGGATCCAGGGCGGCCGCGCGCCGGAGGGCGAAGATCGCGTCGCCCGGGTGCCCCCGCTCGACCAGTGCCCGCCCCAGCAGCATGAGCGTCCCGGGGTCGTCTTCCACGAGAGCAACGGCCATCGCGAGCGGGGCGGAGGCCGGCCCGCCCGATGCTGCGGGGGCTGCGGGTGGCAGGCCCCGGGCCTGGAGCAGGAGCGGCACCGCATCCTCGAGCCGGCCCTGGAGCAGGTACAGCAGGCCGAGCCGTCCCAGGGCGTTTCGCGACCCCGGCAGGAGCTCGAGGTAGGTCCGGAAGGCTCCTTCCGCGTCGGCGTACCGCGTCCGGACCGACAGGAGGGTCCCGAGGTTGAAGTAGGGGATGGGGTTGTCGGGCCGCAGCTCGATGGCGCGGCGCAGGTGCGCCTCGGCCTCGTCGAGCCGGGCTTGGCCCAGCTCGGCCGTGGTGATCGCGGAGCCCAGGTTCCCGTGGCAGAGGGAGCAGGCCGGGTCCATCTCGACCGCCCACCGCCAGAGGGTCTCCGAGTCCCGCCAGACCTGGGCCTGGGTCCAGGTGGCGAGGCCCAGCGCCAGGACGACGAGAGCCGCGCCTGCCACGAGCACCGAGACGGTGGTCATCGTCGCGCGACCCCGCTCCCGGAGACGCAGGACCCCGAGGACTCCCGCGCCGGCCAGCACCGCGAACCCGAGGCCGGAGAGGTAGCTGTAGCGGTCGTTGACGAGCTGGCTGCCCGCATGCACGACGCCGCTGATCGGGAGCACCATCAGCGCCGAGTAGGTCCACGCGGTGAGGCCTCCCGGCCATCGGGCCCGCGCGAGGACGAGGACCGCGGTCACGCCGGTGACGCCCAGCAGGGCGGGGAGAAAGGGCCAGCTCGCGAGGTCGACCCGGGCGGGCAGCTCGTACATCGGGGAGAGCCGAACCGGCAAGAGGAATTTGGCCGGATAGAAGAGGAAGCTGTAGGCAACCATGCCGATACGGGCGGCCACGCCGTACGATTCGTACGAGGTCACGCCGGCGCCGCGGGGGAGGGCAATCAGCGCCACCACTGCCGCGGCCGCGGCCAGCGCCGCGTACGGGATCTTCTCGAGAACCAGCCGTTTCCAACCGGCGCTCCACCGCCGGAGCGGGTAGGAATCCAGCAGGAGCAGGATCGCGGGCAGGGGCATGGCGGCCGCCTTCGACAGGAGGGCCGCTGCGAAGGCCAGCCAGGGACAGCGCCTGCCAGATCGACCGCGGACGACCTTCTCGGTCGAGGCCCTTGAGATATGCCAGGACGGCGAGCAGGAAGAACAGCCCGCAGAGCACATCGCGCCGCTCGGTGATCCACGCCACCGATTCGACGCGCAGCGGGTGAAGGCCCCACACCAGAGCCGCGAACGCCCCGGCCACCGCGATGGAGCCGGTCGTGTGCCCATCCCGGGAGCCGCCGCCCTGCGCCGCGGCGAGAAGGCGGCGGGCAATCAGATACACGAGCGTCGTGTTGGCGGCATGCAGGAGCAGGTTCCCGAGGTGGTAACCCCAGGGGTTCATTCCGCCGAGGGCGTAGTTCAGCCCGAAGCTCAGCCAGGTCACCGGGATGTAGTGGCCCATGAGGGTGGCGCCCAGCATCCACTTGATCTGCGGCCAGCCCAGGCCACGGTAGTGGGGGTTCGCCACGAAGTTGACCGAGTCGTCCCAGTTGAGAAATTCTCCACGCAGCGCCGGAAGGAACACGGCGCCGGTGATGAGGAAGACCAGGGGCGGCAGGAGCAGACGGAGACGTCCGGGGAGCCTCATGGCCGCGGCGATGGGCCGGCGGAGACGACCCGCGCCTCGGCGAGGAGCATCTCGGCTTCGCCGCCCCGCCCCTGCGCCTGGAGCCCCTGGGCCTGACCTTCGAGGGCCTGGACCAGATAGCGTCGCAGGTCAGGGGTCCCGGGCTTCAGGACGAACGCGGTCCGCAGGAGCGGCACGGCCGGCTCGTAGCGACCCTGCAGCAGGTACACCAGGCCCAGGCGCTCGGGGCCGGAGACGGACCAGGGCGCGCGCTCCATGAAGGCGCGGAGGGGCGCCTCCGCGTCGGCATACCGCCCCTGGAGCACGAGGGCCGTCCCGAGGTTGTAGTACGCGTCGGGGAGATCCGGCCGCAAGGCGATGGCGCGGCGGAACAGCCCCTCCGCCTCCGCGGCCCGCGTCTGGCCCCCCGGCCCGCCGAGGGCACTCTCTCCGAGCTTGCCGTGGCAGACGCTGCAGCTCCGGATCCACCTCGACCGCCCAGCGCCACAGGGTCTCTGACTCCCTCCAGACCAGGCCGTAGCTCCACGTGGTGACACCGAGCCCCACGATCGCGATGAGGCCCGCGACCGCGACGGCACCATCCCATCGAACGGGTCAGCGCTCCCTCCCGGACGAGCCGGATCAGGCCGAGCACCCCACCACCAACGAGCACCGCGAAGCCCATGCCGGAGAGATAGGTGTAGCGGTCGGGCGACAGGTCGACACCCTGCCGCACCACCGCGCTCGTCGGGGCAAGCATGAGCACCGAGAACGTCCAGGCGGCCAGCCCGCCGGGCCATCGTGCGCGCAGCCCGATCAGCACCGCGGTGACGAGAACCACGCCGGCCAGGGCCAGGGCGAACCTGGGCTCGAGCGGACTGATCCGCGCCGGCATCTCGTAGAGCGGCGACAGGGCGGCCGGCCAGATCACCCGGAACGGGGCGATGAGGAAGCTGTAGGCGGCCGCCGCGAGCCGGGCGAAGCCACCGTGCTCGGAGATCTGGGTGAGGACCGCGCCCTGGCGGACCGCGTAGATCGACGGCTCCCGCCCCCGCGAGCGTGACCAGCAGGAGCGGCAGCTTCTCCCGCACCAGGGGCCGGACGCCGAGCCGGCGGAGTCGGCGAAGCGGGTAGACGTCGAGGAGGAGCAGCGCCCCCACGAACGGCAGCGCGGCTCCCTTGGAGAGCAGGGCGGCTGCGAGCGTGAGGGAGGCGACGAGGATGAGTCCACGACGGGCAGGTCCCCCGGTCTCGACCGCGCGGAGATAGACCCACGTCGTGAGGAGCACGAAGGTGGCGCAGAGCAGGTCGGCGCGACCGGTGATCCAGGCCACCGGCTCGACCCGGAGCGGATGAACGCCCCACACCAGCGCGGCGACCGCGGCGGCCGCGCAAAGGTCGGGTCCGCGCCGTCCGGCTTGGCCTCCATCGGCGATCGCGGCGGCCAGGAGCCGCCGGGCCACGAAGTAGAAGAGGACGGCATTGCCCGTGTGCAGCAGCACGTTCACCAGGTGATAGCCCCAGGGGTTCATCCCGCCCAGGACCCAGTTGAGGCTCCAGGTGAGGCGGGTCAGCGGGATGTAGTGGCCGAAGGCCACGCTCGTGAAGGCCCAGCGGACATGCTCGGGGCCGAGCCCACGATAGGCGGGATTCTCGAGGAAGTTCACGTTGTCGTCCCAGTTGAGGAACGAGCCGGACAGCGTGGGCAGGAAGGCCGCCGCGGTCAGGATGGCGACGGCGAGCGGGACGAGCCCGCGGCGGATCATCGGAGCTTGGGCGGCCGCCCGGGGTCGGCCCGGAACTGCGCGAGCAGCCGCTCGGCCTCCGCGTCCCCGGGCCGAAGCGCGGCCGCCCGCTCCAGGTGCGCACCCGCCGCGTCGGTCCGCCCGCGCTCCCAGAGCGCGAGGCCGAGGTTGCGATGGATCTCGGGATCGTCGGGGGTGAGGTCGAGCGCCTCCCGGAAGAGCTCCTCGGCCTCGGGGAAGTGGCCCGCGCGCGTCTGCACGATCCCGTCGTTGCGCAGCGCCAGCACCAGGTGGGCCCGGAGCCCTGCGTGCTCGGGAGATTTCGCAAACGCGGCGCGCAGCAGCGCCACCGCTTCGGCATGCCGACCGCCTCGCGCGTACAGGATCCCCAGGTTGACCAGCGGCGTGACACGGTCGGGAGCCAGCTGGATCGCCCGGCGGAACGCCGCCTCCGCTTCCTGGTCCGCATGCCGCTGGGCCAGAACGATCCCCAGCGTGTTGTAGGAGCTATCGTGGGTCGGGTCGATGGACAGAGCGTACCGGGCCAGCTGTTCCGCTTCCCGCAGCCGCGCGGCATTGTCGGAGTCGACGAGGAGCGCCGCGAGGTTGTCGGCGCAGATCGCGCAGCGGGGGTCCGCCTCCACGCCCCAGCGCCAGAGCGTCTCCGAGTCCAGCCAGACACGGCTCTGCTGCCAGCTCCCGACTCCGAGGGCGGCCACGCCGAGGGCCGCGACGCCGAGGGCCCCCGCCGCCACCGGGCGGCTCACGCGCCGATCTCCGGTGGCGCGCAGGATCCACGCGATTGCCCCTCCGGCCACCAGCGCGAAGCCGAGTCCCGAGAGATAGCTGTAGCGGTCGTGCGCCAGCTGGAAGCCGGCGTGCACGACCCCACTGATCGGCAGGAGCATCATGGCGGAGTACACCCAGGCCGCCAGGCCACCGGGCCACCGCTTCCGCAGGAGTACGAGCAGGGTGGTGACCGCGACGAGCCCGAGGACCGGGAGCAGGAATCTCGGGGAGAGCGGGTCGAGCCGGGCGGGCAACTCGTACATGGGCGAGAGGCGGACCGGCCAGGCCCACGTGGAGGGGTAGAACCAGAAGCTATAGGCCACCATCGTCACGCGAGCTTCCGGGCCGTAAGCGGCGTACGGCGTGATGCGCAGCCCGGACAGGCGGAGCGCGACCAGCGCCCCGACCGCGCCGGCCAGCGCCAGCGCCCAGTACCCCGCTTTCTCGACGACGAGCCGCCGCCACGTGAAGGCGTTGCGCCGCAGCGGGTAGACGTCGAGCAGCACGAGCACGGCGGGCAGCGTCATCACCGAGGCCTTGGACAGGAGGCCCGCCGTGAACAGCAAGAGGGAATACGTCCGCCAGCGGGGCTCGAGGCGCTCGCCCGCCTCCACGCCCCGCAGGTAGGCGAGGATCGCGGCGAGAAAGAAGAGCCCGCTGAGCACGTCACGCCGCTCGGTGATCCACGCCACCGACTCGACGCGCAGCGGGTGCAGCGCGAACACCAGCGCCGCGGTGGCCGCGCCCGCGACCAGGAGCGCCTCCCGGTGCGCCGTCTGCCGCCCTCCGTCGCGGGCGGCCGCGAGCAGGCGTCGCGCGACGAGATAGAACAGGATGGCGTTCGCGGCATGAATGAGCAGGCTGACGAGGTGATAGCCCCACGGGTTCATGCCTCCCGCGACGTAGTTCGCGGAGAGGCTGAGCCAGGTGAGGGGGATGTAGTGCCCCATCCGCACATTGCTGAACGCCCACCGGATCTGCGCCCATCCGAGCCCGCGGTACGACTCGTTCGTCAGGAAGTTGACATCGTCGTCCCAGGTCAGGAACTTGCCGTCGAGCGCGGGCAGGAACGCCACGACGCTCAGGATGCCGATCACGAGGGCGAGCAGGCGGCGCATGCGCGAGGGGCCTATCGGTCCGGGGCCATGCCGAGGAAGGCTCGCGTCGCGGCCTCGGGATCCGGTGCCGCGCATACGGCGGAGATCACGGCGACCGCGTCCGCCCCCGCGGTGAGTACCGCCCGCGCGTTGTCCGCGGTGATGCCCCCGATCCCCACGAGCGGAACCGGGACTTCCGGCCGCACCCGACGGATCAGCTCCGGCCCCACCAGCTGGAAGCCGGCCTTCGTCGTGGTCGGATAGATGCTGCCCACCGCGACGTAGTCGGCGCCGTCCGCCACTGCGCTGCCGCGCCTGCTCGGGGTCGTGGGTCGACACCCCCAGGATCATCCCGGGCCGCAGGATCTGGCGGGCCCGGCGCGCGGGCAGATCGTCCTGGCCCACGTGAAGTCCGTCGGCGCCCGCGGCCAGCGCGAGGTCGGCCCGGTCGTTCACGATGAAGAGCGCGCCGACCTCACGGCATCGCCGCGCGAGCTGCCGCGCGAGCGGCAGGAGCTCGGCGAGCGGCATGGTCTTCTCGCGGAGCTGGATGAGCCGGCCGCCGCCGCCCAGGACCGCGTCCAGCAGGGCGGGCAGATCGCGGCCGCGAGCGACCGACCGGTCGAGGATCGCGTACAGCGGCGAGGGGAGCCGCACCGCGGCGCCCCTAGAGGTTCTGCTCGAGCCGGGCCAGCGTTGATCCGCCCGCCACGAACGCCGGGTCGGCCAGCAGCTTCAGGTGATAGGGGATCGTGGTCTTGATGCCCTCGACGACCGTCTCGTGGAGTGCCCGCTGCATGCGGGCGATCGCCTCGTTGCGATCGCGACCGTGGACGATGATCTTGGCGATGAGCGAGTCGTAGTAGGGCGGCACCATGTAGCCGGTCATCATGTGGCTGTCCACGCGGACCCCGGGTCCGCCCGGGGCGATCCAGGCGGTCACGCGGCCCGGGGAGGGAATGAAGTGCTCGGGATCCTCCGCGTTGATGCGGCACTCGATGGCGTGGCCGGTGAAGGTCACCGCGCTCTGCTTGTACCCGAGCGCCTCCCCGGAGGCGATCCGGATCTGCTCGCGGACGATGTCGATGCCGGTGATCATCTCGGTCACCGGGTGCTCGACCTGGATGCGGGTATTCATCTCGATGAAGTAGAACTGCCCCTCCCGGTCCACCAGGAACTCCACCGTGCCCGCCGACACGTAGTTGACCGCGTTCGACACCGCGAGCGCCGACTTGTGGAGGCCGGCGCGGGTCTCCGGCGCGAGCGCGGGCGCGGGACCCTCCTCGAGGAGCTTCTGATGCCGGCGCTGCACGGAGCAATCGCGCTCGCCCAGGTGCAGGCGCATGCCGTTCTTGTCTCCGAGCACCTGCACTTCCACGTGCCGGGCGTCTTCCACGAACTTCTCGAGGTAGAGCTCGGAGGATCCGAACGCGGCGCCCGCCTCGGCCTGGCACGTCGTGTAGGCGCGGGCCAGCGCCTCCCGCTCGCGCACGATGCGCATCCCGCGTCCGCCGCCTCCCGCCGCCGCCTTGACGATGACCGGATACCCCATCGAGTCCGCGAGGGCCTGCGCCTCGTCCACACCGGCCAGCGGCCCCTCGCTGCCCGGGACCACCGGCGCGCCCGCGTGCTTGGCCATCTCCCGGGCCTGGGCCTTGTCGCCCATGAGGCGGATGGCCTCGGGGGACGGGCCGATGAAGGTGATGCCGCACGCGCGGCAGATCTCCGCGAAGGCGGAGTTCTCGGCGAGGAGGCCGTAGCCGGGATGGATCGCCTCGCTGTCGGTGATCGCGGCCGCCGAGATGATGCTCGGGATGTTGAGGTAGCTGAGGCGCGCCTCGGGCGGGCCGATGCAGACGGACTCGTCGGCCAGGCGCACCGGCAGGGAGTCGGCGTCGGCGGTGGAGTGGGCGATCACGGTGCGGATTCCCATCTCGCGGCACGCCCGGATGACCCGGAGCGCGATCTCGCCCCGGTTGGCGATGAGGATCTTGTGGAACATCAGCCGAGGGTCAGCGGAGCGGGTCCACCAGGAAGAGCGGCTGGCCGAACTCGACGGGCTGGCCGTTCTCGACCACGACCTTGGCGATGCGGCCGGCCACCTTGGACTCGATCTCGTTCATCAGCTTCATCGCCTCGACGATGCAGATGACCTGCCCCTCCTTGACCACGTCGCCCTCGGCCACGAACGGCGGGGCATCGGGCTTGGGGGCCCGGTAGAACGTGCCGACCATCGGCGCCTCGATCGTGAGGAGATGCGCGGTGGACTCCAGCGGCCTCCGCGACGGGCTGCTGGAGCGGGGCCGCGATCGCGGGAGCGGCCTCGACGCGCGATCCGGCCGCGCCGGGCGCGTGCTCCCGCACGATGCGGATCCGGGTGCCGGCGGCCTCCACCTCGATCTCGGCCAGGTTGTGGCGCACCGCCAGCTCGACCACCTGCTCGACGCTGAGGCCCGCGGGATCCGCGGGGCCGCGGGCCGATCGCCGCCGGGCCACGCTAGCCCGCCGCCGACACGCGGCCGAGGTACTCGCCGCTGCGGGTATCGACCTTCACCACGTCGCCCTCGTTGAGGAAGAGCGGCACCTGCACCACCGCGCCGGTCTCGAGGGTGGCGGGCTTGGAGCCGCCGGAGGCGGTGTCGCCGCGGATGCCGGGATCCGTCTTGGCGATCTGCAGCTCGATGAAGTTCGGCAGCTCCACCGTGACCGGGCTCGCGTCGATGAACAGGATCTCCACCTCGGTGTTCTCCTTGAGGAAGTCGCGCGCGTCGCCGACCTCCTCGGCGGACAGGGAGATCTGGTCGTACGTGTCGAGATCCATGAAGTTGTACCGATCGTCCTTGTACAGGAACTGCATCCGCTTCTCTTCGAAGTCGACCAGCTCGACCTTCTCGCCCGCGCGGAACGTGTTGTCGATCACCCGCCCGAGCTTCATGTGCTTGAGCTTGGTACGGACGAACGCGCCGCCCTTGCCGGGCTTGACGTGCTGGAAGTCGACGATCGTGTACGGCGCGCCGTCGAACTGGATCTTCATGCCCTTCTTGAACTCGGCCGTGGACACCACCATGCGGTCAGGACCCTTTCCGTCGTTGAGTCTTGAGTCGGAGCGCCTCTTCGAGGCCCTCCCGGGCCCGGGCATGGCCCAGGTCGCGAGCGAGCAGACGCAGGAAGATCTGCGCCGCCTCGTCGACCAGCCCCTGCTCGAGGCAGAGCGAGCCGAAGCTCAACGTCGCGAACGTGTCGTCGGTCAACAGCTGCTTGAGAGCGGAACCCTCCGCAACGGTTCCGCCGGCCCCCAGCACGTCCAGGAGCGCCCGCGACTCGCGATCACCCGGATCCAGGCGCACCGCGTGCTCCAGGTGGGAGACCGCGTCCGTGAGAGCGCCGGCCCGACGATACAGGTCGCCGGCCAGCCGATGCGCCTGCGCCTCCTGCGGGCTGGTCTCGAGGATGGTCCGAACCTCGCTCATCGCCCCGTCCGGGTCCCCGTCGTCCAGCAGGGCCTTGGCCAGGATCAGACGCGCCGTGACGTACTGCGGGAACCGCTCGAGACCCTCCCGGCAGAGCCGGATGGCGTCGCGGCTCCGCCCCGTCTTTCGATAGGCGTCGGCCAGGGGCGCGAAGGCCAGTGACGTGGGGTCCTTGGCCAACCGATCCTCGTATCGACGGATCGCGCTGAGGGTAGCCGGATCATCGGGCGTCAGGGTCCCGCCGATCGGAGAGACCGGGTTTGCCATCCACCTTTTGTTATACGCGGCAGGGCTTGCTGAGTCAATCATTCCAGCACCCTGCAACGACTATCGGCTTGGCCGGGATAAGCCGATATGGGAGATTGAAGGTGATGAATCCGGCTCCGACGGGCGGTCTACGGCCCAGCCTGCGCTGGGTCATTCCGGCTCTCCTGCCTCTGGTGGTGGCTGCGGTGTTCCCCCTGGCCCTGCTCGGCAAGTTCCAGTGGGATGACTACCCCCTGCTGGTCGACAACCCTGCGTATCGTGGCCTCGCCTGGTCGAATCTGCGGTGGATGTTCTCGACGAATCTCATGGGCCACTACATGCCCGTCACCTGGATCACCTACGGGCTGGACTATCTCATCTGGGGTCTCGATCCGTTCGGCTACCACCTCACCAATCTCGCCCTGCACGCCGCCAATGCGATCCTGGTCTACGTCGTGGCGCTTCGCCTCTTCCGCGCCGCCTGGATTCGCTCCCCCGGGGATGGCGCGGATGTTCTGCGGATCGGCGCCGTGCTCGCGGCCCTGCTCTTCGGGGTCCATCCTCTGCGGGTCGAGTCGGTGGTGTGGATAACGGAGCGACTCGATCTGGCTTGTGGGTTCTTCTACCTGCTTGCGATTCTGATGTACCTGCGGAGTGTCGAAGCGGAGTCGACCGATGTCGGGCGGTCGCGCACGTACTACTGGGCGGCGGTGGCTGCATTCGTGCTGGCGCTGCTGTCGAAGTCGATGGCGGTCACGCTTCCGGTGGTCCTCCTGGTGCTCGATGCCTATCCGCTCCGGCGTCTTCGACCGGGAGTCCGCGGCTGGGCGACCCCCGGGCCGTGGCGCATCTGGCAGGAGAAGGTGCCCTTCGTGCTCGCGGCGGCGCTCGTCAGCGTCGTGGCGTTTCGGGTGCTCCTGAGCTTCGCGCCGGCGACGTCGTGGGAGCGCCTCGGTCCACTCGAGCGGGTTGCCGTTTCCGCCTACGCGCTTGCGTTCTACCTGCGAAAGACACTGCTTCCGCTGGGGCTATCGCCACTCTACGAGCTGTTCCTGCCGGTGCGCCCCTTCGAGGGGCGCTTTCTCCTTAGTGGGGTGGTTGTTCTCCTCATCACCGGAGCGGTCTTTGCCTTGAGGAAGCGATGGCCCGGTCTCCTGGCCGTCTGGATCAGCTACGGCGTGATGCTCTTTCCGGTGGTCGGAGTCTTTCACAAGGGCTATCAGATCGCGGCCGATCGGTACAGCTACTTGCCGGGTATCGGCTGGGCTCTGCTCGCCGGCGGTGCCGTGGTGCTCGCGTTGCGGAGGTTCCCGGGCGCCCGGCCCGGTCGCCGCGCGCTCGCGGTCATTCTCGTCTTCTCGACGGTTCCGTTGCTGGCGCTAGCGACGTGGAGACAGGTGAAGATCTGGGAAGACGGCGTGAGCCTATGGCGTCACGCCGTCCGGATCGAGCCCACATCGCCGATCGCGGTGGCGAACCTCGGCTGGGAGCTTCGCGCTCGCGGGGACCTGGCCGAGGCGGTCGAGCAATGCCAGCGCGCCCTCCTGCTCAGGCCTGACTACGCGGACGCGCACCTGAATCTGGGACTCGCGATGGCCGCCCAGGGTAGGACCGCCGAGGCGGAACGGCATCTGCGCCGGGTGATCGAGCTCACACCCCGATCCATCCCGGCTCGATCCGGTCTCGGCTCCCTTCTGGAGGCGCAGGGGCGCCTGGACGAGGCTATTGCTTACTTTCGCGAGGCCCGCCAGATCGACCCGCGCTCGGCGAAGGCTCGCAACAACCTCGGGGTGGTCCTGGCGCGGAGCGGCCAGACCGGAGAGGCGCTGGCCGAGTTCTCCGAGGCGGTTCGGCTCGATCCGACCTTCGGCCAGGCGCAGAACAATCTCGGCCTGGCCCTGGCCCACCTGGGCAGGCTGAGCGAGGCGCGGGATCACTTCCTGGCGGCCATTCGCTCGGAGCCCGGGTTCGAGGAGGCGCATCGGAATCTCACGCAGACGCGGCGTCTCCTGGGGCGGTAGGCGAGGTCCTAGACAAGCTCCTTCAGAACGTCGAGCACGGCGTCCCTCGGCACGTCGGACACCACGCGGAACGACCCGATCTCGGGCGCTAAGACAAACGGGACCCGTCCGTCCCGGCTCTTCTTGTCACGCGACAACGCTTCGACCACGGCTGCCGGCTGGACCTGAATCCCGGCGACCGGCAGCCCGACCGCGGCGAGCAGGGACACCTGGCGCTTCGTCGCGGCCGGGCTACCGATCCCCAATCGCTCGGCCAGCCGAGCCTCCGCCGCGATGCCCAGTGAGACGGCCTCGCCATGAGTCCAGACTCGAAACCCGGTGGCAGCCTCGATGGCATGGCCGACGGTGTGGCCGTAGTTCAGCACCCATCGCAGCTCGGCTTCCTGTTCGTCCCGCTCCACGATCCCGGCTTTGAGCCGGCAGGATCCGGCCACCACCCGCTCGAGCGTCGTCAGGTCACGACCGACCAGCGCTTGAACGCTGGCCTCGAGATCTTCGAAGTAGCCAGCGTCCAGCACGATCCCGTGCTTGATGACCTCGGCCAGCCCGGATCGGAACTCGCGCTCGGGCAGCGTGGCGAGCACGGCCGGATCCACGAGGACCAGCCGGGGCTGATGGAAGGCGCCGATCAGGTTCTTGGCGCGCGGATGATCGATGGCCGTCTTGCCCCCGATCGACGCGTCCACCTGCGCCAGGAGTGTCGTGGGCACCTGGACGAAGTTCATGCCGCGCATGTAGGTGGCGGCGACGAAGCCCGAGAGATCCCCCACCGCTCCGCCACCCAGGGCCACCACCGTGGAGCTCCGATCGCACCCTTCGTCCAGCAGCCGGTCCCACAGCCCCCGCGCCGTCTCGAGCACCTTGGCCTGCTCGCCCTCCGGGACGGAGAGGCGGATCAGATCGAAGCCGGCGCCGGAGAGGCTCCGCGCGACCGGCTCGCCGTGCAGCCGGTCGATCGCGGGATCGGTGATCAGGATCGCCTTGCGGCCGACGCGCAGCTTGGCGAGCTCGGCCCCCACCGTGCCCAGGGCGCCGATGGCCACCAGGATCCGGTACGCGCGCGAGCCGAGATTGACGGGTATGTCGGTCATCGTCTTCGAGCTCAGAGGCCCCTGCGGCTGGCGGAAGCCAGGGGCAAGCCTACCAGTCTTTGAGGTAGTCCAGGTATCCCTGATAGTTGCGGCGGATCTCGTCCACGCTGTCCCCGCCGAACTTCTCGAGAAACGCCTCGGCCAGCACGATGGCCATCATGGCCTCGCCCACCACGCCGGCGGCGGGCACCGCGCAGACGTCGCTCCGCTCCACCACGGCTTCCACGGCTTCGCGCGTGTCGAGATCGACCGAGCGGAGGGGCTTGCGCAGGGTCGAGATCGGCTTCATCGCGGCCCGGACGACCACCGGCTGGCCGTTGGTCACCCCGCCCTCGAGACCCCCCGCGCTGTTGGAGCCGCGGTGGAAGCCGGCCTCCTTGTCGAAGAGGATCTCGTCGTGGACCTGGGATCCGGGGCGGCGCGCGGCCTCGAATCCGAGCCCGATCTCGGCTCCCTTGATCGCGTGGATCGAGCAGAACGCGCGGGCGAGCTGCCCGTCGAGCTTCCGGTCCCATTGCACGTAGGAGCCCAGGCCGACCGGGCACCCCAGGGCGACCACCTCGAACACTCCGCCGAGGGTGTCGCCGGCCGCCTTGGCCCGGTCGATGGCCTCGATCATCGCGGCCTCGGCGCCCGGATCCGCGCAGCGGACCTCGCTGGCCTCCGCGCGCCGCTGCACCTCGTCCCACGCGACCTCGAGCGGGCCGATCCGGATCCCGCCGATCTCCGTGACGTGGCTCAGGATCGTGATGCCGAACTCGCCGAGCAGACGCTTGGCGACTCCCGCCACCGCGACCCGGGCCGTCGTCTCGCGGGCGCTCGAGCGCTCGAGCACGTTGCGGATGTCATGGTGACCGTACTTCATCGCGCCCGCGAGGTCGGCGTGCCCCGGCCGCGGACGGGTGATCATCTTGGGGACGGCGCCCTCGGGCGGCGGGCCGACGGACATCGTCTGCTGCCAGTTCTCCCAGTCCCGGTTGCGGATGGTCAGCGTGAGCGGGCTGCCGAGCGTGAGACCCCACCGTACGCCGGCGGAGATGTGGGCCTGGTCCCGCTCGATCTTCATCCGGCCGCCGCGGCCGTAGCCGCGCTGGCGGCGGGCGAGATCGGCGTTGATGTCGGCTTCGGTAAGAGCCAGACCCGCCGGAAGTCCGTCGATGACGGCGGTCAGCGCCTCACCGTGGGACTCGCCGGCGGTGAGGAAACGCAGCCGCCCGCCCACCTACCTTCTGGGGGCGGCGGCCGGCACGCCGTCTGTCTTCAGGATCGAGGGCGTCATGAAGACGACCAGCTCACGACCGGTCTCGAAGTCCTCGCGCTGCTTGAACAGCCAGCCGAGGATCGGCACGTCGCCCATGAGGGGGACCTTGCGGACGGTCTTCTGCTGGACGTTCTGGGTGACGCCGCCGATGACAAGCCGGTCGCCTTCGCGGACGAGGACCTGGGTCTCGGCCTTGCGCCGGTTGATGATCGGCACGCTCACGCCGGCCGCCGGGCTGATCACGTCACCCCGCGAGTTGTTCTCCACGATCACCGTCATCTTGACCTTGCGAATCTCCTGGCCGTCGATGGTCTCACGGATCACTGTCGGCGTCACCTCGAGCTTCAGGACCGCTTCCTTGAACTGCACCTGGGTGCCCGCCGAGCTGACCGTGGCGTACGGGATTTCTTCACCAAGCGTGAAGGCGGCCTTGTTGTTCTCCACCGTGACGATCTCGGGGTGAGCCAGCGTGCGGGTTTTTCCGAGCGTGGCGAGGGCCTGGAGCGCCAGGTTGATGTTGAACTTGGTCCCGACGATGCCGAAGGCGATGCCTCCCGCCGGGGTGGTGGTGGACGCGTTCGGCAGCAGCGAGAACGGCAGGTTCACGAGGTTGCCACCCGTGGCGAGGCCGGTAGCGGCGGCCACCGGCAGCAGCGACCCGAGGGTCAGATTGGGGTTGACCGGGGTAAGGGCGCCCGGCGCGGCTGCGATGCCCGCTCGGCCGGGGTCCGTGCTCTGGAAGCCCTGGCCGATCAGCGTGTTGCCGCCGACGTTCCCGGCCGTGGCGCCACCCCACTGGACCCCGATGGCCTCGAGCGAGTTGCGGTCCAGGATCTCCATCCGCGCCTCGATCTTGATCTGGGGCAGCGGCACGTCGAGTTGCTCACGGATGAGCTTCTTGAGCCGCTCGAGGTCGGCCTCGTAATGGCGAATGAAGAGACTGTTCGTCGCCTTGTTGGCCCTGACCGTGATGCCCTTGGCCAGGACGTCCTGGCTGGGTGACACCGCGGGCTGCACCAGCGGCGGGAATGGGGCGTTGGTCTGCGGGAGGCCGCGCAGCTCCGGGTTGAGAGGCCCCGACCCTGAGGGGATCACGATCGGATTGGCCGGCACGCCCGGCACGAGCGGTGTGCCGGGCACCTGCACACCCTCCGGCGGGATGCCGAGGATGCCCTGCAGGGTCAGCGCGACCTCGATCGGGTCGGCGTAGGAGAGGCGGATGACCTCCTCGCGGAGCGGACCACGAGCCTGCGCCTCGGCAGCCGCCGCGTCAGCGGCGAGCTTCCGGGTGGCGAGCTCCGTCTCCTTGAGCTGCGCCTCGGCCATCTTGGTGCGCGTTTCGATCTCCGCGTTCCGCTTGGCCGCCTCGACCCGCGTGAGCGCTTCCTTTTCCTTGGTCAGCTGCTCGATCGACACGATGCGGATCACGCCTTCCCGCTCGACCTTCGCGAGGCCACGCACCTCGAGGATCGTATCCAGGGCCTGCTCCCAGGTCACGTTCTTCAGCGAGATGGACACGCGCCCCTTGACGTCGTCACCGGACACGATGTTCCGGCCGCTCTCCGCGGCCAGGATCCGCAGCAGGTTGACCACGTCGGCGTCCTTGAAATCCAGGGAGATCAGCTTTTCGCCGGACGCCGGCGTCGAGGCCGCGGGCGGCGGAGGCGGAGCGGGAGTGCTCGCCTGGGCCACCATCTGGCGGGCCGGGGCGGCCGCCACGGGGATCGTGGTCGTCTGCGCGAGCATCTGGCGAGCCGGGATCACCGGCGCCGCCGCTACCGCTGGGGCAGGCGGCGGCGTGACCGCGGCCACCGGTGGGACACGGACCGGCGCCGGAGGCTCCTTGCTCGCGGGCGTCGGGCTGACCGGGGCCGCCGCGGGCGCGGGCTTGTCCGCGGGCTTCGCCGCGGCGACTACGATGGGCTTGGGAGCGGGCTTGGGCGCCTCGACGGCGGCAACCACAGTCGGCTTGGGAGCGGCCTTCGGTGTCTCGACGGCGGCAACCACGGCCGGCTTGGGAGCGGCCTTGGCCGCGTCCGTGGCAGAGTCGGTGACGATGCTGGCCGGGGCCACCTTCTCGGCCGGCTTCACGGTGGCCATGACGGCCGGCTTCGGGGCGATCTTGGCCGTGTCCGACACGCCGGTGGTGACCTTGGCCGACTCGAGCTTGGTCTCCGGGGACCGCCCGTTCGAGTTCTCGATCGCGACGACGAGCCCCTCCGGGGTCTCGTCGATTCGGTAGCCGACGTCGGTACGGTTCATCTCCACGACCACCCGGGCCACGCCCTTGCGCCACTGGCTGCCGCGGACTTCCTTGACCGGGTCGACACCGGACATCCAGCGCGACTTGGAGGAGCTGTACGTCGCGCCGGAGAGTCGATGACGAGCCGGGTGGGGGAGTCGATGAGCTTCGCCTCGTACTGGGTCGGCCCGGAGGTCTTGACCGTGACCGCGGCTCCGTCGAAGGCCCGCTCGATGGTGACGTCCTTGAGCTGGACCGGCGTGTCGGTCGTCTGAGACGAGCCGATCCCGGTGACCGCCAGCGATACCGCCACGACGAGACCAGCTATCCGCGCGCTTCTCATCAGGTCAGTCCCCCCCCTCATACCGTCTAGTTCTCTGGCAGCCGCAGCGTCAGGCTGGAGGCGCTCTGCGAGCCCCGAGCCGTGACCGCGAACGTGACCGAGGTTGGCGTGATGCCGGTGACGCGCCCATCGCCCAATGCGTCGCCCGGCTTGAGAATGTAGCCGATGCCGTCCGGTGCCTCGACAAGGGCCATCAGCCCCCCTCGGCCCCCGACGACCCCGGTAAGCTTCACGGCGCTGACGGAGAGGCCCGCGTTGTCCTTGCCCACGAAGATCGGGGTGAACGGGTCGCGTCGGCCCTTCGGCTCGTAGGCGATCGGCGGCAGGGCCTTGCTCGTCTCCGGCTCCTTCGGCCGCACCACCGGTGCCGCGGCGACGGGCGCCGCGGGTGCCACTGCCACGGGCGGTGGCGGAGGCGTCCCGCCTCCGCAGCCTGCCGCCATCGTGGCCACGACACCGACTATGACGACCAGCCCCGACGTGCCGTGCTTCATCGACCGGCCCCCGGCTGGCCCGGCTGCGGCTTGGGCGGTGGCGCTCCCTCCGGCCGGAAGATATAGGTCATCAGCGTGACCTCCGCCCGGATCGTTCCGGTCGGCCGGTCGATGCCGAGCAGCCGCCAGTCGTTCAGGTTCACGATCCGAGGCATCTTGCCCATTCGAGCCAGGAAGTTACCGAACTGATGGAAGGTGCCCTCGGCGTTCACCGTGATCGGCACGTCGAAGAAGATTTCCTTCTCCTCGGGGGTCCGAGGGGTGAACACCGCCATGGCCAGTCCCGACTGGAAGGCCAGATCCGAGATCTGCCGGTACAGACCCGGCATCTCCTTCTCGGTGGGCAGGCGCTCCTGGGCGGCCTCGAGGCGCTTGCGCAGAGCTTCGGCCTGGGCCCGGAAGCCGCGGAGACTGGCCTCCAGCGCCTGGGCCTGCGTCAACTCGGCGCGGACCTGCTCGCCCTGCGACCGCAGGGCATCCCGCTCGATCTGCTTGGGAGACAGCAGCAGGAAATAGCCCAGTGCCGCGACGATCACGCAGAGGGTGACCCCCAGCGCGATCTTCTGGTTCTTCGGAGCGTTGGTGATGGGATCCAGGAGGGCCATCGGCCTAGATCTCGAACCGGCACGACACCTCGAAGGTGATCGTGCGAGGTGACTTGCTCAGGTCTTGCTTGGCGTCGAGCAGATCCACGTCCTTGAAGCGGCCGGAGGCCTTCAGGTTGGCCATGAAGTCCGAGAGAGCGACCGACGAGTAGGTGGTGCCCGCGATCCGCAGGCTCGGCCCCCGCTCTTCCAGACGGGTCAGCCAAAGGTCGGGAGGCAGGGTGTCCGCCATGGCGTCCAGGAGGTAGACCGGCCGGGCCTGGTTGCGGGCCACGGTCTCGATGGCGTTGAGCCGGCGCTCCAGCTCGTCCCGCTCGCGGCGATACCGCTGGCCGGCCGCGATGATGGGCTTGAGCCGCTCGAGCTCGCGTCGGTTGTTCTCGATCTCGGCGGTGAGCCGGCGGCTTTCCAGCGACATGCTGAGCCACCAGCCGCCGATGATCAGCACGAGAACGGCCAGGATCCCACCAAACAGCAGGCTGAGATTGATCTCGGCGCCGCTGCTGGCCGCTCGGCGCGGCCGCTTGGTCGTGGGAGGGGCGAGGTTGACCTTGATCATGCGGGCTTGTCTCCCGGGCGGCGAAGAGCGAGTCCGACCGCCACCGCCAGCACGGGGCCGATCTGCTCCGGATCCTCGTCGGCGAACTGGGCCGCGTCGTGCTCGATGCCCTGGAACGGTCGAGCGAGCTCGACCGGGACACCCCAGGACGAGCCCAGGAAGTCGTCGAGGCCGGTCAGCTTCGCGCAGCCCCCTGACAGGACGATCTTGCCGATCCTCTCGGATTCCGCCGTCGATGCGAAGTAGTCGAAGGTCCGCTGGACCTCGAGCGACAGCTCCCGGGAGACGGCTTCCAGGGCGGGCACGAGATCGTCCCAATTCACGCCGACCTCGCGTCCCTGCTTGGCCGCCTCCGCCATCTCGACCGAGACGCTCAGGCGCTGGGCGATGGCGTCCGTATAGTTGTTGCCCCCGAACGGGACGTCGCGGGCGAAGATGCACGCCCCGCCCTGGATGACGTTGGTCTTCATGACGCTGGCGCCGATGTCGATGAGCGCGACCGCATCGGTCCCGTCACCGGCACTGCTCAGCTCGAACTGGTTCTGGATCGCGAACGCGTCCAGGTCCACCACGACCGCGTCCAGGCCGGCCGCTTCGACCGCGGCCACGTACTCGAGAACCTTGACCTTCTTGGTCGCCACCAGGACCACCGACATGGCGTTGGCCGACTGGCTGACCACCTGGTAGTCGAGGAAGACGTCGTCGATGGCGAAGGGGATGTGGTGCTCCGCCTCGAGCTGGATGGCGTCTCCCAGCTCCTTCGCGGTCACCTTGGGCAGCGGCACGCGCTTGACGATCGCCTCGCGTCCGGAGACCGAGATGATCGTGCTCGTCCCGGTGATCCCCGCCTTCTCGACGCATTCTCGGATCGCGTCGGTCACCACCTGAGGCTCCCGGATGGTGCCCTCGGCGATGACGTCCCGCGGAAGCGGGACCATGGCGAATGATTTGAGCGCGAGCCCGCCCTTGCTCTGGACGAGTTCTACAACCTTGATCGCGCTCGTACCGATGTCGAGCCCAAATGTCGTGGGCTTCTTGCCTAGTCCAAACAGCGCCATATTCGGCTCCCGGCCTTCTCCTGACTCTGACTCCACTTCACTGAAGAAGCGAATCAGCTGTCAGCCCGGTGCGTTGTGGAAGGAAACTCTATCGTGGTGACAGTTTATAACGGTGCGGCATTTAAACTGTCAACACTTCTTGCGCTACGGCGTGCGTTTCCGTGTTTCGCCGACCCCGACCGGTGGGGTTTCCGCCTGCACGAAGACCATCGGCGTGTGTTCCGTTCGGAACAGGCGCCTACCCGGCGACTTCCCGGTAGCTGCCCGGCTTCACCATCCATCGCTGCGGGATGCGGCCTCCGCCGGACCGGCCCACTTCGCAGCTCCACACGAGCGCGGTATCACCCGCGGGGCGCGCGTCGATCAGACTCGGCGCCGTGCTCCGGACGTGTCCGGCCATCGCCGCGCCCACCACCCGGGCCGCGCCCGTCTGGCTGAGGCGGTCTGCCGCGTAGGCCAGGCCCTGGATCGTGACGTCGCCGCCGACGGACAGGCTCCCGTTCACGATGAGCCACCCTCGGAACGATCCGCCGGGTCCGGCCGCACCGTCGCCGATGGTGGCCGCCGCGAGATCGGCGATGGGCGTCGCGTCGGTGATGGGCTGGCCGCTGCCCGTATCGACGAAGACTACCCCGTCCGGGATTCGGCGTGACGCGTCGAAGGTCACGGCGCCCTGATAGTAGGTGCCGCGCACCCGCGCGACGGCCTTCAGCGCCTGGAGCTCGGCCGCGCTGAAGGCGAGGCCGTCGAAGGCTCCAACCGGCTGCGCCTGGCGCATGTCGGTCGGCTCGTTCGGGATCGCCGCGTCGCCGCCCCGTCCCTGGATCTGCGCGCCGGCGCCGGCGGTGGTCACTCCGGACGACCAGGTCCCCGCGCGATCGCCACAGCTGCCATCGGCGCTGGCGTCAACGGTGACGCCAGCGCCGATCATGAGATCACCGCGCACCGCGAGTCCGGCGGGCGGAGCCGGGAATCGGAGGCGGATGAGGGTGGCGGTGATGTTCTGGCGCGCCCGACCCAGGGGACCGGTGTCGCCGGGCACGAGGCCGATGGCGGCCACCTCTCGCTGGCGATCGCCCTCGCCGCTGACCGTGAGGCGGAAGCCACCCAGCATGGCGCCCGACTCCGTCGCCACGCCGAGAAAGACACTGCCGTCGTAAGGGGCCGCGGCCGTCCCCGACCAGGGGATCCCATCGGCGGACTCGGGAGTGCTGAGCGCCCACACTGCCCGCTCGAGGCCCGCTTCGGCCAGCGCCTGGGCCTGGACGATCATGACGTGGTTGCTCGCGATGAGCGGCTCCTGTCCCGTGAGCGACGAAAGGCCCAGCAGCACGGCCGAGAGCACCACGAGGATCAGCATCGCGATGGGAAGGACGGCGCCACGCTGGTCGCGCATCTCAGCGGGATCCGATGTAGGTGCTGACGGTGACCGCGCCGCGACGAGTCGAGGCCGGGCCCTGCCCCGCCGCGGCCGGGTAGGTCACGGTGACCGTGACCTGACGGACGCCGGGGGTTGCGATGCCCGAGCACCCGGGGGCGAGCTCACAGTCCCGGACGCGGACCGCTCGGCTGAAGGCGCCATGGGGCGCCGTCAGCGACGCTTCGTCGGCGAACGCGATGACATTCGCCCCGGAGCCCACCGCCAGGCGGATCTGCTCGAGCCGCTGGGTGGCGAGAAAGGCGGCGCCGGACCGGTGGGCACCTTCGTGCACGCCGAATCCAGCGAGCGGGAGCAGGGAGATCAAGGCGACGAGGCCGATGGAGAGCACGGTGAGCGCGGAGAGAACCTCCGCGAGCGTCAAGCCATGCTCCTGCGCAAGGAGCGACCGCACGCGGGCTGACCTAGGGGCAGACAGAGGCGGTAGCGGAAGCGAGACAGACACGGCCGGAGGCGCGCGACGATGACCCTCAAGGTCCGTCCGCTGGGCACGTCCGTCACGGTGTACGTCGCTCCCGTGGTGGCATTTCCGAGCTGGCCGAAGATCGCGCTGGCGGTCGAGGAGAGGCTGATGTTCTCCGGCAGCCGGACGTTGCCCGCGGCGCCCGAGAGCCCGGGCAGCGAAGATCACGGTTCCGCCGCGCAGTGCTGGTCGTTCTGAACTGCATGGTGCTCGTGGTATGGGCCACGCACACCGGCCCGTTCGTCTTGATCGCCAGCTGGCGGCCCTCGTTGAGGTATGCGCTCACTGTCCGCGCCCCGGCCTGGGCCCGGGCACTCCGGAGGTAGTTCAAGAAGGAGGGCATGGCCCACGTGGTCACGATCAGGATCATGCCGACCGTGATGACCAGCTCGATAAGCGAGTAGCCGGCCTGTGTAGACCGTCGACCGGGCATCCGAGAGACCAGGTATCGAAGCATGGCAGCCCAGTAAGCTAGCAAGAAGGGGACCAAGGCGGGATGCACTCTTCGGGAGCCTCCCCTCTCCCCCGTCGATCCAGAGCCGCTCTGATCCTCGAGGGAACGCAGAGTGGATAGCAATATAATCAGATACTTATATACATGCTCGGCCGGCCAATTTCCGTCTCCCTTCTGCAAGGCTCTGGAGACCACCTGATTGGGTGCCACTGCACGTCACCCCAGCCGACCACCTTCGACGATTCTCGGTGGGCCGCCACACTGGCTGTAGGGCGATGGACGGTGTGACGTCAATCCTGCGACGCCTGCCACGCGAAAGCCTCAGCTCTGGAACTGCGCGAAGTACCATGCCAGGAGGGCCTCACCCCAGAAGAGGCTGATGAATCCGCCCAGGGCGAGGAACGGACCGAAGGGGATCGGGTCCTTCCGGCTCTTCCGGCCGGTGGCCAGAAGGGCCGCCGCCATGGGGCCTCCCAGGAGCGTCGAGAGCAGGATGCTCAGGAGGGCAAGCTTCCAGCCGAGGAAGGCCCCGAGCATGGCCCCGAGCTTGACGTCCCCGACGCCCATGCCCGCCTGTCCGAGCACCAGGGTGCTGGCGACGATGATCACCACGAATATGCCGCCGCCGAGTAGGACGCCCAGGAGCGAGGGCGCCCATCCGATCCCGCCCGGCGCCAGGCTGAACAGGACGCCAAGGGCGATCCCCGGCAGGCTGAGAACATCCGGGATGATCTGGTGATCCAGGTCGATCGCGGTGATCGCCACGAGGCCGGCCAGGAGGATCAAGGCCGCCGCGAGTGCCGTGCCCGCCTCGAAGCGGCTGTAGGCCAGCACGAACAGGACGCCGCAGGCGATCTCCACCGCCGGATAGCGCCACGAGATCGGCTCCCGGCAATTCCGACAGCGCCCGCGGAGGAACGTATAGGAGAGCACCGGGAGGTTGTCATACCAGGCGATCGCGTTTCCGCACCGCGGACATGCCGAGCCGGGGAAGACGATGCTCCGGCCTTCGGGGATCCGCGCGATGACCACGTTGAGGAAGCTGCCAACGCAGAGACCGACGATCGCGATGAAGGTCAAGGCGATCCCCTCCGAAGTCAGCACTGCCCACTCCTTTGCTCATCACGATCACCGAGGTTGCCCAGCTGGTTGTGCATGCGCATCAACTATAAGGGCTGCGGCCGGTCCGTTCCTTCCCAGAAAATAAGCGGGGGAAGGAGCGGTCGGCTCCCTCCCCCGCGAGGCCCGACTCTCGGTCCGCTACGGAACCGAGACGCTCGTGGCGTCACCGGAGTTGGTGATGGTGAAGGTACCGGACGTCGTGGAGGCGTAGCCGTACGCGCCCCAGCCGGCCGGGCCCGCGGGGACCGAGGCCAGGAAGGGGCCGCCCGGCTGCCCGAGCGAGTTGGTGACCACCGAGGTAGAGGGCGGTCAGGGCGCCGGGGAGCGTGCCCATGTGAGCGGAGTAGATGCTGACGGCGGACGCGAGGGCCCGGGCATCAGCCTGGGCCTTGGCCAGCCGCGCGCGCGCCTGGACGTTGGCGTACAGCGGGATGGCGATGGCAGCGAGGATACCGATGATGGCGACGACGATCATCAACTCGATGAGCGTGAAGCCGCGCTGGTTGCTCAGCAGCTTGTGCCGCCGGTGCCAGAACTTCGTCATGGACTCTGCCTCCGTTGTTTTCGGTTGAGATGTTGATCCTGCGCCCGTGGCGCACCGGTCACGCTCATGTGCACATCGTGTGCCACGCGAGGCCAGACGAACACGCCGTCGGAGTGACGCATTGAACGGCGGAGCGGCGGGGCATCGGCGGGACCGACGCGTTGGCGCGCCGACACGACATCATCACAAAATGACGATCACGCGGGGAGGGGTTACCTCGCCCGCGTGATCGGTTCAGCAGTTGCTGCGTTGGTTCAGCCCTTACGGAACCGAGACGCTCGTGGCTGTCACCGGAGTTGGTGATGGTGAAGGTACCGGAAGTCGTGGAGGCGTAGCCGTACGCGCCCCAGCCGGCCGGGCCCGCGGGGACCGAGGACATGAAGGGACCGCCCGCCTGCCCGAGCGAGTTGGTGACCACCGAGGTGAGGGCGGTCAGGGCGCCGGGGAGCGTGCCCATGTGAGCGGAGTAGATGCTGACGGCGGACGCGAGGGCCCGGGCATCAGCCTGGGCCTTGGCCAGCCGCGCGCGCGCCTGGACGTTGGCGTACAGCGGGATGGCGATGGCAGCGAGGATACCGATGATGGCGACGACGATCATCAACTCGATGAGCGTGAAGCCGCGCTGGTTGCCCAGCATCTTCCGCTTACGATTCCAGAACCTGTTCATTGTAATTCCTCCCTGAACCTGTTGGCCTTTACGGCCGAGTATAGAAAGTTGAATTGCTTCTGGCAGAGAGGGAATGCATCTTCGGTGCCACGACCTTTCGGGGGAAACCGTCAGAGATTTGACGGTCTGGCCGAAGAGGGCAGGAGCCTACTCCAGATTCTAAGTACTTGCTTCTATGTAATAAACTGGCTGGGCTCGTCCGCCCTGGCCCCGCGTCAGGGTTCCTGTCAGGCGTATTGCGCTTTGACGACGGACGTAACCACATCGACGAGGAATGTCATTCGTCTCCGGGCGCCCCGCGCTTTGCGAGGCTATGCTTCTGTAACTTGTAGCGGAACTGGCGGAAGGTCATGCGCAGCAGCTCGGCGGCCTTGGTCTGCACACCGCCGGTACGGTCGAGAGCCCGCTGCAGGTAGCGGCGCTCCAGGTCGTCAAGGGTCGTCTCGAGGTCCAGGCCCTCGTCGGGGATGTCCACCAGATCGGGCCCCCGGCTCGGGCGCTCGCGGCGCACGGACTCGGGCAGGGCTTCGGCGGTCAGCATGTCGCCGGCCCCGAGCACGACGGCGCGCTCGAGCACGTTCTCCAGCTCGCGGATATTGCCGGGCCAGTGGTACCGCTCCAGCACCGACAGCGCGTCCGGGGCGACCCCGCGCACGTCCTTGGCCAGATCCTTGCTGAACTTCTGGAGGAAGTGGGCGATGAGCAGGGGAATGTCCTCGCGGCGCTCGCGCAGCGGCGGCAGGTGGATCGGGAGCACGTTCAGGCGGTAGAACAGGTCCTCCCGCATCACCCCGTCCCGCACCGCCGTCTCGAGATCGCGATTGGAGGCGGCGATGAGCCGCACGTCGGTCTTCACGTCGCGTGTGTCGCCGACCCGCCGGATCTCGCGGACCTGGATGGCGCGCAGCAGCTTCACCTGGAGCAGGGCCGGGATCTCGGTGATCTCGTCGAGGAACAGGGTGCCCCCCTCGGCGGCGGTGAAGAGACCGATCTTGTTCGCCACCGCCCCGGTGAACGCTCCCTTCACGTGTCCGAAGAGCTCGGACTCCATCAGGCCCTCGGGGATCGCCCCGCAGTTGACGGAGACGAACGGCTTGTCGCGACGATGGCTGTTGAAGTGAATCGCGCGCGCGACAAGCTCCTTGCCGGTGCCGCTCTCGCCCGTGATCATGACGGTGGAGGGGCTGTCCGCGATCTTGCGGATGATGTCGAACACCTCGACCATCCGGCCGCTCTTGCCGATGATGTTCTCGAAGCGATGCTGGGTCTCCAGCTGCTTCCGGAGATACTGGTTCTCCGCCCGGAGTTGCTTGCGCTCGAGCGCGTTCTTGATGATGAGGTTGACTTCGTCGAGCTTGAACGGCTTGGTGATGTAGTCGTAGGCCCCGAGCTTCATTGCCTCCACCGCGGTCTCCGTCGAGGCCATCGCGGTCACCATGATGACCGCGGTGTCGGGGGAGAGATCCTTTGCGCACCGGAGCACCTGGAGCCCGTCCACCTTCGGCATGCGCAGATCAGTGATGATCGCGTCGAAGGGATCCCGGCGGATCGCTTCCATCGCGGCGGCCCCGCCCTCGGCCAGGGTCACGTCGTAGCCCGCCTTCTGCAGCGTGATGGCCAGCAGGTCGCGCATGCTCTTCTCGTCGTCCACTACCAGAACCCGTGGTTCACTCATATCCGCCTCGTCTCGCGGCGCCGGCTCCCGGCCCACCGCGTCAGGATGCTATTCGGACTCATCTGCGGGCGGCCCCCTCGGGAGCGGGAAGCGTGAGGACGAAGGTCGTGCCCTCGCCTACGCGGCTCCGGACCTCGATCGAGCCTCCGTGCTCCTCGACGACCCGGTAGACGAGCGCCAGGCCGATGCCGCTGCCCTCCGGCTTCGTCGAGAAGAACGGCTCGAATATGTGCGGCAGGTCGGTCTCCGCGATGCCCTGGCCGGTGTCGGTGATGGAGATCTGGAGGCGGCCCCCGCGCTCGCGGAGCGACTGGGCTCCGACCCGGAGCTCACCCCCGTCGGGCATCGCCTGGACCGCGTTGAGACAGAGATTCCACACCGCCTGCCGCAGCCGCTGGGGATCGGCGCGGGTCGGCAGCGACTCTCCGTACTCCCGCGACACCTTCAGGTTGGCGGGCAGGGTGCGATGCTCGATGAGGAGCAGCACCTCGTCGAGGATCTCCGCCATGTTGATCTCGATCGCCGCCATCGGGGCCGGGCGTGCGTACTCGAGGAAGTCCCCGACGATCTGGTTGAGCCGGGCGGACTCCCGCAGCACGATGTCGACGAGCTGGCTCCGGGTATTGTCGGGCGGCAGATCGCGGGCGAGCGCCTCGACCGCTCCCGAGATCGACGCGAGCGGGTTGCGGATCTCGTGCGCCATGTTGGCCGAGAGGCGGCCGACCGCGGCCAGCCGGTCCGCCTGGCGCATGCGCTGCTCCATCTGCTTGATGCTGGAGAGGTCCTGGCAGACCCCGATGAGGCCGGCCACGTCTCCGGTGCCGGAGCGAAGCGACCAGAACGAGATGCCAACCGGAACCTCCTGACCGTCGCGCCGGCGGAGACGGAACTCGTAGCGCGGCGCCGGCTCGCTTCCGTCCGAGACCGCGCGACTCACCTCGGCCAGGTCGACCCCGTCTCCGAAGATCGTTTCCCACCCCTGGTCGACCGCGTCCTCCGCGCGCACGCCGGTGATGGACTCGGCGGCCCGGTTGAACGCGGTGACCCGGCCGTTCGGAGCCACGCCGACCAGCCCCGAGCCCACCGATTCGAAGATCAGGTCTCGGAAGGCCTGCAGGTCGGAGAGATGCTTCCGCTGGTCCTCCATGTGTTCCTGCAGCTCGTGATAGCGCTCCGCGAGGGCCCCGGTGACGACCGCGACCGCGAGCAGCACTCCCGCGTTCATGAAGACGGTCAAGATCTCGAGCGCGGTGTTCTCGGAGGGGGCGCCCACCTTCAACATCGGCACGATCGTGCGGCCCAGGACCGGCAGCACGTAGAGGAGACTGCAGATTCCCGCGACGATCAGGCCTCCCCGCCCGGAGAGCACGAAGCAAGAGGCCACCACGAGGAGCACGTAGAGTGGGATGAAGACCGATTGGGGCCCGCCGGTCGCGGTGATGATGCCGGTGATGAGGACCGCGTCCAACCCGAACTGGAACCACGCGATCCGCTCCAGCGGCACGCCCCGCCGCTCCCCCAGCGGCAACACCAGGCAGGCGGCGGCGCCGCCGAGCACCGCCATCGCAAACGTGCCGAAGGCGTACGGGAACGCCTCCGTGAACCGGAGCAGCGCTCCGACCGCCAGCACGATGGCGGCCGTGAGCAGTCGCGCCCGGTTCAGCCCCCACAGGGACGAACGGAGCGCGGGCGACTTGGGCAACCAGCAGCTCTCGGGCTACTTGACCAGCGTGACCAGTTTGAAGATCGGCAGGTACATGGCCACGACGAGGCCGCCGACCACCACGCCGAGGAACACGATCATCATCGGCTCCAGCAGCGAGGTGAGCGTGCTGACCGCGGTGTCCACTTCGTCGTCATAGAAGTCGGCGATCTTGCTCAGCATCGCGTCGAGGGCGCCGGTCTGCTCGCCGACCGAGATCATCTGGGTGACCATCGGCGGGAACACGCCGGAGGTGCGCAGCGGATCGGCCAGGGTCTTACCTTCCGTGACCGCGGCGCGGCACTGGAGCACCGCCTTCTCCACCACCTTGTTCCCGGCGGTCCGGGCGGTGATCCGGAGGCCGTCCAGGATCGGCACGCCGGACTGGACGAGAGTGCCCAGCGTCCGGGTGAAGCGGGCCACCGCGACCTTGCGCACGAGGGTGCCGAAGACCGGGAGCTTGAGCATCAGCGCATCGATGGTGGCGCGCCCGCCCTCGGTTCGGTAGTAGGACCGCAGGGCCATGACCGAGCCGATCATGCCCGCGATGATCAGCAGGATGTAGGCGCGCACGAAGTTGGACAGCCACAGGACGATCATCGTGGGCATCGGTAGGTCCGCGCCGAGGTCCTTGAACATCTGGGCGAAGGTCGGGATCACGAACGTCAGCATGAAGATGACGACCATCATCGCGACCCCGATGATCGCGGCCGGGTACACCATCGCGGCCTTGACCTTGCGCTTGAGGGCGGCCGCTTTCTCGATGTAGGCGGCGAGACGCTGGAGGACGACGTCGAGGATACCGCCGGCCTCTCCCACCTCGACGAGGTTCGTGAAGAGATCATCGAAGGTTCGCGGGTGGCGCCGCAGCGCGTCGGCGAGCGTGGAGCCCGCCTCCACGTGGCGGGCGACCTGTCCGGTGACGCTCCGGAGCGTCTTCGACTCGCTCTGCTCGGCGAGGATGTTCAGGCACTGCACCAGCGGAAGACCGGCGTCGATCATGGTGGAGAACTGGCGGGTGAAGATCGCCATCTCCTTGTCCTTGACCTTGCCGCCGAACTTGAAGGATATCTTCGGCGCCGTCTTTTCCGCGATCTTGGTGACGAGAATCGAGCGGCGCCGAAGCTCTCCCACCGCCGCCGAGCGGTCGGGAGCTTCGATCTCGCCGTTCTGGTTTCCACTGGCGGTGCGACCCTGATAGACGAAGACAGCCATCGTGTAAGCCTCCCCGGTGGACTACCGTCTGCCGAATGGAGAGCCGCCCGCGCCCGCGACCGCGGCGGGCGCGCCCGCGGGGGCGGCCGGAGCGTTCCCGAGCAGTCCCGCGAGCTCTTCGGGCAGCGTGCTGCGGTTCAGCGCTTCTTCCC
The DNA here is from genome assembly GCA_963747235.1 of uncultured Candidatus Rokubacteria bacterium. Taxonomy (GTDB): domain Bacteria; phylum Methylomirabilota; class Methylomirabilia; order Rokubacteriales; family CSP1-6; genus CAMLFJ01. The sequence continues at coordinate 253,094 of CAVVEU010000024.1, forward strand.
GGCTGATGCGGCGCTTCTGCACCAGCTCGGCGAGCGACTGGTTCATGGTCTGCATGCCGAACTTCTGGCCCGCCTGCATGGCGGAATAGATCTGGTGGACCTTCTCCTCGCGGATGAGGTTCCGGATCGCGGGAGTCGCGACCATGATCTCCAGCGACATGGCCCGGCCCCGGCCGTCCGCGGTCGGGATCAATTGCTGCGACATGACGCCCTCGAGCACCAGGGAAAGCTGGGCGCGCACCTGCGCCTGCTGGCTGGTGGGGAACACGTCGATGATCCGGTTGATCGTCTGAGCGCAGGAGTTGGTGTGGAGCGTGCCGAGCGTCAGGTGGCCGGTCTCGGCGATGGTCAGGGCCGCCGAGATGGTCTCGAGGTCGCGCATCTCACCGACGAGCACGACGTCGGGGTCCTGGCGCAGGATCGACTTCAGCGCGTTCTTGAACGAGTGCGTGTCCGAGAAGACCTCGCGCTGGTTCACCATGCACTTCTTGTGCTGGTGCACGAACTCGATCGGGTCCTCGATGGTGACGATGTGCTCCGAGCGCTCGGAGTTGACCTTGTCCACCATCGCGGCCAGCGTCGTCGACTTGCCGGAGCCGGTGGGGCCGGTGACCAGGATCAGGCCCTTGGGCCGGTCGGCCATCTGCTCGACGATCGCGGGAAGCCCCAGCTCGTCGAAGGTCCGGATCTTCACCGGGATGACGCGGATGGCGCAGGCGACCGCGCCCCGCTGGCGGTAGACGTTGCAGCGGAAGCGAGCGAGCCCGTGGATGCCGAACGACAGGTCCAGCTCGTTCTCTTCCTCGAACTTCTGCTTCTGGCCCTCGTTGAGGACGCTGTAGGCCAGGCGCTGCGTATCGGTCGGGCTCAGCGATTCGAACTGGGTGATCGGCGTGAGCTTGCCGTTGAGCCGGATCTGCGGGTGCGTGCCCGTCGTGATGTGGAGGTCGGAGGCTCCACGCTCGATCATCAGGGTCAGCAGGTCGTGCATCGTGGCCGCCATTGGTTCCCTTGAACCTCCCTATAGACCTGAGTGTATGCCCCAGGGCCCCTCAAGGCGCATGCAACCTGCGTTCCAGATTGCCCGGGTATTCCGCGAACGCGACGGATGCCCGGGCGGTGCCGGGTCACCAGTGGCGACAAGTCATTCTAGCCCAGGGTGGTTTTACCAAGCGCTTATTGGCTGAGGCCCCGGGAGGGGGCCGGGCGGATTCCAGGCGGGGATTCCACACCGGGTGTAGCTCCGGTGCGCGAAATGAGGGCTAGCGAACGCCTCCGAGGCGCTTCAGAACCTCGCTGAAGGCCTTCTGGGCCTGGTCCTCGTAGAGCACGAAGAGGACCTTCTCCAGGCTCGAGGTCCCTCGCTTGACGTGCTCGACCACGGTGGTCAGCATCGCGTCGGCGGACTGCGCCGCCGGCACGCCGCCCACTCCACTCCCGAGGGCCGGGAACGCGAGCGACGAGAGCTTGTGCTTCTCGGCGATCGCCAGGGTGGCCCGGGTGGCCGCGATGATGTTGTCGGGGTCCGCCTTGAGGTCCTTCCCCATGGTGACCGCGTGAATGACGTGGGTCGCCGCCAGGTTCCCGGCGACCGTCAGCACCGCCTCGCCGATCTCCAGCGGCCCTTGCCGGATGGCATCTTCCTCGATGACCACTCCGCCCTTGCGCTTGAGCGCCCCGGCGACGCCGGCGCCCATCCACAGCTCGGCGTTGGCGGCGTTGACCACCGCGTCGACCTCGGCCTCGGTGATATCCCCGCGCTCGACGATGACGGTCGTCTTGCCGATCTTGCACTTCATGACCGCATCTCCGATTCGGGACGGTCCGGACCCTCTTGCGCCTTGACTGCTTCCCACGCTTGATCCAGGTCTGCCGCAGATGCCTCAGTGACCGTCCGGCCGCCCGCCTTCATCTCCGTCTCCACCTTCCCGAAGCGTCGGGTGAACTTCTCGGAGGCTCGGCGCAGGCAGTCCTCGGCATCCATGCCCCGTAGCCGTGCCACATTGACGATCGAAAACAGCAGATCACCGAGCTCGTCCGCGACGCGGGTGTCATCCCCGCCGGTCAGCGCCGCCTGGACTTCGCCCACTTCCTCCCCCACCTTGCCCCACGCGTCCTGCCAGCCGGGCCAGTCGAAGCCCACGCGGGCCGCCTTGGTCTGCAGCCGCTGCGCCCGGAGTAGGGCGGGAAGCGAGGCGGGCACCCCCTCGAGGGCGGAGCCCGTCGAACCGGCCTCTTCGCGCTTGATCCGCTCCCACTGAGCGAGGGCCTCCCGGGAATCGGCCACCACGCGGTCTCCGAATACGTGCGGGTGCCGGCGGGTCATCTTGTCGCAGACCCGCTCGACCACGTCATCCATCGTGAACTCGCCGGCCTCGGCCCCGAGCTGACTATGGAAGACGACCTGGAAGAGCAGATCACCGAGCTCCTCCACCAGGTGATCTCGCGAGCCCTCATCGATGGCCTGCACGACCTCGTAGGCCTCCTCGATGACATACGGACGGAGCGAGGTTCGCGTCTGCTCGCGGTCCCACGGGCAGCCACCTTCGGCCCTGAGGCGAGCCATGAGGGAGAGGAGGGAGACGAAGCGAGTGCCGGCGGCGTCAGCCATGGGAAAATCGTGGAGTCGCACCGGCATTATACACAACCGGTTCCACTCGGTTGCAGGCTAGCACACGTCTGCGGTTCGCGCCCTCCCTGGACCAGCTAGCTGGCCGCCCACAGCGCTGCTCCCGGCCTGGCAAGCCTCTGATTTGGTTACCACGACTGGTAATATTTGGATCCTACTTGACACTCACAGACTCAGGATATATAAGTCAGATACGCTTAGATTAGAGCGACCAGCCATTCAGACAGGGGAGAACACGCTATGGCGAAGGTGATCGGTATCGACCTCGGCACGACGAACTCGGTAGTGGCGGTGGTGGAAGGCGGCGATCCCGCCGTCATCGCCAATCAGGAAGGGAGTCGCCTGACTCCGTCGGTGGTGGCGTTCACGAAGGAGGGCGACACCCTCGTCGGGCAGGTGGCGAAGCGTCAGGCCATCACCAATCCCGAGAACACCATCTTCTCCATCAAGCGCTTCATGGGTCGCCGCTACGACGAGGTGCTCGGTGAGGCCAAGCTCATCCCGTACAAGGTGCTGAAGGCCGACAACGGGGACGTGCGCGTGGAGAGCCGCGGCAAGATGTACTCGCCGCCGGAGATCTCCGCGCTCGTGCTGCGCAAGCTCAAGGAAGCGGCCGAGGCCTACCTGGGAGAGAAGGTCACCCAGGCGGTGATCACGGTCCCGGCCTACTTCAACGACAGCCAGCGCCAGGCCACGAAGGACGCGGGCGCGATCGCCGGCCTCGAGGTCCTCCGGATCGTCAACGAGCCCACCGCGGCCGCCCTCGCGTACGGTCTCGACAAGAAGAAGGACGAGACGGTGGCGGTCTACGACCTGGGCGGCGGTACCTTCGACATCTCCGTGCTGGAGATCGGCGAGGGGGTGGTCGAGGTCAAGGCCACCAACGGTGACACCCACCTGGGCGGCGACGACTTCGACCAGCGAGTGATGGACTGGATCGCGGACGAGTTCAAGCGGGAGAACGGCATCGATCTGCGCAAGGACCGCATGGCGCTCCAGCGGCTCAAGGAAGCGTCCGAGAAGGCCAAGTGCGAGCTGTCCACCACGGTGCAGACCGAGATCAACCTCCCGTTCGTCACCGCGGACGCGAGCGGACCCAAGCATCTCGTGCTGACCCTCACCCGGGCCAAGCTCGAGACGCTGGTGGCGGATCTGATCGAGCGGAGCCTGACTCCATGCCGGGAGGCGATGCGGCAGGCGGGGGTGAATCCCGCTGACATCGACGAGATCATCCTGGTCGGCGGCCAGACGCGGATGCCGAAGGTCCAGGAGGAGGTCAAGCGGCTGTTCGGCAAGGAGCCGAACAAGACGGTGAACCCGGACGAGGTCGTGGCCCTGGGCGCGGCGGTGCAGGCGGCGGTGCTGACCGGAGAGGTGAAGGACCTCCTGCTACTGGACGTGACGCCCCTGTCTCTCGGCATCGAGACGCTGGGCGGCGTGATGACGAAGCTGATCGACGCCAACACCACGATCCCGACGAAGAAGGCGGAGACCTTCACGACCGCGGCGGACACCCAGCCGTCGGTGGAGGTGCACGTGCTGCAGGGTGAGCGGCCGATGGCGCGCGACAACCGCACGCTGGGCCGGTTCCACCTGGACGGGCTGCCGCCCGCGCCGCGGGGCGTGCCGCAGATCGAGGTGACGTTCGACATCGACGCGAACGGCATCCTCAACGTCTCGGCGCGCGACAAGGCGACGAGCAAGCAGCAGAACATCACGATCACGGCCTCGTCCGGCCTCAGCAAGGACGAGATCGAGCGGATGAAGAAGGAGGCCGAGGCGAACGCGGCCGACGACGCCCGGCAGCGCGAGGGCATCGAGATCCGGAACCTCGCCGACTCGGTGATGTACTCGACGGAGAAGCTGCTGCGCGAGCAGGGCGACAAGGTCGACGCCGCCGACAAGCAGGCGACCGAGGCCGCCCTCGGCGAGCTGCGGGAGGCGCTCAAGACCGAGGATCTCGACCGGATCAAGAAGGCGCAGGAAGCGACGGTCCAGGCCTCGCACAAGCTGTCGGAGGCCATGTACCGCGAAGCCCAGGCGAAGTCCCAGCCCGGCGCCGGCGGGGCGCCCGAGCCGGGGCCAGCGGGGGGCGCCACGCCGCCCAAGGGGGACGTGGTGGACGCCGAGTTCGAGGACCTCGGAGAGAAGAAGTAACAACGGAGAAGCGCGGGGCCCGCGGAACAGCGCGCGGCCCCGCGCCCGACCATAATGCGTGACTACTACGCGGTGCTCGAGGTGAGTGCGGGAGCCACGACGGTGCAGATCCGTCGGGCGTACCAGCGCCTCGCGCGGCGCTATTCCCCCGACGTCAACTTCTGGGAGCGCGACGCGCAGGCTCTCTTCGAGGAGATCGCGGAGGCCTACCGCATCCTGAGCGATCCTACCGCGCGCTCGGTCTACGACCGGCAGGGCGGGCGGCCCGCCGGACGGTCCGGTCCCGATCCATCGGAAGCCTCGCCGGCCGGGCGCCGGGGCGGTGATGCCCACGTCGCGGTCGAGCTCTCGTTCGCGCAGGCGGTCGCCGGCGTCGAGGCGGACGTACCGGTCGACCGGTTGTCTCCGTGCGAGGCCTGTCGCGCCACCGGCGCGGCCCCGGGTGTCCAGCCGACCACCTGCTCGCATTGCGGGGGGCTGGGCACGGTCTGGAGCGAGCCATCGCGCGACGGCGACATGTGCCCAGCCTGTGAGGGGGCCGGCACGCGCGTGGCGGCGGCCTGTGCGGCCTGCCGCGGTCGCGGCGCCACGCCGGGCCGCGCGGTGGTGCACGTGCTGCTGCCGCCGGGGATGGACACCGGCAGCCAGATCCGGATTCCCGGGGAAGGCCACTCGGGGCCGTTCGCCGGCCCGCGCGGGGACCTGATCGTGATCGCGCGGGTGCACGAGGATCCGCGCTACACGCGGAAGGGCGACAACCTCTACTGCGAGGTGCCGCTCTCCCTGGTCGAGGCCGTCCTCGGCGCCCGCGTCAAGGTGAAGGGCGTCGACGGATCCGTGGACCTGGCGATCCCCCCCGGCACCCAGAGCGGCCAGGCGTTCCGGCTGCGTGGCAAGGGCGTGCGGCGGCTCGCCGGGGACGGGCGCGGCGATCTCTACGTGACCGCGCGGGTGGAGATTCCCCGCAGTCTGGATACACGGACGCAGGAGGTGTTCCGGCAGTTGGGACGGCTCCTGCCCGCCCATCCGGGCGTCATCGCGCCCGGGAGCGCCCGCGAATGACCGACCGCAGCCGGCCCCTCTACATGATCGGTGTCGTGGCGGAGATGGTGAAGATCCATCCCCAGACCCTCCGCATGTACGAGAAGAAGGGATTGATCCGTCCGAGCCGTACGGAGGGGAAGACCCGGATGTACTCGACGGAGGACGTCGAGGAGATCGCGCGCGTCACCCGGCTGGCCCGCGATCTCGGCGTGAATCTCGCGGGCATCGAGATCATCTTAAAGATGAGGCGCCGCATGCTCGACATGCAGGCGCGGATCGAGGAGTTGACCAATCACGTGCGGAATGACATGGCGGACTCGCGGGACGAGGCGCGGCGCGGCAAGAGCGAAGCGCTCGTCCGGGCGGCATCCAGCCAGCTTTCGCCGGTTGACCTTTTTTGAGGGAAGGGAGGCCATCACCATGGCGGACGAGAAGATGTCCCTGGCCAGTGCAAGCTCGCTGAGCGCGGACGCGCCGGTTCCGGAGCAGGTGCCGATCCTGCCCCTGCGCGACACCGTGCTCTTTCCGCAGTCGGCCCTGCCGCTGGGGGCCGGCCGCGAGTCGTCGGTGCGGTTGCTCGAGGATGTGGTCCGGGGGGGCCGCCTGATCGGGGTCTTCACCCAGCGGGATCCGGCGACCGAGGATCCGCAGGAAGCCGATCTGCACCGGGTCGGCACCCTGGCCACCGTGCACAAGGTGCTGAAGCAGCCGGATGGAACCGTGCGCCTGGTCGTGCAGGGGCTTCACCGCATCCGCATCGCGGAGATGACACAGGTGCGCCCGTATCTCACCGCCCGGATCGCGCAGGTGCCGGAGCTCTCGCCGCCCGCCGGGGATCTCGAGACGGAGGCGCTCGCGCGGAACGCGGCGAACCTGTTCCGCCAGGTGGTGGAGCTGTCCCCGATGCTGCCCGACGAGCTGGCGACGGTCGCGCAGAACGTGACGCAGCCGGACCGGCTCGGCGACCTCATCGCGGCCACGCTGCCCGTGCTCACCACGCAGGTGAAGCAGGAGCTCCTGGAGACGCCGGACGTCAAGGCGCGGCTCGCCCGCCTCGTCTCGGTCCTGACGAAGGAAGCGGAGGTGCTGGCCCTCGGCTCCAAGATCCAGTCGCAGGTCGAATCCGAGGTCGGCAAGAGCCAGCGCGAGTACTACCTGCGCGAGCAGATGAAGGCGATCCAGAAGGAGCTCGGCCAGACCGACGACCGCGCCCAGGAGCTGGACGAGCTGCGGGCGAAGATCGAGGCGGCCGGGATGACCGAGGAGGCCCACAAGGAGGCCGTGCGGGAGCTGGATCGGCTGAGCAAGATGCCGCCGGCCGCCGCGGAGTACACGGTCGCGCGGACGTATCTCGACTGGCTGGTGGCGCTGCCGTGGAGCAAGGAGACGACAGACAACCTCGACATCAACGAGGCGCGGCAGGTGCTCGACGACGATCATTCCGGCCTCGAGAAGGTGAAGGAGCGCATCCTCGAGTACCTCGCGGTGAAGAGCATGCGCCCGGCCGGAAAGGATCCGATCCTGTGCTTCGTCGGGCCCCCGGGCGTCGGCAAGACCTCGCTCGGCCGGTCGATCGCGCGGGCGCTCGGCCGGAAGTTCCACCGGATCTCGCTGGGCGGCATGCGCGACGAGGCGGAGATCCGCGGTCACCGGAGAACCTATATCGGCGCGCTGCCGGGCCAGATCATCCAGGGGCTGCGCCGGGCCGAGTCGAAGAACGCGGTGCTCATGCTGGACGAGGTGGACAAGCTCGGCATGGACTTCCGCGGCGATCCGGCCTCGGCGCTGCTCGAGGTGCTCGACCCCGAGCAGAACGTGGCGTTCCGCGACCACTACATCGACGTGGCGTTCGATCTCTCCAAGGTCCTGTTCATCACGACCGCAAACGTCCTGGATACGGTGCCGGCGGCGCTACGTGACCGGATGGAGATCATCGAGATCGCGGGCTACACCGAGGAGGAGAAGGTGCGCATCGCGCGGAGCCACCTCGTGCCCAAGCAGGTCACCGACCACGGCATGGTCGAAGGCGAGCAGGTGCAGTGGACCGACGCGGCGCTACGGCTGCTGGTGCGCGGTTACACGCGCGAGGCGGGGCTGCGGAATCTGGAGCGGGCGATCGCCGCGGTCACGCGAAAGATCGCCAAGCGCCGGGTCGAGGGCCACACCGACCGCGTGGAGGTGACCGAGGCGCTCGTGGGCGAGCTGCTCGGGGTCCCGAAGTACATGCACGAGGAGCTCGAGGAGCGGACCAGCATCCCCGGCGTGGCGATCGGCATGTCGTGGACGCCCACCGGCGGCGAGATCCTCTTCATCGAGGCCACCCGGATGAAGGGCAGCAAGACGCTCACCCTGACCGGCCAGCTGGGCGACGTCATGAAGGAGTCCGCGCAGGCCGCGCTCTCGTGGGTGCGCTCACACGTGTCGGAGCTGGGAATCCGGTCGGACTACTGGGAGACCTCGGACCTGCACGTGCACGTGCCGGCCGGCGCCATTCCGAAGGACGGCCCGTCCGCCGGCGTCACGCTGGTGACGGCACTCGTTTCCCTGATGACTCAGCGGCCGGTGAGATCGGATCTGTCCATGACCGGTGAAGTGACGTTATCCGGCCGCGTGCTGCCGGTGGGGGGCATCAAGGAAAAGGTCCTGGGCGCCAGACGGGCCGGGATCAAGACTGTTATCTTGCCGAAAAGAAACGAGAAAAACTTGATCGAGGACGTGCCCAGCCAGGTGCGTGAGGGCATGACCTTCCACCTGGTGGATACAGTGGATCAGGTGCTGAATCTGGCCCTCGAAGAGCCGATACCCAGGGACAATCGCGTCCGGGAGTCGTTGCTCCAGGCCCGGAACTAGACCATAAGTAGCTGAAACGTAAGCTAGAGAGGCCGTCCATCACGGGCGGCCTCTCGTCGTTTCGGGACCCCCATGGCACGCCCCGTGGATATAGGGCGTGCTCAAGAGAGGCGTGATCGCGCTCGTGGCAGTGCTGGTTGGTCCTGGGGCCGTATCCATGGCTCAGGCCGACACCTATCGCATGGTCGACGACGCCGGGGGCGTGCACCTCACCAATGCCCCGGCGGACCCGCGCTATCGGGGCCTGCCTGCCGTTTCGGGTACCGCCACCGGGTGGCTTCGCATGCCCGAGACCACCCGGGGTCAGTACGGCACCGAGATCCGTGAGATCTCCGCGCGCCACGGCGTGGACGCGACCCTCGTCGAGTCCGTGATTCGAGCCGAGTCGGCGTTCAATCCCACCGCGGTGTCCCGCACCGGCGCCCGCGGCCTGATGCAGCTCATGCCCAAGACCGCGGTGATGCTCGGCGTCCGTGACTCGTTCAACCCGCGCGAGAACATCGACGGCGGGGTGCGCCACCTGCGCTATCTGCTGGATCGCTATCCCGGGAACGTCGCGCTCGCGGTCGCGGCCTACAATGCGGGCGAGGGCGCGGTGGACAGCTATCGCGGTATTCCGCCGTACGCGGAGACTCAGCAGTACGTGCAGCGCGTGCTGAACGGTGGCGGCGGCGGGGGCGGCGGGGTGTGGACCGGCGGGCGCAGCGTGATCCCGCGCTCGGTGTACCGCTACGCAGGCCCCAACGGCTCGGTCACGTACAGTAACCTGCCGCCCGGCAGTCGCCTGACCGTCGCCCGCTAAGCGCCTCCGCCCGCCGCTTCTTCCAGGCCCTTCACGTCCCGCACGACCAATCGCCGTCCGCGCACCGTGACCAGACCCTCGCGCGCCAGCGCTGCGAGGGCGCGCGACAGGGGCTCGCGGACGGTCCCCACGCGCGCCGCGATCTCATCGCGAGTGCCCGGCAGTGTGATCTCCACGCCGTCCCGGATGCGGCCGCCGGTCCGGCCCGCTTCGTCCAGCACGAGACGGCCCAGGCGTGCCCGGACCGACCGGAGCGTCAGATCGCCGGCCAGGGTCGCGAACGCCCGCACGCGCCGCGCCAGGATGGCGATGATGGAGAGGGCGACCTCGGGATGGCGCCGGCACAAGGCATCGAGCTCTCGTCGCGGAAGCCAGAGCAGCCGTGCCGCGGTCTGCGCCGTCGCGGACGCCACGTAGCCGGCGCGGTCGAACAGCGGCACCTCGCCCAGCGTGGCGCCCGGGCCCTCGACATGGAGCACCTGCTCGCGGCCCTGAGGTGAGATGCGGAAGACCTTGACCCGCCCCTCGGCCACGATCCACAGGCCGGCACACGGCGCGCCTTCCTCGAAGATCCGCTGGCGCGGCGCGAAGCCGACCGCGCGGAGGCGCCGGGCCAGCGCGATCCGCTGCGGAGCCGGGAGCACACGGAAGTAGGGAATGCGGGCCAGCAGATCCGGCGTGTCCACGCGCGCGCCCAGCGGGGCGGCCGCCCGCCGGGTCAGGCGGGTCGCGGCCAGACGAGCTCGAGGAAGCGGTCGAGGAGCCCGTCCTTCGTGAACAGCTCCGCCGCTTCCCGCGTGGTCCGCTGATCCATGCCCCACAGCGCGGCCCGCTTGCCGCGGTCCTGGTTCATCTGGATGAAGACGCGCTGGTCGCGCGTGAAGGCGATCGGCAGATCCTCGTAGATCTGGGCCGTGAACGCGTTGACCGCGGGCCCGCCGATCGCGACCGCGGGGAACATCTCGGCCATCTCCTGGTTGAGCATCCACATGTCGGTCACCACCACCGCGCTCCGGTTGTCCGCCCCCTCGCTGCGCGAGGCGATCGTGCGCTTGAGCTCGTAGGCGACCGGGCGATCCTCCTCCTCGGCGAGGATGCCGTAGCCGACCACGAGGAGGACCGTGGTCCGGACGTCGAAGTAGCGGGGCATCAGCGAATCAGGCGCGCCAGCTCCCGGAAGTCGTCGGTGTCCGCCTGGCGCAGGAGCTGGAAGAGCACGGTCTCGGTGGTCGTGACCACCGCGCCGGCCTGCCGGAGCTGGGCCATGGCCAGGCGCCAGTTGGCCTGGGTGCGCGAGGTGACCGCGTCGGCCACGATGTGCACCGCGTAGCCCTCGGCCAGCAGGTCGAGCGCTGACATCAGCACGCACACGTGGGCCTCGATGCCGACCAGGAGGAGCTGGCGCGCGCCCGTCGCGGTGAGCCGGCTGCGGAACGCGTCCACCTCCAGGCAGGAGAACGCGACCTTCTCGACCGGCTGTACTCCGGCCGGAAGGGCATCCTTCAGCTCCTGCAGGGTATGGCCGAGGCCTTTGGGGTACTGCTCGGTGACCAGGGTGCCCAGATTCAACCGCCGCGCCGTCGCGGTCAGGACCTTGATGTTGCGCATGACCTCTTCCCGGTGGTCGGCGTCCATGGCCGGGAACAGGCGCTCCTGCACGTCGATCACGACCAGGGCGGTGCGCTCGCGGTCGAGCGTCATGGGGTGAGGCGTGGCGGCGTGGCTCATCGGGACCTCCGGGAGCGAGGATCGAAAATCGCGCACATCCTCTCACATCTGGGAGCGTTGGCAAGTCGTCGCGCCCGTCGGCGCGCCGGCGAGCCGGACGTACTCGAAGACCGTCCAGAGGGCCAGGAAGAGACCGAGCTGGATCGAGGCCTGGTAGAAGAGGGGGAGGATCTCCGCCGACGCCAGCTCGAAGGCATACGCGCACGCCATGATGACGGACAGCAGCGCCATCTCGACGGCGCTGATCCGGTCGGCCCGGCCCTCGTGCCACGGCAAGAGGACCAGGAGCGCCAGGAAGGAGTAGTAGTACCCGGTGAGCGAGAAGGCGCAGAAGACGAGGGGGACCGCGAAGGTCAGGCTCTCGAGCGCGCGGGCGCGCAGGATCAAGGGAAGCGCCACCAGCAGGTAGCCGGCCGACAGCAGGGGGAGCAGGTACGCGGCCGGCCGAGCCGCCGCGATCGCCTCCGCGGGCACGAACACCGCCCCGTCCGCGGTCGAGCTCCACGGCACGGAGCCGAACACGAGCAACGGGCCGAGTCCGACCGAGTTGACGAACGGATCCTGGGCGTGCAGCCGGATCTTGGCCAGGAACTCGAGCACCAGGGGCCGCTGAGCGGGCCACGCCATGAGCCCCACCGAGATCACGAGAAGGAGCCCCAACGCCGCCCGGAGGCAGGATGCCACCACCGGTTCCGGTCGCCGGCCCATGCGCGCCTGCGTCCACTTGATCACGAGGGGAATCAGGAACAGGACGGGGAACACCCGGGCCGCCGCGGCGTACCCGAGCAGGAGCCCGCCGGTGGTGCCCGAGCCCCGGGCGAGCGCGGCGGCGCCGGCGAGGAGCGCGGCGACCCAGTCCCAGCGCAGGAGCGATCCACCGATGTAGTCGAATCGCGCGAAGAAGCTCAGCGAGAGGAAGGTGAGCGTGAGGGCGGTGGGCACGGCGCCGAACGCGCGCCAGACGGCCCCGGCCGCCGCGATCATCAGGACGTAGTCGAGCGAGGACAGCAGCGCGAGCGTCGGCGCGCTCACGGGAAGGGATCCGACCAGCAGGTGCAGGAGGAGGGCCCGCGGGGGTGGATCATTGTAGCCGCGGTCGACGAGAAGCTCCGGCCACGCGTCGATCCGCGGACCGAAGAAGGTCAGGTCGCGTTTGAACGTCTCCCACCGCGCGTTCGAGAAGCGCGAGCGGATCGGCTCCGGCCCGACCGTCGTCGTCGGGCGCGGGACATAGGTCGCGAGGTCTCGAACGTAGCTGATCCCGCCGAAGGCGCCGAGCTCGCGGCCCGCCACGAGCGTGGCCTCGTAGAGGCCCGAGTACCCGAGCTCCGGGAGGTACTTGGCCCCCATGAAGTAGTGAAAGGCGTCGTAGTAGTGGATGTGGCCGGGCCGGTAGCCGGACTGGTTCGGGTGCAGGACCCCGAAGTTCGGATAGCTCGCGAGGGCGCCGACGAGGACCGCGAAGATCAGCACGCGATGCCGTCGCGAGATCACGCCGCGGCGGGCGAGCGTGAACAGCAGGCCGGCGAGCGCCACCAGCAGCAGGATCCGGCCCAGGAGAATGCCCTGGTAGAGCGTCATGCTCCCGTGAAGATACCCTACTACGCCGCGCGGGCCCTCACCGCGCGCGATCGAGCCCGCGGTACTGGATCGCCTCGGAGATGTGCTCGGCGGTGATGGCGTCGTCGCCCGCGAGGTCGGCGATGGTGCGGGCCACGCGCAGCAGGCGATCGTGGGCGCGGGCCGAGAAGCCGAGCTGGGTCACGGCCAGGCCGAGGAGCCGCGCCGCGTCGGCGGGCAGGGGGCAGTGGCGGCGGGTCTGCCGACCTGACATGCGGGCGTTGACGTGGGTCGGCGTGCCGGCGAAGCGGACGGCCTGGCGGGCGCGGGCGGTGAGCACGCGGGCGCGGATGACCGAGGACAGCTCTCCCACGGCCGCGTCGGTCAGCTCGGCGTAGGGCAGGGCGGGGATGTCGAGGTGGAGATCGATGCGGTCGAGCAGGGGGCGCGAGAGGCGAGCCAGGTAGCGGGCGCGCTCGGCGGGGGAGCAGCCGCAGGTCGGCAGCGAGGCGCAGCCGCGACGGCAGGGATTGGCGGCGGCGACGAGCTGGAAGCGGGCGGGGAAGCTGGCGGTGCCCGCGGAGCGGGAGACGACGACGCGCGCGTCCTCGAGCGGCTGGCGCAGGGCTTCCAGCACCCGCTGGGAGAACTCGGGCAGCTCGTCCATGAACAGCACGCCGTGATGGGCGAGGCTGATCTCGCCGGGATGCGGCACCCCGCCGCCGCCGATGAGGCCGGCCTCGGACGCGGTGTGGTGCGGGCTACGGAACGGCCGCGCGGTGAGCAGGCCTTGCTCGGGCGGCAGCAGGCCGGCGACGCTCCAGACGGTGGAGGCCTCGATGGCTTCCTCGAGGGAGAGCGGCGGCAGGATGGAAGCCACCCGCCGGGCGAGCATGGTCTTGCCGGTGCCGGGTGGCCCGATCATCAGGACATTGTGCGCGCCGGCGGCCGCGATCTCGAGGCCGCGCTTGGCGTGCGCGTGGCCCCGCACGTCGGCGAAATCGAGGCCGTCGCCCTCGCCGTCCCGCCGGGGCCGACGCGTGCCGAAGGCCGGGCCGATCTCTCGCTCGCCGTTCAGGTACTCGACGGCGTCGTGCAGGGTGGCGATGGGAATCACGTCGATGCCTTCCACCACGCTGGCCTCCGGCGCGTTCGCGGCGGGCACGAGCAGCGGCGTGAAGCCCTCCCGCCGCGCGTGCAGGGCCACCGGCAGCACGCCGCGCACCGCGCGCACGCTGGCGTCGAGCGACAGCTCGCCCATCACGAGCGCGCGGTCCAGCCGGCCCGGCTTGATCAGCCCGGTGGCGGAGAGGATGCCGACCGCGGTCGGCAGATCGAAGGCGGCGCCTTCCTTGCGGACATCGGCGGGCGCCAGGTTGACGGTGATGCGGTCGATCGGAAACTCCAGGCCCGAGTTGCGGATGGCCGCGCGGACCCGGTCGCGGCTCTCGCGCACGGTCGCGTCCGGGAGGCCGACGGTGTTGAACGAGGGCAGCCCCGAGGTGACGTCCACCTCGATGAAGATGGTGGCGGCCTCGATCCCGTGGAGCGTGGCGGAGCGAACTCGCGCGAGCACGAGCCCAGTGTGGGAACGCGGGCCGGCTCCGTCAATGTCCCGGAAGCGATACGTCCGTGAAAGGGACATCTGCTAGACTCGGAGGCATGCGCACGCTGCGGGTCCTCGTCGCGGACGATCAGGAGCACATGCGGGAGCTGCTGGTCGAGGCGCTGTCCGCGGACGGGCACACCGTGGATCCGGCCGAGGATGGAATGGCCGCGCTCAAGCTACTGGAGCAGCAGACCTACGATCTGGTGGTGAGCGATCTGCAGATGCCGCAGGTGGACGGGCCGAAGCTCTACCAGGAGATCCGGCGCCTGAAGCCGGACGCGGCGCCGTTCTTCATCTTCATCACCGGCGAGGACGAGGCCCCGGGCTACGGGACGTTTCTGACCGAGTCGAAGGTCCCCGTCGTGACCAAGCCGTTCAAGCTCAAGGAGTTCCGGCAGATGCTGGCGAAGCTGTTCCCCGGGTAGGCGCCACCTCCAGGCCCCGCCGGCCCAGCAGCCGCTCGGCGCTGGCCCAGTAATCGCGCGCCTGCCGCGCGGCCTCATCCCGCTCCATCATGGTCTTCCGTCGCTCCGCGTCGTCTCTCGCGGCGCCGAGGCGTCCCAGGGCGGCCCGCTCCCGGTCCCACGCGTCCGTGGTGGCCACCAGCGACTCCGCGGCCCGGAGCGCCGGATCGGCCATGGCCCGCGCCGGGTCGCTCTCGAGCACCGCGGTGTTTCGCCGCTTCAGATCGGTCATCTCGGCCTTCAGGGCCTGCGCGCCGGCCCCGGCCTCCGCCTGCGTGATCTTCCACCGGGCCGATAGCGCGCGGCTTCGTTCCTGGAGGCGCACCAGGTCCTGGCGCAGCCGCACGGTGCCGTGCTCGCGGGCCTCGCTGAGCGACTCTCCGTAGGCGCCGGGGTCGGCCACCGCGACCTCGAGCGACGCGCGCAGCGCCTCGCGCTCGGCCGAGAAGCGGTCCAGGCAGTCGAGCCCGATCTGCTGGCTCTGGAACAGCTCGGCGCCGGTCCGCGCGTTGGCGGTCGTGCGCGCCTCGAGAGCCTCCGCCTTCCGCGCGAGCTCCCGCCAGCGCTGGGCCTCGGCGCTCGCGCCCTCGGCGGCCGCCTGGCTGGCCCGCGCCTGGAGCGCCTTGAGGTCGCTGGCGAGCGACGCGGTCCAGACCGGCTGCGTCGCGCCGGCCAGGCAGTGCTGCTCCTGGGCGCTGTTCGCGGCCAGCCGGCCGCGGAGGCGGGCGATCTCGGCCGTCAGGTCGAGGGTCTGGCTCCACGCGGCGCCCACGGGCGACGCAGCCAGCGCAATCAGCGTGAAGAGGAGCGCGCGTCGCATGAAGGCCTACGCGAACAGCGACAGGCCCACGGACACGATCGCGGCCACTCTCAGCAAGCCCGGCAGTCCCAGTCTCCGCAGCATGAGCTCGGCCTCCTTTGCCCGGCCGCTTACATAGCAAGAGGAAGGCCACCAAATAGGCACTTGAAATCAGTCACTTGTTGGATATCTCGGCGGCTCGATCCCCTCCAAATTTGTCAGCCGCCCTTCGGTTTCGGTTAGGCCGCAGGATCAGCGTGCGCAATCGCTTCGTGGTATAAGCGCTCGTGCCCCAGCCACCAATCCCCGTCGTCCGCGTCGACGTGATGCGCGACGATCCGGCGCTCGCGTTGCCCGCCTACGCGCGCGCGGGCGACGCCGGGCTCGATCTCCTGGCCGCCGCGACGGTGACGCTGCCGCCCGGGGGCCGCGAGCTGGTGCCGACGGGACTGCGCGTGGCGATTCCGGAGGGCTACGCGGGGCTGGTGCTGCCGCGCTCGGGGCTGGCGCTACGCGCCGGAGTCACGGTGCTGAACGCGCCGGGCCTCATCGACGCCGGCTACCGCGGAGAGATCGGCGTGCTGCTGATCAATCACGGCGCCGCCGCGGTGACCCTGAGCCGCGGCGAGCGCATCGCCCAGCTCGTGATCCAGCCGGTGGCGCGGGCGACCCTGGTCGAGGTGCGGGAGCTGGAGGGGAGTCAGCGCGGGACGGGGGGATTCGGAAGCACCGGAACCTAGGCTCCCGCCCCTACTGGTTCAGCCGTCGCTTCCAGAAACCCAGGAGGCCCTGAGGCATGAAGATCACCATCAGGATGAAGGCGATGCCCAGCGGGATCAGGTAGTACTCGGCCCAGAAGCGGGAGAGGCCCTCGCGGAGCAGCAGGAAGAACGCCGCGCCCACCACCGGGCCGACGAGCGTGCCCATGCCGCCCATGACGTTGTAGATGACCACCTCGCCCGACACCGTGAAGAAGACGAAGTCCGGCGCGGCGAAGCGGTGCTGGATCGCGTAGAGGGTCCCGGAGAGTCCCGCGAACAGCCCCGAGAGCAGCACCGCCACGATCTTGTAGCGCTCCACGTGGTACCCGATCGCGCGCGTCCTGGGCTCGTTCTCCCGGATCGACTGCAGCACCATCCCGAACGGGGACTGGGTGATCCGGCGCAGGGTGAGATAGGAGAGCGCGACGATCGCGAGGACGAACCAGTGGAGGCTCACCGTCGAGAACCGCGCGCTCAAGATGCCGGGAATCGTGAACGGCGGCTGGGTGAAGTACAGGCCGTTCTCGCCGCCGGTCACGTCGGTCCAGGTGAAGATGATGACGTAGAAGATCTGCGAGAAGACGAGCGTGGTGATGGCGAAGTAGATGTCGCGGAGGCGCGTGGCGAAGATAGGCCACGAACACCGCCACCAGCGCGGCCGCGGCGAGCCCCACCGCGAGGGCGATCCAGAGATTCGGCGAGCGCAGCACCAGCAGCGCGGCGGCGGCGCCGTAGAGCCCCAGCCCGAAGAAGGCGGAGTGCCCGAAGGACACCATGCCGGTGTAGCCGATGAGGATGTCCGAGGACATCGCGAGCAGTCCCCAGATGAGGATCTCGGTGAGGAACTTCCGCCAGAACTCGGGGAGCCCGAGCGGGGCGAGCGCGAGCGCGGCGACCACGGCCAGGAAGACGATCCAGAATCTGCGGTGCGTCGGAGAGGCCAGGGTCGTCACTTCGGCGTCGGCACGAACAGGCCGGTCGGCCGGAAGAGCAGGGTGAGGATCAGGACGACGAACGAGACGATGACCGCCTGCGAGGGGCTCACCACCAGCGAGGCGTACGCCTCCAGCAGGCTGATGAAGAGCGCGGCGAGGATGGACCCACCCAGGTTGCCCATGCCGCCCACGACCACGACGCTGAAGGCGCGCAGCGTGAACTCGAAGCCCATGGTCTGGGTCACCGCGGCCAGGGGCGCGAACAGCACGCCGGAGGCGGCCGCCATCGCGGAGCCGATCGCGAAGACCCCGGTGTGGACCAGGGGCACCGGGATGCCCATCGCGGCCGCCATCACGCGGTCCTGGGTGGTGGCGCGGATCCAGATCCCGTACTTGCCGTACTTCAGGAAGAGATAGAGCGCGCCGATGATGGCGCCCGCCATCACCGCGGCGCCCAGGCGATACCAGGGGTACTGCAGGTAGAAGAGCTCGAATCGGCCGGGGATCGGCTGCGGGATGTTCTGGGCCGTCGGGCCGAACTGCCAGAGCGCGTACTTCTGGAGCACCAGGGAGATCGCCGAAGGTCGCGATGATGGTGGTCAGGGGATCGCGGCCGATCAGGGGCCGGAGCGTGGTGATCTGGAGCAGCGCCCCGAAGGCCGCGATGACGAGCGACGCCACCAGGAGTCCGAGCCAGAAGTTGCCGGTCTGGGCGACCGTCACCGCGCCGGTGAACGCGCCCAGCATCACGAGGTCGCCGTGGGCGAAGTTGACCACGTCCATGATGCCGAAGATCAGGGTCAGGCCCGAGGCGACGAGCGCGAGCACCATGCCGTTGACGAGCCCGTTGACCGTCTGCACGAGGATCTGCTCGAACACCGCTCACACTCCCAGGTACTGGTGGATGACGGACGGGTCGGCCTTGAGCGCGGCCGAGGACGCGTGGTGACGCATGAGGCCCTTCTCCATGATGTAGCAGCGGCTGGACGCGCCGAGGGTCAGCCCGACGTTCTGCTCCACGAGGAGGATCGCGACGCGGTCGCGGTGCAGCCGGTCGATGATGTCGCGGATCTGCGAGACCATGCGCGGCATGAGCCCTTCGGTCGGCTCGTCGAGCAGGATGATCTTGGGCTCGAGCATCATCGCGCGGGCGATCGCCAGCATCTGCTGCTCGCCGCCCGACAGGGTGCCCCCGAGCTGATTCTTCCGCTCCCCGAGCACCGGGAAGCTCTCGTAGACCTTGTCGAGCAGGCTCCTTGCGCCGCGCTTCGGTGAGGCCGCCCCGGTCGAGACCGGTGCGGAGATTCTCCATCACGGTGAGGAGCTTGAAGATGCGGCGGTCCTCCGGCACGTAGGCGATGCCGAGGTGCGCGACCTTGTGCGAGGCCATGCCCGTGATGTCGCGGCCCTCGAACGTGATCCGCCCCTGGGAGGGCCGCACGAGGCCCATGATGCTCTTGAGCGTGGTGGACTTGCCCACCCCGTTGCGCCCGAGGAGCCCGACCACCTCGCCGGGCTGCACCTCCAGGGAGATGCCGTGCAGGATGTGGCTCTTGGCGTAGTGGGTGTGGACGTCGGCCAGCGTGAGCATCAGCCCTTCAGGTAGACCTCCTGCACGCGCGGGTTCGACTGGATCTCGCCCGGCGTCCCCTCGGCCAGCACCTCGCCGTAGTGGAGCACGGTGATCCGGTGGGCCAGGTTCATCACCACCTCCATGTCGTGCTCGACGACGAGGATGGTGAGGTTCCGGGCGATGCGCCGCACCAGCTCCACGGTGGCGTGGGTCTCGGTCACGCTCATGCCCGCGGTCGGCTCGTCGAGGCACAGGATCTGGGGCTCGGTGGCCAGCGCGACGGCGATCTCGAGGTTGCGCTGCTCGCCGTGGGAGAGGTTGGCGGCCAGCTCGGCCTCCTTGTCCAGCAGGCCCACCGAGTCGAGGACCGATCGCGCCCGGTCGATGAGGTCGCGGTAGCTCTGGTGGTGGCGCAGGAGGCTCCAGCCGTGGTGGCGCGACTGGGCCGCGATGCGCGCGTTCTCCAGCACCGTCGCGCCGGGCAGGATATTGGTGATCTGGTACGAGCGCGCGAGCCCCTTGTGGGAGATCCGGTGCGGGGGCAGCCCCGCCACGTCCTCGCCGTTCAGGAAGATGCGCCCGCTCGTCGGGCGCAGCACGCCGGTCACGCAGTTGAAGAAGGTGCTCTTGCCCGCCCCGTTGGGGCCGATGATGGCGCGGATCTCGCCGCGCGGGACCGTGATGCTCACGTTGCCGACGGCGGTGAGCCCGCCGAAGCGCATGGTGAGGCCGTCGGTGCGAAGAATTGCGTCCGCGGCGCCCCGGTCCGGCCGGACCGGGGCGCCCTGCGATTGAGCCTGCGAAGCCGTCACGCGGCTAGGCGAACTTGCACGCGGCCGGCACCACCGTCTGTTCCTTCGGAATGATGTCGAGGAGCTTGAACTTCATGTCGCGGATCTCGAAGATGAACTCGCGCACGAAGGCCTGGTGGTCCTCCTTGCGGAGCGTCTTGTCGCCCTGGGGGAAGTCGTCGGACTCCTTGACCTCCATGCCCTCGAGCGCCTCGATGAGCTTCATGCTGTCCTCGCGCCCGCGGAACTTCGACCGCTCCATGCCGAGCTTGAGGAAGTTGACCCCCTCGAAGTTGGATTGCACGTACCGGTCGGGCAGGGACACCCCGAGGGGCGCCAGGCGGGCGACCGATTCGTCGAGGAACTTCTTGTGGGACGGGGTGTTGAGCTTGCCCTCCAGCAGCGGGATGTAGCGGTCCACCCCGACGAATCCGTCCGCCTTGGCCCCCATGGCGGGCAGGCTGGTGGCCACCACGATGGCGCCGTCGCCCGCGATGCGCGCCTTCTTCGAGATGCCGAGGTCGAAGCTCTGGTTGACGAAGGAGATGCCCTGCGGCCCGAAGAAGATCCCGAAGAGGCCGTCGTAGGGGCCGCTGATCTTGCTGAGGAACGCGGTCATGTCCGCGGTGCCGAGGGGGACGCCGGTGGTGCCCGGTGACCTCGCCGCCGAGCTTCTTGATCTCCTGGGCGTAGGCATCCCGCGTTGATTGGCCCCAGGCGTAGTCCGCGTAGGCGATGTGCCACTTCTTGCCGACCTTGTTCACCAGGTACGGCGCGATCGCCACCGCCTGCGACGGGCGCGAAGTCGAACGGCCTGAACGTATAGCGGCTGCACTTGCTGGTGGTGATCGTGGTGTCGAGGCACACCGTGATCATGTTGACCACCTTGTGCTCCTCGTACACCGGCATGCAGGCCAGGCAGACGTTGGAGAGATAGCCGCCCGCGTGCGCGTCGATCTTGTCCTCGAGGACCAGCTTCTCGGCCTTGCGCCGGCCGACGTCCGGCTTGGACTCGTAGTCGGCGACGATCAGCTCGATCGGGCGGCCGTTGACGCCGCCCCCCTTGTTGATGCGGTCCACCGCCATCTGCACGCCCACGAGGGCGGTCTTGCCGCCGGCCGCCGCGGTGCCCGAGAGGGGCTGCAGCGTGCCGAGCTTGTAGGGCTTGGCCTGGCCGAAGGCCGCGCGCCACGGCGCGGGCACGAGCATGCCCGCCCCGATCGCCCCCGCCGCGCGTCGCGCTCAGGCCGAGCCAGCGCCGGCGCGTGATCTTGCCGCGGTACCAGAGTTCCTGCGCATCGTTGTCGTGATTCGCCATGGTGAAAGCCTCCTGTGACTGCGTAATCGGAATACTCAGTGAGAAGTTCCCGCCACCGCGGTGAGCGCCTCGCCGAAGACCTCCAGGGTTTGCGCCACCTCCACCTCGGTGTGGACGAGCGACACGTAGAACTTCTGGGCCGCCTTGACCACGCCGCGGGTGAGCATCTCGCGGGTGAAGGCGGCGTGGAGGGCCTGATCCGCGGACAGCGTGGCCCGGTAGTCGGTGATCGGCCGGTCGGTGAAGTAGATCTCGAACACGGGCGCCTCGCCCGCCACCTGCACCGGCAGGCCCGCGCGCCGCGCGGCCGCCTCGAGCCCCTGCTTGAGCCGCGTGCCGGTGGCGAAGAGGCGCTCGTAGGTCCCGGGCCGGCGCAGCTCGGCGAGGGTGGCGAGGCCCGCCGCGGCGGCGATCGGGTTGCCGTTGAGCGTGCCGGCCTGCTGGACGAAGCCGCCCTCGCTCATCTCCTGCGAGAAGTGCCGCATGATGTCGCGCCGGCCCGCGACCGCGGCGAGCGGGAAGCCGCCGCCGATGATCTTGCCGAAGGCGGCCAGGTCCGGCACGACGCCGTAGTACTCCTGCGCGCCCCCGTAGGCGAAGCGGAAGCCGGTGACGATCTCGTCGAAGATCAGCGGCACGCCGTGTCGCGCGGTGATCTCCCGCACGCCCTGGAGGAACCCGGGCTGCGGCACCACCAGCCGCTGCAGCGGCTCCATGATGACCGCGGCCAGATCGTGGTGATGCGCCTCGATCATGGCCTGGGCCTCGGCCACGTCGTTGAAGGGCGCGACCAGGACCTCGCCCTGGATGGCGTGGGGAATGCCCGCCGAGTCCGGGGTGGGGGCGGGGAACGCCTTGGGCGCCCGCGGGCCCACGCTCATGAGGGAGTAGTCGTGGACGCCGTGAAAGCCGCCCTCGAACTTCAGGATCTTGTCGCGCTGGCGGAAGGCGCGGGCCACGCGGAGGGCGAAGAAGGTTGCCTCGCTGCCGCTGCCGCAGAACCGGATCTGCTCGGCGCACGGGACCGCCCGGCAGATCTCCTCGGCCAGGGCCAGGGTGGGCTCGCTGAGCTGGAAGTACGTGGTGCCCTTGCGGAGCTGGGCCTCCACCGCGGCGACCACCGCGGGATGGGCGTGGCCCAGCACGAGGGGGCCGCTGCCCAGGATGTAGTCAATGTACTCGCGGCCCGAGAAGTCGTAGAGCCGCGGCCCCCGGGCCTCGCGCACGACGAAGGCCAGCTCCTGCGGGGCGTAGTACCCCCCCAGGACGCCTCCGGGGAGCACCCGCATCGCCGTCTCGAGCAGAGCCAATTCTTCGGGACTGCGGCCAGCCAGACCTGCCATTCCACCTCGCTGGGATGGGGAGATTGGACGGTCTTATACCGTGAAACCGCCCCCGGCCGCAAGGGTGCGCTTACTCGGCCGCGAGGAAAATCGAGGGGACGGAGGCCTAGGCCGAGAGCCCGGCCGCCCGCAGGGCCAGGCGGATCCGGTGCCGCTCGTCGTCGGAGACGGGGGTGAGCGGCGGCCGCACGTGAGCGGCCGGGATGCGGCCGAGGATCGCGAGGGCTTCCTTCATGCGATTGTGCATGTCCACGAAGGGCGGCGCGTAGAACACCTGGACGAGCGGCGCCAGCCGGTCGTTGATCGTCCGCGCCTCGTCGAGCCGGCCGGCCTGGACCGCCGCGAACAGGGACGCCTGCAGATCGGCGGTCACGCTGCCCATGCCCGAGATGCAGCCGTCGGCGCCCAGCATGAAGCTCGCCATCAGCGACATGGTGAAGGACGAGAGCATCGCCACCGGCCGGCCCGCGCCGCGCAGCGCGCGCAGGTTCTTCTCGTACGAGACGATGTCGTTCGACCAGTCCTTCACCCCCGCCACCGTCGGGATCTTGCACAGCTCGGCGAGTGTCTCGGGGCTGTAGCCGATGCCGGAGGCGGGCGGGTACTCGAAGACGATCAGCGGCAGGTCCACCGCGTCCGCGATGGTCTGGAAGTGCCGCAGCACCATGTCCGGCTTCTGCTGCGCGCCCCACATGAACAGGGTCGGCGGGAAGACGAGCAGGCCGGCCGCGCCCGCCGCGCGCGCATCGCGCGCCAGCTCCACCGCCTCGAGCGTCCCGTCGCAGTAGACGCCGGTGACGATGGGCACCTTGCCCGCGACCTCGTCGAGCGCGATCGCCAGGGTCCGCTTGCGCTCCTCGCGCGTCAGCGAGGCGACCTCGGCCGCGTGGCCGTTGGCCACGATGCCGGTGACGCCGGGCGCGTCGGCGAGCCAGCGGAGATGCTTGCGGTAGGCCGGCTCGTCGATCGCCAGATCCGCGGTGAACGGCAGGAGATTGGCCGGCATGCACCCGTGGAAGCGGAGCCCGTTCGCCATGGCTAGGACTCTAGCATACCCGCGCCGCGGTCAGCCGCGCGCCAGCTCGTCCGCCACTTCCTTGGCGGAGAGCACGCGCGGTGCCGAGCACGCAGATGTGGGCAGTGTAGCTTGGGGTCCAGGGGGAGGGTCTTGCTGAAGACCTCGTCGTGGTGCACGAGGCTGTCGTTTACTTCTTCAAGCTCTTTTGTATCCGTTCGGCTCGCCTTCGGCTGCGCCTCACCGTGCTACTGCGTTCCACGCTACCGTTCACTACCAGGCCGATACAGAGAAGGCGTTGGGGATGTGTCTGATCGCTTTGACGGCGCCTTCGTCGTTGAAGATCACGGAGACGACGTCGAAGCGGCAGGAGACCTGCCGGAGGCGCTTGAGCTTGAGATAGCCGTGCGCCAGCTTGCCGAGCCGGTTCTGCTTGCGCGTGTTCACCGCGGCCTGCGGGGGATCGCCCTCGGCGGCGCGGCGGGTCTTGACCTCGACGAAGACGAGGGTCTTGCCGTCCTTCGCCACGAGGTCGATCTCCCCCGCGCGGGTCCTCACGTTGCGGTCCAGGATGGCGAGCCCGCTGCGCGCGAGGAAGCGGGCCGCTTCTTCCTCGCCCCTGACGCCGGTGATCTTTCGGGTGTCGGTCGGCACGTGGCAACGACTCCTTAATCAGCCTCGATCCATTGAAGCTCGCTGCGCGAGAACAGCGCCATCTGGTTCCAGATTCCCGCGAACGTGCGACGGTGCAGCGCGCACGGCCCGTGCTGCTCGAGGGCCATCCGGTGCTCCGGGGTCGGGTATCCCTTGTGTCGCCCGAATCCGTACACCGGGTACTCGCGATCCGCTTCTTCCATGATGCGGTCCCTCGTCACCTTGGCGATGATGGAGGCCGCCGCCACCGAGGCCGACCGCCGATCGCCTTCCACCAGGTTCCGCTGCGGGCACCGGAGCCCCGGCACCGTCACGTAGTCCGTCAACACCAGCTCCGGCTCCAGTCCCAGCGCGCCCAGCGCCTGCCCCATCGCCAGCCGCGTCGCCTGCAGGATGTTGATCCGGTCGATCGTCAGGTGATCCACGATCCCGACCCCCACCCCCACCGCCCGCTCGCGAATCACGTCGAAGAGCCGCCGCCGCTCCTCCGGCAGGAGCCGCTTCGAGTCGTCCACCCCGGCGATCCGCGCGCCCGGCGCCAGCACCACCGCCGCCGCGACCACCGGCCCGGCCAGCGGGCCCCGCCCCGCCTCGTCCACGCCCGCGAGACGGGAGATGCCCCGTCGCCACGCGGCGCTCTCGAAGTGGTAGGGTGCGCCCACCGGCAGGGCCCGGTCTTAGCTCTCGCCGGAGATGGGCACCTGGGCGATCCGCTTCTCCTTCAGCCGCGCCGCCTTGCCGACCAGGTCGCGGAGATAGTAGAGCTTGGACCGGCGCACCGTCGCCCGCTTCATCACCTGGATCTTGTCGATCCGCGGCGAGTGCACCGGGAACGTGCGTTCAACGCCCACGCCGTAGGAGATGCGCCGCACCGTGAACGAGGCGCCGGTGCCGCCCCCGCGACGGCGGATGCACACCCCCTCGAACGCCTGCAGCCGCTCCTTCTCGCCCTCCACCACCTTCACCATCACCTTGACGGTGTCACCGGGCCGGAAGCCGCTCCGGTCCTTCTTGAGATCACCCGCCTCGACGATTCGGATCGCTTCCATGATCTGACGCTCCTTGCTCGATGATTAGTCCAGGAGATCCGCCGGCGTCCGGCCCTGCCGGAACGCGTCGGTCCACTTCTGCTCTTCCGGGGTGAGATCGGCGGTCTCCAGGAGATCCGGCCGGCGCTGCCAGGTTCGCCACAGCGACATCAGGATGCGCCAGCGGGCGATGCGGCCGTGATCGCCCGAGCGCAGCACCTCGGGCACGGTCGCGCCGCGAAAGACCTCGGGGCGCGTGTACTGCGGGTGCTCGAGCAGTCCCCGCGCGAAGGAATCGCGCGCGGGCGCGTCCTCGTCGCCCAGCACGCCCGGGAGCAGGCGCGTGACCGCGTCCGCCACCACCAGCGCCGCCGGCTCGCCCCCGGTCAGCACGTAGTCGCCGATGGACAGCTCCTCGTCCACGAGTTGCTCGCTCACCCGCTCGTCGACGCCCTCGTAGCGGCCGCAGACAAGCACCAGATGGGGCCGGCGCGCCATCTCCCGCGCCACCACCTGGCTGAAGCGGCGACCGGCCGGGCCCAGCAGGATCACGTGGGCGGGTGTCCCGGGCGAGCCCGCCGCCCGCAGGGCTTCGATAGCCCCGGCCAGCGGCTCCGGCTTGAGGATCATGCCGCCGCCGCCGCCGAAGGGCGGCTCGTCGGTCACCCGGTGCCGCCCGGTCGCGTGCTCCCGGAGGTCGTGCACGCGGATGTCCACGAGGCCGCGCGCGCGGGCCCGCCCCAGGATGGACTCGGCGAGCGGCCCCGCGAGCATTCCCGGGAACAGCGTGACGATGTCGATCCTCACAGGTCCAGCAGGCCTTCCGGCGGATCGATCACGATCCGGCGATCCGCCACGCTGACTTCCACCACGATCTCGGGCACCGCGGGGATGAGCCGCCGCTGGGTGCCGTCGTCCACCAGCCACAGCTCCTGCGCGCCCGGCTCCACGCCCACGAACCGCCCCACCTGCCGCCCGTCGCGCGTCTCGACCACCGCGCCCTCGAGCTGCCACGGGTAGAAGCTGCCCTCCACGGGAGGCAGGGCGTCCTCCCGGCTCACCGCCAGCAGCCGCCCGCAGAACCGGCGGGCCGCCTCCGGCGAGTCCACCCCGTCCATCCGGAGATAGACGGTTTCTCCCTCGAAGCGGCAGGAGGCGATGCGGCACGGCTCGCGCCGGTCCACCTGGGGCTCCCATAGCGTGCAGGACATGAGCGCCTTGAACCGCTCGCGCGGTCGGTCGGTGAGGGGACGCACCTTGACCTCGCCGCGGAGCCCGAAGGGCCGCAGCACCTCACCGATCGTCACGAGCGGCGCTCCCGTCACCTGGATTCCTAGGCCTTGACGGCTCCCGCGGCGGCCCTTGCCCGCGCGAGCAGGTTCTTCACCGTGTTGGAGGGCTGGGCCCCCTTGGCGATCCACGCCTGCGCCTTCTCGACCTCGATCTTGATCGTCGGCGGGTTCGTGAGCGGGTTGTAGTGCCCGAGCACCTCGATGAACTTGCCGTCCCGCGCCGCGCGCGAGTCCGCCACCACCACGCGGTATGCCGGCTTCCGCGTCGTTCCCGTCCGTCTCAGCCTGATGTGCACTGCCACTGGTCACCTCTCTGTTCGGTTGTCGTGGTCTGCGTCGGTCCGGGGCTCAGCGCGGCAGGAAGGGCAGGGCGCCCTTGAACTTGCCCATCCGCCCCTCCATGTTCTTGAGTCCCTTCATCATCTTCTTGAGCTGGGCATACTGCTTGAGCAGCCGGTTTACGTCCGAGACGCTCGTGCCGCTCCCCCGCGCGATGCGGGCGCGGCGGCTGCCGTTGATGACCGACGGCTCGTGCCGCTCGTGCGGCGTCATCGACGCGATGATGGCGCCGTAGCGGTCCAGTTCCTGCTCCTCGCCCGACATCTCCTTGGGCAGCCCCTTGGCGCCCTTGAAGAAGGGCACCATGTCCATGAGCTGCCCGAGCGGGCCCATGGAACGGAGCTGCTTGAGCTGCGTCGCGAAATCCTCCAGCGTGAACGCGTCGTCGCGGATCTTCTGGGCGAGCGCTTCCGCCTGCCCCGCGTCCACCGTCGCCTGGGCCTTCTCCACGAGCGACAGGACGTCGCCCATGCCGAGGATGCGCTGGGCCAGACGGTCGGGGTGGAAGGGCTCGAGCGCGTCCGTTTTCTCGCCCACGCCCACGAAGGCGATGGGCCGGCCCGTGACCTGGCGGACCGAGAGCGCGGCGCCGCCGCGGGCGTCGCCGTCCATCTTGGTGAGGATCACCGCGTCGATGCCGATCGCGGCGTTGAACTTCTCGGCCACCGTCACCGCGTCCTGGCCGGTCATCGCGTCCACCACGAGCAGGACGTGATGCGGGCCCACCGCGCGCTTGATCGCCCGCAGCTCCTCCAGCATCTCCTCGTCGATGTGCAGACGCCCGGCCGTGTCCAGGATGAGCGGGGACAGGCCCCGGCGCGCCGCCTCGTCCCGGGCCGCCGCGCAGATGTCCACCGGCCGCTGCGTGGCCTCGCCCACCACCGGGATCCCGAGCTGGGCACCGAGGGTCTTGAGCTGCTCCACCGCGGCGGGCCGGTACACGTCGACGGCCGCCAGCAGCGGATGCTGTCCCTGCTTCTGGAAGTGACGGGCCAGCTTCGCCGCGCTCGTCGTCTTGCCCGAGCCCTGCAGGCCCACCAGCATCACCACGGTAGGGGGGTGGGGCGCCATCGCCAGGCGGTGGGCGGAGCCGCCGAGCAGCTCGACCAGCTCGTCGCGCACCACCTTGACCACCTGCTGGCCGGGCGTCAGCGACTGGAGCACGTCCTGCCCGACCGCCTTCACGCGCACGCGATCGATGAAGCCCTTCACGACCTTGAAATTGACGTCGGCCTCCAGCAGGGCCACGCGCACTTCGCGCAGGGCCTCCTGGATGTTCTCCTCCGTCAACCGGCCGAATCCGCGGAGCCGATCGAGGATGCCGGTCAGACGATTGGTCAGGCTATCGAGCATCGCGTTCTACCGCCAGGGGACAGGTTTGTGGGAACGCTAAAGGATACTGACGAGGCAGGAAAAAGTCAAGCCCTTCTCGGTACTTCCGAGGCACTCCGCAAGGC
This sequence comes from uncultured Candidatus Rokubacteria bacterium, assembly GCA_963747235.1. Taxonomy (GTDB): domain Bacteria; phylum Methylomirabilota; class Methylomirabilia; order Rokubacteriales; family CSP1-6; genus CAMLFJ01. The sequence continues at coordinate 281,242 of CAVVEU010000024.1, forward strand.
GACCAGCGCGGCGCCCGGATCGGCCGCGCCGAAGATGGCGGAGCCTGCCACCAGCACGGTGGCCCCGGCCTGCGCCAGGAGCCCGGCATTGTCGGCCTTGACGCCGCCGTCCACCGAGACCAGCACCGGCCGGTCGGCGAGCATCGCGCGGAGGCGGCGGATCTTCTCGTAGGCGGTGGGGATGAACGACTGGCCGCCGAAGCCCGGATTGACCGACATGACCAGCACCAGGTCCAGGTCGTCCAGCACGTACTGGAGGACTTCCGGCGGGGTGGACGGGTTCAGCGCCACCCCCGCGCGGGCCCCGGCCTCGCGGATCAGCGCGAGCGCGCGCTCGAGGTGCGCGCAGGCCTCGGCGTGCACGGTCACGTAGTCGGCGCCGGCCTTCACGTACGTCTCCACCCAGCGCTCGGGCTCCTCGATCATGAGGTGCACGTCGAGGGGGAGCCGCGTCCGCTTCCGGATGGACTCGATCACCGGGGGCCCGATGGAGAGATTGGGCACGAAGTGGCCGTCCATCACGTCCACGTGGAGCAGGTCGGCCCCCGCCGTCTCGACCCGCGCGATGGCCTCGCCCAGCGCGGTGAAGTCGGCGGACAGGATGCTGGGCGCGATCTTCATGATGCGACGACCTTACTCCAAAGAACGGAGGGCCGCAAAGGGCGTCAGGCCCGCGGCAGCCGCATCAGCCGCACCGCGGTGAAGCCGTCGGTCCCGTGGACGTGGGGCAGGCAGCGGATCACGCCGTCTGCGCCGGGCGCCACCGGGAAGTCGGCGGGCGGATCCACGCGCCAGTCGGGGTGCTCGTCGAGGAAGGCCCGCACGACCGCGTCGTTCTCCTCGGGCTCGAGCGAGCAGGTGGCGTAGACCAGGCGCCCGCCCGGCTTGGCGAGCCCCGCCGCGGCGGTGAGAATGCCCCGCTGCTTCTCGGCGAGCCGGCCGAGCTCGGCCTCCTCGCGCTTCCACTTCACGTCGGGATTGCGGCGCAGCACGCCCAGGTTCGAGCAGGGCGCGTCCACCAGCACCCGATCGCAGCGGTTCTTCCAGCGCCCCGACACCGAGGCCACACCCCCGGCGTGCGCCTCGACGATGGAGACCCCGAGCCGGGATACCGCCTGGGTCAGGAGCCCGAGCCGCCCCGCGTGCGGATCCATGGCGATGATGCGCCCGCGATTGCCCATCAGCTGGGCCATGTGGGTGGTCTTGGTCCCGGGCGCGGCGCAGGTGTCCGCGACCAGCTCGCCCGGCTGCGGATCGAGCAGGCGCGCGATCAGCATGGACGCCTCGTCCTGGATCGCGCACCAGCCGGCCGCGAAGGCGGCCCACCGGCCGATGCCGCCCCGGCGCACCGTGAGGCCCTCCGGCGCGAGCGACGTGAGATCGGTATCGGCCAGCTCCTCGTCGCGGAGACGGGTCGCGAGGTCTTCCCGCGAGATGCGGAGGGTGTTCGCGCGGATGGTCACGGGCGGGCGCTCGTTCGAGGCCTTGCATGAGCCGCTCCGCCTCCTCCAGGCCGTAGCGGGCGATCCAGCGCGCGGCCATCCAGTCCGGGAACGACCAGCGGATCGCGGCCGCCTCGACCGGATCGGCGGGCAGCCGGGGCGGGGCCGGCGCCCGCGTGAACGCCCGCAGCACCGCGTTGACGAACTCCGCGGGCCCCGGGTTGCGGGACTTGAGCCGCGCGATGCTCACCGCCTCGTCCACCGCGGCCCACCGCGGCACGCGATCGAGGAACAGGAGCTGGTACGCGGTGAGGCGCAGCACCGCGCGCACCCAGGGGTCGAGCTTGGCGAGCGGGCGGTTGAGATGCGGGGTGAGGCGCCAGTCGAGGTGCCGCCGCCAGCGCAGCGTGCCGTAGACGATCTCGGTGCAGAGCCCCGCGTCGCGGGCGTCGAGGTGCGCGCGATCGAGCGCGGCGTCGAGCGCGAGATCGGCGAAGGCGCGGTCCCGCTCCACGCGGACCAGGATGTGGAGCGCCTCGTATCGCGCCTGGGAGACCGGGCCCGCCTTGAGAATCGGGCTCACGGGGCGGGCTCCGTCACGCGCGCCCCCGCCGACAGGCGGGCGCCGCGGAGGAAATCGGCCCACCGCATCGCCTTGCGATTCTCCGGCTGGACGTCGAGTGGGAGGAGCAGGCCGTCGCCGGTGGCGATGGCGAGGCCTCCGTCAGACGAGACGAGGGTGCCGGCGGGCGCGGTGAGGCCGGGCGCGGCCACCGCGGTCGCGCGCCAGACCAGGAGCCGGCCGGCCGGCGTGACGAGCGCGGCCCCCGGCCACGGGTTGCAGCCGCGCACGCGGTTGACGAGATCGCGCGCGGGCTCGGCCGGGCGCAGCCAGCCGTCTTCCTTCTTGAGCCGCGGAGCGAGCGTGGCCTTCGCGTGATCCTGCGGGACGCGCGGCAGCGTGTCGATGCCGTCGAGCGTCCGCAGCAGGAGCCGCGCGCCGATCTCCGCCATCCGCGTGGAGAGCTCGCCGGCGGTTTCCTCGGGGCCGATCGGCGTCGCCTCGGTCAGGAGCATGTCGCCGGTGTCCATCCCGGGGTCCATCTGGAAGGTGGTGATGCCGGTCTCCGTCTCGCCGCGCATGATCGCCCAGGCGATCGGCGCCGCGCCCGCGGTAGCGCGGCAGCACCGAGCCGTGGACGTTGATGGAGCCGTGGACCGGCACGTCGAGCACCGCCTTGGGCAGGATCTGGCCGAAGGCGGCGACCACCGCCACGTCGGGCCGGTACTCGGCCAGGCGCTCCGGCCAGCCCGCATCGCGGAGCCGTGGCGGCTGCAGCACCGGGACGGAGGCCGCGAGCGCACGCTGCTTCACGGGGAGGGCGTCACCGCACGACCGCGGCCCGCCGGCTTGTCGGGCTGGGTGATCACCGCCACCACCTGGTGGCGCGCCAGCAGAGCCTCGAGCGTGGGCAGGGCGAAGGCCGGCGTGCCGTAGAACAGGACGCGCAGCCGGGACTCGCTAGAGCGCGAAGGCGTGGTTCCCCGTCTCCTTGGGGAAGCCTTCCTTCTGGATCTTCTTCTTGATGCGGTCCCGTGTCACCGGGGGCAGCCGGTCGATGAACAGGACACCGTCGAGGTGATCCAGCTCGTGCTGGACGATCCGGGCCTTGAGCCCGGTGGCCTCGAGCGAGACGGGCTTGCCGTCCGCGTCCATGCGCCGTCACCGTGATCGTCTTGCTGCGCTCGACCACGCCGAAGACGCCCGGGAGCGAGAGGCAGCCCTCTTCCTCGCGGATCGTCCCGCTGCGGGTCTCGATCTCCGGATTGATCAGGGCCTGCGCGCCGCCCTTGCCGTCGTCCATCACGAGAATGCGGTGCGGCAGGCCGACCTGGGGCGCGGCCAGCCCGATGCCGACCTGGTGCCACATGGTCTCGGTCATGTCGGCGATGATCCGCTTGATCTCGGCGGTGATCTCGCGCACCGGGGTGGCCACCTGACGCAGGACCGGGTCGCCGTAGAGCCTCACCGTGAGCAATGCCACTGTTCCGTCTCCTCTCTGGGTCCCGTCGCTCAGCCGTTGGACTGCGGATCCATCTCTACTTCTACCATACCGCTCGCGCGCCGTCGCCGCCCGAGGAAGGGCGCGAGCGCCGGCGCCAGCAGGCGCGGCAGCTCGGCGGGCCCCTTGATCACGAAGCGCCACCGACTGTTGCGCCCGCGCGGGGGCGTCACCGAGGCGGGCGGATAGACCGTGAGGCCCGCGATACCCCGGAGGGCCGCCGCGCACTCGGTGACGAGGGCCCGCACCGGGCCGTCCTCCCGGCCGCGGGCCGACACCTCGGCGAGCCGGCGGTAGGGCGGGTAGCCCAGCTCCGCCCGGAACTTGAGCTCCTCCTCGTAGAAGCTCGCGCGATCCTGCGCCTGCACGGCCCGGATCGCATAGTGCTCGGGGTGCTGCGTCTGGATCACGAGGCGCCCGCCCGGCGTCACCGATTCCGCGGCCGCCCACAGGAGCTGCCAGGTCCGCTCGCCCGCGCGGAAATCCGGCACGCGCAGCAGCCCGTCGAGGGCGACGAAGCCGACGCAGCCCACGGAGCGCCGGGGCAGCGCGCGGAGCAGCGCGGGCGTGCCGATCAGCACCTGCGCCTCGAGGCTCTGGCGCGAGACGGTCAGCCGGGGAAAGCGCCGCGCGACCGAGGTCTGGACGCGCTCCGGATCCCAGCCGAACGGGGAGAGCCGGTGGCCGCCGCACGCCGGACAGTGATCGGGCGGCGTGTCGGCGCGCGCGCACAGCGGGCAGCGCAGCGCGCTCCGGTCGCGCGCGAGCGCGAGGGCCACGCCGCAGTCGGGGCAGCGCAGGACGGCGCCGCACTCGTCGCAGGCCAGCGCGGACGTCCGGCGGCTGACGATGAGGACGGCGCGGCGGCCCTGCCGCGACATGTCCTCGATGGCGCGGGTCAACGGCAGCGTGAGCGGATGGTTCCGGAGGATGCCGCGGGTGTCGGCGGTGATGACCTCGGGCCAGGCCGCGGGCGGCGCGTCCGGCCGGACGATCCGGCCCTGCCGCGCGTGCCACCAGCTCTCGGCGGACGGCGTGGCGGAGAGCAGGAGCAGGCGGCTGCCGTCGAGCTCGGCCCGCCGCAGCAGCAGGTCGCGCGAATGCAGCCGCGGCGCGCCCGGCGGCTTGTGGGCCGGATCGTGCTCGTCGATCAGGGCCAGCATCGCGGGCGGCGGCAGCGGGGTCAGCAGCGCGGAGCGGGTGCCGACCACGACCCGGCTGCGCCCGCGGGAGGCCGCGAACCAGGCCCGGCGGCGCTCCGCCTCCGAGACGCCGCTGTCGAGCCGGGGGGCGTCGAGCCGCTGCGCCCAGCGCGCGGCCGCCTCGCGATCCGGCGCGATGAGGAGCGCGGCGCCGGGCTCGCGCTCCAGGCACTCCACGAGCCGGTCCTCGCGCCGCTCGTCCGTCCAGAGCTCCGGCGCGCGCGGCGGGCTCGGCGCGGGTGCGGCGGGCGGCGACACCGTCTCGGCCGCGCCGCCGCGCGGGGGCGGCGGCAGCAGGGACAGAAGCGTCGAGCCCCACGACGACAGGCTCTCGCCCGCGGCCCAGCGTCCCAGCTCGAGCGCGGCTTCCGAGAGCACGGGCACCGGCTCCACCGCGCGCTGCAGCGGCTTCAGCCCGCCCGCATCGCCCTCGCGGAGCCCGACCACCACGCCCACCCGCGCCCGCCCCTGGAGCGGCGCACTGACCCGCTGCCCCCGCCCAACCACGAGTCCAGACGGAACGACATAAGAGAACGCGTGATCGATCGGAATATCAAAGACGACGTCTGCGATCAAGCGAGGCTGGACGACGTGTGTCCGCCGACTGGGGGAGTGCGGGGGCCATGTCTGGGCCCCCGCATATGGAGAGCCTGAAGAACCAAACGAGTGTCCGCGGAACACGAGTGTCCGGCCAAGCGCTACCGCGAACCGTCGCCGGACCGCGCGTCGTACTCCCGCCGCGCCAGCTTGAGATCGTCCCAGGCCATGCGCCGGAATTCCGGGCCGGGATTGCGCAGCAGGAAGGCGGGATGGAAGGTGGGCACGAGCACGCTCGCCCGGTACTGGTACGTCTTCCCGCGCAGCCGCGTGATGCCTTCCTTGGTCCCGAGCAGGGTCTGCGCCGCGAAGTTGCCGAGGGCCAGGATCACGTGCGGGCCGATCGTGTCGATCTGGGCCATCAGGAACGGGCTGCAGGCCGCGACCTCGTCGGGCTCCGGGTTGCGGTTGCGCTCGGGCCGGCACTTCACCACGTTGGCGATGTAGCAATCGCGCTCGCGGTCGAACCCGACCGAGGCCAGCATCTTGGTCAGGAGCTGGCCGGCGCGCCCCACGAAGGGCAGCCCCTGCTTGTCCTCCTCCTCGCCGGGGCCCTCGCCCACCACCATGAGCCGCGCCCGCGCATTGCCCGAGCCGAACGCGACGTTCGTGCGGCTCTTGCAGAGCTTGCAGAGCTGGCAGCCCTGGCGCGCGCGCTCCTGCTCGCGCAGGGCGTCGGCGGGATCGGGGAACGGCACGCCGGCGAGCGCGAGGTCGCGCAGGCCGAGATCGCGGTGGTGGCGGAGGGTGTCGGCCAGCCCGCGCAGGGCCAGGGCCACGGCCTCCCGCGCGTCGCTCATCGGGCTAGCGAGTGGCGCGGTTGGAGGCGGGGGAGCGATCGGCCGCGCGCAGCCCGACCACGCGGTCGAGGATGGCGTCGGCGACGTCAAGCTTGCTCATCTTGGGCAGATCCATCGCGCCGCCCCAGCGGTCGAGCAGCGTGACCTGATTGTCGTCGGCGTCGAAGCCGATGCCCTTCACGCTGACGTCGTTGGCCACGAGGAGATCCACGCCCTTGGCCCGGAGCTTGGCGGCCGCGTTGGCCCGCACGTCGTTGGTCTCGGCCGCGAAGCCCACCAGGAACGCGCGGCCCTTGCGGGCGGCCAGCTCCTTCAGGATGTCGGGATTGGGCGCGAGATCGAGCGTGAGGCCCTCGTCCTTGCGCGACTTGATCTTGGTCGCGCTCGGCTGCTTGACGCGGTAGTCGGCCACCGCCGCCGCCTTGATGACGATGGTGGCGCGCTCGAGGTGCTGGAGCGCGGCCTCGCGCATGTCCTCCGCGGTCTGCACCGGCACGTACACCGCGCCGGCGGGCGGGGTCAGCGTGGTGGGCCCGGAGATCAGGATCACCTCGGCGCCGCGGCGCAGCGCGGCCGTCGCGACCGCCTGGCCCATCTTCCCGGAGGAGCGATTCGAGATGTAGCGCACCGGATCGATCGGCTCGCGCGTCGGGCCCGACGTCACCAGCACCCGCTCGCCGGCCAGGTCGCGCCGCGGGGCCAGGAGGCGCTCGAGCGCCTCGAGGATGGCGTCGGCCTCCGGCAGCCGGCCCCGGCCCGAGAGCCCGGAGGCGAGCGCGCCCGCGTCGGGCTCCAGCACGACGACTCCGCGCCCACGGAGGGTCGCCACGTTCGCGGTCACCGCCGCGTGATCCCACATGCCGCCGTCCATCGCGGGGGCCATCAGCACCGGGCACCGGGCGGCGAGCAGGAGCGTGGTGAGGAAATCGTCGGCGATGCCGTGGGCGGCCTTGGCCAGGAGATTGGCGGTGGCGGGGGCCACGATGAGGGCGTGAGCCCGCTCGGCCAGCGCGACGTGCTCGACCGCCTCCGCGCTCTGGGGATCGAAGAGATCGGAGAGCACCGGCCGGCCGGACAGCGTGCGGAACGTGAGGGCGCCCACGAAGCGCTCGGCGTGCGCGGTGGTGACCACCGTGACCTGCGCGCCCGCGCGCGTCAGCTCGCGCAGCAGGAAGACCGCCTTGTAGGCGGCGATGCTGCCGGTGACGCCTAGGATCAGCTCTTTGTTGTGGAGGGTCATGGGTGCGCCCGTTTTACCGTACGCCTCGCTTACGGTTTAAATCTTTAGGCTCTATTGAATGCGGGGGCCTAGAAATGGCCCCCGCACTTCCCCCAGTCTGCGGACACTCGTTTCAGACTTGTCTGTCTTGCTCGGTCTTGTTCTGGTCTCGCTTCAGGCCTTCGGTGCGTCTTCTTCCTTCACTCTGTATCCGACTCTCGATTCGGCGATCTCTTCGAGGGCGTTGCTGGTCGGCTTCTTGTGGCGGCTCTCGACCTGGGACTTGGCGCCGCGGTTGAGCTGGCGCGCGCGCTTGGCCGCGAGCACCACCAGCATGTAGCGGTTGGAGACGTTGTCCAGGGACTTTTCCAGCGATGGGAACGACATCAAGCGGGTACCTCCATGTCGGGGAATCTGAGGGTCAGTCGGCTCGTGCGGCAGCGCTCGGCCTGGATGATGGTCGCGAGCTGGTCCACCGCGTCCTTCACGTCACGGTTGATGATGAGGTAGTCGTACTGGCGCCACGCCGCGATCTCTTCCCGGGCGCGGCTCAGCCGGCGCGCGATGTCGCCGGCGGAATCGCTCTTGCGCTCGCGCAGCCGGGCTTCGAGCTCGGCCATCGAGGGCGCCATGATGAAGACCGATACCGCCTCCGGGTAGCGCTGGCGAAGCTGCCGCGCGCCGTGGGTGTCGATGTCGAGCAGCACGTCGAGGCCGCGGCTCAGCGCGCCCTCGAGGGCCTTGGCCGGCGTGCCGTAGTGGTGGCCGTGCACCTGGGCCCACTCCGCGAACTCGTCGCGGCCGCGCATGGCGGTGAACTGGCCCTCGGAGACGAAGAAGAAGTCGGTGCCCTCCTTCTCTCCGGGGCGCGGATCGCGCGTGGTGTAGGAGACGGAGTAGTAGAGCTCGGGCACGAGCGAGCGCACCTCGTGGCAGAGCGTGGTCTTGCCCGCCCCCGACGGGGCCGACACCACCACCAGCGTGCCGCGCCGCTTGATCAGCTGCATGAGAGGTTCGAGTTATTCAAGATTCGCCACCTGCTCGCGCATCTTCTCGAGCGTGGACTTGGCCGCGATCACCGCCTGGGAGATCTCCAGATCGTCCGCCTTGGAGCCGATGGTGTTCACCTCGCGGTTGATCTCCTGGATGAGGAAGTCGAGCGTGCGGCCCACCTGGCCGTCGCCCGCCAGCAGGGTGCCGAGCTGGGCCAGGTGGGCCCGCAGGCGCGCCAGCTCCTCGCTCACGTCGGTCTTGTCGGCCCACACCGCGACCTCGGTGGCGAGCCGCGACTGGTCGATCTCCGCGCCCGCCAGCATCGCCTGCATCCGCTCGCGGAGGCGGGTGGCCCGCCGCTCGACGGCCATCGGAGCCCGCTGGGCCACCGTGTCCACGTGGGCGGCCAGCGTCGCGCCGAGGCCAGACAGCTCCTGGCCGAGCGCGCGGCCCTCGGTCTCGCGGCGCTCCACCAGCTCCATCAGCGCGCCGCTGAGCGCTCGCTCGAGCAGCGGCCACGCCTCCTCGGCGGACAGCGGCGCCTGCTCCTCGCGCGTCAGCACGCCCGACTGGCCCATCACCCAGCCGAGCGATGGTCCGTCTCCCAGATCCAGGGCCGCGGCGAGCGTGCGGGCGGCTTCGGCGTACTCCTTGGCCTGGGCCAGGTTGACGGTGAGCGGATTCAGCACGGTGCCCTCGGGTGCGGTCACCGTCGCGCTCACGTCCACGCGGCCGCGCTGCACCGCCGCCTGGATCAGCCGGCGCGCGTCCGCTTCGAAGGCGCCCAGGACCCGGGGCAGCTTGAGGGAGACGTCGAGGTGCCGGTGGTTCACCGACTTGCACTCGACGGAGAGGATGGTGCGCGCGCCCGCCGCCTCCGCCCGCCCATAGCCGGTCATGCTGCGGATCATCGCTCGCTCGAAGGCTCGGAGGTGGTGGTGAGGGGGAACTCCCGCGCTGCCATCCCGGGAACGATAGCCCAAAAAACCTTATGTGTCAATGTCTTTGGGCCAATCAAGCGTTGACAGCCCGGGCTGCCGGCATGTAGAGTTCCTGGCAGTTTTCTCGCAGTTTTCCCAAGGAGGGGACCATGGCGGAGCAGCCGCAGCCGGCGCCCTGGACGCGCCGGGAGTTCTTGAAAGGTACCGGCGGTGGCGGGCGGTCTGGCGGTCGGGGGGGCCCGGTCGGGGCCGGCCTGGGCCCAGGGTCTGAAGAGCATCTCGGCCTCGCACAGCGTTTCCACCTTCGTCTACGGCCAGCACCTGGTGGCCGCGCAGAAGAAGCTCTTCGAGGAGGAAGGGGTCAAGACGCCGGACTTCGTGGTGCCCGGCGGCGGGGCCAAGGTCGTGCAGGCGCTGGCCGCGGGCCAGGTCCTGTTCGCGCTCGGCGACTCCAACCACCCGCTCAAGATCACCGAGAAGGGCAAGGACGCGCTGATGGTCTTCGCCACCGACACGCGCTGCTCCTACGCCAACATCGTGGTGCGCAAGGAGCTGTGGGACAAGGGCGTGAAGACCGTCGAGGCGCTCGCCGACCAGAAGCTGGTGGGCCGCAAGGCGGTGGTCGCGGCCACCGCGATCGGCTCCGGCACCTACGTCTACGGGGTGTACGTGCTGCAGAACCTCAAGGGCGGGGACGGCAAGCCGGTGAACGACCACGTCGAATGGGTGGGCGGGGGCGCCTCGACCACCATGCTCGGCGGCCTCAAGGCCGGCAAGTTCGACGCGATCATGGCGGTGCCGGAGTGGCAGGCGGCCGCGGTGGAGGAAGGCTTCGGCAAGCCGCTCTACGATATCCAGGACGAGAAGGCGTGGAACCGCGTCTTCGGCGGGCCCATCCCGGTCACGGTGGGCTACGTCCTGAAGGAGACCATCGAGAAGTCGCCCGATCTCGTGCAGGCCTACGTCAACGCCTGCTACCGCGCGCAGCAGTGGATCCGCCGCGCCAAGGACGACGAGGTCGTCGACCTGCTCTGGAAGCCGTACATGGACACCTTCAAGCGCGAGGTGGTGCTGGAGTCCGTCCGCTACTATCGGACGATCTTCGACTGGGACTTCATCATCGAGGAGCGAGACTACGAGCGCGGCATGAAGGTGTGGGTGCCCACCGCGGTGGAGAAGCCGATCCCGTACAAGCAGGCGGTGGACATGAGCTTCGTCAAGAAGGCGCAGGCCAAGTACAAGTAAGCCGCCCCTGGTGCCGCCGCGCGTTCGCGTTTCCATCCGGGACCTCGCGAAGACCTTCAGCCAGGGCCCTCGCGAGGTCCCCGCCGTCTCGCCGGTCTCCTTCGACGTCCACGAGCGTGAGTTCGTGGCCATCGTGGGCCCGTCCGGCTGCGGCAAGTCCACCATCCTGAACATGATCGGCGGCCTCGTCGCGCCGTCCGGCGGGGAGATCGTGGTGGACGGCCAGCGGGTCACCGGCGCCCCGCCGTCCCAGGTCGGCTACGTCTTCCAGAAGGACACCGTCTTTCCCTGGCGGACCGTCGAGCGCAACATCGCGCTCGGCCTCGAGTACCGCAACGTGCCGGCCGCGGAGCGGGCCACCCGCGTGCGCCAGGCGATCGCGCTGGCCGGGCTACAGGGCTTCGAGGACGCCTTCCCGGCCACGCTCTCGGGCGGCATGCGCCAGCGGGTGGCCCTGATGCGCTCGCTGGTGGTGGACCCCGAGATCTTGCTGATGGACGAGCCCTTCGGCGCGCTCGACACCCACACCAAGCTGAGCCTGCACGCCGAGCTGCTGGCGATCTGGCAGGCGAAGCGGCAGACCGTGATCTTCGTCACCCACGACCTCTCCGAGGCGATCACCCTGGCCGACCGCATCGTGGTGATGACGCGCCGGCCCGGCCGCATCAAGCTGATCTACGACGTGAAGCTCCCGCGCCCCCGCGACGTCATCCGCATCCGCGAGAGCGACGAATACTCCCGCGAGTACACCGAGATCTGGCACGCCCTCGGCGAGGAGTTCCGGGCGGTGACCCCATGATGGCGCGACCCAAACGGTTGTCCGCTACTGGGGGAGTGCGGGGGCCATTTCTGGGCCCCCGCATGCAACAGAGGCGGGTCCGTTCGACAGCCCAAATACGGCCAGCTCCGGCAGCAAAACCGGTGGCGCCATGACCCGCGATCGCCTCCGCGTCCTCGCCTGGCAGCTCCTGATCCTGGTCGCGGTGCTGGCCGCCTGGCAGTACCTGACCGGGATCAAGGCGATCTCGAAGACGCCCGGTCTCTACTGGATCGACCCGTTCTTCATCAGCCGGCCGTCCGCGATCGTGGAGCGCCTGCTCTACCTCATGTCCCCGAAAGTGCGGCTGACCATCTGGCAGATGGCGCTGTCCACCGTGCAGTCCACCGTGTGGGGCTTCCTGGTCGGCATCTCCACCGGCTTCGTGGCGGGGCTGGTCCTGGGGCGGAGCGACGGGCTGGCGCGCATCTTCCAGCCCTACATCGTGGCCTTCAACTCGCTGCCGCGCATCGCGCTGGTGCCGCTCATCACGATGATCTTCGGCTTCGGCCTGCTCGCCAAGATCGTGCTCGCCTGGAGCATCGTGTTCTTCATCGTGTTCTTCAACACCTTCCAGGGCGCGCGCAGCGTGGACGCCGATCTGATCCACTCCGCCCGCTTTCTGGGCGCGTCCGAGCGGCAGATCATGACCAGCGTGATCGTGCCCTCCGCGCTCGCGTGGACCTTCGCGTCCCTGACGCCCTCGATCTCCTTCGCCCTCATCGGGGTGGTGGTCGGCGAGTTCATCGGGGGCGAATCGGGCGGCGGGCTCGGCTACCTGATCATCCAGTCCCTCGGCACCTTGAACGCGGCCGACATGATGGTGGCGCTCTTCGTGCTGGGCGTGATCGGGATCGTGATGGCGCTCGGGATCAAGCAGGTGGAGGCGCGCCTGCTGCGCTGGCGGCCGGAGTACCAGAAGCGCTGACCGCGGGTCAGCGCGCGGTGTAGGCGGTCAGCTCTTCCTCGTAGGCGCCCGCGGCGGTATCGGTGCCGCGTACCTTCACCCAGCCTTTCACCGCCGCGCTGTACCAGAACTCCTGCGACGCGCCGCTCTCGATCTCGCGCCGCGAGACCTTGAAGGCCTTGAAGGTTCCCGCGGGCGTCTTGACCTCCTCGTAGGCCTCCACCGTCCAGACGCCGGTGAGGAGGAAGCGCTGGTCCTGCGCGGGCCCGTCCACCCACGTCACGGTGGCCGACCACGACCGGCCGACCTGGAGCGGCCACTGCCAGTCCTCGGGCGGCATGGCGCGCCGCACCGTCCGGTCGCCGGTGACGCGCGCCAGGTAGCCGAGCTGCTTCGTGTACCAGTAGCGCGAGTCGCCCGCCTCGACCTCGTACGCGTCGTAGCCTTCGAAGACGCCCTCGCGCAGCACCCGCCGGGTGATCGTGTAGGCGCCGTCGCGGCCCTTGCCGCGATACGTCCAGGACTCGCCCGCGGTCCAGCGGGGGCGCTCCGAGACCTGAACGGTCCGCGACTCCCCGGTGCTCTCGCAGCCGGCGAGCAGGGCCACGAGGGGGAGCAGCGTGAGCAACCGAGCGGCCGCGCGATGGGGGCGCATGAGGCTGTCTTCGAGCATACCGCACTTGACAGGAGCGGCCCCCAGTCCTAGAGAGGTGTCTCAGGAGGAACGGACATGACCACCACCAGGCCCTCCACCATCGAGCTCGAGACTCGTTCGGCCCGGGAAGTCGTGGACATCACGGAGCGCGTCGACACGCTCCTGGACGGCGCCCCGGACGGGAGCTGTCACCTCTTCCTGCGGCACACGACCGCGGGCCTGATGATCCTCACCGGCGAAGAGGGCGTCCCCGAGGACATCATGGACATCCTCCAGGCCATGGTCCCGCAGCGGGCGTACCGGCACGACTCGGCGGCCCACGTGGGCGCGCACTTCCTGAGTGGCCTGGTGGGGCCGAGCGTGCACGTCCCGGTGCGGGGCGGCCGGCTCGCCCTCGGCGAGTTCCAGCGGATCGTGCTGATGGAGTTCGAGGGGCCGCGACGGCGGGAGATCGAGCTGCGCCTGCTCCCCGCCGAGCGAATCGCCTAGGCGCCGAGGCGCGCGACGTAGGGGAGGTTGCGGTACCGCTCGTCCTTGTCGAGGCCGTAGCCGACCACGAAGACGTCGGGGATCTCACGGCCCACGTAGTGGAGCGTGAGCCCCTCGGGCCGCGCGCACTGCTTGGCCAGCAGCGCGCAAACCCGGATGGAGGCCGGGTTCCGGGTCTGGAAGTTGCGCAGGAGATAGGCGAGGGTGCGCCCGCTCGCGCAGATACCCTCCACCACGATGATGTCCCGCCCCTCGATCGGCTCGTCCAGGTCTTTGCGGATCCGGACCACGCCGGAGGCGGTCACCGGACCGTAGGGGACCACCGAGATGAAGTCCACCGTCACCGGCACGGTGAGCGCGCGCATGAGATCGGAGAGGAAGATCGCCGATCCCTTGAGCACCCCGATGAGGTGGGCCGGGCGATCGCCGTAGTCGGCGGAGATCTGCGCGGCCAGGCGGGCGACCTCGGTCCGGATCGCGTCGCGATCCACGAGAACCTCGCCCGGACTGTCGCTCCCGGCCGGCATCAGGCGAACCGGGTGGCCCGCAGGAACTCGCGCGACTGCCGGATCAGGTCCCCGGGCACGAGCCCGGCCCGCTCCCAGCTATCGAAGCACTGCGAGATCGTGAGCACCGCGTGCAGCGTGTAGCCGCGCGCCGCGAGCAGCTCGCGCCCGCCCTGCTCCCGGTCCACCAGGATGACCAAGTCCTTCACGATCAGGCCCGCCTCTTCCAGAGGAGCGATCGCCTCGAGCTTGCTCGCCCCGTCCGTGATGATGTCGTCGATGAGCACCACCCGCTCCCCCGCCTTGAACTGCCCCTCGATGCGCTTCCGCGTGCCGTAGCCCTTCTCCTCCCGCCGCGGATAGATGAGGGGCACGCGGCCCGCCAGGCTGGCCGCGACGGCCAGGGGCAGTCCCGCGTACGGGATGCCGCCGACGCGGTCGCCACCGCAGCGGGCCACCTCCGCGGCCATCAGCGCGCCGATCTGCTCCAGCACGTCGGGGAAGGAGATGACCACGCGCAGATCGATGTAGAAGGGCGAGACGATGCCCGACTTGAGCGTGAACTCGCCGAAGCGGATCGCCCCGATCTCGAAGAGGCGGCGGATCAGCGTCTCGTGCGCGGGTCACGACGCCATCTCCCGCAGGATGAGGTCGGCCGCCGCCGCCGGGTCCGGGGCCGCGGTGATCGGGCGCCCGACCACGAGGTAGTGGGCGCCGGCCTGCGCGGCCGCCCGCGGGGTCGCGATGCGGGACTGGTCGCCCACCGCGCTGCCCGCCGGCCGCACCCCGGGCGTGACGATCACCCACGCGGGCCCGCGATTGGTGCGGAGCGCGGCGATCTCGTTGGGCGAGGCCACGCAGCCGTCGAGGCCCGCCGCCGCCGCCATCCCGGCCAGGTGGAGCACGTGGCCCTCGACGGAGCTCGCCACCCCCAGCTCGCGGCTCAGCGCGCCGCGGTCGAGGCTCGTCAGCACGGTGACCGCCAGCGCGATGCGGCCTGCGCACGCCCAGCTCCTTCGCGGCGGCCGCCGCGCCCTCCGCCGCCGCGGTCATCATGGCGCGGCCGCCGGAGGCGTGGACGTTGAACATGAGCACGCCCAGGCGCGCGGCTTCCCGCGCGGCGCCCGCCACCGTGTTGGGAATGTCGTGGAACTTGAGATCGAGGAAGACCTCGGCGCCCCGCTTGTGGACGCTCTCGACCGCGGCGGGCCCCGCGGCGGTGAAGAGCTGCGATCCGATCTTGAAGCGCGTGACCTGGCCCTGGAGGCGATCCAGGAGCCGCTCGGCGTCGGCCAGGGTCTCGACGTCGAGCGCGACGATCAAGCGGTCCTTCGGCGGATCAGGAGGCGTCATGGTACTCCTGCAGCGGCTTGACGGAGATCTCGCCCTTGAGCAGCGCCTCGATGCCGCCGATCGCGGCCTGGGCTCCGTCCACCGTGGTGTAGTAGGGGATGTTCTGGGTCACCGCGGTGCGCCGGATGAGGTAGGAGTCCTTGCGCGCGCGGCCGTCCTCCGGGGTGTTGAAGACCAGCGCGATCTCCCCCCGCTTCATGAGGTCCACGATGTTCGGGCGGTAGCTTTCGTTGACCTTGTAGACCGTCTCGACCGCCATGCCCTGGCGCTGCAGCAGCTTGGCGGTGCCGACGGTGGCCACCAGGCTGAAGCCCATCTCGGCCAGCCGCTTGGAGATCTGGAGCACCGCGCGCTTGTCGCGGTTCTTGACCGAGACGAACACCTTGCCCGAGGTGGGCAGGGGCGAGCCGGCCGAGAGCTGCGACTTCACGTAGGCCTTCCGGAAGTCGTGGTCGATGCCCATGACCTCGCCGGTGGACTTCATCTCGGGGCCGAGGATGGTGTCCACCCCCGGGAACTTGATGAAGGGGAAGACCGCCTCCTTCACCGCGATGTGCTGGACCAGGCGCTCCTCGCCGAAGCCGAGCCCCACCAGCGTGTCCCCGAGCATCACCCGGGTCGCGAGCTTGGCCAGGGGCACCCCGATCGCCTTCGACACGAACGGCACCGTGCGGGAGGCGCGCGGATTGACCTCGAGGACGAAGATCTGCTCGTTCTTGATCGCGAACTGGATGTTGAGCAGGCCGATGACGCCCAGCTCGGTCGCGAGGGCGCGGGCCTGCGCCTGGATGCGCTCGATCTGGTCGTCGCCCAGCGAGTAGGGCGGTAGCGCGCACGCGGAGTCGCCGGAGTGCACGCCCGCCTTCTCCACGTGCTCCATGACCCCGCCCACCACCACCCGCTGGCCGTCCGCGATGGCGTCCACGTCGATCTCGAGGGCGTCCTCGAGGAACTTGTCCACCAGGATGGGATGCTCCGGGCTGACCCGCACCGCTTCCTTCATGTAGTTCTGGAGATCCGCCTCGTCGTACACGATCTGCATGGCGCGCCCGCCCAGCACGTAGGACGGCCGCACCAGCACCGGGTAGCCGATGTTGGTCGCGATCCGCGCGGCCTCCTCGAAGGAGCGCGCGGTGGAGCCGGGCGCCTGCGCGAGCCCGAGCTTGTCGAGGAGATCCGAGAAGCGGCGGCGGTCCTCCGCGCGGTCGATGGCGTCGGGCGGCGTGCCCAGGATCGGCACGCCCGCGCGCTCGAGCGGCACCACCAGCTTGAGCGGGGTCTGCCCGCCGAACTGCACGATCACCCCGCGCGGCTGCTCGCGCTCCACGATGTTCATCACGTCCTCGAACGTGAGCGGCTCGAAGTAGAGGCGGTCGGAGGTGTCGTAGTCGGTGGAGACCGTCTCCGGGTTGCAGTTGACCATGATCGCTTCGACGCCCGCGTCCCGCAGCGCGAAGGCGGCGTGCACGCACGCGTAGTCGAACTCGATGCCCTGGCCGATGCGGTTGGGCCCGCTGCCCAGGATCACCACCTTCTCGCGCGGGGTCGGGAGGGCCTCGTCCTCTTCCTCGTAGGTCGAGTAGAGATACGGGGTGTGGGCCACGAACTCGGCCGCGCAGGTGTCGACCATCTTATAGACGGGTTTGATGCCGGCTTCGAGCCGCGTGCGCCGGACCTCATCCTCCGTGGCGGAGACCAATTGTCCAATGCGCTTGTCGGCAAATCCCATCTGCTTGGCCCGCCGCAAGACGTCCGCGTCGCCGAGCCCGGCCGCGGTGATCACCGCCTCGTACTCGACGATCTGGCGCATGTTGTCGAGAAACCACGGATCGATGGCGGACAGCTCGTGGATCTCCGGCGTGCCGAGCCCCCGCCGGTAGGCCTCGCCGATGGCGAAGCAGCGATCCTCGTTGGGGATGCGGATCTTCTGCCGGAGCTCGTCGAGGTCCGTGATCGGCCGGTCGAGCGCGAGCCCCCAGCGGTCCTGCTCGAGCGAGCGCACCGCCTTCTGGAGCGCTTCCTTGAAGGTGCGGCCGATGGCCATGACCTCGCCCACCGACTTCATCTGGGTGGTCAGCGTCTGGTCCGCCTCCGGGAACTTCTCGAAGGCCCAGCGCGGGATCTTCACCACGCAGTAGTCGATGGCGGGCTCGAACGAGGCGGGCGTCTCGCGGGTGATGTCGTTGCGCAGCTCGTCGAGCGTGTAGCCCACCGCGAGCTTGGCCGCGATCTTGGCGATCGGGAAGCCGGTGGCCTTGGAGGCGAGCGCGGAGGAGCGCGACACCCGCGGGTTCATCTCGATCACCACCATGCGGCCGTCCACCGGATTGATGCCGAACTGGATGTTGGAGCCGCCGGTCTCGACGCCGATCTCGCGGATGATCGCGAGGGAGGCGTCGCGCATGATCTGGTATTCCTTGTCGGTCAGGGTCTGGGCGGGGGCCACCGTGATCGAGTCGCCGGTGTGCACGCCCATCGGGTCGAAGTTCTCGATCGAGCAGATGATGACCACGTTGTCCTTCAGGTCGCGCATCACCTCGAGCTCGAACTCCTTCCAGCCGATCACCGACTCCTCGACCAGCACCTGCTGGAGCGGGCTCTGCTGGAGCCCCCACTTGATCGCGGCCTCGAGCTCCTCCGGATGGTAGGCGACGGAGCCGCCGGTGCCGCCCAGCGTGAAGGACGGCCGGATGATCAGGGGGAACTGCATGCGACGCTGCCGCATGCCCGCGAGCGCGTCCTCCGGGCTCGACGCGTAGAAGCCCTTGGGCATCGCGAGCCCGATGCGCTCCATCGCGGCCCCGAACAGGTTGCGGTCCTCCGCGGTCTTGATCGCGGGCAGCTTGGCCCCGATCAGCTCGACGCCGTAGCGGTCCAGCGTGCCGTCCTCCGCGAGGGCCACCGCGAGGTTGAGGCCGGTCTGCCCGCCCACGGTGGGCAGCATCGCCTCGGGCCGCTCGCGCGCGATGACCTTGGCCACGAACTCGGGGGTGAGCGGCTCGATGTACGTGCGATCGGCCATCTCCGGGTCGGTCATGATGGTGGCCGGGTTGCTGTTCACGAGCACGACCTCGAACCCCTCCTCGCGGAGCGCCTTGCAGGCCTGGGTGCCCGAGTAGTCGAACTCGCAGGCCTGGCCGATGACGATCGGCCCGGAGCCGATGAGGAGGATCTTGCGGATGTCGGTACGCTTCGGCACGCGTGCTCCTAGGCGTCGATCAGGCCGTAGACGATGGACGTCTCGGGGGTGGCCTCGTCCCGCCGGTAGAGCACGTCGTCGAGGCGGCCGTTGCCGATCCACGCCGCTTCGCCGTTGCCCCACAGCTTCTCGCCGAGCACGCTCATGCGCTTCTCGACGCGCTCCTTCACCGCGTGGGCCTCGAGGCTCAGCTCGCTGTCGGTCGTGAAGACCGCCCAGTCCGGCTTCTGGCCCGATTCCTCGGTCTTGCGGTAGGCGATGAGATATTTGGGCATCGGTTCACCCTCCCTTCGTCATGAGGTCAGCGAAGCGACGGAACAGGTAGTGCGAGTCGTGCGGGCCCGGCGAGGCCTCCGGGTGGTACTGCACGGAGAAGATCGGCAGCTCGCGGTGCCGCATCCCCTCCGACGTGCCGTCGTTGAGATTGACGTGCGTCTCCACCAGCCCGAGCTTCTCGAAACCGCGCGGGTCCACCGCGAAGCCGTGATTCTGCGCGGTGATCTCCACCCGCCCGGTGCTGAGGTCCTTCACCGGGTGGTTGCCCCCGTGATGGCCGAACTTCAGCTTGAAGGTGCTGCCGCCGAGCGCGAGCCCGAGGATCTGGTTGCCCAGGCAGATGCCGAAGATCGGGACCTTCCCGACGAGCCCGCGCACCGTCTCGATGAGATACGGGACCGCCTCGGGATCGCCGGGCCCGTTGGAGAGGAAGACCCCGTCCGGCTTCCGCTCGAGCACCGCGGCCGCGCGCGTGTCCGCGGGCATCACCTCGACCCGGCAGCCGAGCCCGCTGAGGCAGCGCAGGATGTTCTGCTTGATCCCCGAGTCGAACGCGATGACCTTGAAGCGGGGCGCGGGCGGCGTGGTGTAGCCGCGCGCCAGGTCCCACGGCCCCTCGTCCCAGCCGTGGGGCTGGGTCACGCTCACCTCGGTGACCAGGTCGCGCCCGAGCAGGCCGGGCAGCGCCCGCGCCCGCTCCGCGAGGCGGGCGGCGTCCGGCTCCTCGGTGGAGATGATGCCCTCCTGGGCGCCGTGATCGCGCAGGTGCCGGGTCAGGGCGCGCGTGTCGATGCCCTGGATCCCGACGATCTGATGCTCGCGCAGGTAGGTGTCGAGCGGCACCCGCGCGCGCCAGCTCGAGGGGAACGGGCAGGCTTCCTTCACGATGAAGCCGGCCAGCCACGGCCGCCGCGACTCGACGTCCTCCGGATTGATGCCGTAGTTGCCGATCAGGGGATAGGTCATGCAGACCATCTGCCCCCGGTACGACGGGTCGGTGAGGATCTCCTGGTAGCCGGTCATGGACGTGTTGAACACGACCTCGCCGTGGCTCTCGCCGGCGGCGCCCAGGGCTTCCCCGCGGAACACGCGGCCGTCCGCGAGCGCGAGCAGGACCGGCCGCGTCACGACGCCACCTTGACGCCGCCCACCAGGGTCATCCACGGCGCGCCCGTGCCGGTGAACCCCGCGAACGGCGTGTTGCGGCCGCGCGAGCGGAACGTGGCCGGATCCACCGTCCAGCTCCGCTCGAGGTCGAGGATCGTGACGTCGGCGGCGGCCCCGGGGGCGAGGCTGCCGCCGGGCAGGTTCAGGAGCCGCGCGGGGCCGGTGCTGAGCCGGGTCACCAGGGTCGGGAGGTCCAGCACGCCGGGCCGCACGAGGCGATCGAGCAGCAGCGGCACCGCGGTCTCGAGGCCCACGATGCCGTTGGCGGCCTCCGCGAACTCGCCCTCCTTCTCGGAGAGCGCGTGCGGCGCGTGGTCGGTGGCCACGCAGTCGATGGTGCCGTCCACCAGGGCTTCCAGGCACGCCTCGACGTCGCGCTTGCCGCGGAGCGGGGGCGCCATCTTGCAGTTGGAGTCGTAGCTGCGCACCACCTCGTCGGTGAGCAGCAGGTGATGCGGGGTCACCTCCGCGGTCACCCGGACCCCGCGCGCCTTGGCGTCGCGCACGAGCCGCACCGCGCCCGCGGTCGAGATGTGCGCGATGTGCAGGTGCGCGCCGGTCAGCTCGGCGAGGATGATGTCGCGCGCCACCATCACGTCCTCGGCGGCGGCGGGCTGGCCCAGGAGGCCCAGCTCGGTGGAGACGAACCCCTCGTGCATGGCCCCGCGGTGCGCGAGCTCGCAGTCCTCCGCGTGGCTGATGATCGGCACGCCGAAGGGCAGGGCGTACTCCATCGCCCGGCGGTACAGCTCCGCGTTCATCACGCACTTGCCGTCGTCGGAGAAGGCCACGCAGCCCGCCTCGGCCTGCTCGGCCAGCTCCGCGAGCTGCGTGCCTTCGAGGTTGCGGGTCACCGCGCCGATGGGGTAGACGCGGACGACGCCTTCCACCTTCGCGCGGGCCAGGATGTAGTCGGTGACCGCGCGGTTGTCGTTGACCGGGAAGGTATTGGCCATGCACGCGACCGCGGTGAAGCCGCCCGCCGCGGCGGCCCGCGTCCCGCTCGCGATGGTCTCCTTGTACTCGAAGCCCGGCTCGCGCAGGTGCACGTGCATGTCGATGAAGCCCGGGCACACCACCTTGCCGGTCGCGTCCACCGTCTCGGCGCCCGCGGGGGTCTTCAGGCCTCGGCCCACCTTGTGGATGCGGCCGTCGGCGATCCAGACGTCCTGGACCGCGTCGGTGCCGCCGGCCGGATCCACCACGCGCCCGCCCTTGATCAGCAGGTTCATGCGCTCTTGCTCCCGGCGAGCATGTAGAGCACCGCCATGCGCACCGCGACGCCGTTCGAGACCTGGTCGAGGATGACCGAGTAGGCGCTGTCCGCCACCTCGGGGGCCAGCTCGACGCCGCGGTTCACCGGGCCCGGGTGCATGATCAGCACGTCGGGCCGGCAGTGCTCGAGCTTGGCCAGGGAGAGCCCCCACACCCGCGAGTACTCGCGGAGGGACGGGATGAAGCCGCCCTGCATCCGCTCGTGCTGCAGGCGCAGCATCATGATCACGTCGGCGTGGGCGATCGCTTCCTCCAGGCGGTGGCTGACCTTCACGCCCAGCTCCTGGCACTGGGCCGGGATCAGGGTGGGCGGGCCCGCCACCGTCACCGTGATGCCCATCTTCCGCATGCCGTGGATGTCGGAGCGCGCGACGCGGCTGTGGGTGATGTCGCCCACGATCGTGACGTTGAGCCCTTCCAGGTGCCCCTTCTTCTCCCGGATCGTCATGAGGTCGAGCAGGGCCTGGGTCGGGTGCTCGTGGGCGCCGTCGCCCGCGTTGATCACCCCGCAGCGCAGGTGCCGGGCCAGGAGCGCGGGGGCGCCCGCGGCCTTGTGGCGCACCACCACCACGTCGGGGCTCATGGCCTCGATGTTGCGCGCGGTGTCGAGCAGGCTCTCGCCCTTGTCCGCGCTCGAGCCGGAGGCGGAGAAGTTGATCACGTCGGCGGAGAGCCACTTGCCCGCGATCTCGAACGAGGTGCGGGTGCGGGTGGACGACTCGTAGAAGAGATTCACCACCGTCTTGCCCCGGAGGGTGGGGACCTTCTTGATCTCGCGCGTCGCGATCTCCTTCATCGAGACCGCGGTGTCGAGCACGCCGATGATCTCGGCCGCGTCCAGGTCCTGCATGCCGAGCAGATCCTTGCGCTTCCAGCTCATCGTCTCACTCCTCCTGGATGACGACGCGGTCCACGCCGTCGTGCTCGCGGAGCAGCACCGCCACCGTCTCGCGGCGGCTCGTGGGCAGGTTCTTGCCGACGTAGTCGGGGCGGATGGGCAGCTCGCGATGGCCGCGGTCCACCAGCACCGCCAGCCGGATGACGTGCGGGCGCCCCAGGTCCATGAGGGCGTCCATGGCGGCGCGGATGGTCCGGCCGGTGAAGAGCACGTCGTCCACCAGCACCACGGTGCGGCCCTTGATCGGAAAGGTGATCTCGGTGCTGCGGACCACCGGCTGCTCGGCCTTGAGGCCCAGGTCGTCCCGGTAGAGCGTGATGTCGAGCGCGCCCACCGACGGCTTGGTGCCCTCGATGGCCGCGATCTTGGCGCCGATCCGCTCGGCGAGGGTCACGCCGCGGGTCTTGATGCCGACCAGAACGATGTCCTGCCCGCCGCCCGCCTGCTCGACGATCTCGTGGGCGATCCGGGTGAGCGCGCGATCGAGCCCGGTCTCGTCGAGGACCTGCGCCTTTTCGCGGGAGCTCATGGCGCGCTCGGGCAAAAAAAATGCCCCGGCCGGGGCGAGGGGTTACCGATCTTCTTCCGATGCCGCATTGTTGATCTCTCCTTGCCGGCCTCGCAGGGCCTGCTTAAAGGAGTGAGTCGTGATGTGCTCGTATGCTACGCCGCGGGGCGCGGCCTGTCAAGGCGGAGCGGTCACGAATCGCGCGCGCCGAGCCATCGCACGAGTCCCACGAGGAAGATCCCGACGCCGACCATCAGGGGAATCCAGTAGCGCGGCACGTGGAGGATCTGCACCAGCACGATGCACAGGCCAATGAACGCGACGATCGCCCCGGCCATCATGAGCTTGCCGCCCGAATTACGTCCCGCCATGTTCGCTCCTCATTTCTCGGCCACCAGGATGAGCCGGCCCGTCGAGCCCGCGCGATACGGCCGGCCATCGTAGCCGGAGTAGGCCCGGAGGAATCGCAGGCCGACGTCGCGGAGCATCCGCCGCCACTGGGGAAGGGAGAACTGCTGAAAGCGCAGGGTCTTCTGCGCCACCCACCGCTGCCCGGCGGTGACGATGAGCTGCGTGCTGTCCGTCATCTTCGTGCGCCGATCGAAGTGGCGCTCCTCGAGCACGAATCGCTTCCGCCCGGTCCGGTACCAGAGGCGCCGCGGCAGGCCCGCGTCGTAGGCCGGGTCGCGGTGGTCCACCAGCAGCCGGCCACCCGGCCGCAGCGCGCGCGCCATCCGGCGCAGGGTGGCCACGTTCTGGGCGGGCGTGAAGTAGCCGAAGCTCGTGTAGAGATTGATCACCGCGTCGAATTCCTCGCGAAAGGCGATGCGACGCATGTCGCCTCGCCGGAAGCGCAGGCGCGGCCCCTCGCGGAAGCGGCGCCGGCCCTCCGCGAGCATCGCGCGCGAGAGATCCACGCCGACCACGCGAAAGCCGCGCCGCGCCAGCAGGGCCGCGTGCCGGCCGTACCCGCAGGGCAGGTCGAGGATGCGCGCGCCCTCGGGCGGGCGCAGGCTGCGGAGCACGAAGTCCACCTCGAGGCGGGTTTGTCGAACGGGCTTTTCTTCACGCAGCGCCGCGACGTAACTGGCGTCGAAGAAGTGCTTGAACCAATCCCGCCGGCTCATTCGCGGCGTAGTATACTCCGCCCTGGTCCCCCCATGAGCCGGCTTCACGACGCAGCGCGCACCGAGGCCCGCACGATCGGCGTGTCGGTCATCCTGTCCGCGGGTTTACGCCGGCTCCAGCCCGGGAGCCCCGACGGACCCCAGCGACACACCCTGGCCGCCGGGGCCACCCTGGGCGATCTGCTCGCCGCGATCGGCATCACCGCGGCGACCGATCTCACCGCCGCGGTGGACGGCGAGCTCGCCGAGCGCGACACCCCGCTCCGCGACGGCGCCGAAGTCATGCTCCTCGTGCCCATGGAAGGTGGAAGTGGCAGGGGGAGCCGCAGCCAAAGGCGAGGCGACCATAAGAAAAGCAGTGAAAGGCTTCTGTAGTAAACGGTAGCAGCAAGGCAGTAAAGACGGTAGCAGCAAGGGCCCCACAACCTCACACCGAAGCGAGGACAACGACATGGCTCAGCTCAGAATTCCCCTCGATGAGAAGCGCTTCAGCTCCGGCCAGACCTGGAAGGACTACATGGCCCAGATGGGCGACACCCGGGCCAAGACCGAGGCGAACTACGCCAACTCCAAGCTGACCGACGAGGAGCGCAAGTTCTTCGCCGGCGTCAGCGGGGTCAAGTACGTCGTGATGCTCGCCGAGAACTGGTGCGGCGACGTGCATCGCAACTCCCCCCTGATCGCGCACATCGTCGAGGCGATGCCGGGCGCCGAGCTGCGCGTGTTCCTGCGCGATCAGAACGCGGACCTGCGCGACACCTTCCTCAACAACGGCTACCAGTCCATTCCGGTGGTGGTCTTCTTCGACAAGGACTGGAACGAGATCGGCCGCTGGCTCGAGCGCGCGCACGGCGCGACGACCGTGACCGCCGGGATCCGCGGCCGGACGCTCGGGGCGGTGCCCCAGGGCGCGTCCAAGGAGCAGCAGGACGCGGCGATGGGCGAGTTCCGCACGCAGGTCCAGGCCGAGTACGACAAGCCGGGTGGGGCGCTCTGGCGCGCCGCGGCCGCCGAGGTCAAGCTCCTGCTGGAGACGAAGCTGGGCGCCAAGAAGTAGTCGGAGACATTCTCGTGCGCCCACGGAGGCCTCGTTGACGGTCAAGCTCGGCATGTTCACCATGCCGTTCCATCACCCGGACCGGGACTACGCCACCATCCTCGAGGAGGATCAGGAGGCCATCGTCCTGGCCGACCGGCTCGGCTTCACCGAGGCCTTCGTGGGCGAGCATTTCTCATCGTGGAGCGAGCGCATCACCTCGCCCCTCATCTTCTTCGCGACGCTGATTCCCCGCACCACCCAGATCCGCTTCGGCACCGGGGTCATCAACCTGCCGCAGCTCCACCCGGCCACGGTGGCCGCCCACGCGGCCATGTTCGACCAGCTCTGCAAGGGCCGCTTCATCATGGGCATCGGCCCCGGCGGCCTCGTGAGCGATCTGGAGATGTTCGACGTGGGCCAGGCCGAGCTGCGCCCGCAGATGGTCATCGAGTCCATCGAGACCGTGCTCAAGCTGTGGGCCCAGGACCCGCCCTACGAGATCGACGGGAAGCTTCTGGAAGATCTCGCTGAAGAACGGCATCTGGCCCGAGTTCAAGGTCGGCACCGTGCCGCGGCCCTACCAGCAGCCGCACCCGCCCATCGCGCTCTCGCTGCTCACCCCCAACTCCAACAGCGCGATCACCGCGGGCGAGCGCGGCTGGATCCCGATCTCCGGCCAGTTCTTCCACCGCCGCTACCTGCGCGGGCACTGGGAGAAGTACGTCGAGGGCTGCGAGCGGGCGGGACGGCGGCCGGATCCGAGCATCTGGCGCGTGTCGCGCAGCGTGCTCGTCACCGAGAGCGACGCCCAGGCCGAGGAGTACCTGGCGGATCCCGACAACGGGCTCTCCTTCTACTACCACTTCTTCCACCACAGCTTCTCGAAGGGCCGCAAGGCGCTCTTCATGCTGAAGCCCGACCTCCTCATCCCCGACGAGGACGTGACCGAGGACATGATCAAGCGCGCCCTCGTCATCGCGGGCAGCCCGCGGCGCGTGCTCGAGCAGCTCGTGGCCCTGCGCGAGGAGACCGGCCCCTTCGGCACGCTCCTGATGGGCGGGCACGACTGGGACCAGCCCGCGCTGTGGCGCCGCTCGATGGAGCTCCTGGCCACCCAGGTGATGCCGCAGTTCTCGAAGCACGCCGCCGCCGCCCGCCCGTGAAGGTCGCGACCTGGCGCGGCGGGAGCCCGCTTCACCCTCGACGAGGCGCCCGATCCCGTCGCGGGGCCCGGGCAGGTGGTGGTGGACGTGGCCGCCGCGGGCATCTGCGGCACCGACGTGCACGCGACCCAGGGCCTCTTCCCGTGGACGCCGCCCATGATCATGGGCCACGAGTACTCGGGCGTGGTGCGCGAGGTCGGCCGCGGCGTGAACCGTCGACTCATCGGTAAGCGCGGTTGCCTGCGAGCCGAGCTTCGGGTGCGGCACGTGCCTGCACTGCAGGAACGGCCGCATCAGCCAGTGCGCCAAGGCCACGCGCGTCGGCGGCTTCGCCGAGCGCGCCGCGCTGCCGGTCGGCTGCGTGCACCCGCTGCCGAAGGGGCTCGATCCGGTCACCGCCGCGCTCGTCGAGCCCGCCTCCTGCTGCCTCTCCGGGCTCGAGATGTTCCGGATGCCGCGCAACGCGACGGTGGTGGTGATGGGCGGCGGCATCATGGGGCTGCTCACCATGGCGATCGCCCGGCGCCGCGGCGCCGCGCGCCTCATCCTGTCCGATCCGCTCGAGGAGCGGCGGCAGATCGCGAGCAAGCTCGGCGCGCGCGTGGTGGTGGATCCGACCCGCGAGAGCCTGCACGATCGCGTGATGGCGCTGACCGGGGGCCGCGGCGCGGAGGTCGTCTGCGAGGCGGTGGGCAAGCCCGAGCTGGTCGGCGAGGCCTTCGCCATGGTGAAGCCGACCGGCGTGCTGCAGCTCGTCGGGGTCAACCCCAAGGGCAGCCGCATGCCGATGGATCTCTTCGACATCCACTTCCGCGAGATCCGCATCCACGGCGCCTACGGCCGCGGCACCGCCTTCCGGCGCGCGCTCGCGCTGCTCCCGAAGCTCGGCGTGAAGCGCCTGATCGGCGCCCGGTTCCCGCTCGCGCGCATCGAGGAAGCCTTCGCGCACGCCACCGCCGGGCGCGGCGCGAAGACCGTCATCACTCCCGCCGCGACCTAGTCCGGGAGGGCTAGGGAACCAGCGCTCGCGTCTTCGTCACGACCTTCTTCTCCCTGTCCGAGAAGAGCAGCACCATCTTCAGATGGTGCTGGGTGAAGGGCATGTCCCCGAACGTGACCAGGCAAACGACGGCCTGGGGCGGCGCGGCGATCGGGCTCAGCGAGAGGGTGTAGCGGTAACAGACGGTGAGGCCGTCGTGCCACTTGGGCTGCCGCTGGGCCCCGGCGGGCGGCATGAAACCGACCCACTTGTCCTCGGGATTGGTGGGGAAATTGTCCGTCAGCTCGGTCGTGACGTCATCGATCTGGTCCATCTGGAACGCCCCGCTCGATTTGCGGAATGAGAAGCTATCCACGCTCTGACCGTCCTTGATCTTGAGCCCGATCTTGTAGCGGCGCGTCTCGACCTCCGCCAGGTACAGCGAACGCGCATTGGTGATGGCGGCCGCGCCTTTCTTGCCCCCGCGGAGCTTCAGGGTGAAGCACCATGAGCCGTCCAGCGTGAGGCCGTTGGTGGCGGCGTCCCGGGTGGCCTTCTTGGTCTCGGAAGTCGCCTCGAGGAACTGGACGGGCGCCCGGGGCGGCGCGGTCGCACTCGTTTTTCCACCGAACTCCATTCCCATCGCTGCACCTCCATCATCGCTGGGTTCGCTGCGCGGTCTAGCGGCACTCGCGGGCGAGGCGGCCGGACCAGAACGTCATGCCGAGCTCCTCGAACATGGCGCCGGCTCTCGAGAGTTCGCGCTCGGCGTCGGGGCCGCGGTCGAGTTTGTAGTAGACGCGGCCCAACCCCAGGTGGCACAGGGCCTCGAGCGGGAGCATCCGGAGCGGGCGGGCGATCGCGAGGGCCTGGGCGTAGCAGGATTCGGCCTCCGCGTGCTCGGGAGGATCCTGTTGGGCGAGGACCTCGCCCAGGAGCCGGAGGGCCCAGGCTTCGAACCCGCGCGCCTTCAGGGTGCGCCGCTGCTCCAGATAGCGCCGGGCCAGGGGGAGCGCGGCGGTGGCGCGTCCGGAGGCCATGTACGCCTCGCTCAAAGCGCCGGCGCCGGTCCGGCGCTCCACCGGATCTCCGATCGAGGCCGCTTGCCGCCCCGCCCGCTCGAGCATTTCGAGGGCGTCCTTGGCGCGGTCCGCGAGCACGTAGGCGGAGGTGAGCGAGGGGGCGATCAGCGACGCGAACATCGGGATCTCCGCGTCGTGGCACAGCGCGAACGCTCTCTCCAGCGTCGGGATCGCGACGCCGAGGTCGCCCTCTCGCAGGGCCAGCCCGCCGCGCCCGAGGCAGGCGTAGACGAGACTGACCGAGTGGGCGGCCGCTTCCGCGATCGCGAGCCCCTCGCGGGCCACCGCCGCGCCCTCCACGAAGTTACCGAGCTCGGCCAGTGACCAGGCCAGGCACGTGCGCGAGTAGACCGAGGGGAGCGGCGCCGAGCCGAAATGCTCGCGCTGCAGAGGGCCCTGCAACAGGCCGACGTTGCGCCGCGACACCGCGATCGCCTGCGGGTAGTCCCCAACCACGTAGTAGGTGAGCCCGAGCGCCGCGTTGGCCAGGATCTCGGTCTGGCGGTCGCCGGTCTGCTCCGCGATCGCGAGCGCTTCCCGGCCGCTCTCGATCGACCGGTCCACGTCACCGATCAGGTGGTAGTAGTTGGTCAGGAACGCCGATACGAGGCCGAGCCGCCGCCGGTCACCCGCCTCCCGGGCGAGACTGCCGGCCTCGGACAGGTGCTCGAACACCCGCGGGTACTCGCCGAGCGGCATCAGGGCGTAGCGGAGGTCGAGCCGCAGATCGATAGCCAGCTCGGTGGTGACGGCGGTGCGGGGTAGGTGCCCGAGCGCCACGAGGGCCTGATCGAAGTAGGGCACCGCCGCGCGGGTGGCCGAGCGGGCGAACGCCCGCACCCCCGCCTCGCGACAGTAGCGGACCGCCTTGTCCCACCGCTCGCCCCGGAAGGCGTGGTGGGCGAGCCGCTCGATCTGCTCGGTGGTGGGCTCGGGATAGAGCCGTTCGGACGCCTCGACCACGCGTCCGTCGATGGCCCGGCGGCGGTCGGCGAGCAGCGTCCCGTACGCGACCTCGTGGGTGAGGACGTGCTTGAACGTGAATTCCGGGGACATCAACAGCCCCGCGTCGTAGAGCAATTCGGCATCCTGAAGATGACGCAGGGCGGCCACGAGATCCTCAACGCTGGACCCCATGCTCGCCTCCAGGAGCCCGAGAGGCACGTCCTTCCCGATCACGGCGGCAGCCTGGAGCAATTGCCTCTCGGCCACCGGTAAGCGGTCGATCCGGGCCGCGAGCACGCTCTGGACGGTCGGCGGCACCTCGATCTTCGAGGTCGCGCCCGCCCGCTGGTAGGCTCCGCGCTCTCCCAGGAGCGTGCCCTTCTCGACCAGGTCGCGCACGCACTCCTCGAGAAAGAACGGATTACCTTCTGTCCGCTCGATGAGAAGCCGCTTGATATCGGCCAGGTCCGGGGAGGCTCCCAGCAGATTGTCGAGCAGGTGTTCCGCCTCCCCGCGGCGCAAGGGCTCGATGGGGAACTGCGTGTAGTAGCTCCGGTTACCCCAGCCGTGCTGGTACTCGGGCCGGTAGGTCGCGAGCAGGAGGACCCGGGCGGCGGGAAGACGGTCCACGAGACGGTCCAGGAGACTCTGCGCCTCCGCGTCCGCCCAATGCAGGTCGTCGACCACCACGCACACCGGCTCGGTCCTGGAATGTCGCAGCAACACCCCGGAGATCGCGTCGAGCGTGCGCTGTCGGCGCTGGGAGGGCTCGAGGGCTTGCCAGGCGGGCTCGTCCACCGGGATCGAGAGCAAGGCGACGATCGCGTCGCGCACCGCCGGCACCAGGGCGCCCAGCGCCTCGAGGCCCCGCGCGACCTTGTCCTGGATCCGCTCCGCGTCGTCGTCGTCGTTGAGCCGGAAGTAGCCGCGAACGAGATCCACCGCGGCGGGACTCCCCACCGGCCGGCCGTAGAAGACGGTTCCGGACTCGACGACGCGCCAGCCCGCCCCTAGATGGTTCGTGATGAATTCCGAGACGAGTCGTGATTTTCCGACGCCGGGCTCGCCGACCACCGCCACCACCTGGCCGTGCCCGGCGTGGGCGCTCGCGGCCGCTCGCGCGAGATCTCCGAGCTCCCCGGCCCGCCCGACGAAGGCGGTGCGCGCCCGGGCCCGCGCGGCCTGCAGGCGGGTCCGGGCCGGCCCCACTCCGACCAGCTCGAAGACGTCGATCGGCTGCGCGAGTCCCTTGACCGGTACCGGTCCGAGCGACCGGGTTTCGACGAAGCCCTCGACGAGACGGCGCGTCGGGGCGGCGAGATAGGTCGTGCCGGGCCGGGCGAGCTGCTCCATGCGGCTCGCGAGATGCGTCGTCTGCCCGACCGCGGTGTAGTCCATCTGGAGATCCGAGCCGATGGAACGCACCACGACTTCGCCCGAGTTGAGGCCGATCCGGATCCTCACATCCATCGCCGCGCTCGGCGGGAGCGTCTCGCGGTGCCGGGTCACCGCTTCGTGCATCTCCAGCGCCGCATAGCACGCTCTCACCGCGTGATCCTCGTGGGCGAGTGGCGCGCCGAACAGCGCCATGATCCCGTCGCCGAGCACCTGGTTGACCGTGCCCTCGTAGCGGTGGACCGCGTCCATCATGTGGGTCAGGATCGGATCGAGCAGCGCCCGCATCTCCTCGGGGTCGCGATTCCCGAGCAGCTCGAGGGAGCCCCGAATATCCGCGAAGAGCACCGTGATGTGCTTGCGCTCGCCCTCGATCGCCTCGCGCGAGCGGAGGATCCGGCGCGCGAGGTGCTGGGGGGTGTACCGGTCGGGTGTCGGGAAGGCCGAGGTCGGCGGGTCGGGCGCGGTGAGGGGGCGCCCGCACGCCCCGCAGAACCTCCGGTCCAACGGGACGGCGGCGCCGCACGCCGGGCACTTCGGGGCAAGACGGGTTCCACACTCCTCGCAGAAGTGCACGCCGTCCCGATTCTCGAGCCCGCAGTCGTCACAACGCATGACGCGGTGTCCCGCCCGGGAACAGTAGTCCCCGGGCGGGGATCAGTCAAGCGGCCGGGCGGCCTGCTTGACTCGACTGGAGACCCCCCCTACACTCCGGGCTGCCCCGCCCCCGTCCTCGAGGCTCGAGGAGGAAATCTCGATGGAGAATCTGGCCCGCGTTCAATGGGAGCTTCTCGAACGGCTCACTCGTACCGATCCCGCGCTGGAGGTTGCCTGGGACGATGAGCGAGGAGTGGCCTCGTCGATTCGAGGTACGCTCGCGCGACCGGTAGAGCGCCGGACGCCCGCCCGCGCGGTGCGGGAGTTCCTTCGAGCCTACGGTAGCCTGTTCGGCCCGCCGCGCCTGGTCTGGCAGCTCCAGCCGCTCCGGCCGCCGGAGCGGGATGACCTCGGCTGGACACGGCTCGAGTACCAGCAGTACTTCGCGCCCGGCCGCGGGCGGGCTCTCGAGGTGTACGGGGCTCACCTGGTGGCCCACGTGACCGACGACGGCGCGCTTCGCGAGATCCAGTCGGGCTGCTGGCGCGACGTGAAGGTGCCCGCCCGGCCCCGCATCGCGCGGGCGGCCCTGCGCCGGATCCTCGCGGCGCCGAATGCCCCGGGCTATCGGGAGCTGGAGGCGCGCATGAGGCGCCGGGGCGAGCGGAGCTTTCCCATCATGCAGACGCCTCGGCTCGTCATCTACTTCTGGCAGGACCGGTTCCGATTGGCGTGGACGACGTACGCGTATGCGCCGACCACCACGACCCACGACCAAGCTCGCGGCTCCCAGGGTCTCGTGCTCGGCCAGGTGTTCGTCGACGCGGTGAGCGGTGAGCGATTCCTCTTCGCGCCGACGGGCATGCACGCCGAGCATGCGGCGACCGGCTCCGGACTGGGTGTCACGTCGGCCGCCGGGGGAGGCTTCGTCGTCCGCAACCTCAACGTGGTCCGGGTCGATGCCACGAGTACGCATCGGCTACGGGACACGACCCATTCCCGCGACATCATCACCTACGACCTGGCCGCCAATCCGGACTGGGCTAGCATCTCCGCCATGGCAGTGGCGGTGACCGGTGGGACCCCGGCCCTGACGGTGTCCGAGAACACCACCGGCAGCAGCTGGAATCGAGTCGCGGCGACGGGGTCGCCTGCGGTCTCTCGCGTGAATTCTCAGCAACCCGAGGTCGACGCGCACTTCTTGGTCTGCGACGTCTACGAGTGGTACGACACACTGTCCGGTGGCCGGAAGGGCTGGGACAACGGGAAATACCCCAAGACCAAGGTTCCGGCAAAGCTTCCGGTGCGCGTGGCCACCCACGTCGACCCGCAGCTCAAGGTCAACGCCGGGTTCGACAAGGGGCTGATCGGCGGAAAGTGGATTCCTTTCCTCATGTTCTGGGACGGCGATCCGGAATTGCACTGCGGGTCGCCCGACAACCGCGCGGTCGACTACCTGGCCGGTCTGGGGAACGTGGTGGCGCACGAGTATCAGCACGGGATCACCGCCTTCTCCTTCATCGATGGCGGCAAGAACCCCGGCCTTGGCTACGTCGGCTGGGCCGCCGCGGTGCACGAGGGCCTCTCTGACGTCTTCGGCTGCCTCGTATCGGACGTGTGGACCTGGGGCTCGGAGATCTCTCCGGCCGGCCTTGTCTTCCGCAACGCGGCTTTTCCGCGAGACGCGACATCCTGGGAGAACCGGCCGGGGCCGATGCCGTGCGGGCGGGGCCACCACAACAAGGACCACTTCGACGATCGCGTGCCGCTCCCCGACACCGAGTTCGGAGAGCAGTACGACAACGGGACGATCCTGGCCCACACGGCATTTCTGATGGCGGCCGGCGGCGTGCATCAGCGGGCGTCGCGATCTCCGGCCGTGATCCCGGTGCAGGCCCTCGCCAAGGAGACCCTCGGGGGGCGCGAGTTCTCCCGGGCGGCCCGCATCTGGTACCGCGCCCTCACCACGTACCTTGCCGCCGACGTCAACGCGATAACGAATCGCGCGACCCTGGACGAGAAGATGTTTCAGCAGATACGCAACGGGTGCGTGAAGGCGGCGACCGACCTCTACGGGGCGGCCTCCGTGGAGCGAAAGACGACCGAGCTCGCGTTCTATGCGGTCGGACTGCAACCGACGGCGAGTGACTACGGGGCCGACGTGACGTGCATGCCCCCGGCGCAGGAGTGGAGTCAGTCCAGGCCCTACCTCGGCGGGATCTACGGAACCTGTCCCGATTGGGTGTCGGTGGATCTCTTCGTCAACAACGATGGCGCCACGTCGGAGTGGAACGCCCTGGTCAACGTCATCGACGGCGGGGGTAACCCGACCCACTTCGAGAACACGGTCTACTGCCGCGTGCGCAACCTCGGCGATCTTCCCGCCCAGAGCATTCTGGTGAGCTTCTTCTATGCCCCTCTGAGCACGGCGCCGATGACCTGGTTGCCGGTGACCGATAAGAACGGGATCGCCCAGACGCTCTCCCTCTCCGGCCTGGCGGCGGGAGCCTCGAGCTTCCCGGACGCGAGCCAGTCAACGCCGCCCGCGACCGCTGGCGTCAAGTGGGACATCCCGCCGCTGGCGCCGGGTGCGACCGTCGCCAACTTCTGCCTGCAGGCCCGGCTGACCGGGGCGGACGTGAACTCCTTCAACAACGAGGTGCAGTCTCGCATCGCGTATGTGCGCTACACGCCCGGTACTCCGATCCGCCTCGGATTCGCGGTCACCAATCCATTTGCGAAGGCGATCCGCTCGACCCTCTCCTTCTCGGCGGACCTCCCCGCCGGCTGGCAGGTGAGCCTCGGCGCCGCTGCCTCCGAGTTCGGCCTGGAGCCCCGGGAGGAGATCGAGAGAGAGATCGTGATCAAGATGCCGGCGGGCGCAGATCGTCAGCTCACCGCCCCATTCGACGGCGTCGTCCAGGGTGAGCTTCACGGGCCCCTTTCCGGCTCATGTCGCGGCGCGCTCACCGATACGAAGCTCGACGGCTCGACGCTGACCGGACGGGTGGCCCTGGAGCTCGCGTCGATCGGACCCGTCCAGGGCACGTTCACCGGGGGCGTGGACCTGGTCACTGGGGCGATCGCGGGCACCATCGTGGCATCGCTGCAAAACGCGGCGACCGGCGAGAATCAGCCGGAAGGCGTGGGGCTGGCCGGCCGGCTGCGCCCGTGGCGGAGGGTTCATGTGAGCCACATGAGTGACGGGGCTCGCATCGGGGGACTCACCTTCCAGATCCAGGGTGCCACTTCCGGAGATCTCGATGCGGCGGTGATGCCGGGCACCGCGACCCGGGTAGGGACGGAGTCCCCGCCGGACCGTCCGGCTAGCCCGAAGCGCACTCGCCGAGCCCACGCCAGAACTCAGTGACTGACCTCGCGTGCTCGATGGTGACCTGCCCGGCCTTGACCACGAGGCGGCACGGGGCGAGAGCCGCCACCACGTCCTCGGCGCGCTCGGCCTCCCAGATCACCAGGTCCGCCCGGCCGCCCACCGCCAGGCCGTGGTCGGGCAGGCGCAGGATGCGCGCCGGATGGGTGGTCAGCATGTCGAGCACCTGGCCCAGCTCCGGGTCGGCGCCCATGTGCGCGGCGACGCCCAGCAGGTAGCCCATCAGCGGGAGCCCCGCGGTGCCGAGCGGGGTGAAGGCGTTGCGCACGTTGTTGGTCGCCGCGGCCACCGTCACGCCCGCCGCGAGCAGCCGCTTGACCGGCGCGATCCCGCGGCGGACGGCGCGCACGTCCTTGCGCCCCATCAGGTAGAGATCGGTCGCGGGCAGCACGATGACCGCGACGCCCGCCCGCGCCAGGACGCGGGCCACGCGCTCCTGCTCGTCGGGGGGCAGCGCGGCCATCTCGCTCATGTGGCCGAGCGCCACTCGGCCCTGCCAGCCGCGCCGGATCGTCTCCTCCGCGATGTGCAGGGCGTGGAGATGCTGGGGCTCGTCGAAGAAGTCGGTGTGGAAATCGACGTCGACGCCGAACTCGGCCGCGAGGTCGAACACGATCGCGACGTGCCGGCGCGCGTCGGTGTCGTTGTAGGGGACGCCGCCGACCAGGTCCGCGCCCATGCGGAGGGCCTCGCGCAGCAGCGCCTCGGTGCCGGGCATCTGGAGGATGCCTTCCTGGGCGAAGGCGCAGAGCTGCAGGTCGATCGCGGGGGCGTACTCGCGCCGGAGCGGCAGGATCGCCTCGAAGCCCATGAGGCCGACGATCGGGTCCACCTCCACGTGGCTCCGCATCGCGGTGGTGCCCTGGCGCACCGCCATGTCGAGCACGCGCCGGGCCCGGTCCGCGATGTCCTCGCCGGGTGAAGCCGCGCTTGGCCTCGCCGGTCACCCGGATCGCCTCGGCCACGGTGCCCATCGCGGCTCGGCGCCCGCGCGCCCAGCAGCGCCTTGTCGAGATGCATGTGCGCATCCACCAGCCCCGCCGTCACCACGCGCCCCTCGCAGAGCGATCTCGCGCCCCGCGCCCGCGCCCGGCGAGCGCCCCGATCTCGACAATGCGCCCATCACGGCAGCCGATATCGGCCACCTGCCCATCCGGCAGCCGGCAGTCGAGAAGCAGCAGATCGAACGGACTCCGCCATCCGCGTTTGGGGGAGCGCGGGGGCCATTTCCGGGCCCCCGCATACGGAGGCGGGTCGCGCCAGTCGCTACTTCGGCGCGGTGATCCCGTAGGCCTTGAGCTTCCGGTACAGGTGGCTGCGCTCGATGCCGAGGCGCTCGGCGGTGCGGGTCATGTTCCACTCGTTGGACCGCAGCTCGCTCAGGATGAAGGCGCGCTCGAAGGCCTCGCGCGCCTCCTTGAGGGTGCGCTCGCGCAGGCCGTCGTCGGCCGCCGTCTCCGCGTCGCGCGGGCGGAGCGGCGGCGGAAGGTTCTCGGGGCCGATCACGTCGCGCGGGCTCATGATGACGAGCCGCTCCACCATGTTGCGCAGCTCGCGCACGTTGCCGGGCCAGTCGTAGGACAGGAAGTAGGCGAGGGCCTCGACCGAGATGGTCTTGGGCCGCTTGCCGTTCTCCGCCGAGAAGAGCGTGATGAAGTGGGACACCAGCAGGGGCAGGTCTTCCTTGCGCTGCCGCAGCGGCGGCACCTCGATCGGGATGACGTTCAGCCGGTAGTAGAGGTCCTCGCGGAACGCGCCCGCCGCGATGCGCTCGGGCAGGTTCTGGTTGGAGGCGGCCAGCACCCGCACGTCCACCCGGATCGTGTCCTTGCCGCCCACCCGCTCGAAGGCCTGCTCCTCCAGCGCCCGCAGCACCTTGGCCTGGGTCTTGAGGCTCATGTCGCCGATCTCGTCGAG
The DNA here is from genome assembly GCA_963747235.1 of uncultured Candidatus Rokubacteria bacterium. Classification (GTDB taxonomy): domain Bacteria; phylum Methylomirabilota; class Methylomirabilia; order Rokubacteriales; family CSP1-6; genus CAMLFJ01. The sequence continues at coordinate 317,429 of CAVVEU010000024.1, forward strand.
GAAGAGCGTGCCCTGGTCGGCGAGCTCGAACTTGCCGCGCCGCCGCGCGACCGCGCCGGTGAAGGCGCCGCGCTCGTGGCCGAACAGCTCGGACTCGATCAGCTCCTCGGGGATGGCCGCGCAGTTGACCTCGACGAAGGGCCCCTCGCGCCGCGCGGACAGGGTGTGGACGGCCCGGGCCACCAGCTCCTTGCCGGAGCCGTTCTCGCCCTGGATCAGCACGCGGCCGCTCGAGGGCGCCGCGACCGCGATCTGCTGGCGCAGGTGCTCGATCAGCGGGCTCTTGCCGACGATCTCCTGGCCCCGCTCGAGCTGGGCGCGCAGGTTGCGGTTCTCCCGCTCGAGCCGCGTGTGCTCGAGGGCGCGGGTGGCGGTCAGCAGCGTCTTCTCGAGCGAGAGCGGCTTCTCGATGAAGTCGTAGGCGCCGAGCTTGGTGGCCTTGACCGCGGTCTCGATGGTGCCGTGGCCGGAGATCATCACCACCGCGAGCTCCGGCCGCAGCCGCTTCATCTCGGCCAGCGTGTCGAGGCCGTCGATGCCCGGCATCCAGATGTCGAGGAAGATGATGTCGGGCGTGTCGTCCTGCAGGCGCGCCAGGGCCAGCTCGCCCGAGCCCACCGCGGTCACCCGATAGCCTTCATCTTCGAGCACGCCCCTGAGCGTGGTCTGGATCGCCCGCTCGTCGTCCACGATCAGGATGTGCTCGCCGGACATGGGTCGGCTCAGGCCTGCACGGGCGCGGCCACCGGCCGGCCCGCGGGCAGCTCGATCACGAAGCGGCTGCCGTGCGGCGCGTTGTCTTCCACGCGAATCGTCCCGCCATGGTCGGACACGATCTGGTGGACGATCGGCAGCCCGAGCCCCATGCCGGTGGCCTTGGTGGAGAAGTAGGGCATGAAGAGGCGCTCGCGGTCCTCGGCCGAGATGCCCGGCCCGTCGTCGGTGACCACGATGCGCACCCGGTGCGACTCGGGCAGCCACGCGGTCTGGACGCAGACCTCGCCGGTGCCGCCCACCGCTTCCACCGCGTTGTCCACCAGGTTGAGGACCGCGCGCTTGATCTGGTCCGGGTCCACCTCGATCGCGGGCAGGTCCGGGGAGAAGGCGGAGCGGATGGCCAGGCTCGGGTGCGACTCGCGGTAGAGCACCACCACGCCCTCGAGCAGCCGCGCCAGGTCGGTGGGCTTGGGCGTGAGCGCGGGCATGCGGGCGAAGCGCGAGAACTCGTCCACGAGCTGCCGGAGGCCTTCCACCTCCTGGATGATGGTGGCGGTGGCTTCTTCCAGGAGGCGCTTCTCATCCGGGCTCCGGTCGGTGGTGAGCCGGCGCCGGAGGCGCTGGGCCGAGAGCTGGATGGGGGTGAGCGGGTTCTTGATCTCGTGCGCGATGCGCTGGGCGACCTCGCGCCAGGCGGCCAGGCGCTGCGCCTTCAGCAGCTCGGTGAGATCGTCGAACGCCAGCACCATGCCCAGGTAGGCGCCGTCGGGCCCGCGCAGCGCGGTGGCGGAGGCGAGCAGGGCCACCGCCTGGCCGCCGCGGCGGAGATGCACCTCGCGGTCGAGCGAGCCCTCGCGCCCGCGGCCCATGCGCTGGATCAGCGCGTCGATCTCCGCGTACTCCGGCGAGCGGAACACCCGCGCGACGGGCCGGCCCTGGATCTGGGCCGCGGTCAGGCCGAGCAGGCGCTCGGCGGCGCCGTTGATGGTGGTGACGTGCCCCTCCGCGTCGAGCGACACCACGCCGGTGGCCACCGCCTCCAGCACGGTCTCGGTGTAGCGGCGGCGGTCTTCCACCTCGCCGTGCTTGGCCTGGAGGTCCTTGTAGGTCTCCTCCAGCTTCGATTGCGAGGCGGCGAGGTCGCCGGTCATCCGGTTGAAGGAGTCCACCAGGATGCCGATCTCGTCGTCGGCGCGGACCGTGACCTTGTAGTTGAGGTTGCCCGCCGCGACCTCTCGAGTGCCCTCGGCCAGCATCTGGATCGGCTCGGTGATGCCGCGGGCCAGGTAGAGGCCGAACCAGGTGGCGGAGAAGACGATGATCAGGGTCATCAGCAGGAAGAGCAGGATGTAGATGCCCTTGATCGGGTTCTTCAGCAGGCGGAGCTGCTTGTACTCCTGGAAGGCCTGGCTGATGTTGCGCAGCCGCGCCTCGAGGCGCTGGGGCACGTGGATGGCCACCACGATCGCGGCGGGCACCGGGTGGTCGCCGTCGCGCACCGGCACCATCGCCTGGATCATGTCGCCGTTGTCCAGCTCGTGGACGGTGGTGATCTCCTGGCCCGTGAGCGCCTGCCGCACGTGCTCGTTGTTGGCCTCGCGGGTCGGCACCGCGGCGAGCACCGGATTCTTGACGTGCACCAGCTCCTGCCCGTCACGGTTGAAGACGGTGATGGCGGCGACGCCGAGGCGCTCCTGCTGCTCGGTCAGGTAGCTGGCCAGCGCCTCGCGCTTGCTCTCGGCGAGGAGCCCGTCGCGCTCGATCACGCGGCCCATGTAGCGCCCGTGGCGCAGCGCGGTGGTCTCGAGGCTCTGGTAGTAGGTCTGCGCCACCTCCATGGCCTGGTCGAGCGGCTTCTCGACCTGCGGCTTGAACCAGCCCTCGATGGAGGTGGTGATGAAGTTGGACGCGATGAGGAAGATCAGGATGCCGGGCACCAGCGACAGGGCCAGGAAGGCGAGGACGAGCTTGGCCTTGAACTTGGAGCCGATGATCTTCTGCCGCCGCTCGAAGGAGAGCTTGACCAGGTTGCGGAAGAGCAGGACCAGCAGCAGCAGGAAGACGATCAGGTTGAGGTTGAAGAGGAAGAAGACGATGAGGTTGGAGGCGAACGGGATCTGGGGCGCGCGGATGCCCACCTCGAAGACGGTCGCCACCACCAGGAGGACCAGGATCCCGGTGATGATGAGGAGGTTCCGCTTGCGCTTCTCCTGCTCGTCCACTCGATCCGGCCGGGGCGCGAGCGGCATCACTGGCTCCGCACCGGGGTGAGGAGGCTCGACTGCACCCACGGCGTTTCCTCGGCCTCGCCGGTCATGCGCGCGAACCAGGAGTTGACGCCGCCCAGCGAGACGTCGGAGCGCACCCGCACGTAGTAGAGCTCCTGCTTGTCGAGCGCGGCGACCGGCGCGAGCTGGCCCACCCGGAGCTCGGAGATCACGCGCTGGGCCTCGCGCAGGTCCTTGGTGAGCAGCGGCTCGCGCTGCTCGCCCTTGAGCGGCACGACCTTGTACTCCTTGGTGAGCACGTTGTAGGTGAGCTGGCGCTCCACCATGCGCGCCTGCAGGCGCCGGTCCACGCCCATGCGGGTGTGCTGCCAGAGCTCGACGTAGTACCGCACGTGGGCCGCGATGCCGGTGTGGAGGCTCTCATGGAGCGTGCCGGGCACCGCCCCGAACAGGACCACCGTGACCGTCACGTCGTAGTCGTTGAGGAAGACCGCGAGGTTGCTGATGCGGACCTCGGCGTCCGCGGCCGGCGCGCCCAGCAGGACGGCGGCGAGCAGACCGGCGGCGAGGGCCAACGTCCGGATCGAACGGCGGGGGCAAGTCCTCATAGAGCAGCCGGACCATTATAGCGTCCGGCCCTACGAGCAGGGCGCTTCGGCCTTGGGCGCTCCGGGGGGTCGGGAAGAGGGGGAGCGGGATGGGTGGCGGCCTACAAGGCCGCGACACCCGGGAGGAACCCGTCGCCGGCGGCCACCCGGGCGGGGACTTGGCGGGTGGCGCGCGCGGCAACCCGCCGGCGGTCGGCCGCCAGGGCCTTCTGGATCGCGGTCACGAGCTGGTAGTTCAGGGCGTGGCCCGCGTTGCGGCCCACCACGTGCGCCCGGATCGGCCGGCCCAGGAGGAACAGGTCCCCGACCAGGTCGAGGATCTTGTGGCGGACGAACTCGTCGGGGAAGCGCAGGCTGTCGTTGAGCACCGAGCGCTTGCCGACGACGATCGCGTTGTCGAGCGAGCCCCCGCGGGCCAGGCCGTTCTGCCGCATGGCCGGGACGTCCCGGAGAAACCCATACGTCCGGGCCGCGGCCAGCTCGTCGCAGAAGACCTCTTCGGTGATCCCGAAGGTGCCCGCCTGCAGCCCGATGATCGGATGGTTGTTGTCGAGGGTGTAGCTGACGCGGAGCGAGTCCGCCGGCAGCACCTCGATCCAGCGACTCTCGGTTCCCACGCGGATCGGCGCGCTGATCGTGATCGGACGGCGAGGGGTCGTGAGACTCGCCCGCCCGGCCGAGCGCAGCAGGTCCACGAAGGGTTTGGCGCTGCCGTCCGCCGCGGGCACTTCCGGCCCGTCGATGTCCACCATCAGGTTGTCGATGCCGAGCGCCGCTGCCGCCGCCATGAGGTGCTCGATGGTGCGCACGCGCACGCCGAAGGCGCCGACCGTGGTCGCGGAATTGGTGTCCACGACGTGATCGGCGTTCGCGGGGATCAGGGTGCCATCCGCGGCCCGGAACAGGATCCCGGTATCGGCCGCGGCGGGGGAGACCGTCATCTTGGCCATCTCACCCGAATGCAGACCGATCCCGTCGAGGCTTACCGGGCGTCTGACGGTCTGCTGGGCGTCCATGACCACGTCCCTACTAGGCAAGCAAGGTGCCAGCCTGGATAGAGACGCGTAACATGCCGATTGAATTGCCATTCTAAGTCACCAGGCAATTCGGATGCTATGTAAGATGTTGCAAGAATGACACACCCCTGAGGGCCGCTTGTGTCGGATAGGCAACATCAGAGCTCAAGCCGGGCCCGCACCCGGAACCCCGCCGGGATCGCCTCCACGGTGGGCCCATCGCTCCCGATGCCCCGGATCAGGCTCCGGACCTGATGCCGCGTGGGTTCCACCGGCTCGCCCCGCAGGAAGGCGTGGAGGCGCACCGGCTCGCCCCCCGCGGTCGGGGAGGCGTGGAAGACCACGAACTCGATGGACCGGCAGGCGAAGCCTTCCACCTCGTGGACGTAGAGGCATTCTTCGAGCCAGCGGCACAGGAGCGCGGGGATGCCGGCGCCGTGCGCCCGCACTTCCCGCACCTCCGTCTCGTCCACCGAGGCGGGATCCACCGCGGCGGCGAAGAGCGCGAGCGCGATCCGCGCGAAGGCGTCCGGCAGGGTCGCGGCCTCGACGGCGAGTTCCACCTCAGGCGGTGCCCAGATCGCCGTAGCGCGCTTGGAGCAGCGCCACCGCCACCGCGCCCGCGGTCTCGGTCCGGAGCAGGCGCGGGCCGAGCCCGGCCACGACGGCGCCCGCGTCGACGAGCCCGCGCACCTCGTCGGCGGTCAGCCCGCCTTCCGGGCCCACCACCACGGTCACGCGCGGGCAGGGCCCGGCCGGCAGGCGCCCGGCGAGCCCCTCGCGCTCCTCCTCCCACAGGCAGACCAGCAGCCCGGTCGCGCCCGCTTCGCGAGCCCAGGACGAGACGTCGCGAGGCGCCCCGATCTCCGGGACGGCCGCGCGCCCGCTCTGCTGGGCCGCCTCCCGGGCGATGCGCTGCCATCGCGCGAGACGCGTGGTCCAACGCGCGGGCTCGAGCCGCACCACCGTCCGCGCGGTCAGTAGCGGGATCACACGCGTGACGCCGAGCTCGGTGGCCATCCGGACGATGCCGTCCATCTTGTCGCCCTTCGGCACGCCCTGGGCCAGGGTCAGATCGAGGGGCGACTCGGTCGCGAGCGGCGCGCGGCTCACGATCAGGCCCTCGGCGCGGCGGGGCGCGATCGCGGTGAGGCGCACCGACAGCAGCGCGCCCCCGTGGTCCACCGCCTGCACGACGTCCCCGACGGCCGCCCGCAGCACGCGGCCCAGGTGATGGGCGGCGGCGGCCTCGAAGGCCACGCGGTCGCCGTCCACCGCGTCCGGCGCCAGGTGCAGGAAGCGGGTCACGCGGGCGGTGCCTCGAGGCGCAGCGAGGCCCAGCCTTCCAGCGCCAGGCGCGAGCGGGTCACGAGGCCGGCGCCGGCCAGGGCGTCGCTGACGCGTCCATCCTCGTCCTGGAGCATCCCCCCCAGCACCAGCGAGCCGCCCGGCGCCACCAGGCGCGCGTACTGCGGGGCCAGCGCCAGGTGGGTGTGGGTCAGGAGATTTGCCAGGACGAGCGGGAAGCGGCCCGGGATCTCGTGCGGCTCGGCCAGCCGGACGGTCAGGCCGGCGCAGCCGTTCCGGCCCGCGTTGACCTGCGTGGCCGAGACCGCGTCCGGATCCACGTCGATCGCGAGCACGGACGGCGCGCCGAGCTTGAGCGCCGCGATGGCCAGGATGCCGGTACCGGTCCCGATGTCGAGCGCGGCCGCGCCGGGCGTGCCCGCCAGCGCTTCCTCGAGCAGCACCAGGCAGCCCTCGGTGGTGCCGTGGTGGCCGGTGCCGAAGGCGCGTCCCGGCTCGATGATCACGGTCAGGCGCGGGGGGCCGGCCGCGCGCGCGGGCGGCTCGATCCACGGTGGCAGCACGAGGAGGCGCCGCCCCACCTCGCGGGCCGGGAACGATTGCTGCCATGCGCTTGCCCAGGCCTCGTCCAGCAGCGGCGTGACCTCGGTGCCCTGCGACTCGATCGTGAAGCCGAGCGATCGGAGCGCCGCCTGGTAGTCCTGGACCGCGGCCAGCAGCCGGGTGGACGACATGCTCTCGGCGAAGAAGGCGCGCAGGCGCGGCGGGACCCCGGGGGCTTCTTCCTCGACCACGCCGAGGGCGCCCTGCTCCCAGAGGAAGTTGGTGAGGCCGTCGGAACAGTCGGCGGAGGCGGGGAGGGTGAGCTGCCAGAACGGCATCAACTACCGAACAGCTGCTTCATCCGCTCGACGAACTTGGAGGCCCGGGGGCTCGAGTCGCCGTCGTGCGCGCGGCGGAACTCCTCCAGCAGCTCGCGCTGGCGCGCGGTGAGCTGCGTCGGCACCTCGACGACCACCTCGTACACCGCGTCGCCCCGGCCCCGCCCGCGCAGGTGGGGCATGCCCTTGCCCTTCAAGACGAGGCGCTGGCCCGGCTGCGTTCCCGCCGGGACCTTCAGGTTCGCGGCGCCGTCGAGCACCGGCACCTCCACCTCGTCGCCGAGCGCCACCTGGGGGAAGGTGAGCGGCAGCTCGCAGATCAGGTGGGCGCCGTCGCGCACGAAGATCTCGTGGGGCTTGAGGTGGAGCACCACGTAGAGATCCCCGGCCGGCCCGCCCTGCAGCCCGCTCTCGCCCTCGCCGTTGAGCCGGAGCTGGTTGCCGTTCTCGACGCCGGCCGGGATGGTGACCTTCAGCAGCCGCTCGCGGGACACGCGCCCCTGACCGCGGCAGTTGAGACACGGGTGCCGGATGATGCGCCCCTCGCCGCGGCAGTTGGGACAGGGGCGCGCCACCGTGAGGAATCCCTGCGTGAAGCGCACCTGGCCCTGACCGCGGCACGTGCCGCAGACCTCGGGCTGGCTGCCCGCTTCCACGCCGGCCCCGCGGCAGACCTCGCAGGTCTCGAGTCGCGGGACCTGCAGCTTGGTCTCGAGGCCCTGGGCCGCGTCCTCGAGCGAGATCTCGAGGTCGTAGCGGAGGTCGTCCCCGCGCCGCACCCGCGAGCGGGAGCGGTTGCCGCCCCCGCCGCCGAAGAACCCCTCGAAGAGATCCTCGAAGATCGTGCCGAAGCCCGTCTCGCCGCCCGCGCCACCCCCTCCACCCACGGTGCCGAAACGGTCGTACTGGGCGCGCTTCTCGGCGTCGGACAGGATGGAGTAGGCCTCGCTGATCTCCTTGAAGCGATCCTCGGCCTTCTTGTCGCCGGGGTTGCGGTCGGGATGGTAGGCGCGGGCGAGGTTGCGGTAGGCCTTCTTCAGCGCCGCGTCGTCGGCATCCCGGGGGACGCCGAGGATGCCGTAGAAGTCCTTGGCGGCCACGCTAGTCGTCGGCGGGGGAGGCGCCCGGCTCGTCCGGGGCCACCGCCACCGTGACCATCGCGGGCCGCAGCACGCGCCCGTGCAGGAGGTAGCCCCGCGCGGTCTCCGCGGCCACCGACATGTCGGGCAGGTCCGGGCTCTGCACGCGCGCGATGGCCTCGTGCCGCTCCGGATCGAAGGGCTGGCCCACCGAGGTGAACGGCGTCACGCCGTACTTCTCGAGCACGCGCAGCAGCTCGCGCTGGATCAGCTCGACGCCGGTGGTGAGGGAGGTCGCCGGCTCGGAGCGCGCCGCCTGCATGGCCCGGTCGAGATTGTCCAGCACCGGGAGGATGTCGCGCAGGAGGGACTCGTTGGCGTAGCGGGTGTACTCCTCGCGCTCCCGCGCGCTGCGCTTGCGCACGTTGTCGAACTCGGCGACGGTGCGCAGGTAGCGGTCCTGCTGGGCTTCCACCTCGCGGGTCTTGGTCTCGAGGGCATCGCGGAGCCGCTGGATCTCCTCCGCCGCCTCGTTGGTCACCGGCCCATCGAAGAACGAATCACTCATGGCAGAAGCCCAATTATAGCAGACGGTTGCCCGCAGACTGGGGGAGTGCGGGGGCCATTTCTGGGCCCCCGCAGATGAAGAGAAGATTCCGGTGTTCGGGCGCTACGGCAGATACAGGTGCTGGCGCACCCGGGAGAGGGCGCTGGAGACGACGCGCGCGGTCTCGTCGACGACCGACATGACCTCCGAGTACGGCATGCGGCGGGGGCCCACCACGCCGAGCACGCCCAGGACCTGGTCGCGGTAGGTGTAGGTGGAGGTGATGAGGCTGCAGCCCCGCATGTCCTCCATCGGGTTCTCGCTGCCGATCATGACCTGGATGCCGCGCTCCTCGGCCATCCGGGAGAGCAGGTCGATGAGGCGCGCCTTGTCCTCGAAGGCGCGCAGCACCGAGCGCAGCGTGGCGGTGTCCGACAGGTCCGGATGGTCCAGCATGTTGGTGGCGCCGCTCAGGTAGAGCGTGCGGTCGCGCAGGAGCGCGACCACCTCGTCGAGCACGCCGCGGCTCCGCGTCCAGAGCGGATCGAGCGGATCGGCGGGCGCGGTCAGATCGTCGAGGATCTCCTGGAAGGTCTTCCCGCGGAAGCGGCGGGTGAGCGCCCGGCCCGTCTCGCGCAGCTCCTCGCTCCCGCCCCGCGGCACGGTGTTGATCGGCCGCGCGGTGACCCAGCCCGTGTCCGTCACCAGCACCGCGAGGGCCCGCTCCTCGTCGAGCGCCACCAGCTCGATCCGGTCGAGCGCGGTGTGCTTGAGCGGCGGCGCGAGCAGCACGCCCATCATGTGCGTGCCCGACGACAGCAGGGCGGGCGCTTCCGCCATCAGGCGCTCGGCCGCGTCGGCCTGCGGCACGCCGGACGGCTGGCCCACCGCGGGCGCCTTGCCCGCGACCCACGGCACGCGCTGGAGGTGATCCACGTAGAAGCGGTAGGCGGTGTCCGTCGGGACGCGGCCCGCGGAGGTGTGGGGCTGCGCCAGGTAGCCCAGCTCCTCGAGATCGGCCATCGCGTTGCGGATGGTGGCCGGGGAGAGGCCGCGGATGTGCCGCCGCGCCACCGCGCGCGAGCCGACCGGCTCGCCCGTCTCGACGTACTCCGCGATGACGGCCAGGAGGACCTGGCGGCTTCGCTGGTCGAGGGGCGGAGTGGTCATGCGTGATCTTACCGCTAGAGCAGCTCGGTGAACAGGGCGTCCGAGAGAAGGAAGCCGGCCTCGGTGAGGCGGGCCCGGCCGTCCCGCTCCGTGAGCAGGCCGCGCTCGCGCCAGGCGTCGAGCACCTCGGGCAGGCGCCCGCGCTCGAGGGCGCAGCGCTCGACCAGGCGCTCGGCCGGGATGCCGTCGCTCGTGCGGAGCCCCAGGATCAGCCGCTCGGCGAGGGCCTGGCGCGGGGTCAGGATCTCGTGGGTCTGGAGCGGCAGGCTCCCGCCCTCCACGAGGGTGCAGTAGCGCTCCACCGGCTTCACGTTGCCGTACCGCACGTGCCCGAGGAAGCCGCAGGCCCCCGGCCCCAGGGCCAGGTACTCCTCCCACCGCCAGTAGCGCTGGTTGTGGCGCGAGCGGTGATCCGGGCGCGCGTAGTTGGAGACCTCGTAGTGCTCGAAGCCGGCCTCGCCGGCCAGGCGCGCGAGCGGCCCAGTACTGCGCGGTGACCGTGTCCTCCTCGGGCAGCCCGGTCACGCCCGCGGCGTGCCAGAGGCTGCCCTCGTCGAGGGTGAGCGCGTAGGCGGAGAGGTGATCCGGGCGCCACGCGAGCACCTCCCGCACGGTGCGCGTCCACGTGTCCAGGTCGAGCGCGGGCAGGCCGTAGATGAGATCCACGCTGATGTTGTCGAAGCCGGCCTCGCGCGCGGCGTCGGAACGCGCCGGCGGCCTGGGCGGCCGAGTGCCGCCGGTCGAGCCGCGGCAGGATGCGCGTCGTCCAGGCTCTGCACGCCGAGGCTGATCCGGGTCACCCCCGCGCGCCGGTAGCCGGCGAGACGCGCCACCGTCACGTCGTCGGGATTGCACTCGACGGTCACCTCGGCGCCGGGCTCGAGCGCGGAAGCGCGCGCGGATGCGATCGAGCACCGCGGCCATCTGCTCCGGGTCGAGCAGCGACGGCGTGCCGCCGCCGAGGAAGAGCGTGTCGAGCGTGACCGCGCCCGCCCACGGCGCCGCGCCGGCCAGGTCGCACTCGCGCAGCAGCGCGGTCAGGAAGCGATCGAGCGCCGCCCGGCGTGTAGGGCGCGGTGTTGAAGGAGCAGTAGCCGCACCGCTCCGCGCAGAAGGGCAGGTGCACGTAGACCCCGAGCCGGGCGGCGCGGGGCGTGAGCGCGGCTACGGCAGGTACTTGCCCAGCCGTTGCCAGCGTAGCCAGTGCCCTTCCCCGTTCCAGGACCAGTAGATCAGGAAGGCCTTGCCGCGGATCTTGTCGCGGCGGACGAAGCCCCAGTAGCGGCTGTCCTGCGAGTTGTCCCGGTTGTCGCCCATCACGAAGTAGGCGCCCTCGGGCACCTTGAGCGGATCGCACCCGTAGGCGTAGCTGCACTGGGCCGACGGGGGCCCGGTGAAGGATCCCGGGCGCACGTACGGCTCGTCGATGGGGTGGCCGTTCAGCAGCACGCGGTTGTCGCGCACCTGGACGGTGTCGCCGCCCACCGCGATGATGCGCTTGATGAAGTCGCGCGTCTCGTCGTTGGGGTACTTGAACACCACGACGTCGCCGTGCCGCGGATCGCGCAGGCCGGGGAGGTGCCGGTCGGTCAGCGGGATCTCGGCGCCGAAGAGGAACTTGTTGACCAGGATGTAGTCGCCGATCAGCAGGGTGTCCATCATGGAGCCGGAGGGAATCGTGAAGGCCTGCACCGCGAACTGGCGGATGAAGAGGGCCAGGAGCACCGCGATGATGATCGCTTCCGAGTACTCCCGGAAGAGGGACTTGCGGCGGGGCCGGGTCACCGGGGGCGGCGGTCCGATGTCGCGGTCGGGACGGACCTGGAGATCGTTCATGCCGGGCCGCTCAGCTCTTGAGCACCGACAGGAACGCTTCCTGCGGCACCTCGACCTTGCCGACCTGTTTCATCCGCTTCTTGCCTTCCTTCTGCTTCTCGAGCAGCTTGCGCTTGCGGGTGATGTCGCCGCCGTAGCACTTGGCGGTGACGTTCTTGCCCATGGCCTTGACCGTCTCGCGGGCGATGACCCGGCTGCCGATCGCGGCCTGGATCGCCACCTCGTAGAGCTGGCGCGGAATCACCGCGCGCAGCTTCTCGGCGAGGGCCTTGCCCTTCTCGTAGGCCTTCTCGCGGTGGACGATGATGGAGAGCGCGTCCACCGGATCGCCGTTGAGCAGGATGTCGAGCTTGACCATGTCGGAGGCCCGGAACTCCAGGAAGTCGTAGTCGAAGGAGGCGTAGCCCTTGGAGATGGACTTGAGCCGGTCGTAGAAGTCGATCACGATCTCGCTGAGCGGGAAGTCGAACTGGATGTGGACGCGCTTGCCCACGTACTCGAGCGACCGGTGCTCGCCCCGCTTCTCCTGGGCGAGCTTGTAGATCTCGCTCATGAACTCGGTGGGCACGAAGATCGAGCCGCGCACGTAGGGCTCCTCGATGCGCTCGATGCGGTCCACCGGCGGCAGCTTGGAGGGGTTCTCCACCTCGAGCGTCTCGCCCGCCATCGTGATCACCTTGAAGCGCACGCTGGGGGCGGTGACGATCAGCGAGAGATTGAACTCCCGCTCGAGCCGCTCCTGCACGATCTCGAGGTGCAGCATGCCCAGGAAGCCGCAGCGAAACCCGTAGCCCAGCGCGAGTGAGGTCTCCGGCTCGAAATTGAACGCGGAGTCGTTGAGGCGCAGCTTCTCCAGCGCGTCGCGGAGGCCCTCGTAGTCGGTGTCCTCGATCGGGTACAGCCCCGCGAAGACCATGGGCTTGGCGTCGCGGTAGCCGGGGCAGGGCTCCGCGGTCGGGTGGAGCGACGTCGGTGATGGTCTCGCCGATCTTGGCGTCGGCCACCCGCTTGATCGCGGCGGTGAGGTAGCCGACCTGGCCGGCGGTCAGCTCCTCCACCGGCCGCATGTCGGGGGAGAAGACGCCGACCTGCTGGACCTCGAGGGTCTTGCCGTTGGACATGAACAGCACGCGCGAGCCGGCGCGGACGCGCCCGTCGATGAGGCGGATGTACACCACGACGCCCTGGTAGGAGTCGTAGAACGAGTCGAAGACCAGGGCCTTGAGCGGGCCGTCCACCAGTCGCCCTTGGGCGGCGGCACGCGCGCCACGATCGCCTCGAGCACCTCCGGCACCCCGGTGCCGTGCTTGGCCGAGATCGCGAGGGCCTCGTCGCCGTCGAGGGTGAGGATCTCGGTGATCTGGTTCCGCGTGGCCTCGACGTCGGCGGCGGGCAGGTCGATCTTGTTGATGACCGGGATGATCTCGAGGCCGCCGTCGAGCGCCAGGTAGAAGTTGGCCAGGGTCTGCGCCTCGACCCCCTGGGCGGCGTCCACGATCAGGATCGCCCCTTCACAGGCGGCGAGGGAGCGGGAGACCTCGTAGGAGAAGTCCACGTGGCCGGGGGTGTCGATGAGGTTGAGCGTGTACTCCTGCCCGTCGCGCGCCTTGTAGAGCAGGCGCACCGCGTGGGCCTTGATGGTGATCCCCCGCTCCTTCTCCAGGTCCATCGAGTCCAGGACCTGGTCCACCGCCTTCTTGGCGTCCATGGTCCCGGTGAGGGACAGGAGCCGGTCGGCCAGGGTGGACTTGCCGTGGTCGATGTGGGCGATGATGGAGAAATTGCGGATCAGATCGATGGCCATCCGGCTAAGAATACCACGCCCTTGCGCGGCCCGTCGGGCCCCGCGGGCGGTCGCGCCGGCCTACGTGCGGGTGTTGGGGGGAACGACGGTGTTGGCCTCCAGGACCGCGGTGAAGCCGAGCTGGGCGTTGGCCCCGATGCGGGCTCCCGTGCCCACGATGCAGTCGCGCAGCACCGCGCCCGGGCCCACCACCACGTCGTCCCAGAGGATGGCGCCCTCGATCTGAGCACCGGCGCCGACGATGCAGTGGCTGCCGAGCACCGCGTTCGGGCCCACCCGCGCGCCCGGCTCGACGCGGGTGCCCGCGCCGATCACGCACGGGCCCGTGACCGTCGCGTCCGGGGCCACGCGGGCGCCCGGCGCGATGGCGCGGCCGTCGGGGGCCGCCCCCGCGGGCGCGAGCGGGCTGGTGACGCGCCCGGCCAGCAGATCGAGCTGGCCCTGGCGGTACTTGGCGGGGCTGCCGATGTCGAGCCAGTAGTTGCCGGCGACCCAGCCGTAGAACGGCACGCGGTCGCGGAGGAGCCCGGGGAAGGTCTCGCGCTCGATGGACACCGCGCGGCCGGTGGGAATCGCGGCGACGACCTCGCGGTCCAGCGCGTAGACCCCCGCGTTGACGGTGTCCACCGTCGCCTGGCCGGGCGGCGGCTTCTCCACGAAGCTCCGGATGCGGCCGTCCGCCTCGAGCTCCACGAGCCCGTACTGGCTCGGATCGGCGACGCGGGTGAGGTAGAGCGTCGCCTGCGAGCGGCGCTCGGCGTGGAAGCGCAGCATCGCGGAGAGATCGACGTCGGCCAGGATGTCGCCGTTCAGCACGATCACGAGCCCGCGCACGAGGTCCACCGCGTTGCGGATGCCGCCCGCGGTGCCGAGCGGCTCCGTCTCCACCGCGTAGCGGAGGCGCACCCCGTGGGCCGCGCCGTCGCCCATGATCCGCCGGATCTCGTCCACCATGTACGAGCAGGAGAGGACCACGTCGGTGATGCCGTGCTGGTGGAGGAGGGCGAGCTGGTAGGCGACGAACGGGATGTTGAGGAGCGGGACGACCGGCTTGGGCGTGGCCAGCGTCAGCGGCCGGAGCCGGGTGCCCTGACCGCCCGCGAGGATGACCGCGGTTATGTCGTCGGGGCCCAGGGCTCCGCCTCGCTGATCAGCATCACGGGAATGCCGTCGCGCACCGGATAGGCCTTGCGGCAGGCGCGGCAGATGATGCGGGTCTCCTCGAAGGTCAGCTCGACGCCCTTGCAGGCGGGGCAGGCCAGGATCGCCCGCAGCTCTTCGTCGATCATGGCGCGATCTCCTTTTTGAAGAAGCCGAAGGTGCGGCGGAGGCCTTCCGCGAGGGACACGGTGGGTTTCCAGCCGAGCGCGCGTGCGGCCAGCGCGGGGGAGAGACAGCTCCGGCGCTGCTCGCCCGGCCGGGCGGGCGCGTGCTGCGCCTCGATCGTGGAGCCGGCGGCCTGCACCAGCCCCTGGTAGAGGTCGTTCACCGACGTCTCGATCCCGGTGCAGATGTTGACGCCGCCGATGGCCTCGGGATGCTCGAGCGCCTTCACGTTGGCGGCGGCCACGTCCTCCACGTAGGTGTAGTCGCGGGTCTGGCCGCCGTCGCCGTTGATGATGGGCGCCTGGCCGGTCAGCAGCCGGTGGCAGAAGATGGCGATCACGCCCGCCTCGCCCTGCGGGTTCTGGCGCGGCCCGTAGATGTTGGCGTAGCGCAGCGAGATGCCGCTGATGCCGTAGATGCCGTTCCACGCGCTGACGTACTGCTCCACCGCGACCTTGGTGATGCCGTAGGGCGAGATCGGGAGGCTGGGGTGGCTCTCCGGCGTGGGGATGACGTCGGTGTCCCCGTAGCCCGCGCCTCCGCTGGAGGAGTAGATCACGCGGCGGACGCCGGTGGCGCCGGCAGCACTCGAGCAGCCCGACGCCGCCGCCGATGTTCACGCTGGCGTCGAACACCGGATCGGTCACCGAGCGGCCCACCGACGCCTGCGCGGCCAGGTGGGCCACCACGTCCGGCCGCTCCGTCTCGAAGACGCGCCCGAGGCGCGCGCTGCGGAGGTCCACCTCGTGGAAGCGGGCGCGCGGGTTGATCCAGCGCGCGTCGCCGGTGGTGAGGTTGTCCACCACCGCCACGTCGTGGCCCGCGGCCAGGAAGGCGTCCACCACGTGCGAGCCGATGAAGCCCGCCCCGCCCGTGACGAGGATCTTCACGGGCGGGCCACCAGCTTGCGGCACCAGTCGATGGTGCGGGTGAGGCCCTCCTCCACGTCGACCTTGGGCTCCCACTTGAGCAGGCGGCGGGCCTTGGTGATGTCGGGCTGCCGCACCTTGGGATCGTCGGTGGGCAGCGGGCGGTACACGATCTCGCTGCGCGAGCCGCTCAGGCGCGAGATCTGCTGGGCGAGCTGCAGCAGGGTCATCTCCTTCGGGTTGCCGATGTTCACCGGCTCGTTCACCGGGGCCTGCATGAGGGCCCAGATGCCCTCGACCAGGTCGGTGACGTAGGTGAAGGAGCGCGTCTGGGAGCCGTCGCCGAAGACGGTCATGGGCTCGTTCCGGAGCGCCTGGCGCACGAAGGTCGGGATCGCGCGGCCGTCGGTGAGCCGCATGCGCGGGCCGTAGGTGTTGAAGATGCGCACGATGCGGGCGTCGAGGCCGTGCACGCGGTGGTAGGCCATGACCATGGCCTCCGCGAAGCGCTTGGCCTCGTCGTAGACCCCGCGCGGGCCCACCGGGTTGACGTTGCCCCAGTAGTCCTCGCGCTGCGGGTGGACGAGCGGATCGCCGTAGACCTCGGAGGTGGAGGCGAGCAGGAACTTGGCGCGCTTCTCCTTGGCCAGCCCGAGCGCCTTGTGGGTGCCGAGCGCGCCCACCTTCAAGGTCTGGATGGGCAGCTCGAGGTAGTCGATCGGCGAGGCCGGGCTCGCGAAGTGCAGCACGTAGTCGAGCGGCCCGCCCACCACGATGTAGTTGGTGACGTCGTGCTTGACGAAGAGGAAGCGCGGGTCGCTGATGTGGGCGATGTTGTCGGTGGAGCCGGTGAGGAGGTTGTCCATGCAGACGACCTCGCACCCGTGGGCGAGCAGGAAGTCGCAGAGGTGGGAGCCGATGAAGCCGGCCCCGCCCGTCACGAGGACGCGCACCGGCGCGACCCTCAGCCCGCCAGCACGGGCTTGCGCCCGATCGAGTAGTACTCGAAGCCGAGCCGGCGCATGCGCTCGGGCTCGTAGAGGTTGCGGGCGTCGAAGATCAGCCGGTGCCGCAGCAGCCCGCGCAGGCGGTCGAGGTTCAGGTACTTGAACTCGTTCCACTCGGTGAGCAGGGCCACCCCGTCCGCGCCCGCGGCCGCCTCGTAGGCCGACTCGCAGAAGGTCACCCCCGCCGGCATCAGCGGTCTCGCGTTGTCCATCGCCACCGGGTCGTAGGCGCGCACCTGGGCCCCCGCCGCGTGGAGCAGTCGGATCACCTCGAGGCTCTTGGCCTCGCGCATGTCGTCGGTGTTGGGCTTGAAGGCCAGTCCGAGGACCGCGATGGTCTTGTCCTCGAGGTCGCCCATCGCCTTGCGCATCATGTCCACCAGGTGGGCGGCGCGCTCCTTGTTGATCTCCACCACCGAGCGCAGCAGCTTGAAGTCGTAGCCGAAGCGGGAGGCGGTGTGGATGAGGGAGTCCACGTCCTTGGGGAAGCAGGAGCCGCCGTAGCCGAGGCCGGCCTGGAGGAACTGCATCCCGATGCGCGAGTCGAGGCCCATGCCCTTCATCACCTGGCTCACGTCGGCGCCCGCGTTCTCGCAGATGTTGGCGATCGCGTTGATGAAGGAGATCTTGGCGGCCAGGAAGGCGTTGGAGGCGTACTTGATCACCTCCGCCGACGGCAGGTCGGTGATGATCATGGGCCGCTCGAGCGGAGCGTAGAGCTCCACCAGGGTCATCGCGACCTGCTGGTTGGGCGCGCCGATCACGATCCGGTCGGGCCGCAGGGTGTCCTCGATCGCGGAGCCCTCGCGCAGGAACTCGGGATTGGAGACCACGTCGAAGTCGATGGGGCGCGGCTGGTGCCGGGTGATGACTTCCCGGACGAACTCGCCGGTGCCGACCGGGACGGTGGACTTGTTGACGACCACCTTGTAGCGGTCCATCGAGCGGCCGATCTGGGTGGCGACCGCCTCCACGTGGGAGAGATCGGTCTCGCCGGTGTCCTTCGGGGGCGTGCCCACCGCGATGAAGATCACGTCGGCCTGGCGGACCCCGCCGGGGAGGTCGGTGGTGAAGCTGAGGCGCCCGTCGTCCTTGTTCCGGACCACCATCTCCTCGAGGCCCGGCTCGTAGATCGGCATCTGGCCGGCCCGGAGGGCCTCGATCTTCTTCTGATCGTTGTCCACGCAGACCACGTCGTTGCCGAGATCGGCGAAGACCGCGCCGGTCACCAGGCCCACGTAGCCCGTTCCCACCACGCAGATGTTCATTCGGTCAGGCCTCCAGACGGGGATCTCAGAGTAACAGACAACCGCCCAACCGTGCTACCGACGCCCGCCCTGCCGCTACGACAGGGCGTGGCGGACCAGGCGCTCCCCCACCATGACGAGAAACAGCAGGAGAAGGAAGAAGTTCGAGAAGAGGAAGAGGGAGAGCCACCCGCGCTGGTCGTCCGGCTGCCGCGCGAACTTGGCGGCCAGCCAGATCAGGCGGCCGCCCAGCGCGGCGGCCGCGACCAGGGCGGCCGGGCCGCCCACGCCGAAGGTGGGCGCGGCCAGCGCCCAGGCGGTGAGGCCGAGGGCGTAGAGCTGGATGAGCCGGGCGGTGCCCTCCACGCCCACCCGCTCCGAGACCATCGGGAAGCCGCCCGCCGCGTAGTCGGCCCGGTAGCGGAGGGCCAGCGCCCAGAAGTGGGGCATCTGCCACAGGAACAGGATCCCGAAGAGGATCACCGCGCCCGCGTCGGTGAGGCGGCCGCCACCCGCCACCCAGCCGATCACCGGCGGGATGGCGCCCGGGATGGCCCCCGGTACCGCCGCGAAGGGCGAGTTCGGCTTGAGCCAGGGCGTGTAGACGCCGTTGTAGAAGCCGCTCGCGATCAGGCCCAGGATGCCCGCCATGGGCCCGACCCCGAGCCACAGCACGGCCGCGCCCGCCGCGATGGCCACGATGGAGAAGGCGAGCCCCTGGGCGTGCGAGAGCCGACCCGAGGGCAGCGGGCGCCCCGCGGTGCGGGCCATCAGGCCGTCCCGGCCGCGCTCCTGGACCTGGTTCAGCGCGGAGGCGCCGCAGGACAGCAGCATCACGCCGGCCAGCACCAGCAGGCCCTGCGGCCACGGGAACTCGGGTCCCAGGGGAGCGCTCAGCATGAAGCCGGCGCCCGCGGAGACCAGCACCAGGAGCACGATCCCGAACTTCGAGAGCTCGGCGTAGGCGCCGATCCGCTCGGTCAGGCCGAGCGTTCCGATGCCGCGCGAGGCGGCGGTCGCGGTCCTAGGCGGCATGCGCGGCCTTCCGGGTCGCGCCCGGCCGGGCGGGCGCCGCGAGACTTCCGCGCCAGCACCCCGCCTCGACGCTCACCCAGACGAGCACCGCCCAGATCGAGTACCCGACGGCGGCGTGGGCCGCCCGCACGACCGGGGTGAGCTGGAGCAGCACCGTGGCGATGCCGAGGGCGACCTGCAGCACCGCGAGCGCGGCGACCAGGCGCGTGGCCGTGGTCCGGCCCGCCGACCGCCACGTGAATGAACAGGCCCAGCAGGAGCACGCCGAGCCAGCGATGGACCCAGTGCACGCCGGCCAGCCACTGCGTGGGCAGGAGATCGCCGCTGCAGAGCGGGAAGTCGGGGCAGGCGAGGCCCGCCCCCGAATGCCGCACGTAGCCGCCCAGCGCGAGCTGGACGAGGAGCACGATCAGCCCCACGCGGGCCAGCCGCCGCAGGCGGTCGTCGCCGGCCGCGCGCGGGCGGCCGCGGCCTGGAGCCCCCGGGCCAGCACGATGAGGCCGGCCAGGATCAGGAGCGCGTTGACCAGGTGCGCGGTGCTGATCAGGTGGGGGAGCTTGAGCAGCACCGTGATGCCGCCGAGCGCGATCTGCACCGCGAGCAGGGCGGGCAGCAGCCAGGCGAGGCGCCGCAGCCCCGGCGCGCGCGTCCCGCGCAGGGTCAGCACGGTGGTGGCCACGATCAGCACGGTGGCGGCCAGCGCGGCGAGGCGGTGGCTGTACTCGATCAGCACGTCGAGCCGGAGCGGCGGGATCACCGAGCCGTGGCAGAGCGGCCAGTCCGGGCACGCGAGCCCGGAGCCGGTGGCGCTCACCACGTTGCCGAGCGTCATCAGGAAGAAGACCGCGACCACCGCGGCCCAGGCGAGCCTAGCGGCCATGGCGCGCCCCGGCCAGGGGCACCGCCGCGTCGTCGCCGCCCGCGCTCTGCCAGCGGAAGAAGACGACGGAGAGGGCGACGAGGAAGACCATGCCCCCGGGGATCCACATGATGAGCCCACCCAGGTGCTGGTCGGCGCGCGGGGTGAGCTGCGGCCAGATCCGCGGGGCGGCCGCGTAGTACGGATAGAGCAGGCCGTCGGCCATCGAGATGAAGATGGCCACCATCACCATCGGCAGGCCCACCACGAAGAGGTAGAGCATCTGGATCGGGTAGGGCGCGCGGGGCAGCTCGTCGAGCGGGGAGAGCACCGGCCACCACAGGATGACGGAGCCGGCCATCATCAGGAGGTGCCCCACGACGTGGAAGGGGTGCTGCTCCATGGCCAGATTGTAGATTGGCGGCAGGTGCCACGCGATCAGGATCACGTTGAAGGTCGCGAACGATCCGGTCGGCCGGGTCAGCGCGCGGCCGAGCTCGAGTAGCTTGGCGTCCCGCAGGAGCGGGCGCAGCATCCATCCCGGGGTGCCGTAGAGCAGCAGCGGCGGCATCGCGAAGACCAGCAGCATGTGCTGGACCATGTGCGCGCTGAAGAGGTAGTAGTCCGAGAGATCGTGGAGGGGCCCGGTGAGCGCGCCGAAGAGCACGAGCAGCGCCCCGCCGAACGAGGCCACCTTGAGCGGCTCCACCCGGGCCTCGGGGGCGAGCCGTCGCCGCCACAGGATCGCCGCGGTGTAGGCCGCGCCCAGGACGACGAGGCCCGTGACGACGCCGGGATCGGCCTGCCAGGAGGTCCAGTCGAAGCCCTCGGGTCCGAGGGGAGGCGGCCCCGCGGGTCCGGGTCCTACGTGCGCCATCGCTAGTGCGGTCGGGGCAGCAGCAGGAAGGCGCTGAAGAGCGCCATGACGGCCAGGATGATGGCGATGGCGATGACGAGCGGTCCCACGAAGAGCGCCCGCATGATCCGGTGGTCGTACTTGAGATGCATGAAGAACCCGACGACCAGGTAGAACTTGACCGCGGACATCGCGAGCAGGCTGATCACCAGGACCGGGTTCGGGATCCCCGGGACGTAGAGGGTCGCCACCTCGACGCCGGTGATGATGGCCAGCGCGACGGCCACCTGGATGTACGTCTTGACGGTGGCGTGCCCGCCCCCTCCTCCGTGCGTCGCGGCAGTGGTGCCGTGATCGGCCATGTCGCGGCTCCTAGGGGATGAGGTAGATGATGGTGAAGATCGCGATCCACACGATGTCCACGAAGTGCCAGTAGAGACCGGCGATCTCGACCTTGGTGTAGTCGCGCCGGTCGAGCTTGCCCCGCCACGCGAGCGAGACCAGCATCAGGAGCCAGATGACTCCGCCGGTGACGTGCGCGCCGTGGAAGCCGGTGAGCACGAAGAAGGTGGAGCCGAACAGGCTCGTCCCGAGCGTCAGGTCGTGGTGGTAGACGAAGGTCCAGAACTCGTAGACCTGGTTCAGCACGAAGTGCAGGCCCATCGCGGCGGTGGCCAGCAGCCAGCGCGCGGCCACCTTCACCCGGTTGTCCTGCAGGGCGGCCAGGGCCAGCACCATGGTCAGCGACGAGGCGAGCAGCAGGGCCGCGCTGTAGGACGTGAGCGGGATGTCGAACACGTCGTGCGGCGTCGGCCCCGAGATGGACTTGCCCTTGTAGGCCAGGTAGGTCCCGATCAGGGACCCGAAGAACATGCAGTCCGAGCCGAGGAAGGCCCACATGCCCATCTTGCGATGGTCGAGCCCGGTGTTGCCGATGTTCGGATCGTGAACCGCGTGAACGACGGCGTGGGTCGCGGCATGATCGGCCACGGGGGCTCTCCTAGTGTCCGTGCCCGTCGGCGGGGCGATGGTGTTCCATGGCGAACTTGTACATCAGGAACAGGGTGAGCAGGCCGCCCACGATGACCTGGTACCTGCTGATGAGCAGGCCCGAGATCATCATCGCCATCGCGAGGGCGAGCAGGATCGGCCAGTACGAGCTGGGCGGCATGTGGATGGCCGCGATCTCGGCCGCGGTCACCGGGGCCGGCTTGGGCCGCGGGGCGCCCCCGTGCCCGTCCCCGTACTTCTGCAGCCACAGGTCGTCACGGTCCTGCACCTCGGGCACGCGCGCGAAGTTGTAGATCGGGGGCGGCGACGGGATCGCCCACTCGAGCGTGCGCCCGTCCCACGGATCGGCGCTCGCGACCTTGCCGGACCGCGTGGTCTTGATCACGTTCGCGATGAACACGAGCAGGGACAGCGCGATCGTGAAGGCCCCGATGGTGGAGACCATGTTCCAGAAGTTCCAGCCGAGGTCTCCCGCGTAGGTGTAGATGCGCCGGGGCATGCCGATCAGGCCGAGGTAGTGCTGGGGGAAGAAGGTGACGTTGAAGCCGAGCATCATCAGCCAGAAGTGCACCTTGCCGAGCCGCTCGTCGAGCAGCTTGCCGGTGATCTTCGGCCACCAGTAGTAGGCGCCCGAGAAGAGCCCGAAGATCGAGCCGCCGAAGAGCACGTAGTGGAAGTGGGCCACCACGAAGTAGGTGTCGGTCTGCTGCAGGTCCACCGGGGGCGAGGCGTGCATGACGCCGGAGAGGCCGCCCATCGTGAACATGGCGATGAAGCCGAGCGAGAAGTAGAGCGGGGTCTGGAAGCGGATGGAGCCGCCCCACAGGGTGCAGAGCCAGTTGAGGATCTTCACCCCGGTGGGCACCGCGATCAGCATGGTGGTGATGGAGAAGGCGGCGTCGGCCACCGGGCCCATGCCGACCGAGAACATGTGGTGGCTCCACACCCCGAAGCCGAAGAAGCCGATGGTGATGCCGGAGTAGATGACGACCGGCGCGCCGAAGAGCGGCTTGCGCGCGAAGGTGGGCAGCACCTCCGAGACGATGCCCATCGCGGGGAGGATCAGGATGTAGACCTCGGGGTGGCCGAAGATCCAGAAGAGGTGCTGCCAGAGCAGGGGATCGCCGCCCGCGGCGGGGGAGTAGAAGAGCGTGCCGAAGAAGCGGTCGAACATGAGGAGGATGAGCGCCACCGTGATGGCCGGGAAGGCGAGCACGATGAGGAACTGGGTCACGAAGCTCATCCAGATGAACACCGGCATCCGCATCAGGGTCATGCCGGGCGCCCGCATGTTGATGATCGTCACCAGGAAGTTGAAGCCCGCGAGCATGGACGAGATGCCGAGGATCTGCAGGCCGAGCATCCAGAAGTCGATGGAGTGGGTCGGCGAGAACTGGTGCGAGGTCAGGTTGGCGTAGCCGAACCAGCCGCCGTCCGGCACCGCCTGGGCCAGGAAGCTCACGTGCAGGAGGAGCCCGCCGGAGAGGAAGATCCAGTAGGAGAGCGCGTTCAGGCGCGGGAAGGCCACGTCGCGCGCCCCGATCATGAGCGGGATCATGTAATTGAAGAACGCCGCGCTCATCGGCATGATCGCGAGGAACACCATGGTGGTGCCGTGCATGGTGAACAGCTCGTTGAAGGTCTGCGCGCTCACCAGGGTGTTGTCCGGCCGGGCGAGCTGCAGGCGCATGATCAGCGCCTCGATCCCCCCGATCAGGAAGAAGATGAACGCGCTCGAGCCGTAGAGGATGCCGATCCGCTTGTGATCGACGGTGGTGAGCCAGGACGCGACGATCCCCCAGAACGTGGGGACCTCCACCTTCGCGCCCGGCATGAATGCCGCGTGAGTCGCCATGGGCGTCTCCCTATTTCAGGCTGAGGAGGTAGGCGGCCAGAGCCTTCGACTGCTCCCCCTTCATCCCCAGGTTCGGCATCAGCGCGCCGGGCTTCATGTGAGCGGGATCCTCGATCCACTTGGTCAGGTTGTCCGGGGTGGTGGCCATCAGCGACCCCGCGAAGGTCTTGCGGCTCGCGAAGTGGGTGAGATCGGGCCCGATGTGGCCGGCGGAGATCCCGGTGATGGTGTGGCAGCCCACGCACGTCGACTGGGTGAACAGGGTCTTGCCCTGCTGGGCGAGCGCGTCGGGCGACTCCACCGGGGCCGCCTGCTGGGCTCGGACCCACTTCTCGAAGTCGGCGGGCTCGTGCACGATGACCCGGAAGCGCATGTTGGCGTGCGACATCCCGCAGTACTCCGCGCACTGCCCCGGATATTCGCCGGGCGTGTCCGGAGTGAGCGTGATGTGGTTCACCCGGTGGGGGACCACGTCGCGCTTGCCGCCGAGCTGCGGGATCCAGAAGGAGTGGATGACGTCGGGAGCGTTCAGGGCGAACGACACCGTCTGCCCGACGGGCAGGTGCAGCTCGTTGGCGGTGGTGATCTTCTGCTGCGGGTAGCGGAACTCCCACCACCACTGCTTGCCGGAGACCTCGACCCGCAGGGCGGTGGCCGCCGGGCGCCTCTTGGGTCTTGAAAATCACTCTGATAGTGGGGATCGCGATGATCAGCAGGATCACCGCGAACGCGATGGTCCACGAGATCTCGAGCACGGTGTGGCCGTGCACCTGCTTGGGGATGGGCGCGCCCGGCCGGTCGCGGAAGCGCCAGCACGCGTAGACGAGGGCGACCTCCACCGCGATGAAGATGCCGAGCGTCCACCACGAGATCAGCATGAAGATGTCGTGGGTGATCTTCCCGAAGTCCGACTTCGGGATCACCGTGCTCATCGGGGTGTCCCAGTTCCAGCCCACCGCGCTGCAGGCGCTCGCGAGCAGGAGGACGGCTCCCAGCAGGCCGAGCCGCGTCCAGTCCAGGCGCTTCACGAGGCGGGCGATCATCGAAATCGGTCATGGCGTCGTGTGGTTCCTCTAGCGCGGGGCCGCCACCGATGGAGATGGCGTGCCGGTCGCGGCCACGGCGGGCCGGTGGACGTCGACGACGGCCACCCAGCTACGGGCGGCCAGGAAGAGCACGAGGAGCACCGGGATGCAGGTCCACAGCAGGTCGCTGCGCCGGCGTGCCTCCCGCGCCGACACCGCCCGGCGCGAGCGGAGCACGAAAGCGAGGGCGCTGGCCTGGGCAGCCAGGAAGACGGTCAGGACCAGGGCCAGCAGCAGGTGCACTATCGTGGGCACAGCTTCCTCATGGGATAGATGGCGCTGGATTCTTGCGGGAGTGTACTTGATCCCGCGGACGGTTGCCAAGTGGAAACTTTCACATGCGCCCCTTGGCGGCCCGGCGGCGGCGCGCTAGCCGGCCAGCTTCAGCAGCGTGTGGAGCAGCGCGTTGGTGCCCCGCTCGATGGCCTTCCAGTCGCTCATCTCGTCGGGCCGGTGGCTGCGCCCGCCCCGCGAGGGGATGAAGAGCATCCCGGAGTCGGTCACGGTGGCCAGGTTCTGGGCGTCGTGCCCCGCGCCCGACGGCATGCGCTTGAAGCGGAGCTTGAGCTGCTCGCAGGCCGCCTGCACCGCGTTCATGACCCGCGGGGCGCAGCGCGCCGGGTCGGTGCGGGACATGGCCTCGACGACCACCTTCAGGCCGCGGCGGCGCGTGATGGTGCGGGCGAGCGCGGCGCACTCGCGGTCGAGCCGCGCGAGGATCTTCGGGTCCAGCTCGCGCATCTCCTGCATCAGCACCGCCTGCGCGGGCACGATGTTGGAGACGCCCGGGGAGAGCTCGATGCGCCCGAAGTTGGTCACGCTCCGGCCGCTGCCCTTTCGCACGATGTGCTCCCGCGCCTTCAGCGCGTACTCGCACGCGGCCAGGAAGGCGTCCTTGCGCCAGGCCATCGGGGTGGTGCCCGCGTGGTCCGGCTCGCCGACGAAGGTGAGGCGGTTGCGCCGGATGCCCACGATGCCCTCGACCAGCCCGATGGGCAGGCGCGCGGCCTCGAGGTGCGGGCCCTGCTCGATGTGCAGCTCGATGTAGGCGTGCAGCGTCCGCGGATCGCAGCGCGCCTCCGCCACCCGGCCCGCGTCGTACCCGGCCCGGGCCATCGCGTCCACCAGCCGGATGCCGTCCACCGCCTGGAGCTTGGGGACCTCGGCCAGATCGAGCTTGCCGGTGAAGGCGCGCGAGCCGAAGAGGCTGCCGTACCGGCCTTCCTCGTCGCTCCAGGCCACCACCGCCAGCGGCCGCCGCGTGTCGAGCCCGGCCGCCTTGATGGTCTGCAGGCACTCGAGCCCGGCCAGCACGCCGAGGGCGCCGTCGAGCGGACCGCCTTCGGGCACCGTGTCGATGTGGGAGCCGGTCAGCACGGCCGCCCCCTCGCCGCGGAGGGAGCCGAACGTGTTGCCCGCCGCGTCCACGCGCGTCTCGAGCCCGGCCTCGACCATCCGCCCGAGCAGCCACTTCCGCGCTTCCTCGTGGGGCGGGCTCCAGCACGAGCGGGTGATGCCATGGCCGGCCGCGTTGCGGCCGTAGGAGGACAGGGTCTCGATATGGCTCTTCAAGCGGGGCAAGGAGATGCCGATGGTCGCCATGGCCGCCGCGAGTATACCCCACCCCCTTGACACTTTCTCGTGCGGGCTCGTATCATCGTACTGAACCTTCGTTCATCCTTACCCCGGTTAACCTCACTTACTGGCGACCCACCAACGTGGGAGGGTGCATTGGATTTCACGCTGACGCCTGAGCAAACCTCGTTCCGCGACGAAGTGCGCGGCTGGCTGTCCAAGAACATGAAGCAGGACTGGGTCGCGCGTCTCAGCCAGGGTGCGGACATTCCGCGGCCCGAGGCCTACGAGATGCTCCGGCAGTGGCAGCGGCAGCTCTACGACGCCGGCTTCGTCGGGGTGACCTGGCCCAAGGAAGCGGGCGGCCGTGGGCTGACGTTCATGGAGGAGATGATCCTCCAGCAGGAGATGGCGCTCGCCAAGGCCCCGCCGGTGCTCAACATCCTGGCCGTCGGCATGGCCGGGCCCACGATCATCGCCTACGGCACCGACGAGCAGAAGAAGCGCTACCCGCCCAAGATGCTCTCGTGCGAGGAGATCTGGTGCCAGGGCTACTCCGAGCCCAACGCGGGCTCCGACCTGGCGTCGTTGCAGACCCGCGCGGAGAAGGACGGCGACCACTACGTGATCAACGGGCAGAAGGTGTGGACGTCGCTCGCCCACGTCGCGGACTACATGATGCTGCTGGCCCGCACCGATCCGAGCGCGCCCAAGCACAAGGGCATCACCTACTTCCTGCTCGACATGAAGAGCCCCGGCATCACCGTCAAGCCGCTCAAGCAGATGACCGGCGACGCGGAGTTCAACGAGGTCTACTTCGACAACGTCCGCGTCCACGAGTCGCAGATCCTGGGCGGCTTCAACAACGGCTGGGCGGTCGGGCTCACCACCCTGATGTACGAGCGTCTCGCGCTCGGCTTCGGCCTGCAGGTGCGCCTGCGCATCGTGCTGGACAGCCTCGTGGACCTCGCGCGCAACACCAAGAAGAACGGGGTGCCGGTGACGCAGGACCCGGTGATGCGCCAGAAGCTGGCCCAGATGTGGATCGACACCGAGGTGTTCAAGTACACCGGAGCCCGCGCGATCACCAAGCTGCTCCGGGGCGAGCTGCCCGGCCCCGAGGCCTCCGCGGGTAAGATGATGTGGGTGGAAGGGCATCAGCGCGTGCAGGAGCTCGCCATGGAGATCCAGGGCGCGTTCGGCCAGCTCACCCACGGCAGCGAGTGGGCGGTGGCGGACGGCCTCTGGCAGCACACCTTCCTGCGCTCGCGGGCCAACTCGATCGAAGGCGGCACCACCGAGATCCAGCGCAACATCATCGGCGAGCGCGTGCTCGGCCTCCCGAAAGGCTAAGCCATGAACTTCGGGTTCAGCGAAGAGCAGGAGCTGCTCCGGAACACCGCGCGGAAGTTCTTCGAGAACGAGTGCCCCTCCGACACGGTGCGGCGCCTGATGGAGACGCCGGAGGGCATCAACCCGGAGCTGTGGAAGAAGCTGGCCGAGCAGGGCTGGCTGGGCCTGATCTATCCCGAGCAGTACGACGGCATGGCGCTCGGTCTGGTGGACCTGGTCGTGCTCATGGAGGAGATGGGCCGCGCGGTGACGCCGGGCCCGTACTTCTCCACCGTGCTGCTGGGCGGGCTCGCCGTGCTCGAGGCGGGGAGCGACGCGCAGAAGAAGGAGTGGCTGCCGAAGATCGCGGCGGGCGACAAGCGTGTCGCCCTCGCCTGGATGGAGCCGAGCGCGCAGCTCGGCCCTGCCGGGGTCACCCTGACCGCGGTCGAGAAGGGTGGCACGTACACGCTCTCCGGCACCAAGCTCTTCGTCCACGACGCCCACACCGCGGACGCCCTCGTGGTGGCCGCGCGGACGCGGCCGGGCGCGGGCGCCGACGGGGTCTCGCTCTTTCTCCTGCCCAGGGGCACGAAGGGGCTCGAGGTGACGCTGCTGCCCACCATGGACCAGACCCGCAAGCTCTGCGAGGTCGCGTGCGCCGACGTCACGGTGGGCGCCGACGCGCTGCTCGGCGCGGCGGGGGCGGGCTGGGCGCCGCTCGCCCGCGTGCTCGATCGCGCCACCGTGGCCCTCTGCGCCGAGATGTGCGGCGGGGCCCAGAAGGTGCTCGACATGACGGTCGAGTACGCGAAGATCCGCCAGGCCTTCGGCCGGCCGATCGGCTCGTACCAGGGCGTCAAGCACCGCGCGGCCGACATGCTGGTGGACGTGGAGAACAGCAAGTCCATCACCTACTACGCGGCGTGGGCGCTCGACGAGAACTCGCCGGAGGCGCCGCTGGCGGTCAGCATGGCCAAGGCCTACGTCTCCGACGCCTTCCGGCGCGTCGCGGCGGCGGGCATCCAGCTCCACGGCGGCATCGGCTTCACCTGGGAGCACGACCTGCACCTCTACTTCAAGCGCGCGAAGGGCTCCGAGTTCACCTTCGGCGACGCCACCCATCATCGCGAGCGGGTGGCGCAGCTCGTGAATCTCTAGTCCGCTCCCGATGATCAAGCGGGTCCGGCAGCACGTGGGCCGGTGGATGCGGCGCGATCCGCGCGACGCGGCCGCCGACGCGCTCCTCTTCGCCGACCACGAAGAGATCCAGGACATCGCGCGCCAGATCCGCCGCACCAAGGTGGAGATGGACCGCTCGGTGCTCTCCATGCGGAGCTGGGCGCGCGACCTCGGCCGGCGCCTCGCGGAGGCGCCCCGCGGCCTCTCCCGCAACGAGGACCTGCGCGCGCTCGGCGAGACCGTGGGCGGCCTCGCGCACAACTTCAACAACTCGCTCGCCGCGATCCTGGCCTACACCGAGCTGATGCTGCGCGAGAGCGAGTCGGAGGCCGCGCGCCGGCGGCTCATGGTGATCCGCGACGTGGCGCTCGAGGCGTCCGCGACGGTTCGCAAGCTGCAGGAGTTCGTCTCGCGCCAGCCCCAGACCGCCTACGGGCCGGTGGGCCTGCCCGCGGTCATCGCGGAGGCCCTCGAGCTCACCTCGCCGCGCTGGCGCGACGAGGCGGATCGCAAGGGCACCGTCATCACGGTGACCCAGGACATGGAGGCCCTGCCGCCCGTCGAGGGCAATGCCTTCGAGCTGCGCGACGCCCTCGTGCGCCTCATCCACAACGCGGTGGACGCCATGCCGCGCGGCGGGTCCCTGGCCATCCGGGCCGCCGCCGAGGCCTCGGGCTGGGTGGTCGTGGAGGTGACGGACACCGGCGTGGGCATGTCGGTGGAGCAGCGGCGGCGCCTGGCCGAGCACGCCCGGAGCCTCCAGCCGGGGCAGGGGCCCGCGCAGGGGCTGGCCGAGGTCTACGACATCGTCGAGCGGCACGGGGGCAGCGTGACCATCGACAGCGCGGTCGGCAAGGGCACCACGGTGCGGCTGCGGCTGCACGCGAGCCGCTTCCAGATCATCCCCGCCTCCGAGGGGCTGGCCGAGCGGCAGGTCGCGCCGGAGCATGCCGCGCGCGTGCTCCTGGTGGACGACGATCCGCGCCTGCTCACCGTGCTCTCCGACGTGCTGCGCAGCGAGGGGCACGCGATCACCACCGCCGCCAACGGCGACGAGGCGCTCGCGGTGTTCGATCCGGGCGCGCACGACGTGGTCATCACCGATCTCGGCATGCCCAAGATGAACGGCTGGGAAGTGGCCGAGCGCATCAAGACGCGCTCGCCCGCGACCGCGGTGTTCATCCTCACCGGGTGGGGCGAGGGCGTCTCGGCGCACGAGTCCATGCAGTTCGTGGACCGCGTCATCGCCAAGCCGGTGTCCGCGGAAGCCCTGCTGGAGCAGCTCGCCGGTCTCACGCGGTCCCGCGTCCCGCCCGCGTGACGGCCGCTCCGTCTCCGCCCGTCGCCCCCCGGCCCGCCGCCTCCGTGCTGCTGGTGCGCCCGGGCACGGCCTGCCCGGTCGAGGTCTACATGATCCGGCGGCAGAAGAGCATGCGCTTCCTGGGCGGCTTCTACGCCTTCCCCGGCGGCAAGGTCGAGCCCGCCGACGGCTCCGAGGAAGCGGTCGCCCGCTGCCGCGGCATCTCCTCGGCCGCCGCGCTCGCCGCCTTCCCGGCCGCGGACGGGATCCCGCCGCTCGCCTTCTGGGTCACCGCCGCGCGCGAGCTGGTCGAGGAGACGGGGCTGCTGGTCGGCTGCGACGCCGACGGCCGGCCGGTGGACACGCGTGATTCGGCGGTCCGTGACCGCGTGGAACGGCTCCGTCACGCCCTGGCCGGCGAGGAGGCGCCCTTCCACGTGCTGCTCGGCCGCGAGGGCTGGCACCTCGACCTCGCGCCCTTTCGCTACCTCTCGCACTTCATCACGCCGCCCTCGAACCCGATCCGCTTCACCGCGCGCTTCTTCCTGGCCCCGGTGCCGGCCGGGCAGGAGCCGCGCCTGCTCGGCGGCGAGGCCTCCGAGGGCTTCTGGATCGATCCCGCCGAGGGCCACCGCCGCTTCCTCGCGGGGGAGATGCCGATGGCCGAGCCGGCCGACTGCGGGCTCGGGTACATCGCGGGCTTCGACACGCTGGACGCGCGTGTGGGCCGCGCACACCGACGGGCGCCACAAGTTCCACGGCATCCTCGACCGCATCGAAACGGCTGGCTTCTCCATTCCCCGGAGCAAGCGAGTCGGCCAGAGCTGAGCGCGCGCGCGGCATGGACAATGCGGCGGCCCTCTTCGTGGACGCGCCGGTCGAGGAAGGCCACGGCGCGCGGACGGCCCTCGCTCACCCCGACCGGGCCCGTCAGCTACGCCGATCTCCAGCGCCTGACCGATCGGGCCGCCCACGCGCTGCGGGCGCGCGGGGTGGAGCCCGAGCAGCGCGTGGCGATCCTCCTCCCCGACGGTCCCGCCTGGGCCGCGACCTTCTTCGCCGCGCTGAAGCTCGGCGCGGTGGCGGTCCCGCTGAACACGCGGCTCGACGCCGCCCAGCTCCGGACCGTCCTGGCCGATTGCCGGCCGAAGGTGGTGGTGGCCGATCGCGCGGTGCTGGCCGCGTCGGGCCCACCCCGGACGGTCGCGTCCACGCTCGGCCCCCGCGCGCTCGACTTCGACACGCTGGTGGCCGGCGCGTCCGACACGGCGCTGCCGCCCGAGCCGGTGGGCGGCGACGCGATGGCCTTCTGGCTCTACACGTCCGGCACGACCGGCTCGCCGAAGGCGGCCGTGCACTGCCACCGCACGCTCCCCGCGTGCCACCACTACCTGGACGTGCTCGGCGTGACCGCCGCCGACCGGATCTTCGCCACGTCGAAGCTCTTCTTCGCCTACGCCCTCGGCAACGCGCTGCTGATTCCGCTCCGCGCCCGCGCCACGACGTACCTGCACCCGGGCTGGCCGGATCCGGCCACGGTGGCGACCGCGATGCGCGAGATTCGCCCCACCCTCTTCTTCTCCGTGCCGACGGTCTACGCGCGGCTGCTCCACGCCGACCTGCCCGCCGAGACCTTCAGCTCGGCGCGCCTCTGCGTCTCGGCCGGCGAGCGGCTGCCCGCCGAGCTCTACGCCGCCTGGCGGGAGCGGTTCGGCGTGGAGATCCTCGACGGCATCGGCGCCACCGAGACCATCTTCATGATGCTCTCCAACCGGCCGGGCCGGAGCCGCCCCGGGTCCTCGGGCGAGCCGGTGCCGGGCACGGAGGCCCGGATCCTGGACGCGGAGGGCCGGCCGGTGCCGGACGGCCAGGAAGGCGTGCTCTGGGTGCGCGCGCCCTCGCAGGCCGCCGGCTACTGGCAGCGCCTCGACCACTCGCGCCGGACCTTCGTGGGCGACTGGTTCCGCACCGGCGACGTCTACCGCCGCGAGGCGGACGGCGGGCACGTCCACTGCGGCCGCGAGGACGATTTCTTCAAGGTGGCCGGGCAGTGGGTGGCCCCGGCCGCGGTAGAATCGGTCCTGCTCCGGCACCCGGGCGTGCTCGACGGCGGGGTCGTCGGCGCCGAGGAGGCCGGTGGGCTCATCAAGCCCTTCGTGTTCGTCGTGCCGCGCGATCCGGCTGCTGAGCCGGAGGCGCTGCGGGCGGACGTGCGGCGGTTCCTGGAGGGCGCGCTGCCGCCCCACCAGCGGCCGCGGGAGATCAGGATCGTGAGCGAGCTGCCGCGCACCGCGACCGGGAAGCTCCAGCGCTTCCGCCTGCGCGAGCTGGTGCAGGCCCACGCGTGACGGTCGCCAACGCGCTGGCCGTGAAGGTGCGCTGGAGCGAGGCCGATCCGGCCGGGATCGTGTTCTACCCGCGCTTCTTCGAGTGGTTCGACCTGGGCACCGAGGCCCTCTTCGAGGCGCTCGGGCTGCCGTGGCGCGAGCTGTTTCCGGCCGAGCGCATCGTGGGCGTGCCCATCGTGGAGACGGGCGCGCGCTTCGCCTCGCCGGTCCGCTACGGCGACCTGGTGCGGATCGAGACCACGGTGAGCGAGGTGCGCGAGAAGACGTTCCGGGTCGAGCACGAGATATCCGTCGGCGGCCGGCGCTGCGCCACCGGCTTCGAGGTGCGCGCCTGGGTGGCGCAGCCCGAGACCCCCGGCGGCGCCCTGGCCGCCCGCCCCATCGCCGCGCGGGTCGCCGCCCGCCTCAGGGGAGAATCCGGTCCATGAGCCCACTCGCCGCCGCATTCCTGACCGTCCACACCCCGCGCTACTGCACGCTCGAGGCCGCCATCGAGGGCAAGCTCGCGTCGGAAGTCTTCCGCCCGGTGCGCGACGGCCTGATCGCGCAGGGCGACGTCGTGGCGCAGGCCAGGCTCGACGTGACCGTGATCAACTCGTGCCACCTGATCACCACGTTCCCCACCGTGGTGGACGGCACCCCGCGGCACCAGGGCGTGCTCACCGCGCAGGAGGCGCCCGAGATCATTCACGGCGTGGCCTACGACTACCCGGGCGACTACGACCTGGCCGCGCGCCTCATCGCCCGCGGCCGAGCGGCGGGCCTCCAGTGCGTGCTGGCCAACGACGTCCACTATCCGCTCGACTACGGCACGCTGATGCCGATGGTCTGCTATCTGGATCGCGCGCAGCGCACCCCGATCGTGCCGGTGTCGGTCTGCCTGTCCGCCGATCTGAACGAGGCCCACGCGTGGGGCCGCCACGTGGCCCGGGTGGCGGGCGAGAGCGACAAGCGCGTCGGCTTCGTGGCCAGCGGCAGCGTCTCCCACAAGCTGGTGCGGGGGCCGGAGAAGGCGCCCCTGCCGGCCGACCAGGAGCTCGACCACCGCTTCGCCCGGCTCCTGGCCGACGGCGAGTTCGAGAAGCTCTGGGCCTGGCTCCCCGAGTTCACGCGCACCACCGAGGCCGAGATGGGCGGCCGCCACCTGGCCATGCTGCTGGGGGCGGTCATGGAGTCGGGCCGGCGCTTCGTGCCCGCCGTCCACGCCTACGGCCCGTCCTCGGGCAGCGGCAACTACGTGATCTCCCTAACCGGTCTATAATCGACCGCTCGCACTCTCCCAAGGAGGGGACAGGAATGGACAAGGTCACACGGCGGAAGTTCCTCGGTGGAGCCACGCTCGCGGCGGCCGGCACGGCGATGGGCCCGTGGGTGCTGCGCGCCGGCGCGCAGTCGGGCCCGATCAAGATCGGCGTCGTGCTGCCGTACTCGGGCGTCTACGCGGTGCTCGGCGAGTCCATCACGCAGGGCATGGAGCTGGTCTTCGGCCGCGAGAACTGGACGGTGGCGGGGCGCAAGATCGAGATGATCAAGGAAGACGACGAGATGCAGCCGCCGGTGGGCGTCCGCAAGACCGAGAAGCTCATCGACTCCGACAAGGTGGACATCCTCACCGG
Source organism: uncultured Candidatus Rokubacteria bacterium (assembly GCA_963747235.1). GTDB lineage: Bacteria > Methylomirabilota > Methylomirabilia > Rokubacteriales > CSP1-6 > CAMLFJ01. The sequence goes on from CAVVEU010000024.1 coordinate 351,126, forward strand.
GCCGGTGCACAGCGGCATCCTGATGGGCATGCGCGACAAGGTCCACAACAGCAAGACCATCCTGATCGTCTCCAACGCGGGCGCCGACGCGATCAGCCGCGAGCGCTGCTCGAAGTGGATCTTCCGCACCTCGTTCTCGAACTGGCAGCCCTGCCAGCCCATGGGCGGCTGGGTGGCCAAGAACGTGTCGAAGGACGTGTTCCTGACCGCGCCCAACTACCAGGCCGGCAAGGACATGATGAACGCCTTCAAGGAGACCTTCGTGCCCGGCCGGCGGCAAGATCGTGGCCGAGGACTACCCGAAGCTCGGCGAGACGGACTACGCGCCGTACCTGACCAAGATCCGGCAGTCCGGCGCCAAGGCGGTGTTCGCCTTCTTCTCGGGCACGGACGCGGTGAACTTCGTGAAGCAGTACGCCCAGTTCGGGCTCAAGCAGAACATCAAGCTCACCGGCGCGGGCTTCCTCACCGAGCCCGACGTGCTGCCCGGCCCAGGGCGCCGTCCGCGCTGGGGGTCATCACCGGGCACTTCTACACGCCGCTGCTCGACAACGCCACGAACCACCGCTTCGTGAAGGAGTTCCGCGACAAGTACTTCGGCAAGATGCCCGACGGCTTCGCCTGCCAGGGGTACGACACCGCCGAGGTGATCGTCCGGGCGCTCAAGGCGGTCAACGGCAACACCCAGGACAAGGACAAGCTGGTGGACGTCATCGCCAAGGTGGAGTTCGACAGCCCGCGGGGCCGCTTCAAGTTCGACCCCAAGACGCACAACGTGATCCAGCCGTTCATCTACGTCCGCGAGGTGCGCGAGGTCGTACGGCGGGCTCAACAACGTGCCGATCGACAAGGTCGCCAACGTGACGGATCCCGGCACCGGCTGCACGCTCCCGGCCTGATCGAGGGGACGCGGCACCCCGCATGCCGGCCGATCTGTTCGCGCAGGCGCTGAACGGGCTGGCCTACGGGGTGCTGCTGTTTCTGCTGTCCGTCGGGCTCACGCTGATCTTCGGCATGCTCGACGTGGTCAATCTCGCCCACGGCTCGTTCTACATGCTGGGCGCCTACGCGGGGCTCTCCCTCATCGCGGGCACCGGCAATTTCTGGCTGGCCCTGCTGCTGGCCCCGCTGGCGGTGGGCCTCATCGGGGCGCTGGTGGAGGTGAGCTGCCTCCGCCCGCTCTACCGGCGGCCGCCGCTCGACCAGGTCCTGCTGACCTTCGGGTTCATCTATCTCTTCGAGGACCTGGCGAAGTGGATCTGGGGCGGCCGCATCCGCTCGATCTCGCCGCCCGATCTCTTCTCGGGCTCGGTGTCGGTGTGGGGCGCGATCATCCCGTCCTACCGGCTCTTCGTCATCGTGTTCGGGCTCGTGATGGCGGTGCTGCTCTGGCTCCTGATCGAGCGCACGCGCCTGGGGGCGATCATCCGCGCGGGCGTGTTCGACGCCGAGATGACGGGCGGGCTCGGCATCAACATCAAACTTGTTTTCACGACCGTGTTCGCGTTCGGGGCCGCGCTCGGCGGGCTCTCCGGCGTCATCGCGGGGCCGATCCAGTCCGCCTACCCGTCCATGGGCGTGGCCATCCTGATCCCCGCGCTGATCGTGGTGGTGGTGGGCGGGCTCGGCAGCCTCAAGGGCTCGCTGGTCGGCAGCCTCGTCATCGGCCAGGCCGAGACCTTCGGGAAGGCGTGGCTGCCCGACTCCTCCATGCTGATCATCTACGTGGTGATGGCCACCGTGATGCTGCTCCGGCCCCAGGGGCTCTTCGGCCGCCCGCTCAAGTGACGCTGCGCCTCGTCGGTCTCGCGCTGGTCGTGGTGGCGCTGGCGCTCTTCCCGCTCAGCGCCGGCAACTACCCGGTGAAGCTCCTCCAGGAGATCCTGATCTGGGGCCTCTTCGCGATGAGCCTCGATCTGCTGATGGGCTACGCGGGCATGGTGTCCTTCGGCCACTCCGCCTTCTTCGGCATCGGCGGCTACGTGGCCGCGCTCGCGCTCGCCAAGAGCCCGGGGCTGATCTCGGCCCTCGTGCTGCCCGCGCTGGCCGCCGGCCTCGCCGCGCTGGTCATCGGCTTCTTCTCGATCCGGGTGAGCGGCGTGTACTTCATCATGCTCACGCTCGCCTTCTCGCAGATGTTCTACGCCTACGCCTTCCAGGTGTCCTGGCTCGGGGCCGAGGACGGGCTGGTCGGCATCCCGCGCCCGGTGGTGCCGGGCGTGAACGTCTCGAGCCTGCGCGGCTTCCACGGCTACCTGCTCGTCGTGGTGACGCTCAGCGCGCTCGCGCTCTGGCGCATCGTCCGCTCGCCCTTCGGCCACGTGCTGCGCGGCATCCACGAGAACGAGGCGCGCATGGAGGCGGTCGGCTACGCGGTGGACCGCTACAAGCTGCTGGCCTTCGTCATCGCGGGCGTCTTCGCGGGCCTCGCCGGCTCGCTCTACGCGCAGTTCAACGGCTCGATCGGGCCGGACGCGTTCTTCTGGAAGACCTCCGGCGAGGCGCTGCTGATGGTCATCATCGGCGGCACCGGCACCCTCGGCGGCCCGGTCCTGGGCGCGGCCGCCTTCATCCTGCTGCAGAGCCTGGTCAGCACCTACACCGAGCGCTGGATGCTGATCCTGGGCGCGACGTTCATCCTCTTCGTGCTCTTCGCCCCCGGCGGCATCGTGGGCGCGCTGCGCGGCCGGGTGGGCCTGCGCGCATGACCGCGCCGCTCCTGGCCACCGACGCGCTGAGCCGCGCCTTCGGCGCGCTGAGCGCGCTGAACCGCGTGTCGCTCGAGGTCGCCCCGCGCGAGCGCCGGGCCATCATCGGCCCCAACGGCGCGGGCAAGACCACGCTCTTCAACGTCATCACCGGCCAGCTCGCCCCGACGTCGGGCCGCATCCTCCTCGACGGCGCGCCGATCGGCGGGCTGGCCCCGCACGCGGTGGCCCGCCGCGGCATCTCGCGCTCGTTCCAGCGCAACAACCTCTTCCCGAAGCTCGCGGTGGAGGAGAACCTGCGGCTGGCCGCCGCGGTGGGCGCGCCCGGCACCTGGGATCTGCTGGGCAGCGTCACGCGCCGCCGCGGGCCGCTGGACCGGGCGCGCGAGGTGGCCCAGATCGTGGGCCTGTCCGACCGCCTGGGCGAGCCCGCCGGGCGCCTGTCCTACGGCGAGCAGCGCCAGCTCGAGATCGGCGTGGCGCTCGCCACCGGGCCGCGGCTCCTGCTCCTGGACGAGCCCACCGCCGGCATGTCGCCCGAGGAGACGCTGCGCATGACGCGCATGCTCGAGGCGCTGCCGCGCGAGGTGACGCTGCTGATCATCGAGCACGACATGGACGTGGTGGGCTCGCTCGCCGACCGCGTCACGGTGCTGCACTACGGTGAGGTGCTCACCGAGGGCACCTTCGCCGAGGTGAAGGCCGATCCGCGCGTCTACGAAGTCTACCTGGGGAGCGCCTGAGCCGTGCTCGAGGTGGACGCCATCCACACCTACTACGACGAGAGCCACGTGCTCCACGGCGTCTCGCTGCGCGTGGCGCCGGGCGAGGCGGTGGCGCTGCTCGGTCGCAACGGCGCGGGCAAGACCACCGCGATCCGCAGCATCGTGGGCTTCACGCCGCCGCGCGCCGGGCGCGTGCTCTTCGAGGGGCAGGCGATCGAGCGCTGGCCCGCCTACCGCATCGCGCGCCGCGGCCTGGCCCTCGTGCCGCAGGGCCGGCGCATCTTCGCGCCGCTCTCGGTGCGCGAGAACCTGCTGCTGGGCGCGCGCGCCTCCGGCTGGACGCTCGAGCGCGTGTTCGAGCTGTTCCCGCGCCTGCGCGAGCGGCAGGCTCAGCTCGGGGGCACGCTCTCGGGCGGCGAGCAGCAGATGCTGGCCATCGGCCGCGCCCTGCTGACCAACGGCCGCCTGCTCCTGCTCGACGAGCCGTCGGAGGGCCTGGCCCCGCTGATCGTCCGCGAGATCGGCACGATCCTCACCGCGCTCAAGGCGGAGCGCCTCTCGCTGCTGCTGGTGGAGCAGAACTACCACCTGGCCCTGCGCGTGGCCGACCGCGTCTACGTGATGAACAAGGGGCAGATCGTCTACGAGGGCACGCCGGCCGGGCTCGAGGCCGACGAGGAGGTCAAGCGGCGCTACCTCGGGGTGGCGTGAGCGGGCGCCGCCTCAGAGCAGCTTGAAGAGGCGGGGCAGGATCAGGGTGATCGGCGGGACCAGGATGATGATGACGAGCCCGATCAGCAGCACCGCCACGAAGGGCAGCATCGCGCGCGAGGCCCGGTCCACCGACACCTCCGCGATCCCGCAGGCGATGAAGAGGCCCACCCCGATCGGGGGCAGGAAGAGCCCGATGCCGACCGCGGCCACGATGACGATGGCGTAGTGGATCGGGTCGATGCCGAGCCCGGCCGCCACCGGCAGCAGGCTCGGCAGCAGGATCACCACCGCGGGGAGCCCCTCGATCACCGCGCCGAAGAAGATGAAGATGGCCGCGGTGAGGAAGAGGAAGATCACGCTGCTGCCCGGCACCACCGTCATGATCCGGATCATCGCGGCGGGCATCTGCTGGACGGTGAGAAACCACGAGACCACCCCCGCGGTGCCCAGCAGCAGGCCCACCGCCCCGGTGATCATCGCCGAGTTCATGATGATGCCGGGCAGGGCCTTCCACTCGATCTCGCGGTAGACGAAGAGGCCCACCACCGCGGCGTAGAGCACGGCCAGCACCGAGGCCTCGGTCGGCGTCATGATGCCGCCCAGGATGCCGCCGAAGATGATCGCGGGCATGCCGAGCGGGATCAGCGCGTCGCGGAAGGCCACCCACAGCTCGCCGAGCGTCGGCCTGGGCTCGGCCGCGATGCCCATGCGCCCCGCGGTGCGCCAGATGTAGGCCATCAGCACCAGCGCCATGACCACCGCGGGCAGGAAGCCGGCGGTGAAGAGCGCGGCCACCGAGAGGCTCGCCACCGAGCCGATCACGATCATGAGGATGCAGGGCGGCACCAGGATGCCCATCGCGGAGGCCGCCGACACCACCGCGACCGCGAGCTCCCGGCTGTAGCCGGCGCGCACCATGCCCGGGATGGTGGTGGACGCGACCGCGGAGACGTCGGCCACCGTCGAGCCCGAGATGCCGGAGAAGATGTACTCGGCGGCCACCACCGCCATGCCGAGCCCGCCCCGCACCCAGCCGACCAGCGCCACCGCCAGGCGCACGAGCCGATGCGCGATGCCGCCCGTCTCCATGAGGGCGCCGGCCAGGATGAAGAGCGGCAGCGAGAGCAGGACGAAGGAATCCACCTGGTGCAGGATCGTCTGCACCGTCACCGCGAGCGGGATCGGCGCGGCGAGGATGGCGCCGATGTAGCCGGCCAGCCCCACCGTCACCGCCACCGGCACGCCGATGGCGAGCAGCACCAGGAAGACGAGGCAGACGAGGATCATCGGCCGCGGGCCAGGCGCCAGAGCTGCGGCAGCGAGAAGAAGATCATGAGCGCGCCCCCGACGGGCAGCGCGCCGTAGAACCACACCATGGACAGCTCGAGCGAGTCGGAGACCTGCCCGCGCGCCACCGGCCACATGGCCACGCCGCCCGCCACCAGCACGCCGCCGAAGACCACGACGAGCAGGCCGACCACCAGGTCGTTCGCGCGCCGCAGGCGGGGGCCGAGGCGGTCGATCAGCAGGTGGAGGCGGAAGTGGGCGCCGCGCCGGACCGCGGACGCGGCGCCCAGGAACACCATCCAGACGAAGCAGAGCCGCGCGACCTCGTCGTACCACTGGAAGGTCGCGTGCATCACGTAGCGGCTCCACACGCCGAGGAAGACGTCCGCCACCAGGACCAGCATCAGTCCCAGGCAGACCCAGTCGACGAGCACGCTACTTCGCGGTGGCCCGCGCCTCCGCGATCACCCGGTCCACCAGCTCCTTGCCCGCCTTCTGCTCGAGGAACTTCCAGACCGGCTGGGCGCGCTCCTGGAAGAGGCGGAGGTCCTTCACCTCGTTGACCTGCATGCCCTTGGCCTTCATGGCCGCGAGGCCTTCCACCTCCGCCTTCACCTCGTCCTGGCGGTGCTGGGCGCAGGAGGCGGTCATGGTCTCGTCGATCACCTTCTTGAGGTCCGCGGGTAGACCCTCGTACTTCGCCTTGGCCATGAGCCAGGCGGCGGCGGGATACGAGTGCTGCGTCTTCGAGTAGAACTTGGTGATCTCGTGGAACTTGTCGGAGACCGCGGTGGTCACCGGCAGCTCGAGTCCGTCCACCGTGCCCTGCCGCACCGCCATGTACACCTCGCCCCAGATCATCGGCACCGGGTTGGCCCCGAACTGCTTGAACACCTCGACCAGCGTCGGAATGGGCGGCACGCGGATGGTCTGGCCCTTGAGATCGTCGGGCACGAACACCGCCCGCTTGTTGGAGAGCACGCCGCGGAAGCCGAAGCCGCCGCCGTAGCAGAAGCCCTTGGCCCCGAGCGGCTCGAAGTGCTTGATCAGCTCCTTGCCGACCGGGCCGTCCATCACGCGCCACACGTGCTCGCGGCTCTGGTAGAGGAACGGCACGTCGGGGGCGAGCAGCTTGGGATCGAACTTGCCGCCCGCGGACGGCAGCGAGACCGCCGCGATGTCCACGGTGCCGAGCTGCATGCCCTCGATGGCCACGATCTCGTTCTTGGTGAGCTGCCCGGCCGGGTAGACCTCCACCTTGATGCGGCCGCCGCTCTTGGCCTCGGCGATCTCCTTGAACTTGTACGCGGCGGTGGTGAACGGGTTGTCGTTGCCGACGATGGTGGCGAGCTTGAGGGTGACCACCTGGGCGGGCGCGGGCGTGACGAGCCCGAGGACGGTGAGCAGGACGAGCGCTGCGCGTAGGACCATGACGAGCCTCCAGCGGCGTTGGGGGTGGGCGGCGTCTGCGCTTGCTTATATCCCAGGCTCCTCCGGGTCGCAAGCTTCGCGACTTTGCTACACTCGGCGCCATGAGCTGGATCGATCCGAACTTTCCCCATAGCGCGACGCCCACGGACCTGGTCGGCCGCGTGCTCGGGCTCAATCCCGGCATGATGACCGGGCCCGGCACCAACACCTACCTGGTCGGCCGCACCTATCCGATCCTGATCGACACCGGGGCCGGCGAGTCCGACTACCCCGCGCTGTTCGAGCGCTACCTGCGCGAGCGCGGCTGGCGGCGGCCGGAGCGCATCATCCTGACCCACCGCCATCGCGACCACCTGGGCGGCGTCGGCCAGCTCCGCGAGCTGTTCCCCGGCGTGCCGGTGTCGAAGATGATCTTCAAGGACTCCGGATTGCCCGAGGACGTGGACATGCTGCAGGACGGCGAGGTGGTGGAGGGCGACGGCGTCACCCTCGTGCCCGTCTACACCCCCGGCCACGCCTCCGACCACCTCTGCTTCTTCCTGAAAGAAGAGCAGGCGCTCTTCAGCGGCGACCTGATCCTGAACGGCTCCACCACCGTGATCCCCGACGAGGACGGCGACCTCGGTCTCTACCTCGACTCGCTCCGCCGCGTGCAGGCCCTCGGCGTGCGGCACATCTATCCGGCGCACGGCCCGGTGATCGAGGACGGCCCCGGCAAGATCCAGGAGTTCATCGATCACCGCATGCTGCGCGAGCGCCAGATCCTGGAAGTGCTGGGCGGCGGCCCGCGCACCGTGCCCGAGATCGTCAAGATGATCTACGCCGACGTGATGCCCGCGCTGCACCGCATGGCCGGCATGTCCGTGCACTCCCACCTGCGCAAGCTCAAGAGCGAGGCGCGGGTGAGCGAGGAGCCGGTGGCCGGCAGTCCTTCCCGCTGGACGCTGCTCTAGCTCCCGCGGCGCGCGCCGATCCCGTGCTGCTGACCAACGGCCGGATCCACACGATGGACGCGGCCGGCTCCGTGGTGGATTCCCTCGTGATCCGCGAGGGCCGCGTGGCCTTCGCGGGCCGGCGCGGCGACATCAACCCGGCGCCGCGCGAGCCCACGCTCGACCTGGGCGGGCGCGCGGTGCTGCCGGGGCTGGTGGACGGCCACGGGCACCTGATGCTGCTGGCCCGCGCGCGGCTCGAGCTGAGCCTGGCCACCGCGCGCTCGGAGGACGAGATCGCGCGGATGGTCGCGGCGGCCGCGGCGCGGCTGCCGGCCGGGTGAGTGGATCACCGGGCGCGGCTGGGATCAGACGCGCTGGCCGGGCCAGGCGCTATCCGTCGCGCGCCTCGCTCGATCGCGCGGCGCCGGGGCATCCGGTCGCGCTCATCCGCGTGGACGGCCACGCGACGTGGGCCAGCGGCGAGGCGCTCACGCGTGCCGGCGTCACGCGCCACTCCACGGACCCGCCGGGCGGCCTGATCGCGAAGGACGCGCGCGGCGAGCCCACCGGGATCCTGATCGACCTGGCCCAGGACATCATCCGCGGGCTGATCCCGGCGCCGTCGGAGGAGCGCTTCGACCAGGCGGTGCGCGACACGATCGCCGAGTGCCTGGCCAAGGGGCTCACCGGCGCGCACGAGCCGGGCCTCGACCTCTCCGCGATCGCGTCGTACACGCGGCTGATCGAGCGCGATCAGTTCCCGTTCCGCGTCTTCGCGGCGCTCTCCGGCAAGAAGGCCTGGGGCCGCTACCGCGACGGCGCGCCCGAGACCGTGGGCGACGGGCGGCTGGTGGTGGGCGCGGTGAAGCTCTGGCTCGACGGCGCGCTCGGCTCGCGCGGGGCCGCGCTGCACTCGCCCTACTGCGACGACCCCGCGAACACCGGGCTCGTGCTGGTGCCGCCCGAGGACGTGGAGCGGCTGACCCGCGAGGTGAGCGCGCGCGGCTTCCACGTGTGGGTGCACGCCATCGGCGATCGCGCCAATACCATGGTGCTCGACGTGTTCGAGCACGTGCGGGCCGACGGCGGCCCGCACGCACGATTGCGCGTCGAGCACGCCCAGATCCTCACGCCCGCCGACATCCCGCGCTTCGCGCGCCTGGGCGTGGTGCCGAGCATGCAGCCCACGCACTGCACCTCCGACATGCGCTGGGCCGGCGAGCGTCTCGGCCCCGAGCGCCTGGCCGGCGCCTACGCCTGGCGCTCGGTGCTGGACAGCGGGGCCTACATCGCGGGCGGCTCCGACTTCCCGGTGGAGGACGCCAACCCCTTCCACGGCCTCCACGCCGCGGTGACGCGGCGGCCGCTCGAGGGCGCCGATCCGGGCTGGCAGCCCGGGCAGCGCATGACGCGGGACGAGGCGGTGCGCTCGTTCACGATCTGGAACGCGCGCTCCGTCGGCCTCGAGGCCGACCAGGGCTCGCTCGAGGTGGGCCGGCGCGCCGATCTCATCGCGCTCTCGGACGACGTCTTCACCTGCGACCCATCGGCGATCGCGCGCATCACGCCCACGCTGACGATGGTGGGGGGCGAGACGGTGGCGGGCGCGGCGGGCTAGAAGCGCAGCAGCAGCAGGAAGCTCGTCGGTGGCCATCAGGTTGCTGGCCGCGTGGGCCAGCATGCCGGGCAGCAGGCTGCGCGTGCGCTCGTAGCCCAGCGCCCAGATCATCCCGCTCCAGGTGACCGCCGCGAAGCCCTGCAGCCCGTAGCCGTGGGCCACGCCGAAGAGCGCCGCGCTCAGCAGGGCGGCGGGCCAGGGCGGCAGGCGGAGGCGCAGGGTGGGGTAGAGCAGGCCGCGGAAGGCCAGCTCCTCGAAGACGGGCGCCCAGATCACGCCGTCGACCGTGCCGGCCATCACGGTGGCCGGCGAGCCCCACAGGAAGTCCTCGAGGAAGCCGTCCGCCCAGTGCGACGTGACGCCGAGGGCGGTGAGCCCCATGGAGATCAGGCTCTCGCCCGCCATCGAGATGCCGAGCAGCACGATGCCCCAGCCGATGACGCGCAGGGCCTGCCCGTGCGGCACGCGCAGGCCGAAGGTCTCGCGGAGTGTCTCCCCGCGGGCGTGCAGGTAGCGGCGGACCCACCAGACCATCGGCACGCCGCCCAGCAGCCCCATGGCCAGCGTGCTGCCCGGCGTGCGCGGCAGCAGGAGGACCAGCGCCGCGGGCATGAGCAGGTAGGCGAAGGCGGCGCGGAAGAAGAGGCCGAGCCCGTCGGCCCCGCGCCAGACGGGCGGCAGCGGCGCGTCCGCCACGGTCGCGCCGCGCGGGGCGCGGGGCAGGCGCCACACGAGCACCAGCGCGAGCAGGAACAGGCCCACGCCCGTGCCGGTGAGCCCCCGCACCCGCCGCAGCAGCGCGTGCCCGCGGGCCTCGATGCTCGCCTCCGCCTCGGCCTGGAGCGCCGGGTCGTCCACCCGCGTGGCGATGCGGCGCGTGAGCGTGTCGGTGAACCAGTCGCGCGGCAGCTCGCGGCGGATCTCCTCGGCCATCAGGGTGGCGTCCTGCGGCGACGGCGCCTCGAGATAGGCGGCGTCGAGCCAGCGCCCGTACTGCGCGGCCGCGGTGTCCGTGCTGTCCAGGGCCTCGATGATGGAGGCGGCGCGCTCGAGCTGGCCGTTCTCGGCCAGCAGCACCACGAGATCCAGATCGGTGCGCGCGGTGCGCTGCTCCTCGTCCAGCTCGTCGAAGCGCGCGATGGCGTCCTCGAACGTCTCCGGCTCCGAGCCGGTGAGCTCGTAGAGCCGCTTCTCCCACCGGGGTAACTCGTCCATCACGTCGTGCAGATCCATCTCGCGGGAGACCAGGCGCTCGAGCGATTCCTCCGGCCGGTCCAGGTTGGCGAGCGGCGAGCCCCAGCTCCAGTAGAAGAAGCCGACCAGCAGGACGGTGAGCACGGCGTAGAGCGCCGTGGCCCAGGGAGAGAAGTAGCGGGTGGTCAGGATTTGCGTGCCGCGGCCACGAGCGCGGAGAAGAGGCGCCGGGCCGGCTCCGAATGGCCCACCAGCTCCTCCGGATGCCACTGCACGCCGAGCACGAAGCGCGCGGGATCACTGATCTCCGCGCCCTCCACGAGCTGATCGGGCGCCCACGCCACCGCGGTGAGGCCGCGGCCGAGGCGGTGGATCGCCTGGTGATGCATGCTGTTCACCTCGATCTCGTCGGTGCCCAGCGTCTCGGCCAGCCGGCTGCCCGGCGTGACCTTCACCTTGTGGGTGGGCTGATCCCGCGGCTCCTTCTGGCTGTGCGGGATCTGCGTGCCGGGCTCGGTGGCCACGTCCTGGTAGAGCGTGCCGCCGAGCGCCACGTTCAGCACCTGGACGCCACGGCACACCGCGAGCACGGGCACGCCGCGCGCGAGCGACAGGTTCAGCACCGAGGTCTCGAGCGTGTCGCGCGACGGGGCGACGTCATAGAGCGTGGCATGCGGCGCCTGGCCGAAGAGGGCCGGATCCATGTCGCCGCCGCCGGTGAGCAGGAGCCCGTGGAGCTCGCCGGCGAGCTGCTGGAGCGACGCGGCGGAGAGCTGCGGCGGCAGCGGCACCGGCACGCCGCCGGCCTGCTGGACCGCGTGCAGGTAGGCGGAATTCACGTACGCGCGCTCGGGACTTGCGCCCACCGTGATGGAGGTGCTGACGCCGATGAGCGGCAAGCGGTGAGCCATGGCGGTATGTTAGCATACGCGCCATGACACTCGACTCCGCGCAGTACCAGCGTAGCGCCGCGCCGGCGGGCTCGGGCCCGATGACGCAGGTGATGGGGCGGAAGTGGATGGTGGCGGCCGGGCATCCGCTCGCCGCGCAGGCGGCCGCGCGCGTGCTGGCCAACGGCGGCAACGCGATCGACGCGGGCGTAGCCGGCGGGTTCATGCTGGGAGTCGTCCATCCCGACATGGTGAGCTTCGCGGGCGTGGCGCCGATCCTGGTGCACCTGGCCTCGACCGGCGAGACCTTCGAGGTCTCGGGCGTCGGGCCCTATCCGCGGCGGCTGACCGCCGACCTCTTCCGCACCAAGCACGCGGGCGAGATCCCCATCGGCCTGCTGCGCACCGTGGTGCCCGCCTCGCCCGACGCCTGGTGCGTCGCGCTCGAGCGCTGGGGCACGCTGTCCTTCACCGACGCGGTGTCGTCCGCGCTGGAGTGCGCGGAGCACGGCTTCCCCACCTCGGCCTTCTCGGCCTCCATCATGGCCAACAACGCCGAGCGGTACACGCGCTTCCCGACGTCCGCCAAGATCTTCCTGCCGGGCGGCAAGCCGCACGCCGCCGGGCAGCTCTTCGTGCAGTCGGAGCTGGCCGCGACGATCAAGGAGATGGTGTCCGCCGAGGTGCGCTCGCGCAGCCGCGGCCGCGCCGGCGCCATCCGCGCCGCGCGCGACGCCTTCTACAAGGGCGACATCGCCAAGCGCATCGTGGACTATCACGCCCGCGAGGGCGGGCTGATGGCGCTCGAGGACCTGGCCGAGTTCCACGCCGAGGTCGCGCCCGCGCTCAAGACCACCTTCCACGACTATGAAGTGGCGGCCTGCGGCTTCTGGTGCCAGGGGCCGGTGTTCTTGCAGATGCTGAACCTGATCGAGCCCTACGACTGGCCCGCGCTCGGCCACAACACGCCGCGCGCGCTCCACATCCTGGTGGAGGCCATGAAGCTCGCCTTCGCGGACCGCGAGGCCTACTACGGCGATCCGCGCTTCGTGAAGGTGCCGGCGGACGCGCTGCTCTCGAAGGCCTACGCGGACCTGCGCCGCGGCCTGATCCGCGAGGATCGCGCGTGGCCCGAGATGCCGCCGCCGGGTGACCCGGAGGGCAAGGCCGCGGTGCGCAATGGACACGCCACGGGCTCCAAGGTGGGCGCGCCCTCGCACGCGGGCACGCTCGATACCTCGTACGTCTCCGTGATCGACGCGGAGGGCAATGCCTTCTCCGCCACGCCCAGCGACCCGGGTGGGGTGGACTCGCCGGTGATCCCGGGCGTGGGCTGCGTGGTCTCGCCGCGCGGCTCGCAGGGCTGGCTCGTGCCCGGCCATCCGAGCGAGGTCGTGGGCGGCAAGCGGCCGCGGCTCACGCCGGCGCCGTCCCTCGTGCTGCGCGACGGCCGCGCCTTCATGGCCTTCGGCACGCCGGGCGGCGACGTGCAGCAGCAGGCCATGCTCCAGGTGCTGCTCAACATGGTGGCCTACGGCATGGCGCCCCAGCAGGCGGTCGAGGCCCCGCGGCTGGCCACGCGCAGCTTCCCCGATTCGTTCTGGCCCCACACGAACTCGCCCGGTCGTCTCGACGTCGAGGCCCGCATCGCCCCCGAGACGCGCGCGGAGCTGGCGAAGCTGGGCCACGTCATCACCGACTGGCCCGACTACGACTGGCGCGCGGGCGCGGTCTGCGCCTCGGTGGTGGGCAAGGACGGCGTGCGCCTGGGCGGAGCCGACCCACGCCGCGGCGCGCACGCCATCGGCTGGTAGCCGGCGCGCGACTGCGCGCCGCTGTCCCGTCGCCGCTTCGCGCTCGTCGCCCTGCTCGGCTCTCTGCGCGCTGCTGGGCGGCGCCGGGCCGGTCGCGGCGCAGCCGACCCTGCAGCTCCCGCCGCAGCTCCCCCCGAAGGACCGCCAGAGCTTCGAGCAGATCGTCAAGCAGGCCTTCGCCTCCACCCGGATGGAGTTCGAGCCCTACGTCGTCCGCCCCGAGATCTTCGAGTACCTGCTCGATCACCCGGAGTTCGCCAGCCACGTCACCCGCGCGCTCAAGGCCGCCCGCTACAAGATCTGGCGTGAGGCCGGCTCGCTCTGGCTCGACGACGGCTGGGGCGTGAAGGGCACGTTCTCCCTCGCCCACGCCGAGCCGGGCCTGCGGCTGATGCACGCCCAGGGCGCCTACCAGTCGGCCCTGCCCGACATCAAGGGCCGCGCGGTCGTGGCGCTGGCCTACAAGTTCCAGCCCGCCCCGCAGGCCGGCCGCCAGCAGGTGGCCACCGTGCTCACCTCGTTCGTGCAGATCGACAGCGCGGTCATCCGCGCCATCGGCCGCATGGGCGGCTCCCTCGTGCAGAAGAAGGCCGACCGCGAGGCGCGCCAGCTCCTGCGCGTGTTCTCCAAGGTGAGCCGCGCGATCGAGGAGAACCCCGCCGACGTCTACGCGCGGGTGCGCGAGCACGCGGACGTGCCGAAGCAGGAGCTGGAGGAGTTCCGGAAGCTGCTGCGCGTGCCGTAGGGGCGCGACGCGGGCGTTGGAGCAGGCTATCCGCCGGCCGCGTCATTCGCGCTTACGGGTCTCGACGTTCTCGCGTGGCCCGCGGATGCAGCACGTCGATCGCCCAGCGCACGTCCAGCCGCTCCCCGAACCACTGGGCGAGCCCGGTGCGCGCATGGAGCTTGAGCCCCTGCGCGGCGTTCTGCGCCCGGATCGCTCCCGCCGGATCGGCAGGCACCACCGCCGGCGCCGGCACGTCGGGCAAGGCGCGGCCGTCCGGTCGCCGGAACTGGAGCGCCCCGTCGGGCCCGCGCTCGAGCTGGTAGCCCTCCTCGTGCACCGCGCGGTGATGCCGGCGGCAGAGTAACGCGAGGTTCGAGAGCTTCGTCGGGCCCGCCGTGCGCCCAGTGCCGCACGTGATGCCCCTCGGCGATCCGGACGTTGCAGCCCGGGAAGCGGCAGGTCTTGTCCCGATGCTGCAGCGCCCGCCGCAGCGCCGGCGGGATCGTCCGCGTTCTGGCGCCGACTTCCACCACCCGCCCGTCCGCGTCGTGCCGCATCACCACCCGGCTCGCGTCGCACGCCAGCCGCTGCGACGTTCCCGCGGGAACGTGCGCGCCGTCGTCCAGCACCGACTGCCCGGGCTGGGTCGCGTCCGCCAGGACCGCGGCGTCCACGTGGACCACCACCTGATACCGCTCCCCGGGCGCCCCCGGGTCGAGCTCGTGATGCAGGGCCGTCTCGGCCAGCAGGGCCAGCGCGTCCGCCTGCTGCTGCGGCCGGGTCGGGGTCTCCGACGGCCGGATCGGTGGCCGGCATGGCGGCCTCGCTGGCCCGGCGCCGCTGGTACAGCGTCTCGCGGGCCGCGTCGAGGGCCCGCAGGAGCAGCGCGCCGACCTCCGGCGTCAGGCGCCCGCGCAGCACCACGGTGCCATCCTCATCCTGGTGGACGTGCAGGGCCCGGCCCGCGTGCTGGCGCGCGGCCTCTCGGGCGTCGGCCTGCCGGTCCAGCCGCCGCCAGCCCCGGACGATGCTCTCCACGTGGACCGCCGTGCCCGCGCGCCCCACCGCGAGCAGGCGCGCCTCGGTCTCCGGGGTCGCGATGCGCGTCAAGGCGCGGACCTTGGCGTAGGACAGCTCGCCGCGCGCCAGCGCCTCGGCCAGGGCGGGCAGCGTCCCGAGGGCGCGGGCCACCCGGACTCGCTCGCGGGCGGCGCCCGGGGCGAGGCCGACGCGCCAGGCGAGCCACTCGGCGCAGGAGCGGAAGCCGTTGGCCCAGCCGCGCGCGGGCGTCGAACTCGCGGATGAGCGCGAGCAGGCGGGCCGTCGCGGCCTCGAGGTGGACGGAAAGCTCGGCGATCTCGTCACCCAGGCGCTCGAGCTCCGCGATACGGGCCGGCGTGGGCTGCCGGTGATGGGAACATCCGACGGACGTGTGACATGGCGAGTCTCCCTTCTGCTGGGACGACTCTACACCCCGATTTCGCGGCCCTCTGGATGCCTCCAGGCCGCGTGAATCTCGATCCGCCATGATTGTTCGTCTCCGGCGACGCGACTGCGCGACACGTCCTCACTGTGCGACGCTCAGCCGGCGGTTTCTCGACCGATCCAGGCGAGAATTGATGGCGCCCTCTACAACTCGTCAAGTGAAAAGTGCAAGATGGTCGTCGCGAAGGCGGTGTTCCGGCAGTCGTTGTAGTGTATCCAGTCGGATACGCGGTGACGTGACTCGGCAGTGACTCGATGATCCGGGAGGAGCCACGATGGCATCGCTCAACGGACGCACCGTACTGATCACCGGCGCCGCCCGCGGCATCGGCGCCGCCACCGCCCGCCGCCTCGCCACCGAAGGCGCCCGGCTGGTCCTCGCCGACCAGGACGGCGCCGGCGTGGAGAAGCTCGCCGCCGAGCTCAAGCAGGTGGCGGTGAAGGCCGACGTGACCAAGCCCGACGACATCGCGCGCATGGTGGACGAGCCCTACAAGCGCTGGGGCCGGCTCGACGTGCTCTTCAACAACGCGGGCGTCATCCGCGTGGAGCCCATGTTCGACGTCACGGAGGCGGAGTGGGATCGCGTCATGGACGTGAACCTGCGCGCGGTGTTCTTCGTGATGCAGGCGGTGGCGAAGCGCATGGTGAAGCAGGACGTGATGGCGGGGTCGGAGCTGCGGGGCAAGCTGATCCAGACCGCGTCGATCGCGTCGTATCGGGGCGGCAATCACCTCATGACGCCCTACTCGGCGTCCAAGGCCGGGGTGGTGAGCCTCACGCGGTCCGCGGCGCAGTTGCTGGCGCCGGAGCGGGTCACCTCCAACTGCGTGTGCCCGGGGGCGGTCGAGACGCCGATGTGGGAGCAGATCGACAAGGAGTGGGGCGCGCTCGAAGGCCTGGGGCAGGGGGAGGCGTGGAAGCGGCGGATCCGGCACATCCCGCTGGGGCGGCCGGAGCGGGCGGAGGACGTGGCCAACGTGGTGGCGTTCCTCGCGGGGCCGGATTCGGACTACATGACGGGGCAGGCGATCAACGTGGACGGCGGGATCGTGATGGGGAGCTGAACCCCGCGGGACGGCTACCGCATCGTCGTTTCGTTGACCGGCGTGAAGAACGCGGCGGCGCCGTAGAGGATCTGGCCGACCACGCAGAACCAGGCCCAGCGGTCGGGGTCGGCGGTGGAGCAGCGTCGAGGAGATTGGGAGGCCTGGTCGCGTACGCGAGGCCGACGGCCGCGACGTGGTGGCGCACCCCGCCAGCAGGGCTGCGAGCAGGAGAACGGAGGCCAGGCGTCGCATGGCCCGGCCGGACGCTACGCGGCCGGCGAGCCTTCGGCGCGGGGCTGGGCGGCGGCGGTCACCGTGGCGGTGGACGGTACGTCCAGCTCGCGGTTGGCCAGGTCCACGCTCACGCGCATCGCGCGCAGGCCCTGGGCGCCCTGCAGCTCGTCCAGCTCCAGCTCCTCGACGTCGCTGGTCAGGTAGCCCAGGCGCTGGAGGTACTCGATGTACTCGCGCCACTCCGCGGCCTCGCTCGGGTGCGAGTAGACCAGCGCGATCTTGCCGGGCTGGGTCAGCCGCTCGGTGGTGCCGCGGATGATGGCCTTGTCGATCCGCTTCTTGATGATCTCGTAGCGGACATTGTAGGCGCCGTCCACGTCGAAGCGCTTCTCGTCGCCGCGGAAGCGGATCGAGAGCGGGGCGTGCTGGATCAGGATCAGGTTGGTGATGTCGAGACGCACCGGCAGCCGGTCCTTCAACCGCTCCACCCGCAGGGCGACCCCGCAGGCCACCATGAGCTGCCAGAGGCGCATGTTCTTGAGATAGAGCGGATCGAAGATGCCGTCCTCGCGGAGGGCGCCGCCCAGGTAGATCGTGTAGTCCACCCCGTCCGTCTTCTGCTTCTCGAAGAAGTGCGGGAACATGCCCTGGGCCGCCTGCTCCTCCAGATCGATGTAGGAGGCGACCGCGTCGTTGATCCGGGTCACGCTCTCGTCGAACTCCTTGCGGCGCGCGTAGACCAGCCCGATGCCCGGATCCACCGCGGCCCGGTAGGCGTCGATCTTCTCGTGCACCGCGGGGCCGAAGGTCTGCAGGTGGCCGAAGAGCGGCTCGAGGTCCGTCTTGAGGAAGCCGAGCACGCCCATCTCGTCCCCCGAGCGCAGCGTCACCTCGATCTCGGCGGTGGAGCCGTCGATGCGATGGGTGAGCTGGTCGAGGATGGGCAGCGGCCGCACCTCGTACGCGGCGCGCAGCACCTCGCGGGCGAGGCCGAGCTGGGTGAGCAGGTCGGCCTGGATGGCCCACGCGCGGTGCGTGGACGAGCCGCGGATGTCCGACACCGCGTACAGCGGGTGGACGTCGCGGAACACGATCGGCTCCATCTCGCGGTTGGGCTCGCTCTCCCCGGTGTGCCGGTCCATCGTCTCCAGCACCGCCTTGCGGAAGCGCCACTCCACCACCGGGTGGATCGCGGTGAACTGCTCCTTGATGAAGCCCTCCACCCGCGAGTGCAGCTCGTCCACGCTGCGCCGGACCGCCACCGAGAAGAGCGGCAGGACCTCCTGCAGCCGCGGCGCGAGGAGCGTGTTGATGTCGCCCGGGTGCGGGGAGGAGAGGCTGAGCGTGCCGATGAGCTCGCCCTGGTAGTGCAGGGGCGCGACCACCAGGCTGCGCATGCCCTTCTGGAGGATCATCTCTTCCTTGGCCGACCGCGGGCTCACCGAGGCGAGATCCTCGATGAAGATCGGCCGGCCGCTCACGACCGCCTTCTCGAAGACGGAGCCCGCGTAGTCCTTCGTCTTGCCGCGTACCGAGCTCGCGAAGATGCAGCCCTGCCCGTGGTCGAGCTGGTGCCCGGAGTTGAGCATCAGGATGCGCTCGCCCTCGATGGCGGCCAGGCTCAGGTGGAGGTTCGCGCGGCGGAACAGGGTGCGCAGCTTCTCCTGCAGCTTCACGAAGCGCGCGTTCGAGACGATGGACTCCTTGTCGATCAGGTCCCGCTTGATCGAGGAGAGCACCTCCTGGTCCGTCACGTCCAGCGCCTTCACCACCGTGAAGCCGGAGAAGCGCACGCTGCCGGGCGGGATCAGGGTCTTGAGGCCCTCCAGATCCACCGCCTGAGCGGTGAGGCGGCGGCGCATCTCGTCGGACAGGGGCGGCAGCGGGCGCAGGGCCTCCACGTCCACGAAGCGGCCCTCGAACTGGATCTTGAAGTGGCGATCGAGGCCGGTCTCGGGCTCCGGCATGGTCAGGATCAGCGGGTAGTCCACCGGGAACTTGATCCCGTGCAGGCGCTCGAGGATCAGGGCGTAGGCGTTGAGCAGGCGGAAGTCCTTGAGCGCGGCCATCTCGAGGTTGAGCCGGCCGTAGAGCACGCCGTCCGGACCCATGATGTTGTTGTCGAAGGCGCGCGTGCCGTAGACGCTGCGTAGCGTGAACGGGATCAGCGCGCCCATGAAGGCCTGCTCCCAGAACACGGGCGGGAACACCGCGCCCATCAGCCCGTCCACCAGCTCCCCGTGCTCGTCCAGCACCGTGATGTCGTCGATGGGCTCGAGGAGCGCGGGCACCTGGTGCACGCGCGCCATGAGCGACCGCGCCATCTCCCCGCACACCGACGGGTCCTTGGCCTCCTCGTCCCAGAAGCGGATCAGCGAGGCCAGGCTGAGGCGGCTCTCGAAGGGGAAATCCCGCGCGAAGTCCGGGGGGAGCTTGGTGGTTCCGTCGTTCGTCATGGCCATCATTCTACTCCAGCCGGCTAGCCTGCCGTGGCGGGCAGGCCGGCGGGCGCCATTGTTGTGCTGGGGGTCCGGTTCACGGGCACTTCCTTGATGGCGAGCGCCATGGGCACCGCCAGGAACGCCATGAAGGCGGCCGAGGTGAAGGCCCAGGCGTAGGAGCCGGTGGCGGTGAAGATCCAGCCGCCGACCGCCGCGCCGAGCGCCGCGCCGGCCTGGTGCGCGAAGAAGATCCAGCCCGAGAGCGTGCCCACCGAGTAGCGGCCGAAGATGTTCGCGGTCAGCGTGGTGGTGGGTGGCACCGTCGAGATGTAGTTCAATCCGAAGATCGCCGCGAAGATGTGCAGCGACGGCACGTTCCAGACATATAGAAGGAAGAGAAGAGACAATCCGCGGACGCCGTAGTAGAAGGCGAGCGGCCCCTTGCGTCCGAAGCGGTCGCAGATCCAGCCCGAGAGCACGGTGCCCAGGATGTTCATGGCGCCCATCACGCCCAGGGCCTGCGCGGCGTGCATCTCGGAGAAGCCGTGCTCGGCCGCGTGCGGCACCAGGTGGGTCAGCACGAGCCCGTTCGACGTGTAGCCGCACACGAAGAAGCTGCCGGCCAGGAGCCAGAACGCGGGGACGTGGATCGCGTCCCCGATGCCCGTCCGGCCCTCCGGCGGCGCCTGCATGCCGCCCGGCGCGATGGCCTGGCCCGCGCCGAAGGCCTTGAGGCCCTTCTCGGCCGGGTCGTTCCGGATGAACAGCAAGGTCAGCGGCACCGCGATGATGAAGAGGAGGATGCCGAGCCAGATGAACGACTGGCGCCAGCCGAACGTGAGGGTGAAGATGACCGCGAGCGGAACGATGATGAGCTGGCCCGCCGACATGGCGCCGCCGATCACGCCCATCACGAGCCCGCGCCGGCCTTCGAACCACCGCGCGGCCACCGTGGCCGCGGTGGACATGCCGACGCCGCCCGAGCCCAGCGCCATCAGCACACCCGCCGTGATGTAGACCTGCCAGAGCGCGGTCACCTGCGAGGTGAGGATCGTGCCGATCCCGAGCAGGACCACCGAGAGCATGATGACCCGGCGCGGGCCCCAGTGGTCGGCGAGCCAGCCGACGAAGGGGCCGGCGGCGCCCAGCAGCAGCAGCGAGAGCGCGGCGGCGCCCGACAGCGCGGCCCGGTCCCAGCCGAAGGTGGCTTCCATCGGCTTGATGAACACGCCGAAGACGGCCCGCAGGCCGGAGGCCAGCAGCATGACGACCACGAGGGCGCCCAGGACGACCCACGCGTAGTGCACTCCGCCCCGCGATGCCTTCACCCGATCCTCCCCCCGATTCGCCCCCAGGTCGAGAAACCCCACCAGCTTACGCTGACGCCCCTTTGGATGCCAAACCGACCGTCCCGGGATTCAAATGGCCCGGGTGTACAGTGACATCAGGACAATGGCGACGCGACGCGTACTTATCGTGGATGACGAGGCGGACGTCCGGAAGACGCTCACGGACATCCTCCGCGCGATGCGTTACGCGGAGCCCCTGGAGATCGAAGAGGTGCCCGATGGCCGGGAGGGCCTGGACGCGGTGGTGCGCCAGCGCCCGGACCTGGTCCTGCTCGATCTCCAGATGCCGCGCATGGACGGGCTCGCGCTGCTCAAGCAGATCCGCGAGGTCGAGCCGCGGCTGCCGGTCATCGTGATCAGCGCCACGCAAGACAACAAGATGAGCTCCGAGGCGCTGCGCAACGGCGCCGTCGCGTACCTGCCGAAGCCGTTCGATTCGCGTCACGTCGAGATGCTCGTCACGACGTTTCTCGACTCGACGAAGCCTCGCCCGCCGAAGCCTGTCCCCGGCGCGCGCTGATTCTCTCACCGCGCACCTTCTGCGCCCGGCGCGGACACCTTTCGTAGAGACGCCCGGCGGACGTCCATCCTGTTGTGGCGCGGACGGGCGCAACCGCTAGAAACTCCCATTTCCATGTAACTCCGCGGGATGAGTGGGTCGCGGCCCGCTGGCAGGGGGCTTGCTCTACTCAGGATGTATGCAGGCGCCCATGCAGACCAAGCGTGTCCTCGTGGTGGATGACCAGACCCCGGTGCGGGAGCTGGTGGCGGCGGTGCTCGCCTCGGACGGGCACTCGGTGGAAACCGCGCGCGACGGCGCCGACGCCCTCCGGCTGCTCGACTCCGCGAAGCCCTACGACCTGATCGTGAGCGATCTCAAGATGCCCGGTCTCGACGGGCCCAGCCTCTACCTCGAGCTGACGCGGCGCTGGCCGGATACGCGCCCGCACCTGCTCTTCATCTCGGGGTTCGTGGACTCGCCCGAGTACTCGGGCTTCCTCCAGGGCACGCAGGTGCAGGTGCTGCTCAAGCCGTTCGCGGTGGACGAGCTCTCCCGCGCGGTCTACGGTCTCCTCGGCGAGTCCTAGCCCCTTCTCTCGCGGTATCATGCCGCGATGCCCACCTTCTCCGACGTGCTCCAGGCGCGGCTCTCGCGCCGGAGCCTGCTGACCGGCGGCCTCTCCGCGGCCGGCCTGGGCTGGCTGGGGCCCGCGGCCTGGGCCAGCCGCCCGCTCGGCTTCACCGGCGTGCCCGTGTCGACGGCCGACACGCTGGTGGTCCCGCCGGGCTACGTGGCGGAGATCCTCTACGCCTGGGGCGATCCGATCTCCGACGGCCCCGCCTTCAAGCCGGACGCGAGCAACAGCGTGGACGATCAGCTCCGGCAAGCCGGCATGCACCACGACGGCATGCGCTTCTTCCCGCTGCCGGCCGGCCAGACCGGCTCGACCCATGGGCTGCTCGCCATCAACCACGAGTACACGGACGACGGCCTGCTCCACCCGGACGGCATGCTGACCTGGACCGCCGAGAAGGTGCGGAAGTCGCAGGCGGCGCACGGGATCTCGGTGATCGAGGTGCGACTGGACGGCAACCGCTGGAGCGTGGTTCGGCCGTCGCGCTACGCGCGCCGGGTCACCGCGGCGACGCCGATGGGGATCACCGGGCCGGCCGCCGGACACGCGTGGATGCGGACCGCCGCCGATCCGGCCGGCCGCACCGCGCTCGGCACGATGAGCAACTGCGCGATGGGCTACACCCCGTGGGGCACCTATCTGACCTGCGAGGAGAACGTCCAGTTCTACTTCGTCAACCGCTCCGACCGACGTGCCCGCGCTCCAGCAGCGCTACGGCATCACCGCGCGGGGCGGCGGCTACCGCTGGCATGAGTTCGACGAGCGCTTCGATGCCGCGCGCCATCCGAACGAGCCCAATCGCTTCGGCTGGGTCGTCGAGATCGATCCCTTCGACCCGTCGCGGCCGCCCCTGAAGCGCACCGCGATGGGGCGCTTCAAGCACGAGGGCGCCGCCCTTTCGATCGCGCCGGATCGCCGCGTGGCCTTCTACATGGGCGACGACGAGCGCTTCGAGTACGTCTACAAGTTCGTGAGCCGCGACCCGGCCCACCGCGACGCGCTCGAGCACGGCACGCTCTACGCGGCCCGCTTCGACGCCGACGGCACCGGCGTCTGGCTCGAGCTCGCCCCGGGGCAGAACGGGCTCGACGCGGCCGCCGGGTTCCCGAGCCAGGCCGAGATCTGCATCGCGCCGCGTCTGGCCGGGGAGGTCGCGGGGGCGACGACGATGGACCGCCCGGAGTGGATCGCGGTGCACCCGCAGACCGGCGAAGCCTACTGCGCGCTCTCCTACAACGAGACGCGGGGCCAGCCCGGGCGCCCGGGACCGAACCCGGCCAATCCGCGGTCGGCGAACGTGTACGGCCACATCATCCGCTGGCGGGAGCGCGGCGGCGATCCGACCGCGACGCGCTTCGAGTGGGACGTCTTCATCCTCTGCGGCGACCCCGCGAGCAAGGGCGACGCCTTCGGCTCGCCGGACGGGCTGTGGGTGGACGGGCGCGGCGTGCTGTGGATCCAGACCGACGTGTCCACCCGGCTCCTGCACAAGGGCGACTACGCGGGCATGGGCAACAACCAGATGCTGGCCGCCGATCCGGTCACGCGGGAGGTGCGGCGCTTCCTCACCGGCCCCCGCGGCTGCGAGGTCACCGGCGCGACCGGCACCCCGGACGGGCGGACGATGTTCGTGAACATCCAGCACCCGGGGGAGACGCCGAGCGAGCGGAGCAACCCGGCCACGCCGAAGGGCATCAGCGCCTGGCCGGACGGGCCGAGCGGAGGGCGACCCCGCTCGGCCACCGTGGTGATCCGCCGCGCCGACGGCGGGCTGATCGGAACCTAGACCGGCTTCGCCTCCACGCGCTTCCGGAACACGATCCGGCCCTGGTCGGCGTCCACGACCACGGTGTCGCCCTCGCCGTAGGTGCCGCTCAGCAGCTCGAGGGCCAGCGGATCCTGGATCATGCGCTGGATGGTCCGCTTGAGCGGCCGCGCCCCGTAGACCGGGTCGTAGCCCTCCTGGGCCAGCAGGGCCTTGGCCGCCGCGGTCAGCTCGAGCGTGATGCGCTTGTCGGCCAGCCGCTTGACCAGGTGCCGCGCCTGGATCTCCACGATCGAGCCGATCTCCTCGCGGCCGAGCGGCTGGAAGATCACCGTCTCGTCGATGCGGTTCAGGAACTCGGGCCGCAGGGCCTGCTTGAGCAGGTCGAGGATCAGCCCGCGCACCCGGGCGGGATCCTTCTCCTCGCGGAAGAACTGGCTCCCGAGGTTCGACGTCATGATGACCACCGTGTTGCGGAAGTCCACCGTGCGGCCCTGGCCGTCGGTGAGGCGGCCGTCGTCGAGGAGCTGCAGCAGCACGTTGAAGACGTCGCCGTGGGCCTTCTCGATCTCGTCGAAGAGCACCACGGAGTAGGGGCGCCGCCGCACCGCCTCGGTGAGCTGGCCGCCCTCGTCGTAGCCCACGTAGCCCGGGGGGGCGCCGATGAGCCGCGCCACCGTGTGCTTCTCCAGGTACTCGGACATGTCGATGCGGATCATGGCCCGCTCGTCGTCGAACATGAACTCGGCGAGCGCCCGCGCCAGCTCGGTCTTGCCCACGCCGGTGGGGCCCAGGAACAGGAACGAGCCGATCGGCCGGTTCGGGTCCGAGAGCCCGGAGCGCGCGCGCCGGACCGCGTTGGAGACGGCCACGATGGCCTCGCGCTGGCCCACGACCCGCTCGGCCAGGCGCTCCTCCATCTTCACGAGCTTCTGCGACCTCGGCCTCGAGCAGCCGCGTGACCGGGATGCCGGTCCACTTGGCCACCACGCCGGCCACGTCCTCCTCGTCCACCTCTTCCTTCAGCATGCGGCCGCTCTTCTGCATCTCGGCCAGGCGGGCGTTCTCGGCGGTGAGCCGCTTGTCGAGCTCCATGAGCGTGCCGTAGCGCAGCTCCGCCGCCTTCTGCAGATCGCCCCGCCGCTCGGCGTCGGCCATGGCCGCGCGGGCGGCCTCCGCGTCCTCCTTGGTCTTGCCGATGGTCATGATCGCGGCCTTCTCGGCCTGCCACTGGTTCTTGAGCCGCGCCGACTTCTCGCGCAGCTCGGCCAGCTCCGCGTCCAGGCGCGCCAGCCGCTCGCGCGAGACCTCGTCGGACTCGCGGGCCACCGACACCCGCTCGATCTCGAGCTGCATGATGCGCCGCTGGGTCTCGTCGAGCTCGGCGGGCATCGAGTCGATCTCGATGCGGAGCTTCGAGGCGGCCTCGTCGATCAGGTCGATGGCCTTGTCGGGCAGGAACCGGTCCGCGATGTAGCGGTGCGAGAGCACCGCGGCCGCGACCAGGGCCGCGTCCTTGATCTTGACCTTGTGGTGGACCTCGTACTTCTCCTTGAGGCCGCGCAGGATCGCGATGGTGTCCTCCACCGAGGGCTCGCGCACCAGCACCGGCTGGAAGCGGCGCTCCAGCGCGGGGTCCTTCTCGATGTGCTTGCGGTACTCGTCGAGCGTGGTGGCGCCCACGCAGCGCAGCTCGCCGCGGGCCAGCGCCGGCTTCAGCATGTTGGCCGCGTCCACCGCGCCCTCGGCCGCGCCCGCGCCCACCAGGGTGTGCAGCTCGTCGATGAAGCAGATGATCTCGCCGTTGGACTCGGTGATCTCGCGCAGCACCGCCTTCAGGCGGTCCTCGAACTCGCCGCGGTACTTGGAGCCCGCGACCATGGCCCCGATGTCCACCGCCACCAGCCGCTTGTTCTTGAGCCCCTCGGGCACGTCGCCGGCGACGATGCGCTGGGCGAGCCCTTCCACGATGGCGGTCTTGCCCACGCCGGGCTCGCCGATCAGCACCGGGTTGTTCTTGGTCCGGCGCGAGAGCACCTGGATCACGCGGCGGATCTCCTCGTCGCGCCCGATGACCGGGTCGAGCTTGCCCTTGCGGGCCAGCTCGGTCAGGTCCTTCGAGTAGCGCTGGAGCGCCTGGTACTTGTCCTCGGGATTGGGATCGGTCACGCGCTGCGTGCCGCGCACGTCCACCAGCGAGCGGTAGATGGCCTCCGCGCTCACCCCCGCGGCCGGCGAGCAGGCGCCCGGTGGCGCCGCCCTTCTCCTGGGCGATGGCGATCAGCAGGTGCTCGGTCGAGACGTACTCGTCCTTGAGCCGCTCCGCCTCCTCCCACGCGCGATTGATCACGCCCTCGAAGCGCTGGGAGGCGTACTGCTTCCCGGCCCCGCCGCGCACCGCGGGGAGCTTCTCGATCTCGGTCTGCACCTGCCGCGCGAGCGCCTCCGGGCGCGCGCCCAGCTTGGCGAGCAGCGGTCCCACCACGCCCTCCTGCTGCTGCAGCAGCGCCTGCAGCAGGTGCTCGGGCTCGACGGCCTGATGGCTGCCCTGGTCGGCCAGCGATTGCGCGGCCTGGATGGCTTCCTGGGCCTTGACGGTCAGCTTGTCCAGTCTCATTTCAGTTGCTCTCCGGTCTGAGCTTCTTCAGCTCCTGGAATAGCTCTTTCTCTCTCGGGCTGAGCCCGGTCGGTATCGTGATCTGCACCCGCACGAACTGGTCGCCGGCGCCGCCCCCCTTGAGACGCGGCATGCCGTACCCGGGGAGCCGGAACGTCTTGCCGCTCGACGTCTCCGCCGGGATCTTCATGGACACCTGCCCCTTGAGCGTGGGCACCGAGACCTCGCCGCCCAGCGCGGCGACCGGCACGGGCACCGGCAGGTCCGCGTGGAGATCGTCGCCCTTGCGCTCGAAGCGCGGGTGCGGCGCCACCGTCACGCGCAGGTAGAGATCACCGCGGGAGGCGCGCTCGCCCGAGCCGCCGCCGACGCCCTCGGACGCCATGCGGACGCGCGAGCCGGTGTCCACGCCCGCCGGGATCTTCACCTCCAGGTTCCGCGTGCTCTTGGTCCAGCCGCCGCCCCGGCATCGCGGGCAGGGGCGCCGGTTGACGTTGCCGGAGCCGCCGCACTCCGGGCACGGCTCGTCGAGCTCGAGCGAGATCGTCTTCTTCGCCCCCTGGAAGGCCTCCTCGAGCGTGAGCTCGATGGCCGCTTCCACGTCGCTGCCGCGGCTCACCGGGCCGAAGCCGCCGCCCAGGTCGCCCAGGTCCGAGAACTCGTACTCGGTCGCGCCGGCGCCGGCCTGGGCGCGGCGGAAGCCGCCCAGGTCCGAGAAGATCGTGCGGAAGAAATCCGAGAAGCCGCCCGCGTCGCCTTCCTGGGTGAAGCGGACGTTACTGGCCGCCGGGGCGGCCCTCGAAGGGCGAGCGCCCGGCCCCCGCGCCGGCCTGGGCATAGCGCTCCCAGTCGGGCCCGAGGGTGTCGTAGCGCTTCCGCTTCTCGGGGTCCCCGAGAACCGTGTAGGCCTCGCTGATCTCCTTGAAGCGGTCGGCCTTGCCCTTGTTGACGTCGGGATGGTGCTTGCGGGCGAGCCGGCGGTAGGCGGTCTTGATCGCCTTGTCGTCGGCCGTCCGCTCGATGCCGAGCGTCTTGTAGTAGTCCTTGAATTCCATAGGGTTAGACGACGAGGAGGCGTCGCCTCGCGTCGCCTACGAGAAGTGTAGCAGACGGTCGGCCGGTTGGCTGGGAACGGGACTACAATAGGCGCGCCGTGACGACCCGGACCTGCACGCTCGCCATCGACGTAGGCGGGACCTTCACCGACATCACGTTCACCGACGCCGCCACCGGCGCGCTCTGGGTCGCCAAGACGCCGTCCACGCCGGGCGATCTCTCGACCGGCTTCATCACCGCGGTGCGCAAGGTGCTGGCCCTGGCCGGCCGCGCCCCGGCCGACGTGCTGCGCGTCTTCCACGGCACCACCACCGCGACCAACGCCATCCTCGAGGGCAAGACGCCGCCCACCGCGCTGGTGACCACGGCCGGCTTCAAGTACGTGCTCGAGATCGGCCGCCACGACATCCCGCGCCACGGCAATCTCTACGGCTGGTCCAAGCCCACGCGGCCGATCACCCCGGAGCGCGTGTTCGAGGTGGACGAGCGGCTCGACGTGGACGGCTCGGTGCTGCGCCCGCTGGACGAGCCCGGCGCGCGCGCCCTGGCCCGCCAGCTCGCCCAGATGGGCGTGCCCGCGGTCGCGGTGGTCTTCCTGCACGCCTACGCCAACCCCGCGCACGAGCAGCGCATGCAGGCGATCCTGGCCGAGGAGTACCCGGGCGTGCTCGTGTCGCTGTCCTCCGAGGTGCTGCCCCAGTTCCGCGAGTTCGAGCGGACCATGGCGACCGCGCTCAACGCGGCGGTGATGCCGCCGGTGAGCCGCTACGTGAGCGTGCTGCGCCAGGCGCTGGACGCGCGAGGGCCTGCAGGCGCCGCTGCTCATCATGAAGTCGGACGGCGGCGTCACCAGCGCGGCCACCTGCGTGCGCCAGCCGGTGCAGACCGTGCTGTCGGGCCCCGCCGCGGGCGTCGTCGGCGCGGTGTCGGTCGGGCGCTCGGCCGGCTTCGGCGACATCATCTCGATCGACGTCGGCGGCACCAGCGCCGACATCTGCCTGGTGCGCGACGGGCGGCCCGAGGTCACCAAGGACGGCATGATCGGGCCGTTCCCGCTCAAGCTGCCCATCGTGGACATCCACACGATCGGCGCGGGCGGCGGGAGCATCGCCGCGGTGACCAGCGCGGGCCGTCTCACGGTGGGGCCGCGCAGCGCGGGCGCCGAGCCCGGGCCCGTCTGCTATCGCCGCGGCGGGAGCGAGCCGACCGTGACCGACGCGCATCTGGTGCTGGGCCGCATCCCGGCCGCCCTGCTCGGCGGCGAGCTGCCGCTCGACGTGCCGGCGGCGCGCGAGGCCATCACGGCGCGCATCGGCCGCCCGCTTGAGCCTGGGCGTCGAGGAAGCGGCGGCCGGCGTCGTCGAGATCGTGGACAACACCATGGCACGCGCCATCCGCACCGTGTCGGTGGGACGCGGCCACGACCCGCGGCGCTTCGCGCTGGTGGCCTTCGGCGGCGCGGGGCCGCTCCACGCCTGCCGCCTGGCCGAGCTGCTCGAGATCCCGACCGTGATCATCCCGGCGCGGCCGGGCGTGCTGTCCACCTGGGGTCTGCTCGACACCGACATCCGCTCGACCTTCGTGCGCACCGCGGGCACCGGGGCGCGCCGGCTGGCCGAGGCGGCTCGCGGAGTGGCGGAGCTCGAGGGCGCCTGGATGGAGCTCGAGCGCCAGGCCCAGGCCTGGCTCGCGGGCGAGCAGGTGCCGAGCGAGCGGCAACGCTTCGAGCGCGGCGCGGACCTGCGGTACGAGCACCAGAGCTTCGAGCTGACCTGCCCGCTCGGGGACGGCCCGCTGACCGCGGCCCGGCTCGCGCAGCTCGTCGCGACGTTCCACGCCGAGCACCGGCGGCTCTACAGCTACGACCTGCCCAACGCGCCGGTGGAGCTGGTGAACCTGCGGCTCACCGCGGTGGGCACGCTGCCGCACGGCGAGCGGACCCTCCCCGTGACCGGCGGGGGCACGCTGGCCGCCGCGATCACCGGTCACCGCCCGGTCTACTTCCGCGGCGCGGGCTTCGTCTCCACGCCCTGCTACGCGCGGGGCGGCCTGGCGCCGGGCATGACCTTCGAGGGCCCGGCCATCATCGAGCAGGACGACGCCACCCCGCTGGTGGCGCCGGGCTTCCGCGCCCGCGTCGACGACGCGCACAATATCCTCCTGGAGCGCTCCCATGCCTGAGTCCGTCCCGCCGCGCGTCGATCCGATCACGCTCGAGATCATCCGCGGCAGCCTCGCCTCCGCGATCCGCGACATGGAGCTCCTGATGGAGCGCTGCGCGATGTCGCCCTTCATCAAGGAGAAGAAGGACTACTTCGTCGGCATCTTCGACACGCGGGGCCGCATCGTGGCCTGCCACATCTCGGGCAGCGGGCCCGGCATGCTGCAGCCCATCTTGAAGCTCTACCCGCTCGAGACCATGCGGCCGGGCGACGTCTACTGGTTCAACGACCCGTACATCTCGGACGGCGCCGTCCAGCACCACCAGGACATGGTCTTCACGGTGCCGGTCTTCCACGCGGGACGCCCGGTGGCCTTCGCCACCACGTTCGGCCACTACCAGGACATCGGTGGGCTGCGCGCCGGCTCGATCTCGCCCCACGCCACCGAGATCTACCACGAGGGCGTCCTCGTGCCCCCCGTGCGAATCGTTCGCGAGGGCCAGCTCAACGAGGAGGCGTACCGGATCTTCCTCCGCAACTCGCGCCTGCCCGACCTGGTGGAGGGCGACACGCGCGCCATGATGGCCTCCTGCCACCTGGCCGAGACCCGGCTGGGCGAGCTCTGCGCCCGCTACGGGGTGGAGACGCTGCTGGCCGCCTTCGACGAGTGCATCGCCCAGACCGCGGCGCGGGCGCGCGAGCTGTTCCTGGAGCTGGTGCCGCCGGGGGAGTGGCGCTTCCACGACTTCCTCGACAGCGACGGCGGGGCCGAGGCCCGGCCCTATCGCATCGACCTGACGCTGACGCGCGCGGGCGATCACGTGCGGCTCGACGGCTCGAACTCCGACGACCAGGCGCGCGGCCCGATCAACTTCACGACGAACCCGGGGCTGCTCCGCATCGCGTTCGGGCGCTATCTGCAGTCGCTCGACCCCGATCTCGAGGTCAACGAGGGGCTGCTCCACAATCTCGACGAGTGGATCGCCCGCGAGGGCAGCATTCTCAAGCCGCGCTTCCCGGCGCCGCTCGGCATGCGCGCCAACACGCGCTTCCGGGTGATGTCGTGCATCTTCGGCACGCTCGCCCAGGCCAATGGCGGCCGCGTGCCCGCCGGCTCGCCGGTCTACGTCCTCTACTACTTCCGGTCCTGGGACGCGGCCCGCCAGCGGCCGATCCTCTGCATCGAGGGGCTCGGGGTCGGGCTCGGGGCGCGGCCGTTCGCGGACGGGGTGGACGTCATCTACTACATCGCCCAGGAGAACTACCCGGTGGAGTACGTGGAGCGCGACTTCCCGCTCCGGGTGGAGCGCTACGCGGTGCGCCCGGACTCGGGCGGGCCGGGCGTGCAGCGCGGCGGCACCGGCGTGGTGCGCGACGTGCGCGTGCTGGCCGAGCGCGCCGAGCTGGCCACGCGGATGGAGAACACGGTGGTCGCGCCCTACGGGGTGGCGGGCGGCGGCGCGGGCCGGACCGGGCGCATCACGCTCAACCCGGGCACGCCGGAGGCGCGGGTGCTGCCCGCGCTGGGCGACGCGATCGTCCTGAAGCGCGGCGACCTGCTGCGCTTCGAGACCTGCGGCGGCGGCGGCTGGGGCGATCCGCTCGCCCGCGAGCCGGAGCGCGTGCGCCAGGACGTGGCGCGGGGCTTCATCACGCCGCGTGGCGCGCTCGAGGACTATGGCGTGGTGGTGGACGCGGCCACGCTCGAGGTGGACAAGACGGCCACCCAGGAGGAGCGCGCGCGTCGCGCCCACGATCTGCCGTTGATCGATCGCGGGCCCGGCTTCGCGCAGGCCGAGGAGCGCTGGCGGGGATTCCGGAGCGCGGAGGCGTCATCATGAAGAGCGTCGAGATCGATCGCGGCAAGCGGCTGATCGAGCAGCCCGGGACCGGGCACAACCGGTGGCACCCGGACGTCCCGCCCATCCTGGAAGTCGCCGAGGGCGAGGAGGTCGTGCTCGAGACCCGCGACGGCGTGGATGGCCAGCTCGGGCCCACCACCACCGCGGCGAGCATGGCCACGATGGACGCGGGCGCCATCCACCCGATCACGGGGCCGGTGCTCGTGAAGGGCGCCCGGCCGGGCGATCTCCTCGAGATCGAGTTCGTGGACATCCTGCCGCAGCCCCACGCCTTCACCGGCATCGTGCCGGGACTCGGCTTCCTGCGCGATCTCTACACGGTGCCGTATCTCGTGCACTGGAGCATCGCCGACGGCTGGGCCACCTCGAAGGAGCTGCCCGGGGTGCGCATTCCCGGCGCGTCCTTCATGGGCGTGATCGGCGTGGCGCCGTCGCACGCGCAGGTGGCCGCCTGGGCCCGGCGCGAGCAGGACCTGCTGAGCCGCGGCGGCCTCGTCATGACGCCCGACGCGGCGGGCGCGGTGCCCGGCACGGGCGCGGCGGCCACCCACGGCCTGCGCACGATCCCGCCGCGCGAGAACGGCGGCAACATGGACGTCAAGCAGATCACCAAGGGCGCGACGCTCCAGCTCCCGGTCGCGGTGGAGGGCGCGCTGTTCTCGGTGGGCGACGGCCACTTCGCCCAGGGCGACGGCGAGGTGTGCGTGACCGCGGTCGAGATGGGCGCCACCGCGGTGGTCAAGTTCAAGGTGATCCGCGGCGCGGGCAAGACGCTGGCGCGCGGCCCGCGCTTCCGGCACCGCGACTACTTCGCCCCGCCGGAGTGGGCCGCGCCGAAGCGCTTCCTGGCCGCCACCGGCATGCCGATCCGCGACGACGGCGTGAACGAGGGCGAGAACCTCACCCTGGCCTGCCGCAACGCGCTGCTCAACATGATCGACCTGCTGCAGGAGCGCGGCTTCACGCGCGAGCAGGCCTACGTCATCTCGAGCGTGGCGGTGGACCTGCGGGT
The DNA here is from genome assembly GCA_963747235.1 of uncultured Candidatus Rokubacteria bacterium. GTDB lineage: Bacteria > Methylomirabilota > Methylomirabilia > Rokubacteriales > CSP1-6 > CAMLFJ01. The sequence goes on from CAVVEU010000024.1 coordinate 383,337, forward strand.
GAGCAACGTGGTGGACGTGCCGAACTACGTGGTCACCGCGCTCATCCCCGAGGGGATCTTCGACCGCTGAGGCCGGCGCGAGCAGGATGGTCGGGATCGCGAGCTGGATGTCGGTGACGTGCATCAGGACGTCGTCGGTGCGCCGGCCCACGTAGCCCGCGACGAGGCCGACGAGCACGCCGAGCGGGCACGACAGGCCCACCGCGATCACCCCGATCAGGAGCGAGATCCGCGCGCCGTGGATCAGGCGGCTCAGGATGTCGCGGCCGACCTCGTCGGTGCCGAGCACGTGCCCGGGAATGCCCGGCGGCTGCAGCCGCTTCAGGATGTCCTGCTCGTTCGGCCCGTACGGGGCGAGGCCGCTCCGCGAAGACGGCGGCGAGCCAGGATGAGCGCCGAGCGTGGCCGCGGAGAGCCAGAACACCGGATCGCGCCGCATCAGGCGGCCTCGGAGCGGATGCGCGGGTCGAGCGCCGCGTAGGCCAGGTCCACCAGCAGGTTCACGGTGACGAAGATCAGCGAGACCACCAGCACCACGCCCTGCACCACCGGGAAGTCCCGGTTGAAGATCGCCTCCACGACGAGGCGCCCGATGCCGGGCCAGGCGAAGATGGTCTCGGTCACCACCGCGCCGCCCAGGAGCTGGGCGAACTGCAGGCCGAGCAGGGTCACGATGGGGATCGCCGCGTTCTTGAGCGCGTGCGCCGCGAGCACCCGCGGCTCGGCCACGCCCTTGGCCCGCGCGGTCCGCACGTAGTCCTGGCCCAGGACCTCCAGCATGCTCGAGCGCACCAGGCGGGCGAGGCGCCCGAGGATCACGGTGGAGAGGCTCACCGCGGGCAGCACCAGGTGGGCGAGGGAGCCGCGGCCGAAGACGGGCAGCCAGCGCAGGTAGACGCCGAACAGCGTGATCAGCAGCAGCGCGAGCCAGAAGATGGGCACCGCCTGGCCGGCCACCGCGCCCACCATGGCCACGCGGTCCACCAGCGAGCCGCGGCGGACCGCGGAGACGATGCCGGCGGGCACCGCGACGGCTACCGCGATCAGCAGCGCGGCCAGCGTCAGCTCCACGGTCGCGGGCAGGCGCTCCCGGATCAGGGCGGCGACGGGACGGCTGCTGCGCAAGGACACGCCCAGGTCGCCCTGGGCGGCGCGGGTCACGTAGCGGCCGAACTGCTCGGTAGAGCGGGCGGTCGAAGCCCAGCGCGTGCCGCGTGGCGGTGACCACGTCGGGCGGCGCGTCGCTCGACACCATGAGCAGCACCGGATCGCCCGAGAGGTGGACGAGGCCGAAGACGACGAGCGACACCCCGACGGCCACGATGACCGCGTGGCCGAGCCGGCGGAGGAGGAACGGAAGCGCTTCAGGCCTCCACGTAGGTGTCGCGCACCCAGAGGAAATTGTCCGGGCGCATCTTGAAGCCCTTGACCTTCTTCGAGACGCCGAACAGCTCGTCGAGCTGCCAGAGGAAGAGCCACACCGCCTCGTCGTGCAGCCCCGTGAGCGCCTTGGCGCCGAGCTCCTTGCGTTTCTTCGGATCGAAGGTGCGCTCGTACTCCTCGATGGTCTTGAGCAGGTCGCCGGAGGCGTCGAAGTAGCGGAAGGTCTGGAAGTCGGGCTTGAAGCGCTGCACGGTGTAGGAGGCGTCCCACGTGCCGTTGATGAAGGCGTAGTAGAAGCAGTCCTTGTGGGTGGAGGCGGCCGAGCGCTTGTTGTACTCCGCCCACTCCAGCACCTGTACCTTGGTCTTGACCCCGACCTTGTCCCAGTAGCCCGCGATGACCTGCGCGGTCTCCTCGGCGAGCACCCAGCGGCCGATCGACTGCCACATCGTCAGCTCGAAGCCCTGGCCGAAGCCCGCCTCCGCGAGGAGCGCCTTGGCGCGCGCCGGATCGTAGGGATAGGCGCCCGGGTCGATGGTGTTGGCCACGTTCTTGCCGGTGACCGTGTTGAGGAACTGGCCGCGGCCGGAGTAGAGGCCCTTGAGAATGGCCGCGCGGTCCACCGCCATGTTCGAGCGCCTGGCGCACGCGCCGGTCTTTCAGCGGCGCGGACTCGCGGGCGTTGAGCAGGATGCCGTGGGTGAGCGAGCTCAGCTCGGAGTAGACGCGGAGGTTGGCTGTCGCCCTCGACGGTGGGCGCGAGCGGGAACGGGAGGTTCAGCATCACGTCGACGTCGCCGCGCTGGAGCGCGGCCAGCCGGGTGGCCGCGTCCGGGATCACCTGCCAGACGATCTTCTGGCTGGGCGGCTTCGGGCCCCAGTAGTCCGGATTCGCCTCCAGCACCACGCGGTCGCCCACCACGTTCTCCACGAAGCGGAAGGGGCCGGTGCCGATGAAGCGGTCGGTGACGAACTTGTCCCGGAACTCGGCCAGGCCCTTGGCGGGGGCGATGTTCATGGACTCGGCGGCGAGCCGGGCCGGCAGCATCGGATCCGGCACCTTGGTGACGATCCGGACGGTGTAGGGATCGACGATGACCACTTCCTGGCCGAACGACGGGGGCATGGTGAGCTTGGCGAGCGTGTTGAGCTTCGAGAGGACGGCGCGCTCGATGGTGAACTTGACCGAGTCCGCGTTGAAGTCCTCGCCGTTGTGGAACTTGACACCGCGGCGCAGCTTGATCTCCCACGTGTTCGGGTTGAGGTTCTTCACCGACTCGGCCAGGAGCGGCTTGATCTCCATGGTCTGCGGATCGCGCGTGAAGAGCCCCTCGCCCATGAGGTTGATGATCGAGCCGCTCAGCACCGAGCGGAACTGGTGCGGGTCGATCGTCTCCGGCGTGGACGGGAAGCCGATGGTGAGCGTCGGCTTCCGGGCCTGAGCGGCCGCGGCGACGGGCGACAGCGCGGCGAGGGCGGCGGCGGCTCCGGCTTGCTTGAACAGGTCGCGGCGAGTCGGCATCGGGTCGAATCCTCCTGGGATCTGGGCGTGCGGAGGGATTTTACCGCAGTGGCCGGGCGAGGTGCAGCCGAAGGCGAGCCGAGCGAATATAATAGGCGCGCCATGGGACGAGTGGACGGCAAGGTCGCGGTGGTGACGGGCGCTGCCCACGGCTTGGGCCGCGCGATCGCGGAGCGCCTGGCCGGCGAGGGCGCGCACGTGATCCTGGGCGACGTGGACGGGCCCGGACTCGAGCGCGCGGTCGCCGCGATCACCCAGGCGGGTGGCCGGGCCGCCGCCGTCGTGGGCGACGTGACCGAGGAGGAGCCGGCCGCGCGGCTGATCGCCACCGCGGTGGAGCGGGGCGGCCGGCTCGACATCCTGGTCAACAACGTGGGCGGCAGCCGCAACGCGCGCATCTGGGAGATGACGGTGGACGACTGGGACTTCGTCCTCCGCCTGAACCTCCGCTCCACCTTCCTCTGCACCCGCGCGGCGGTGCCGCACATGATGCGCCGGCGCTACGGCCGCATCGTGTGCCTGTCCTCCGGCGCGCGCGAGGGCACCCCGTGGACCGCCTACTATCAGGGCGGCGCGGCCTACTCGGCGGCCAAGGCGGGAGTGCACGGCTTCATCCGAGACGTCGCGCTGGAGCTGGCCGAGCACGGCATCAACGTCAACGCGGTGGCGCCCGGCCCGATCGACACCGAGCGCGTCGGCGCGGGCCTCCGGCGCCTGAACGAGACGGTCGAGTACAGCCCCAACCGCATGACGCCGCTGCGCCGTCTCGGCCGCCCCGCCGAGGTGGCCGACGCGGTCCTGTTCCTGGCCTCCGACGAGGCCACCTACGTCACCGGGCACACCCTGGCCGTCACCGGCGGGCGCTGAGCGAGGAGATCACGACATGACCAAGGCCGACCTGATGGCGCAGGTGCGTGCGGCGATCGACCGCCGCGGTGCTGCGATCATCGAGCTGGGAGAGACGATCCGCCGCCACCCCGAGCTCGGGTTCAAGGAATTCAAGACCGGGAAGCTGGTCGCGCAGACCTTCGAGCGCATGGGCCTGACGCCGCGCACCGGGCTGGCCCTGACCGGCGTGCGCGCCGACGCGGCCGGGCGCGCGGGCGACGGGCCCACGCTGGCCCTCTTCGGCGAGCTGGACGGCCTCGTGGTGGTGGGGCACCCGGTGGCCGACCCGGAGACCGGCGCCGCGCACGCCTGCGGCCACAACGCGCAGGTGGCGGGGATGCTGGGCGCGGCCATGGGCCTGCTGGAGGCGGGCGCCTTCGAGCACCTGGCCGGCCGCGTGGCCTTCATCGGCGTGCCCGCCGAGGAGTACGGCGACGTGGAGTGGCGGGTGGCCCAGCGCGACGCGGGCCGGCTCGAGTTCATGGGCGGCAAGCCGGAGATGCTGCGGCTCGGCCATCTCGACGACGTGGACATGGGGATGATGATCCACGCCACCCCGCGCCCCGAGGAGGGCAAGCTCGCGGTGCCGATGTCCAACAACGGCTGCGTGGTGAAGACCGTCCGCTACGTCGGGCGCGCCTCGCACGCGGGTGGCGCCCCGCACATGGGCATCAACGCGCTCTACGCGGCCCAGATCGGCCTCATGGCCATCAACGCGATCCGAGAGACGTTTCGCGACGAGGACACCATCCGGGTGCACCCGATCATCACCCACGGCGGCTCGCAGGTGAACGTCATCCCCGGCGAGGTGCGGCTCGAGACGTTCGTGCGCGGCAAATCGCTCGAGGCCATCGCGGACGCGGACCGCAAGGTGGATCGCGCGCTGCGCGCGGGGGCGCTCGCGCTCGGCTGTTCCGTGGAGATCGAGACCCTGCCCGGCTACATGCCGCTCCGCTGCGACCCCTTGATGGTGGAGCGCTTCCGGGCCATCGCGGCCGACCTGGTGGGCGAGGACAACGTGCGCACGATCCGGCACCGCACCGGCTCCACCGACATGGGCGATCTCGGGCAGGTCATGCCGATCATCCATCCCTACGTGGGCGGCGCGAAGGGCACGCCGCACGGCGCGGACTACGAGATCGTGGATCCCGAGCTGACCTACCTCACCAACGCGAAGGCGCTCGCCTCCATGGTGGTGGACCTGCTGGCCGACGGCGCGACGGTGGGCCGCCAGGTCGTGGCCCAGGCCAAGCCGCCCCTCACCCGCCAGGCCTATCTGGATTTCCAGCGGCAGATGAGCCGGCGGGAAACCTACGACGGAGCGACGACCGGCTAGCCCCTCGCCACCGTGAAGGCGACGTAGAGGGACTGCGGGCCGCGCTGGAGCAATACGGTGACGCGGTCGCCGTCCTTCATGTCCTTGGTGACCTTCTCGAAGTCCGGGACGCTCCGCACCTTCTGCCGGTTGACCTCGCGGATGACGTCGCCGCGCTGGAGCCCGGCCTCGGACGCCGCGCTCTCCTCGTCCACCGAGAAGACGATGACGCCGTCCGGCGTGCGCAGGTTGAGCTGGCGGGCCAGCTCCGGGGTGATCGGGCGCACGTCGAGGCCGAGCAGGCTCTTGCCCTTGTTGGTGGGCTTGAGCGCGACCGTCTCGTCGGGCGTCTCGCCGATCTTGATCTCGAGGGTCTTCTCGCCCTTGTCGCGCCACACCTTGAGCGGCACCGCGCGGCCCGGCGTGGTCGCGGCCACCGCCTTCTGCAGCTCCTGGGGCGAGTCCACCTTCTTCTTGTCGAACTCGATGATGACGTCACCGGAGGCGATGCCCGCGGAGGCGGCCGGGCTCTGCTGCATGACGTCCGAGATGAGGACGCCGTTCGGCTCCTTGAGCCCGAAGCTCTTGGCCAGCTCGGGGGTCAGCGGCTGGATGGACACGCCGAGCCAGCCCCGCGTGACCTTGCCCTTGGCGGCGAGCTCGGTGTAGATCCGCTTCGCCATGTTGACCGGGATCGAGAAGCCGATGCCCACGTTGCCGCCGGTGCGCGAGAGGATCGCGCTGTTGATGCCGACCACCTCGCCCGACATGTTCACGAGCGGGCCGCCGGAGTTGCCCGGATTGATGGCCGCGTCGGTCTGCAGGAAGTCGTCGAAGGGGCCCTGCCCGATGGACCGGCCCTTGGCGCTGATGATGCCGGCGGTCACCGTCTTCTGCAGCCCGAACGGCGAGCCGATGGCCAGCACCCAGTCGCCCACCCGCACCGTGTCGGAGTCGCCCAGGTTGGCGGCCGGGTAGGGCCCGCCGCCCTGCAGCTTGAGCACGGCCAGGTCGGTCTTCTTGTCCACGCCCGCGAGCTTGGCCTTGTGCTTCTTGCCGTCCGCGGTGGACACCTCGATCTCGGTGGCGCGCTCGACCACGTGAGCGTTGGTGAGCACGATGCCCGACGGGTCCACGATCACGCCGGAGCCCAGGCTGCGCTGCACCTGCTGGCGCTCGGGCGCGTCCCCGAAGAAGCGCTTGAAGAACTCGTCGCCGAAGAACTCCTCCACCGGGGTGCGGCCGCTCACCCGGGTGACCGTGTTGATGTTGACCACCGCCGGCCCCACGCTCTCCGCGACCTGGGCGAAGCTGCCCGAGGGAATCGGCAGGGCCGCGGGAATGATGCGCGGCTGCGTGCCGGCGGGCAGGGGGGTGAGGGGCAGCGCGCTGCCCGGCCCGGACGGCTTGACCTGGTCCACCGCCCCCGCGCCCCAGGTGCCGAGGCCCGCTCCCACCACGAGGGTGACGAGCACAATGAACGCCAATGTGCTGCGCTTGACAGAGATCATCGTTGCACTCCCGCGGGCTCCCCGGCCAGGAGCTGCCTGAGCCGGTCGCCCTCCAGCGTCTCTTTCTGTTTGAGCTCGGTCGCGGCCTCCACGAGCACCCGCTTGCGGGCGGTCAGGAGGTCGCGGACGCGATCGTAGATCCGATCGATGATCGATCGCGTCTCGCCGTCGATCCGACGCGCGCTCTCTTCGCTGTATTCACGCTCCTGCGGCAGGCCCGACCCGCGGAGGAACATGGCCTGCTGGCCGCCCCCGAAGGTCATGGGGCCGAGCTCCTCGGACATGCCGTACTGCATGACCATCAGGCGGGCCAGCTCGGTGGCCCGCTCCAGGTCGTTGTGGGCCCCGGTGGAGACCTCGCCGTAGATGACTTCCTCGGCCACGCGCCCGCCCAGCAGCACCGCGATCCGGTCCTCCAGCTCGCTGCGGGTGAGCAGGTAGCGGTCCTCCAGCGGGAGCTGGTAGGTGGCGCCGAGCGCGGCCACCCCGCGCGGGATGATCGTCACCTTGTGCACCGGGTCGGCCTGGGGCAGGGAGGAGGCGACTAATGCGTGCCCAATTTCGTGATGCGCGACGATGTCGCGCTCTTTCTCCGAGAGCACGCGGCTCTTCCGCTCGAGGCCGCCGACCACCCGGTCCACCGCTTCCTCGAGATCGGCCATGTCCACCGCGTCCTTGCCCTTGCGCGCGGCGAGCAGCGCGGCCTCGTTGATGAGGTTGGCGAGGTCCGCGCCCGCCATGCCGGGCGTGCGGGCCGCGAGCACGTGGAGATCCACGCTCGGCGCCAGCTTCACGTTGCGGGCGTGCACCAGGAGGATGGCTTCGCGGCCCTTGACGTCGGGCCGATCCACCACCACCTGGCGGTCGAAGCGGCCGGCCCGCATCAGCGCCGCGTCCAGCACCTCGGGCCGGTTGGTGGCGGCCATGATGATCACGCCCTTGGACGAGTCGAACCCGTCCATCTCGGCGAGGAGCTGGTTCAGCGTCTGCTCGCGCTCGTCGTGGCCCGACAGGAAGCCGGTATTGCCCGCGCGGGTCTTGCCGATCGCGTCGAGCTCGTCGATGAAGACGATGCAGGGCGCCTTCTCCTTGGCCTGCTCGAAGAGATCGCGGACGCGGGAGGCGCCCACGCCCACGAACATCTCGACGAACTCGGAGCCGGAGAGGAAGAAGAACGGCACGTCCGCCTCGCCCGCCACCGCCCGGGCCAGCAGCGTCTTGCCGGTGCCCGGTGGGCCGACGAGCAGCACGCCCTTGGGAATGCGGCCGCCCAGGCGCTGGTACTTCTTCGGGATTCTTGAGGAAGTCCACCACCTCGATCAGCTCGGCCTTGGCTTCCTCCACGCCGGCCACGTCCGCGAAGGTGGTCTTGAGCTCCTTGCGGTCGTAGATCTTCGCCTTGGAGCGGCCGAAGGAGAGGGCCTGGGTCGGCCCGCCGCCCATCCGGCGCATCAGGAAGAGCCAGAGGGCGGCCATGATGATGAGCGGGACGACCCACGAGAAGAGATCGCGCCAGAAGGTGGACTCGATGCGGCCGGAGAACTCGACCTTGGCGCTCTCGAGCTCGCGGACGATCTGGTAGTCCTCGGTGGCCGGGATGCGGGCGGTGGTGAACGCGGTCGGCCCTTCCTGGGGGCCCAGCAGCGCGCGGAGCCGGTCCCCGGGTCCCGGCGGGGGCATCGGGAGCGAGCCGGGCTTGGCGATGCCCTGGATCTCCCGCTCGCCCAGCGTGACCTTCAGCACCTTGCCCTCGCGGACCAGGGCCAGGAACTGGCTCATCGGGATGTCCACGGTCTGGGGCGCCCGCAGCCAGCTCTGCACCGACAGGACGACCATCAGCGCAATGAACAGATAGATAAGGGAAAACTGGGTCTTCTGGCGATTGGGCAGTTTCATCGTGTGATTTCGATGCTATCGGAACCCCTGGGGGGTGTCAAACCACCGAGTGCGACTGCGGGGAGCGGACGGGGGGGCGGGTCAGCTCAGGGACAGGTGACCCCTTTCGGGGGCTCGTAGTTGGTCACCTTGTAGGTCGAGTTGAACGAGTCCTCCCAGACCTCGATCGGCACGCGCCCCACCGGGTCCAGGCCGTCGAAGAGGGTGAACTTGGCCCGGTTGGTGAACTCCTCGGCCGACACCCGCTTGGCCAGGAACTCCCGCAGCGTGCCCTTGTCGATGAAGAGGGCGAACGTCTCGTTCACCGCCTGGCGGCCGGGCCGGCTCGTGCCGGGCTTGAGCCAGGAGAGCACGACGGAGAGCCCGGCCACGTCGCCGTCGTCCACCACGTCGGCCAGCGCCGACATCCGCCGCAGCATGTCCACCCCGTAGCGCGAGAACATCGCGGAGACCCGGCGCTCCTGGGGCAGGGCCGCGAAGACCGCGTCCTCGCGCTGGTCCACGAAGATCCACGTGGAGAGATAGCGGTCGTCCTCCTGGCTGTCGCGGGCGCGCGGGAAGCCGAGCCCGCCCGGATGCACGGCCAGCCACGGGAGGCAGTTGTAGATCTGGGCGGAGAACTGGAGCAGCCGCGTCCGGTGGGCGGACGCCAGGCTCTTGCCCTTGAGCGTGGTGTATTTCTCGAGGGGCATCAGGGCGTCTTCGGGAGCGGCGTGACTCACGCCCCCGGAGACGACCAGGGCGGCCGTGAGCAGCAGGCCGCCCAGGAGTCTCGGGTGGTGCCGGAGCATGTGGCGTCGTCTAGTTCTGGAAGATCTGCTCCGGGCTCACCGTGATGGCCTTGCCCCACCAGTTCTCCTGCCGCGCCGCATCCACGTCCGTGCGGCTCACGCGCGGATTCGAGCCATCTCGATTGTTCCGCAGCGAGAAGACCCCGTGGGTACCCGAGGCGAAGTGGGTGTTGTGGCCTCTCCAGTCCGACCACTCTTCCGACGTGGCGCACGCCGACGTCAGCATCACGAGACCACCGAAAAACAATGCCAGCGAAAGCCATGCACGCATGGTGACTTGCCTCCTTGAGGGCGCTTCGATCTGCCCGTCCCGCTCGATTTGTAATGATACGGAAGGCCTCACGGGGCCGTCAACTTTCATTTCGAGACTTTTGCGGTTGCGGCCCCCGGGCGGCTCAGGCATGCTCGTGTTCAACAGGAGGGAGCGCCGCCGATGAGCGAGTACCTGACGCTCCACGAGGAGCCGGGGGAGCTGCGCCGGCCCATCATCATCATGGCGTTCTCGGGCTGGAACGACGCGGCCGAGTCCGCCACCACCGCCGCCCGCTACCTGAGCCAGATCTGGACGTCGCGGCCGCTCGCCACCATCGACCCGGAAGATTTTTACCACTTCGGCCTTTCCCGCCCCTACGTGCGCTTCAAGACCGGCTCCCGGACCGAGCGCGAGATCGTCTGGCCGGCCACCGAGTTCTCCCTCGCCCAGCCCTCGGAGCTCGAGCGCGACATCGTCGTGGGCGTCGCCATCGAGCCGCATCTCAAGTGGCGGACGTACTGCGCGGCGGTGCTCGAGCTGGCGCGGCGCTCCCGGGCCTCGATGGTCCTCACCCTGGGCGCCCTGCTCGCCGAGGTGGCCCACACCCAGCCCATCCGGCTGTCGGGCAGCTCCTACGACCCCGAGCTCTCCGAGCGCCTGGGTCTCAAGCCGACCCGCTACGAGGGCCCGACCGGGATCGTGGGCGTGCTCAATACCCTCTGCCGGGAGGCGCGCGTGCCGACCGCCAGCCTCTGGGCGAACGTGCCCGCACTACGTGTCCGGGATCGAGAATCCGCGCGCGGCCCTGGCCCTGGTGCGGCGCGTGCTGACCATGCTGGACACCGAGGCGGACCTGACCGATCTCCGCGAGGCCGCCGAGCAGTTCGACCAGAACCTGGCCTCGATCGTCTCGCAGAACACGAAGATCGGCGACTACGTGCGCCGGCTCGAGCGCAAGAGCGGAGACGACGACGAGGAGCCGCCCGCGCCGGCCGAGGCCATCGAGCCGTCCGAGGTCGCGGAGATCAAGGACGAGCTGCCGCCCGCCGGCGATCTCGTCGCCGAGATCGAGCAGTTCCTGCGCCAGCAGCGCCCCGAAAGACCCGTAGCACCCTCTCCCCTCAGGGGAGAGGGCAGGGTGAGGGCGGTTCCTAGGGCCCGCCCGGCCCCAGGCGTAGAATCGTCGCGATGCCCCACGTTGCCGCAGTCCTCGCGGTCCTCGTCTCGCTCATCTCCGTCGTCCCCGCCGCCGCCCTGCAGGTGCGCGTGGTGCCGGCGCGCCGCGGCAGGGGGACACGGTGCTGGTGTTCGTGGCCGGGACCAAGGGCGCGCAGAACGTGGAGGGCAGCCTCGGCGCGCAGCACCTGGCCTTCTTCCCCTACGGCGCCGAGTTCGCCGCGCTGGCCGGCGTGGACCTCGAGACCAAGCCCGGGAAAGTGCCGTGGCGGATCGGGCTCGTGGACGGCGGCGGCGTGCCGCGCAAGGCGGCGGGCACCGTGACGGTCAAGGCGGGCGGCTTCCCGGTGGAGCGCCTCACGCTCCCCGGCGGCATGGTGAACCTCGACCCGGAGGCGGAGCGGCGCGCGGCCAACGAGGCGGTGCGGATGCGCGCCCTCTACGACACGGTCACGCCCGAGCGCCTCTGGCGCGGTGCCTTCACCCAGCCGGTGGCGAGCCGCAAGCCGGGCGGCGGGTTCGGCTCCCGGCGCATCATCAACGGCCAGCCGCGCATGCCGCACTCCGGGATCGACTACTCGGCCGACCGCGGCACCCCGGTGGTCGCGTCGAACCGGGGCCGGGTGGCGCTGCTCGGCGAGTTCTTCTTCGCGGGCCGCTTCGTGGTCCTCGACCACGGCCTGGGGCTCTACACGCTCTACTTCCACCTGGACGGCGTGGCGGTGACCGAGGGCCAGATGGTGGAGCGCGGTCAGACCGTGGGCACCGTGGGCACCACCGGCCGCTCCACCGGGCCGCATCTGCACTTCGCGGCCCAGCTCGGGCGCGCGCGGATCAACCCGCCCGATCTCTACGCGCTGCCCCTCAGGGACTAGGCCCGCCGCTCTCGCAGGGCGCGCGTCGCCGCCGCGTCCACCTTGAAGGTGCCCGGCTCGAGGACCACGCCGTGCTCCCGGCGCGCGTACGCGAGCGAGATCTTCTCGTTCCGCGCGTCGGCGGCGACCCGCTCGGGGTCGCGCGTGAAGGGATCGCCGAAGCCGCCCCCGCCCGGTTGCTCGTGCAGGATCACGTCGCCGCGCTTCAGGATCACCGCGAACTTGGCCGGCATCACGCGCGCCTCTCCGTCCGGGTTGAGCACGTTCCGGGTGCCGCGCGCGGGCCCGCCGCCGTCGAGCCCGTAGGGGAGGAAGCGCATGCGGTCGGAGCGGAGCTGGAGCGTGGCCTCCTCGTTCAGCAGGGTGTAGACGCGGCGCAGGCCGAGGCCGCCGCGGAAGCGACCGGCCCCGCAGGAGTCGGGCACGAAGCCGTACTCCTCGATGCGGATCGGGTGCTGCGCCTCCAGCACCTCCACCGGGGTGTTGGACATGTTCTGCGAGGGGTTCGTCACCGCCTCCATGCCGTCCTTGTCCGGGCGGCCGCCCCACGCGCCGGTGATCATGTCCACGATCACGAACGGGCGCCGGTCCGCGGTCTGCCCGCCGATCGAGAGCACGGTGTTGCCGCCCTCGCCCGCCGCGGGCACGCGGTCGGGCAGGGCCTGGGCCAGCGCGCCCAGCATCACGTCGAGCATGCGGTAGCCGGTGAGCGCGCGCGCCGCGCAGGCGCCGGGCAGGTACGGGTTCAGGATGCTGCCCTCGGGCGCGATCACGTCGATGCAGCGGAAGACGCCCGCGTTGTTGGGCACGTCCTGGCGCAGCACCGAGCGGACCGAGAGATAGGTGCACGACTTGGTGAAGGAGAGCGTGGAGTTGAGCGCGGCCTTCACCTGGGGCGAGCTGCCCGTCCAGTCGCAGGTGAGGTGCCCGTCGGCGTGCACCGTGATGGCCACCGTGAGCGGCACCGGCTCGTCGCTGAAGCCGTCGCTGTCGAGGTGATCGGTGAAGCGATAGGTGCCCCGCGGCCAGCGGGCGATCTCGGCGCGGGTGAGGCGCTCCGCGTAGTCGAGCAGCTCCGCGGTGTAGCGGCGCAGCCTCTCGCGGCCGTAGCGGGTGTAGAGCCGCCCCAGCTCGCGCTCGCCCACCTTGCAGGCCGCGTACTGGGCGCCCAGGTCGCCGAGCACGCGATCGGGCACCCGCACGTTCTTCTCGATGATGCGCCGGACCGAGCGGCTCATGCGTGCCGCCCTCGTAGAGCTTGATGGGCGGCAGGCGCAGGCCCTCCTGGTAGATCTCGGTGGAGTCGCTCGCGTTGGAGCCGGGCACGCGCCCGCCCATGTCGGTCTGATGCCCGATCACCACCGCGAAGGCCTCGACGTCCCCGTCCCAGAAGATCGGCATGAAGAGGAAGACGTCCGGGATGTGCATGCCGCCCTGGTAGGGATCGTTCATGGCCACCACGTCGCCGGGCCGGAGATCGCCGGTGAACTCGGCGAGCACGCTGGCCATCGCGTCGGGGATGGCGCCCAGGTGCTGGGCGATGGTCTTGGCCTGGGCGATCATGCGGCCCCGCGCGTCGCAGAGGGCGGCCGAGTAGTCCATCACGTCCTTGATGATCTCGGAGCGCGCGGTGCGGATGACGGTGTAGGCCATCTCGTCCACGATCGAGTCGAGCGCGCTCTTGATGACGGCCAGCGTGATGGGATCGATCATGCGTCCTCTCCGAAGGTGATCAGCAGATTGTCCACCGCGTCGCGGCGGACGGCCCAGCCGGGCGGCACCACCACCGTCGAGTCGTAGCTCTCGATGATGAGCGGCCCGGCCCGGCCCGCCGCGGCCACCGCCGCGCGCCCCAGCACCGGGGTCTCCCGCGCGGGGGCGCGCCGGTCGAAGGACACGAGCCGGTGGGTCGCGGGCACGGGCGCCCCGGCCGCCACGCGGATCGTTCGAAAGTCCAGGCGGCTCGGTCGGACCCCGGTGGCCACCACGCGCACGTTGACCAGCTCGAGCGCCTCGCCGGTGGCGTAGCCGTACGTCGTCGCGTACTCGCGCGCGAACGCGTCGCGCAGCGCGCGGCAGGCGGTCCGCGGTGATCCGGTCGCCCCGGATCGGGATCACGAGCTCGGAGGACTGGCCGACGTAGCGGAGATCGGCCTGGGCGTCGAGCCGCACCTGCTCGCGCGGATAGCCCTCCTGGGCGAGGGTGGCGAGCGCTTCCGCGGTCATCTCGTCGAGCCGGGCGTTCGCCCGCTCGAGCACGCGCTCGTCGAGCGGGCCGCCCGCCGCGCGCACGAAGTGGTGCTCCACGTCGCTGGCCAGCATGCCGACCGCGGTGAACACGCCGGGGGAGACCGGCACGAGCACGCGGCGGATGTCGAGCGCGCGGGCCACGTCGCCCGCGTGCACCGGGCCGCTGCCGCCGAAGGCCACCAGGGTGAAGTCGCGCGGGTCGCGCCCGCGCTCGATGGTGACCGACCGGATCGCGCGCGCCATGTTGGCGTTGGCGACCTCCCTGATCCCGTGGGCGGCTTCCTCCACCGAGAGGCCGAGCGGCGCCGCGACGTGGGCCTGGATCGCCGCGCGCGCCCGCTGCGCGTCGAGCCGGAGCTCGCCGCCCGCCAGGTAGCCGGGGTTGAGAAAGCCCAGGGCCACGTTGGCGTCGGTGACGGTGGGCCGCGTGCCGCCCAGCGCGTAGCAGGCGGGGCCGGGCATGCGCGCCGGCCGACTCCGGCCCCACCCGCAGCAGGCCGCCGTCGTCGATGTGCGCGATGGAGCCGGCGCCCGCGCCCACCTCGGCGATGTCGATGGCGGGGACCTTCAGCATGTAGCCGCCCGCCTTGATGAAGCGGCTCGACGTGCTGATGCCCTCGCGGAACTCGTACTCGGTGGTCAGCGAGACGCGCCCGTTCTCCACCAGCGAGGCCTTGGCGGTGGTGCCGCCCATGTCGAAGGCGATGAGGTTCGGCGTGTCGGCGACCTGCCCGAGCCGCGCCGCGCCCGCCACCCCGGCCGCCGGCCCCGACCCCACCGCGAAGACCGGCCGCTCGCCCGCGCCCTGCGCGCCCACCACGCCGCCGTTGGAGGCCACCACCAGCAGCGGCGCCTCCACGCCGATCCCCCGCAGGCCCGCCGCGAGGGTCGCCAGGTAGCGGCGCATCACGGGCAGGAGATAGGCGTTCACCACCGTGGTGCTGGTGCGCTCGTACTCCTTGATCTCGGGCAGCACGCGGTAGGACGCGGTCACGTCGAGGGTGGGGAAGCGCGCGGCGAGCAGGCTCTCGGCCAGGCGCTCGTGGGCCGGATTCACGTAGCTGTTGATGAAGCTCACCGCCACCACGTCGACGCCGTCGGCGACCAGGCGCTCCGCGGCGGCCAGCAGCCCCTCGCGATCGAGCGGGCGCACGACCGCGCCGTCGGCGGCGATCCGCTCGTCGACTTCGAGGCGGTGGCGGCGCTCGACCAGGGGCTCGGGCTTCTCCCACGTGAGGTCGAAGAGATCGGGCGTGCGCACGCGCCCGATCTCGAGCACGTCCCGGAACCCCCGCGTGGTCAGGAGCCCGACGCGCGCGCCCTTCTTCTGGAGGATGGTGTTGGACGCCACCGTGGTGCCGTGCACGACCTCGACGACGGACGCGGGGGCGACGCCGGCCGCGTGGAGGAGCGCGTCGAGCCCGCGCACCACCGCGAGCCCGGGATCCTCGGGCGTGGAGGAGACCTTGCTGACCCGTAGCGCGCCGTCGTGCAGGCGCAGCACGATGTCGGTGAAGGTGCCGCCGATGTCCACCCCGACGCGCGCGCTCATGCGTGAGACCGCAGGCGGCCGGTGAGCACGGTGATCGCGCGGCCTCCGACGCGCACGCGCTCGGCGTGCCCGGCCTTCGCGGTGAGCTCCACCTGCAGGCGCCCGGGGCGGCCGAGCCCGTCGCCCTGCTCGGCGGTGAAGACGATGCGCCCGTCGGTGGCGGGGAGCGCGCCCGCCTCGAGCAGCCAGACGCCGAGGGAAGAGTGGACGGAGCCGGTGACGATGTCCTCCGGGATGCCGTAGTGCGGGGCGAAGAAGCGGCAGTGGCTGCGCGAGCCCGGGTCCACCGTCTCGCGCGAGACCACGCAGACGCCGCGCGCGTGCTGCGGGGCGCGCACCGCGGCCAGGCGGCGCATGTCGGGCTCGAGCGCCCGCAGCGCGGCCAGATCGCGCGCGGGCAACAGAAGATCCTGGTCGGGCGTCACCACCGGGCGCGCCCAGCCACCCACCGCGGCGCGGGACAGGCCGAGCGCGTCCAGGATCTCCCCCAGGTCGCCATCGAAAGGCCGGCACGCGGGAAGCGGGGGCTCGAGCCACATCAGCGCGCGGCCGGCGTCGCGCTCCACGTCGACGCGCAGGAGCCCCGACGGCGTCTCGTAGGTGACGCGATCGCCCGCGAGGCGGCCGCTCTCGACCAGGGCGTGCGTGCCGCAGAGCGCGGTGTGGCCGGAGTAGCCGACCTCGCGCTTCGGGGTGAACATGCGGAGCCGCCAGTCCACGCCCGCCTGTGTCGAGGCGGAGACGAACGCGGTGCCCGGCACCAGCATCTCGGCCGCGATCCGCTGCATGGCGGCCGCGTCGAGGTGGTCGGCGTCCAGCACCGCGGCGGCCGGATTGCCGGCGAAGGGCCGCTCGGTGAAGATGTCGGCCTGGATGATCGCGACGGTCTGGCTCATGGCCGGATGCGCTCGCGCAGGCGCCGGGCCTGGCGGCCGAGCGCGCGGGTGGACCACACGGTGCCGAGCGAATGGGCCATCAGCCCGTAGACGCGCACGCGCGGGACCTTGAGCGTGATGGCCGGATCGAGCCAGTTGGGCGAGGCGGCGAGCAGGTCGAGGGTCCGGAGCCCGATCAGCAGCGGCCACGCGCAGGCCAGCCGCATGCGCGCCTCGCGCCGCGGGATCGCGAACGTGTACTGCCAGCCCGCTTCGTAGTGATCGAGCGCGGTGTTGAGCCACTCGCCGAGGAGCGGCCGCGCGGCGGGCGCCCGCGCCGGGTCCAGCAGGTCGCGCGGCTCGAGGCCAAACCGGGCCAGGTCCTGGCGGGGCAGGTAGCAGCGGCCCTGGCGCAGGTCGCGCGGCACGTCGCGCAGCACGTTGGTGAGCTGCAGGCCCTTGCCGAAGCGCGTGCCGAGCGCGCGCATGCGCGGCAGGTCCCAGCGGGCGAGGCGGGGGCGATGGGCCACGTGCACCTCGGTCCAGAACTCCCCCACGCAGCCCGCCACCAGGTACGTGTAGCGGTCGAGATCCTCGCGCGTCTCGAGCGCGGCCAGCTTGCCCTCGTCCTCACCCGGGAAGACGCGCAGGTCCTGGATCTGGCCCTCGATGATCGTGTTGAGCACCGCGTGCACCCGCCCGCGGTCCGCCGGCGGCAGGGCGCGGTAGGCGGCCAGGCAGTCGGGCAGCCGCTCGAGCAACCTGCGCTCCGCGGGCAGCGCCTGCGCGGCGGCGGTCGCGTCCACGACGGCGACGATCGGGGCCGCGTCGGGCGCGGCGAGCGCGGCGCGCAGGGCTTCCAGATGCGCGATGCGCGAGGCCCGGTCGATCAGCCGCGTGTCCGCGATGGTGTCGGAGGCGCGCGCGAACAGGTACGCGAGCCCGATGGTCGGCCGCACCGACCCGGGCAGGACGGCGAGCGAGAGATAGAAGGATCGACTGACCCGCCGGAGGAGCGCGGCGGTGAGATCGCTGCCGGGCACGGCGGCTAGTCGAGGTCGAGCGGATTGAGGGGACGGCCGGGCATGTCCTTGGCCTTCTTGATCCCCTCCTTGAACATCTTGTCGAGGACCTGCGGCTTCTTCTCCTGGGCCTTCGGAGCTCTTCCTTGAAGCGCTCGGCGCGGCGCGCCTCGGCGCCCTTCAGCGAGGCGAGCGCGTCGTCGAGCCCGAGCCCGGACTTCGCCCGGGGCGCCGGCTCGTGCGCGATGACCGCCTCGAGCGCCGGATCGATGGTGAGGCGTCCGTCGCAGCAGGGGCAGGTGACCTTGAACTCCGCCATGGCCACGAGACTATCACAGCGGCTCAGCGGCGGCGCAGGCGGGCCTCGAAGCCGGGCAGGATGGCCTTGAAGAACGCGTTCTGGACCAGGCCGACGACGGTCTCGATGATGCCGGCGTTCGGCTTGTCGAGCGGGCCGGAGATCTCGATGCGGGTCGCCACCTCGTCCCGCGGCCGGTTCTGCAGCACCCGCGAGATGCCGCCCACCACGCCCTCGTAGACCTTTCTCAGCACGTTCTTGTCGCGATCCTGGCGCGCGTCGTAGACGGTCATGTCCTGGAAGAGCGGCTTGACGTAGCCGGACATCCGCCGGTCCCGGACCGCGATCTCGGTGTACATGGAGAAGCGGCCCGCCGTCACGTCGAAGTTGCCGTGGGCCCGCAGCAGGTCGTTCATGGTCCTGAGATCGGTCTCCTCGATCTCCACCGCCAGGTCGAAGTCGGGGCCCGGCCGGGTCGGGCGCAGCTTGAAGTCGGCGCTGGCCGGTCCGCTGCCCATGAACTTGCCGGTCAGCTTGGCCTGCGACGTCTCTCCGCTCGGCAGGCTGCTCAGGTTCGTGAGGGTCATGGCGGTATCGTTCAGGAAGACCCGATAGCTCGGGCTCACCGTCTTGTTCACGAAGCCGAAGTTGCTCCTGACGATCTCCAGGCGGTCTATCCGGAACATGAGGCCGGGGTCCTGCGACTTGTCGGCGGCCTTGGTCGCCTCGCGCGCCACCTCCTTGCCCACCCCCGCCATCTGCGGGGTGTGCACGTAGTCCACGTGCACGCCGTCCACGGTGGCGTTCCACAGCTTCACCGACTTGAACTGCGGCGCGATCTCGACCTCGCCGTACGCGGAGAGCGTGCCCTTGGCCACCGCCAGGTTGTAGCGGTTGGTGATCGGCTTGAAGTAGTCGAGCTCGATGCCGTCGAGCTTGATGTCGGTCATGAACGCGGCGTGGGGCGCGGCGAGGAAGTCGGCCCAGCCGGTGGCGCTGACCGAGCCGCCCTCGAACACGCGCGCGGTCAGGCGCATCGGCGAGGGATAGACCCCCACCTCGGAGTGCACGTTGCGGATGTTGGAGGCCTCGAGCTCGAGGTCCTGGACCCGCAGGGGCTTGAAGGGGCCGTTGTCCTTGTAGGTGATGTCGCCCCGGGAGATCCGGAGCTGGTTGATCTTGAGGGGATAGATGGCCTGGAGCGCGTCCTGCCACCCCTTGTCCTTCACCGGGGTGGCGTCGTCGATCTCTTCCTTCGCCTGGGGCAGATCGAGGACCACCACCGGACGGTCGATGAGGATGTCGCCGACCACGCGCCCGGCCAGGAGCGCCCGCCAGTGCACGCTCGCGTAGAGCCGCCCGATGTTGGCCACCGGCGGATCGGGATGCTCGTGCTGGACGATGACGGTGTCCCGAAGCTCGAGCGAGAAGTTGAGCGGGCTGAAGTGGAGCGCGCCGATCGTGGCGGTGTAGCCCTGCAGGCGCGCGTTCATCTTCGCCTCGGTGTAGCGGCGTAGCGGCTCGTCGATGAAGAAGAGCGCGATGGCGGAGGCGAGGCCGGCCAGGACGACGAGGGCGACGGCCGCGACGATCCATCGGCGCCGGGTCATGGTGATCATGCGAACGAGTCAAAGCAAGCGGCGTGCCCACCCGGGTCGTGACCGCGCGAGCTCGCGCGCCATCGATCGGTCCGACGGGAAGTTCCTTCCGGTTGCCACCGGGAAGTTCCGACCGACCGGCCTGATCCTTCCTTCGTAAAACCCTCACATCGCGTCCGTTCTCGCTGGCACAGGAGTTGTAGTTGTCCCCGCCCATGACCAACCAGCGGCGGACCACGTGTACCGGATCGGCATCTCGGGATCGTATGGCGGGCTCAATCTGGGTGACGAGGCGATCCTCCAGTCCATCGTGGCGCAGCTCCGCGCCGCGGTGCCCTGCGAGATCACCGTGTTCTCGCGCGACGCCAAGGACACCGCGGCGCGGCACAAGGTGGAGAAGAGCATCCCGGTGCGCGATCTCTCGCGCGACGAAGTGCGGCCGGAGGTCGCCGAGCTCGATCTGTTGATCCTGGGCGGCGGCGGCATCCTCTACGACGACGCGGCCGCGGTGTATCTCAGAGAGGTCGAGCTCGCGCAGGAGCACAGCGTGCCGGTGCTGGTCTACGCGGTGAGCGCGGGCCCACTCCACGATGCGGCGGCGCGGACCCTGGTGCGCGACACCCTGAGCCGGGTGGACGCGGTGACGGTCCGGGAGCGGCGCGCCCGCCAGCTCCTCGAGGAAGTTGGGGTGCGCGACATCGAGGTGACCGCCGACCCCGCGTTCCTGCTCGAGCCCGAGCCGATCCCCGAGGATGCGCTGCAGCGAGAGGGGCTGAACCAGAACCGCCGGCTGATCGGCCTCTCGGTGCGGGAGCCGGGCTCGGCCGCGCCCGACATCGACGAGACGCACTACCATGCGCTGCTCGCCAACGCGGCCGACTACATGGTCGACCGGCTCGACGCGGATCTGGTGTTCGTGCCCATGGAGCCGCGCCAGAAGGACACCCAGCACTGCCACGCGGTGGTGTCGAAGATGGCCCACGCCCACCAGGCCACCGTGCTGAAGGGCGAGTACACGTCGGGCCAGCTCCTCTCGCTCATGAGCCACTTCGACTTCGCGGTGGGCATGCGGCTGCACTTCCTGATCTTCGCGGCGCTCAACCGGGTGCCGTTCGTGGCGCTGCCCTACTCGAGCAAGGTCGCGGGCTTCCTCGAGGATCTGGAGATCGCGATGCCGCCGCTCAAGCAGGTCAACGCGGGCCAGCTCATCGCCTACATCGACCGGTGGTGGGACCTGCGGCGCAATCTGCAGGCGCGGCTCGAGAAGGCGGTGCCGGAGATCCAGAACCGGGCGCGGCGCACCACCGAGATCGCCCTGCGGCTCCTGACCGACCGGCGGGACCTCCGGGCCGCCGAAGCGGGACGCGGATCGGCCTGACCCGTGCCCCCGCTGCTCCGGCCCCGCGCGCCGGCGACCATCACCCTGGCGCCCCGCACCGCGATGGTCGCCGCGGAGTGCGACGTCCTGGTGGTGGGCGGGGGTCCCGCCGGCCTCGGGGCCGCCCTCGGCGCGGCCGACGCCGGGGCGGACGTGATCCTGGTGGAGCGCCACGCCTTCCTGGGCGGCAACGCCACCGCGGCGCTCGTGATGCCGCTCATGTCCTTTCACACCCAGCGCGGTTCGGCGGCGCCGGGGACCGCGTCCGAGCTGATGCCGCACGATCACGGCCCGGGCGACCCGGTGGTCCAGGGCGCGCTCAAGCGGCTGCTGGATCGGCTGGAGTCGGCGGGGGGCTCGCTCCGGCCGTCGCCGCAGACCGGCTACGTGGTGCCGTTCGACCCGGAGATCTTCAAGCTCGTGGCCCTCGATCTGCTGGACGAGGCGGGCGTCCGCGCCCTGCTGTACGCCTTCGCCAGCGGCGTCGTCGGCGCGCCCCGGCCCGACGGCGTGGTCTTCGAGACCAAGTCGGGGCCCATCGTCGTGATGGCCCGGGCCATCGTGGACGCCACCGGCGACGGCGACGTGGCCGCGCTGGCGGGGGCGCCCTTCGAGGTCGGCCGCGCGGGCGACGCCCTCGTGCAGCCGATGACGCTGATGTTCCGCATGGTGGAGTTCGAGCGGAACGGCTTCGCGGCGTACCGGCAGGCGCACCCCGACCAGTGGCGCGGCGTGCACGGACTCTGGGACCTGGTGCGGGAGGCGAGCGCGGCCGGTGAGCTGGAGCTCGCGCGCGAGGACATCCTCTTCTTCGGGACCCCGCACGAGCGGGAGCTGTCGGTCAACAGCACGCGGGTGACCGGCGCGCTCGGCACCAGCGTGTGGGATCTCACGGTGGCCGAGTGGCAGGCGCGCAGCCAGATGAAGCAGATCGCCGCCTTCCTGCGCAAGTACGTGCCGGGCTTCGAGCGGTCCTACGTGGCCCAGAGCGGCGTGACGATCGGGGTGCGCGAAACGCGCCGCATCACCGGGGAATACCAGCTCACCGCGGAGGACATCCTGGGCGCGCGGAAGGCGGACGACGTGATCGCGCGGGGAACGTACCCGCTCGACATCCACAATCCAAAGGGGAAGGGCACCGTGCTGATGCGGCTGCCGGACGGCGAGTCCTACGACATCCCGCTCCGCTGTCTGATGCCGCAGCGGGTGGACCGGCTCATGGTGGCGGGCCGGTGCATCTCGGGCACCCACGAGGCGCACTCGTCCTATCGCGTCATGCCGATCGCGATGGCCACCGGCCAGGCCGCGGGCGTGTGCGCGGCGATGGCCGCGCGCGGGGGCAAGGCGGTGCGCGACGTGCCGCCGCGCGACGTGCAGACCGAGCTGCGCCGCCAGGGCGCCCTGATCTGAGCGCGTCGCGGCAACGCCTTCCTACCGCGTAAGAGATACGCGGGGGAACCTTCGGGGCCCCGCCGATCTACGCGAAAGGCGTGTCGAACGCGCGGAAGCGTCGGGCGGGCCGCGGCACGTCCCTTGCGTTGTTCTCGAGCAGCAACCCGATCACCCCGTTCACATGAAAGGGAGCCGCGATGAACAAGGACATCCTTGCCGGCAAGTGGAAGGAGATGAAGGGGCGCGTGAAGGAGCAGTGGGGAAAGTTCACCGACGATGAGCTGGATCGCGCCGAGGGGAAGGCCGAGCAGATGATCGGCCTGCTCCAGCAGCGGTACGGTTATTCCAAGGAGCGGGCGCAGGAGGAATACGACCGCTTCATGCGGGACCAGGAGACGGAGGTCCGCCGCTAGAAGCGGATTCTCCTGTCGACGAGCGGCGGCGCCACCGGGCGCCGCCGCTTCTCGCGTCAGAGCGCCAGGTACTGCTGGCGGATCGCGTCGTTGTCGCGGAACTCCCGCGCGGTGCCCTCGAAGCGGACGTGGCCCTTCTCGAGCACGTAGACTCGATCGGCCAGATCGAGCGAGAAGCCCACGTTCTGCTCGGCGAGCAGGATGGTGAGGCCTTCGCGCTTGAGGCGCCCGATCTGCTCCTTGAGGTGCTCGACCACGAGCGGGGCGAGGCCCTCCGACGGCTCGTCCAGGAGCAGGAGCTCCGGGTTGCCCATCAGGGTGCGGGCGATGGTGAGCATCTGCTGCTCGCCGCCCGAGAGGAAGCCGCCCTGCCGGTCCACCAGCTCGCGCAGCTTCGGGAAGAGATCGAAGACGCGCTCCACCGTCCACCCGCCCGCCGCCGAGCCGCGGCTGGCCACGTCCAGGTTCTCCCAGACCGTGAGATCCGCGAAGATGCGCCGATCCTCCGGGATGAAGCCGATGCCCGCGCGGGCGATCTGGTAGGGCGCCCGGCCGGTGACGTCGCGGCCCTTCCACACCACGCGGCCGCGGCGCGGCGGGGTGAGGCCGATGATGCTGCGCATGGTGGTGGTCTTGCCGACCCCGTTGCGCCCGAGCAGGCAGACGCACTCGCCGCGGGTCACCTGGAGCGTGACGCCGAAGAGCACCTGCGAGAGCCCGTAGGCGGTGTAGACGTCCTCCACGGCGAGCACCCGCTCCGGCGTCGCGGTCACCGGCTCTCTCCCAGGTAGACGCGCCGCACCTCGGGGTCGCTCCGCACCTCCGCGGGGGTGCCGTCCGCGATCACGTGGCCCTGGTGGAGCACCGTGATCCGATGCGCGATGGAGAAGACCACCTCCATGTCGTGCTCGGTGAAGAGCAGGGTCAGCCCCCGGTCGGCCGCGATGCGCTCGATCAGGCGGATGGACTCGCGCGTCTCGGAGGCGGACATGCCGGCGGTGGGCTCGTCGAGCAGGAGGATCTCGGGCTCGAGCGCGAGCGTGATGCCGAGCTCGAGCTGCTTCTGGTTGCCGTGCGAGAGAAAGCCCGACGTCTCCTGGGCCTTGTCGAGAAGGCCGACCGCCTCCAGGAGCGCCTCCGTCTCCGGGCGGTAGAGGCGCTCCACCGGGGTGAAGAGGTTCCAGCCGCGCCCGCGGTGGCACACGAAGGCGGCCTGGACGTTCTCGTACACGGTGAGGCGCGGGAAGATGTTGGTGCGCTGGAACGACCGGCCCATCCCGAGCCGGCAGAGGTCGTGGGGCGCGATCCCGGTCACGTCGCGGTCCTTGAAGACCACGCGCCCGCCGTCGGGCTGGAGGTGCCCGGTGATCAGGTTGAACAGGGTGGTCTTGCCCGCGCCGTTGGGGCCGATGATGGCGCTGATCGAGCCCTTGGGCACCGTGAAGGACACGCCGCCCACCGCCTGGAAGCCGTCGAAGCTCTTGCTGATCTCCTGGACGTCAAGCACCGGCGGGTCTCCGCGCGAGCCGCCGCCAGAGATCGATCACCGCGCCCGCGATCCCGCCCGGGAACACGAAGAGCAGGAGGACCAGGATGCTGCCGAGGATCAGCGGCCAGTACTCGGTGTACGACACGATCTGCTGGTTGAGCCCGATGAGCGCCACCGCCCCCACCGCGGGCCCGTAGAAGGTGCCCATGCCGCCCAGCAGCGTCATGATCAGCACCTCGGAGGACTTGGTCCAGTAGGCGAAGTCGGGGAAGACGCCGCGGTTGAAGATGCCGAAGAGGCCCCCGGCCAGGCCCGCGAAGGCCCCCGCGATCACGAAGGCGGCCAGCTCGTAGCGCCGCACGTTCACCCCGATGAACTCGGCGCGCTCCGCGTTCTCCCGGATCGTGGTGAGCATCCGCCCGAAGGGCGAGGCCACGATGCGGCGGAGCATCCAGAAGCACGCCGCGACCAGGACGAGGCAGGTGAAGTAGAAGTAGTCGGAGGTGCGGTAGCCGCCCACGAAGGGGAGCACCGCGGCCACCCGCTCCACCCAGTCGAAGCTCGGGTAGGGGATCTCGGGCATGCCCTGCTCGCCGCCGGTCACCTCGTTCCACTTGAAGCAGATGGCCCACACGATCTGGGCGAAGGCGAGCGTGAGCATCGCGAAGTAGATGCGGGTGAGGCGCACGCAGAAGAAGCCGAAGACCAGCGCGCAGAGCCCGGCGATGACCCCCGCGGCGGGGAACGCGATGAGGAACGAGACGCCCAGCTTCTTCATGAGGAGCCCGGTGGCGTAGGCCCCGATCCCGAAGTAGGCCGCGTGGCCGAAGGAGACGAGCCCGGTGTAGCCGACCAGCATGTTCAAGCTGGTCGCGAAGAGCGCCCAGATGACCATGTCGTTGGCGAGGAACGTGTAGAAGCGCGAGCCCATCGACGGCACGCAGAAGGCGACCGCCAGCACGAGCAGCACCCAGGGGATCTTGGCCAGGCGCATGGGTTACTTGAGCGGGCGGCCCAGGAGGCCCCAGGGGCGGATGATGAGCACCGCGGCCATGAGGGCGAAGACCGCGAAGATCGAGAAGCGCGGGAAGAAGAGGATGCCGAAGGAGAGCACCTGGCCGTAGATGACCGCCCCCAGGAACGTGCCCCAGAAGGAGCCGAGGCCGCCGATGACCACGACCACGAAGGCCTCCACGATGACCTCGGTGTCCATGCCCGGCACGGTGGCCCGCATGGGCGCGATGAGGGCGCCGCCGAGGCCGCCCAGGAACGAGGCGAGCACGAACACGCCGGTGTAGAGCCCGTCCACGTTCACCCCGAGCGCGCCCAGGGTCTCGCGATCGAGCGCGGCGGCCCGGATGAAGCGCCCGGTGCGCGTGCGCTGCAGCACGAACCAGAAGGTCAGCGCGATCGCGGGGCCCAGCAGCAGGATGAAGAGGTTGTAGTGCGGCACGGTGGCCCCGAAGACGTGGAAGGCCCCGGTCAGCTCCGGCGGCCGGCTCACCGACTTCTGCTGCGTGCCCCAGATGATCTTGGCCACGTCGCTCAGGATCAGCACCAGGGCGTAGGTGAACAGGAGCTGGTAGAGCTCCTCCTTGCCGTAGAGGTGGCGGAAGAGGAAGCGCTCGATCACGCCGCCCATGATGGCGACCGCGGTGGCCGCGCCGAGGGCGGCCAGCCAGAAGCGCCCGGGGCCGACCCCGATCCACTGCACGAGCTGGAAGGCGCTGTAGGCGCCCAGCATGTAGAAGGTCCCGTGCGCGAAGTTCAGCACGCGGAGGACGCCGAAGATCAGGGAGAGCCCGGAAGCGATGAGGAAGAGGAACATCGCGGCGGTGAGGCCGCTCAGGCTCTGGGCGAAGACGAACGACGGATCGGGCATTTAGGATGAAGACGAGCGGTACGGTGGGTGCGGACGGCGGCAGGGCGGGGGCGCTCCCGGTGAGTGGTGCACCGAACAAGGGAGCGTTCCCGCCCTGCCGCCGTCCCACCCGGCCGGGCGCTAGTCCATGAATTTCGTCGGGTCGATGTATTCCACCGGCTTCATGATCGGGAACGGATACTTGGGATCCTTCACCGTCTTGCCGTAGAGCTGGCCGCGATTGGCCTGGTGATCCTTCTCTCGAATCGTCTGCTTGCCGATGGGCGTGTCGATCGTCAGGCCCAGCAGCGCCTTGGAGACCTTGTCGGAGTCGGTGCTGCCCGCCTTCTTGATGGCCTCGGCCAGGAACTGCATGCCGATGTAGCCCTGGATGGCCCAGGACGACGGGTACTCGTCCTTCAGGTACTTGGAGAGCCGAACGATGTACTCGCGATGGGCGGGGGTCTCGGCTCCGTAGAAGGCATCGTAGGAGTTGCCCCAGATGCCCACCGGGTAGTCCGCGCCCATCGACTTGGTCGTCTCCGGGGAGCCCGCTTCGCCGAGCCCGATGAAGTTGTACTTGACGGCGTCGAACATGCCGAGGGCGCTGGCCTGCTTGGAGTAGGTGACGAAGAAGCCGCCCCAGATGGACGACACGATGGCCTCGGGCTTCTTGGCCATCTGGGCGTTGATGAACGGGTTGTAGTCCTGCTCGCCGAGCTTGGGCCACTGCTGGTCCACGATCTGCACGCTCGGCTTGATCTTCTTCATGTGCTCGACGAACGCCTTGGTCACGTCCTGGCCGTAGGCGTAGTCGAAGGCGATGGTGGCGACCTTGGTCACCGGCCACTTGGCCACGATCTCGGCCGCGCTGCGCCCCTCCATGGTGGTGTTGGCCGCGACGCGGAAGACGTAGGGGTGGAGCTTGTCGGCGGCGGTGAGCTGGTCGGTCTTCGGGATCGGCGCGATGAAGACGACCTTGTTCTCCTTGGCCACCACCGAGACCGCCGGGCCTTCCGCGGAGGTCAGCGTGCCCATCAGGAAGTCCACGTTGTCCTTCAGGATCATCTCGCGGGCGACCCGCACCGCTTCGTTGGCGTCCGCCTTGGAGTCGCGGATGACCAGCTCGATCTTGCGGCCGAGCACGCCGCCCTTGGCGTTCAGCTCCTCGACGAACATCAGGGCGCCCTTGGAGGCGGGCTCTCCGAACAGCGCGGGCGGGCCCGAGAGGGGCAGGGGCACGCCGACCTTGATCGGCTTCTGGGCGCTGGCGGCCAGCGGCATCGCCAGCACCAGGGCCAGCAGCATCGTGAGTACGCGAAGCATCATGGGAAGCCTCCTTTGGCTACGAGAGATTGCGCGTCACGAACCGGCCGCCCTTCATCACCGAGAGGCGGCTCCGGTCCTGAAGAATCGCGATGTCCTTCAGGGGGTCGCCGTTCACCACCACGAGGTCGGCCAGCTTGCCGGGCTCGAGCGTGCCGATCCGGTCCTGCATCCGCATCAGCTCCGCGCCGTACCGCGTGGCGCACGTGATGGCCTCGAGCGGCGTGAAGCCGATGACGTCCACGAAGACCTGGATGTCCTTCGCGTACTCGCCGTGCGGGTTCCAGGCGAAGCCGAAGTCGCCGCCCGGGCACATGCGGATGCCCAGGTCCCGGGCGCGCCGATACGTATCCGAGGCCTGCTTGATCTCGTCGCGCAGCCCCGAGGGCCCCACGATCTCCTCGGTGATGCCGAAGCGCGGCCCGTTCTCGATGATCGAGTAGAGGTAGCGCAGCCCCGGGACCAGGACCAGGCCCTGGTCGGCGATCAGGCGCAGCGTCTCGTCGTCCGCGTAGGTCGCGTGCTCGATCGAGTCCACCCCGGCCTGGGCGGCCACGCGGCTCGAGCGGGCGCCGCGCACGTGGGCCGCCGCGATGCGGCCGCGCATGTGCGCCTCCTCCACCAGCACGCGAACCTCGTCGAGGGTATAGGTGCAGTCCGCGATCGGGGTGTGGGGCAGCAGCGCGTCGCCGCCCACGTAGCACTTGATCACGTCGGCGCCGTCCTTGATCGAGCGCCGCACCGCGATCCGGATCTGGTCCGCCCCGTCCGCGATGAGGGCGAGCCCGTCCATGCCGAGCTTGAGGTAGGACGGGTTCCAGTCCGACATGCCGCCGGTGGCCACGATGTCACGGCTCGCCGCGAGCAGCCGCGGGCCCGGGTAGAGGCCCTCGTTGATCGCGCGCTTGAGCGCCACGTCCACCCCGTGCACCGAGCCGGCGGAGCGCGCGGCGGTGTAGCCGTGGGAGAGCGCCAGCTCCGCGTTCCTGGCCGAGACCAGCGTGGAGTACTCGGGCGGGCAGTTGAGGTCGAGATCCGCGATCACCTTCACGTTGTTGTACGAGAGGTGGATGTGGGCCTCGACCAGCCCGGGGATCACGCTGCGGCCGGCCAGATCAACCACCTGCGTGTCCGCGCCGGAGGGCGCGTCCCCGGCCGCGAGCGGCCCCGCGTGCACGATCGTTTCGCCCTCGATCACGAGACTGCCGTCGCGCGCGGGCGCACCGGTGCCGTCGATCACGTGGGCGTTTTTCAGGAAGATGCGCGAGGGCATGGCTAGAGCGCGGGGAGACCCGCGGTGGCGACGCGGATGCGGTAGACGGAGGTCGACGCGGTGATGTAGAGGCTCCGGTAGTCCGCGTCGCCCCAGGCGAAGTTGGCGACGTACTCCGGCACGTGGATCACGCCCAGGCAGACCGCGTCGGGGCTGAACACGTGAATGCCGCCCGGGCCGCAGCAGTAGACGTGGCCCGCGGAGTCGATCTTCATCCCGTCGGGCGCGCCCTTGCCCTCGCCGGTCGTCTCCGCCCACACCTTGCCGCCGGAGAGCCCGCCGTCGCCCTTCACGTCGAAGACGCGGATGTGCAGGCGGGCGGTGTCGTTGACGAAGAGCCGGCGGCCGTCGAGCGAGAAGCAGAGCCCGTTCGGCCGGTCGAAGTCGTCCGCGAGCAGCACCGGGCTCTTCGGGTCCGGCCCCACGCGGAAGAGGCCCTGGAAGGCCAGCTCCTGCGGCCGCGGCACGCCGTAGAACTCGGCGCGGCCGTACGGCGGGTCGCTGAAGTAGATGCCGCCGTCCGCGGAGCAGACGACGTCGTTCGGGCTATTGAGCTGCTTGCCCTGGAAGTGCGTCGCGAGCGGGACGATCTGGCCGCCGGGCTCGGTGCGCGAGATCTGGCTCGAGGCGTGCTCGCAGGCCACGAGCCGGCCCTGGCGATCCCACGTGAGGCCGTTGGACTTGTTGCAGGGCTGGCGAAACGTGGTGACGCCGTCCGCGGCCGACCACCGGCGCAGGTGATCGCCGGGCATGTCGCTCCACAGCAGATACCGGCCGGCCGGGTGCCAGAGCGGGCCCTCGGTGAAGAGGCACCCGGTGGCGATCCGCTCGAACTCGACCCGGTTGCCCACGACCTGCGTGAAGCGCGGCTCGCGGATCGAGACGGAGGACGCGGTCACTTGGACATGCGCTCGCCGGGCTTGCCGCCGACGTACCAATCGGGGGGATCGACCTCCTCGAAGACGACCCAGACCGCTTCCTTGGGAAGCTTGGTCACGTCGGTGATCGCGGCGGTGACCCGCTTCGCGATCTCGTTCAGGTTATCCTTGCCCCAGCCTTCGTAGATGCGGATGTTGACGAATGGCATCGGAGTCTCCCTTGGCTCCGGAGTGGGCGAGAGCACACGCCCTCCCGGGAAAGTGGCCGGAGACTAGCACGCCGGCCGGGGACCGGGCAAGGCACGCCGTGCGAGGAGAAGGGTGATGGACAGGGGGCTGGGCTGCTGAAGCGCCTCGACACGGCGTGGGGCGCGTTCCAGGACTCGTACGCCGGTCTCTCGGCTGCGGAGCTGATGGAGCCGGGTGCCACGGGCGATTGGTCGGTGAGAGACATCCTCGCGCACGTGGCGACGTGGGAGGAGGAGGCCCTCACGTACCTGCCGCTCATCCTGGAGGGTGGCAGGCCACCGCGGTATCGCGTCACCTATGGCGGCATCGACGCCTTCAACGCCCTGATGATGGAGCGGAAGAGGAGTCTGCCGCTCTCCGAGGTGCTGCGACAGGTGGAGGCGATCCACCGCCGGATCATCGATCTCGTCCGTAGTCCGCGAAGAAGCCGTGCCCCACGCCGCCTTCCCGCTTGAACAGCTCGGGCGCCACCGTGTAATAGCCGTCCTTGGCGAAGCGCCGGGTCACGTCCTTCACCCACTCGTGCAGGCCCCAGATCTCCGAGATCCCGATCGGGGCATTGGTGGCGTTCGCGGGGCGCACCTCGTAGACCGGCATCTTGTAGCCGCCGATCGCGACCTCCGCATCGCCGGATCGGTGATGATCCGCGAGGCGGGCAGAGGCTAGCCTGCCGCCCACCCCGGTCGACAAGGACCCCCGCGCACGAAGACTGCGCGGGGACCCCCGGGGTTCCCTTGACGGAGCGCGTCGAAGGCTACTTCGTCGCGCTGAAGCTCTTCGCCTTCTTGAGCTCGGGCCGGTCGCCCTCGGCTCCCTTGCCGAGGCTCACGAGCCGCCCGTAGTAGGTGCGGGCCTTGTCGCCGTCGCCGGCCAGCTCCGCGGCGCGCGCGGCGCCGTAGAGGCCCTGGAAGCGGTTCGGCTCCACCCGATGCGAGGCCTCGAACTCCTTGAGCGCCGCCGCCGGCTGCCCCAGGTCGATCAGCATCTCCCCGAGCAGCTCCCGGGCGGGCTTGATCGACCCCGGCGTCACCGGGTGCTTCTCGGTGGCGTCCTCGGCATCCGCGGAGGCCCGCATGAGCGAGAGGGCCTCCTCGTTCCGGCCGTCGGCGCGCGCGATCCAGGCCGCGACCGCGAGCCGCTGCACCTCGCTCTGATGCGCCCAGTAGAGATTCTTGGCCGCGGTCAGCGCGTCGCGCAGGGCCTCGATCCGGGCCAGGTCCTCCCGGGCGCGCGCCGGATTGCCGCTGCGCGCGGCGCCGAGCCCGCGCGCGAACCACACGATGGACTCGGCCTGCGGGAAGCGATTCCAGGCCAGGTCCGAGGGGGTCGGGGTCAGCGTCGCCGCGTCCGCCCACTGGCCGCGCTCGAGCGCGTAGCGCGCGGGGATGGCGGCGAGGGCGAACGCGCCCGCGAAGTGGTCCACGTTCAGCTTCCGGGTCGCGCTGACCTCTTCCACCAGCGCCCGCGCCTCGCGGTCGCGGCCGAGCTGCAGGTAGCCGTACATCATGTAGTCGGAGGCGTGCAGGCCCTCGTACGAGCGGAGGCCGGACTGCGCCCCGCTCGCGGCCAGGGTGTCCGCGGCGGCCTTGGCGGACGCGCGATTGGTATCGATGGACTCCTGCCAGCTCCCCACGCGCGTGAAGATGTGCGACGGCATGTGCAGCGCGTGCGGCGCGGCCGGGGCGATGCCGGCATAGCGCTTCGCGGCGGGCAGGCCCTTGGCCGCGATGGGCGGGAAGTCGTAGCTGTGGATCAGGTAGTGGGCCACGCCGGGATGATCGGGCTGCTCGGCGAAGACCTTTTCGAGGATGCCGGCGGCCTTGAGCTGGTTGGCGTAGGTCTTGTCGTTGGGATCGAGCGTGATGTTGAGCGCGAGCGCGTAGAAGACCGCGGCCTCGCGATCGGTGGGATTGCGCGCGGCGATCTGCTCCATGGCGCGCTCGTAGGCGAGCGTACGCGTGCGATGGTCCACCCGGTCCGCGTCCTTGTAGATCATCTCGATCGCGGCGATGTACTCACGCTCGCGATCGGTCCTGGCGCCCGCCGCCTTCGCCCGGTCGACCGCGGCCGAGCCCTCTTTCAGGCCGCGCGCGCTCGGGGGGGCGGCCAGCGGGTTGCCCAGCCACGCCATGGCGACGCCCCAATGGGCCATCCCGCAGGCGGGGTCGGCGGCCGCCACCTCCGTGAAGGCGCCCACCGCGGCGTCCAGGTGAAATGAGTGCAGCAGCGCCACCGCGCGATCGAACTGGGGCTGGACGGCCGGCGCGCAGGATGTCACGAAGCGGACCGTCCCGAGGCGCTCGGTGGCCTTGCCCTGGGCCGCGGTGGGGCCGGCGGTAAGGGTGGTGAGCCCGATGACGAGAAGTGCTCCGATGGCGGTTCTCATGGTGATCCTCCTTGAGGAAGCTCTCGCGCACTCCAGGCACCAAGTGTGCCATGACGGCCGTCGTGCAAGCTCGCGATCCAGATGAGAGGGCGGCCGGGCACCGCGCCGGACGCGCGGGCAAAGCGCCCGGGCCAGGGTATCGCGCCCGCAATGCTATGCTCTACCCGTGGCCGACCTCGTGAACGAATTCTCCTGGTCGCGCACCAGGGACAATGTCTTCCAGGACTGCCGCCGACGCTACTACTACCAGTACTACGGCGCCTGGGGCGGCTGGGACGCCGAATCCGACCCACTCGTGCGCCGCCTGTACATCCTCAAGCAGCTCGCGACCCGCCAGATGTGGGCGGGCCGGCTCGTCCACGAGGCGATCGAGCGCTCCCTGCTGGCCCTGCGCGACGGCCACGGCCTGAGCGAGGCCTCCCTCATCGAGGACACGGTGCGCCAGATGCGCGAGGAGTGGAAGGGCTCCCGCGCGGGGGTGTACCGGCAGGCGCCGAAGCGGCCCTCGCTGTTCGAGCACGAGTACGGCGTGGCCATCCGCGACAGCGAGTGGCAGGCCCTGCGCGATCACGTGGTCCGCTGCCTGCGGAACTTCCACCGGCTGCCCGTGCTGACCGACATCAAGCAAACCCCGACCGAGCGCTGGGTCTTCATCGAGGACATCGGCTCCTTCCCGTTCGAGGGCACACGCGTGTTCAGCGCGCCCGACTTCGGCTACTGGAGCCACGCCGACCGGTTGCAGCTCCTGGACTGGAAGACCGGGGGCGGCGGCGAGGGCGCCGGCCTCCAGCTCGGCGGCTACGCCCTCTACGCCCTCGAGGTGCTGGGCGTCGACCTGGGTCGGGTCGACCTGTTGGAAGTGAACCTCCGCGAGGGCAAGGTGACCAATCATCCGTGGGATGCGACCAGCCTCGAGCGGGTCCGCGAGCACATCCGGCTCTCGGTGCGCTCCATGAAGGCCTACCTCAAGGATCCCGCGCGCAATCTCGCCGAGGAGTCGGGCTTCGAGAAGACGGAGGAGCTGCGCATCTGCCGCTGGTGCAACTTCCGGGCGGTCTGCCGCCCCGAGCTCGCGCCCTTCGTCCCTCTCCCCGGAGGGGAGAGGGTCAGGGTGAGGGGGCACGGTGAAGGCCCTGCTGGTCGGATCTCGACGACACGCTGCTCGACTACTCGGGCGGCGTGGACGAGTGCTGGCTCCACGCCTGCGAGGCGCTCGCCGGCCCCGCCGGCATCGACCCGCCCGACCTCGTGGCCGCGATCGTCGAGACGCGGCGCTGGTTCTGGAGCGACCCGGGCCGCCACCGGACGGAGCGCGCCGACATGCTCCGCGCCTGGACGCGCATCACCGCGCACGCGCTCGGCCGGATGGGGCGCGCGGACGAGGCGCTGGCCGGCGGCATCGCCGCGGACTTCGCCGACCGCCGCTGGGAGCGCATGACGCTCTTCCCCGGCGTCATCCCCGCGCTCGAGGCCCTGCGGGCCCGCGGCGTCCCGCTGGCCATGGTCACCAACGGGGACGCCTCCCATCAGCGGCGCAAGATCGACCGACACGATCTGGAGCGCTTCTTCGACGTGATCGTCGTGGAAGGGGAGATGGGCGTCGGCAAGCCCGAGGAGGTCGTCTACCGCTACGCTCTCTCCAAGCTCGGGGTGAAGGCGGAGGAGGCCTGGATGGTCGGAGACAACCTCGAATGGGACGTGCTGGCGCCGCAGCGTCTCGGCCTCCGCGGCGTCTGGGTGGACGCGCCGGGCCAGGGGCTGCCCAAGTCCTGCTCGGTGGCGCCGCACCGCATCATCCGGGCCTTTCCGGAGCTGCTCGAATAGCTTGGGTGGAAAATTCCGGTGTGCAACACTGTGATTCCACATGGATTTTGATTGGAGGGACTCGCCAATGCGCCACCGGATCTTCCTGCCGCTGCTCCTGGGCTCCGTCATCCTCTCCGCCGGCTGCGCCGCCACTCACCGCGAGTGGGAGGTCTGGCGGGCGCACCCGACGCACTACGCGACCGCCAACCACCTGTCCTTCTCGATGGGCAACATGGTGGGCGCCGCGCCCCGGGTCACGCCGGAGATGATGGCCCAGGCCCGGAGCGAGGGCTGGTGGGGACGGAACACCCCGTTCGTCGGCCCGCGGGCCGATGTGGCCGGGCGGTGGGAGGGCACCTGGAGCGGTTACGGCATGTCCCGCACGCTGCGGGGCGGCGTGGCGCAGGCGGTCCTGACGGTCGACGGCTCCACCGGCCAGGGCCGGCTCGTGCTCGTGGACGCGCGCATGGCCGAGGGGGTGCCGCTCTCGCTCCGCGAGAATTCCTCGTTCGGCTCGCCCATCGAGCTGTCCGTCTCGGAGACGGATATGTGGGTGAACGGCACCGAGCGCGGCCGGCCGTTCGCGGCCACGTTCACGCTGCAGGGGGACAAGCTGGTCGGCCAGTTCCTCTACACCAGCTCGCCGGTGCGGATCGAGCTGATGCGCATGCGCTGAGGCGACGGCCTCAGGGTGCGGTAGGCTGGACGATGACGGTGCGCAGGACGCCCAGGTAGCGCTGGGCCACGCGCTGCACGTCGGCGGCGGTCACCGCGCGCACCGCCGTCACGTAGCGATCCAGGAACTCGTAGCCCACCCCGGATTCCTCGTAGGCCGCCAGGTACCACGCCTGGCGGGCGTTCGTCCGGCGGTCCATCGCCAGATTCCCCAGCACGTAGGCCCGGGCCACCCGCAGCTCCTCGTCCGAGACGCGCTCGCGCTGCACCCGCTCGAGCTGCGCCCGCAGCGCCGCCTCCGCGCGCGCCACGTTCTCCGGCGCGGTGCCGAGCTGGGCCAGGAAGTAGCTGTTGTCCACGCGCGCCGGGTAGTGGGCCGCCGTCGTGTAGGCGAGGCCCTGCTTGTCCCGTAGCTCCGAGAAGAACCGGCCCGCCATGCCGCCGCCCAGCACGGTGGCCAGCACCTTGACCGCCGGATAGTCCGGATCCGTGAGCGCGGGCGCCAGCGCGCCCATCAGGATCTGCGCCTGCGCGCCGGGCACCACGCGCGCCTCGCGCCACGGGGCCGGCGCGGGAGGCCGCGGCGGAGCCGCCGCCGGCGCGGTCCCCGCGGGCATCGGCCCGAAGAGGCGGGTGGCCTGCGCCATCACCTCGGCCGTCTTCACGCGGCCGCTCACCGCCAGCACGAGGCCGCCCGGCACGTAGTGCCGCTTGTAGTGGGCGAGGAGCGCGTTGCGATCGAGCCGCTCGAGGCTGTCCTTGAGGCCGAGCGGATCCCAGGCGTAGGGGTGGCGGCCGAAGACGCGCGCGGTGAGCGCGTCGAGGGCCACGTCGTAGGGCTTGTCGCCTCGATTGCGGACCTGGCGGATCAGGAAATCGCGCACCGCCCCCACCACGCCGTCCGGCATGGTGGGACGGAGCGCCACGTCGGCCACCAGCTCGAGCATCTCCACCCAGTGGCGGGAGAGCGCGGTGGCCGCGACCTCCGAGTAGTCCACGTCGCCGGTGGCCTCGATGCTGCCGCCCATCGCGTCGGCCGCCTCGACGATCTGACCGCCGTCGCGCGTGGTGGTGCCGCGGACGATCATGAGCTGGACCAGGTTGGAGATGCCCGCGTTGTCGGTGGTCTCCCAGCGCGTGCCCATGCGGACCATCAGCGAGACGCCGACGACCGGCGCGGTCGGGTTCTCGCGCACCAGCACGGTGAGGCCGTTGGGCAGCCGCGCCCGGCCGACCGCGGGGCTCTGGGCCCCCGCGGGCGCCGCGAGCAGCGCGAGGAGGCCGGCCAGCAGGAGCGCGCGCCCGCGCATCATCTGGTCCCCGGCTTCGGCACGAAGGCCAGCCGCGCGTAGTCGGCGCGCGAGAGATACCGGCGCGCCGCGTCCCGGATCTGCTCGCGGGTGATGCGCCGGAGCCGGTCCACGTAGCGCAGCTCGGCGTCGAGCGTCCAGGTGGTCTCGGCGAGGCCGTAGGCATACGCCAGGCCCTCCGACGTCTCGGTGTCGAAGGCGTGCTGGGCCTCGAACTTGGTGACCGCGAGGCGGCGCTCCTCCTCGGTGGGCCCGCTCTCCTGGATCCGCGCGATCTCCTCCAGGATGATGGCCTCCACCCGCTCCAGGTCCTTGGCCTCGAGCTCCGCCCGCAGGCTCACGATGCCGCCGCCCATGAGCGCCGAGTAGCTCATGGTCACGGTCGAGACCAGCCGCTCCTTGTCGCGCAGCCGCTGGGCCAGGCGCGAGCTCTCGGTCCCCGCGAGGATCGTGGTGAGCAGATCCACCGCGTCGCCGTTGACGTCGTCCGAGCGCGGGGCCTGCCAGCCGAGGGCCAGGTGGGCCTGCTGCTCGTCGCGCTCCACGGTCTTGCGCACCCCGCCGGCGAGCGGCGCGGGCGCGGGCGCCGGGGTCGGCTTGTAGCCGGTGGCCGGCATGCGCCCGAACGCGCGGTCCACGACGCCGCGCACCGCGACCGGATCCACCGGCCCCGCGACGACCAGCGTCATGTTCTCCGGCACGTAGTAGCGGCGGTTGAAGGCGCGCAGGCGCTCCTGGGTGGCCGCCTGCATCGTTTGTCTGGTGCCCAGGACGGGCCGTCCGTAGGGATTGCCCGCGAAGACCAGGCCGTAGAGCTGGCGCACGATCGCCGAGCGCGGGTTGTCCTGCTCGATGCGCGCTTCCTCGAAGATGACCTCGCGCTCGCGGCCGACCTCGTCGGGGACGAAGCTGGAGCGGAACGCCATGTCGGCGAGGAGCTCGATGCCCGACGCGGTCGCGTCGCTCGGCAGCACGAGGTAGAACGAGGTGTAGTCGAACGAGGTCACCGCGTTCGAGCGGCCGCCCACGCCTTCCACCGTGCGGTCCACGTAGCCCGGGCCGAAGCGGTCCGTGCCCTTGAAGAGCATGTGCTCCTGGAAGTGGGCGTAGCCGAGCTGATCGGGCGCTCTCGTACCGCACCCCGACGCCCACGAAGAGGTAGAGGGCCACGATGTCGGAGGCGCGATGGTCCTGCACGATGAGCCGCATCCCGTTGCGCAGCACCTGGCGCGCCGGCGGGGGCAGCTCGGCCTGGGTGGCGTCGGGAGCGGGAGACGCGGAGCGCGCGCCGGAGCCGGCGCAGGCGGAGACGAGCAGGGCGACGGCCAGCCACGGCACCGCGCGCCGCGAAGCGGATCGGGTCACGGACGCGATTCTACTACGCCGGCGCCCTCGACGGGCCGGGTGCCCGTGTCCGGCTCGGGCCCGAAGGCCCGGATCAGCCGCTCGGTCCGGCTCGGATGCACCGAGATCTGGGTCTCCACCAGGGACGCGGGCACTCGCGAGCGGATGGCGAGCGCGCAGAGCTGGATCAGCTCCTCCGCGTCGGGCGAGACCATCTGGGCCCCGACGAGGCGCTGCGAGACCTGGTCGAAGACGAGCTTGAAGTAGCCCGCGTCCTCGCCGGTGGCGGCGCTGTTGCTGCTGCCCCGCGCGTCGTGGCGGGCCACCGCGGCGTGGATGCCGTGCGCGGGCGCCTCGCCATAGGCCACGCCCACCAGGCCGACCGCGGGGGTGGTGAAGATCACCTGGGGGATCACCGCCTCGTCGGCCCGCTCGGTGTCGCCGCGCAGGGCGTTGGTCGCGGCGATGCGCCCCTCGTGGGCGGCCACCGTGGTGAGCTGGCGGTTGCCCGCCGCGTCGCCCGCCGCGTAGATGTGCGGGACCGAGGTGGCGAGGTGGGGGGTCGTGCGCAGGCCCAGCCGGCCCATCTCGAGGCCGATGCGGGCGGCCCCGATGGTCCGCGGGTGGAAGCGGCGCCCCACCGCCGCGCACACGTGCCGGCTCGTCATCTCGTTGGCCATCCCGGCGCTGTAGAAGGCGATGCGCACGCCGTCCGCGGTCCGGGCGAGGCCGGTCACGTCGGTCTGGAGCCGGAACGTCACCCCGCGCTCCTCCATGCGCTTGCGCAGGTTCCGGGCCATGTCCGCGTCGAGACCGGGGAGGATCTCCGCGTCGCGCGCCAGCACCGTGACGCGGGTCCCGAAGTCGTTGAAGGCCCCCGCCAGCTCGAGCGCCACCGGCCCGGCGCCGATGAAGGTGAGCGAGGCCGGGAAGTCGGGCAGGAAGAGGAGCTGGTCGGAGGTGATGAGCAGCTCGTGTCCCGGCACGTCGGGGATGACCGGCTGCGAGCCCGCCGCGATGACGAAGCGCTCGGCGCCGAACGGCTGGCCGTTCACCTCGACGATGTGCGGGTCGGTGAAGCGCGCCACGCCGATCGCCACCCGGATGCCGCGCTTCTCGAGATCGGCGGCGGCGGGGCGGTGCGCGTCCACGATCTCGTTCTGGCGATGCTGGACGGCGTCCCAGTCGAGCCGGACCGGGCCCGTGAAGGTCCCGAACCCGCCCGCCTCGCGCACCAGCCGGTGCACGCGCCCCGCGGTCACCAGCGCCTTCTTCGGAATGCACCCGCGGTTGACGCAGAGCCCGCCGAGGGGGCCGCGGTCCGCGAGGACCACCCGCGCGCCCAGGCCCACCGCGGTCTTGGCGGCCGTGATGCCGGCGGCGCCGGCGCCGATCACGACGAGATCGAAGCGCTCCATCGCGCGACTCCGCTCAGACGGTGAGGGAGGAGCCGGTGACCGCGGCGGCCCGCTCGGAGAGCAGGAAGGCCACCACGTGGGCCACGTCCGCGGTGCTGACCCACTCCGAGCGGTCCGCGTCGGGCATGGCGCGGCGATTGCCCGGCGTGTCCATCGTGCTCGGCAGCACCGCGTTGACCGTGATCCGGTGCTTCTTCACCTCCTGGGCGAGCGCCTGGGTGAGCGTGATCACGCCCGCCTTGGACACGGTGTAGGCGATGAACCCGCCCTGCGGCGCGAGCACCGCCCGCGAGGCGATGTTGACGACGCGGCCGCCGCCGCCCGCGATCATGACCGGCAGCACCGCGCGGCAGGCGATGACCATGGAGGTGAGGTTGAGCGCCATCATGCGCTCCCACTCCGCCAATGGCGTTCCGAGCAGGTCGCCGCCCGCGAAGCCGCCCACCGCGTTCACGAGGCCGTCCACCCGGCCGTGCCGGTCGCGCACCACCTGGACGAACTTGCCCATCGCGTCCTCGCGCGTGACGTCGGCGGGCAGGGCGAGCAGGCGCGCGCGCAGCTCGGGGGCCAGGCGCGACTCGAGCCCCTCGAGCTCCTCGGGCACCGCGTAGGGAATGGCCACCGTCCCGCCGGCCTCGAGCAGGGTGGTGGTGATCGCCTGCCCGAGCGCGCCGGTGCCGCCGGTGACGACCGCGACCCGGCCGGTCATGGCGCGCGGCGGGCGCGGCGGCCGGCCAGGTCCTCGGCCCGCCGCGCCAGCTCGAAGTCGAGCGTGGTGATGCCGGCGGCGTCGTGGGTGGCGAGATCGATGACCACGCGGTTGTACACGTTGAACCACTCCGGATGGTGATCGAGCGCGTCCGCCTCGCGGGCCACGTCGGTCATGAAGGCGAAGGCCTGGGTGAAGTCCGCGAAGGTGAGCTCGCGGTGGAGCTTGCCGCCCTCGAGCCGCCATCCGGGCAGGGCGGCGAGGCGCTGCGTCACCTCCGCGTCGGCGAGCTTGGTGGGCCGGGCCATGTCGAGCGCTCTCAGCCCGCCGCGGGCGCGCCCATGATGGCGGAGCGCTGGATGTCCTCGTAGCGCACCTTGGCGACGTCGAAGGCCTCGATGTTCTCGACGAGCTTCTTGAAGGTCTGCTCGAAGCCGGGGAGCGTCTTGCGCTGGCGCGTCAGCGGGGTGGTGCGCGCGAGGACGAAGTTCTTCACGTAGGGGTGGTTGATGCCGCGCTTCTTGATCCGCGCCACCACCGCGACGAGCGCCTCGTCGGCGTCGCGCACGAGCGCGGCCCGCTCCTCGCGCTCCTTGAGCGTCTTCGGGAAGTGGCCCTTCAGGAACTTGTCCACCCGCCGCAGGATCGGGGCGAAGGCGCCGCCCGCGAAGCGCTTGTTCTGCTCGTAGAGCAGCCCGAGCGTGATGAAGTGGGGCGCCTCGAACTGGAAGGTGTAGTCGTCCTCGCCCGACTGCGGCTCGTCCTCGACGAGGCCGCGGTACATGCGGATCACCTCGAGGGACTTCTCCTTGAGGTTGTGGGCCTTCTCGGTGTTGAGCGCCAGGATCTGGAAGGCCACCTCGGGCTCGGGCACCAGGATGGCCGGGATGACCTTGCACTTGAGCTTGGTCAGCACCGTGCGCCGGTGGTTGCCGTTGGGCGTCCAGTAGACCCCGGGCCGCGGCGACATCACCACCACCGGATCCACGAAGCGGTCGATCTTCTTGACGACTTCCTGCAGCCGCTTGGCGTGGGTCGGCGAGAGATCGCGCTGGTAGGGGGTGGGCTCCACCTTCTCGAGCGGCAGGAGGCAGAAGATCTGCCAGTGATCGCCCACCGGCTCGCGATAGATGGCGAGCACCGAGCCGCCGTCGCGCTCGACCTGGTCGGCCAGCGCCACCACCGCCTTGGCCGGCTCCTCGTCCGGCACCACCCGCCACTTCGCCATGCGGGGGATTATCATCTCTCGCCTCATGGGGCGCAAGCCGCGCCCACGCCGTCTGCTGCGTTCGCCGGGCGGTCAGTGTCGTGATCGTCTCCGTCAGTCGGTCGACACCGCGGCCAACGCAACCGACCGATTCTATGTCTCTGTCCGGTGGCCCTGAAGTTGCTGCGTATGCCCACCATGAGATTGCTCGTCCTGACGCTCGGACTCGGCGCGAGCCTCTTGCTCTTCTGCGGGCAGGCGGACGCGCAGTACCAGTACACCGACGCCAAGGGCGTCACGAAGACCACGCAGTACAAGGTGGACGTTCCCAGGGCGCACCGTGACGCGGCCGTCTGGATCGGGCCGACCGGCATCGGCAAACCCGGCTTGAGCGAAGAAGCGCGGCAGACGAAGCAGCGCGACGATGAGTATCGCCGCATCGGGGAAGCGACGAGCCGGCTCGTGCCCTACCAGGCGGGACCGAGATCAGGTCGATTCGACCGCGTGCCGGTCACGGCGCCGAGGTAGTCCGCAGGTCCAGGCGCGATGAGGCCCGTGGTACCGTGCCCTCGTGGAGCCCGATGAAGACAAGCTGACCGAGCCGCGTCCCGAGCGGATCGCGAGCCGCGACATCATGCTGCTCGTGCTCACATGTGCGGCAGGCCTCGTGGACGCGATCAGCTATCTGGAGATGGGCCACGTGTTCACCGCGATGATGACCGGGAACACGGTGCTCCTGGCCCTGGCGATCGGTCAGGGCGAGGTCATGGCCGCGCTCCGGTCCACCCTCGCGCTCGTCGCCTTCAGCGTGGGCGCCGCGGGTGGCGCGATGGTCCTCCGGCGTGGGCGTGCGCGAGGGGAATGGCCGGCCATCGTGACCGCCACGCTGGCGATCGAGGCCGTGGTCCTGGCCGTCTTCGCGGCGCTCTGGCAGGTGCCGGGGGCGGCGGCCCGCTCCGACGTCCTGCTGCTCGTGCTCATCGCGCTGTCGGGGCTCGCCATGGGGATCCAGGCGGCGGCCGTCCGCCATCTGGGCGTCCCCGGCGTGGCGTCCACCTACATCACGGGCACGCTCACCAGCCTGATGGCGGAGCTCGTGACCGGCTCGGCCACGCGCCATCTGCGACTCCTGGCTTCGGTCTTCCTCGTCTATGGCGCGGGCGCCCTGATCGGCACCGTGCTCCAGGCGCGATCCTCGTCCCTGCTCGCCTGGCTACCCTTCGTCTGCGTGGCGGCGGTGGTCGTGAACGGGCTCGTGCGCCATCGGGAGCCCCGCTTCTAGCCCCAGGCTAGCGGGCGGGCGTGACGTCGGAGACGGTGTAGCCGCGGCGGTTCAGGCACGCCGCGAACGTCTGGAGCGCCCACTGGTCCGGCGTTTGCGCCTTCGTCCAGAAGCCGCGCGGGAACATCTGGCCGAAGAAGCTCGAGAAGATGCCCGAGGGGCCCTTCTTCTCCTTGTTCTCGGGCATCGGGGTGTTGAAGGCCTCGACGCGGCAACCCTGGAAGTCCGCCACGATCACGCCGGCGTCCCGGTTGGCGGTGGCGTAGAGCGCGCCGATGCCCGCCGGGACCCTGCGCGAGAGGGAGCGGCGCGCGGTAGCCGCGATTGACGAGGCACGCGGCCTCGGCGAGCTCGGGGGTCGTCTCGGTGTGCGCCTGCACGAAGGGGATGCACTGGGCGCGGTCCTGGGCGATCTGCGCCTCCGACTGCCCGCCGCGCACCACGAGGGCGGGGTTGCCGCCACAGCCGGCCGCGACGATCGTGGCCAGGATGGCGGGGCCGAGCGCGCGTCGGGTCACGAGGGCGCCCGGACCGCGGCCCCGGACGATCGGGCGGGGCGACGGCGGAACAGGGCGTCACGGATGGAGCCGTAGATCCCGGCGGGCAGGAAGATGATGAAGATGATCAGCAGGAGGCCGTAGATCGTCTCCGCGATGCCGATCAGCTTGATGCCGAAGTAGATGCGCAGGTACTCGCTGAGCGCGATGGTGAGCGCGGTGCCCACGAAGGGCCCGAGCAGCGAGTACATCCCGCCCAGCACCACCGCGAAGACGATGCGCAGCGACACCCCGATGCCGGAGAGCGTGTCCGGGTTCGTGTAGGCGAGATAGAGCGCGAGCAGGGCGCCGCCCAGCGCGGTCAGCGCGGCCGACAGCGCGGTGATGCCCATCTTGAAGCGCGTGACGCGGATGCCCACCGAGGCCGCCGCGGTCTCGTCCTCGCCGATGGCCTCCATGGCCGAGCGGGCCATGCTGCGGTCCACGCGCCACCACACCCAGAGGCCGAAGAGCCAGGCGGCCATGCCGACATAATAGAAGACGCGCTTGTCCGCGAACTGGAGCGTCCACAGGCCCGAGGCGGTGCCGCCGGTCTTGAGGCTCACCCCGAGGGAGCCGCCCGTCCAGTCGCGCTCGGCCACGATCCACAGGCGGACCACCTCGCCCACCGCGAGGGTGACGAGGGCGAAGTAGTGGCCAACCACCTGGAAGCGCGAGCAGGGATAGGAGATCACGAGGGCCAGGGCGACGGTGAGCAGGACGGCGAGGACGACGCCGACCCACGGGGTCATCCCGTAGAAGTTCCAGAGCAGCACGGTCGCGTAGGCGCCGACGCCGAGGAACGCGCCGTGGCCGAGCGAGACGAGGCCGAAGCGGCCCATCAGCGACCACGCGTTGCCCACGAACGACCACATGAAGATCTGGATGATGACGTGCCAGATGTACTCCTGGGCGGCGCCCCAGGGGCAGGAACGGGATCAGCGCCATCGCCACCAGCGCGAGCAGCCCCAGGACGCGGAACGCGATCGTCATCCGCGCTTGGCGAAGATGCCGCCCGGTCGGACGAACATCAGCACGATGAAGATCACGAAGGCGATCACGTAGCCCATCTCGGTCGAGACCATCACCCCGCCCACCGAGATGACCTGGGCCATGATGAACGCGGCGAAGAAGGCGCCCACCATGTTGCCGAGGCCGCCCAGCACGCAGATCATGAAGGTCAGCGGCCCGAAGGCGCCGCCGAAGTAGGGATGCACCGCGTACTGGATGATGAGCAGCGCCCCCGCCACCCCCGCCATCGCGCCGCCCACCGCGGAGGTGACGAGGTAGAGCCGCTGCGGCCGCGCCCCCATGAGCGCGATGGCCTCGCGGTCCTGGCTCACCGCCCGGATGGCGGTGCCGACATAGGTGCGCTTGAGGAAGAGGTAGAGCGCGATCATGGCCAGGATGGACAGGCCGAACGCGAG
This sequence comes from uncultured Candidatus Rokubacteria bacterium, assembly GCA_963747235.1. GTDB lineage: Bacteria > Methylomirabilota > Methylomirabilia > Rokubacteriales > CSP1-6 > CAMLFJ01. The sequence goes on from CAVVEU010000024.1 coordinate 426,901, forward strand.
CAGCCGCGAGAAGGAGATGAAGATGCCGCCCACCTCGATGGTGGGCAGGCTCACGCGCACCGAGCGGTGATCGGTGGACCAGAGCAGGGTGGCGACCGACTGGATGAAGAACAGCAGCCCGCCGGTGGCGAGGAGCTGGTTGATGGGCGGGCTCGACAGGATGGGCGTGATGATGAGCAGGTGCACGAGCACGCCCAGCACCGCGCCGATCCCGATCGCGCCCAGCCCGGCCAGCCAGAGCGGCCAGCCGTAGAGCGTGACCAGGAAGTAGACCCCGTACATGCAGAGCGCGACGAGATCCACGTACGCGATCCACACGATGTCGATGACGCCGAAGATCAGGTTGAGCCCCAGGGCCAGGAGCGCCAGCACCCCGCCGAGCAGGATGCCGTTCACCACCGCCTCGAGGATGAAGATGGGCTCGATCATGCTCAGAAGCCCACGTAGGCCTGGCGCACGAAGTCCTGCTCGGCCAGGTCGGCGGCGCGGCCCTCCATCTTGATGCGCCCGACCTCCAGGAGATAGGCGCGGTCCACGAGCTTGAGCACCTGCCGCACGTTCTGCTCGACGATCAAAATGGTGTAGCCGTCTGCCCGCACGCGTCGAATCATATCGAACAGGCGCAGCACCATGACCGGGGCCAGGCCCATGGACGGCTCGTCGAACAGGATCAGCTTGGGCCGCGACATGAGCGCCCGGCCCACCGCGACCATCTGCTGCTCGCCGCCCGACAGGCTGCCCGCCCGCTGGGCGGACCGCTCGGCCAGCACCGGGAAGAGCGTGTAGACGCGCTCGAGGCTCTCGTGGAAGTGGGCGCGCGCGGCGGGCAGGAAGGCGCCCATCTTGAGGTTCTCCGCCACGGTGAGCTGCGGGAAGAGCCGGCGCCCCTCCGGCACGTGCGCGATGCCGTGCGCCACGATCTCGTAGGCGGGCTTCCCGGCCAGCTCGGCGCCCTCGAAGGTCACGCGCCCGGTGCGCGGCGCGATGAGGCCGGAGATGGCGCGCAGCAGGGTGGTCTTGCCCGCGCCGTTGGGACCCACCACCGCCACCGCCTCGCCCTGGTTGACGCGCAGGCTCACGTCCCAGAGCGCGGTGAAGGCGCCGTAGCCCGCGGTGACCTGGGTGAGCTCGAGCATCAGGAGAGCACCACCTTCTCGCCCAGGTACGCCTCGATCACCTGGGGATTCTCCGCGACCTCGCGCGGCGCGCCCTCCGCGATCTTCTCGCCGTGGTCGAGGACGACCAGGCGATCCACCACCCGGAGCAGGGTGCCCATGATGTGCTCGACCCACACGATGGTGATGCCGAGCTCACCGCGGATGCGCCGGAGCATCTCGGCCGCGTCGTGCATCTCGGTGGGATCGAGCCCGCCCAGGCTCTCGTCGGCCAGCAGCAGGGTGGGCCGGGTGGCGAGCGCGCGCGCCAGCTCGAGCTTCTTGAGCCCGCCCGCGCCGAGCGTCGAGGTGGTGGCGTCGGGATCGGTGGGCAGACCGACCAGGGTCAGCATGTCCTGGGCCTGGCGGCGCGCCTCGGCTTCCGTGTTGCGCTCGGCCGCGCCGAAGTGGGCGGCCACCGCCACGTTCTCGAGGATGGTGAGCTTGCGGAAGGGGCGGGGGATCTGGAACGTGCGCGCGAGCCCGCGATGGCAGACCGCGTCGGGGGTGAGCCCGGCGATGTCGTGGTCCTTGAAGCGGATGGAGCCCGACGTCGGCGGCAGCGCGCCGGAGATGCAGTTGAAGCAGGTGGTCTTGCCGGAGCCGTTGGGCCCGATGAGGCCGAGGATCTCGCCCTGCTTCACTTCGAAGGAGACCGCGTTCAGCGCGGTGAAGCCGCCGAACTGCTTGGTGAGCCGGCTGATCGTGAGCACGAGGGGAGTCGGCGCGGCGGGGGCGACGGCCCCCGCCGCGCTGGCGATCAGGCTAGCGGGCCGCCCAGGGGGATGAGGCGGGCAGCAGGACGGGCGCGTTGGGGGTGGCGATGACCTTGGGCCACACGTGACGGAACTGGCCATCGACCACCTGGTAGACCGCGGCGATCGCGCGCTCGTTCTGGCCGCGCATCGGGGCACCTTCGCCGAGGAACTTCACGCCGTAGCCCTGCATGGTGCCGCCCTCGGGGATGTCGGTCTCGCGGGCCGCCTTCGCGAGCGCCTCCGCGTTCCAGCCCCCGTGCTTCTGGATGGCCCGCGGCAGCACGTCGTTGAGCAGGATCCACATGTTGTTGAAGCCCATCGAGACGTGCGGCGCGATGTTGTTGACCGGGACGTTGGGCTCGAAGGCCTTGTAGCGCTTCACCATCTCCTGGGTCAGGTCGGCCACGCCGGGCTTCAGGTTCTTGGCGTCGATGAGCTGGGAGGCGGGCGGATCCGCGGTGTGGAAGCCCTCCACCTCGTTGCCGAAGGCTTCCTTCAGCTTGTCGAGCTGGCTGTGGCCGGCCCCGTGCCCCATGTAGGCCTTCACGCGCAGGCCCTGCTCCTTGGCCTGACGGAGGAACAGGTTGATGTCGGGGTTGTAGCCGGTGTGGAACAGCACGTCCGGCCGCGCCGCGCGCAGCTTGGTCACGAGCGAGGAGAGATCGGCGGCCTGCGCCGAGTACCCTTCCTTCAGCACGACCTGCATGCCCAGCTTCTTGCCCTCGGACTCGTTCGCGGCGGCGACGCCCGCGCCGTAGGGCCCGTCCTCGTAGATGATCGCGATGCGCACGTCCTTGGCCGGCTTCTTGAGCTTGTCCGCCGAGTAGGCCGCGATGTAGTCCACGCTCCCGGTGCCGAAGAGGCTGCCGTTGGGCTGGGGGCGGAAGGTGTACTGGAGGTTGCGATCCTTCAGCACCGCGTCCGCGATGGCGGTGGTGATCCACAGGAACCTCTTCTGCTTGTCCACCCGCTCGGCGATCGGGACCGCGTGGGCGCTCGAGTAGACCCCGGCCAGGATGTCCACCTTCTCGACGTTGAGCAGGCGCTCGGCCTCGTTGATCGCCACGTCGGCCTTGGACTGGCTGTCGCCGTCCACCTGGACGATCTTGTACTTGCCGAGCACGCCGCCCTTCTCGTTGATGTAGTCGATCATCATCTTGGCGCCGCGCCAGCAGTTGAGCGAGCCGGCGGCGGAGAAGGGCCCGGAGTGATCGTAGAGCGTGCCGATCTTGATGGTCTGGCCCTGGGCCGCCACCGGCGCCGCGGAAACCGCGAGCAGCGCGAGCGCGGCCATCGCGGCCAGGCCCGATCGAATGCCGAACAGGATGCGGCGAGACTTCATGGATGCCTCCTCATTAAGGCTTGAGTTCTTGGACGGCGAGAGAAAAGTGCGCCAACCCTAGCACGCCCACGCACGGCCGGTCAACGAACGCGATCAGGACCGGCGCGCCGCGACGAGCCATTCGAGATCCCGGCGCCGCTCGGCGGAGCGGCCCGGCGGCCCGGCCTGCAGGACGGTGAAGCGGCCCGCGAGGGCCCGGTCGATGTCGCCGCGCGAGACGGGAAAGGGCGGGCCGTCTCCGCCCTCGCGAAGCGGGAAGAAGCAGGCGAGCAGGAGCCCACCCGGTCGCAGGATCGTGTGGAGCACCGACACGTACTCGTCTCGCCGCGCGGGATCGATGGCGCAAAAGCACGTGTACTCCCAGATCCCGTCGAAGACCCCCGCGTAATCCCGACCGAGCGTGAACACATCACGCTGCTCCACCACCAGCTCGACTCCATCCGACAGCCGCCAACCGCCGCGCCTCGGTCACCGCCACATCAGAAAAATCAAACGCGGTGACCCGATACCCAAGGCGAGCCAGCAAGCGTGCATCGTGAGCACGCCCAGCACCAGGAACCGCAACGCGAGCCCGCAGAACGAGTGTCCGCCGACTGGGGGAGTGCGGGGGCCATTTCTGGGCCCCCGCATTCAATAGAGCTCTGAAGAACTAAACCGGCCAGAAGCCGAAGCCAGCCAGTCTTCCGAGCGCCGGCGCGGCCCCGCCCAGCTCCCAGCCGTCCTGGGCGGCCGCGTAGAGGCCGTCCCAGAATCCGGCCGTGCTCACGGCTGGGCGATCTGGCTCCACTCGAGTCCCTGGAAATCGGGGATGGTGCGCTCGGCGCCGGCGGCGACCAGCTCCGCGTCGGTGTGCGCGGTGGTGACGCCGATCGCCCGCATGCCCGCGGTCCGCGCGGCCTGCACGCCGACGAGCGCGTCCTCGAACACCACGCAGGCCGTCGGCGCGACGCGCAGCCGCCGAGCCGCCTGCGTCCACACCTCCGGATCGGGCTTGCCCAGCATGACGTCGTCGGAGGTCACCACGACGTCGAAGTAGCGCAGGAGGCCGAGGTCATCGAGCAGGCGCTCGGCGTCCCAGCGCGAGGCGGAGGTGCCGACGGCCCGCGGAACGCCGGCGCGGGCCAGCGACGCGAGGAACTCGGGCACGCCCGGCACCGGCTCCATCCCGGTCTGCGCCCGCTCCTGGTAGAGGTCGCGCTTGCGCCGCGCGAGCCGGCGCGCTTCCGCGCCGCTCATGCGACGGCCCAGCAAGAGCGGGATGGCCTCCTCGCTGGGCCGGCCGATGGTGAGCCGCCAGTGCTCGGGATCGGCGGGCTCGGTACCCAGCTCCGCCAGCAGCGCGCGCCACGCATGCCGATGGTGCGCCCCACTGTCGATCAGCACCCCATCCATATCGAAGATCGCGCTGGCAATCACAGGTCGTAGACGAGTGTCCGCCGACTGGGGGAGTGCGGGGGCCATTTCTGGGCCCCCGCATATGGAGAGCTTGAAGAACTAGACGAATGTCCGCCGACTGGGGGAGTGCGGGGGCCATTTCTGGGCCCCCGCATATGGAGAGCTTGAAGAACTAGACGAATGTCCGCAGTCCTCACTTCAATCTATACAGGGGGGCGAGCAGGTGAAAGGTCTCGCGCGCGGCCCGCGCGTACTCGCGGGGCTTCCACTTGGCGGCTTCCTCCGCGGAGACGCAGCGGCCGAGGACGAACTGGCCGTCGCGCGTGCGCAGGAGCTCCTCGCCGAGGCGCGCCACCGCGTCGGCGGGCAGGTCGGTGAGGATGGCGGACGGGGCCTCGTCGTGCTCGTCCTTGAACCAGCCGAGCCCCTTGGACCGGCGGAGCACCGGAACGAGCTGGCGCGTGTGGCGCTTCCAGGCGGCGAGCCAGCGCTTCTTCTGCGCGTGCTCGGGGCCGGCCTCGAAGAGGAAGCGTACCCCGGTGCGCGAGACCGCGACCTTGAAGTGGCAGTGCTGCTTGTAGCCGCGCTTGTCGAGCGCGAAGGCGACCCAGGTGTCGTCGGGCGGGTTCACGGTCCGCCGCACGTGCTTGGCCACGTGCGCGAAGGCGGGGGCGCCGCCGATGCGCGCCACGTCGGCGAGCAGCTCCCGCCCCACCGCTTCCAGCTTGGGGCGGACGCGACCCTTGATCGCCTCCATGCGGGGCTTGAAGCCGGGGATATCGAACACCTTGAAGTCGGACGGCGTGAAGCCGCTGAACGACATGCGAGGGCCTCCTTCTACTCCGGCTCGTACACGGTGTCGGGATCGAGCGGGAAGATGGGGCGCCGGACGCGCCGATATTCGAAGCGCGCGAGGTTGGACGAGGACAGCCCCGGCGCGTCGACCTCGATGATCTCCTTGGCGATCGGCTCGAAGGCCGCGCGGTAGTGAATGGTGGACTTCACGACCAGGATTTTCTCCCGGAGGGGGTCGATCCCGACGAACCGGATCATCTCCGGATCGAGGGTCTGCCAGCGGTGGGAAATGAGTATCACCTTTACGTCGTTCACGTCCAGTACCGCGGTGGCCCCGAGCCGGCCGGGCAGACCGGTCATCATGGGTCCGCGATGGATGAAGCGCCCGTCGGAGAGCGTGCGCACCGTGCCGGTCACCCGCACCGGCGCGCCGTGCCGGTCGTCCACCTTGCCGCCCACGTCGAGGGTCACCGAGGCGCCGACGCCCGCCTTCACGCACGCCTGCACCGCCGCCGCGTCCCAGATGCACGCCACCGTCGCGCTCCGCGCGCCCACCCGCAGCAGCTCGCGCAGGATCTCGGTGCCGTCGCCCGCCGCGCCGCCGCCGGTGTTGTCGGCCATGTCGGCGAGCACGATCGGCCGGCCGTCGGCGGCGAGCGCCTTGGCCACCGCGTCCTTCACCGGCAGCGCGGTGTGGATGAACTCGTGCCGGTGCTCCCAGGCCACGCGCGCGAGCTGGTCGGCGAGCCGCTCCGCGAGGGCCTTGTCGTCGTCGGTGACCACGTAGATGCCGAGGCCCGCGTCGGGGATGTCCGCGTAGGGGAAGCCCGCGAAGAGCGAGATCGAGATGACCTTCGGATCCTTCTCCATCTCGTCGGCCAGATCGTAGAGCCGCCGCATCGGCCCGCGCGCGGTGCCCTGGCGGCCGAGCGGCGGCATGAGCGGCGGCTTGCGCCAGGCCGCGGTCGGCTTGAGGCGCCCGGCGATCACCTGGGCGAGCCGCTCGGCCGCCTCCACGCCGCGCTCGGCCATGTCCACGTGCGGGTAGGTCTTGTAGCCGTGCAGCAGATCGGCCCCCGCGATCATGCCCTGGCCCAGGTTGCCGTGGAAGTCGAGCGTCACCGCGATCGGCACGTCGGGCCCCACCGCCTGGCGCACCGCCGCGATGATGTCGCCCTCGCCGTCGTCCACGCCCTCCGGGACCATCGCCCCGTGCAGGTCGAGGAGCACGCCGTCGAGCCGGCCCGCCGCCTTGAGATCGGTCAGCATGCGCTGCTTGACGTGCTGGTAGATGTCGCGGGTGACGAGGCCGGCCGGCGAGGCGGAGGCGGCCACCGACGGCATCAGGGTCATCCCGAGGCGCTCGGCCGCTCCGATCATGCCGCCCAGGCAGGTGCCGGTGCCGCGATAGGCCTCGACGATCTCGCCGCCGTAGCTCAGGTCGCGTGCCTCGAACTGGGCGCGGTCGGTGGGGACATTGCTGAAGGTGTTGGTCTCGTGCGACAGCATCGCCAGGAAGATTCTCACGCGACTCTCCGGTAGAATGGCGCCTCGGACGAAAGGGGGAAATCATGGCCGACGCGTCGTGCTTTCACAACCTGAAGGAGGGCGGCATCCCGCGGCAGCTCGCGGAGGGCTTGACCGCCCGCGTGTTCCCCGGCGAGCACCTCATGCTCTCGGTGGTCGAGATCCAGCCCGGCTCGGTGTCGCCGGTGCACTCGCACGCCAACGAGCAGTGGGGCGTGTGCCTCGAGGGCGAGTGGATCCGGATCCAGGACGGGGTGGAGCATCCGGTGAAGGCGGGCGACTTCTGGCAGACGCCGCCCCACGTGCCGCACGGGGGCCGCGCCACCGACAAGCGCGCGGTGGTCCTCGACATCTTTTCGCCGCCGCGCGAGGAGTACAAGAAGGCCGGCTCCGGCTACAAGTGACCGGCGCGCCCTCATAGCTTCATGTGCGGGTCGAGCCAGTCGCGGAGCGCGTTGCCCATGAGGTTGATGACGAGCGTGGTGACGAAGATGGCGGCGCCCGGGAAGGCGGCGATCCACCACGAGTTGAGCATGTAGACCCGGCCCTCCCCGAGCATGTTGCCCCACGCCGGGGTGGGGGGCTGCACGCCCAGGCCCAGGAACGACAGGAACGACTCGAGGATGATCACCTGCGCCATCTGCAGGGTGGCGATCACGGTGATCGCCGAGACCAGGTTGGGGAGGATCTGGCCGAAGATGATGCGCGCGTGGCTCATGCCGAGCGCGCGACCGGCGACCACGAACTCGCGCTCGCGGAGGGCCATGGTCTCGGCCCGGATCACCCGCGCGTAGATCGGCCAGCCCGCCACGCCCAGGACGAAGATCATGTTGGGCAGGCTGGGCCCCAGCACCGCGATCACCGCCAGGGCCAGCAGCACGAACGGGAACGTCAGCATGACGTTGATGAGCGTCATGATCGATCCAGTCGCATCCTGCGCCCCGAAGTAGCCCGCCGCGAGCCCCAGCAGCACGCCGATGGTCGAGGCGAGATCGCGACCGCGGTCACCCCGATCAGGAGCGAGACGCGACCCCCGTAGATCATGCGCGAGAGGAGATCGCGCCCGATCTGATCGGTGCCGAGCCAGTGCTCGGTCGTGCCGCCCTCCATCCACGCGGGCGGCGCCGAGCCGGTGCTGGATGTCCACCGCCAGCGGGCTCGTAGGGCGCGAGCCAGGGCGCGGACGAGCGCTGCCGACGATGATCAGGAGCAGGATCGCAGCGCGGCGCCCAGCGCCCCACTTGAGCCGCCAGAGCCGGCGCAGCGATCGACCGGCGCCGCGGTCGGGCCCGCGATCGGCGGCGTTCGCGCTCCTCCAGCGCCACCTCGCCCGCGCCCGCGACCGCCTTCACGTGCCCACCCGGATGCGCGGGTCGATGTAGCCGACCATCATGTCCACGACGAAATTGATCGACACGATGATCAGGGCGAGGAGCACCACCGCGCACTGCACCACCGGGAAGTCCTGGTTGCGGATCGAGTCCACGGTCAGCGTGGCCACGCCCGGGCCAGGCGAAGACGGTCTCGGTGACGATGGCGCCGCCCAGGAGCTGGCCGAACTGCAGCCCGAGCACGGTGATGACCGGGATGCACGCGTTGCGGAAGGCGTGCTTGATCACCACCATCCACTCCGCCACGCCCTTGGCGCGCGCGGTCTTGATGTACTCCATGCTCATGACCTCGATCGACGCCGGAGCGGACGAGCCGCATGGTGATCGGGGCCAGGAAGGCGCCGAGGCGAGAAGGCGGGCATGAGGAAGTGCTGCCAGGTCCCGTAGCCGGAGGCGGGCAGCACCTTGAGCCGCACCGCGAAGATGATGATGAGCATGATGCCGAGCCAGAAGATGGGCATCGCCTGGCCCGCCACCGCGAACATCGTGCAGAGGTTGTCCACCAGGGAGTGGCGCTTCAGCGCGGCCAGGATCCCCAGGGGCAGGGCGATCAGGAGCGCCATGCCCAGGCCGGCGAAGGTGAGGTAGAGCGTGGGCGGCATGCGCTCCATCACGAGCCTGAAGGCGGGGGTGTCGGTGTACCAGGACTTGCCGAAGTCGCCCTGCACCGCGCGGCTCGCGAACTTCCAGTACTGCACGTAGAGCGGCTGGTCGAGCCCGAGCAGCTTGTGGTAGCGCGCGTACTCCTCCTTGCCCGCGTTCTGGGGCAGGAGCAGGGTGACCGGGTCGCCGATCACGTGCAGGATCGCGAAGGCCAGCATGGAGATGCCGACGATGACGACGACGAGCTGGACGAGCTGGCGGAGGACGTAGCGCTTCATGACGAAAGCCCCTCACCCTACCCTCTCCCCGAGGGGGAGAGGGGTTCGCGGATCCCTCTCCCTCTGGGGAGGGGCAGGGTGAGGGGTCGGTTCTGCTTACTTCTTCCGCGGGGTCACGAGGAACATCCGGTCGACTCTCGTCGGCGCGGCGCCTCGTAGTCGACCCGGTTCGAGATGCCCCACACGCCGCGCAGCCCCCACTTGTAGAGGTAGGCCGCGTCGTCGAAGAGCAGCTTCTGGGCCTTCACGTAGATCTCGGTCCGCTTCTTCGGGTCGAGGGTGGAGCGCCCCTGGATGATCAGGTCGTCCAGCTGCCGGGTTGCAGTAGTAGCTGTAGTTCTCGCCGCACTTGAAGACGTCGTAGAGGATCGCGTCGGCGTCGAAGACCGAGTAGTAGCCCCAGGACCAGTTGAACATCGGGCCGGCCTTGCCGTCCTTGATCCGGGCCGACCAGCACCGTGTTGTCGCCGATGTAGTTGCGCTTCACCCGGAAGCCGACCTTGGTCATGTCGGCCGACGATGGCGTCGTTGGTCTGCTGGATCGCCGGCTCGACGATGGGCGGGCCCTCGTGGAAGCACGATGTCCACGCCGTTCGGGAAGCCGGCCTCGGCCAGGAGCTTCTTGGCCGGCGCCAGGTCCTGCTTGTAGGGCTTGAGGCTCGGGTCCCAGCCGAAGGCCATCGGGTTGACGCGCGGTGGCGACGCGGTCACCGAGGCCGTTGAGCACGTGCTTGATGATCGCGTCGATGTCGACGGCCAGGTTGGCCGCCTGGCGCACCCGCTTGTCGGTGAAGGGGTTCGGGCCGCTGCGCGCGGCCTGGTCGAGCTGCAGCATCGCGGTGCGGAGGATCGGCGAGGTGGCGGTGCGCGCCGTGGCCCGACTTGTTGATGACGTCCATCTGGTCCGGCGGGACCGCCTTGATGATGTCCACGCCGCCCGAGAGCAGCTCGGCGATCTCGGTGGCCTTCTCGGGGATGATGCGGACCCGGACGTACTTGAAGGCGGGCTTGGGCCCCCAGTAGTCGTCGTTGCGCACCAGCAGGTGCTCCTGCTTCCGGCTCCACTTGACGAGCTTGTAGGGCCCGGTGCCGATCGGGTTCTCCTGCATCCACTCGTGGCCCTTCTCGCGGATCACCTTCTCGGACTGCATGACCTGGGCGGTCAGCCGCTCGACGAAGAGCGGGTAGGGCCCGTCGGTCTTGAAGCGGACGGTGTGGTCGTCGACGATCTCGACGGTCTTGATCTTGGCGTGGTTGCCGCGCGCGGTCATCTTCTTGGTCGGGTCCAGCACGCGGTCGAAGGTGGCCTTGACGTCCTTGGCGGTGAAGGGCGTGCCGTCGTGGAACTTGACGCCCTGGCGGAGCTTGACCTCCCAGGTGGTGTCGTCGATCGTCTTCCACGACATGGCCAGGTTCGGCCCGACCTTGCGGGTCTTGAGATCGCGGACCGCCAGGTGGTCGAAGACGTGGTAGCCGAGGATGATCGCCTCGCGCAGCACCGAGTTGGGCGGGTCCCAGTTCTCGATGTCCGACTGGAGCGCGTAGACAGGGTCTCTTCCTTCGTCTGGGCCGGAGGCCGGCGGGACGAGCCCGAGGCCGACCAGAAGAGCAGGGCGATGATCCAGCGGTACGAGGATACGACGCATGAAAGCCTCCTTGCGGTGAAGCGGATGGATGGCGCAGGGTGGGAACCGAGCATCTAGGTGCTGGAACAATAGCCGTGAGGCGCACGGGCAGTCAAGGCGTCCGCGCCGCGCGGACTGTGCTAAGAGAGGAGGCACGCCATGACCCCGACGCTCGAGACGCCCCGCCTGCGCCTGCGCCCGCTGGCCGCCTCGGACGAGGCCGACCTGGTCGCGCTCGACAGTGACCCCGAGGTGATGCGGTACGTGGGCAGCCCGGCCGGGGTCAAGAGCCCGGCCGAGACGCGGGAGCGCGCGCGCCTGCGCATCCGCGAGGAGCAGCGCGGCGACTACGAGCCCCTGGGCTTCTGGCGGATCGAGGGCCGGAGCGACGGCGCGTTCCACGGCGTCGGCGCCCTCATCCAGATGCCCGGATAGTGCGGACGTGGAGGTCGCCTACCGGCTGGCGCGGAGCGCCTGGGGCCAGGGGATCGCCACCGAGGCGGCCGGGGCCCTGGTGGCCCACGCGCTGGGCCCGCTCGGGCTGCCCGGGGTGGTGGCGGTGACCTATCCCGCGAATCAGGCCTCCCAGCGGGTGCTGGACAAGCTCGGCTTCGAGCGGCGCGGGATCCGGGAATACAAAGGAGTCCAGGCGACGTACCACGTGCTCACCGCCGCCGCCTGGGCCGGGCGCGCCGCGGGTGGTTCTGTTCATTGACTTTATCCCGCCCGCACCGCCATACTTAACTCGCTGTTCACGCACACTTATGGCTCCCTCATCTCTCTTCCTCGTCACCGGCGGCGCGGGCTTCATCGGCTCGCACATCGTCGAGCGGCTCCTTGGCGAGGGGCACCGGGTGCGGGTCTTCGACAACTTCTCGACCGGCAATCGGGCCAATCTCGACTTCGCCCGGGGTAACCGGCGGCTCGAGATCGTCCGCGGCGAGCTGGCCAACTTCAAGGCGGTCGAGCGCGCGGTGAAGGGCGTGACCGCGGTCTTCCACCAGGCCGCGATGCGCTCGGTGCCCCGCTCGGTGGCCGATCCGCTGGGCGCCAACGCCTCCAACGTGACCGGCACGCTGCACGTGCTGCACGCGGCGGCGCGGCAGAAGAAGAAGCCGCGCGTGGTCTACGCCTCGTCGTCGTCGGTGTACGGCGACCGGCCCGACCTGCCCAAGCGCGAGGACCAGCCGACCGCCCCCATCTCGCCCTACGCGGCCACCAAGGTGACGGGCGAGCTGTACGCCTCCGTGTGGAGCCGCCTCATGGGCGTCGAGACGGTGGGCCTGCGCTACTTCAATGTGTTCGGCCCCCGCCAGGACCCCAAGAGCGAGTACGCGGCGGTGATCCCGCGCTTCATCCTGTGGGGGCAGACCGGCAAGCCGCTGCAGGTTCACGGCGACGGCACCCAGTCGCGCGATTTCACGTATATCGACAACGTGGTCTCGGCCAACCTGCTCGCCGCCCGCGCGGAGGGCAGCCGCGCCTCCGGGAAGAGCTACAACGTGGGCTGCGGCAGCCGGACGAGCCTGCTCGAGATCATCGGCAAGCTGGAGAAGATGCTGGGACGGCCGTTCACGCTGAAGCACTCGCCGACCCGCACCGGCGACGTCCCGCACACCCTCGCCGACGTGAGCGCGGCCAAACGGGATCTCGGCTACGAGCCGCTGGTGGAGTTCGACGAAGGCCTTCGGCGGACGGTGGAGTTCTTCACGGGGAGGAAACTCGGATGAAGCGTCTCGCCATTACTACGGTAATCGCCGCGCTTTGCGCGGCGCGGTTGCGGCGGCGGTTGCGGCGCCGGTCGCCGCCCAGACCCCGGGCACCCTGGTGATCCAGGTCGCCACCGAGCCGCCCGGACTCGATCTGACCTCCAACCCCTCCTCGGCCATCGCGGCGCGTGGTCTTCGACAACGTGCAGGAGGGGCTGATCAAGATCGACCGCACCGGCAAGATGGTGCCGTGGCTGGCCGAGCGCTGGTACACGACCGACAGCAAGAACTACACGTTCTTCCTCCGAAAGGGCGTGCGCTTCCACAACGGGCGCGAGATGAAGGCGGCCGACGTGAAGTTCGCGCTGGACCGGGCGGTGAACCCGGAGACCAAGCATCCCTACCGCACCCAGTACGACGCCATCCAGGACGTGATCGTCAAGGACGACTACACGGTGACGGTGACGCTCAAGAAGGTGGACGCGACCTTCCTCTACACGATGGCGCGCCAGGGCTCGGTGATCTATCCCCGCGAGGCGGTGGACACGCTCAAGAGCCAGCCGATGGGCACCGGGCCGTTCACGGTGGCCGAGTGGGTGCGCAACGACCGCATCGTCCTCACCAAGAACAAGGACTACTGGGTGAAGGGGCTGCCCAAGCTGGACCGGGTGGTCTTCCGCTTCATCCCCGATCCCAACGCGGCCCTGGCCGCGCTCAAGGCCGGCGACGTGGACGTCTCCGCCTTCGGCATCGGGCCCGAGAGCGTGGACGAGTTGAAGAAGGACGCGCGCTTCCAGGTGATCGTGGGCGACACCACCAACGACGTGACGCTCTCGATGAACAACAGCAAGAAGCCCTTCTCGGACCAGCGCGTGCGCCTGGCCATCACGCACGCGATCAACAAGGACGAGGTGCTCAAGGGGGCGATGTTCGGCTCGGGCGAGTCCTCGGCTCCAACGTGGATCCGACCAATCCCTACTTCGTGGACGTCTCCAAGCGCGTGGCCTACGATCCGGCCAAGGCCAAGAAGCTCCTCGCCGAGGCCGGCTACCCGAACGGCTTCGAGGCGGTCTTCAAGGTGGCGCCGCAGTACTACTACACGGTGCGCTCGGCCGAGGTCATCGTGAGCCAGCTCGCCAAGGTGGGCATTCGCGCCAGCATCCAGCAGATCGAGTGGGGCCAGTGGCTCTCGCAGGTCTTCTGCCTGGCGCCCTGCCAGAACCCCGATTACGACATGTCGATCATCGGCCACGCCGAGGCGTTCGACATCGGCAACTTCGCCAATCCCGAAGTACTACTTCCGCTGGGACAGCGCCGCCTTCCAGAAGCTCTACCAGGATTCGCAGATCACGGTGGACGAGAAGAAGCGGAAAGAGCTCTACGTGAAGATGCAGGAGATGCTGGCCGACGAGGCGCCCGCGGTCTGGCTCTACATGCACCCGCGGCTCGTGGTCACCAAGAAGGGCGTGACCGGCATCTGGAAGGACCTGCCGCTCCCCGTCCTCGACCTGTCCGAGGTGGCCTGGCAGAAGTAGGCGGTTGCAGCGCTATATCCTCCGGAGGGTCGCGTCGCTCGCCGCCACCCTCGTCTTCGTCTCGCTCCTGGTCTTCGCGGTCGTCCGCGTGCTGCCCGGCGACCCGGCCCTCATCATCCTGGGCCTCGAGGCCAACGCGGACTCCGTCGCGCGGGTGCGGCAGGAGCTCGGCCTGGACCGCCCCATGCCGGTCCAGTACGCGCAGTGGGTGGGCCGGGCCCTCCGCGGTGACCTGGGCCGCTCGATCCAGTACGACCTGCCGGTCTCGACCCTGATCCTGACGCGCCTCACCGTGACCCTGCCGCTCACCCTGCTGGCCGCCGGGCTGATGATCGCCGCCGCCATCCCGCTCGGGGTCTTCGCGGCCACCCGGCACCGCCGCTGGGGCGACTACCTGACGATGACCCTCTCCCAGATCGGGGTCGCGGTGCCCGGCTTCTGGGCGGGCCTGCTCCTGATCCTCTTCTTCTCGGTGCACCTCGGCTGGGTCCGGGCGGGCGGCTTCGACGGCTGGGGGCAGGGGTTCTGGCCCGCGCTGCGCTCGCTGCTGATGCCCGCGGCGGCGCTCGGCCTCTTCCAGTTCGCGGTGCTGGCCCGGACCACGCGCTCGGCGGTGCTCGAGGTGCTGCGCGAGGAGTACGTGAAGACGGCGCGCGCCAAGGGCCTGGCCGAGCGGCGCGTGCTCTTCCGTCACGCGCTGCGCAACGCGCTGATCCCGATCGTGACGGTGGCCGGCATCCAGCTCGGCCAGCTCCTGGCCGGCAGCATCATCCTCGAGTCCGTGTTCTACCTGCCCGGGCTCGGCCGGCTCACCCTGGCCGCCATCAGCGCCCGCGACCTGCCGGTGGTGCAGGGCGTCGTGCTCTTCGTGGCCTCGATGATCGTGATGGTGAACGCGGCGGTGGACATCCTCTACGGCCTGCTCGACCCCCGCATCCGCTATGGCTGAGCCGATGGCCCGTGCGTAGGCGTCCCGGCCGGCACGTCACGTTCGTGATCGGCCTCGTCATCACCCTGGCCCTGATCGCCACCGCCGCGGTGAGCCTGGTCTACACGCCCCGCGACCCGCTCGAGATGTCGATCGCGACGCCGCCTGCAGGGGCCGACCGCGGCGCACCCGCTGGGCACGGATCAGTTCGGGCGCGATCTGCTCTCGCGGGTGATGCGGGGCGCCATCACCGCGATCCTGGTCGGCGTGATCGCGGTGGCCATCGGGATGCTGGTGGGCGTGGCCTTCGGCATGCTCTCCGGCTACTTCGGCGGCTGGCTCGACGAGGGGTTCATGCGGCTGGTGGACGCCATCCAGGGCTTCCCGGCCATCCTCTCCGCGCTCCTGCTCGCCGCGGTGTTCCGGCCCACACTCTCCATCTCCATGATCGCGATCGGCATCGCCTTCCTGCCCGTCTTCGCGCGCCTCACCCGCGCGAGCTTCCTCGAGTTCCGCGACCGCGACTTCGTGGTGGCGGCCCGCGCCCTCGGGGCCGGGGACGGCGCGGTGATCGGCCGCCACATCCTGCCCAACACGCTGCCCCCGCTCATCGTCCAGGCCACCATCAGCTTCCCGGTGGCCATCCTGGCCGAGGCGGGCCTGTCCTACCTGGGGCTCGGCACCCAGCCCCCCAATCCCTCGTGGGGCCTCATGTTGCGGGAGGCGCAGGCCTTTCTCACCCTCAACCCGTGGTATGCCATCTTCCCGGGTGGCGCCATCGCGCTGACCGTCCTGGGGCTCAACCTGCTCGGCGACGGGCTCCGGGATCTCCTCGACCCCAAGACGGTCGCGTAACACGTTTGTCCCCCTGGGAAGCAGGGGAGTGTGCTAGCCTTGGGCCGGTGCCGGTTCTCAGGGTCAGCGGTGTCGGGCCGGCGTTCCCGCGAGCCAACGCCCTCAAGAATTAGAGCAGCAACCAAGAACAAGGAGACCCATACGTGCTTCGACCGCTTCTGTACGTAATCGGCACGCTCCTGGTGACGCAGGCCGCCGTCATCGCCACGTCGGTGTACCTGCACCGCGGGCTCGCGCACCGCGCGCTCAATCTGCATCCCTTCGCGGACTGGGTCTTCCGCTTCGTGCTCTGGTTCACCACCGGCCAGAACCGTCGCGAGTGGGTGGCGGTGCACCGCAAGCATCACGCCTTCACCGACACCGAGCGGGATCCCCACAGCCCCCTCGTGCACGGCTTCTGGAAGATCCAGCTCTGGAACGTGTATTACTACGTGCGCGAGGCCCGCAACCCCGAGACCCTCGCCCGCTGGGCCAAGGACATCCGGGACGACGTGTGGGACCGCGTGCTCTTCAACAAGGGCACGCTCGGCGGGGTGGTCGGCATCGCGGCCGCCATGCTGATCCTGGGCCCCGGCTGGGGCCTGCTCCTGGCGGCGAGCCACTTCGTGCTCTACGTCTTCGTCCTGGCCCCCTCCATCAACGGCCTCGGCCACTGGTGGGGCCGGCGGAACTTCGGCAACAACTCGGCCACCAACCTGCGGGTGCTCGCCTGGCTCACCGGCGGCGAGAGCCTGCACAACAACCACCACGCGTATCCCTCGAGCCCCAAGTTCAGCATGGGTCGCCTCGAGTTCGATCCGTCGTGGGTGGTGATCCGCGTGCTCATGGTGCTGCGCCTGGCGCGCGTCGTGGGCGACAAGGTGAAGCTGGCCGCGTAGGCGTTCCGCGCCCGGCCGGATGCGAGCGGGCCCCGGGAGACCGGGGCCCGTCGTGTTTCTGAAGGCCGGTTTTCCTTGACGATTCCGGCGGCCCCCGTGTCCAATGAGGGCCGTGCTGTTCAGCTCGCTGGAGTTCCTGTTGCTCTTTCTCCCGCTGACGCTCGCGGTCGCGCTGCGTCTGCACGGCCAGCCGCTGCTCCGCTGGATCGCCCTCACGAGCGTGATCTTCTACGCGTTCGCCGGCCACTGGTGGTTCATCGTCCCGATGCTGGTCACCACGGTGGTGGACTACGGGGTGGCGATCGCGATCGAGCGGGCCCGGGGTCCGCGGGTGCGCGCGTGGCTCCTCGTGGTCTCCCTTGCCGGCAACCTGGGCATGCTCGCGTACTTCAAGTACTCGGGGCTGATGGTCCACACCGTCGAGCAGGGCCTCGTGCTCGTGGGCGCGGAGGACCGGGCGGGCTTCTTCCGCTGGTTCGAGGTGATCCTGCCCGCCGGGATCAGCTTCTACACGTTCCAGACGCTGTCCTACATCATCGACGTGTGGCGGGGCCAGGCCCCGGCCGAGCGCAACTTCGTCCGGTTCGCCGGCTTCGTGAGCTTCTTTCCGCACCTGATCGCGGGGCCGCTCACGCGCCACCACCAGCTGATCCCGCAGCTCACGCGAATCGCGACGACCGGGATCACCCCGCGATGGCGCGACGGACTGCTGCTCTTCGGCGTGGGCCTCTGCAAGAAGGTGCTGATCGCGGACCGGCTGGGCAACCTCATCGACCCGCGGCTCGGGAACCCGGCGGAGCTGGATCTGGTGGGGGCGTGGCTGGTGCTCCTGGGCTACGCGTTCCAGATCTATTTCGACTTCAGCGGGTATTCGGACATGGCCATCGGTCTCGGGCGCCTGTTCGGGATCGAGCTGCCCCAGAACTTCAACAGCCCGTACAAGGCCACGTCTCCCAGCGACTTCTGGCGACGCTGGCACATGACCCTGTCGTTCTGGCTCCGCGACTATCTCTACATCTCGCTCGGCGGCAACCGGTGCACGCCCGCGCGCCGGCGGTTCAACCTGATGGCCACCATGGTGCTCGGCGGCCTCTGGCACGGGGCCAACTGGACGTTCGCGGCCTGGGGCGCGTGGCACGGCGCGCTCCTCGTGTTGCATCAGTCATGGCCCACCTGGGACCGGGCCGTGAGTCTGTTCTGGCAGCGCAACGTGACATTCCTGCTGGTCACCCTCGGCTGGGTCTTTTTCCGGTCTCCGGATTTCGCTCACGTCGCGCGATGGTTCTCGGGGCTCGCGGGCATGCACGGGATCGGGACGATCTCGACGCCGGAGACGCTCGCCCTGCTCGGCCTGGTCGCGGTCTGCACGGCCATCGTGCGGCTCTGTCCGAACAGCCTCGAGCTGCCCCTCGATCGCCTGGGCGCGCTGCCGCAAGCGGGCCTGGGAGCCGCGTGCGCGGCGGCGGTCGTGCTGATGAACTACGGCTCCAAGTTCCTCTACTTCCAGTTCTAGTCCATGCGCATCTTCGCGGCGACGCTGGCGGCTCTGCTCGGGGTGGTCGTGCTGATCAATGGGCTCGCCGCGTGGGACCAGCAGCGGCATGAGCGTCGTCTCCGCGCCGCCTCGGCCTCCTTCCAGCCCGGGCGCGTCATGCTGGTGGAGCGCGACATGGACGAGCGGCGATTTCAGAAGGCGCGCATCGCGGCGATCCCGCGCCCGCGTGTCGTCGCGATCGGATCGAGCCGCGTCATGCAGCTCTCCACCCCCGGCCTCGGCCTCCGCCCGGGGGAGTTCTACAACGCCGGCATCCCGGCGCCCACCGTCGAGGACTACATCGCGGTGTGGTGGTGGCTGAAGCGATACGGGAAGATCCCGGACGTCGCCGTCTTCTCGGTCGACGTGTGGGCCTTCCACCGGTATCAGTCGCAGGTCCACGTGGCGGTGGTCGCCGACGAGGTGACGCGGTTCCTGGAGGGCGCGGGAGTGGGCCGCGGGGTGTTCTGGCGTCCCGCCCAGGAAGTCGTCTACTGGTGGTATCGCGCGAAGGAGTTCTTCTCCTACACGGTGCTCAGGCGGTCGCTCCGGGACCTCGAGCGGATGCGGATCGGGAGGGCGCCGCGCGGCGCCGACGTCTTCCAGATCTTCGTGCCGGAGGCGGAGATGGCGGGACGGTCGGCCCGCCGTGCCGACGGCAGCATGGTGAACGACGGCCCGTCGCCGAACGAGCCGCCCGCCGACGTCGGCCCCGCCGCGGTCCGCTTCGTCCTGCCCGGCACCACGGATCTCGGCGGATTCCAGTGGGATGCCGAGCGCGCGGCGCGCCTCGAGCTGCTATGGCGCGACATGACCGCGGCGGGCGTCAAGATCGTGGCCTACATGCCGCCCTACTGCGCCGTCCGCGTGGGCGGTGGCCCGCCGGGTCCCCGGATACTTCGCGACCGAGACGCCGACCGAGGCCTTTCTCCGGCCGGGTCGCCGCGGAGCTCGGCGTTCAGTTCACGAATGCCTCGAACCCGGCGACGATTCCGTGTGACGAGGCGGAGTTTCTGGACGTGTTCCACCCGAAGGAGGTGTGCCTGGCGCGGCTTGCTCCGTCCGCGGATCTCCGGGCTCGCGTCAGCGCTTCCGGGCCACCGTGGGTTCCAGGTGAGCGCCGTCGGTCGCCACCCGGCCCTGGACGATGTCGAAGCGGCTCAGGATGAGCCTATTCATCGATGGGAATGCCCCGTCTGCAAGACCTGGGCATGCGTCCGCTCTATCCCATCCGAGCTGGGGCGTCGTTCCATTCCTGCCGACCATGGCGGCATGGCACTGGAACCATGTGGTTCACGTGCTCATCAAGGTGGCCGGGCTCGTGTCGTTGTGGAGCGCTGGGCTGGCCATTCTGGGTCGCGGTTGTGTCGGCCGGCGCCATGCTCGCGGAGGGCTCGCTGGTGCAATTCACCGATACCACGATGCTCCTGTCGGCCGCCTGGCTCCCCCTGGAGCTCTGGTTACGCTGAAGGCCGCTCGGCAGGCAGGCTTCTCTGGACGGGACGCCTCATGGGCGTCGGCTCTCGCCCTGCGAATCCTCTGCTTTCACCCCCAGTACGGGGCGTATGACTAGGTGCTGATCGGGCTGTTCACACTTCGAGTGGAGTGGGGGGAGCGTGCGCCAACTGTTCCCGCTTGGCACTGCGCTACAGTGGGGCCTCCTTGCGGCCCGCCGGCGCGGCGCCGCTTCCGGGCTACGCGCACTACCTGGAATCGGGCGCCGGCATATCGCGGAGTTTGACGACTGGCACTTTCGCCGGGCCTATCTCTGGTGGAACTACGGACTCCGGTGGTCGGACTTCCTGACGTCCGCGTTTCTTCCGTACGGCCTGTGGCTGGCCATCGCAGCCGCAGCGTTCCTGGGACGTCTGCGGGGTACGGTGCTCTGGCCGGTCTTCGGAGCATATGCGGTCTTCGGGCTCTTCCATGCTGTGCCCTGGCTTGCCGTCCCGATGTGGCTCACCCGGATGGCATTGTTTCCGTTCCGGATTCCGCAGCGGGTCTTCGAGCCGTTCATGTGGCTCGGTATCCTTCTGCTGGCCGAGCTGGCGACCAGGGAGTCGCGCCCGGCGCGACGACAGATCCTCGTCGGGCTGCTCATCGCGGGGTTCGGGTTCTGCGCGTGGCAAACCAACTTCGATCCGCGCACGTCATACGTCGGCGTGCCCTGGAACCGCGCGCTTCCGGAGCGCTTGGCCGGGCTGGTCCGTTCGGAGCCTGCAACCCATGCCCTGTTCGTAACCGGGTCCCCCGTCGATGACGATCGAGGGCCCCTCCTGAACTCCAACCACGCCGATTTCCTGCGGATCCCAGCCGCCCACTTCACCGGGCAGCTTCCCGCCTATCACTTCAACCGGATGGCATATCGTCTGCCGGGATTCCTGCTGCTGCCGCGAGGCGCCACGCCGCTCCAGGAGTGGGACGCGGTGATCGACGTCTATGCGGAGCTCGGTATCGGCTGGGTGTTCTGGGATGGCAAGGGGGATCCGGTCCATCCACGCCTTGAGTTTGTGGACGAGGAGCACGGGTTCCGCCTTTTCCGCATCCAGGGTGCGCGGCCGATGGTCCACACGCTCGAGACCGTGCGAACCGTGGCGCCACCGGCCCGGCCCGCTGGCGTCACCAAACTGATCTTCTCGACACCGGCTCTCGGTGCCTTCTGCTACGGATGCCCCGGGTCTAAGCGGTGGAGTCGGCCGGAGGAGGTGACGCTGGGGGTGGATTGGCGGGCGGGAGACGTCATGGTGGAGACCGAATCTCCGAACGAAGTTTTCCTTGTGCTCAATGAGAACCGCTCGCTCGGCTGGCGCGCCACCGTGGATGGACGGCCGACCACCATCTACCCGGTCAACGAGGCGTTCCAGGGGGTGGTGGTGCCAGCCGGCCGGCACGTAGTGCGCTGGCGGTTCGCTTCACCCGGCTTCTTCGAGGGGTGGGTCTTCACCGGACTCGGGATCGTGCTGGCGGCCCTTGCCATCTGGCGGAGCCGGCGAGTGGGGAGAGTCCGCGGTGCGTGATTGCCTTCTCGTCGTGGCGCTCCTCTTACTCGCCGCCGGACCGGCGCACGCCGGCCAGGCCTGTACCGGCGACGGTGCTTCGCGGCGCGACATCACCGAGCTGATCGAGCCCGCCCTCACTTTTCCGCTGGGCCTCGCGACGGCGCCCGACGGCGCAATCTGGGCGGCGTCGACCTTCGCGGATCAACTGGTCCGCCTGGAGCTCGACTCCGGTCGGATCAGCGTGGTCCAGTTGCCGCTCCGCTCACACCCGGTGGGGCTGGCCGTCGATGACCAGGGACGCGTGTGGTTCGCCGGGAGTGGGGTCGGTCTGGTCGGCCGCATCACTCCGGGAGTTGCGCGCGCCGCTGAGTTTCCGCCGCCGACCTTGTTCTTCCCGGGGCGCAGCATTCCCTCGCCCACCGGGATCGCGCTCGACAAGCGCAGCGGGCAAGCGTGGTTCACGCTCGGTCCAGGCTCGCTGCTGGGAGCGGTCGCGCTGGCGGCGGAGGCGGTGCGGAAGGGTACGGTCGTCAAGGAGATCGTGCTGGGAAGCGAGGCGGCGCGGCCGGAGTCCATCGCCCCGGATCCCCGGGGCGGTGCCTGGATTGCCGAGCTTGCGGCGGACGCTCTTGTTCACATCGAGCCCAATGGAAGCATCCGGAGGATGGCGCTGCCTGCCGGAAGTCACCCGCGCGGGCTCGCGACGGCCCCGGACGGGGGTGTGTGGGTTGCGCTGTTCGGGACGCATCGACTCCTGCGCGTGGATCCCTGGTCTCTCTCGATCCGGGACTGGCCGATGCCCTCCGGTCCGCGGTCGAACCCCTACGCGGTCGCGGTGGACGCGGATGGGGGCGTTTGGACCAGCGAATTCACCGCCAATACGATCACCTGTTTCGACCCGATCCGTGAGCGGTTCATCTCCTGGGATGTGCCGACGCGCCGGGCCGGGGTACGGGCGCTGACGGTCGATCGAACGGGCCGAATCTGGTTTGTGGGCAGCTATAGCGGCCGGCTGGGCGTGGTGGGGCCTCGATGACCCCGTGATAGGATGAACGCGCGATGATGCTGTCCATCGTGATTCCGGTGCTCAACGAGGATCGGAACATTCCCGAGCTCGTGCGCCGACTGCAGCACGTACTCGATCCCGCCGGCATCTCGTTCGAGATCGTCTTCGTCGATGATGGCAGCACCGACCGGACTCCCGAGATCCTCCACGCGCTGCACGCGGAGGACGATCGGATCAAGGCGGTGCACCTGGCCCGAAACTTCGGCCACCAGGCGGCCATCGCGGCGGGGATGCGCGCGGCGGCGGGCGATGCGGTGGCGGTGATGGATGGAGACCTGCAGGATTCCCCCGAAATGATCCCGATCTTCCTCGAGCGATGGCAGGCCGGTTACGACGTCGTCTACGCGATCCGGGAGCGGCGGGCCGAGTCCTGGCCGAAGCGCCTCGGCTACCGCCTGTTTTACCGCCTGCTTGCTCGCATCAGCCAGATCGATATCCCGCTGGACAGCGGCGACTTCTCGCTCATGAGCCGCCGCGTGGTGGACGTCCTCAACGGGATGCCGGAGCGGACGCGCTTCGTGCGCGGGATGCGAAGCTGGGCGGGATTCCGCCAGATCGGGGTCGATCACGTTCGGGGCCCGCGTTTCGCGGGAGAGGCGAAGTACACCTACGGGCGGCTCGTGCGTCTGGCCCTTGACGGGTTCTTCGCGTTCTCGTATCGCCCGCTCCAACTCGCTTCACTCTTCGGGGTCGCGGTGTCTGCCCTCGCGCTTGCGCTGGCGGCGGGTCTTGTAGCGCTCAAGCTCAGCCACGGGATCCCGCTCGTGGGCTGGACCTCGCTGATGGTCGCGGTGCTGTTCATGGGGGGTGTCCAGCTCATCTGCGTCGGCATCCTGGGCGAGTACATCGGCCGCATCTACGAGGAGAGCCGGGGGCGCCCGCCCTATCTGGTAGCCCGGGTCATCGGCAAGACGCAGCTCGGGGAGGGACCGCGGACGGCCCGCGGACACTGTGAAGGACGAGCCGGAGAAGCAGGCCCGGTACTTCGAGCTCGGGGAGACGTACTTCTGGCTGGCATCCCAGAACGAGATTGTGGAGCGCGAGCTCGCCCCTCGCCTGGACCGCCTTCGAGGGGGCCTGAAGCGGCCGCTGCGGATCTTCGATCTCGGCTGCGGCCCCGGAAACATGCTCCGGCGTCTGGATCGACGCGGGCTGGCGTACGGCTCCGACTTCTCGCTCGACGCCCTCGCGTTCGCGCGGAGCAAGGGTCTTCGGCGCCTGCTCTCCAGCGACTCCACCGCGTTACCCTTTGCGTCCGACTCCTTCGATTGTGTGGTGGCCCTCGACGTCCTAGAGCATATCGAGGACGACGCCGCGGCGTTGCGTGAGATCTCGCGCGTCATCCGGCCGGGCGGGATCTTCCTCTTCGCGGTCCCCGCGTTCCCGCGCTCTGGCGGCACCACGACGTCATGTACGGGCACTTCCGTCGCTATCGCCGGCCGGACTTCGTGGCCCGGGTGCGCACGGCAGGCCTGGTCGTGGAGAGCTGCCGCTTCTTCAAGTGCGCCTTCTTCCCGCTGCTCCTGCTGCTGGCCAAGCTCGAGCGGCTGATGGCGTCGGTAGCAGAGCCGCGCGACAATTTCTACGGGGTGCCGTCCTGGCTCAACGGGATGCTGTCGAGGGAGATCGTCCTCGAGGAGAGGACCGGGCTCACCCGCTGGATGCCCTTCGGAGTTTCGCTCCTCTGCGTCGGTCGCCGGTAGCCGTGGCGCCGGCGCGCACGATCGGCGTCGTGACGGTCGCCCGCTCGGACTACGGCCATCTGGTCCCGCTGCTCGAGGGATCCGCGCGCGCCCCGGGGCTCGCGCTCCAGCTCTTCGTGGCGGGCGGCGCACCTCTCGCCGCGCTTCGGGCGCACCGTGACGTGATCGAGGCGGACGGCTGGCCCATCACCGACCGGATCGAGACGACCGGGCGCGTCCGACGCGCCGGCGGACGTGGCCGCGGCGGCGGGGCGCGGGCTCGCGGCTTCGCCCGCGCCTTCGCGCGCCGCCGGCCGGATCTGATCGTGGTGCTCGGCGACCGGCTCGAGATGCTGGCCGCCGCGGTGGCCGCGCTGCCCGCTCACGATCCCGGTCGCCCACATCCACGGCGGCGAGGTGACCGAAGGGCGCGATCGACGAGCAGATCCGCCACGCCATCACCAAGCTCGCCCACCTGCACTTCCCGGCCGCCGAGCCGTACGCGCGCCGCATCCTCCAGATGGGCGAGGAGTCCTGGCGGGTGCACTGCTGCGGCGCGCCCGGCCTCGACCGGCTCGCCCGGCTGGCGGTCGTGCCGCGCGAGGAGCTGGCCGCGCGCGTCGGCCTGCCGCTCCGGCGGCCCGACCCTCCTGGTCACCTTCCATCCGGTGACGCTCGAGCCGGGGACACCGAGGCGCACGTCGAGGAGCTGGCCGCCGCGCTCGGACGCGATGGAGGGCGACGTGATCATCACGTACCCCGGCGCCGACACCGGCTACCGCGACGGTCGATGCGCCGCCTCGAGGCGCTGGCCGCCGCTCGCGCCCGGACACGCGGATGGTCGCGGCCTCGGCGAGGACACCTACTGCTCGCTGCTGCGCGAGGCCGACGTGATGGTCGGCAACTCCTCGAGCGGGCTCATCGAGGCGCCGTCCTTCGGGCTGCCCGGTCGTCAATATCGGCAGGCGCCAGCGCGGGCGGCTGCGCGCGGCGAATGTCATCGACGTGGGCCTGCGCGGGACGAGATCCGTGGCCGGCCTGCGCCGCGCGCTCGATCCCGCCTTCCGCGGCGGGTCTCGCGGGCCTGCGCAACCCCTACGGCGACGGCCACGCCGCGCCGCGCATCGTCCGGGTCCTCGCCGACGGTCGAGCTGGGCCGGCGGCTCGTCCGGAAGCGTTTCGTGGACGGTCCGGGCCGTCCGATGACGATCGCCTTTCTCGCCTCGCGCAAGGGCTACCTGAAGGTCATGGGCTCGCTCATCCAGGCGCGCGCTCGACCGCGGGCACCACGTGGTGCTCCTCCGCGACCCGGCGCAGGAGAAGCCGGGCGAGGCGACGACGGACTCGGACTTCGCGGCCTGGCCGGCCGCGAGCGTGGTCGACTATCGGTGGGGCGCCCCGCTTCGGCCCCGTGCTCGAGGCGCACGGGTTCGCGCGCTGGTCGGGCCCTCGCTCCACTGCGTCCTGATGGCGATGGGACGTGCGGACGAAGTCCGGGAGCTGAAGCGTCGCGGCCTTCGCCTGTACTCGGTGGACTACGCGCTTCGAGACGATCACCAGCGACCCCGACGGCTATCGGCTCATCGACGTGACGTTCTATCAGAGCGAATTCCAGCGGGAGCTCCACTGGCGCCAGCCTCATTACTCCGCCTGGACCGGCGACTTCGCGGTCCTGCGCGGGGAGATCGACCTGGAGTCGCGCAGCGCGGTCTCCGGCTCGACGATGCTCGACCAGCGGGAGCTCGTCCGGGATCGCGCGGCGGTGAAGCGAAAGTACGGACTACCGGTGGACCGGCCGATGGTTCTGTTCATGTCCATGAAGATGGACGTGGGGAACGGCACGAGCGCGGGGGAACGACGTCTGCACTGGGGCGGAGGGCCCGCGCTGTTGCGAGTCGCGAGGGCGTGGTGGGCGGCCGGGCCCAGCTCATCCCCGGGATCCGCAAGGGCAACCCGCATCGCGCGCTCGCGGCGGCGGTTCGCGAGTTCTGTCGGCGCAACCGGGCCACTCTGGTGGTGAAGTCCCGGGAGAAGAACCGGGATCCCCGATTCGTGCGTCGCATGGCCGACCGCCTGGTCAAGCGCGACGACGAGGTGTATCCGTATACGTCGATGCAGCTCATGTCGGCAGCCGACCTTTGCGTTCATTTCCAGAGCGGGGCGGTCCTCGAGGCCGCCTTCGTGGAGTGCCGTCACTCAGCGTCAAAGTGGCGCCGCCGTTCGATCGGGACAATCCGGCATTCGAAGAGCTTTGGGACGCGAAACCCGGCAGCTTTCAGAACTGGGCCGGTGTGGTCTGGTCAGCGGATATGCGCGGCGCGTCGGCGCTCCTCGCGGGGCGAGGGCTGAGCGACTTCGCCCTCGACCCGGAGGCCCAGCGCGACTACATCAGAGCGCTACGTGGGCTTCGGCGACACCCGCAGCAGCGAGCGCGTGCTGGACGTCATCGAGCGGGAGGCCGCGCGCGCAGGTTGATCTGGGATGCGAACACGACGCCCAGCGGGTTGTCGTGCGCCTTCGCGTCGAATTGCTGCTGCAGCTCGCGGAGGCGCTCGGTCTGCTGGAGCACCTGAGGGGGCAGCGGCCAGAAGTGGTAGTAGTTGACTGCCTCGACCCCGAGGCCGAACAGGCGCTGCAAGCCGCGCGGCGAACTCCGGGAGAATGACCCGCCGGGTCTTGACGATGTCGCGCTCGCTGGAGATGCGTCCAGCGTACGAGGCTTCGGTGGTCTTCGCGGGCAGGGCCGCGTTGGTGAGCGAGAGCCCGGAGCCGGTCGGCCTGCTCGCGGGCTTCCGCGTCCGTCTCGGCGAAGGCGGCCGAGCACGTGCCGCTCGTAGAATTCGACGGTATAGCGGTTCAGGGTGACGAGGTCGGACAGCAGGTTGCCGACGCTGACGCACAGCGAGCCGGTGGGCTTCAGGGCGCGGGCCGCCGCCCGGAAGAAACGGTCCTCTTCCTCTTGGGTCAGGTACGCCAGCACGTTCAGGGCTGTCACCACGTCGAGCGAGGCGGGCCGCGACGACTCGAGCGCGGCCACGTCGCCGACCGCGATCGCGCCGGGGTCGAGCCCGGCCTCTCGTAGCGCGGTCTTGCCGAGCTCGATCAGGTTCGGCGACGGGTCGACGCCCCTGGATCGAGAAGCCGCGGCGAGCCAGGGAGATCAGGTTGTCGGCCGAGCCGCAGCCGAAGTCGAACAACGTTCCCGGCGGCGCCGGCAGGAGCAGGTTGAAGGTGCGGAATCGCTGATCGTGGTACGCGGCGCGCGTCTGCATGTAGACGGCGGCGTTGCGATCGTAGTACGTGAGGCCGCTCATCGCGTCAGGGCGATCGTCGGACATGGACCTAGTGTCCTGGCGCACCGGGGCCAGGTGGCCGGGCGATGAAGGGGCCTCGACGAAGCGACGCAGGCAGATCAGCAGATCACCGAGGCAGCCGGTGCAGAGTTTTCCGGTGCGCTCCTTCCCCGGCAGCGGCCAGTGGCCCTGTCGGCATGCAGCTCGGAGCTCGCCGATGGTCAAGGTCGTGCAATAGCAGAGGAGCAGGGGATCGAGCTCAGCCGGATCGACGTTGGGGATCACTTGAAGTAGCTGAAGAGGTGATCGAAGAGGAGCAGGTTGTCCGTGGCAATGTGCGGCCGACCACGTAGGTCGCAAGCTTGAAGAGGGCCTTGACCTCGACCCGCTCCAACGGACGGTTGCCCTGCGTCGAGGCAATACCCACCTGGGCATGAGCCTTGGGCTCGAGACCGATATCGGTGACGACTCGCTCGGCGCCATAGTAGGCGAAGAGCTGCGCCTGGGCGGCCGCAAAGCGAGAAAGGTTCCCGAGCAGGATCGAGTACCGCTCGGCGAACGTCCTTCTGGGAAACAGATAGACCTCGAAGTTGTTGATGCCGGTAGCGCCAATGCGATCCGGGACACCACCCAGCACCGCGTTCACCGCATAGTAGAGAGGGGCGGTCGATGAACCGCGCCGATGGAGGTAGGCGTAGTGATGCGGTCGGTAGGGGAAGACGCGCTCGTCGTACCGCGCGTCGAAGGTGATCATCACCCGGCGACGGCCCGACATCAAGGGACGGGCGAGGGCGCCGAGATCCAGAATCTCTTGGGTCGCGTCCACCGCCTCGCCGCCCAGGCGGTCGCCGCGGTCGCCGTACACGACGATATCGAGCGCGGCGAGATGGCGGCGGGCTTCGGAATCGCGCTGGTGCACGAGCTCCACGAGGTGATCGTCTCCATCCTCGTAAAAGGTGGCGGACAGGAGAGCCGAGAGACTACTTGACATGCATCAGCGACAGCGGCCCCGCGAGGTCCTTGGGCCCCGCGCCGACGAGATACAGGTTGAACCAGGCATTGCCCTGCAGGCGTACACGTCTGACCGCCAGCGCTCCCGGATCCGGCCTGGCAAACTCGGCCACGTCGAGCGTTCGCGAACCCATGGGCGGAATGGTGAGGAGACGCCGGGCCAGGAGCCGGTCGCTCTCGCTCGCGACGATCCGGACGCGATTGGTGACGTTGGACAGGTTCATCACGAGCAGGTAGGAGCGACTGTCGGCCCCCATGTACACATACTGGTCACGGCGGAACGCGGGAATCGTACGGCCACCGAAGGCCAGGAGGCGGCCGAGGACCGCCATGAGCAGCCGCGTCCGGATGGGGTACAGTTCGATGAACTCGTAGCGCCCGTGGGTCGCGGTGTAGGTATCGCGGTGAGACAGCGTGACGTACAGGTCGGAGTGGAGTTGCGACACGTCCACGGTCACGAAGCCACAGCCGGCGGGAGTCGGCTCCATCCGCAGTTCCGCGGTATCGAGGCTGTTCGGGAGGGTGACGTCGTACGAGCGAACGAGCGAGCCGTCGGCGTCATACTGCCGCGCCGTGGATGCGAACGGTCCCTGGGTATATCCCTGCTTGAAACGAGCTTCCACGTTGTTGATGAGCACGGCACAATCCAGGCCAGGGCGAGTGAGCCAGGGCAGATAGTACGTGGAGACGCGCTCGACGCCGAGCAAGCTCCGGGCTAACGCTCGAAGGGAGAGGGCCATCGAGAGAGCCTAGGCCTCGGGTTTCGAGGTGTCAAGCGACCCGCCACGAGAGCCGGCCGCCCAAGCCACCCAAGAGCTCCGCAAGGGCAAAGTCCAGCTCCGAGTCGATGTTGACCGAGGCCTCGCGCGGCATGACGTAGGGCGCGGTGGCTCGCGGATAGAACGTGCGCTGCGCTCGCAGCGCCGGAACGTGGATGGCGTAGATGCTCCCATTCGGCCGGTAGGCTCGCGGCAGATCCTGGCGGTGATCCACCGCGGCGCCCTCCGGGAAGAGCCAGGACAGCCGCCGGTTCTCGACGGAGAGCATCCAGTACGGCGGGTAGTCCGGCTCGGTCACCGCCACCACCGCCTCCGCGGCGGGGTCGTCTCGGAGCACGTCGAGGGCGCCCCGGATGTGCTCGGCCCGTCGGAGCGGCGCCGTCGCGGGCAGCAGCACCACCACGTCGGCGGCGAAGCCCTCGTGCCGGGAGAGCCAGTCCACCGCGTGGAGCGCCACGTCCACCGTGGAGCTGCGGTCGCCCGCCAGCTCCGCCGGCCGCACGAAGGGCGCGGGGCATCCCGCCTGCCGTCCCGCGGCGAGGATGTCGGGATCCTCGGTGGAGAGGACCGTGCGGCTCAGCGCGGAGCAGGCGAGCGCGGCCTCGATGGTGTGCGCGACGAGGGGCTTGCCGGCCAGGGGCAGAAGATTCTTGCCGGGCAGCCCCTTCGAGCCGCCGCGCGCCACGATCACGCCCAGCACCGTGAGGCCCGTCATCGCGCGAACCCGGCGCGGGCCAGGCCTGCCTCCGCCAGCGCGGTGGTGATCAGGTCGAGCCGCGCCTCGCGCGGGAGCCGGCGGCTGGCCTCGTGGAATCGCCCGCGCTCCGCCGGCGCGAGCGCGCGGGCGAGCAGCGGCTCGACGTCCTCCGGCCGCTCGGCGACCAGGCCGAGGCCGGCGTCGACGCCGTCGGGACTGCTCTTGCCGGTGTACTCCCGCAGGAAGCGCCGGATCTCCTCGGTGGTGAGCAGGAACAGCGTCGCGCCGAGGGGATCCCGGCTCCACGCGCCCAGGAATGCGTAGTCCATGCTGCAGTGGGAGAAGGGGGTGGCCACGACGTCGCAGGCGCAGAGCCAGGGCTCCACGTCGCCCTCGGCGGCATCCCATACGCCGGACCCCGGCGCGGCGGAGCACGGCGGCGTGAAGGGCGAACGCTTCCCGGAACTTCGGGTGCTCGCGAAGGAGGACGAGAGGCTTGACCGCTCGCCGGGTGAGGGTGTCCGCGAGGTGGCCGAACGCGGCCTCATGGCCGGGGATCTCGGCGGGCTGGGCGAAGAACCCGAGCACCGGCTGTCCCGTCGCGGCGCCGATGCGCTCGCGGGTGCGGGCGCGGAGCCGCGCCACGTCCAGGCCCGCGTAGGCGGCGTGGCGGAGCGAGCCCACCGCGACCGCGGCCACGCCGAAGCGCTCGCGGGTGAGGCGCGCCGCCGCCTCGTCCCGGACGAAGTAGGTGCCGGCATACGCGCGGCCGACCGCATTGGCGTCACCCGGATAGTCCTGGAGCGCGAAGGTGGGCCGCCCGGCGGCCCGGGCCAGCAGGGCTTCGTCGAGGCCCACGCCGAGCGAGGAGACGCCGACCAGCAGCACGTCGGGGTCCACGTCCCGGATCAGATCCCGGGCGGCGTCGAGGATCGGCGTGGGATCACCGTCTGCCGGTACGTGGGTGGAATCGCCGGCCGGGGAGAATCGAATCGGTCGCTCGCCGGCCGCCTCCAGCAGATCGAAGGCCGGTCCGCTCGCGGCGACCCGCACCTCGAGGCGCGCGTCGGCGCGCAGGGTGGGACAGAGCGCCCGGATCTGGGCGGCGCCGCCGGGATCGCGCGCGGAGACGAGGACGCGAACCGCCCTCACGGCTTGGCCAGGCCCGCCGCCACGACGGCTTCGGCCAGCGCCCAGTCCTCCGGCGTGTCGATGTCGATCCCCTCGATCGTGTCGGTGGGCAGCGGGCGCAGCCGGGGCGGGAAGAGTCGCCGGTGCGTGGTGAGCGCCGCGCGGGTCACCAGGTAGAGCGTGCCGTTCGGGGTGAGGAGCGGCCGCGCGTCCTGGCGGCGCGTCACGTCGTCCCACGCGGCGAGGGGCTCGAGGCGCCCGCCCGCGTCCGCGCGATACATCACCGAGAGGCTCCGCTCGATGCGGCGGACCCCGATCACGCCTTCGGTGTCGGGCTGCGCCAGCAGCTCCAGGGCCTGACGCAGCCGCTCCGGCCGCCGGAAGGGACAGGTCGGCTGCAGCAGCATCACCGCGCTGGCGGTCCACCCCGCGTTGGCCTCGAGCCAGCCGATCGCGTGGTCCACGACCTCCAGCATGCCGGCCGCGTCGGTGGCGAGCTCGGGCGGGCGCAGGAACGGCGCGTCGAGCCCGTGGGCGCGGCCGACCTCCGCGATGGCCGGCGCGTCGGTGCTGAGGACGGCGCGGCCGGGCAACCCGGCCGCCGCGATCGCGCGCGCCGTCCATGCGAGAAGGGGCAGGCCGCCCAGGGGCCGCACGTTCTTGCCGGGGAGCCCCTTCGAGCCGGCCCGGGCCGGCACGAGGATCAGGAGACCTGGTGCCGGAGCGCCCACGCGGCGCCTTCGCGCTTCCAGAGGTGCGGAGAGCGGAACTGGTCCACCACCTCCCAGAAGCGCGCCTCGCTGATGCCCATGTAGTCGAGGTTCTCCTGGAACCACTTCCGGGGGAATTCGCCGTCGAAGCGGCGCACCAGGGCGACGCCCTCGTCCCGGGTGAGGTGGCCGTTGCGGATCTCCTGGGCCGCGTCGTAGGAGGCCCGGCCGATGCCGAACTTCACGTAGGTGGTGAAGTAGTGGAGGCCGTCCATGCGGTCGTCGATGCTGTTGTACTTGGAGTACGTGCCCTCGGTGCGCTCGGTGTTGGCCTCGAAGCCGGCGTGCTCGACCGCGTAGTAGTAGCACTCCTGCGGCACCCACCGGAGGTAGTACCCCAGGTAGTGCACCTCCACCCGCTTCTCGGCCAGCAGCGCGGGATCGGCGGCCAGGTAGGGATCGAGGTCGCGCGGGGTGATCCCGTGCTCGGCGAGGGCGGGCACGCTCACCCCGCCCAGGTGCAGATCCTCGAGCCGGGCCTCGCGCGTGAAGTAGCGGGCCTCGCGCTGCGCGGTGGCGGCTTCCCCGAGCGGGTTGCCGTACTCCACCTCGTTCTCCCCGTAGACCACGAGCGGGATGTCGTGGAGCGCCGCGAAGCGAGGCGGCAGGCTCTTCTGGCCGAAGATGAAGGGCTGGAACGGGTGCAGGAGGTTCTCGAAGGCGAGCCGGGTGAGGGTCCGGTGCACCCGTCCGTTGGGCGTGCAGAGGTAGTTGTCGAAGCCCGCGTGCAGCCACGACTGGAAGTTGCGCCAGCCCACCTCCGTGTAGATGTGCGGCGCCCACGTCACGGTGAGCGGATTCATGCCGTACTTGTACTTGAGCAGGTGCGAGGCGTAGATGGAGTCCTTGCCCCCGCTGCCCGGTACCAGGACGTCGTACCGGCCGTCGGTGCGACGGTGGCGCGCCAGCAGGTCGAGCAGCTCGCGCTCGCGCGCGGCCCAGTCGAGGCGCTCCTTCTCCTCCGCGAAGCGACAGGCCGCGCACACGCCGGCCGCGTCGAAAAGAATCGTTTCCTTCTTCGATTCGCGGGTGTGCGCGTATTCGACGGTGGACGAGGGACGCTGGTTGGAGATCACGCAGCGCGCGCAGAAGCGCACGTCCGTGGGCAGGCCGAACTTGGCCTCGAGCGGCGCGGGGACTTGATCGGGCACGCGGATCGCCTCAGCTCCGGGCCACGAAGACGCGGAGAATGGCCAGCCCCACCTCGCCGCTCTTCTCCGGGTGGAACTGGCACCCGGTGATCGGGCCGGCGGTGATCGCGGCCGAGACCGGCACGCCGCCCAGGTCGATGTCGGCCAGCCGGTGGCGCGGGTCGACGGGATGCGCGCCATAGGAGTGGACGAAGTAGGCGAAGTCGCCCGGCTTGACCGCGGCGAAGAGGCTCTCCGCCCACGGTACGCCGCCGGCGGCCGGCTCGAGACGGCACCAGCCGACATTTGGAATCTTGTAGGAGCGGAGCGTGCCGCGCGCGCCCGCGGCGGGCGCGGGCAGTCGGTCCACCCGTCCCGCGATGAGACCGAGCCCTGGATGATGGCCGAACTCGGTCGAGGCCTCGAGCAGGAGCTGCATGCCGAGGCAGACGCCGAGCAGGGGGCGGCCGGTCGCGGCGAAGGCCAGCACCGCCTCGTCGAGGCCGCGGGCCCGGAGGCCCTCCATGGCGTCGCCGAAGGCGCCCACGCCGGGGAGGATGAGCTGCTCGGCGGCGCGCACGGTAGCCGGCTCGGTGGAAAGCCGCGGCTCGCCGCCGACCGCGGCCACCGCCTGGGAGACGCTCCACAGGTTGCCGCGGCCGTAGTCCACGATCACCACGGGACGCGCCGCGCTCACGCCGAGCTCCGCACCGGCACGTGGGCCTGGGCCAGCCTCGCCTTGATCTCGCCCACCGTGTACTTGCCGTAGTGGAGCATCGAGGCCACCGCCACCGCGTCGGCGCCCGCCTCGGTGATGGCGCGGCAGGCGTGCTCGGGGGTGCCCGCGCCGCCGCCCGCGATCACCGGCACGTCCACCAGCGCGGTGATCCGGGCGAGGAAATCGAGGTCCATGCCCTTCTGGGTGCCCTCGCGATCCACCGAGGTGATGAGCAGCTCGCCGGCGCCCAGCTCCACGCCACGCCGAGCCCAGTCGAGCGCGTCGAGGCCGCTCCGCTCGCGGCCGTTGTCGGTGTAGGCCTCCCAGCGGTCGGGAGCGATCTTCTTGGTCTGGATCGAGAGCACCATGCACTGGCTGCCGAAGGCCAGGGAGACCTCGCGGATCAGCTCGGGCCGCGCGACCGCCGCGGTGTTGATCGCCACCTTGTCCGCGCCGCTGCGCAGGGCGTCGCGCACGTCCTCGAGGCGGCGAAGGCCCCCCGCCACCGTCATGGGCACGAAGACCGCGGCCGCGGTGCGCCGGACGACCTCCAGGATATTGTTCCGGCCATAGAGGCTCGCCACGATGTCCACGTAGAGGATCTCGTCGGCGCCCTCCGCGTAGTAGCGCTGAGCGAACTGCTGGGGATCGCCCATGACCCGCAGGCCCTCGAGGTGGATGCCCTTGACGAGGTTCGGGCCCTTCACGTCGAGGCGGGCGATGACCCGGGCGGCCGGCATGCCTGGATCGCGCCTCAGTCGAGATCGACGAAGCGCCCGGATGCGCTCGAGCGCGCGCAGGCGTCGATGATGCGCTGCACGCGATAGCCCGCCCGCAGGTCCACCAGGGGCGGCCGGCCGTTCTCGACGCAGGCGAAGAAGTGCTCGATCTCGTCCACGTACATGCGGTCGTAGGCGGGCTCGAAGCTCCAGCTCTCCCACTTGCGCGCCTTGTGGTCGTAGCAGCGCACGGTGTGGCCCTCGAGGTCCACCAGCACCGTGCTCTCGGTGCCGATCAGCTCCACCTCGCTCCGCGCCGACCGGTCCACCATGTCGAGGTGGATCGAGCCGACCGACGCGAGCGCCGAAGCGGACGAGCGCCTCGCACACGTCGTCGGTCTCGACCTCCAGATCGCTGAAGGTGCCGACCACCGCGGAGACCGCGGTGATCGGGCCGCAGAGCCACTGCATCCAGTCGAAGGCGTGGCATTCGTCCAGGAGCACGCCGCCGCCCTGGTCCTTCTTGGCCATGTAGAAGGAGCGATAGTCCTCGTAGGGGTGCCAGTCGGGCAGGTAGACCCCGGTGAAGCTCCGCGCGGTGACGAGGCGGCCCGCGCGGCCGGCCGTCGAGCAGCTCCTTGGCCTTCTGGAGCGGCTGGAAGAAGCGCATGCAGAAGCCGGTCATCGCGGTGAGCTTCTTCTGCTCCATCAGGTCGAGCAGCTCCGGGATGCGGTCGAGGGTGTGCGAGACCGGCTTCTCCACGAAGAGGTGCAGGCCCCGGCGGGCCAGCGCGAGCGCGGGATCCATGTGATAGGCCGTGGGCAGGCAGATGAAGCCCACCTGGTACCGCTCGGCGGCGAGCGCGGCCTCGAGTGACGGGTGGAGCGGGACGCCCGGGTGCTTGGCCGCGATCTCGGCGCGCCGGTCCTCCCGCGTCTCGACGACCGCGGCGGTGCGCCCGGTGGCGAGGAGGTTGCGCAGGTGCCGCTTGCCGATGGAGCCGCCGCCGACGACGAGAGCGGTGATCATGACAGGAGCATATCCTCGGTGATGGGCGTGTGATGGGAGATGGCCCGGGCGGTCCGCCGGCCGAGCACGGCGGGCAGCGCCGCGGGCGAGAGGCCGGTCCCCGGGCGGAGCACGTCCAGATCCTCGCGGGTGAGGATCGCGCCGCCGGGCAGGTCGCGCGCGGCGACCAGGCTCTTGCGGGCCACGTCGCGGACCGGGAGCTCGCTCGGGGCCGGCCGCTTGACGCCGTCGCCCAGCGCGGCCTCGACGTCGCGGATGGCCGCCACCAGCGCCCGCAGCTCGTCCGGCAGCAGCGAGGCCTGATGATCCGGGCCGGGCAAGCTCCGATCGAGCGTGAAGTGCTTCTCGATGTAGGCGGCCCCGCGCGCGACGGCCGCGATCGACATGGCGAGGCCCGTCGAGTGGTCCGACAGCCCCACGGGAGCGCCGAAGGCGCGCGCGAAGGTGTCCATCACCTTCAGATTCGTGAGCGCAGGATCGGCCGGATAGTTGCTGACGCACTGGAGGATGGCCAGGTCGGTGGCGCCGGCCCCACGGAGCGTCGCCACCGCCGCCTCGACCTCGGCCATGTCGGCCATGCCGGTGGAGAGCACGACCGGGAGTCCGAGGGCGCCGACCACTTCGAGCATCGGCAGGTTGGTGACGTCCCCCGAGGAGATCTTGATGCGCCGGACGCCGAGCCGCTTCAGATAGCGGGCGCTCTCCGGATCGAACGGGGTGGACATGAACTCGATGCCGACCTTCGCGCAGTGGGCGAAGAGCATCTCGTGGTCCGCCGGGGAGAGCTCGAGGCGCGCCAGCATCTCGTACTGGCTCTGCTCGCTCCCGGTGGCGCGCTGCTGGTACTCGGCCTTCGCCGCGCGGCGGGTCAGCAGCCGATCCACCGCGAAGGTCTGGAACTTGACCGCGTCGGCCCCCGCCGCCCCCGCGACGTCCACGAGGGCGCGCGCGAGTGCGGGATCACCGTTGTGGTTGACGCCGGCCTCGGCAATCACGAACGTCCGGGAATTCACTTGACGCATGTTACACCAACGTGTTCAACTTGTGAACATTCTCCATGCAGCGCCAGAACGAGCGGAACCTCGAGATCCTGACCGCCCTCGGCGAGGGGGCGCCGGTCACCCAGCGCGCCCTGGCCGAGCAGCTCGGCGTGGCCCTGGGCCTGGCCAACCTCTGCCTCAAGCGCCTGGCCGGCAAGGGCCTGATCAAGATGATGGAGTTTCCGGCCAAGCCGGCGGCCCGCAAGCGCCTGCGCTACGTCCTCACCCCGAAGGGGGTGGCCGAGAAGACGCGTCTCTCGTACGAGTACATGGCGTATTCCCTGCGGCTCTTCCGGCGCACCCGTGGCAATCTCCGGGAGACGATGGGGCGGCTGCACGCCGACGGCGTGAAGCGCTTCGCGCTCTGTGGGGTCGGGGAGGCGGCCGAGCTGGCCTATCTGACGCTGCGCGAGTTCGGGCTGGAGCCGGTGGGCATCTTCGATGGGGCGGCGGGGGGTCAGTTCCTGGGATTCCCGGTCCGGCCGCTCCGGGAGCTGGCCGGAGAAGAGATCGATGGGGTGATCGTGGCCACGTTCGACCGGCCCGAGCAACGGGTGGCGGAGCTGGGCCGGCTGGGGGTCCCCGCCGGGAAATGTCTCACCCTGCGACGGCTGGCCGATCCGGTCGCCCAGGCCGAGGAAAGGACACGGGGATGAAGGAATTCCTGAAAGGCAATTACAAGGTCGACACCGAGATCAAGGAGACCGTGGACGATGAGCGCTCCCAGCTCGAGACCGAGTTCGAGCGGAAGGCGCTCTCTCGCCTCGGCGGCAGCATCTGCTTCGTGAGCAAGAAGGGCTTCATCTGGAACGGAGACCAGGAAGGCGAGGCGAAGAGTGGAGCTGGGAAAGAAGATCGCAAGGAGGCTTGAAGGCGCGACCTTCGAGCGAATCGCCGCCGCCGGCCTCGCGAACGCCGAGTTGAACCAGCCGAGCATCCGCCGCTCCGTGCTGGACCTCGGCAGAGAGCCGCTGGGCGAGGGTGACGCCGCGGTGGTGGTCGCAGCCGGCCCGAGCCTGCGGCGGCGGGGAAGCCTCGAGCGCCTTCGCGCCTCCGGCTTCCGCGGCGCCATCGTGGCCGCCGACGGCGCCCTCGGCGCCTGCCTTCGCGCGGGCATCGTCCCTCACGTGGTGGTCAGCGTGGATCCGCACCGCGGCCGCATCGTGCGCTGGTTCGGCGACCCGGCGCTGACCGCCGCGCCCACCGACGACTACTTCCGGCGGCAGGAGATGGACGCGGCCCACTCGCGCGACGAGCTCGGCGCCAACCGGGTCCTGGTGGAGCTGGTGAACCGCCACGGGCCCGCGATCCGCGCCGCGGTCGCGACCTCGGCGGCGCCCGAGGTCACGGCGCGCTGCGCGCAGGCGGGCATGGCGCTCTACTGGTGGAATCCGATGTACGACGACCACGACGCGGCGGAGAGCCTCTCGCGCCGGCTCCATCGGATGAACGGGCTGCCCTGCATCAACGGCGGCGGCAACGTGGGCACCGCGGCGTGGGTGCTGGCCCACGCGGTGCTCGGCAAGCGGCGGGTAGGCATCGTGGGCATGGATCTCTCCTACACGCCCGACACGCCGTACGAGAAGACGCAGTACTACCCCGAGCTGGTGGAGCTCTTCGGCGACGGGTTCAAGGACGCCTTCATCCACATGGAGAACCCAGCCCTGGGCGAGACTTGGTTCACCGACCCCGCCTACTACTGGTACCGGGAAGTCTTCCTTCAGATGGCCGGAGAAGCCGGGTGCGAGACCTATAATTGCACGGAGGGGGGCCTGCTCTTCGGCCCCGGCATCCACTCGGTTCCGCTGGAGGATTTCGTGCAAGCCGTCGGGAAAGGGAGCTGATCGGCCATGGCCAAGGTGCTGTTCATCAATCCGATGATTCGCGAGGAGGACGATCCCCGACACGTCCCGTACGGGATCGCCCTGCTCGCGGCCATCGCCATGCGCGATGGCCACTCGGTCCAGGTCTTCGACGCCAATGCCTGGCGCACGTCCGATGCGGTCGTGGCCCAGGTGCTCCAGGCCGACCGCTGGGACGTCATCGGCATGGGCGGCATCACCACCGCGTACCGCTCGATCAAGCACATCACCGCCATGGCCAAGGAGCTGGCGCCCCAGGCGCTCCTGGTTGTGGGCGGCGGCTTCCTCACCAGCATGCCGAACGACATCATGCGCTTCCTGCCCCACGTGGATCTGGGCGTGGTGGGCGAGGGCTTCATCTCGTTTCCGGAAGTGCTGCGCCGGGTGGACGCGGGCAACCGCGACTGGGCCGCCGTCAAGGGCCTCATCTGGCGGGAGCCGTCGGGGCGCGCCCGGCTCAACCCCGAGCAGCCGCTGCTCGAGGATCTCGACAGCCTGCCCTATCCGGCCTGGGAGCTCTTCCCGCTGGAAGAGGTCTACTTCAAGAACAGCATGGCCCTGTTCTCGGAGGAGGGCATGGTGGCCCGGCGCCGGCTCGACATCAACGCGAGCTACGGCTGCTCGCTCATCTGCCGGTTCTGCTTCCACCTGGGATCTCGGGCGACATGAAGATCAACGAGACCAGCGACGGCGATCGTGAGACCAGCTTCACCTACGATCGCAAGATCCGCTGGCACAGCCCGCGCTACATCGTGAACCTCGTGAAGTACGCGCGCGAGCGCTTCGGGGTGGACTTCATCGGCTTCCTCGACGAGAACCTGATGACCATGCACCAGTTCTCGGGGAAGAAATGGCTCACCGATATCGCGGACCTCTGGATCTCGGAAGGGCTCCAGCCGCAGTGCGTGCGCGATGGAGTGGACCACGACCCCGACCGCTGCCACGGCGTGCACTGGGGCGGGACGAGCCACGCCACCCTGGTCAGCCAGCACGTGCTGAAGGTGATCAAGCAGGCCGGTTGCACGCACCTGGTATACGGCTACGAGTCCTTTTCGCCGCGGGTACTCAAGACGGTCGGCAAGGGGGCGACGCCCGCGACCAACGAGCGATCGCTGCGCTGGACGCTCGAGGCGGGGATCCGGCCGATCCCGAACCAGATGATCGGCTTCCCGGACGACGACTTCGACTCCATCCGCGACAACATTCATGCTTGGAACCGGCTGGGCCTCAACGTGAAGCCATTCTTTGCGACCCCATATCCGGGGACCGAGTGGTACTACACGTACAAGAACCGCATCCTCGAGCAGTACGACGGGGATCTGGAGGCGTTCATTCTCGACGTGGGCGACGCCACCCGGATCACGGGCAACATCTGCAAGAAGTTCAACGCGGTGGAGCTCTACGGCCTGCGCGAGCTGATGGTTCTCCGCGACCTCAAGCGCATCGCCGCCTACGAGCGGGAGTGGAATCGCCTCCACGGCGTGGCCGAGCCCGCCACGCCGTCCGCCTGACCGCTTGGCTGGCCGTCTGCTGATCCTGGGCGCGGGAGGCCACGGTCGCGCCGTCGCCGATCTGGCCCGGGCGTGCGGCTTCACGGTGGCCGGCTTCACCGACCGCTCCTCGTCCGCCGGGACCCCGGGCGCGCCGGTGCTGGGCACCGACGCGGAGCTGGCCACGCTCATCGGCGCCCAGCAGATCGACGGCGGGGTGGTCGGCGTCGGCAACACCGCGCTGGCCCGCCGGGCCCAGCTCCACGACGTGCTGCGGGCGGCCGGGGTTCCCCAGCCCGCCCTGGTCCATCCGCGCGCGGTCGCGTCACCCTCCGCCGAGGTCGGCGCGGGCTCGGTCGTGTTCGCGGGCAGCGTGCTCGGCAGCGGGGTGCGGATCGGGGTCAACGTGGTGCTCTACAGCGGCGTGGTGGTCGAGCACGAGTGCGCGATCGCCGATCACGCCTATCTCTCGCCCGGCGTGGTCCTCTCCGGTCAGGTGATGGTGGAGGAGGGCGCCTTCATCGGGGTGGGCGCGGTCGTGCTGCCGGGCCTGCGCATCGGGGCGGGGGCGGTGGTGGCCGCGGGGGCGGTCGTGACCGTGGACGTCTCGCCGGGGCAGACCGTCATGGGCGTGCCGGCCCGCCGCAGCCCGCTCCGGAGAAAGCGGATGAAGCCGATCGGCGAGATCAGCGCCCAGCGCATAGCGAAGGTTGTCGCCGGTGGCCGGGTGGACGGTGAAGAGGTAGGCCAGGTAGAGGCCGAGCGCCGCGCCCGCCGCGGGGATCGCGGCCGCCCAGCCCGTGACGCCGATCACACGGCCGCCGGCCAGCAGCGCGTGGAAGGTCCCCAGCATCAGCACGAAGCCACCCAGATAGGCCCAGACTCGTCCGGAGAGCGGAAGTCCGGCGAGCTCGCGCGCCCATCGAAAGTAGACCCAGCACGGGAAGAGGATCAGGAAGAGGCGGGCCACCGCCGCGCCCGGGATCGCCGGGCCAGAGGCCATGGATCCCACCGATCACCGGTCCCGGAGGAACCAGGATCACGAGGGCCGCGGCGTAGACGACGATCCGGAGCACGTTCACCGGGATGAAGCGTGCGACCTCGTCCATCGCGAAGAGCGCCAGGGTATACGGGTTGACGATGTTGCCGACCAGCGCGGCCAGGACGAGGATCCGGAGCGGCAGAGCGGCCGGGAGGAAGGCCTCGCCGTAGACGAGCTGGATCCCGAGCTCGGCGAAGGCCCAGAAGCCGAAGGCCAGCGGCACCGTGATGAACAGGAGCTTGTCGAGCACGTTCAGGAAGAAGTCGCGCGCCTCGCGCTTGCGGTCGGGCGAGCGGCTGACGAAGAGGCTCGACAGCCGGGTGAAGAGGAATGTCACGGGCCCCGCGACCACCGACGACAGCCCCTCCCACAAGGCCCGCGCGACGTGGTAGTAGCCCGCCGCGGTGAGGCCCGCCCAGCGGCCGACCACCACGCGATCGATCGAGTCCTGGAACAGGGCCAGGGGGCTGTTCACCAGGAATGGCCGGGCGTAGATCCAGTAGCGCGGACGCTCTCGCGGGTCGGCGGCCGCGGCGCGAGCCCGTACCGCGCGCGCAGGACGACGGCGGCGGCGAGCCCGCTCAGCAGGCCGTCCACCATGAAGGTGGCGGCGACTCCGACCACGCTCGGCATCACGACCAGGACCGCCACCGTGCTCGCGGCGCGCGCCAGGCGGGCCGCGAGCAGGATCATCGCGTGCGGCACCACCCACTCGCGCGCGATGAAGACCTTGAGGAAGATGTCGGAGAAGTTGTTGGCGACCTGACCGGCGAGCAGGAAGAGGAAGACGAGCGCAAGGGCCGGAGAGTGGAAGAGTCCCTCCGCGCTCCAGGCCGCCAGCACCGGACCGTGAGCAGCCCGTGGAGCGCGAGCTGGATGGCGAGCATGGTCCCCAGGCAGCGACCCGGATCTTCCCCCTCCGCGAGGCGCTTGAGATGGGCCTGCGCGAAGCCCGGTAGCAGGACCGCCATGAGGACGCCGACGAGCCCGGTGCTGAAGCCGATGGAGCCGAGGGCGGCCGGGCCCAGCGTGCGGGCCACCAGGATGGAGACGAGCATGCTGAGGAGGCTGCCGCTCCACGTGCCCAGGACAGGAGGAGGGACTTGCGCCCGAGCGTGGCCGGTGACATTGGTGGGGATTCTATCCCAGTTGTTCGCGTCCACTCCCATTGGGGCGCCCCGGCTGCAGTCGAGCAAGCCGCAAGGCTTAGGCGTCGCCGATCCTCTTGTGATAGTGTGGACCGTCGCTATGTGGCCGCTGCGTATGATCTTACAGGCCAAAGGGAGAAGATTAGCCATCCGCGACATCCGGTCTCCCGGTCGAGCAGGCCGGAAGTGACGATAGCTCGGCCAGTGAGCATGTCGGTCGTCATCCCCGCGCGCAACGAGGAGGGCAATCTCAAGGCGTGTGTCGAGACGGTGATCGGGGCGCTGACCGGGGTCATCGCCGACTACGAGATCATCATCGTGAACGACGGCAGCACCGATGGGACGGCCGCGCTCGCGGAGCGGATCGCCGCCGAGGTGGCGGGCGTGCGCGTCATTCACAATGTCCGGAGCGAGGGCTTCGCGGGAGCGTACCGTCGCGCCATGCAGGCGGCCACGAAGGCCTATGTCGCGATCGTCCCGGGCGACAACGAGATGCGCCCGGACTCGGTCCGGACGATCTTCGAAGCGGTGGGCACCGCCGATATCATCGTCCCCGTCACCGCGAATCAGGAGGATCGTCCCCGGCTCCGGCGCGTGCTCTCCCGGACCTTCACCGGGAGCGTCAACCTGCTCTTCTCCCTCCGCTTCGGGTACTTTCAGGGGCCGTCGATCTACCCGACGGAGCTCGTCCGCAGCCTGCCCCGGCCGTCGTCGGGGTTCGTGTTCCTGACCGAGATGCTCGTGCGGTCGGTGTCGGCGGGGTACAAGGCGGTGCAGGTGCCCATGTTCATCCAGCCGCGCCGCTTCGGCGCCTCGAGCTCCCTGTCCTTCGCGAACGTCGTCGCGGCGCTCCGCACCGTCGGGCGACTGTTCTGGGAGATCAGAATTCTCCGCCGGCCGCTGAGATAGCGCCGGTGGTGCCGCGGTGTGCTATCGTTCTACGACGATTGTCATGATCGCGAAGAGTCGCGCGCACTCAGGAGGTTCCGGCCGCTCCGGCCGGAGGGCCTCTCGCCCCGCCGGTCCCGGCCTCCGGGATAGTACCCGCCTGCGGTTGCATTACGAGCTGCTCCGGATCCGCCGGATCGAGGAAGCGCTGGCCGAGCTCTACAAGGAGCAGGAGATGCGCACGCCGGTGCACTTCTCCGTGGGTCAGGAGGCGGTGGCGGTCGGCGTCTGCGCGGCCTTGACCCCCCAGGATGTCGTGTACAGCGGGCACCGCTGCCACGCGCACTACCTCGCGAAGGGCGGCAACCTGGCGGGCCTGGTGGCGGAGCTCTATGGTCGTGAGACCGGGTGCGCCAAGGGACGCGGCGGATCCGTCCATCTCACCGACATGTCGGTCGGCATGGTGGCCTCGTCGGCTATCCTGGGCCAGACCATCCCGGTGGCGGTCGGCTCGGCGCTGGCATTCCAGATGGACGCGAGCCGGCGGGTCGCGGTCAGCTTCTTCGGCGACGGCGCGGCGGACGAGGGCGTCTTTCACGAGAGCCTGAACTGGGCGTCGGTCGGAAAGCTGCCCGTCATCTTCATCTGCGAGAACAACCTGTACGCCACCCACTCGCCGCTCTCGGTGAGATTGCCCCGAGGCACCGAGATCTACCAGCGGGCCCGGGGATACAAGATGGCAGCGGAACGGGTCGATGGCAACGACGTGTGGGCCGTCTATCAGAGCGCGCGGCGCGCGGTGGCCCGCTGCCGCGAGGGGCGCGGTCCCGTCTTCCTCGAATGCCTGAC
Source organism: uncultured Candidatus Rokubacteria bacterium (assembly GCA_963747235.1). Lineage (GTDB taxonomy): Bacteria > Methylomirabilota > Methylomirabilia > Rokubacteriales > CSP1-6 > CAMLFJ01. The sequence continues at coordinate 470,552 of CAVVEU010000024.1, forward strand.
GTATCGGTGGCTCGAGCACGTCGGGCCCCTGGACGACTCGGATCGAGGGTATCGCAGCCGGAAGGAGCTCGACGCCTGGAAGCGCCGCGACCCGGTGAAGCGGAGCGCGCGGGCGCTCAAGGGTCTCGGATTGTTGAGCGCCGCGACGATCGCTCGGTTCGAGGCGGAGACGGAAGCGGAGCTGGCCAAGGCGGTGGCGCAGGCCCGACAGGCGCCGTGGCCGGACCCGCAAGATCTCTTCCGCAACGCATGAGGACGCTGACGTACTGGCAGGCACTCGCGGAGGGCCTCGTGCAGGGGATGGAGCGAGACCCGAGCGTGTTCGTCTTCGGGATCGGCGTCGACGATCACAAGGGAGTCTTCGGCACCACGCGGGCGGCCTTCGAGCGCTTCGGGGCCAAGCGGGTCTTCGACGTGCCGATCGCCGAGCAGGCGATGACCGGGATCGCGATCGGCGCGGCGGCCATGGGGAAGCGGCCCGTCCTGGTCCATCCGCGAAACGACTTCATGTTCCTGGCCGCGGACCAGATGATCAATCTGGCCGCCAAGTGGCGCTACATGTACGGCGGGGCGTCCGAGGTGCCGATCGTGGTGCGGGCCATCGTCGGCAAGGGCTGGGGGCAGGGGGCGACGCACTCGCAGAGTCTTCACGCCACGTTCGGGCATTTCCCCGGCATGCAGGTGGTGATGCCGGCGCTGCCTCGGGACGCCAAGGGGCTCACGCTCGCGGCCTTGCAGGCTCGCGGCCCCGTCGTGATCCTCGAGCACCGCTCGCTCTACGAGACGAAGGGGCCGGTCCCCGAGGCGCCGGAGGTCACGCCGATCGGCTCCGCCGCGGTCGTGCGGGACGGGCGGGACGTCACGGTGGTGGCCGCGTCGCTGATGGTGATCGAGGCGCTGGCCGCCGCGGAGATCCTGGCGCCGCTCGACGTGGACGTCGAGGTGGTCGATTGCCGGAGCATCCGGCCGCTGGATCACCAGACGATCCTGGCCTCGCTGGCCAAGACGGGGCGGGTCGTCGTGGCCGACACGAGCTGGCTGCACTGCGGACTGTCGGCGGAGGTGGCGGCGATCTGCGCCGAGCGCGGCTTCGCTTCCCTCAAGGCGCCGGTTCGTCGCGTGGGCCTCGCCGATTGCCCGGCCCCCGTGTCGGTCACCCTCGAGCGGGCGTTTTACCCGGATCGGACGACGATCGCGCGGGAGTGCCTGAGCGCCGTGGATCGCAGCCCCGCCGAGCTGGAAGCGCCCGCGGCGGTGGAGTCGTCCTTCAAGGGGCCCTACTGATGAGCCGGATCCTCGTCACCGGCGGCGCGGGCTACGTGGGCTCGGTGCTCGTGCCGCGCCTGCTCGAAGCCGGCCACGCGGTGTCCGTTCTCGATCTGTTCCTCTTCGGAGACCATCTGCCCGCGGCGTCGCCCACGCTCGCCCGGATCAAGGGGGATATCCGGGACCGGGCCCTCCTGGACCGGGCCCTTCCCGGGCACGACATCGTCATCCACCTGGCGTGCATCTCGAACGACCCGAGCTTCGCGCTCGATCCCGAGCTGAGCCGCTCCATCAACTTCGAGTGCTTCGAGCCGCTCGTGGTGGCGGCCCGGACCGCGGGAGTGCGCCGCTTCATCTACGCCTCGACCTCGAGCGTCTACGGGGTCAGCGACGCGCCGGAGGTCACCGAGGAGCATCCGCTCGTCCCGCTCACCGACTACAACAAGTACAAGGGCCTCTGCGAGCCGCTGCTCTTCAAGCATCAGGCGCCCGATTTCACCACCGTGACCATCCGCCCCGCGACCGTGTGCGGGTACTCGCCGCGCCTGCGGCTGGATCTCACCGTCAACATCCTGACCATGGCGGCGGTGGCGCGCGGCCGGATCACCGTGTTCGGGGGCAGCCAGAAGCGGCCCAACATCCACATCGACGACGTCTGCGACCTCTACCAGTCGCTGCTCGACCTGCCCGCCGAGCTCATCGCGGGGAAGACCTACAACGCGGGCTACCAGAACCACACGGTCGCCGAGATCGCGGAGATCGTTCGATCCGTGGTGGCGCGGGAGGTTCCGGGTCGCGAGCGGATCGAGGTCGTGACCACTCCGTCGAACGACCTGCGCTCGTACCACATCTCCTCCGAGAAGATCCGCCGGGAGCTGGGCTTCGTGCCCAAGCGCACCATCGAGGACGCGGTCCGTGACCTGTGCCGCGCCTTCACGGACGGGCGGATCCCCGAGCCGATCGACGGGCTCCGCTACCACAACGTCAAGGCGATCCAGGCGGCCGGGCTCCGGTAGCGTGGCGCGACCCAAGAGCGCGGTGACCGGCGGCTGCGGCTTCATCGGCAGCCACGTGGTCGATCACCTGGTGGCCGCGGGCCACGACGTGGTCGTGATCGACAACTTCAGCACCGGCCGGCCCGAGAATCTGGCTCACCACCGCGGCACCCCGCACGTGCGGGTGGTCCAGGCGGACGTGGCCGACACCGCGCGGGTGGCGCCCGAGCTCGCGGGCGTGCGGTGGATGTTCCACATCGCGGCGCTCGCCGACATCGTGCCGTCCATCCAGCACCCGGAAGCCTACGTGCGGGCCAACGTGATGGGCACCCTCGGCGCCCTGGAGGCGGCGCGGGCGGTCGGAGTCGAGCGCTTCGTGTACTCCGCCTCCTCGTCCTGCTACGGCATCCCCGACGTCTATCCCACTCCCGAGACCGCGCCGTTCCGGACGGAGTATCCCTACGCGCTCAGCAAGGTGCTCGGCGAGGAGCTGACGCTGCACTGGGGCCGCGTCTACCGGCTGCCGGTCGTGTCGCTGCGCTACTTCAACGTCTACGGCCCACGGTCGCGGACGTCCGGCACCTACGGCGCGGTGTTCGGGGTGTTCCTGGCCCAGAAGCTCCACGGGCAGCCGTTCACGGTGGTCGGCGACGGGACCCAGACGCGGGACTTCGTGTTCGTCACCGACGTGGCCCGGGCCAACCTCGCGGCCGCCGAGGCCGAGTGCACCGGGCGAGATCTTCAACGTGGGCACCGGCCGTCCCCAGAGCGTGAACCGGCTGGTGGAGCTGCTCGGCGGATCGGTGGTCCGCGTCCCGAAGCGCCCGGGCGAGCCGGACTCGACCCACGCGGACATCGCAAAGATCCGGCGTGTGCTCGGCTGGGAGCCCAAGGTGTCCTTCGAGGAAGGGGTCGCCACGATCCTGAAGCAGATCGACTACTGGCGCGAGGCGCCGGTCTGGACGGTGGAGTCGATTTCCGAGGCCACCCGCGACTGGTTCCGGTATCTGGGATAGGCGGCCGTGTACCAGAAATTCGCGCACAAGATCAAGACTCGCGAGGAGCTCCGGGCGCTCATCGGCCCGCGACCCCGGGTGCTCAAGGTCATCATGTGCCACGGGACCTTCGACATCGTCCATCCCGGGCACGTGCGCCACCTCATGTACGCGAAGGAGAAGGCCGACATCCTGATCGCGAGCGTGACCGCGGACGCGCACATCTCCAAGGGAGCCCACCGGCCCTACGTGCCCCAGGAGCTGCGCGCGGCAAATCTCGCCGCGTTCGAGTTCGTGGACCACGTCATCATCGATCAGAACGAGACGCCGATCGAGAACATCCGGGCGCTCGAGCCGGATTTTTTCGCGAAGGGTTTCGAGTACCAGAGCGAGCCCCTGCCCCCGAAGACCCGGGAGGAGGTCGGCGCGCTCGAGTCCTACGGGGGCGAGATGGTGTTCACGCCCGGGGACATCATCTATTCGTCGAGCGCGCTCATCACCGAGCACGAGCCCCAGCTCCGGGTGGACAAGCTCATCACCCTCCTGGCGTCGGAGAGCGTGACGGTCGACGATCTCCGGGCCACGCTGCACGACCTCGGCCGCATCCGGGTGCACGTGGTGGGCGACACCATCGTGGACCGATACTCGCACTGCTCCCTTCTCGGCCAGAGCGCCAAGTCGCCCAGCTTCAGCGTGCGGCTCGAGCACGCCGACGCCTTCGTGGGCGGCGCGGCCGTGGTGGCGAAGCACGTGCGGAGCCTCGGCGCCCAGGTGACGCTGACCACCGTGCTGGGCCAGGACGAGTCGCGCCGCTTCGTGACCGACGACCTGGCCGCCGCCGGGGTGGGCGTGCGCGCGCTGGTGGATCCGAGTCGCCCCACCACCGTCAAGGAGCGCTTCATCGCGGATGGGCATCGCATGCTCCAGGTGGATCGGGTGGACAACCGCATCGTCTCCGACCGGGTGCGACGGGAGATCACCGAAGCCATCGCGGGTGAGCCCGCCGACGTGGTGATCTTCAGCGACTTCCGCCACGGCATCTTTCATCGCACGACGATCCCCGAGTACATCGCGGCAGTGCGCCCCGGCGTCCTGCGGGCCGCGGACAGCCAGGTGTCGAACCGGTGGGGCAATATCCTCGATTTCCACGGCTTCGACCTCATCACCCCCAACGAGCGGGAAGCCCGCTTCGCGCTGGCCGATCAGGATTCGGGGGTGCGGCCGCTTGCCCAGGCCCTCTTCCAGCGCGCGGGCTGCCGCTACCTGATCCTCAAGATGGGCGAGCGCGGCATCCTCACGTACCGGAGCCCGGGCCGGCTGCCGCGCGAGTTCTTCGTGGTGGACAGCTTCGTGGGGCGGCTCCTCGATCCGATCGGGGCCGGCGACGCCCTCCTGGCCCTGGCGACGCTCTCGCTCGTGCAGTCCGGCAGCATCGTGATCGCCAGCATCCTCGGGAGCCTGGCCGCGGCGACCGCGTGCGAGCGCGAAGGCAACGTGCCGGTGCTGATCCCCGAAGTCGAGGACAAGCTCGACGCCCTCAAGCGCGCCGCCGGGTACTGAGGGCGGCGTGCGGTACGTCGTCGTGGGCTACGGCAATATCGGCCGGCGCCGGGCGCGCCTGCTCGGCGCGCGATGCGTGGCCACCGTGGATCCGGTCGCGCCCGACGCGGCCCGCCGCGGCATGGACGATGTGCCTCCATCGAGCTATGACGCCGTCGTGCTCGCCGTCCCGAACGCGGCCAAGCTCGACTATCTGAGGCGCTTCCTGGCCGCGGGCAAGCCGGTGCTCGTGGAGAAGCCGGTCCTCTTCGCGGGCCGCGCCGAGGCCGATCAGCTCCAGCGGTCGGCCCGGACCGGCGCGGTCTGGTACACGTCCTATAACCACCGCTTCGAGCCGCTGATCGCGCGGCTCAAGCACATGCTGGATGAGGGTGCCGTCGGCAAGCTCGACCGGGTGCGGATGCTCTACGGCAACGGCACGGTGCGGGACTGGGTGGGCGGCTGGCGCGAGGCGGGCGGCGGCGTGCTCGAGGATCTCGGCTGCCACCTCCTGGATCTCTGCGGCTTCCTGCTCGGCCACGAGCACGAGGCCTACCGGCTGTGGGAGCTGCGCTCGGTCGAGTCCGCCACCTGGGACCATGCGCTCTTCGCCTCCGCCGACCGTCGGGTCGTCTGCGAGGTGGGCAACGTGTTCTGGAAGAACTGCTTCCAGATCGACGTGTTCGGGAGCGCGGGCTCCGTGCACGTGGACGGGCTCGGCAAGTGGGGCGGGGGCACGCTCACGCGCCGGACCCGGGTGCTCCCGAGCGGCCCGCCGCCCGAGGTGAGCGAGGCCGGGCCGGCGGGCGACTCCACGTGGGAGGCCGATCTGGCCGAGTTCGAGCGCCGCGTCGCGGCCGGAGAGAGCTCGCTCGAGAACGACTGGCGCATCTCCGCGGCGCTGTCCGATCTGCTGGCGCAGGCTCCGGGGCTCGGCGGGCGCGGGCGGGACGCATGACGGCGGCGATCGGCGTCGTGGGGCTGTCCCATCTCGGCACGGTGGTGAGCGCCGGGCTGGCTTCGCTGGGCCTGCCGGTGACCGCGGTCGACCGGGCCGATCGAGTGGCCGACTTCGCGCCGGGGCGGCTGCCGTTTCCCGAGCCGGGGCTCGCCGAGCTCCTGGCCGGCCCGCGGCCCACGTTCACCGCGGACTACGCGGCCCTCGCGGGCGCCTCGCTGGTCATTCTCGCGGTGGACACGATGACCGACGACCGGAATCGCTCGGACGTCTCCGTGCTGGAGGCGCACGTCGAGGGTCTGCTGCCGTGGCTCCGCCGGGACGCGGTGGTGGTACTGATGAGCCAGGTGCCGGTGGGCTACACCCGCGCGCTGGCCGCCCGCGTCCGTGCCCACCGCCCCGAGCTGGCCGCGCGCGTCTACTACTGGGTGGAGACCCTCGTGATCGGCGACGCGGTGGCGCGCTACCTGAGACCCGAGCGCATCATCCTGGGGGGCGTCGCGGGCCAGCCGGAGCCCGCGCTGGACGCGCTGCTCGAGCGCTTCGGCTGTCCGGTGCACCGGATGGACTACGAGAGCGCCGAGCTCTGCAAGGCCGCGATCAACCTGTACCTCGCGACCTCGGTGACGTTCGCCAATGCCCTGGCGGACCTGTGCGAGGCCACCGGCGCCAGCATGCGCGCCATCATCCCGGCCCTCCGCGCCGACCGCCGCATCGGGCCCGCCGCGTACATCCGGCCGGGACTCGGGCTGGCCGGGGGTAATCTGGAGCGCGACCTCGTCCACCTCAAGGAGCTGGCCGAGCGGACCGGGGTGCGGGCAGATCTCTTCGACGTCATCCTGGAGCGGAGCGCGGCCCGCTACGGCTGGCTGCTCGCCGCGATCGAGCGGTGGATCCTCAAGGCGGCGCCACGGCCGCGGCTGGCCCTCTGGGGCCTCGCCTACAAGAAGAACACGGACTCCACGAAGAACGCGGTCAGCCTTCGGCTGGCGGCCGATCTGCGCTCACGGGCGCTCCTGGTCGCGTATGATCCGCGGGTGACGGCTTCCATTCCCGGCGTCGAGCGGGTGGCCTCTGCGCTCGACGCCGCCCGGGGCGCAGACGGCCTGGTGATCCTGACCGACTGGGACGAGTTCGCCTCGGCCGATCCGGCGCTGCTGCGCGCGGCCCTCGGCCGGCCCGTGGTGGTGGACGCGGCGGGGGTGCTCGACCCTGGGCGCGCCCGGGCCGCGGGGCTGACCCACGTCGCCATCGGGGAGCCGGCGTGACGGCGCCGGGCGAGGAGCGCCGGCGTATCCTGATCGCGGGGGCCAGCGCGGGTATCGGGGCGGCGCTGGTGCGCGCCCTCGCGGCCGACGGGCACGAGGTCTTCGCGTGCGCGCGCCGGGCGGACGCGCTCCGGGCCGTGACCGACCGCGACACGCTCGCCCGCTCGCGGGTCTGCGACGTCGGGGACGAGGAGCAGGTGCGGGCGCTCTACGCCTGGGTCGTCGGCGACCGCGCCGGCGCTGGACGGCCTGATCGTCGCGGCGGGCGCCTTCGGGGCCATCGGCGCCTTCGAGCAGACCGAGAGCGCGCTCTGGTGGGGGACGCTTCGCGCCAACGTGTTCGGGCTCTACGCGCTCGCCAAGCACGGGCTCCCGCTGCTCGAGCGGGGGACCCGGCCCCGGATCATCACCTTCTCGGGGGGCGGCGCTTTCGGCACGTTTCCGCGCTACAGCGCATATGCTACGTCCAAGGCCGCGGTGGTCCGGCTGACCGAGTGCCTGGCCGACGAGCTGCGCCCGCGGGGGATCGCGGTCAACGCGGTCGCGCCGGGGATGGTGGCGACCGAGATCCACAAGGCCACGCTCGAGGCGGGGCCGGATCGGGCCGGCGTCGAGCACTTCGAGCGGACGCGGGCCGTCGTGAGCGCGGGAAGCGTGCCCATGGAGGTGCCGGTGGATTGTGTGCGGTTCCTGCTGTCGCGCGACGCCGACGGTCTCACCGGCAAGACCGTCGCGGCCAATTTCGACCCGTGGCGCGGCGCCGGGTTCCGCGCCCACATCGCGGACATCACGGCCTCCGATGTGTACACGATGCGGCGCATCAATCCGGGGCACCTGCCTGACGGCCCGCTGAAGGAGCGTCTGTCGTGAGCAACGGGGCATACATCGACCGGTTCCTGCAGGGGGTGGAGGAGATCGTGCGGAAGATCTCCCGCCCCGACGTGGATCGCGCCATCGAGGTCCTGTACGCGGCCTGGCGCGACGGGCGCACCGTCTTCACCGCCGGCAATGGAGGGTCGGCCGGCACCGCGACCCATTTCGCGGCGGACCTGTGCAAGATGACCGCGATGCCGGGCCGGCCGCGCCTGCGGGCGCTGAGCCTGGTCGACAATATCCCGCTGGTGAGCGCGCTGGTGAACGACGACGGCTGGGACAACGTGTATACCGAGCAGCTCGAAACCCACTACCGGCCCGGCGACGTCCTCATCACGATCAGCGTGCACGGAGGCCGCGGCGCGGACCGGGCGGGCGTCTGGTCGCAGAATCTCATGAAGGCCATCGACTACGTCAAGCGCCGCGGCGGCACCACCATCGGCCTCGCCGGGTTCGACGGGGGCGCGATGCGGGAAGTGTGCGACGTGTGCGTGGTGGTGCCCTACGACACGACGCCCCACGTGGAGGGGTTCCACGTCGTCCTGCATCACCTGATGGCGTTCTGCCTGGCCGAGCGGATCGCGGGCGGCGCCCCGATGAGGCGATGAAGCGCGCGGTCTTCCTGGACCGGGACGGGGTGCTCAACCCGATGGTGGAGCGGAACGGTCGCTGGGGCGCCCCGCTGACCGCGGACGCGTTCGCCCTCTACCCGTGGACGGCCGAGTCGGTGACCCGCCTGAAGGCGGCCGGGCTTCTCTGCCTGGTCGCCACCAACCAGCCCGAGATCGCCACCGGGGAGCTGGACGTGGAGGCGCTGGAGGCCATGCACCGGCGTCTGGTCCGGGAAGCCGCGATCGACGGCGTCTACGTGTGCCCGCACCGCGACGCCGACGGCTGCGCCTGTCGCAAGCCGCGGCCGGGCCTGCTCGAGCAGGCGGCCCGGGAGTGGGGAGTCGAGCTCGGCCGGTCCTTCCTGGTCGGCGACCGCTGGCGGGATATCGAGGCGGCCCACGCCGCCGGCTGCACCGCGATCCTGGTGGACGGTCCCGAGCCGGGGCGCGCCCGGCCGGACCACCGCGCCCGGGACCTGCGCGAAGCGACGACGACGATCCTCACCCTGATGGAGGGGTCATCATGAAGCTGTTCGTGGACTCGGCGAACCTGGGAGAGATCGAGGAGGCGCTGGCCCGGGGCTTCGTGGCCGGCATCACCACCAACCCCTCGATCATGGCGCGGGAGGAGCGGGTGGACTTCACCGAGCACGTGCACCGGATCATCGGGTTGATCCGGCGGTACGGCAAGGATGTGCCGCTCTCGGTCGAGGTGTCGGTGGAGGATCCGGATGAGATGCTCGATCAGGCGCTGAAGTTCGTCGCGGCCTTCCGGTATCCCCAGCTCAGCGTCAAGGTCCCGATCGGCTGGAACGAGCTCCGGGTGATCGCGGAGCTGCGCCGGCGCGACATCCGCGTCAACTGCACGTGCTGCATGTCGTTCAACCAGGCGTACATGGCCGCGCTGGCCGGGGCCAACTACGTGAGTCTCTTCTACAACCGCATCCGCGACACCGGCTACGACGCGCGCCTGGTGGTGGCGGAGACGGTGCGCGCCTTCCGGGAGGGCGGGGTCGAGGCGGAGGTCATCGTGGGGAGCATCCGGCATCTCTACGACGTGAACGAAGCGTTCTCCGCGGGAGCGCACATCGTCACGGTCCCGTCCAAGTTTCTGCCCCAGCTCACCCAGCATCCCAAGACCACCGAGGCGGTCAACCAGTTCCTGTCCGACTTCCGCCGCTGGAGCGACCCGGCCTAGGCTCGTCGCCGCCCGCGTGAAGGGACTTCTCCTCGCCCTCGCGTGCTCCGCCGCCACCGCGCTCGGGGTCACGCTGCTGTTCGCGTGCCGGGACGTCGCGCGGCGGGCGGCCGCGATGTGCGGCGTGTTCCTCGTCACCGCCCTCGTCTACCCGGTGGCGTACGGCCTGACTCCGCCCGACCTCGGCGTCCTGCCGGCGTGGCTCGTCGAGCCACGGACCTGGCTCGATGGCGCGTTCGGCCTGACTGTGCACGCGGCGCTGTTCTTCGGCGGTTGGCTGCAGGTCTACAACCTGGCCGAGCGCGGCTTCTCGCTGCGCATCCTGATCGATATCACGGAAGCGCCGGCGCCCGTGCTCACCGGCGATGAGGTGGCGGCGCGCTACGGGGGCGGCCGCGGCGCGGCCTGGATGCGAGAGAAGCGGATCGATGGGCTGGTGGAGACCGGCCTGGCTGCGTGGCGCGACGGTCGGCTCCGGGCCACTCCCAAGGGCCGGCGCACCGCGCGGTTTTTCGGCCGGCTCAGGGCCGCGCTGCGAATCGACACCCGCCAGTGATGCGCGATCCGCTCACGCTGGCGCTGGGGTCCGCCCTCGCGTGGATCACGGCCGCGCTCATCGCCCACCTCGTGGTGTTCCGCCTCGTCCGGATCGAGCGGCGCGCGCGGACCCTGGTCGCTCTGTTCGGCGCGGCGGCGGTCGGGCATCTGGCGACGGTCCTCGGCTCGCTGGACGGCTGGCGGGCGGGCTACGGGCTGCTGCTGATCGGCTGCGCGTTCATCTGCTACATGCCATTCTTCTACACGGTCGCGGCTTCTCAGTCGGTGCAGATGCTCATCGCGCTGGAGGCGGCCCACGACGGGCTTTCCGTGGACGAATTGCGCCGGATGTACGCGGTCGAGGCGGTGTTCGCGGGCCGTCTCGAGACGCTCGTGGGCGCGGGCTACCTCCAGAGGACGGTGGGGGGGTACGCGCTGGCCCCCAAGGGGCGTCTGGTCGCCCGGTGCTTCCAAGTGGTGAAAACCGTGTGGAATTTGGGCCCGGGCGGGTAGGAGAATCAGTAGGTGGCAATTTTTTCACCGTGGTGAGTTAAGCTTTTTTCATGCCCCCGCGGACCTTCGAAGACAAGATCAAGACGCTCCCCGAGCTGGTCGCGATCTGCGACGAGCTGCGCGCGGCGGGCCAGAAAGTCGCGCAGTGCCACGGCGTCTTCGACCTGGTCCACCCGGGGCACGTCCGCCACTTCGAGGCGGCGCGGGCGGAGGGCGACCTGCTGGTCGTGACCATCACGCCCGACCGCTTCGTGAACAAGGGGCCTGGGCGCCCGGTCTTCAACCAGCGCCTGCGCGCGGAGACGGTGGCGGCCCTCGGCTGCGTGCGGTACGTGGCGGTCACCGAATCACCCTCCGCGGAGGACGTGATCCGCCAGATCCGCCCCGCGGTGTACGTGAAGGGGAGCGACTACCTCGACGCGAAGGACGACCTCACCGGCAAGATCCTCGACGAGCGTCGCGCCGTCGAGGACGGGGGCGGCCGCATCCATTTCACCACCGAGATCGCGTTCAGCTCGAGCAACCTGCTCAACCTGCACTTCGACGTGTACCCGGAGGAGGCCCAGGACTTCCTCCGCGATTTCCGCCAGCGACACTCCGCGGACGAGGTGATCGGCCTCCTGAAGAACCTGAAGGATCTGAAGGTCCTGGTCGTCGGCGAGGCGATCATCGACGAGTACCACTACGTGCAGTCGATGCAGAAGTCCCCCAAGGAGCTGCTGGTCGCCACCCGCCACCTGCGGGAGGAGCACTTCGCGGGCGGCATCCTCGCCTGCGCCAACCACGTGGCCGGGTTCTGCGGGCAGGTGGACGTGGTGTCGGTGCTCGGGGCCAAGGATTCGCGCGAGAGCTTCATCCGGCGGAGCCTGAAGCCGAACGTGACCCCGCAGTTCTTCTATCACCCGGACGCGGGCACGATCGTCAAGCGCCGGTACGTCGAGCAGGCGTTCCTGAACAAGATGTTCGAGGTGTCGTTCCTGGACGACGGCGAGCTGCCGACCGAGGTGTCACGGCAGGTCGAGCGCTATCTGGCCCGGATGCTCGCCGACTACGACGTGGTCATCGTCGCCGACTACGGCCACGGCTTCCTCGGTCGCGATCTGATCCAGCTCCTGTGCTCCGAGTCGCGCTTCCTGGCCTTGAACGTCCAGACCAACAGCGCCAACCTCGGCTACAACCTCGTCACCAAGTATCCGCGCGCCCACTACGTGTGCATCGACGAGCCGGAGGTCCGGCTGGCCGCCCACGATCGCCGGAGCAACCTCGAGGAGATCATCCGGCGGCTCGCCAAGGACATGTCGTGCCCTCGCGTGTCGATCACCCGCGGCCACAAGGGGAGCGTGGTGTACGCGGAGGGCGAGGGGTTCTCGCACGCCCCGGTGCTCTCCCGCGAGATCGTGGACCGCATCGGCGCGGGTGACGCGTACCTGTCGATCACCGCCCCGTGCACCGCCGCGGGCTACTCGCCGGAGGTCGTTGGATTCATCGGGAACGTCGCGGGGGCGCTCGCGGTGCGCATCGTCGGCAACCGCACGCCCGTCGAGCCGGTGCCGCTCTACAAGTTCGTCTCCGCCCTCCTGCAATGACCCCCAAGTTCCTCGTCGAGCTCGGCGAGATGCAGTCGCGGATCGAGGCGTCCGATCACGCGGGCACCGTCCTCTCCTGCTCGGACGCGATGGACCGCGCGGTCGCGCTGGTGCGGGGCCAGACCGCGGCGGGCCGGAAGGTCATCTTCGTCGGCAACGGCGGGAGCGCGGCGATCGCGAGCCACCAGGCGGTGGACTACTGGAAGAACGGCGGCATGCGCGCGGTGTCCTTCAACGACGGCGCGCTCCTGACCTGCGTGGGCAACGACTTCGGCTACGCCCACGTGTTCGAGAAGCCGATCGAGATGTTCGCCGATCCCGGCGACGTGCTGATCGCGATCTCGAGCTCCGGCCGGTCCGAGAACATCCTGCGAGCCGCGGCCGCCGGCGCGCGGGCCCGCTGCCGCGTCATCACGCTCTCCGGCTTCGGGGTCGACAACCCGCTCCGCCGCCTGGGCGAGCTGAACTTCTACCTGCCTTCGGACTCCTACGGGTACGTGGAGATCACCCACCTGGCGATCTGCCACTGCATCCTCGACACGATCATCGCCGCTCGCGGTTGAACCCGGTGTTCCGGGGCTGGGCCTGCCTCTTGCATGCATGTTCTGCGCTGGAAGTGCGTCTGTCCGATCTCCGGGTCGGATCCGGGGGCTCAGGCCCGGCGCCGGGGGCGGCGGCTAACTCAATAAAGGACTGATACTTATGAGCAAATTGCATGTCCTGGTGACGGGTGGGGCCGGCTACGTCGGGGCCGTGCTGGTGCCCAAGCTGCTGGCCCAGGGCCATCGGGTCACGGTCCTCGATCTCTACATTTTCGGCGACCAGGTGCTCAAGGCTGTCAGTGGGCACCCGGGCCTCCGGGAGGTCAAGGGAGACATCCGCGATCGGCGGCTCCTCGAGCGCGAGCTCACCGGCGTCGATGCGGTCATCCACCTCGCCTGCATCTCGAACGATCCGAGCTTCGAGCTGAACCCGGAGCTGGGCAAGTCGATCAACTACGACGCGTTCCTGCCCCTCGTGGAGATCGCGAAGGACAAGGGCGTGCGGCGGTTCATCTACGCCTCGTCGTCGAGCGTGTACGGCATCAAGGACGAGGAGAACGTCACCGAGGATCTGCCGCTCCAGCCGCTGACCGACTACTCGAAGTACAAGGCCCTCTGCGAGGAGGTGCTCCTGAAGGCGCAGGCTCCGGGGTTCACGAGCCTGATCCTGCGGCCGGCCACCGTGTGCGGGTACTCCCCGCGGCTGCGGCTCGACCTGGCGGTCAACATCCTCACCAATCTCGCGGTGAACACCGGGCGCATCACCGTGTTCGGGGGCGCCCAGAAGCGGCCCAACATCCACATCGAGGACGTGACCGATCTCTACGTGCGGTCGCTCGAGTGGCCCGAGGAGAGCATCGACGGCCAGATCTTCAACGCGGGCTACGAGAACCACACCGTGTCCCAGCTCGCCGACATGGTGGCCGGGAGTCGTGGGCCGCGAGAAGGTGGACATCGTGACCACGCCCACCGACGACCACCGCTCGTACCACATCTCGTCGGAGCGCATCAAGCGGATGCTGGGATTCGAGCCGAGCCACAGCGTCGAGGAAGCGGTGCGCGACCTCTCGCGCCGCCTACGGCCAGGGATGCGATCCCCAATTCGATGACCGACAAGCGGTACTACAACATCAAGACCATGTTGGAGGTGAAGCTCTAGCATGCACGTTCCCTATTCGTACCTGCGCGACCAGTTCGCCGACTCCGAGCCCATCCTCCGCGACATCAAGGGGCTGCTCGAATCCACCCAGTTCACGCTGGGTCCGCCGGTGGCCGAGTTCGAGGGGCGCTTCGCGCGCCTCTGCGGGGCGCGGCACGCGATCGGGGTGGGCACCGGCACCGACGCGCTCTCGCTCTCGCTCAAGGCGCTCGGAGTCGGGCCGGGCGACGAGGTGATCACCGCCGCGAACACCTTCATCGCCACCGCGGGCGCCATCGTCCAGGCGGGCGCCCGGCCGGTGTTCGTGGACGTGCTCGACGACTTCAACCTCGATCCGGGGAAGATCGAGGCGGCCATCACCCCCCGGACGCGGGCGCTGCTGCCCGTGCACTACGCAGGCCAGCCCGCCAAGATGGGTCCGATCCTCGAGATCGCGCAGCGCCGCGGGCTGCCGGTGGTCGAGGACGCCTGCCAGGCCATCAGCGCGGCCATCGACGGTCGGCTCGTGAGCAACTTCGGCGTGGCGGCCGGCTTCAGCCTGCACCCGCTCAAGAACCTCAACGTCTGGGGTGACGGAGGGGTGATCGTCACCAACTCCGCCGAGCTGGACGCGAAGCTCCGGCTCCTGCGCAACCACGGCCTCGTGAATCGCGACGAGGTGGAGATCTTCGGGCACAACTGCCGGCTCGACACGCTGCAGGCGATCGTGGGCAACCACCTGATCGGCGACACCGAGGCGATCACCGCCGCCCGCATCAAGAACGCCCTCGCGCTCGACGCGGGGCTTCGGCCGCTGGCGCCGCGGGTGCGGGTGCCCGCGCGGCTGCCCAGCGAGCGGCACGTCTTCCACCTCTACATGTTCGAGGCGGACGATCGCGACGGGCTCCTCGCCTGGCTGCAGCAGAAGGAGATCGAGGCGAAGATCCACTATCCGGTCCCGCTCCACCTGCAGCCGGCGAGCCGGCGCCTCGGCTACAAGGAGGGCGACTTCCCGGTGGCGGAGCGGCAGGCCAAGCGGATCATCACGCTCCCGGTCCACCAGCACCTCCGCGCCGACCAGGTGAAACACATGATCGATTCCATCGCCGAGTTCTACGCCGATGAGCGCTTGCGCGAAGAGCCTTAGATGAAACACGCCATGCACGTGAAGTACATGGATCTGCCGCGCCAGTTCGAGGACGGAACGATCGTCGCGCGGGTGGTGGACGAGTTCAAGCGGTGCCAGTTCGTCCTCGGGCCCCAGGTGGCCGAGTTCGAGCGGCGGTTCGCCCGGGTGTGCGGGGCGGCGCACGCGCTCGGCCTGAACTCGGGAACCGACGCGCTGTTCCTCGCCCTCCGGGCCCTCGGCGTGGGGGCCGGCGACGAGGTGATCACCGCGCCCAACAGCTTCGTGGCGACCGCGGGCGCCATCGTGATGACCGGCGCGACACCGGTCTTCGTGGACGTCAATGCCGAGTACCTCATGGATCCCGCTCGTCTCGAGGACGCGATCACCCCGCGCACGCGCGCGGTGATCCCGGTGCATCTCAACGGCAACCCGGTCGACATGCGTGCGCTCGGCGTGGTCGCGACGCGGCACGGGCTGCACGTCATCGAGGACTGCGCCCAGGCGGTGGGGGCGCTGGTGGACGGCAAGGTGACGGGCTCCATCGGCGTCGCGGGAGCGTTCAGCCTGTTCCCGCTGAAGAATCTCGGGGTGGCCGGGGACGGGGGCATGCTCACCACCAATTCGGCCGAGCTCGCCGAGCGCGTGCGCCTGCTGCGCCACCACGGCCTGCGCAACCGGGACGAGTGCGAGACCTGGGGCTATAACAGCCGACTCGACACGATCCAGGCCATCGTGGGCGACGCGGTGCTCGACACGCTCGAGCGCCTGACCGACGCGCGGATCAAGCACGCCGCGTTCTACGACGCGGCGCTGGCCGATCTGGCCCCGGACGTGGTCGTGCCGCCCCGCCGCGACGGAGTGCGGCAGGTCTTCCACCTCTACGTGGTGCAGGCGGAGTCGCGCGACCGGCTGCGCGAGTTCCTCGAGGCGCGCGGGGTGGAGACCAAGATCCACTACCCGATCCCGATCCATCTCCAGAAGGCGGCTCGGGGCCTCGGCTACAAGCGCGGCGCGTTCCCGGTCTGCGAGGCGCAGAGCGAGCGGATCGTCTCGCTGCCGGTGCACGAGTACCTGACCGAGGACGAGCAGGGGTACGTGGTCGAGCGTATCCGGGAGTTCTACGGGCGATGAGCCGCGCGACGACGACGAAGCGAGCCGCGCGCCGGCGCCCCGCGGCACCGCGCAAGATCGACGCCGGGCTCCGCGGCCTGGCTCCCGCGCTCCTGGTGGACCTCTACGTGACGATGCGGCGCATCCGGCGGGCCGAGGAGACGATCGCGGCCCTCTATCCCGAGCAGGAGATCCGCTGCCCGACCCATCTCTCGATCGGCCAGGAAGCGGGCGCGACCGGTGTCTGCCTCGCCCTGCGCCTGGCCGACACCGCGGTGAGCACGCATCGCTGCCACGCCCACTACATCGCCAAGGGCGGCGAGCTGCGCGCCATGTTCGCCGAGCTGTACGGGCGCGCCACCGGGTGCTGCGGGGGCAAGGGCGGCTCCATGCATCTCACCGCTCCCGAGGTGGGCATGCTGGGGGCGTCCGCGATCGTGGCGGGATCGGTGCCGCTCGCGCTCGGCATCGCGCTGGCCGCGCGGATGGCGGGCACCGACGAGGTGGCGGTCGCCTTCTTCGGCGACGCCGCGATGGAGCAGGGGGTGACGCACGAGAGCCTGGCGCTGGCGGCCCTGCGGCGCCTTCCGGTCCTCTTCGTGTGCGAGAACAATCTCTACGCGACCAGCACCCCGCTCCGGACGCGGCAGGCGGGCAGCGACTTGGCCGTCCGCGCGGCGGGCCACTGGCTGCCGGGCAGTCACGGTGGACGGCAATGACGTGGTCGCGGTATACCGGGCGGCCCGGACCGCGGTGGAACGGGCGCGGCGCGGGCAGGGCCCCACCCTGATCGAGGTGAAGACCTATCGGTTCCGCGAGCACGTGGGCCCGAACTACGATATCGATCAGGGCTACCGCACCCAGGCCGAGCTGGACCGCTGGATGGCGCGGGATCCGGTGGGCGGCCTGGCGCGACGCCTCGAGCGCGCGGGGCTGCTTCCGGCCGCGCGGCGGGCCGTGCTCGACGCCCAGATCGAGGCCGAGGTCGCGGACGCGGTCGCCTTCGCCAAGTCGAGCCCATTCCCCGAGCCGGCCGCGCTGTTCGCGGACGTGGACTAGGGAGAGTCATCCGCATGCGCCAGCTCAAGTACCGCGAAGCGATCGACGAAGCGACGCGCCAGGCCATGGCCAAGGACGAGCGGATCTTCGTCATGGGTGTGGGCGTGGACGACCCGAAGGGCATCTTCGGCACCACGCGCGGGGCGTTCGAGCAGTTCGGGCCGACCCGCGTGTTCGACACCCCGCTGTCGGAGGCGGCGCTGACCGGCATGGGGGTCGGGGCGGCGATGCGCGGGTTCCACCCGCTCCTCGTCCACGCCCGCAACGACTTCCTGCTGCTGACGATGGACCAGATCGTGAACAACGCGGCCAAGTGGCGCTACATGTCCGGCGGCAAGCTCAAGGTGCCGCTCACCATCCGCGCCATCATCGGCCGGGGCTGGGGCCAGGCGGCGCAGCACTCGCAGAGCCTGCAGGCCATGTTCGCGCACGTGCCCGGCCTGACCGTGATCATGCCCACGACGCCCGCGGACGCCAAGGGACTGCTCATGACCGCGCTCAGCAGCGACAGCCCGGTCATCTGTCTCGAGCACCGGTGGCTCTACGACAAGAGCGGCCCGGTGCCGGAGGATCCGTACTACACCCCGTTCGGGGTGGGCTCGGTGGTGCGGCCGGGGCGGGACGTCACGATCGTGGCCGTCTCGCACATGGTGCTGGAGGCGCTGCAGGCGGCCGAGGCGCTCGCCGCCGAGGGTATCGAGGCCGAGGTGATCGACCCCCGGACCCTCCGGCCGCTGGACTCCGGGCTGATCTGCCGCTCCGCGGCCAGGACCGGGCGCCTGGTCATCGCGGACACCGGCTGGCGCAGCTACGGGGTCAGCGCGGAGATCGCGGCGCGTGCGGCCGAGGAGCTGTGGGGGGTGCTGAAGGCGCCCATCAAGCGGGTCGCGCTCCCCGACGTGCCCACGCCGGGCAGCTCGGTCCTCGAGGCGGCGTACTATCCGGGAACCCGCGAGATCGTCGCCGCGGTGAAGCAGTGCCTGCAGGCCCCGGCGGGCGCCAGCGCGGACGGAGCCATGCCGAGCAGCCGGAAAGAATTCGAGGGGCCATTCTGACATGACGATCTCCGCGAACGTGGTCGACTACGAGCAGGTCACCGGGAGCTACGAGAGCACGCTGAACACGCAGCTCCGGGGCTTCCGGGGCGGGGCGCGCTTCCTGGAGCACTGGGTCCACGATCCGGACCCGGTCAAGAGTGTCATCAACATGATCGAGGCGGCGGCCACCGACGGGCTGGCCGACGTCACCGTCCTCCTGGGAGCCCGGAGCCAGGCGGCCCTCGACCTGGGGCGGCTCGATGAGCTGGCCGGCGCCCTCGGCGAGGTGACGACGGAGGCACAGGAGGGCGGGCTCGCCCTCACGGTCCGCTTCACCAGCGCGGCGGCTGCCGCGCCCGGGCTCGGAGCGGAGGCGCGCGACCGCGCGCGGCGGGCCCGCGAGGCCCGTGACGCGCGCCTGCGCGCGCAGGCCGGGCCGGCGCCGGCGCCGGCCCGCGACGGGCTCCATCCGGTTTACCGCGAGGCGGTGCGCCAGATCCTCTCGGGCGCGCTGACGCACGAGGGCCTGGTGGCCACCATGCCGGGCGTGGAGCGGCTCTCGATCGCGCGCGACGGCTGGGTCCTCGAGGCCTTCGTGGACAGCGCGACGCACCGGGTCCGGGTGGCCCGCCATCGCGGCGCGCGGAAAGAGACGCGCGCCCTCCTCGAGGGGCTGTGCGCGATGATGGAGGACAAGCCGCTGATCGAATGCGCCGACCACGCGGTGATTCGCCTGGAGTACCGGCTGCGCGATCGTCTCCAGGAGCGTCCGGTGGCCGGCCTCGTCACGCCCGAGAGTGTCGAGCCGGCCTTCGGGCCGCTCGGCGTCGCGGTGCGCGGGTTGCTGGCCGAATACCGGCGCCGAACCGGCTACGACGTGATCGAGAACCGGTTCGATCCCGAGCCCTCGGCGGGCTGGAAGGCGCTCACCGCGGAGCAGCGAATGGCTCAAGTGCAGGCCGCGCTGGACGTTCTCGTGGCGCAGCATGGGCTTCGACCGGGCGACGTGGTCTGCACGCACGTGGATCGCAGCACCCGGACCACGGTCGAGGTGCGCGCCGAGCTTCCCGCGCGGTCGAAGGCCGCCTTGATGATGGACCTCGAGCGAGGCCTCAAGGCCCGCGTCGAGTCGATGCTGCACCTGTATCAGGCAGAGATGCACGACAAGAACAAGATTCGGCGGCTCTGAAAGAGGAGTACCCCACACCATGACGCAGGCACTGACCGACCACACCGACCTCATCCTGGACGGCACCAAGATCCAGTGGCATCTCGACCGGGTGCGCGCCTGGGAGCGGGGCGAGCGCATCGCGCCGATCACCATCGACATGGCGCTGACCCGAGCCTGCAACTTCGCGTGCCACTTCTGCTACGCCATGCTCCAGGAGAACGACCGCCAGACGATCACCAAGGAAGTGATCACCGACTTCCTCGACGACTGCGCGGAGATCGGGGTCAAGGGCATCAGCCTGGTCTCGGACGGGGAGAGCACGATCTCCCCGGTCTTCGTCCACGCGGTGGTCCACGGCAGCGAGGTGGGCCTCTCCATGGCCTGCGGCACCAACGGCTTCATCTTCAACCGCCGCAAGCTGGAGGAGGTGCTGCCGCACCTGACCTACCTGCGCATCAACATCTCGGCGGGCGAGCGCAAGCGGTACTCGGAGATCATGGGCGTCAAGGAGGAATGGTTCGATCGGGTGGTCCAGAACATCCGCGACATGGTGGACATCAAGAAGCGGGAGCACCTGCCGGTGACGATCGGCCTGCAGATGGTGCTGGACCCGCGCTACGGAGACCAGATCATGCCGCTGGCCCGCCTGGGCAAGGAGCTGCGGCCGGACTACCTGGTCATCAAGCACTGCAGCGACGACGAGGACGGCACCCTCGGGGTGGACTACCAGGCCTATGACCAGCTCTACGACACCCTCAAGGAAGCGGAGGCGCTTTCCGACTCCGAGTACTCGGTGAAGGTGAAGTGGTCGAAGATCGAGGCCAAGGGCAAGCGCAACTACCAGCGCTGCTACGGGCCCCCGTTCATGCTGCAGATCTCCGGCTCGGGCCTGATCGCGCCCTGCGGGATGCTCTTCAACGAGCGCTACAAGAAGATGCACATCGGCAACATCTGCGAGCAGCGGTTCAAGGACATCTGGAAGTCCGACCGCTACTGGGAGGTCGTCAACTACCTGGCCTCGCCGGAGTTCAACGCCCAGAAGATGTGCGGCACCCTCTGCCTGCAGCACAAGGTCAACGAGTATCTCGACGGCTACAAGAAGGGCCTGCACATCCTCCAGGAGCCCACCGGGCGTCCGCCGCAGCACCTCGACTTCGTCTAGGAAAGGCGCCGCCATCAAGCCGACCATCTCCTTCGTCATCCCGGCGCTCAACGAGGAAGCCAACATCGCGGACGCGGTGCGCGAGGCGGCGGCCGCGATGGGCGATCGCTTCCGGGACTACGAGCTGCTGCTGTTCGACGACGGCTCCACCGATCGGACCGGCGCGATCATGGACCGGCTGGCCGCCGCCGACCCCGGCCATATCCGGGTGACCCACAACCCCACCCCGAGAAACCTGGGCGGGGTGTACAAGCAGGGGATCGCGCTGGCCCGCATGGACTACATCCTGATGGTCCCCGGGGACAACGAGAACCCGGGGCACGCCCTCCAGGCCCCCTTCGACGCCATCGGCGGCGCCGACATCGTGCTGCCGTACCCCGTCAACTCGGCCGTACGCGGCTTCGCCCGCCACACGGTGTCCCGCGTCTATGTCGGGCTGCTGAACCGCCTGTTCGGCCTCCGGGTTCGCTATTACAACGGCACGGTCATCCACCGCACCGCCAACCTCAAGACGCTCCCCATCAAGACCTCGAGCTTCGCCTACCAGGCCGAGATCCTGATCAAGCTCCTGTGCGCCGGGAAGACCTTCGTCGAGGTCCCCATCCGGATCGACCCGCCCAAGGAGGGCCGGCGCTCCCGGGCCTTCCGCTGGAAGAACATGATGCAGGTCGGCCGCACGCTGGGGGACCTGTTCCTGGATATCCGCGTCCGCCGCCGCCTCCACGCCGCCCGCTGACCGCTTCCCCGGCCCCCGGGCCGGCTTCCCGGGAGTTTGAGGATTCCGGGGCCTTTGTCTATCATGCGTTCAGGCCCTCATGACGAGCATCCCCCAGAATCTCTGTGTGCCGCCCGGCACCACCATCCGAGCGACCCTCGAGGCCATCACCAAGAACGGCCGCCAGGTGGCGCTCGTGACGGACGCGGACGACCGCCTCCTCGGCATCGCGACCGACGGCGATGTCCGCAAGGCGCTCCTTCGCGGCGCGCCCCTGGACGCGCCGATCGGGGAGAACATGAACGCCACCCCCCTGACCGGGCGCGCCGGGCTCGGACGGACCGAAGCGGCGGAGCTGATGCGGGCCCGGGCCATGCGGCACCTGCCCCTCGTGGACGGCGCGGGCCGGCTGGTGGACATGGTCTTCCTCGACGATCTGCTCGCGCGCCGGCCGCTACCCGCCTCCGCGGTGATCATGGCGGGCGGCATGGGCACGCGGCTCCGGCCCCTCACCGAGGAGACGCCGAAGCCGCTGCTGCGCGTGGGGGGGCGACCGCTCGTCGAGATCCTCATCGAGCGGCTGGCGCACTGCGGGGTGGACGACGTGGTGGTCGCGGTGCACCACAAGTCGGACATGATCCGGGCCCAGCTCGGCGACGGCGCGCGCTTCGGCGTGCGCCTCTCGTACGTGGACGAGCCCGAGCGCCTCGGCACCATCGGCGCCCTGACCCTCCTGCGCCCGCGGCCGGTCGATCCGTTCTTCGTCATCAACGGGGACATCCTCACCAAGTGCGACTTCCGGGCGATGTGGGAGTTCCATCGCGCGCAGCGGGCCCGCATGACGGTGGGCGTCTCGCTCCACCAGGTGGATATCCCGTACGGGGAATTCACCCTGCACGGGACCCGGATCAGCCGGGTGGAGGAGAAGCCGAGGAAGGAGTTCCCGATCAACGCCGGGATCTATCTGGTCGATCCCTCGCTCATCGACCTGATCCCGCCCGGGCAGTACTGCGACGCCACCGATCTGATCCGCGCGTGCCTCGAGCGCGACCATCCGGTCTCCGCGCACCTGATCCGCGAGTACTGGCTCGACGTGGGCCGGCACGACGACCTGCGCAAGGCCGACCGCGACATCGCCGAAGGGCTCCTGGACTAGGCGCGTGAACACCATCGGCGTGGTGGGCATGGGCTATGTCGGCCTCACCATGGCGGTGGCCCTGGCCCGCAAGGGCTTCACCGTGCACGGGGTGGACGCCTCGCCTACCGTGCTCGCCGCGCTCTCGGAGGGCCGCGCGCATCTCTTCGAGCCCGGCGTCGAGGAAGGGCTCGCCGCATTTCGAGGCGAGCGCCTGCACGTCGGCCGTGAGCTGCCGGCCGGTGGCGTCGACGCGGTCATGATCTGCGTCTCGACGCCCACGAATCCGGCCACCCACGCGCCCGAGCTGGAGAACCTCCGCGCGGCGGCGCGTCACGTGGCCGAGCGCTGCGCGCCCGACACGCTCGTGATCGTCCGCTCCACCGTGCCGGTGGGGGCGAGCCGCAAAGTGGTGCTGCCGGAGCTGACCGGCCGATGGGGCGCAAGCGTCCGCCTGGCGTTCGCCCCGGAGCGGACCATCCAGGGCCAGGCCCTGCGGGAGCTGGACGAGCTGCCCCAGGTGGTCGGCGGCGTGGATGCGGCGAGCCGCGACGCGGCGGCCGCGCTGTTCTCCCGCGTCACGCGCCGGATCGTGCCCGTCGGGTCGCTCGAGGCCGCGGAGCTCGTGAAGCTGGTCAACAACTGCCACACCGACCTGATCTACTCCTACGGCAACGAGGTCGCGCTGATGGCCGAGCAGTGGCGCCTCGATCCTCTGGAAATCATCCGCGCCGCCAACCTCGACTACCCGCGGCCGGATGTGGCCAAGCCCGGCTACGTCGGCGGCGGCTGCCTCTCGAAGGATCCCTATATCCTGATGAGCGCCGCGCGCGCCGCCGGGTACACGCCCTGGCTGGTCGGCCAGGCGCGTGCGCTCAACGAGCACCTGCCGCTCCGGGTGGCCGAGCGGATGGTGGCCCTGATCCGCGAGACGCGCGGCAGCGCGGAGGGCGCCCGGCTCGCGGTGCTGGGCTGGGCCTACAAGGGCTGGCCGCCCACCGACGACATGCGCGGGGCGCCCATCCACGCGATGCTGCCGATCTTCCGCGCGGCCGGATTCGACCTGCGCGGGCACGACTACCTGGTGGCGCCGGACGTCATCCGCGGGCTGGGCGCCACGCCGGTGAGCGCGGAAGCGGCCTGGGACGGGGCGGACGCGGTGCTGGTCATCACGAACCATCCGGAATATGCCAAGCTCGACCTGCCCGCGCGGCTTGCCGTGATGCGCCGCCCGGCGGTGCTCTTTGACTCCTGGCGCATCCTGGACGAGGACGCGGCGCGGCGGGCGGGCGTGCGCTACGCGGGCATCGGGTATGGCTAGAATCCTCGTACTGGGCGGCGCGGGCTTCATCGGCGGCCACCTGGCCGCGCGCCTGGCCGCCGAAGGTCATGCGCTCACCCTGGTGGACGATCTCTCGCGCGGCCGCCGCGACGCGGCGCTCGAGGCGCTCACCGCGCGGCCCAATGTCCGCTTCGTCGAGGCGGATCTCACGCGGGCCGGCGCCCTCGACGCGCTCCCGAGGGACTGGGACCAGGTGTACATGCTGGCCGCCGTGGTCGGGGTGCGCAACGTCGAGACGGATCCCGCGCGGGTGGTGCGGGTGAATACTCTGTCGCTGCTCCACCTCCTCGACTGGATGCCGGGTCGCGGCGAGGTCCTCTTCTTCGCGTCCACCAGCGAGACCTATGCCGGCGGCGTCGCCGCGGGGCACGTGCCGGTGCCGACGCCCGGAGGCGGTGCCGCTCGGCGTGCCGGACGTGGCCGCGCCGCGCTTCGCCTACGCGGCGAGCAAGCTGCTGGGGGAGGCGGCGGTGATCCACACCGCCCGCGCCCGCGGGCTCCGCGCGGTGATCGGCCGCTTCCACAATGTCTACGGCCCGCGCATGGGCGCCGACCACGTCATTCCCGAGCTGTCGCTGCGCGCGCTCCGTCGCGAGGATCCGTTCCGGGTCTTCGGGGCCGAGCAGCGCCGCGCCTTCTGCCACGTGGCCGACGCGCTCGAGGCGATGACGCGGCTGCTCGCCACCGAGGCGGCGTGGGGGCAGGTGGTGAACATCGGCAACGACGCGGAGGAGACCCAGATCGGCGAGCTGGTGGACCTGATCCTCCGCACCGCGCGCTTTGCGCCGCGGGTGGACAACCGGCCCGCGCCCGCGGGCTCGGTGGCGCGCCGCTGCCCGGACATCGGCCGCCTCCGCTCGCTGACCGGCTTCGCTCCCAAGGTCTCGCTCGAGGCGGGGGTCGCCGAGACCTTCGCGTGGTACCGCGAGTGGTCTGCGCACGAGGGAGCCGGCCGGTGACGGCGCCCCGGCGCGTGATTCCGAACGCGGTCCCGCACCTGGCCGGGAATGAGTGGAAGTACGTCAAGGAATGCCTCGACACCAACTGGGTGTCCTCGGCGGGCCCCTTCGTGGACCGCTTCGAGCGGGAGGTGGCGCAGTACGTGGGCGTGCCGCACGCGGTGGCCACCGTCAACGGCACCGCCGCGCTGCACGTCGCCCTGCTCGCGGCCGGCGTCACCGCGGGCGACGAGGTGCTGGTGCCGACCTTCACCTTCGTCGCGACCGCCAACGCGGTGGCCTATTGCGGCGCGCATGCGGTGTTCCTGGACTGCGAGGAGACCTCCTGGGGCCTCGATCCGGTGCGCGTGGCCGAGTTCCTGGACGGGGAGTGCGAGGTGAAGGATGGGCGGGTGGTGAATACTCGCAGCGGCCGGACGGTCCGCGCGCTGCTCCCGGTGCATCTCTACGGCCACCCGTGCGATCTCGATCCGCTGCTCGCGCTGGCCCGGCGCTACCCGATGGTGGTGGTGGAGGACTCGGCCGAGGCCCTCGGCGCACGCTATCGCGGCCGTGCGGTCGGGGCCGATGGCCTGGCGGGATGCCTCTCGTTCAACGGCAACAAGATCATCACCACCGGCGCGGGCGGCATGGTGCTCGCGCGCGACGAGGCGATGGCCACCCGCGTGCGCCGGCTCACCACCCAGGCGCGAGGCGACGCGCTCGAGTTCATCCACGACGAGATCGGCTTCAACTACCGCCTGAGCAATCTCCACGCGGCTCTCGGCGTGGCCCAGCTCGAGCAGATCGACGGCTTCGTCGAGGACAAGCGGGCCACCGCCGCCTTCTACGCGGACGCCCTCGGACGGCTCGACGGCGTGCGCCCCTTCGTGGAGGCCGCCTGGGCCCGCTCGACGTACTGGATGGCCTCGATCCTGCTCGACGAGGGCCGGTGCCGCGATGTTCGCGCCCTGATCCGTGATCTGAACGCGGCCGGCATCCAGGCGCGGCCGCTCTGGCGCCCGCTGCACCTGCAGCCCGCGTTCCAGGGTGCCCAGGCCGGGCCGGTGTCGGTGGCGGAGCGACTCCACGCGCGCGGCCTCTCGTTGCCGTGCTCGGTCGGCATCACGCCGCAGGAGCGGCAGGACGTCGTGGACGCGGTCGTGCAGCGGCTTTCGTGAGCCGCGCCGTCGAGCTGCGCGACCGTCTCCGGCGCTACTACACCACCTACTACCGCGATGTCCTGGGCATCCCCGACTGGTCGGTGCTGGTCGGGCTCCGGGAAGACGAGGAGCGGCAGGAGCGCGGGCGGCTCGATCGGTTGCAGCGGCTGCTGGGCGGCGACGCCGCCTTGCGCGGGCGAATCCTGAACGTCGGCTGCGGCACCGGCGGGTTCAACCTGGTCGCGGAAGGAGCCGGCGCCCGAGTGGTCGGGGTGGACGCCGACGCGGAGGCCATCGCGATCTGCGCGCTCAAGCGCGAGAAGGGCGGGAGCGCGTTCGTCCGCGCCGCCGCCGAGCGATTGCCGTTCCCGGACGGCACCTTCGACGTCGTCTACTGCTTCTCCGCGATCGAGCACGTGGAATCGGTGGAGGAATCGGTGGCCGAGATGGCGCGGGTGACCCGTCGCGGTGGCCTCATCTACGTGCACACCCCCAATGCCTGGTCCTGGTACGAGGGCCACTACAAGCTGCTCTGGGCGCCGTTCCTGCCCGCTTCTCTGGGACGGCTCTACCTGAGAGCGCGGGGCCGCCCGAGCGAGTACCTCGCGACATTGCGTCGGCTCACTCCCGGAGCGATGCGCCGGGCCTTCGCGCGTGCGGGCGTGAGCGATCTCCGCTTTCACGACGATGAGCCGCCCCGCGAGTCGCTGGGGCCGCTGCGCCTGCCGATCGGGCTCTACTACCGTCTCTCCGGCATCTCTCCGTTCATCGAGCTGGTGGCGCGCAAGCCATGACGTCGATCCTGTTCGCCTCGGAGTACTATCCGCCCTTTGCCCCCGGCGGCGCCGAGTGGAGCACCGCCGCCTGGGCGGCCGCGCTCGTCCGGCGCGGTCATCGCGTGACGGTGGTGACGCCCAACTACGGGGCGGCGGCCCGGGAAGAGCGCGACGGGGCCACGATCGTCCGCGTGCCGTTTCCGGTGAAGCTCCGTCCCGGACAGGGTGAGGCGCGCTTCCTCGTGCACCGCAATCCGCTGTTCCATCTCTACTTCGCCTGGCAGGTGCGGCGCGCGGCGCGCGAGGCAGGAGCCGAGATCATCCACGCCCAGGGCAAGGCGGCCCTGGTGAGCTGCTGGCTGGCCGGCCGAAGCCTCGGCCGTCCCGTGCTGGCAACGATCCGTGATCTGGGCCTGCTGTGTCCGCTCGGCCACTGCACCGTGTTCGAGCCGTGGGAGCGGTTCGACTGCGCGACCACGCAGTATCTCGGCAAGTGCCTGCCCTATCACCTGACGCACTACGCCGCCCGCCTCGGCGGGCTCGGGCGCGCGCGGGTGCGCGTCGCCGCGGTTGCCGCCTGGGTGGACACCCGGATCCGTCAGCAGGCGATGAAGCGGGTGGCCCGCCTGATCGGCGTGAGCCAGGGCATCCTCGACGTCTACCCGACGCGGCTGCTGGGGCTGCGCGCTCGCGTGGTGCCCAATCTGCCACCGCCGGTGCCGGTGCCGTCGGATGCGGACGCCCGGGCCGTGCGCGATCGCCTCGGCGTCGGGGGCGCGCCCCTGGTGCTCTACGCGGGCAAGCTCTCGATCGGGAAGGGGACGTTGGTGTTGCTGGAGGCGCTCGACCGCATCGCCGCCGCGGTGGCGGGCGTCCGCTTCGCGCTCGCGGGGAAGGGGGACATGGCGATTCCGTCGCGCCCGGATCTGCGCGTGCTTGGCGTGCTGCCGCAGGTCGAGCTGTTCGCGCTCTACCGCGCCGCCGACGTGGTCGTGGTGCCCTCGGTGTGGCCCGAGCCGCTGAGCCGCGTGCTGCTGGAGGTCATGCGGATCGGCCGGCCGGTGGTGGCGACCGCGGTCGGCGGGACGCCGGAGGCGGTCGAGCACGGTGTCACCGGCCTGCTGGTGCCGCGGCAGGACCCGGAGGCGCTCGCCAAGGCGGTGATCGAGCTGCTGCTCGACCCCGAGCGTCGGGCCCGCATGGGCCGGGCGGCCGTCGAGCGCGCCCGCACCGCCTTCGACGAGGAGCGCCTGGTGACCGCGCTGCTGGAGATCTATCGCGAGGCCGCCGCCGGGTGAGCCGGGGACTCGCGTACTACCTGGGCGTGTCCTACCGGCGCAAGCGCGTGGATGCCGATCTCGCGGCCGCGTCCGGCCACTTCACCGGACGGGTGCTGGACGTGGGCGGAGCCCGCCGGCGCGGCGCCTTCCGCCCCCCGCCCGCGGCCCGCTGGGTCGTGGCCGACATCGATCACGCGAACCGGCCCCACGTGGGGGCCGACGTG
Organism: uncultured Candidatus Rokubacteria bacterium; assembly: GCA_963747235.1. GTDB lineage: Bacteria > Methylomirabilota > Methylomirabilia > Rokubacteriales > CSP1-6 > CAMLFJ01. Next base: position 498,812 of record CAVVEU010000024.1, read on the forward strand.
CAGGCGCTCCCGTTCCGCGACGGCGCCTTCGACGCGATCAAGGCCACCGAGCTGCTCGAGCACGTGCCGGATGTGGCCCGCGCGCTCGGCGAGTGCCGGCGCGTGCTGCGTCCCGGCGGGCACCTGGTGATCACCGTGCCTTTCCTGGAGCGCCTGCACGGGGATCCGGGCGACTACTCCCGCTACACGCGCAGCATGTGGGAGCGCTTGCTCGCCGACGCGGACCTCAAGCCGGTGAGCATCATCGAGCAGGGCGGCTACTTCACGCATCTGGCGGGGATGCTGCGCTTCCTGGTGCAGCGCGCCCCGCGCCCGCTGCGCTGGGCCGGTTACTGTAGCTTCCCGCTGCTCGATCTTCTGGCGCGTCTCGATGCCTCACCGCGCGCCCGAGCGTCCGACTTCGCGGCGTTCGTGGGCGGCTATCTCATCGTGGCCGAGCGGCCGCCCGCCTCGTGAGACGCGCGTGAGGATCTGCTCGCCCCACTGCGGTATCGCCCCGGAGACCACCTCGGGCGGCGAGACCTACGAGCGGGAGCTGCTGGAACGGCTCGGCCGGGCCGGCGTGCGCCTCGAGATCATCCTGGCCCGCGGGAAGCCCCACCCGCCGGACGTGCCGAACTGGACCGTTCACCGATTCGGTATCGGCCGGGGCCTGCGCTGGTACGTCGCCCCGTTCGTGGTGCCCGCGGCCATCCGGCGCGTCCACGAGACGGTAGGCTTCGACTTGCTGCGCGTGCATTCCCTGCGCTACATCGGGCCCTCGGCGCTCGCCGCCCGCCGATGGTACGGCCTGGACGTCCCCATCGTCTCCCATCACCATCACCTCGATCCGAGCCCGCTCAACCGGCTGATCGAGAAGCGGGTGGTGGACGCGTCCGATCGCGTGGTGGTGGGCAGCGAGTTCGCGCGACGGCAGCTCCGCGAGGAGCTGGAGGCGCGCACCGACCACGTCTCGGTGGTGTACTACGGCGTGGATCGCGCGCTTCACCCCGCGGCCGCCGAGCGCGGCGCTGCGCGCCCGCTACGGGCTGACGGGCCGCCGGGTCGTGCTCTTCTTCGGTGGGCTCAAGCCGCGAAAGAACCTGGGACTGCTCCTCGAAACCTGGCAGGCTCTCGCGCCCCGGCATCCCGACGCGACCTTGCTCGTCGCGGGCGGCGGCTCGCTGCTGCCCGAGCTCCGGGCCCTCACGAGCCGGCTCGGGCTGGACGGCCGGGTGGTGTTCACCGGCTACGTCGCGGAAGCCGAGAAGCCCGAGCACTTCAACCTGGGCGACGTGTTCTTCTTCCCCTCCGCGATGGAAGGCTTCGGGCTCACGGTGGCGGAGGCCATGTCCTCGGGCCTGCCGGTGGTCGCCTCCAACCGCGGATCCATTCCCGAGCTGGTGGTGGACGGCGAGGGCGGCTTCGTCTGCGACCCGGCCGGCCCCGGCCCCTTCGTGGAGAAGCTGTCGCGGATCCTGGGAGACCAGTCCCTCGGGGAGAAGCTCGGCGGGGCCAACCGCGAGCGGGTCGAGCGGATGTTCCGCTGGGAGCGCTGCGTGGACGGCACGCGCCGGGTCTACGAGACCGCGCTCGAGGAATGGCGTCGACGCGGAGCGGGGAAGGGTGTCCGATGAACGGCCTGCAGCGCTTGCTGGTCCGCGGCGTGGACCTGGTCAACCGGCGCGGCAAGTCGGTGGGCGTGCGGCTGGTGAAGCTGACCGGCAAACGGCCGTACGCGATCCATCCCAAGCACCTGGTCGAACAGCCGTGGCACGACTGGTACCTGCCGCACCTCGATCGGGGAGACTTCGTGCTGGACGTGGGCTGCAGCAACGGCGCACATCTGGTGCGCGCGGCCACCGCGTGCCGCTCCATCGTCGGCTTCGACTACGATCTGCCCCAGCTCGCGATCGCGGGCCGGACTATTCGAGAGACGGCACTCCCTCGGGCCCGCGTGCTCGCCTGGGACATCACGGGCGCGTTCCCGTTTCCCGACCGCACCTTCGAGAAGGCGCTCTTCCTCGACGTGATCGAGCACCTGGTTCCGCGGGTCGCGGTCCTGCGGGAGATCCGCCGGGTGCTGAAGGACGACGGGCGCCTGCTCGTCTCCGGCCCGAACCGGGAGAACTCCTGGCGCCGCACCCTGCGGGCGGCCGGGCTCTTCTCGTACTCCGACCCCGACCACAAGATCGAGTACACCCGTGAGGAATTCCTCGCCGAGCTCCGCGAGGCGGGCTTTGAGCCGGAAGGCGGGGTGATGCCGGTGGTGCTCGACACCCCCTGGGCCGGCGTCATCGACGCGGTGGGCGGCGTCTCGCTCTCCCTCTACGATCGCCTCAGCCGCTGGAAGCGGGAGGCCGCGCTCCGGCGTCCCGAGGAGAGCACGGGCTTCCGCGTCGTGGCCAGGAAGCGGTCCTGATGCGGGTGGGCCTGCTGCCGGCCCTGGGCGGCGGCATCCGCGCGCTGGCCCAGAGCGGACAGCAGTCGCGCCTCCTCGACGGCTACTTCCGCCCGTACCTGCGCGCGTTCGACGGGCTCGACTACTTCAGCTACCTGCCGGAGTCCCTCGCGGAGTTCACCGACGACCCGATGCTGCGGGAGCGCGTGCGGGTTCTTGCTCCACCGGGTCCGGCGGCTCGCGGCTGCCGGGCGGTGCAGATCCCGTTCGCGCACGCGGCCGAGATGCGGCAGTGCGCCGCGCTGCGGGTGTTCCAGATCACCGGCGTCATTCCGGCGTTGATCGCACGGCGCCGCTTCGGCATCCCGTACGTGACGACGTACGGCTTCTGGTACGCGGAGCTCTCCCAGCCCGGGCCGAAACGGGCGTTGAAGGGCCTCGTGGAGCGCCTGGGCCTCAAGCACGCGGCGGCGGTCATCGTCACCACACCCGACCTGGCCGCGCGGGCCTCGCGGCTGGCCAGGCGGGTGGAGCTGATCCCGAACGGGGTGGACACCACCCTGTTCCGGCCGGCGGCGAGCCCATCCCTCGACAAGCCGAAGCGCATCCTCTACGTGGGCCGGCTCTCCGCGGAGAAGAATCTCCGGGCCGTCGTCACGGCAACCAGCTACGTGGGCGATGATGTCAAGACGGTGATGGTGGGTTCCGGCGTACTCAAGGACGAACTGGAAGCCCAGGCGCGAGAGACGGGCGTCGCGGTCGAGTTTCCCGGGGTGGTGGACCAGCGCCAGCTCCCCGACGTGTACGCCACCGCCGACATCTTCGTTCTCGCGTCCTTCACCGAAGGGCATCCCAAGGTGCTGCTGGAGGCGATGGCCTGCGGGGTGCCCTGCGTTGCCTCCAACTGCGCGGGTAACCGCTCTCTCGTCACGCACGAGCGCACCGGCCTCCTCTTCGATCCGCACGAGCCGAGGGATCTGGCGCGATGTCTGGAGCGCATCCTCAAGGATCCGGCCCTCGGCCGGCGGCTCGCCGATACCGCGCGCGCCGAGGTCGTCGCCCGCTACGACCTGCGCGCGCTGGTCGAGCGCGAGATCGCCCTGGTCCGGCAGGTGGCGACGGGGAGCTGAGCCATCCCGCTCGCGTACTACTCGCGCTCGGCCACGACCGAGTTCTGGACCGAGCACTGGGGCGGTCACACCGTGGAGGAGCTGCTCCGGATCGCGCGCGAGTCGCCGCTGACCGAGCTGATCGAGCGGCACCTTCCCGCGACGGGCCGGGTGCTCGAGGCGGGCTGCGGTCTTGGCCAGTACGTGCTGCTGCTCCGTGAGCGGGGCCGCGCCGCCCTGGGCGCCGACTGGAGCCTCGAAGCCCTGCGGGCCGGCGCGCGCGCCGGCGCCCCGGTCTCGGTCATGGACCTGCGCGCCCTGGCCGTCGCCACCGGCGCCATCGCGGCGTATCTGTCCCTGGGCGTTGTCGAGCACGACCCCGACGGCCCCGACGCGATCCTGATGGAGGCCGCGCGCGTGGTGCCCCCGGGCGGGTGGCTGCTGCTCTCGGTGCCCTACTGGAACGGGCTGCGCCGGCTCGGCGCGCCGTATCTGCGCCGCCAGGCCCGGCTCACTCGCGCGGCCGGCGGCCAGTTCTACCAGTACGCGTTCACCCGGCGCGAGCTGGGGCAGCGCCTGGCCGCCCATGGCTTCACGGTTCGATCGTTCCATCCCTACGATCCGGCGCGAGTCCTTCGCAAGGCGCTCCGAGGTCTCCGCGGCGGCGGGCCGCGTCCCTCGCGCGCGGCGCCGGGGGCCGGCGGCGCTCCCGGGTCGGCCTCCACCGCTCGGCGCGCCCCGCGTCCGGCGTGGCGGCGCGCCGCGCGCGCGCTGCTGTACTCCGGGCCCGCGCTCCGGCTCTTCGGCCACATGCTCCTCGCGGTCGCGGTGCGGCGGTAGCCGGTTGCTATACTGCTCGCGATGAGCGAGCCGTCCTTCCATCTGGCGGACCTCGGGGACCGGCGCGTGCTCACGGTGGACGGGCGGGCGCACGAGACCCGCTACAGCGCGCGCGTGGTCCGGCTGCTGGTCGAGCGCAAGGGGGCCCGCCGCGCCCCGCTCTACTTCCCGTTCAAGGAGGAGCGCGCCCGGCTCTTCCTGGATCCGCTCCTGCGCTACCTGCGCGGACGTGGCGCGCGCGATCTCTCGGTCCTCGAGGTCGGCGCCTCCTTCGGCCACATGACCGAGTACCTGGCCGAGCAGCCCGAGATCGCGGAGATCCATTGCTTCGACACGGATCCGGCGTTCGTGGACATCGTGCGCGCCAAGGTCGAGGAGCAGGATCTCCGGACGGTCAAGGAGGTCCGGCTCTTCGGCAACGACGAGACGCGGCGGCTACCGTGGCCCGACGGCCGTTTCGATCTCGTTCTGGTCGTCGGGGTAGTGGAGCACCTGCCGCCGCGCAACCGCCGTGCCCAGGTGGACGAGTACTACCGGGTGCTCGCGCCCGGCGGCCACATCGCCATCCTCGACACGCCCAATCGCCTGTTCCCGCTCGAGACGCATTCGATCGGCCTGCCGCTCGTGCAGTGGCTACCGCCCCGGCTCGCCTACGCCTACGCGCGCCTGGCCCGCCCGCGGAAGTTCGGCGCGGTCGAGCTACGAGAGCTTCGTCGCCGACGGCACCGGGTGGCGCAACGCCACGCTGGCCGACTGCCTGCCCTCCGGTGGCCCGAAGGGGCTGGTCGATGTCACCGAGGCGGCGGGCTACGGCTGGCGCTTCTTCCGCGACACCCCTGGGACCCGCCCCCGCCGGCGCGCCCTGCTGAGGCTCCTGGCCGGGCCCGCGGCGGTGCTCCGGCTGGCCGGCCGCTCGCCCTCGCTCTGCTTGCCCTACTTCAACCTGCTGTTCCAGAAGCTGTGATCCGCATCGAGATCGGGCGGCGCAACTATCTCCTGTACCTGCTGCTGCCGCACCGGCTCAAGTCGCGCCTGCTCACGCCCGCCTCGCGCGCCAAGCTCGACCGCATCAATCGCGCGTTCAACGAGACGATCTACTCCGGCGCCGGGGCGAGCGCCTACGACCAGATCCACCGCTATGCGGAGGACGAGCAGCACGAGTATCCGGCGCGCCCGCTCGTATCGGAGATCTGGCCCGAGGGCGGCTACGGCCGCGCGCTCGAGGTGGGGGCGGGGAGCGGCTACTTCACGACCCTGATCGCCCGACACGCCCGCAGCGTGATCGCGCTCGAGCCGGTGGCCGACATGCAGGAGGTGCTGAAGGCGCGCTGCCGGGCCGAAGGCGTGGACAACGTCGAGGTGCTGGGCGTCCCCGCGGCCGAGCTGCCCGCGGTCGTGCCCGCGGCGTCGGTGGACACCGCCTTCATCATCCAGAGCCTGCACCACCTGCACGATCGGGACCGGGTCTTCGAGGCCCTCGGGCGGATCGTGCGGCCGGGCGGCCGCCTCCTGATGGTCGAGCCCCACCACAATCTGCGGCGCGCGGCCCGTCTCTTCCGGAAATACCTCGACGAGTACCGCGCGCGCGCGTGGTGGTCCAACGAGGGGAACTGGGCGACGCACGATTTCCTGACGCGGGGCGAGCTCCGCGCGCTGTGCCGGATCGGCGGCTTCGAGACGCCGCGCTTCTCCGGCTACTGGATTCCGTACTCGCGGCGGCTGATCCGGGATCCCGAGCGGCGCTTCCTCTTCGAACGACGGATCGGGCGCTGGCCCGTCGTCCGTCACTGGGCGGCGGTGCTCGCCGTCGAGGCGCGCCGCGGGTCCGTGGAGCGATAGTGGCCGCGCCCGCGGTGTCCGTCCTGATGGGCGTCCGCGACGGGGCCGCCTGGATCTCCCGGGCGATCGCGAGCGTGCTGACCCAGACGCTCACGGATCTCGAGCTCATCGTGGTGGACGACGGCTCCACCGACGCCACGGCCGCGCTCCTGTCCGGCGTGCGCGATCCCCGGCTCGTGGTGGAGCGACAGGCCCCGGCCGGGCTCACCGTCGCGCTCAACCGGGCGCTCGGGCGCGCGCGAGCTCCGCTCATCGCCCGTCTCGACGCCGACGACGTGGCGTTGCCCGCCCGGCTCGAGCGGCAGCGCGCCTTCCTCCAGGGGCACCCGGAGGTGGGCCTGCTGGGCACCGCCGCGCGGGTGGTGGACGCAGTCCGAGCGCGACGTGGAGATCACCCGGCCCCCCGAGGGCGACCTCGCCATCCGCCGCGCGCTGATTCGCCGCAATCCTTTCGTGCACTCCTCGGTGATGGCGCGGCGGGCGCTCGTCGCGTCGGTCGGTGGCTACGACGTGTCCTTCGCGGTGGCGCAGGACTACGACCTCTGGCTACGGCTGAGCGCGATCACCCGCATGGCGAATCTGGCTGAGCCGCTCGTCGTCCGCCATCTGGTCGCGGGGCGGGTGACCGCGGCGCGCGACGACGAGCGGCTCCGCGCCGAGGCCCGGGCGCGATGGCACGCGGTGCGCGCGGGCGCGTATCCGCCGTGGGGCGCGCTCTTCGCGCTGCGCCCGCTGCTGGCCCTGGCCGTGCCCGGCGCGCTGCGCGGGCCCCTGCGCCGCGCCCTCGGCCGCTGACGTGGCCGAGCCCGTACGGGTGCTCGAGCTGCTGGTCTCGACCGACCTGGGCGGCGGCCCCGCGCACGTCCGCGATCTGATCGCGGGACTGGCCGGGCCGGAATTCCGGTTCACCGTCGGCGGGCCCGCGGGCGGCGCGCTCCTCCCCGCGCTCACCGCTGCTGGCGCCGACTTCGAGCCGATCGCGGCCGACCGCCTCTCCCCGGGCGCGCTGCGCGACACGATCCGGCTCGCGCGGGCACGCCGGATCCAGGTCATCCACTCCCACGGCAAGGGCGCCGGGCTCTACGGCCGCATCGCGGCCCGCCTGACCGGCGCGGCCTCCATCCATACGTTCCACGGGATCCATCTGGCGGCCTACGGCGGCCTGTACCTCCGGCTGGAGCGCGCGCTCGCGCGATCGAGCTTCGCGGTGGTCCACGTATCCGAGAGCCAGGCCGCCGAGGCCCGCGCGCTCGGGCTGGCGCCGGCCGGCCGGACGCGCGTCATCGTGAACGGGATCGACGCCGGCTCCGTCCGGGCCACCGCGGTACGGGCTCCGATGTCCCGGGCGGAGCTGGGGCTCGAGCCCGACGCGCTCGTGCTCGCCACCATCGCCCGCTTCGACCCGGTCAAGCGTCTCGAGGTGCTTCTGCGCGCGCTGCCGCTCCTCGTGGCGCGAGTGCCCGAGGCGCAGCTCCTGATCGTGGGCGACGGCCCGGAGCGGAACGCGCTCCAGGCGCTCGCCCGGACGCTCGGGGTGGGGGACCGCGTCGTGTTCGCGGGCGCCATCCCGGACGCGTCGCGCGTGCTCCCGATCGTCGATCTCTACGTCACCGCGTCGCGCCGTGAGGGTCTGCCCCTGGCGGTGCTCGAGGCCATGGCGTGCGGACTGCCGGTGCTGGCGACCGAGGCGCCGGGCCACGTGGACGCCGTCGAGGCCGGAGGTGACGGGCCGGCTCGTGCCGCTCGACGACGCGCCGGGTCTGGCCACGGAGGCGGGGCGGCTCCTTCGCGATCCGGCGCTCCGAGCGCGCATGGGGCGGGCGGGGCGCGACCGGGTGGAGCAGCGCTTCTCGCGCGCCCGCATGGTCGAGGAGATCGCGGCTCTCTACCGCGAGGCGGTGGGTTTTCCTTCGGGGGGCCCATCGACCCGTAGCGTATAATCGCGGAAATGCAGCTCTTGATCACCGGCATCACCGGCTTCGTGGGCAGCTACATGGCGGAGCACGCCCTGGCCCAGGGGGCCGAGGTGTTCGGATCCATCCGCTGGCGCAGCAAGACCGACAACATCGACCATCTCCGGTCCAAGGTCACGCTCATCGAGTCCGATCTTCGCGACCTTTCCTCGGTGCGCAACCTGCTCGAGACCGCCAACCCCACGCACGTGATCCACCTGGCCGCCCAGAGCTTCGTCCACGCGTCGTGGAAGACGCCGGCCGAGACCCTCACCACGAATATCCTGTCGCAGGTGAACCTCCTGGAAGGCCTGCGCGGCCTCAAGATGTCGCCGCGCTTCCTCGTCGTCGGCAGCAGCGAGGAGTACGGGCTGGTTGCGGACGACGAGCTGCCCATCAAGGAGACGAATCCGCTGCGGCCGCTCAGCCCTTACGCGGTGAGCAAGGTCGGCCAGGACCTGATGGGCTACCAGTACTGGAAGAGCTACGGCATGCCGATCGTCCGGACCCGCGCCTTCAACCACGAGGGGCCCCGCCGCGGCGACGTGTTCGTCACGTCGAACTTCGCGCGGCAGGTCGCCGAGATCGAGGCCGGGCTGCGCGATCCGGTGATCTTCGTGGGCGACCTCACGCCCCGGCGCGACTACTCCGACGTCCGCGACATCGTGCGCGGCTACTGGACGCTCCTCGAGCGGGGCGAGCCGGGCGAGGTGTACAACCTTTGCTCCGGGCGGTCGTGGGCGATCCAGCAGGTGCTCGATTTCCTGCTCGAGCAGTCCCGCGTCAAGGACATCAAGGTCCAGGTGGATCCCGCCGTCTGCGCCCCTCCGACGTCATGGTGCTCGAAGGGCGATCCCTCGAAGATCGAGAAGGCGACCGGCTGGAAGGTGGAGATTCCATTCGAGCGCACGCTGAAGGACCTGCTCGCCTACTGGCGGCAGCGGACCTGGTCGTCCTCGCGCTGACGAGGTCGGGAAGGGCTGCTCGATGGCCGCGGCAGGATCCGTGCCGGAGCTAGCGAAGGCGAAGGTCGCGCTCGTCCACGACTGGCTCACCGGCATGCGCGGCGGCGAGCGCTGCCTCGAGGTCTTCTGCGAGCTGTTCCCCGCCGCCGACCTCTACACGCTCCTCCACGTGCCCGGCTCCGTCTCCCCCGCGATCGAGAACCGCCGGATCGTCACCTCGTTCATCCAGCGGCTGCCCCAGGCCGAGCGGCGCTACCGGCACTACCTGCCGCTCTTCCCGGCCGCGGTGCGCGCCTTCGACCTGCGCGGCTACGACCTCGTGCTCTCGTCCAGCCACGCGGTGGCCAAGAGCGTGCGTGTTCCCGCGGCGGCGCTCCACGTCTGCTACTGCTTCACCCCGATGCGCTACGTGTGGGACCTCTACGACGACTACTTCGGGCCGCGATCCGGCCTGGCCGCGCGCGTCCTGATGCCGCCGGTGGCGGCGTGGCTGCGGCGCTGGGACCGGCGGACGGCGGCGGGCGTCGACCAGTTCGTGGCGATCTCGCGCTTCGTGGCCGACCGCATCCGCCGTGTCTACGGCCGCGACGCGGACGTCATCTACCCGCCGGTGGACGTCTCGCGCTTCCGCGTGGACGAGGCGCCGGGGGAGTTCTATCTGGTCGTCTCGGCCCTGACCCCGTACAAGCGGGTGGACCTGGCGGTGGAGGCGTGCAACCGGCTCGGGCGGCGCCTGGTGGTCGTGGGGACCGGGCCCGAGGACCGCCGGCTGCGGGCCCTGGCCGGGCCCACCGTGGAGCTCCTGGGCTGGCGCGACGACGCGCAGACCGCGGAGCTCTACGCGCGCTGCCGGGCCCTGCTCTTCCCGCCCCTCGAGGACTTCGGCATCACGCCGCTCGAGGCGATGGCGGCGGGGCGGCCGGTCATCGCCTTCGGCGAGGGGGGCGCCCGCGAGACGGTGGTGCCGCCCGGGGAAGGGGAGCCGCCGACCGGGCTCTTCTTCGAGCGCCAGACGGTCGAGGATCTCGTCGACGCCATCCGGCGCTTCGAGGCCTCCGCGCAGCAGTTCGAGCCCAAGGCCCTGCGCCGGCGCGCCGAGGCCTTCGACCGCCCGATCTTCCGCGAGCGGATGCACGCGTACCTGCGGGCGCGGGTGGAGGCGTCGACCCGATGCTGAGGGCCTACTCCCGCCTGTTCGAGCAGCTCATCCTGGTGGGCGACCTGGTGCTGGTCGGGCTCTGCTGGCTCCTGGCCTACTGGCTGCGCTTCCACGTGGCGGGCCCGCCCTTGCCCTACGGCGACGTGCCGCTGCTCGCCGACTACCTGCTGATGCTGCTGCCGATCCTGCTGGTGTGGAGCGTGTCCTTCCGCGCCTTCGGGCTCTACCGTCCGCGCCGCATCGGCTCTCACCTGTCCGAGGCCATCGACATCGCGAAGGCCTCGACCATCGGGGTACTCGTCCTGGTCGCGGTGATGACGTTCTTCTTCCGCGGCTACGACTACTCGCGCGTGGTCATCGTCTACTTCTGGCTCCTCTCGATCGCCGCCGTCTGGTTTTCCCGCGCCGCCTTCCGCGAGGGCCTCCGCTTCGCCCGGCGCCGCGGCTACAATCAGCGCTTCGCGGTGGTGGTTGGGGACGGTGAGCTCGCCGCCACCGTGGTGCAGCGCATGCAGGGCCGGCGTGACGTGGGCATCCAGGTGCTCGGGGTGGTGGGCGACGACAAGGACGACACCGGCGGGGCACGCCGGCTCGGCGGCTACGCCGACCTGCGCGCGGTGCTCGACGCCCACACGGTGGACCACGTGGTCCTGGCCCTCGCCCACGAGGACTACGGGCGGCTCCCCGGGCTGCTCGACGCGGTCGGCGACGAGCCGGTGACCATCCACGTGGTGCCCGATCTGCTGCGCTTCGCCTCGCTGCGCGGGGGCATCGAGCAGTTCGAGGGCATGCCGTTCATCCACCTGCGGGAGTCGCCGCTCTACGGCTGGAACCGGCTGGCCAAGCGCGTGTTCGACTTCGTCTTCTCGGCCGCGGTGCTCGTCGTCCTCTGGCCGGCACTGCTCATGCTCGCCGCGGTGGTCAAGCTGAGCTCCCGCGGGCCGGTCTTCTACCGCCAGGAGCGCATGGGCCTGGACGGCCGGCGCTTCGAGATGCTGAAGTTCCGGACGATGCGACCCGGACGCGGAAGCGCGGACCGGGCCGGTGTGGGCGGGCCCCTCCGACCAGCGGCGCACCGGGTTCGGCGCCTTCCTGCGGCGGTTGAGCCTCGACGAGCTGCCGCAGTTCTGGAACGTGCTGCGGGGTGACATGAGCGTGGTGGGCCCGCGGCCGGAGCGGCCGGTGTTCGTGGAGCGGTTCCGCCAGACCGTGCCCGGCTACATGCTCCGGCACAAGGTGAAGGCCGGCATCACCGGCTGGGCGCAGGTGAACGGGCTGCGCGGCAACACGTCGCTCGAGAAGCGCATCCAGTACGACATCGAGTACATCGAGCGCTGGTCGGTGTGGTTCGACGTCAAGATCATCGCGATGACGGTCGTGCGGGTGCTGGTGGACCGGAACGCCTATTGAGCGTCCGGGGCGTTCTCCTGGGCGCCTTCGTCGCCGGCCTCGGCGTGTCCATCACGCTCGCCGAGACCGCGCTGGCCCTCCTCACGCTGCACCTGCTCTGGCGCCTGCGCGATCCGGCCGAGCGCGCGGACGCCCGCTGGCCGCTCTGGCCGCCCGTGCTCGCCTTCAGCGCGGCGACCATCCTGTCCGCGCTGCTCTCCGGCGATCCGGCGGCGAGTCTCGAGTCGGCCAAGGGACTCCTGCTCGTCGCCGCCCTGTACGTCACCGCCGACGCGGTGCGGAATCCGGACGCCGCGGGGCGCTTCCTCTTCGGCCTGACGCTCGCCGCCACCGTGGCCGCGGTGGTCGGGCTGCTCCAGGTGAGCGTCTGTCCCGGTCTGGGCGTACCCGTGGCGGGGCCGCGCTGGCTCTATCACCGCTGCGACCGCGCGCACGGCTTCTTCAGCATCTACATGACGCTGGCCGGAGTCCTCTCGCTCGTGCTGCTCGCGACCCTTCCGCGCCTCCTGCCGGGTCGGCGGCGGGCTGCGCCGGTTCGGGGCGCCGTGGCTCGTGATGCTGGGCGGGCTCATCGCCACCTACACGCGGGGAGCGTGGATCGGCTTCGCGGCGGGTGTGCTGACGGTGGCGGCCACCGTGCGGCGTGGACGCTGGCTCCTGCTGGCGGGCCTGGTCCTCCTGGCGGGAGGCGCGCTCCTGGCGCCCCACGAGCTGCGCCACCGGTTCCTCAGCATGGCCGATCCCGAGGAGGCGGGGGTGCGGGAGCGCGTCTACATGTGGCGGAGCGGCCTCGCGATGTGGCGGGAGCGGCCGGTGCTCGGGATCGGGCCCGGCGGCGTCAAGCGGGAGTACCCGTCCTACGCGCTGCCGGAAGCGGTCAAGAAGCGAACGAGCCACGTGCACAGCACGCCGCTGCAGATCCTGGTCGAGCGCGGGGTGCTGGGCCTGGCCGCGTGGCTGGCGATCTGGGCCACCTTCTTCACCCGATGCGTCGGCCTGCTGCGACGGCGATCGGGAGAAGCCACCGCCGAGCGCACGCTCGTGGTGGGCAGCCTCGCCGCGATCGTGGCGTTCCTGGTGGGTGGCCTCTCGGAATACAACTTCGGCGACTCCGAGGTGGTGATGGTCGCCTGGGCGCTGATGGCCCTGCCCTGGGCTAGTAGATCGCGTACGGCTCCGTCGACGACCGCACCTTCACGAAGTACTGCTTGAAGCGCGAGAGGTCGTCGTCGGAGACGAGGTCGGAGACCATCACGCAGAGCATGCTCTGCTGGCGCCACAGGATCAGGCTGAAGCCGTTTTCCTTCTTCACCACGGGTCGCCAGCGATCGATCTGCACCCGCCCGCGGTCGGTGGGCAGCGTCACGCTGCCGCCCGGCACGATGATGTAGGTCACGGTGTGGCCGGCCACGTCCTGGTAGGTCAGCTCGATGCCGCGCCGGCCTTCGAGGTACGTGGGCTTGGCGTTGATGAGCTGGATGTCCTCGTCGCCCGTGAAGACCCAGCTCAGCGCGATGCCGCTCTCCTCCATCGCCCGGGGCAGGGCGGCGGGGACGACGTCGGAGCGCGTCTCGCCCCAGAAGGTGTTGCGCGCGTGCTCGGCGAGCACCGCGCGGGTCACGAGCTGCACCGGATCGGCGCCGGGCGCCGAGGGCAGCGAGGGCGCGAGGTAGAGCAGCATGATGAGCGCGGTGGCCACCGCCGAGAACGCGGGCGGCAGCCAGAGCGTCCACCAGGGCTGCCGCGGGCGGGCGGGCATCAGCGCCTCGACCACCGCGGCGCGCAGGACGGGCGGCGCGGGATGACGCGGCAGCCGCTCGCGCAGCAACCGGCCGATCCCGCCGTCGTCCTCTTGCGGTTCCGTGTTCTCGCGCGTCATGACCCCTGATAATCTTTCAAGTAGCCGCGCAGCCGCTCCTTGGCGCGGAAGATCCGGGACTTCACGGTGCCCACGGGGCAGTCCATGATGCGCGCCACGTCCTCCAGCGCCAGCCCCTCGACCTCGGCCAGCAGGAGCGGCGTCTTGAACTCCTCGGGCAGCTTCGCCAGGGCCCGGTCCAGATCCATGTGGGCCCCGGCGCTCTCACCATCCCGCCCGGGGGCGTCGTGGAACATCGGCGCCTCTCCTTCCGGGACCCCGTCCTCCGAGATGGCGGACTCCCGCTCCCGGAGCCGGTAGAACGTCAGGAACGTGTTTCTCAATATTTGGAACAACCAGGCCCGCAGATGGGTTCCCGGCTGGAACCGATGGGAAAACCGCATGGCCCGCACATAGGTCTCCTGGACCAGGTCCTCCGCCTCGGAGCCGTTCCGGGTCAGGTAGACGGCGAGGTTATGGAGGGCGTCCAGGTGTTGAAGGGCCTGCTGCCGGAACTCGTCGTCAGCCACGTGACATCAGCCGTCGAACCACCGGCGCGGCAGGTCGGACTCCCGCACCTCGTGCTCGTCCTCCAGCAGGTCCAGCAGCTCCTGGATGGTCTGGTAGAGGACCGGGTGCTCCAGGTCCGGGGCGAGGTCGGCCAGGGGCCGCAGCACGAACCGGCGCTCGTGCATGAGCAGATGGGGGATGTGCAGGTGCTCGGGCCCGCTGATCACGCGATCGTCGTAGAGCAGGATGTCGATGTCGAGCGGCCGGGGCTCGTAGCGCTGCGCCTCCGGCGTGCCCCCGCGCCGCTCGCGGCCCAGGGCGTCCTCGACCGCCTGCAGCCGCGCGAGCAGGGTGGCGGGCGGCAGCTCGGTCTCGATCACGACCGCGCAGTTGAAGAACCAGCCGGCGTCCTCGTCGGGCTTCCCGGGCGGGCGCTCCCAGGGCTCGGTGCGGTAGAGCGGCGAGGCGTCCAGGAACCGCAGATCCTGCATGGCGCGAAGCTGCTCCACGGCGCGGCGCAGGCAATCCAGCCGGTCGCCCAGGTTCGACCCCACCGAGAGGAACACCCGCGCCATGTGATCGCTCTACCGTCTCCGTCGAGTCAGCTCGACGCCGGGGATGCCCTGCAACCCTTCCATCGGGGGCGTGAGCTTGCGCACCCGCACCCGGACTTCGTCGCAGGGAAACTCCGCCAGCAGCATCTGGGCCAGCCGTCCCGCCAGCCGCTCCAGGAGATTGACCCGCTCCTTGGTGGACACCTCCACGATGCGCGCCGCGATCAGCCCGTAGTCCACCGTGGACCGCAGATCGTCCGAGGCCGCCGCCGCCGCGAGGTCGAGCATGAGCTCGGCGTCCACCGCGAACCACGCGCCGACCGTCTGCTGGGCCTTCGTGACCCCGTGGTGCCCGTAGAAGCGGACGTCCTCCAGGAAGATTTTATCAGAGCTCAGAGCTTGAGCCCCCGGAGGCGGTCCATCGCCTCCTGCAGGCGCTTGGCGTCGATGGTGAGCGCGATCCGGTAGAAGCCTTCCCCGGAGGGGCCGAAGCCGACCCCGGGGGTGATCACGCAGCCGACCTCGTTGAGCATGCGCGCCGCGAAGGTGCGCGAATCGAGGCCGCCGGGGACGGGGGCCCAGACGAAGAAGGCGGCCCTGGGCACGTCCACCTCCCACCCGAGCCGCTTGAGGCCCGCCACCACCACGTCGCGCCGCTCCTGATACGTGCGGCGATACTGCTCCGAGAGGTCTTGCGGCCCGGTGAGCGCGGCGATGCCCGCTTCCTGCACCGCCTGGAAGACGCCCGAGTCCACGTTGGTCTTGATCTTGCCGAGGCCGGCGATCGCCCCCGCGTTGCCGGAGCAGAAGCCGATCCGCCAGCCGGTCATCGAGTAGGTCTTGGACAGCGAATGGAACTCGACGCCGATCTCCATCGCGCCCGGCGTCTCGAGGAAGGAGGGCGGGCGGTAGTCGTCGAAGCGCAGCTCCGAGTACATCGCGTCGTGGCAGACGATGATCTGGTGCCGCCGCGCGAAGTCGACGACGCGGGCGAAGAACTCCGGTGTCGCCACCGCCGCGGTGGGGTTGTTCGGGTAGTTCAGGTACATGAGCTTGGCGCGCTTCGCCACGTCCGCCGGGATGGCGTCGAGATCCGGCAGGAAGCCGTTGGCGCGGCGCAGCGGCATGAAGTGCACCTCGCCGTCCGCGAACCACGTGCCCGCCGCGTAGACCGGGTAGCCCGGGTCCGGCACCAGCACCACGTCGCCCGGGTTCACGAAGGCGAGCGGCATGTGGGCGGTGCCCTCCTTCGACCCGATGAGGGTGAGCACCTCGGTCCGCGGATCGAGCGTGACGCCGAAGCGCCCGCGATACCAGTTGGCCACCGCGGTGCGGAAGCTCAGCAGGCCCTCGTAGTCGGGATAGCGGTGATTCGCCGGGGTCTCGGCCGAGCGCTTGAGCGCCTCGATGATGTGGGGCGGCGTCGGCAGGTCCGGATCGCCGATGCCCATGTCGATGAGATCGACGCCGCGGGCGCGGGCCTCGCGCTTGTTCTTGTCGATCTCCGCGAAGAGGTACGGGGGCAGCTTGGCCAGGCGGGAGGCCAGCGGGATGGGGGAGGGGGTAAGAGGGGAGGGAATAAGAGTGCTCACTCGTGGTTCTCCTGGATTCGGATGACGGGGTTCTTCAAACCGCCGATGCCCTCGATGCGCACCTCGACCTTGTCGCCGGGCCGAAGCGGCCCGACGCCGCACGGGGTGCCGGTGGCGATGACGTCGCCGGGCAAGAGGGTCATGATCGCGGAGACGCGCGCCACCAGGTCCTCGACCGGGCAGATCAGGTGCTTGGTGTTGGAGGCCTGCCGCCGCTCGCCGTTGACCCAGGTCTCGAGGTCCACCCCGTTGGGATCGATGTCGGTGGCGATGCACGGACCCACCGGGCAGAAGCTGTCGAAGGCCTTGGCGCGGGTCGGCTGGCCGTCGCGCACGTTGAGGTCGCGGGCGGTGACGTCGTTGAGGCAGGTGTAGCCGAGCACGTACTCGCGGGCCCGCTCCGCCGGCACGTGGTGGCAGCGCTTCTTGATGACGATGGCGAGCTCGCCCTCGTAGTCCACCCGGCGCGACTGGGGCGGGAAGACGATCGGATCGTCGGGCCCGCACAGCGCCGAGATCGGCTTGAAGAAGAGCTGGGGCTCCGCCGGCACCTGCACGTTCATCTCCTCGGCGTGCTCGCGGTAGTTGAGGCCCACCCCCACGATCTTCGTGGGCACCACCGGCGCCAGCAGCACCGCCTGGCTCAGCAGGTACTTCTTCCGCGCCTTCTTGAAGCTGCCGTAGGGCGTGCCCGCGTACTCCACGATGTGCTGGCCCTCGAGCACGCCGTAGCGGGTCTTGCCGCCGGCCCGGAAGCGCACGATTCTCACGTGAGCCCCAGCACGTCCTGCATCGAGTAGAGGCCGGGCCTGGCCGTCGCGATGAAGCGGGCCGCGCGCAGGGCGCCGCGCGCGAAGTTGTCCCGGCTCTGGGCGCGATGGGTCAGCTCGAGCCGCTCGCCGAGCGCGCCGAAGGAGACGGTGTGCTCGCCCACCACGTCGCCCGAGCGCAGGGCCGCCATGCCGATCTCCTTCCGCGTGCGCTCGCCCAGCTTGTCGTGCCGGTCGTAGACCGCGGACTTGGCGAGATCGCGCCCGAGGGCCTCGGCCACCACCTCGGCCATGCGCAGCGCGGTGCCGCTGGGCGCGTCCTTCTTGAAGCGATGGTGGGTCTCGACGATCTCCACGTCGTAGTCGTCGCCCAGCATGCGCGCCATGTCGGCGAGGATCGCGGAAGGCCACGTTGACGCCCACGCTCATGTTGGGCGCGACGAGGATCGCGATGCTCCGGCCGATGGCCGCGAGCTCCTCGCGCTGCGCGGGGGTGAAGCCGGTGGTGCCGATCACCGCGCGGCCGCCCTGCCGGGCGACCAGCCGCGCGTGGGCCAGGCTCGCCTCCGGCACCGAGAACTCGATCAGGATGCGATCCTTGCCGAGGGCCGCCTCCGCGTCGGCGGTGATCGGGACGGTGAGCCGGCCTACGCCCGCCGCCTCGCCCGCGTCCCGGCCGAGCGCGGGGTGGCCGGGCGCCTCGAGGGCGGCCACCAGGCGCAGCTCCTTGTCCTCTTGGAGCAAGGCGACCAGACGGTTGCCCATCCGGCCGGCGGCGCCGGCGACGACGACATCCGCCATGACGAGCGGAGGATCAGCCCTTGACGAGGCCGAGCGAGGCCAGGACCGCCCGGAGCCGCGGCCGGTTCGCCTCGCCCATCCGGCACATGGGCAGCCGGAACTCCGGCTCGGCCAGCTTGCCCATCATGGCCAGCGCTTCCTTGACCGGGATCGGGTTGGTCTCGATGAACATCGCGCGCGACAGCGGGAAGAGCTTGAGGTGCAGCTCGCGCGCCTGCTTCCAGTCGCCCGCCAGCGCGGCGTGCGTCATCTCGGCGGTCTCCCGCGGCACCAGGTTGGCGATGACCGAGATCACCCCGCGGCCGCCGACCGACATGAGGGGCAGGGTGATGTTGTCGTCGCCGGAGAGGACCGAGAAGTCGGGACCGCACGCCAGGATCACCTGGGTCATCTGGTCGAGGGAGCCCGAGGCCTCCTTGACGCCCACGACGTTCGGGCAGTCCCGTGACGATGCGGGCCAGGGTGTCCGTCTCCACGTTGACCGCGGTGCGGCCCGCGATGTTGTAGACGAGGATCGGGATGTCCACCGCGTCCGCGACCGCGCGGAAGTGCCGGTAGAGGCCTTCCTGGGTGGGCTTGTTGTAGTAGGGATTGACCACCAGCGCGCCGGTGGCCCCCGCCTTCTTGGCGTGGGCGGTGAGGTCGATCGCCTCGGAGGTGGAGTTGGAGCCGGTGCCCGCGATGACGCGCGACCCGCCCGCGGGCGGTCTCGATGACCAGCTCCACCACGCGCTTGTGCTCGTCGTGGCTCAGGGTGGGCGACTCGCCCGGTGGTGCCGCAGGGCACGATGCCGTCCGTGCCGCTGGCCACGTGCCACTCGACCAGCTCCCGGAGCTTGGCCTCGTCCACCTTGCCGCCGCGGAACGGGGTCACGAGGGCGACGATCGATCCCTGGAATGTCGCGCGCATGGTTGAGTCCCTCCGTTGCTCACTGCGATGTGGGACGAAGAGTTGTCTGACTCTAACACCAGAGCCGGAAGCACTTCAAGCGGCAGCCGTGATGCGGTAGACTCCAGCGGATGGAAAGCCCCCGAGCCGACGGCCGCACCGCTCACGTCACCGCCGACGTCGCCGCCGAGGTGCGCCGCCGCTTCGGCACGCCCTGCTACGTCTACGATCACGCCGCGCTCGAGACGGCGGCGCGGCAGGCGCTGGCCTTCCCGGCGCCGTTCGGCCTCACCGTGCGCTACGCGATGAAGGCCAACCCGAGCCGCGGCATCCTCGCGCTGTTCCGCGAGCTGGGCCTGCACGTGGACGCCTCGAGCGACTTCGAGGTGGAGCGGGCGCTGCGGGCGGGCTTCGCGGCCGAGCGCATCCAGCTCACCTCGCAGATGCCCTCGCGCGCGCTCGAGCGGCACCTCGCGCGCGGCATGCTCTTCAACGCCTGCTCGCTGCACCAGCTCGAGGAGTTCGGGCGGCGTCGCGCCGGGCCGGGAGCTCTCCGTGCGGGTGAACCCGGGGCTCGGCACCGGCTCCACCAAGCGCACCAATACCGGCGGGCCCGCCTCGAGCTTCGGGATCTGGCACGAGGCGCTGGGCGAGATCCTGGCGCATCGCCAAGCGGTACGACCTGCGCATCCGCCGGCTGCACTCGCACGTCGGCTCCGGCACGGATCCGGAGGTGTGGAAGCGCTGCGCGCGGATGACCCTCGACCTGGCCGCCCAGCTCCCCGAGGTGGCGAGCATCAACCTGGGGGGCGGCTTCAAGGTCGGCCGCATGCCCGAGGAGCCGTCGGTGGACATGGCCGACGTGGGCGCGCACGTGCGGCGCGAGATCGAGGGGTTCCACGACCGCTCGGGCCGGGGCCTCCACCTCGAGATCGAGCCCGGCACCTTCCTCGTCGCCAACGCGGGCGTGATCGTCGCCTCCTGCGTGGACGTGGTGGACACCGGCGCGGAGGGCTACTGCTTCGCCAAGCTCGACGCGGGCATGCCCGAGATCACGCGGCCCTCGCTCTACGGCGCCCAGCACCCGATCGACGTGCTGGCCGCCGGGCGCGAGCAGAAGGCGGTGGTCTTCGTGGGCCCGTGCTGCGAGTCGGGGGACATCCTCACGCCGGCCCCCGGCGATCCCGAGGCGCTCGCGCCCCGCTGGGTGGCGACCCCGCGGATCGGGGACCTGGTGGTGATCGGCGGCGCGGGCGCCTACTGCGCGGGCATGGCCACGATCAACTACAACTCCTACCCGCAGGCGCCCGAGGTCATGCTCGGCCGCGACGGCGCGCTCACGCTGCTACGCCGACGCCAGACGCCAGAGCAGGTCTGGCAAAACGAGTTCTAGGGGACGCGGACGGAGATTTCGTTGGAGCGCGCGCTCTCGTTGGGGCGGCGCGCCCGGTCGAACGCGGTGACCGCGTAGCGGTAGGTCGCGCCCGGCCGCACGTCGCGGTCCAGGTAGACGGTGGCGACCGCCATCGTCGTCGCGATGCGCATGAAGTCGCCCGTCTCGCCCGCCCGGTAGATCGCGTAGAGCGCCACGTCCGGCGAGCCGCTCGCGTTCCAGGCCAGTCGCACCGCGCCCGGCGACGGCACCGCGAGCAGGTTGGCGGGCGCGGCGGGCGGCGTGGTGTCGGCCGCCGCGACGACCACCGCCGCCGAGGTCTCGCCGGTGGCGGTGACCGCCGGATCCACGCGCACCGCGCGCACCGCGTAGCGATAGTCGGTGTCGTTGTCCACGCCCTCGTCGGTGAACGTGGTGCCGTCCACCGGCTTCGGCGTGATCGCGCTGAGCGCGCCCTCCGCGCCCGCGCCCCGCAGCACGACGTAGCGCAGATCGCCGGGAGCGGGCGAGCCGTCCACCATCTCGGCGGGCGGCTGCCAGGTCAGGCGGATGCGGCGGTCGCCCGGCGCGGCGCTGAGCGCGCGCGGCGCCTTCGGGGCGGCCAGGTAGGGGATCACGAGGCGCTCGGAGGGCCCGCTGCTCCGCCCGAGCGCGTCCTCGGCGGTGACCACGTAGACGTAGCGGCGGCCGACCGCGAGCGCGCGCCGGTCCACCCACGTGACCGTGGAGCCCTGCCACGGTCGCGGGCGCGGGGCTCTCGGGCCGGATCGTCGCGATCTCGTCGTAGCCCACCACGCGGCCCGACGAGAGCATCGCGGACTTGGGCTCGCCGCCGTCGGCTTCTTCCCGCCGATACAGCTTGTACAGGGCGATCGCGCGCAGGCGCGTGCCGTCCACGCGGGTGCCGGGGGCGGTCCAGCCCACCACGACGCTCTGCTCGTCGACCGCGCCGTGCAGGCCGCTGGGGCCCGCGGGCACGCGCAGCTCGGGCGCCACCGGCGGTCCCTTCTTGCCGCAGGCGACCAGCGCGCTCGCGGCCAGGAGGAGCAGCAGCGCGCCCCGCGCGGCCGCCCTCACGCGCCCGGCCCTGCCCGCGAGCAGCGCCTTCGCCTGCGCGAGCTGCCGCGCGGACCGCGTCCGGCGCGGTGCCGCCGATCACCGCGCGGGCGCGCAGCGAGGCCTCCACGGTGAGCGCCGGGTAGACGTCGCGCCCGATCAGCGGGGAGAACTGGCGCAGCTCCTCGAGCGGCAGCTCGCCCAGCTCCACGCCGCGCGTGATGGCGTGGCGCACCGCCCGGCCCACCACCTCGTGCGCGTCGCGGAAGGGCAGGCCCTGGCGGACGAGATAGTCCGCGAGATCGGTGGCGGTCGAGTAGTGCGCGCCCGCCGCATCCCGCATGCGGTCGATCCGGAAGGTCAGCGAGCCGAGCATCGGGGGCAGCACGCGGAAGATCGCCTCGAGCGTGTCCACCGTGTCGAAGAGCGGCTCCTTGTCCTCCTGCATGTCGGAGTTGTAGGTGAGGGGGAGCCCCTTCATGACGGTCAGCGCGGCGGTGAGGTTGCCGTAGAGCCGGCCGGTCTTGCCCCGGATCAGCTCGGCCACGTCGGGGTTCTTCTTCTGCGGCATGATCGACGACCCGGTCGCGAAGGCGTCCGAGAACTCCACGAAGCCGAACTCGGACGTGGCCCACAGGGTGAGATCCGCGGCGAGCCGCGAGCAGTGCATGCCGAGGATCGCGGCGTGGGCGAGGAACTCCACCACGAAGTCGCGATCGGCCACCGCGTCCATGCTGTTGGGGCTGGGCGCGGTGAAGCCCGAGATCGCGCGCGAGCGCCTCGCGGTCGATGGCGAAGGCGGCGCCCGCGAGGGCGGCGGCGCCCAGCGGCATCACGTTGACGCGCGCGCGCCCGTCGCGGAAGCGCGCGCGATCGCGCTCGAGCATGAAGACGTAGGCGAGCAGGTGGTGGGCCAGCAGCACCGGCTGGGCGCGCTGCAGGTGCGTGTAGCCGGGCATCGGCGCCTCGCCGTGCTGCTCGGCCTGGGCGATGAGCGCGCGCTCCACGTCCACCAGTCCCGCGTCCACGTGGTCGAGGATGTCCCGGAGATAGAGCCGCTCGTCCAGCGCGATCTGATCGTTGCGGGAGCGGCCGGTGTGGAGCTTGCCGCCCACCGGCCCCGCCAGCTCGATGAGGCGGCGCTCCACGTTCATGTGGATGTCCTCGAGCTCGCGCCGGAACGGGAAGGTGCCGCCCTCGAGCTCGCGGCGGACCCCGTCGAGGCCCGCCAGCAGGCTCTCGAGCTCCGCCTCGGTGATCAGCTTCGCCCGCGCGAGCGCGCGCGCCCACGCCGCGCTTCCGGTCAGATCGTAGGGCCAGAGCCGCCGGTCGAAGGCCAGGGACGCGGTGAAGGCTTCGGCGGTCGGATCGGCCCCGGCGGCGAAGCGCCCGGACCAGGCCTTGCCCGGGGGCGTACCGGCGGCGGTCACGAGGCGCCCGCGCGGCCGGCGGCCGCCGCGGGAACGGGCGGCACGCGCAGGAGCGCGGCGATCTCGGCCATGATGCGACGGGTGGCGTCGTCCCGCTCGGTCCGCGCGATGGGCCCGCGGCGCGCCCGGCCGAAGTGGATCGGCTCCCCGAACCGCACCGCGAGCGGCCGGCGCCGCGGCAGGTAGAAGCGCCGCCCGCGGAGCGCCTCGTAGGTGCCCTCGATGGCGGCGGGCACCACCGGCACGCCCGCGCGGAGCGCGACCATCGCCGTCCCGGGCCGGCCGCGCACGAGCCGGCCTTCCTGGCTGAACGGGCCCTCGGGGAAGATGCCCACCACGCGGCCGGCCTCGAGCACCTGCAGCACGCGCTTGATGGCGCCGGGATCCGGCCGCTCGAGCGCCACCGGGATCGAGCCGATGCGCCGGTGAAACGGCGGATGCAGCGGCGTCGCCCGGAACACGCGCGGCATCACGAGGAACGAGATCGGCCGCGGCACCGCGACGCCCAGCACGAACCCGTCCAGGTAGTTGTGATGGTTCGAGGCCAGGATGAAGGGGCCGGCCAGCGGTAGCCGCTCCATTCCCTCGACGCGCAGGTCGAACAATCCCCGCAGCAGCACTCCCGCCACGTCGCGGAACACCCGGTAGACCGGGGGAAACGCCTCCACGGGCACACGGCGCGACGCCGCGGACGCGGTCGGCCGCAACACGGACAGGGTAGGGGAGTCTTCGCCCGGCACGGGGGGAGGATAGCACGACGCCGAACCGGTAGAAGGGGGGTCCGGTAGTGGTCCCTCTGTCCGGTCCTGGACAGACTCGGTGGGCTGAGAGGTGATCTGATCAGAGCCATGAAGGATCTGATCGAGCACCTCGAGGCCCTCTGCCCATGACGAGACCCGACCGGCCCGTCCAGGTTCCCCTCCTTCACGTGACGCTGGCCGAGCAGCTGGAACGGCTCCGGCAGGAGCCCACGTGGCGCTCGAAGGGACACAATGCGATCACCTTGACCAAGGCGCCCGGGCTTCGCCTGGTCCTGATGCTATTCGCGAAAGGGGCCAAGCTCGCCGAGCATCGGGCCGCCGGGCCCCTGACCTTCCACGTCCTGAGTGGCTCGGTGACTTTTCGGACCGGCGCCCGCGCGGAAACGGTCCGGTCCGGAGAGGTTGTCGTGCTCGAGGCAGCGATCGTGCACGACGTGGAGGCTCTGGAGGAGAGCGCCTGCTTGCTGACCCTCGCGGGCGCTGCCTAGTAGGAGGACGCGAGGAGCGGGCGAGCTAGCGCGCGCGCGCGAGGCGGTACCGCGCCACCGCCGCGTTGTGATCCGCCAGGTTGGTGGAGAACGTGTGGAACCGCTCGTCCAGCGACACGAAGTAGAGGTAGTTCACGCGCGCCGGCCGCACCGCCGCCGCGATGGCCGCGCGCCCCGGGCTCGCGATGGGGCCGGGCGGAAGACCCTGGCGGCGATACGTGTTGTAGGGTGAGTCCACCTGGAGATCCTCGCGGGTGAGCCGCCGGCGGTCCTTGCCCACCGCGTACTGCACGGTGGGATCCGCCTGCAGCGGCATGTCGCGCCGGATCCGGTTCCAGAACACCGCGGAGATGAGCGGCATCTCGCTCGATTCGACGGCTTCCTTTTCGATGATGGAGGCGAGCGTGAGCACCTGGT
Organism: uncultured Candidatus Rokubacteria bacterium; assembly: GCA_963747235.1. GTDB lineage: Bacteria > Methylomirabilota > Methylomirabilia > Rokubacteriales > CSP1-6 > CAMLFJ01. Next base: position 522,985 of record CAVVEU010000024.1, read on the forward strand.
GCAGGCTCACGTCGCGGCCGCGCGCTTCCACGAGCAGCTCGGGCGAGATCTTCTCGCGCATCCGCGCCACCATGCGGGCCAGGACCTCCTCGGGGGTCATGCCCTTCACGAACTGATAGGTGTCCGGGAAGAGGTAGCCTTCCACCGAGTCGGCCTGGATGTCGAGGTTCTTCAGGAAGACGGGGTCCTTGCCGACCCGGAGGATGTCTTCGGCCGAGACCAGCCGCTCGGTCTGGAGCAGCCGCGCCAGCTCGGCCAGGGTGCTGCCCTCCGGGAAGACCACCATGTGCTGGAGGACCTGGCCGCCCGCGATCTGCTCGAGCACCCGCACCGTGTTCGAGCCCGCGGGGATCTGGTACTCGCCGGCCTTGAGGCTGCGGAAGCTGCCCCGGGCCAGGGCCAGGAGGACGAAGCCGACCCGGCTCCGGATGACCCCCGCTTCGTCCAGGATCTCGGCCACTTCGATGACGCCCTTGTGGGCCGGGAGCTCCACGACCCGGGCCGAGGCCCGCAGCGGCGCCGGGACGCTGAGGATCCACCAGCCTTCGAGCAGCAGGGAGAGGAGGGCCACGACCACCACGAAGCCCACGGCGGCCCGCCAGGTCGGCCCGGGGCGTCCAGGCCCAACCCCCCATGTCGGAAGCGATCGGGGACGTTCCATCATGGTGAGCCTTCATTCTGGCCGGACTGGGATTCTCAGTCAAACCGGGGGAGTGGGGAAGGCTGGCGGTCCCGGGGGTTGCTGGTATAATGACCGGCCTGGGGCGACCCGCCCCAGAACTCTGAGGAGGGAAACCCATGCAGGAGCTGGTGCTTCCAGTCCGTCACGAATGGCTCGCCCGGGAGCGCGCCTACGGGAAGATCGCGATCGAGCCCTTCGAGCCGGGCTTTGCCCTGACGGCGGGCAATGCCTACCGCCGGGTGCTGCTGTCGTCCATCACGGGGTCCGCGCCCACCTGGGTCAAGATCGAGGGGGTGCTGCACGAGTTCTCGCACCTGGTCGGGATGCGCGAGGACACCCTCGACATCATCCTGAACCTGCGCAAGCTCGTGTTCACGCTGCACGTCAACCGCCCCAAGCTGCTCCGGCTGAAGGTGCAGGGGGTGCGGACGGTGACCGCGCGGGACTTCGAGCCCGATCCGGACGTGGAGATCCTGACGCCGGACGTGGCGCTGGCCACGCTGGACAAGGACGGCAGCCTCGAGATGGAAGTGTGCGTGGAGCGCGGGCGGGGCTACCAGGCGGCGGAGAAGCGCGAGCCGGAGGCGCTGCCCATCAACGCGATGATGATGGACGCGGACTTCTCGCCGGTGAAGCGCGTGAACTTCCACGTGGAGCCGAAGGGCGCGCACGAGCGGCTCATCATGGAAGTGTGGACCAACGGGACGGTGACGCCGGAGATGGCGGTGGCCGACGCCTCGCGGATCCTCGACGACCAGTTCGCGCTGCTGATCGACTTCCCGACCACGCCGCCGGTGCAGACCGAGGGGACCGAGGCCGTCGCGGGCGAGCCCGCGCCGCGGAGCGAGGTGAACGAGCACCTCTTCCGCAACGTGGACGAGCTCGAGCTGTCGGTGCGCGCGTCCAACTGCCTCAAGACCGCGAACATCCGGACCATCGCGGATCTCGTGCAGAAGACCGAGTCGGAGCTGCTGAAGACCAAGAATTTCGGCAAGAAGTCGCTGAACGAGATCAAGACCATCCTGGGGGAGATGGGGCTCTCCCTGGGCATGCGTCTCGATCCCGAAGAGCTGGAGCGGCTGCGCGCTCACTACGAGCGCGCGTTCGAGACCTAGACCGCCTCCCGCTTCCCGCGCGTCCACCACGGCCTCCGGTCATCCGGGGGCCGTGCTGTTTTCGGGGGTCTTTTCCGAGATCGTTTCGGGGTCGAGCTCCCAGGTCTCGGTGACGCCGCGGGCCCACGCGGTCACGCGCAGCACGCGTCCGTCGGTCTCCAGGATGACCGCGCCGTCGCGGTCGGTGCGGTAGACGCGCGCGCCCGCCGCGTCGAGGCGGGCGAGCGCCTCCGCGCTCGGGTGGCGGAAGGGATTGCGTGCGCCCACCGAGATCACCGCGAGCCGCGGCCGGGCCCGCTCGAGGAACGGCGCGGTGGAGGAGAACCGGCTGCCGTGATGCGCGACCTTGAGCGCGAGGGCGGCCACCGGGCCGGCACGCTCGAGCAGTAGCGCCTCGCCGCGGGCGCCCAGGTCGCCCGCGAGCAGCAGCGACACGCCACGCCAGTCGAGCCGCAACACCAGCGACTGGTCATTGGCCGTCTGCGCCGGCTCCGGACCGGGGCCGAGCACCGTGATCAGCGCGCTTCCGAGCCAGAGGCGCTGGCCGGCCGCCAGCACGCGGCGGGGCGCGCGCGAGCGGAGCAGCGCGGCCACCGTCTCCGGCGCGCCGCCCGAAGGGCGCCCGCTTTCCCAGAACTCGCCCACGTGGAAGTGGGTGAGGACGGCGGCGAGCCCGCCGGAGTGATCGGCGTCCCAGTGGGTGAGCGCGACCGCGTCCAGCCGGGCGAGCGGCCGGTTCCAGAGAAACGGCGCCAGCACGCGCTCGCCCACGTCGAAGCGGCGGACGCCGCCGGGCCCGCCGTCCACGAGCAGGCGCGGCCCCTCGGGCAGCTCGATCAGCGCCGCGTCCCCCTGGCCGACGTCGAGGAACGTCACGCGGAGCATGGTCTCGGTCGGCCGGAGCCACGGCCAGATCGAGAGCGCCGCCACCAGGACCACCAGAACCCCCATCACGACCCGGATGCGGCGGGACGCGGCCATCCCCGGCGCGAGGAGGACCGCGCCGTACCAGGCGACCGCGGTCGCCGCGGACGGCGCCGGCAGGTGCACCATCGCGGCGGGCAGGGCGGCCGCCAGGGAGACGCCCGCGCGCAGCGCGATCAGGACGAGCCAGAGCGCGTGGAAGAGCAGCGCGGCGAGCGCGCCCGAGGCCAGCTCGACCAGCAGCGCGAGCATGCCGAGGGTCGTCGCCACCGCGGCGAGCGGCACCACGAGCAGGTTGGCGACCACGCCGATCAGCGAGAGCTGATTGAAGTGGGCGAGCATGAGCGGCGTGACCGCGGCCTGCGCGCCCAGGCTCACCGCCACCGCCGCCGCGAGCCAGGCGGGCGCGCCGCGCGCGACGAGGCGCGCCGTGATGACCGGCCCGAGGTAGACGATGCCCGCGGTGGCCGCGAAGGAGAGCTGGAAGCCGGGCTCCCAGAGATCGCCGGGCCGCCAGAGCAGGAGCGCGAGCACCGCGAGGGCCAGCGCGTTGGGGAGCTGGGACTCGCGGTCGAGCAGCAGGGCGGCGAGCAGCAGCAACCCCATCACGGTGGCACGCAGCACGGACGGCTGGCCGCCCACGACCAGCGCGAACCCGACGAGCACGACGGCGGCCACGCCCGCGGCGCCGCGGCGCGGGACCCCGCACATGGCCAGCCCGCCGAACACCGCGCCCGCGAGCAGCGCCACGTTGAAGCCCGACACCGCGAGGATGTGGTAGACGCCGGCCCGCCGGAAGCCGGCGTCGATTTCACGAGGCAGCGCCGACCGCTCCCCGAGCAGCAGGCCCGCCAGCAGCGCGGCCGACGTCTCCGGCAGGCGCGCGGTGATGACGCCGACGGCCCAGCGCTTCACCGCCACCGGCCACGGCGGAGCATCCGGCGTCAGCGCGGTGATCCGATCCGATCGCGCGTGGCCGACCAGGAGAATGCCCTCGCGCCGCAGATGTTCCGGATAGTCGAAGCCGCCGGGGTTCCGGAAGCCGACGGGCCGATGGAGCCGCGCGTCCACGAGCACGCGCTGGTCCTCGCCGAGCGGGAGCGCGAGCTCGCCGTAGACGGTGAGCTGGACGCGGCCCACCGCGGGCAGCCGCTCGGGACCCGCGTGCAGGGCGTCCACGTCGAGCAGGAGCCGCGTGCGATCCGGCGTCCAGCGGACCGGCTCCTCGGCGAGCCGCCCCTCCAGCGCCAGCGTCCCGACGAGCGCCCGCCGGGCCAGGTGATCGGCGGGCAGAGGCGACCCGGCGACGCGTAGCGCGCCCAGCAGGGTCAGGCCGGCCAGGACCAGCACCAGCGCCGCGCGCGGATGCCGGCGGCTCGCGAGCGCGGCGAGCAGGAGCATGCCGGCCGCGGCGACGAGCAGGCGCGGCGTGGGGAGCGATAGCCACGCGGCCGCCGCGATGCCCGCGGTGACGGCCGCCGCGGGCGGCAGGAGCGGCGCGGTCGCGAGCCGCCGCTCAATCACTCACGGTGATGAAGCGTCGGATGGCGGCGAGCTTCTTCGGCCCCATGCCCAGGACATAGCGGAGCGCCTCGGGCGAGTCGAAGCGGCCGCGTCGCTCGCGCTCCTCCACGATGCGCTGCGCGAGCCCCGGCCCCACGCCGGGCAACGCGGCCAGCTCCGCGGCGGCGGCGCGGTTGACGTCGAGGGGCTTGATCGGCGCCGGCTCGGGCGCCGCCGCCGCGGGCGGGGTCGCGCGCGCGGGGGCGGGTGGCGGTGTCGGCGCCCCGGGCGTCTCGCCCACGAGGGGCGCCACCGGCTCGTCGCGATCGAATCGCTCCAGCCGCAGCGCCGCATCGGGGAAGCCGGCGCGCCATTCGCGCACGCCCAGCCCCACGAGCAGGGTGAGCGCCAGCAGGATCAGGAGGCGGAGCTGCGGGAGGGAGTAGAGCACGCCTCCACCGTCCCACGACGATCCCGGGCTCGGCCAGAGTGCCAATCGGGATACGCCCCGCGGCGGCCCGGTCCCGACCAGCCGTGCTACACTTCGGAGCGCTTCGAGGTTGGCGCAGCCTCCTCAGCGCATCAGCGAACGCACGTGCTCGAAAATCTCGTCATCCTGCTGATCATGGCCGGCCTGCTCGGCGGATTCTCGCTGTTTCTGTTCTTTCGCCTGCAGCGCAAGCAGCGGCGGGCGCCCTGGCGGCGGGAAGCGGGAATCCAGAACAACCGGCGCCTGGAGCGGCGGACGTTCGTGATCGGGGTCTGCGTGGTGCTCGTCCTGGTGGCCGGCATCGTCGCGCTCCAGCTCAGCCGGCGCCCGTCCTGCGTCGGACGGTTCGTGATGATCACGGGGCCGGGTGGGACCAAGCTCGAGTGCACCTGCGAGCGCGGGCGCCTCGGCGTCTGCTTCGATCCCGGGCCCTAGCGGGCCGCTCAGATCAGGCCGAAGCCGTGGCCCCGGATGAACGGCCCGAAGTTGTGGCGCTCCGGCACCGAGTACTGACGCGCCTTGTCCTCCGACCAGCCGTAGGGCTCCGAATACCCGAAGCGTTCCACGAAGCGCTGGTTCTCCTTCGGGGTGGCGTGCCGGCCCTCGCGACGGGTGTCGTAGGCCGCGAGCTGCGCGGGCAGATCCGCGTCGTCGTAGCGGTCGGTGTGGACGCTCACCACGGGGGGTAGCCGCATGCTGGTCCACCCGGGCTGCAGCGGATAGCCCACGCAGAGCCCGGCCACCGGGAAGACGCCGGGCGGCAGCTCGAGCAGCGCGGCGACCTTCTCGACGTGGTTGCGCACCACGCTGATCGGGCAGCAGCCGAGGCCGAGCGCCTCCGCCGCGGTGATGAAGGCCTGCAGCACCAGCCCCGCGTCCACCGCCGCGTTCATGAACATGTCGAGCGTGTCGTTGGGGAAGGGGCGCGCGCGCAGCTCGCTCACCCGGCGGATGCGCCGGTGGTCGCCGCAGAACACCATGAAGAGCGGGGCCTGCGCGATCCACGGCATGTCCGGGATCCATGCGCCGATGGTGGCTTGCTTGATCCGGTCTCGCACGAGCACGATGCCGACCTGCTGCAGGTCCGACTTCGACGGCGCGGAGAGCGCGCCGGCCAGGGCCATCTCGAGCACGTCGTCCGGAATCGGGTCGGGCTTGTAGCGGCGCTGCGTCCGGTGCGAGAGCAGCAGGGCGAGGGCGCCTTCGGCGGGCCGCGCGCGCCCGGCCTCGGTCGGCAGGCCGAAGCGCTCCTGGATGAGATCCGCGATGGTCTTGCTCACGGCGTGAGCGCCGCGCGGGTGATCGTCGTGGTCTCCCGGTTGTGCCACTCCGAGGCCGCGAAGGCCTCGTTGATCTGCTCGAGCGGGTAGGTGTGCGAGAGGATGCGGTGCCATGGCCGGCTCTCGCGCGTGCGCACGAGGAAGTCGAGCGCGCGCGGGATCACCCACGGGTCGTACTGGATCACGCCGACGATCTTCTTGGAGCCCCAGACGAGCAGCGCGGGCTCCAGCTCCACCTTGGCCCCGCGGCTGATGGTGCCGATCTCCAGATAGGTCCCGCCCGAGCGGAGCATCTCGATGCCCTCGGGGATCACCGCGGGGAAGCCCACCAGGTCGCACGCCACGTCCGCGCCGACCCCGCCCGTCCACTGGCGCACCAGCTTCACGCGCTCGCGCCGGTCGGTCACTTCCTTGACGTTGATCGTGTGGTCCGCCCCGAAGGCGCGCGCCAGCTCGAGGCGCCCCGGGATCTGGTCCACCACGATCACGGTCTGCGCGCCCAGGTCCTTGGCCACCGCGGCCGCCTGGATGCCGAGGCCGCCCGCGCCCTGGATCACCACCGAGTCGCCCTGGCGGAGCCCGGCCACGTGCAGACCGTAGAAGACCTGGGAGAGCGCGCAGTTCACGCCCGCCACCGCCTCGTCGGACAGCGAATCCGGCACCACGAAGATCTGGCCGCGCGGGCGCAGGTAGTAGTGGTCGGCGAAGGCGCCGTGCAGGTGCGGAAACGCGCTCGGGCCGAGCGGCCGCTCGAGCTTGTTGGGGCAGGCCGCGGGCTCCTGGTGGAGGCACGCGTAGCAGCGCCCGCACGGGTAGAAGTAGGTGTAGGCGACGCGGTCGCCTTCCTTGAGCGGGCGGCCGAGCGAGTCGGTCTTGATCTTCGCGCCGAGGCGGGCCACGCGCCCGGTCATCTCGTGGCCGAAGATCCAGCCGTCGTCGGGCAGGCGCAGCGGCGCGTCGCCGCGCCAGAAGTGGAGGTCGGAGCCGCAGATGTTGGCGTGGCTGACCCGGATCAGCACGCCCTCCGGTTCGACCTCGGGGATCGGCACCTGGCGGATCTCGAAGGGCTTGCCGGGCCCGAAGAAGACGGCCGCCCGCGCGGTGGTGGCCACGGTCAGACCCCCCGCTCGGCGCCGAGCGCGAAGACGTCGTGCAGCGCCCGCACCGCGAGCTCGGTGTACTTGTCCTCGATGACGCAGGAGACCGCGATCTCGGAGGTGGAGATCATCTGGATGTTGATGCCCTCGGCGGACAGGGTCTCGAACATGCGGGCGGCGACGCCGGCGTGGCTGCGCATGCCCACGCCCACCACGGACACCTTGGCCACCCGGTCGTCCGCGGTCACGCCCTCGGCGCCGATCTCGCGGGCCAGCCCGGCCAGCACCGTCTCCGCGCGGGTGCGATCGGCGCGCGGCAGGGTGAAGGAGATGTCGGTCAGCCCGTCGCGGCTGATGTTCTGCACGATCATGTCCACCACGATGTTCTGGGCGCCGAGGCCGCCGAACACGCGCGAGGCGATGCCCGGCCGGTCGGGCACGCGCAGGATCGAGACCTTGGCCTGTCCCCGATCATGGGTGATGCCGGTCACCACCACGTCTTCCATGCTGTAATCCTCCCTGGTCACGAGCGTGCCCGGGTCTGGCTTGAAGGTGGAGCGCACGTGAACCGGGACGTTGTGCTTCTTGGCGAACTCGACGGAGCGGGACTGGAGCACCTTCGCTCCGAGCGCGGCCATCTCGAGCATCTCGTCGTAGGAGATGCGCGGCAGCTTGCGCGCGTCGGGCACCACGTTGGGGTCGGCGGTGTAGACGCCGTCCACGTCGGTGAAGATCTCGCACACGTCGGCCTTGAGCGCGGCGGCGAGCGCGACCCCGGTGAGGTCGGAGCCGCCGCGGCCGAGGGTGGTGATGTCGCCGTCCTCGGTGGTGCCCTGGAAGCCCGCGATCACCGCGACGCGCCCCGCGTCGAGCGCGGCGTGGATGCGCTCGGCGGTGATGCGCTTGATGCGGGCGCGCGTGTGCCCCGCGTCGGTGACCATGCCGATCTGCGGCCCGGTGAACGAGCAGGCGGGATGGCCGAGGGACTGGAGCGCCATCGCGAGGAGCCCGATGGTGACCTGCTCGCCGGTGGAGAGGATCATGTCCATCTCGCGGGGATCCGGCGTGGCCGTGATCGCCGCGGCCAGGGAGAGGAGGCCGTCGGTGGTCTTGCCCATCGCGGAGACCACGACGACCATGCGATGGCCGAGGCGGGCGGACTCCGCCACGCGCCGGGCCACGTTCTTGATCTTCTCGGCGTCGGCGACGGAGGAGCCACCATACTTCTGGACGATCAGCAGGCCCATGAGAGGGCCATCCTACACGACGCCCGCGCGGAGTGTAAAGCCGCGCCCGGCTTCAGCGCGGGCGGCGACCGGGGTCGCCGCCGTCGTCGCGCGGCGGCCGGATCTCGCGCGGCGCCGACTGGCGGCGCTGCCGTAGCTGCTCGCGGGCCTGCTGGCGCTGCTCGGGGGTCATGGTGCGCCACCGCTCGAGGTTCCGGTCGAGCCGCTCGCGCTGCTCCGGCGTGAGCGCCTGGTAGCGCTCGTAGCGCTGCTGGATCTGCTGCCGCCGGTCCGGCGGGAGCTGCTGGTATCGCTCGTAGGCCCGCTCGAGCTCGCGCTTGCGATCGTCGGGGAGCTGGTTCCAGCGCTGGAAGTCCTGCATGATCCGCGCGCGCTCGCTCGGCGGCATCTGGCGGTAGCGCTGGAGATTCTGGCGTGCGTTCTGGCGCTCCTCGGGGGACAGGCTCTTCCAGTGGCGGTAGTTCTCGAGCGCGCGCTCCCGCTGCTCGGGCGTCATGGTGCGCCACCGCTCCAGGTTGCGCTCGGCCGCCGCGCGCTCCTCCGGCGAGAGCCGCTCGAGGCCCTGGATGGGCGCGCCCGCGGGCGGCGGCGGGGGCGGCGCCTGGGCGGACGCCGCGGCGGCGAGCCCCAGCACCGCGGCCACGACGAGCGCGATGAGGCGCATCACTTCACGCTCCGGGTGGGCGGCGGCGGCGGGGGCGACGACGCGGAGTCGGGCCCGCCCGCGGCCTCCTGCGCGCGCTGGCTCTCGAGCATGCGCAGCCGCTCGAAGAAGCCCATGCGCCGCGCCACCTCGCGGTCGCGCGCGTAGTCGGGACTGCTCAGCAGGTCGAGGTCTCTCAGCATCTCCGCGTCCACCGCCTCCGGCGCGCCCGCGCGCCCACCGCGCTCGGCCGCGCCCGCTTCGCTCACTCCCGCCAGCGCCAGCGCCGCGAGGCCGACGGGCCAGATCCATGGGGTCACCGCTCAGCCCTTCTGGGGCTCCGGCAGCTCGTCCAGCTCGCCGATCACGTTGAAGTCCTCGAGCAGGTCGAGCTGCTGCACCACGTCGAGCCGCGCGATCATGTCGAGCTGGCTCGCCAGGATCGTGTTGTCCAGCGCGAGCGGATCGGGCGTGCGCACGCCGGCCGGCAGCCCGGTCATCACCAGCAGCGCCACGAGGCCCGCCGCCACCAGGGCGGGCAGCGGGCGCGCGAGCCACGCCCAGAGCCCGGCGCTCCCCCCGGCGCTGCCCGAGATCCGGCGCTCGAGCCGCTCGCGCAGCTCCGCGCGATAGGCGCCCCAGTGGATCGGGGGCGGCGCCGGCGCGGTCCGGGCCAGCTCCGTCATCAGCGCGCCGAACCGCTCGCGCGCCGCGCGGCAGTCGTCGCACGCCGACAGGTGGGCGTCCACCCGCGCCCGGTCGGCCGGATCGAGCTCGCCGCGGACGTGATCGATCAGCCATTCGTCGACGTGTACGTCGTTCATCCCTCGTCTCCGAGCCGCCGCCTGAGCGTGGAGAGCGCGCGGTGCAGATGGACCCGCACGGTGGCCTCCGACACGTTCAGCACGGCGGCGATGTCCTTCGTCGCCAGCCCCTCGCGGCACGACAGCGTCACCGCGGCGCGCTGCTGCGGCGAGAGGTCTTCCACCAGCGCCCAGACCTTCGTCATGCGCCGCTCCGTATCCATGCCCTCGACCGGGTCCGTGAAGGGCGCGGGCGCCTGCTCCACCGGATCCGGCTCGTCGGGCCCGTCGGCGCGCTGGTCGCGCCAGCCGACGAGCCGCCGCCACCCGCGCCGGCGCCGCTGCTGGTCCAGGCAGCAGTTGACCAGGATGCGGTAGAACCAGGTCGAGAACTTCGACTGCCCCGCGAACGACCCGGCCGATTCGTGGAGGCGGATGAACGCTTCCTGCGAGCAATCCCGGGCGTCCTCGCGATCGCGCAGCACGGACCAGGCGATCCGGTAGGCCCGTTCCTGGTAGCGCTCCACCAGGAGATCGAAGGCTCCCGGTTCTCGCTCGGCGATCGCACGGCACAACTGTTCATCGCTCGACTCCACGGGCGCCTCTCGCCCCGATCTTCCCACACGCGCGCACGCGGCACCAATTCCCGCTCGACTACCGCCCGCGCCGGTCCGCCACGTCCCGACGCAGCTCGCGCCGATCCTGGCGCAGGTCGCGCACGTCGTGCCGCCGGTCCTGCCGGTCCTTGCGGAGCTCGCGCCGATCCTGCCACCGGTCCCGGACATCGTCGCGGAGCTCGCGCCGGTCGCCCCGCAGCTCCTGCCGGGCCTGGCGCACCGCCTGCGGGTCGCCCGATCGAGTACGCGTCGCGCAGCTCCCGCCGGTCGCCGCGCAGCTCGCGTCGATCGTGGTGGATCTCGCGGGTATCACCGCGCAGCTCGCGCCGGTCCTCGCGGATCTCCCGGCTGTCCTGGCGGATCTCCCGGCGGTCGCGGCGCAGCTCCTGGACATCGTTGCGGATCTCCTGCGCGGAGGCCACCGTGCCGAGCAGCCCCATCGTCAGGCCCGCGGCCGTCACCGCGAGGGCCCGTCCCATCCACCGAGAATGCCTACTCATCGATCTATCCTCCTGGTTTCACAGGGATTTCCTGAATCGAGCCCCGGCGTGCCGCCTTCACTAGATGAGACGCGGAGGGGCAAGCGCCTGTTTACGCCAGCAATTGTCTTGGTAATCCGGGGGATGTTTCTCTAGGCTCTGGGTATGCGACTCGGGATCGGCGTCCTGGCCCTGCTGGTGGCCGCGGCGGTGCCCGCGGTGCTCTTCGCGGGCGCGACGACGACCCTGCGTGGGCTCGGCTGGCTCGTCGTGGTGGCGGTGGGCGCGGTCCTGCTCATCGACCTCAGCGACCGGCTCACCGAATGGGTCGAGCGGCGCCGGTGGGGCCGGCTCGCCCGGCTCCGCCTGGACCGCTACCCTTCCGACGACACGCCCTGAGACGCCGCGCGCGCCGCGTCGGTCAGGCTGACGTGCTCCAGCAGCAGGCACACCAGTCCGACCGCGGTGATCGGGAAGAACTGCGAGGCGTGCAGCAGTAGTGAGAAGGAGAGGGCCTCGGCGCGCGGCACCGCGAAGAGCGCCAGCGCCAGCACCGTCGCGATCTGGACGACCCCCACGAATCCGGGACTCGACGGCAGGCTCACCCCGAGCCCGAGGAAGGCCAGCACGACCCACGAGGCCACCAGCGGGAGATCCAGGTGGGCGGCGTGCATCGCGGTCCACACCGACAGCGCGAGGAACAACCAGATCGCCACCGAGCTCGACGGCGAGCGGGATCGCGTGGTGGGGCGCCCGAATGCCGCGGAGCCCCTCGGTCATCGTCCCGAGCAGCGCAATCAGTCGCCGCTCGAGCCACCCGATCCGGTGGAAGATCGTCTCGATCAGCACCCGGCATACCCCGGGCGCGACGGCGATCATCACCAGCACCAGCAGCGCCGCCAGGTCCAAGGCCAGGAAGACCGCGATGGACCAGCGCATCTCGGCCGACACCGGGACCACGAGCAGCAGGCCGGCCACGATCAGCCCCAGCGCCAGGCCGTCCAGCACGCGCTCCACCACGACCGTGGCGAAGGCGGTCCAGAACCGCGGGCCGTGCCGGGAGGCGACGTAGACCCGTACCACCTCGCCGGCGCGGAGCGGCAGCAGGTTGTTGCCCATGTAGCCGATGAGCAGCGACCGGAACAGATGGGTCGGGCGCGGCTCCGGGCCCGGTGGGAAGAGATAGAACCAGCGCCAGGCCCGGGCCCACATCGAGACGAAGTTGCCCGCGATACTGAGCGCAACGAACGTCCAGAGGGTCCCGCGCAGCCGCCCGGCGATGTCGCCGAGATCCACGGCCCAGAAGGAGTAGACGAGAAGGCCTGCGCTCACCGCCAGGCCCAGGAGGATCTGCGCCAGCCGGCGCGGCGACGGCATGTGGGGGCGGCTCAGAGCCCCCGCGCGCCGGCGGTCATGCCTCCACCCGGATCATCGTGGTGCGCCCGGCCACCACCGGCAGCTTGTCGATGGCGGCGAGCGCGGCGCGCATGTCCCGCTCCCGCGCCTCGTGCGTCATCATGACCACCGGCACCGCCTCCGTGCGCGCGCGCTCCTTCTGGAGCACCGAGACGAGGGAGATGTCGTGCCGCCCGAGGATGCCCGCCACCTGGGCGAGCACGCCGGGCTGGTCCAGGGCCATCACGCGCAGGTAGTAGGCCGAGCGGATGTCGTCCATGGGCCGGAGCGGCAGGGGGTTGCGCCCGACGGACGGGAGATCGATGTCGAGCGCCGGGATGCCGTGGGCGACCCGCCGCGCGATCTCGAGCGCGTCGGACCAGACCGCGGAGGCGGTCGGGAGCTGGCCGGCCCCGCGGCCGTAGAACATGAGGTTGCCCACGTTGTCGCCGGTCATGAATACAGCATTGAAGACGCCGGAGACCGCCGCCATGGGCGACCCGGCCGGGATCATCGTGGGGTGCACGCGGGCTTCCAGGCCGCCGTCCGAGGCCTTGGCGATCGCGAGCAGCTTGATGCGGTAGCCGAGCTCGGTGGCGTTGACCACGTCCTGCTGGGTCACCGCGGTGATGCCCTCGGTGTAGATGTCCTTGAGATCCACCGTGGTGCGGAAGGCCAGGGTGGCCAGGATCTGCAGCTTGTGGGCGGAGTCCATGCCCTCGATGTCGAGCGTGGGATCGGACTCCGCGTAGCCGTGGGCCTGCGCTTCCTTCAGGACCTCGCCGAAGTCCCGCCCCTCGTCGGTCATCTTGGACAGGATGTAGTTGCAGGTGCCGTTGACGATGCCGAAGGTGGACAGGATCCGGTTCGCGGGTAGCCCGTCCTTGACCGCGCGGATGAGGGGGATGCCGCCCGCCACCGCCGCCTCGAAGCCGAGCATCACCCCGCGGCGCCGCGCTTCCTCGAACAGCTCGGTCCCGTGATGGGCGAGCAGCGCCTTGTTGGCGGTGACCACGTGCTTGCCCGCCGCGAGGGCCCGGAGGATGAAGGTGCGCGCGGGCTCGAGCCCGCCGATCAGCTCGATGACGATCTGCACCGAGGGGTCGTCGATGGCCTGGTTGGCGTCGCTGCCCAGGGGCAGGCGGGCCAGGTCGATGCCGTCGCGCGGCCGCGTGAGGTCGGCGTCCACGACGCGCCCGAGGGCGAGCCGGCAGCCGGCGCGCTCGGCCATCTCGGCGCCATGGCTCTGGAGCACCTTGACCACGCCGCAGCCGACGGTGCCCAGGCCCAGGAGGGCGATCTTGATCTCGTTCAGGGGGTGCCTCGCCGGGCGCTAGCGGCCGCTCAGGGTCTTGAGGCCGCGCAGGGCCTGCCGGATGCGCTGCTCGTTCTCGACGAGGGCGAAGCGGACGTGGCCGTCTCCGTACTCGCCGAAGCCGATCCCCGGCGAGACCGCCACCTTGCACTCCTGGATGAGCAGCTTGGAGAACTCGAGCGAGCCCATGTTGCGGAACTCGTCCGGGATGGGCGCCCAGACGAACATGGTCCCCCGGGGCTTCTCCACCTTCCAGCCGATCTTGTTGAGGCCGTTCACCAGGACGTCGCGGCGCTTGCGGTGCAGCTCCACGATGTCGGTCACGCAGCCCTGTGGGCCCTCCAGCGCGATGATCGCGGCGATCTGGATGGGCTGGAAGGCGCCGTAGTCGAGGTAGGACTTGATGCGGGCCAGGGCGTGGATCATCTTCGAGTTGCCGCAGACGAAGCCCATCCGCCAGCCCGGCATGTTGTACGACTTCGACAGCGAGAAGATCTCGACGCCCACCTCCTTGGCCCCCGGGATTTCCAGAAACGAGGGGGCCTTGTAACCGTCGAAGGTGAAGTCGGCGTAGGCGAAGTCGTGCACCACCATCATGTGGTGCTCCCGCGCGAAGTCCACCACCTTGACGAAGAAGTCCCGGTCCACGCAGGCCGTGGTCGGGTTGTGCGGGAAGGACAGGATCAGGAGCTTGGCCTTGGGCCAGGCCAGCCGGGCCGTCTCCTGGAGCCGGGCGAAGAAGTCCTCCCCCGGGACCAGGGGGACCGAGCGCAGGTCGCCGTCCGCGATGACCACCGAGTAGGAGTGGATCGGGTAGGTGGGATTCGGGACCAGGACCCCGTCGCCCGGCTGGAGCACCGCCAGGGCCAGGTGGGCCATGCCCTCCTTGGCCCCGATGGTGGCGATGGCCTCGGTCTCCGGATCGAGCTCGACCCCGTAGCGGGTCCGGTACCAGGTGGTGACCGCCTTCCGGAGCCGCGTGATCCCCTTGGAGGCCGAGTAGCGGTGGTTGCGGGGATTGCGGGCCGCTTCCACCAGCTTGTCAACGATGTGCTTGGGGGTCTCCTGGTCCGGATTGCCCATGCCGAGGTCGATGATGTCCTCGCCACGAGCTCGTGCCTTGGACTTCAGGTCGTTGACGATCGCGAAGACGTACGGAGGCAGCCGCTTGATCCGGTAGAACTCATCCATAGATCTTCTCCCGGGAGGACTTGGATCAGGAGTTCGATCATACTGTGGCGTGCTCAGGAGTGTCAACAAAGGCGCGGAGATAGCGCGCACCTCGGAGGCGCGCTCGCGGCGCGGCCGGGGGGTTGACACCCCTTGAATTGGCGTGCTAGAAGAAACCCTACCGGGCGAAACTGTAACCAGTACCCACCCTTCCAACGGGTTCCGTAGTCGCCAGCGTGTTCCGTAGTCGATGAAGTCGAGGCCCCGAGGGGCCGCCAGGACCCGGTAGGACGAGGCAGTCCAGCGAGCGAGGGACGAGTCTTATGTTCAGGCGAAGGGGCAAGGCGCCGCGGCGAAGCGAGCTGACCGCCTTCATCGACGAAGGATCGGAGATCGAAGGCCGCTATACGTTCCGGGGTACCGTCATGCTCAACGGCAAGTTCAAGGGCGAGATCAGCTCCAACGACACCCTCATCATCGGGGAGCGCGCCGTCCTCCATGCCGACGTCCGGGCCGGGCGCCTGGTGGTGAACGGGGAAGTCACCGGCAACCTGAGCGCCATGGAGCGGATCGAGCTGAAGCGGACGGCCCGGGTGTACGGCGACGTGGAGGCCCCCGTGGTGGTGCTGGAGGAGGGGGTCCTGTTCGAGGGGCACTGCCGGATGGCCAAGCCGAGCGCGGTGGCGGAGGTCCCGCCGCGGGACCTGGCGCGGGATCTCTCGGTGGTCCCGCTCAAGCGCTGACCCGCAAACGTATGCCCAAGCCCAAACAGTTCAACCTGCTGATGGTCCGGGACGACGGCAGCCGCGTCCTGCGGCTCTCGGTGCCGGGCTGGGCGGTGGGCGTCGCGGTCGGCGGGCTGGCCGTCACGATCCTGGGGCTCGCCTTCATCTATCCGGACTACGTCTCGCTCCGTCACCAGCGCGGCACCTTCGCGGCGCTGAGCGAGCGCCTGCACATCCAGCAGGGGTTGCTCGACGCCTCCCAGTCGCGGCTGCGCGAGATCCGCGGGGAGATCGATAGCTGGCGGGATCTGCACGCCAAGATCTGGGAGCCCTTCGGGCCCGAGGCCGCCCCGGTCAAGCGCGGCACCGGCATTGGCGGGAAGACCGCGGTGGAGCCCGACCGGGCGCCGCCGGTCAAGGAGGAGATGGATCGCCTGCTCGGGACCGTCCGGGAGGAGGGCGAGTCCATCCGGACGCTCGAGCGCTTCCTGGGCCGCGCCAGCCGGGTCCTCGCCTCGCTGCCATCGCGGTGGCCGGTGCGCGGGCCCGTGAACTCCGACTTCGGCCAGCGGCGCTCGCCGTGGGCGCCCAACTCGGAGTTCCACAGCGGCATCGACATCGGGGCCCCGATCGGGACGTCGGTGCGGGCGCCGGCCCCGGGCGTGGTGATCTTCGCGGGCCAGCACGCCGAGTACGGCGTCACCCTCATCATCGATCACGGCAACGAGACCCGGTCCCTCTACGGCCACCTGTCCCGGCTCAACGTGGCCATGGATCAGGTCATCAGGCGGGGCGACACGGTGGCGATGACGGGCAACACCGGCCGGTCCTCCGGTCCGCATCTGCACTACGAGATCCAGGTCAAGGGCCAGCCGGTGAACCCCCACAGCTACATCTGGGAGGAGTCGGCCCCGGCCGTCGCCCGGTCCGCCCGCTGAGGGCGGGCCCGCGGGCCGTCAGGCCCCGCGGTGTTTCTCGAGGAACTCCAGGTTGGTCGCGGTGAACCGATCCGCCTGCTCGATGAAGTGCAGGTGGCCCGCGTCCTCCATCGCGACCAGCTCCGAGCCGGGGATGCGCGCGTGCAGGTCCCGCGAGGAGATCGGCGGAACCAGGATGTCCTCGGTGCCGGTGGTGATCAGGGTCGGCACGCCGATCTCGCCGAGCCGCGCGGCGGTGTCGTGGCCCCGGATCGCGTCGGCCTGGCGTGAGAGGCCCTCGAGCCCGATCGGGTAGGGGTAGGCCAGCGCCCGCTCGATCCAGAAGCGGATGAACTCGGGCCGCTCGATCATGGTCTTGCGGCAGAGCACCCACGGCATCACCGCCCGCACGTACTCCTCCCGGTCGCCCCGCGCCTTCACCGCGATGAGGGTGTCGATCAGGAAGCGGCCGTACGTGTCGATGCCCGCGGTCGTGCAGTGCAGGCCGAGCGTGCGCACGCGGTCCGGATGGCGCAGGGCCAGCTCCTGCGCGATCATGCCGCCCATCGAGGCGCCGCAGATGTGGGCGCGGCGGATCCCGAGCGCGTCCATCATCCCGGCCACGTCCGCGGCCATCCCGGCGATCGTGTAGGGCGCGTCCGGCACGTCGCTCTGGCCGGCGCCCCGGTTGTCGAGCGCGATCACGCGATGCTCGGCCGCGAAGGCCGGCGCCTGCAGCGCCCACGCGGTGTGGTCTCCGCCCCAGCCCATGATGAGCACCAGCGGCGGCGCGTCGGGCGCGCCGGTCTCCTGGTAGAAGAGGCGGACGCCGTTGGCCTGGGCGTGGGGCACGGGGCTCAGGACACGACGGCGGCGAGCAGCTCGTCGAGCTCGGTCTGCGTGGCCGCGTCGAGCACGGGCGCGGGCGGTCGCACCAGCGCGCAGGCGATCCAGCCACGGCGGCGCAGGATCTCCTTGCGGATGCCCACCGCGGTGCCGGGCGTGGCGCCGGGCTGCGTCTCGTAGCGGATCAAGGGCAGCCAGCGGTAGAAGAGGGCGCGCGCCTCGTCGCGCCGGCCCGCCACGAAGTGGTCGCGGATGGCGCGGAGGGCCTCCGGGTACGGGAAGCCGGTCATGGCCCCGTCGGCGCCGCGGGAGAGCTCCTCGAAGAAGTAGACGCCGCCGAGGCCGCCGAAGATCGCCACCCGGTCGCCGAAGAGCGCGCGCAGGCGCGTGATCTTGGGCAGCGTCGGGGGCTCCTCCAGCTTGACCGCCTGGATCTGCGCGATCTCGGCGCACACCTGGGCGATGAAGGGCGCCGGCATGTTCACCTGCGTGGTGACCGGCTCGTCCTGCAGCACGATCGGCAGCCCGGTGGCGGCGGCGACTACGCGATAGTACTCCGCCACCGCGTCGAGGTTCTTGAGCCCGGCGGGCGGCGCCACCATCAGCGCGTCGGCGCCGTGCTCGCGCGCCATGCGGGCGAACGCGGTGGCCAGGTGCGTGCCGGACGCCGAGACGCCCACCGCGACGGGCACCCGGCCGCGGGTCTCCTTGACCACCGTCTCCACCACGCGACGGCGCTCCTCGTCGGTGAGCCGGTGGGCCTCGCCCGCGATGCCGAGGATCGTGAGGCCGTTCACCCCGGTGGCGAGCGCGGACTCGATCAGGCGGGGGAGGCCCGCGACGTCGAGCGCGCCGTCCTCGCGGAACGGGGTGGCCAAGATGTGGAACACACCGGACCACGCAATCAACCCTGACCCCTCTTCATATCCGCTCGCCTCGCCTTCGGCTGCGGCTCGCCAGACTCGAACTCCCTGCTCCTCCCGCTACATCCTCACGGACGCCGCTGCCGTCAGGCGCGGACCTGGCAGGCCACCCAGTGGCCGGGGGAGATCTGCTTCAGCACCTGCTCGTTCTCGGAGCAGGAGGGGATGCGGATCGGGCAGCGGGTGTGGAAGCGGCAGCCCGACGGCGGCTTGATCGGGCTGGGCACGTCGCCCTCGAGCAGGATGCGCTTGCGCTTGACCGCGGGGTCCGGGATCGGCACCGCGGAGAGGAGCGCCTCGGTGTAGGGGTGCTTCGGATTGGTGTAGAGCTCCTTGGCGGGGGCGATCTCCACGATCTTGCCGAGGTACATCACGGCCACGCGCGTGGAGATGTGCTCGACCACCGAGAGGTCGTGGGCGATGAAGAGATAGGTCAGGTTGAACTGCTTCTGGAGGTCCTCCAGCAGGTTGATGACCTGGGCCTGGATGGACACGTCCAGCGCGGAGACCGGCTCGTCGGCCACGATCAGCTTGGGGCTCACCGCGAGCGCGCGCGCGATGCCGATGCGCTGGCGCTGGCCGCCCGAGAACTCGTGGGGGTAGCGGCGCAGGTGGTCGGCGCTGAGACCCACCGTCTCGAGCAGGTGCACCACGCGCTCGTCGCGCTCGCGCTTGCTCTTGGCCAGCTTGTGGATCACCAGCGCCTCGCCGATGATCGAGCCGACCGTCATGCGCGGGTTCAGCGACGCGTAGGGGTCCTGGAAGATGATCTGCATGTCGCGCCGCAGGTGACGCAGCGAGCGCTTGTCCAGCGTGGTGACGTTCTTGTCCTCGAACCAGACCTCGCCCGCGGTGGGCTCGATCAGGCGGAGGATGCAGCGGCCGGTGGTGGACTTGCCGCAGCCCGACTCGCCGACCAGCCCGAGCGTCTCGCCCTTCAGCAGGTCGAAGCTCACGTCGTCGACGGCGTGCACCCGCGCGACTTCACGGGAAAACAAGCCGCCGCGGATCGGGAAGTACTTCTTGAGGTTCTTGATCCGGAGGAGTGCGGTCTCAGCCATGGCTGCCCTCTAGTAGAGCCAGCAGGACACTTTGTGTCCCGGCTTGACTTCCTTGAGCACTGGATCCTTCTCGGTGCAGACCGATTTCACGAACGGGCAGCGCGGCGCGAACCGGCAGCCGGGCGCGATCTCGCCTCGAAGGGTCGGCACCGTGCCCGGGATGGTCTCGAGGCGGCGCCGCGCGGTGGCGGCCAGGTCGATGCGGGGGATGGAGCGCAGCAGGCCCTGGGTGTAGGGGTGGAGCGGCTCCTTGAAGAGATCGGCGACCGGCGCTTCCTCCGCGACCTTGGCCGCGTACATCACGACCACGCGCTGCGCGGTCTCCGCGATGACGCCCATGTCGTGGGTGATCAGCATGACCGCCATGTGCAGCTTCGTCTTCAGCTCGTTCAGCAGGTCGAGGATCTGGGCCTGGATGGTGACGTCGAGCGCGGTGGTGGGCTCGTCCGCGATCAGCAAGATTCGGATTGCAGGAGAGCGCCATCGCGATCATGATCCGCTGCCGCATGCCGCCCGAGAGCTGGTGCGGGTACTCCTTCACGCGCCGCTCCGCGTTGGGGATGTGCACCAGCTTGAGCATGTCCACCGTCTTGGCCATGGCCTCGCGCCGGCCGAGCCCCTCGTGGAGGCGGATGGCCTCCGCGATCTGCTCCCCGCAGGTGAACACGGGGTTGAGCGAGGTCATCGGCTCCTGGAAGATCATGGAGATCTCCTTGCCGCGGATCTTGCGCATCTTGTTCGCGGGCAAGGTCACCAGGTCGACCCCGTTGTAGTTGATCTCCCCCTCGACGATGCGGCCCGGCGGCTGGGGGATGAGCTTCATGATGCTGAGCGCGGTCACCGACTTGCCGCAGCCCGATTCCCCGACGACCCCCAGGGTCTCCCCCTTCTCGATGTAGAGGTCCACGCCGTCGACGGCGCGGACGACACCTTCATCGGTGAAGAAGTAGGTCTTGAGGTTCTTGACGTCCAGCAGGCGCTCGGCCATAGGGTGCGGCCTCCTCTGGGGTGCGGGCGGCTACCAGGCCGCCGTGATCTCGCGAACGGCCTCGAGGGCCCGCTCGATGTCGTCGGTGTCGATATCCTTGTGGGTCACGCAGCGAATGGTGCCGGGACCGGTCTGGTGGATCTTGACCTTGCGGGCCAGGCAGCCGGTGACCAGCTCCGCGGCGCCACCGTCCCGCTCCACCCGGAAGATGACGATGTTGGTCTGCACGGTCGCCAGGTCCAGCCGCACGCGGGGCAGGCGGCTCACCCCCTCGGCGAGCCGGCGGCAGTTGACGTGATCCTCGGCGAGCCGGTCCACCATCGAGTCGAGCGCGACGAGCCCGGCCGCGGCCAGCACGCCCACCTGGCGCATGCCGCCGCCCAGCATCTTCCGCACCCGCCGGGCCCGCGCCACGAGCTCGCGCGAGCCGCACACCAGCGAGCCCACCGGGGCGCCGAGGCCCTTGGACAGGCAGAAGGTGAGCGAATCGACGGGGCGCGCGAAGTCGGCGACGGGACGCCCGAGCGCGACCGCCGCGTTGAAGAGCCGCGCACCGTCGAGGTGCACCGGCACGCCGGCGGCGTGGGCCGCGGCGGCCACCGCCTCGATCTCCTCGGGCGTGCAGCAGGTGCCGCCGTGGCGGTTGTGCGTGTTCTCGACCGCGACCAGCCCGGTCATCGGGATGTGGATGTTGTTGGGCCGGATGTGCTCGCGCACCTGCTCGGGCGTCAGGAAGCCGCGCGCGGTCTTGACCGGGAAGGTCTGCACGCCGCCGAAGACGGCCGCGCCCGCGCCCTCGTAGTTGAAGATGTGGGAGTCGGCGTCGAGCACCACTTCCTGGCCCGCGCGCGTCTGGGCGAGGACGGAGACCAGGTTGCCCTGGGTGCCGGAGGAGACGAACAGGGCGGCCTCCTTGCCGGTGCGCCGGGCCGCGGTGTCCTCGAGGCGCCGGACCGTCGGATCCTCTTCCCAGACGTCGTCGCCCACCTCGGCGCGCGCCATGGCATCGCGCATTGCCTGGGTCGGGAGAGTGAGGGTATCCGATCGGAGATCGACGACGTCGTGCATGACTTACCTCGCGGCCTGGAGGCGTTGCGCGGCGCGCTTGCCCCACTCCGTGTAAGGGTACTCATCCGCCAGCTGCCGATACATCCGCTGAGACTCCTCGGCCCGTCCGTCGCCGGAATATACCTCACCCAGCCGGAAGAGCGCCTCCGGGATCACGAGGGTGCGCGGGAATTCCTTGACCACCTTCTCCAGCCGCTGGCGGGCCGCCCCGGGATTGCCCTGGTTGATGTAGTAGGCGGCGACCCACAGCTCCTTCTGGGCCAGGCGCCCCCGACAGATGTCGATCTTGGCGAGCGCGTCCGCCGCGTAGCGGCTCTCCGGGTACTCGCGAACGAGCACCTTGAACGCCTCCATCGACTTGCGGGTGATCTCCTGGTCCTGCTCCACCGGCTTCATCTGGTCGTAGTAGCTCATCGAGAGACGATACTGGACCAGGTCGGCGATCTGGTGCCGCGGGTAGAAGGCCATGAAGCCTTCGAACTCCTTGATCGCCTTGTCGAACTGTCCCTCGCGGTAGAACGCCTCGCCGATCAGGAAGCGGGCCCGCGGCGCGTAGCTCGATTGCGGGTGCCGCTCCGCGACCTTGCGGAAGGCGGTGCGCGCCTCGTCGTACCGGCTCTTGTTGAGCTGAGTCTCGCCTTCCGCGTACAGCTCGGAGGCAGGCGGGAGCGCCTGCGGACGCTGGCGGAAGAAGTCCGCAATGGTCGTGCACCCGCTCAGGAGCAGGAGCAGACTCATCAGCGTCGCGGGAACCAAGGAGGAATTTGAGACGCATCGGCCAGTGGTTGGCCATCGATTGGCCCCCAGTTGTAAGGGCGGAAGTCTGGAAAGTCAAGGACATCGTGCGGGGGGCCTCCCCTCCGGGCGGCGGGGGCTCCGGTTCAGCTTTGTCGTCGACTTACCGGGCGCGGGCGCGGTCTTTCGCGGCCGGCCCCCAGATCGCCTCCAGTCGCTGGTCGCGGCCGCAACCGGCGCGGTAGAGGTTGTAACGGATCGGGTTCTTCTTGTAGTAGTCCTGGTGGTAGTCCTCCGCGGGCCAGAACTTCGAGGCCGTGACGACCTCGGTCACCACCGGCTTCCGCAGGCGCTCCGCCACCGCGCGCCTGGATTCCTCCGCCAGGCGCCGCTGGGTCTCGTCGTGCACGAAGATAGCGGCCCGGTACTGGCTGCCGGTGTCGCAGAACTGCGCGTTGGCGGTCAGGGGGTCGATGTTGCGCCAGAATACGTCGAGAAGCTGCGAGTAGGCGACCTTCGCGGGGTCGTACACGATCTCGACCGCCTCGGCATGGCCCGTCCGGCCGGCCGAGACCTGCTCGTACGTCGGATCCGTGGTGCGGCCGCCCGTGTAGCCGGAGGTGGTCGAGACGACTCCGTCCAGCTTGTCGAACGGCGGCTCCATGCACCAGAAGCAACCGCCCGCGAAGGTGGCTCGGGCGCGCTCCTGCGCGTCTGCTGCGACGACCGCGGCGAGACAGAGCAGGCTCGCGATGATCGTGCGCATGGCTCAGGCCCGCCGGAAGACGAGGGCGATGCCGTTCATGCAGTAGCGTAGCCCGGTCGGCTTCGGCCCGTCGTCGAACACGTGTCCCAGGTGGCCGCCGCACCGCCGGCAATGCACCTCGGTCCGGGACATGAACAGGGACCGGTCCGTCGTCGTCCCGACCGCGTCCGGCAGCGGCGTCCAGAAGCTGGGCCAGCCGGTTCGGCTGTCGAACTTCGTGTCCGACGAGAAGAGAGGCAGCTCGCACCCGGCGCAATGGTAGGTTCCCCGGCCGTACTCCTTGTCCAGGGGGCTGCTCCCGGGGCGCTCGGTCCCGTGCTTGCGCAACACCGAGAACTGCGCCGCGGTGAGCCGCTGCTTCCACTCGGCCTCGGTCATCGCCACGTCGAAGGTCCCGGTCGGCTTGCTCACCTTGTCCTCCGCGCCGGCGATCCGCGCGGCCGCTCCCGCCGTGGCGATCGCCAGCCCCATCTGCAAGAGTCGTCGTCTGGTCATCTTGGGCCAGTATGCGCCTCGGAAGCGCTCCGCATGTCACAGGGGCGTGAACAAACTCGGAACGTTGACAGGTCCTGCCGAGACTACATATGATCCCGCCATGCCGCTGGGACCGGTGACGCTCCCGACGATGCACCGTGTGCGGCAGACCTTCGCGCGCACCCGCCTCGAGGACATTCCCGGAGGGGTCCGGAAGACCCTGGCCGGCGCCGGCCTGCCCATCAAGCGGGGGGATAGGGTGGCGGTCGGGGCGGGCAGCCGGGGGATCGCCAATATCGCGGTCATCGTCCGCGCCACCGTGGACTGGCTCAAGGCGCACGGGGCCCGGCCCTTCGTCTTCCCGGCCATGGGCAGCCACGGCGGGGCCACCGCCGAGGGGCAACGCTCGGTGCTGGAGCAATACGGCATCACCGAGGCCACCATGGGCTGCGAGGTCCGGGCCTCCATGGACGTGGTCCAGGTGGGGGAGGCTCTGGGGCTGCCGATCTGGCTCGACCGGATCGCCTCCGAGGCCGACTGGATCGGGGTGGTCAACCGGATCAAGCCCCACACCGACTTCAAGGGCTCGATCGAGTCCGGCCTCTTCAAGATGATGACGATCGGGCTCGGCAAGTACCACGGGGCCACCCAGTACCACCGGGCCAACGTCACTCACGGCTACGAGACGGTGATCACCGCGGTGGGCCGCGAGATGCTGGCCAAGGCCCGCATCGGGTTCGGGCTCGGGATCGTGGAGAACGGCTACGACGAGACCGCGTGCGTGGAGGCCTTCAACGCGGCGGACCTCGAGGCGGGCGAGCGGCGGCTGCTCAAGGACGCGCGCACCTGGATGGCGCGGCTGCCCGTTCTCCCCCATCGACGTGCTGGTGGTCGAGGAGATCGGCAAGAACGTCTCCGGCTCCGGCATGGACACCAACGTGATCGGCCGCCCGTCGAACCCGCACGAGCCGTTCCCGGCCGACCCGAAGATCCTGTGGATCGTGGCCCTCGACCTCACCGAGGAGAGCCACGGCAACGCCACCGGGATCGGCAACGCCGACTTCACCACCCGCCGGCTGGCCGAGAAGATCGACTGGAAGCCGACGGCCATCAACACCCTCACCGCCTGCGCCCCCAACGGGGCCAAGCTGCCCCTCGTGTTCGAGAGCGACCGCGAGGCGGTGGAGAATGCGCTGAACTGCATCGGCCTCACCCCGCCCGACCGCGCCCGCGTGATCCGGATCCGGAGCACGCTGGTGCTGGGCGAGATCGAGTGCTCCGAGGCCATGCTGCCGGAGATCGCCAAGCGTCCGGACCTGACCGTGATCGGCGAGGGTCGTCCCCTCGGGTTCGACGCGGCGGGCCGCATCATCCCGCTTCTCGCCCACTGAGCGAAACAGGAGGTTCCAACCGATGATCGTGACGACCCGAAGGGTATACGTGCTGGCCGCCGCGCTGTTGCTCAGCCTGGCTCTGGCGGCGCCCGGCCACGCCCAGGACAAGGTGGGGCTGATCTTCTCCGCCGGCCCCACCGGCGGAACCTGGACGCCCATGGCCGCGGCCACCGCTGACGTGATCAAGAAGAAATTCCCCGAGCTCGACGTCCAAGTCGAGCCGGGCGCCGCCCTCGTCAACATGGAGAAGATCCGCAACGACAAGGCCGACATCGGCTGGTCCATGACCACCGTGCTCGCCGACGCGCGCGCGGGGGTGAACACCTGGAAGGGGAAGCAGACCGACAAGCCCCTCATCGTCGCCAACTACTACCCGAACGTCTGGCAGCTCATCGTCCCTGTCGACAGCGATGTTCGGAAGCTCGAGGATTTGAAGGGCAAGGCGGTGGCGCTCCCGCCCCGCGGCAACACCAGCCTCGCCGAGGGGTGGGAACTGCTCCTCAAGGTCGTCGGCATGAAGCTCGACGACCTCGGGACCAAGAGCTACGGCTCGATCACCGAGAACGGCGAGCTGATCAAGAACCGGCAGGCGGTAGCCATGGGGTGGTACACCGTCGTCCCGGCCTCGTTCGTGCTGGATGTCGGCTCATCGCGGAAGCTGCGGATGGTGGGCCTGACCGAGGACACGATCAAGAAGATGCAGGCTCTCAACGCCGGATTCATCCGCCACGTGGTCCCGAAGGGCACGTACGGCGCCTACGGTGTCGAGGAGGACGTGGTGACGATCCAGGCCCCGACCATCCTGATCGCCTCGTCCAAGACGCCCGCCGACGCGATCTACAAGGTCACCAAGGCCATCGTCGAGGGCCGGGACGCCTTCGGCCACGTGAGCTCGGTCATGAAGGGCACCACTCCGCAGCACTTCGCCGAGTCGTTCGGCATGCCCCGGCACCCCGGGGCGGAGCGCTACTATCGCGAAGCCGGCCTCCTGAAGTAGTCGCTCGGTGCGCAAGCTCGCCGGCTACTCCGGGCTGGTCGTCGGCGTGGTGGGGGTCTTCATGTCCCTCTACCACGTCTACGCCCGGCTCACCCCCGCGGCGCCGGACAGCTTGGCGCTGCGGATCATTACGCTCGCGTTCAGCCTGGTTCTCGCGTTCCTGCTCTTTCCGGCGCGCAAGGGCGGCCCGTCCGATCGGATCCCGTGGACCGACCTGGCCTGGGCCGCCCTGTCGCTCGTCTGCACCGCCTACCTGTTCGTCCGGTACGAGTACGTCAACAGCCGCTTCCCCACCGCCGACCCGTTGAGCGCCGTGGACATGGCGGTGGCGGCGCTCGCGGTGATCCTGGTCCTCGACGCGACGCGGCGGACAATCGGGGCCGCCCTGCCCATCGTCGCCCTGTCCTTCATCGTCTACGCCCTCGCGGGCCCCTGGATGCCCGGAGCCCTCCATCACCGCGGGCTCACGCTCGAGATCCTCCTCGACCAGACCTTCTTCACCAGCGAGGGCATCTTCGGGATCCCGCTCGGCGTGGCCGGCTCGTACGTCATCCTCTTCATCATCTTCGGCGCGTTCCTCGAGAAGTCGGGGGCGGGCCAGTTCTTCATGAACTTCGCCAACGCCCTCGCGGGGGGCGCGCGCGGCGGCCCCGGCAAGGTCGCGGTGGTGTCCTCGAGCCTGTTCGGGACCATCTCGGGTTCCGCGGTCGCCAACGTCATGGTGGACGGCTGGCTGACCATCCCGATGATGAAGCGGACCGGCTTCAAGCCGGAGGCGGCGGCCGCCATCGAGGCGGTGGCCTCCACCGGCGGCCAGATCATGCCGCCCATCATGGGGGCGGCCGCCTTCGTGATGGCCGAGTTCCTCGGCGTCTCCTACGGCTCCATCATGCTCGCCGCCATGATCCCCGCGCTGTTCTACTACGGGGCCCTCTTCGCGGCCATCCACTTCAACGCGATCCGCAGCGGCCTGCGGGGCATCCCCCGGGAAGAGCTGCCCGTGCTCGGGCACATCATGGTGCGGCAAGGCCACCTCTTCATCCCGCTCGTGGTCATCTTCGTCCTGCTCCTGCAGGGGTTCACCGCCACCTACGCGGCCATCATCTCGTCGGTGTCGGTGATCCTGCTGTCCTGGCTTCGCGCGGAGAGCCGGATCACGCTTCGGCGCGCGATCGACGCGCTCCGGGACGGCGCGGAGCAGACGGTGCCGGTGGCGATGGCCACCGCGGCCGCGGGCATCGTCATCGGGGTGGTGCTCCAGACCGGGCTGGCCATCCGGTTCACGAGCTTCCTGGTCGGCATCTCGGGCACGAGCCTCCTTCTCGCCCTCTTCATCACCATGTGCGCCGCGATCATCCTCGGCATGGGGATGCCGACGACACCCGCCTACATCATGCTCGCCGCGCTGCTGATCCCCGCGCTCATCAAGCTCGGGGTGACCCCGATGGCCGCGCACATGTTCGGCTTCTACTTCGCGTGCCTCTCCGCGGTCACGCCGCCGGTGGCCCTGGCGGTCTACGCTGCTGCGTCGATCGGCAAGTCCGGCCTGTGGGGGTCCGGGTTACAGGCGGTCAAGTTCGCCGCCGCCGGGTTCATCGTTCCGTATTTCTTCGTCTACAACCCGGCCCTCCTCTTCTCGGGCCCGTGGATCGAGATCGGCCGCGCCATCCTCACCGGCACCATCGGCGTGATCGCGCTCGCGGCGGGGCTCGAGGGCTACTTCATCCGGGTCGCCCGGCCGTGGGAGCGCGCGATCTTCGTCGCGGCCGCCCTGTGCCTCATCGATCCGGGGCTGATCACCGACGTGATCGGGCTGGGCCTGCTTCTGGCCGGTCTTGCCCTGCAGAAGCTCCGGCCGGCGATCATGATCGCCCAGCCGGTGAGACCGTCGTGAGCCGGGCCGCGCAGGCTGCCCTGACGTTGATCGCGGCAACGCTGCTCGTCGGCACCGTGCTCTACGGGGTCCTCCGCGTCTACGCCTGACCCGTGTGGCCCGCGAATTGCTTGACAGACGCCCGTCGCGCGGCATACAGTCCGCACACACCTTTCCAGATTTTGTCCCGACCCGTTACCTCAGTGAGGAGGAGTCCATGGGACCTGTCACTCGCCGTCAGTTCCTGACCACCACCGGAGCCGGCCTCGCCGGCATCCTTGCCACCCGCGTGCCGCCGGCCCGGGGCCAGCAGCGCGAGATCTCGTACCTCTGCTGGAACAACTTCGCGCCCGCCTCGGACAAGAAGCTGGCCGAGATCGGGCTGCGCTTCACCAAGGACACCGGGATCAAGCTCAAGATCGACCACATCTCCCACATGGGCCCCCAGCAGGCCAAGTACGCCTCCGAGGTGCAGACCCAGGCCGGGCACGACATGGTCGAGATGCGCATGCACTTCCCGTGGCTCTACGAGCCGCAGCTCGTGGACGTCTCCGACGTGGTGGCCGGCCTCGAGAAGCAGTACGGGAAGGCCATCGCCTCCTCGTACGAGGGGGCGCACGTCAAGGGCGTGTGGCGCGCGGTCCCGCAGTACCACGGCATGTTCGTGGCCACCTACCGCGAGGACCTCTTCAAGAAGGCGAGCCTCAAGGTGCCGGACACCTGGGAAGATCTCTACACGGTCGGCAAGGAGCTCAAGAAGATGGGGAATCCGGTGGGGATCCCCATCTCGCAGAACTACGATTCGATCTCCACCGCGGGGCCCGTGCTGTGGTCGTTCGGCGGCATGGAGGTGGACAAGGACGGCAAGACGGTGCGCATCAACTCGCCCGCCACCGTGCAGACGATCGAGTGGTACCAGAAGATGTACCGGGACTGCATGGAGCCCGAGGTGCTGTCCTGGTCGGATGCGAGCAACAACGAGTCCATCCAGCAGGGCAAGGCGGGCTGGATCCACAATCCGGTCTCGGCCTACATCATCGCCAAGCAGCGCAAGCTCGTGACCGCCGACGGCATCAACCACCACCGGAGCCTGGGCGGCCCTCAGGGGCGCCACGAGACGGACACGCCGCGCCACATCGGCATCTGGAAGTTCTCCAAGAACATCGACGCCGTCCAAGGAGTGGATCCGCTACCTGCTTGGCAAGCGCGAGAACTACGACGAGTACATCATGGCGGGGGACGCCTTCAACCTGCCCACGTACGAGAAGCTCCAGGACCACCCGGTGCTCCGGACCGATCCCAAGCTCGCCGCCCTCAAGGGGGAAGGCGTCCAGTACCACACCTACGGCTGGCCGGCGCCGCCCTCGGACAAGGTCCAGCTCATCACCAACACCTATCTCCTGCCCAACATGATCGCCAAGGCGGTCACCGGCACCTCGACCAAGGACGCCATCGCCTGGGCCGAGAACGAGATGAAGAAGATCCTGGCTGGGTGAGGTGAAGCCGACGGCGAGCCGAACGAATATGACAAAGGGGTCAGGGTAGAGACGACACATGGCGGTCAGAGCCGAGCAAATTCGCGTAACGCCGGCCCGCCCGGGGTTGGTGGCCCGGGTGAGGGGATTGCTCGACCGCGAGGAGATCCTGGGGCCGGTCTTCGTCACCCCGGCCCTGCTCCTCCTGCTCCTGCTCGTCGCCTATCCGTTCGTGATGGCGCTCTACTTCTCGATGTCCAACGCCTTCATCGGCCGGCCGAGCGAGTTCATCGGCTTCCGCAACTTCGTGAAGCTGTGGGACAGCGACGCCTTCCGCCAGACCTTCCAGAACGCCTTCGTCTTCACCGGGATCGCGGTGGTGTTCAAGGTGGTGCTGGGGATCATCCTGGCCCTGCTCCTCAACGAGCAGCTCTGGTTCAAGCGGATGATCCGCGGGCGTGGTGCTCCTGCCCTGGGTCATCCCCACCGCGCTCAGCACGCTCGGGCTGGTGGTGGATGTTCAACTCGCTCTACAGCGTGGTGAACTGGACCGGCATCGCCACCGGGCTCATGGATCCGCCCGGGCCCGAACTGGCTCGGCCAGCGGTACTACGCGATGGCCGCGGTCATCACCGTCAACATCTGGCGCGGGCTGCCGTTCTTCGCGATCACCATCCTGGCGGGCCTGGTGGCCATCCCCAAGGAGCTGTACGAGGCGGCCGAGGCCGACGGCGCGGGCGCCAATGCCCGCTTCTGGCACATCACCCTGCCGCTGCTCAAGCCGGTGCTCGCGGTGGTGGTGCTCTTCTCCACCATCTTCACCTTCAGCGACTTCAACATCGTCTACGTGCTCACCCACGGCGGGCCCATCAACTCCACCCACCTCTTCGCCACGCTGTCGCGCATGATCGGCATCGACACCGGGCGGATCGGCGAGGGCGCGGCGATCTCGCTCTACCTCTTCCCGCTGCTCGTCTTCGTGGTCTGGGCCCAGCTCCGCTTCGTGCGGAAGCAGACGTTCTGAGCCCGACGTGACCGTCGCGCGCCGGCCGTTCCTGGGGAAGGTCACGAAGCACCTGCTGCTGCTGCCGTTCCTCGTCTTCGCGCTGTTCCCCTTCTACCACATGACGCTCACGTCGCTGAAGCAGGACCGCGAGCTCTACGATCGCTACGCGGTGCCCCTCATCATCACGCAGGGGCCCACCCTCGAGCACTACACCAAGCTCCTCTGGGACACCGAGTTCCTCATCTGGACCAAGAACAGCCTGCTCGTGACCGGCCTGTCCACCGTGGTGTCGGTCGTCATCGGCACCATCGCGGCCTACGCGCTCGCCCGGCTGAAGTTCGCCGGGGTCGCCGCCCTCGGTACCGGGATCTTCGTCACCTACCTCGTGCCCACCTCGCTCCTGTTCTTGCCGCTGGCCCAGGTCATCAACTGGATCGGGATGGGCGATTCGAAGTGGGCGCTCGTGCTGACGTACCCGACCTTCCTGGTGCCGTTCTGCACGTGGCTGCTCATCGGCTACTTCCGCACGGTCCCCAAGGAGATCGAGGAGTGCGCGATGGTGGACGGGGCCACGCGAATCCAGGCGCTCTGGCGCATCGTGCTGCCCATCGCGGTGCCCGGGCTCGTGTGCGCGGCGCTCTTCGCCTTCACGCTCTCGTGGAACGAGTTCATCTACGCGCTCACCTTCACGTCCTCGTCGGATCAGATCACCGCCAGCGTGGGCGTCACCACCGAGCTGATTCGCGGGGACATCTACTTCTGGGGCTCGCTCATGGCGGGCGCGGTCCTGGGCTCGGTGCCCATCGTGATCCTGTACGTGTTCTTCCTCGACTACTACGTCTCCGGCCTCACCGCCGGCGCGATCAAGTAGCTCCAGCCGCCTCCTGGTCCGACCGCCGGCGACCGTCGGCGCGTGGCATCCATCTTGCGCGAAACTCCATCTCAGCGATGGAGTGATCGGAAGGATGGAGGCGATGACGGGCGAGGTGATGCAGGACGCGGCACAGTACCCGCGCGAGTTGGTGCGGAGATCACGCTCAAGGACGGCTTCTCCGCGCGGATCCGTCCCATCCGACCCGACGACGAGCCCCGGCTCACGGTGCTGCGCCACCTCCCTCCCGACTGGTACCACTTCTTCGCGAACGTGGACTACGTGCGCCGCCTGGCCCTGGTGGCGGAGCGCGAGACGGTCGCGGGCGTGCAGCTCATCGGCGTCGGCCGCTACGAGCCCGGGGAGGAGCCGGACACCGCGGAGGTGGCGTTCGTCGTCGACGATGGCTGGCAGGGCCGCGGTCTGGGCGGCATCCTGCTGGACGCGGTGCTAAGGGCGGCCGAGGCGCGGGGGATTCACCGCTTCAGCGCCTACGTGCAGGCCGACAACTACCGGATGCTGCGGCTGCTCACCACCCGGACCCAGGTCGAGGACCGGAAGACGGAGGAAGGGGTCACCGCGCTACGGTTCCGGCGCGTCCCCGCTGACGCCACACCTCGATGATCCCGGGCAGGATGGACAGGATGATGATCGCGAAGATCACGAGCGAGAAGTTGCGCCGCACCACCGGGATATTGCCGAAGAGGTAGCCGCCCAGCACCAGGCTCAGGATCCACAGGAGCGCGCCCGCCACGTTGTAGAAGAGGAAGTGCCCGTACCGCATCCGGCCGATGCCCGCCACGAACGGGGCGAACGTCCGCACGATCGGCACGAACCGCGCGATCACGATGGTCTTGGCCCCGTAGCGCTCGTAGAACTCGTGGGTGCGGTCGAGATGACGGCGGTTCAGGAACCGCACGCCCTCCCGCCGGAACACCCGCGGGCCGAGCCTCGCCCCGATCGCGTAGTTGACGCTGTCCCCCAGGATCGCGGCGGCGCTCAGCAGCGCGATGACCAGCCCGAGGTCGAGGGCCCCGAGGGCCGCGAAGGTGCCGACCGCGAAGAGCAGCGAGTCGCCGGGCAGGAAGGGCGTCACCACCAGGCCCGTCTCGCAGAAGACGATCAGGAACAGGATCAGGTAGGTCCAGACCCCGTACTGCTGGATGATCTCGCTGAGATGCCGGTCCAGATGGAGCACGATGTCGACGAGCAGCCACAGGAGATCCATGGTCCGACCATTGTAGCCTCTGGCCGGGCTCCTGACCGAATTCGCAGCAGCGGCTGCCTGTCGGATGACCAGCGCGGCGCGGCCGCGTGATCCGCGGGGCCGATTTGGCGCGGTTCCACGCGGGTTCGATGCTGGCACAGGGGTTGCTCCCGCCGATGGGGCCCAGCCACGTGAGCGAGCGCGTAGATTCCTGCTTGGTGGTCGGCGGCGGGATCGTCGCCGTTCGCGCCGTGGTGTCGCTGCTGGAGGCGGGCGCCCGCGTCACGGTGGTGAGCCCGTGGCTCGCGCCCGCGCTCCTCGAGGTGGCGCGCGAGGGCCGGCTCTCCTGGTGGCCGCGGGAGTACGCGTGCGGCGACGTGTCGGGCTTCGCGCGGGTGGTCGCCGCGACCGACGACGCGGAGGTCAACGCGCGCGTGCTCGCGGAAGCCCGCGAGCGCGGCCTGCCGGTACCCCCGACGCCGCGTCGATCGGCCGACCACCGCTGAGGGCGTCCAGCGCCCACTGAAGTTGGTCCCGGAGGTTCGGAAGGGGGCGCAGCCCCCCTCCGAGCTACGCGGGCGCGTAGAGGTGGCAGGCACCCGCCGCCCGTCGTGCTCCCGCAGCACCGGCTCCTCGGTCGAGCAGTGGGCCATCGCGCGCGGACAGCGCGGATGGAAGCGGCAGGCGGTGGGCGGGTTGAGCGGGCTGGGCACCTCGCCGGCCAGCACCAGCTCCTCGCGCTGCTCGGACGGATGCGAGGGCAGGGCCGCCGCGAAGAGGGCCTGGGTGTACGGATGCCGCGGCTGGCTCGCGACGGTCGCCGCGTCCCCGATCTCCACGATCTGGCCGAGGTACATCACCGCGATGGTGTGGCTCATGTGCGCCACCGCGGCCAGGTCGTGGGCGATGAAGAGATAGGAGAGCCCGAGCTGGGCCTGCAGGTCGCGCAGCAGGTTCAGGATCTGGGCGCGGATGGACACGTCGAGCGCGGACACCGGCTCGTCGAGCACGACCAGCCTGGGCGAGAGCGACAGGGACCGCGCGATCGCGATGCGCTGGCGCTGGCCGCCCGAGAACTCGTGCGGGAACAGGCTCGCGGCCCGCTCCGGCAGCCCCACCAGGTCGATCACCTGGCGCACCCGCTTGGCCACCTCGGCGGCCGGCAGGCGCTCATGGGTGACCAGGGGCTCCGCGATGATGGCGTCCACCCGCATCCGCGGATTGAGCGACGCGAACGGATCCTGGAACACCGCCTGCACCGCGCGGCGGTACTGCTTCATGTCGTGGCCGCCCAGGCCGCCGATCTCTTGCCCCTCGAAGCGCAGGGTGCCCCCGGTCGGCTCCTCCAGTCGGAGCACCAGCTTGGCGGTGGTGGTCTTGCCGCAGCCCGATTCGCCCACCAGGCCCAGGGTCTGGCCCGGAGCGATCGAGAAGTTCACCGCGTCCACCGCCCGCACCACGCCGAGCGTCTTGGCGAAGACCCCGCGCTTCACCGGGAAGTGCTTGGTCAGGTTGCGGGCTTCGAGGATCGGGCGGCCGGTTCCGGTCATCGCGCCGCGCTCGAGGTGGCGGGGGCCGGGACCGAGAGCCAGCAGCGCGTGGTGTGACGCGGGGCCAGCACCGTCTCGGGCGGCGTCTGCTCGCGGCACTGGGTCAGCGCCTGCGGGCAGCGCGGGTGAAACGCGCAGCCGGACGGCGGCGCGGCCAGATCCGGCGGCTGGCCCTCGATGGCGGTCAGGCGCTCGCGGCTGTCGCCCATGCGCGGGATGGACCCGAGCAGCGCCTGGGTGTACGGATGGGCGGGCGCGTCGAAGATGCGGGTCACCGGTCCCCACTCGACCAGCCGCCCCGCGTACATCACCGCCACCTGGTCGCACATCTTGGCCACGATGCCCAGGTTGTGGGTGATGAAGATCAGGGCCAGCTCGTGCTGCCGCTGCAGGTCCCGCAGGAGATTCAGGTACTGGGCCTGGATCGTGAGGTCCAGGCTCGTGGTGGGCTCGTCGGCGATGAGCAGCCGGGGGGCGCAGGAGATCGCGATGGCCCCCACGATGCGCTGGCGCATGCCGCCCGACATCTGGTGGGGGTACTCGCCCACCCGCGCCTCCGGCGCGGAGATGCGCACCGACTTCAGCAGCTCCTTGGCCCGGCTCCAGGCCCCGGCGCGCCCCACCCCTTCGTGCACGCGGAGCGCCTCCCCGACCTGGTCCCCGACGGTGAAGAGCGGGTTCAGCGAGGCCATCGGGTCCTGCAGGATCATCGCGATGCGCTTGCCGCGGATGCGCCGCATCTCGGCGTCGGACTTCGCGCGGAGGTCCTCGCCGTCGAAGAGGATCTCCCCGCCGGTGATGCGGGCCGCGGGCGGCAGCAGGCGCAGGATGGTCAGCGCCAGCGTGCTCTTGCCGGAGCCGGACTCGCCCACGATGCCGAGCGTGCTGCCCGCCTCCAGCGTGAGCGAGACCTCGTCCACCGCGCGCACCACGCGGGTGCCCCGCGCGCTGACATAGTGGGTCGAGAGGTTGCGCAGCTCGAGAAGGGGCGGAGCGCTCACAGCTGGCGGAGCTGGGGGTCGAGCTTCACGCGGAGCCAGTCACCCAGGAGGTTGGCGGAGAGCACCATGAACATGATGCAGCAGCCGGGCAGCACGGTGAGCCACCAGTAGCCCGCCATCATGCCCTTCTTGCCGTCGGCGAGCATGAGCCCCCAGGCCGGCTTGGGCGGTGGGACCCCGACCCCGAGGAAGGACAGGGCCGCTTCCGTCACCACCACCACCCCCAGCATCAGGGTGCCCAGCACGATGGCGGAGTTGAGCACGTTGGGCAGGATGTGCCGCTTCATGATGGTGCGCCTGGAGCAGCCCGCCACGATGGCGAGGCGGACGAAATCGCGCTCCTTCAGCGAGAGCACCTCGCCGCGGATCACCCGCGCGTAGCGCGTCCAGTAGACCGCACCCAGGATGATCACGATGTTCATCTCGCTGGGCCCCACCACCGCGGCCAGGAAGATCGCGAAGGTCAGCGCGGGCAGGGCGAGCCAGGTGTCGGTGATCCGCATGATGACCTGGTCCACCCAGCCGCCCAGGTAGCCGGACAGGATGCCGAGGCCGGTGCCCAGGACGCCCGCCACCAGCACCGCGGTGAAGCCCACCACGATGGAGACGCGGGCCCCGAAGATCAGGCGCGAGAGCACGTCGCGGCCCAGGTGATCGCTGCCGAGCAGGAACTTCTCGCTCCCGCCCTGCTGCCAGAACGGGGGGCGGAAGCGCTCGCCCAGGGCGCCCACCTCGGGATCGTGCGGGGCGAGCACGTTGGCGAAGATCGCCACGAAGAGCAGACCGCCCAGGATGGACAGCGGGATCAGCGGGAAGCCCTCGGTCCGGAACGCGGCGAGGCGCCCGGCGACGGGGATCGTGGCGGCGCGGCTGCCGTTCATCGGGCGAACCGGATGCGCGGATCGATGACCGCGTAGAGGATGTCGACGAGGAGGCTCACGATCACGACCATGGCTCCATTCAGGATGACGGTCGCCTGCACGACCGGGAAGTCGCGGAAGGCGATGCCCTCGTAGAGCAGCCGGCCGATGCCGGGCCACGCGAAGACCGTCTCCACCACCACCGCGACGTTGACCATGACCACGAGATTGATCCCGGCCAGCGTCAGCACCGGGATGAGCGCGTTCTTGAACGCGTGCTTGCCGATCACGAGCGCTTCCGGCAGCCCCTTGAGCCGGGCCAGCTTCACGTACTCGGAGCCCAGCACGTCCAGCATGGACGAGCGGGTGAGCCGCATGTGGGCGGCCGCGAAGTACCAGCCGAGCGCGAAGGCGGGCATGATCGAGGTGGGCCGCGGTGCCCGAGCCGGAGGACGGGAGCCACCCGAGGTACACCGAGAAGAACAGGATCAGGAGGAGGCCGACCCAGAACGACGGCAGCGACAGCCCGAGGAGGGCGAACACCTTGCCCGCGCTGTCCCACCACTGGTTGACCCGCACCGCCGCGATGATCCCGGTGGGGATGCCGATCAGGAGCGAGAAGGCCATCGCCGCGCCGGCGAGCAGGAGCGAGCTGGGCAAGCGCGAGAGATAGAGCTCGAGGACCGGGGTGCGGTAGTAGAAGGAGTGGCCGAGGTCGCCGCGCACCAGGCTCGAGGCGAAGTGGCCGTACTGCACCCAGATCGGGCGGTCGAGGCCGAACTGCTGGCGGATGGCCTCCATGTCGGCCTGGCTGGCCCCCGGCTCCACCAGGAGCACGGTCGGATCGCCGGTCAGCCGCACGAGCAGGAAGATCGTGATGGACAGGAGGACGAGCGAGATCGCCGCGAAGCCGACCCGCTTGAGAATGTAGCGCTTCATGTCACTGCTTCTTCAGGCGCAGGTCTTCGTACGGCGCCGAGTACGCGTGGTTGGCCACGAGCCCCAGCCCGTGGACCTCGAGGCGCGGGCCCACCCCGTTGAGGAAGGCGGGCTCGATCACCGGCCCGAACATGACCTTCTCGTGGATGAGCTGCTGGATCTTGTGGAGGATCTGCTGGCGCACCCGCGGGTTCATCTCGTTGACCTGCTCGGTGTAGAGGCCGTCCACGTCGGGATAGGCGCCGTACGCGTAGCGGCCGCCCGTGACCGCGTACTGCTCGAGGCGCGTGGGCGCGTTGCCGGGCGCGCCGCTGCCGCTGAAGATCACCCCGCGCAGCTTCTTCTCGCCGTACTCCTTGAAGAAGGCGACGCGCTCCATCGGCCGGAGGCGAAGCCGGATGCCGACCTGCTGGAGGTAGTTGGCCACCGGCTCCCCGATGGCCACGCCGTAGATCGTGTCGCCGGTGAGATCGCCCGCGTCGAAGCCGTTCGGGTAGCCCGCCTCCACCAGGAGCTGCTTGGCCGCCCTTGGCGTCGAAGGCGTAGGGCGGCGGCGCCCAGAAGTACTCCATGCCCTGGGGGATGAAGCGAGTGCGCGAGCTTGGAGAGGCCCGAGGTAGACCGCCTGGTTGATGCCGGCGCGGTCGATCGCGAGGTTCGCGGCCAGGCGCACGCGCCGGTCGTGCCAGGGCGACTTCGGGTCCCACTGCTCGGTGAAGACCAGCCAGGTGGTGAAGGTGAAGTAGGTGGGCAGCCAGGGCGAGCCCGGGCGTGCGCTTGAGCTCCTCGGCGAGCGGCCCGGTGATCGAGTAGGCCACGTCCACCTCGCCGCGCTTGAGCGCGGCCAGCCGGGTGGACTCGTCGGGGATCGTGCCGCAGCACGAGCGTCTTCACCGCCGGGATCTTTCGCCAGTAGTGCTCGTGCGCTTCCAGGATCAGCTCGACGCCCGGCTTGAACGAGACGAACTTGTACGGCCCCGCGCCCACCGGGCGCCTTCTT
This sequence comes from uncultured Candidatus Rokubacteria bacterium, assembly GCA_963747235.1. Lineage (GTDB taxonomy): Bacteria > Methylomirabilota > Methylomirabilia > Rokubacteriales > CSP1-6 > CAMLFJ01. The sequence goes on from CAVVEU010000024.1 coordinate 560,421, forward strand.
GAAGCCCTCGTCGCCCACCTGCTCGACGTACTTCCTGGGCACGATCCAGGCGGCGCCGGTCGCCGGCGTCGCGTAGAAGGCCAGGAAGTCGGGCCACGCCTGCTTCAGGGTGAAGCGGACACGGTGCGGGTCGAGCGCCTCCACCTTGGCGACCTTGCCCTTGAGCAGGGCCGCGCTCGCGCCCCGGTACCGCTCGAAGGAGAACTTCACGTCCTCGGCGGTCATCACGTCGCCGTTGTGGAAGCGCACGTTCTTCCGCAGCACGAACTCGTAGACGAGGCCGTCCTTCGACTGGGTCCACGACTCGGCGAGGGACGGCGCCATCGCCTTGCCGGGCATCGGCTTCACGAGGGCGTCGTGCATGCGCGTACAGCACCATGAAGGGCGTGATGATCCCGGCGGTCTCGGCCGGATCGAACCAGGTCGGCGCCAGGGAGACGTGCACGGCCCAGGTCACCTGGCCTTCGGGCGCGGCGATGGCTGCGGGCGGGGCGGGGAAGGTGAAGAGCGCAACGGCCAGCGACAGCGCGATCAGGGTCGAGCGGACAGGGGTCATGGGCACCATTTCCTGAAGGAGGTGTGCACGGCGACTCGGACAGAGGGCGCACTCCTGAACAGGGCGGCGAGAAGACCGCCGCGAGGGCCGATAGGCGGATGCGCCGGGGTCCGATCATCACCGTCTCCTCCATGAGACGAAGGTCGGAGCGCTAGGAAGCTTGGGACTTGGCCTGAGTCGGGTCGGGAGTGCCGTGATTATCGTCGAAACGATGTCCTTGTCAATGGGGCGGGAACGGCGAATCAGCGGTCGCGGGCGGTGGTATAGACCTCGATCAGCCCGGTGAGGGTCCGGACGCTGCGGTCGAAGACGTCGGCGGCCCGGCCGATGGTGGCGGGGGTGGTGCCGTCCATGCGCAGGATGTGGGTCCAGCCCGCGATGGCGTTCAGGTGAGCCCGCAGGTCGTGGCCGAGCTGGTGCCGCGCCTCGCCGTCCGCCTTCCGCTCCCGCTCCACGGAGCCGCGCAGCGCGGTGACGCGTCCGGCCAGGTCGGCGCGCGCCTCGTCGGGCAGGTCGCGCCGTCCCGCGACGGCCGCTTCGAGGTTCTCGAGCAGCCCCGCGACGGTCGGGTCCATCGTCTCGATCACGGGCCCGTCCGCGAGGCGGTGCGGCCCAGCAGCCCCCAGCGCTGGAGCATGTTGTGGAGCGTCTTGGTGCTGATCGCGAGGCGCTCGGCCGCGCGGGTCTTGTTGTTGTTCTCGGCGGCCAGGGTGCGCAGCACGAACTGCTTCTCCACCTCGCGCAGGGGCAGCCCGATGGGGACGGTGAGGGCGTCGGGATCGCCGCTCCAGGCGGCGGTGACCGCGATCGGCGAGGTGCTCGGCAGGTACCGAGGGGTGAGCACGTCGCCCTCGCAGGCGATGAAGGCCCGCTCCACCACGTTGCGCAGCTCGCGGACATTGCCCGGCCAGGGGTTTGCCATCAGGATCTTGAGCGTGGCGTCGTCGGCGCCGGTGATCCGCTTGTCGTACTTGCCGTTGAACTCCTCGATGAACCCCGTCACGATCAGCGGGATGTCCTCGACCCGCTGGCGCAGCGGCGGCACCGCGAGGCTGAAGACGTTCAGGCGGTAGTACAGGTCCTCGCGGAACGCCCCCTCCTTCATGGCCGCGATCGGGTCCTTGTTGGTGGCGGCCACCACGCGCACGTCCACCTTGATCTCGCTCTTGCCGCCGAGCCGTCGGAACGAGCCCTCCTCGAGCACGCGGAGGAACTTGGCCTGGGTGCCCGGGGCCATCTCGGCCACCTCGTCGAGCAGGAGCGTGCCGCCGTGGGCCAGCTCGAAGCAGCCCTCGCGCCGGTCGCGCGCGTCGGTGAAGGCGCCCCGCTCGTGGCCGAAGATCTCGCTCTCCAGCAGCGTCTCCGGCATGGCCGCGCAGTTGACCGCCACGAAGGGGCCGCCCGCGCGGGCCGAGAGCTCGTGCAGCGTGCGGGCCACCAGCTCCTTGCCGGTGCCGGTCTCGCCGTGGATCAGGACCGGCGCGGCGGTCGCCGCGGCCTGCTCGATCAGGCGGTGGACCTCCCGCATGGGGCGCGCTGCGGCCGATCAGCCGGCCCATCCCCCAGACGTCCTTCACGCGCCGCCGCAGGATCGTGATCTCGTCCAGGGTCCGGGCCCGGTCCAGGGCCTTCTCGACCAGCAGCCGGAGCCGGTCCAGGTCCACCGGCTTGGTGAGGTAGTCGTAGGCGCCCTGGCGCATCGCGCCCACCGCGGTGTCCACGGTGGCGCGGCCGGTCAGGATGATCACCGGCATTCTCGGCATCTCCTGCTGGAGCGCGTTCAGCAGCGCCAGGCCGTCCATGTCCGGCATCATGAGATCGGTGATGACGAGCGAGGGGCGCAGGTGGGGGATCTTCTCGAGCGCTTCCCGTCCCTGGGACGCGACGTCCGTCGCGTAGCCCCACGTGCCGAGCAGGGTCTCGAGCCCGGCGCGCGAGTCTTCCTCGTCGTCCACGATGAGAATCTGTGGCTTCACCGCCATCGCGAATCGTCCATGTCCACTGATCGAGCAAGGGCCGTGCCCGGACCGAGGGCGCGGCGATGTGCTGGAAACTATGAAGATGACCGCCACGCGATCGGGTCAGCCAGTCGCGATGACGGCATTGTGGCACGGTAAGAACGACCCGGCTACCGGCCGGCGACCTCCTGACGCTCGGAAGTTCTGACCCGGTAACCCTTGGGTACTCAGCGCACCGCACCGCCCGATCCGGACGGAAAACGGGCTCGTTGCCGGGGTTTGGGCGGGTGGCAGCCGAGTTGCTTCGGGTGTTGCGACTTGTGAAGGTGTTGCGATTTTGCGAGAGGAGACCAGACAACGATGGCGCAGCGGCGAGAGCTTGATGAGTCGCTCCTGACCGAGGTCACCCGGCGCCTGGCCGAGATCTCGGAGACCCAGCACGAACTGGCCCGCCGGCAGCGGATCCTGTCTCGCGCGGCGACGCAACTCCGCACGGGCAAGGGCGGGGAATCGGTCCTGGCCGAGATCCGCGAGCAGAGCCCGGAGCTGCTCCGGGACTACTGCGATCTCCACGTCACGCTCACCACGTCGCCGCCGCTCCGCCCGGTGCCTCGGGTCGCCGCCTCGGCCTGAAGCGGGCCGCGGGCGCCGGGCCGATCAGGCCGACGGGGCGAGCGTCTCCGCCCACTCCGGCCGGATCCGCATGCGGGTGACGGCCTCCATCACCCGGTGCGGGCTCCCCAGATCGGACCAGACGATGCGCGGGAGCCGGGAGACCGCGAGCGCATCCGGACACGCTTCGATCACGCTCTTCGAGAAATTCGCCCGGGCCATCAGCTCGTAGGCCTGTCGGACCGCATCGGCTTCCTCGGGCGTGCCCAGGAACGGCTCGATGTGGGCCAGGCGATCGCTCAGCTCGGGCAGCGCCTGCCAGCCGGTCTGCACCAGCGTCGCGACCTTGGCGACGAGGACCGACGTATTCCACAGGTGACCGGCCCCGAGACAGGCGCGGGCGCGCGCGACCGACGGCTTCTCCCAGAACTGCCGCACCGCCCGGACCGGGCCGGTGGAGAGATCGCCGAGCGCCTCGTCCGGCTCGATCCATCCGTATTCCACTTCCGGTGAGGTCGGCGGGGCGCCGAGCAGCACGAGCCGCTCGGGATGCTTCTCGACCCAGGCGGTCACTTCCGCGACGTGGGCCATGAAGGCGGTGTCGCCGAGCAGGAAGTGGTCGGACGGGAAGATCGCCACCGTCGCTTCGGGATTGCGCCAGGCGATCCAGTGCGCCGGGTAGAGCACCCCGGCGGCGGTGCCGCGATCGAGCGGCTGGGCCAGGATCCGCGGGCGCGTGGCGCCGGAGAACTCCTCGGCGATGTAGCCGGCGTGCCGGCGGACCGTGACGACGAGCGTACGCTCCGGCGGGATGGCGAGGGCCACGCGGTCGAGGGTCTGCCGTAGGAGCGTGCGCGGGCCGAGGAGGCGCACGTACTGCTTCGGCCGATCGGCGCCGAACACCTGGCGGACCAGAGGCCGCAGTCGCATGCCCTCGCCGCCGGCCAGGATCACCGCCCAGCAGTGCGGCGGTTCGACGCGCGCGATCGTGTCCGTGCTCCAGTAGCGTCTGCTCGCTCATCCCGTCTCCTCCTGCCCCGGGAATTTGATGAAGGGGGGCGGCGTCGGGAGTTCAAGCGACGTGCCAGCCCGCCATCGAGCCGCGCCTCTCGCCGGCCCAATACTGGCGGGGCATTTTCATGAAGGGCGGCGGGGCTCGCGGACGAACAGGAGCTTCTACCGGGTTATTTCTTCCGCGACGCCCCGGGTGACTCCGCGCGGACGAGTCCGCTATAATGCGCTCCATGAAACCGCTCGTCGTGCTCGGAGGGCCCATCCACGAGGATGGGATGAAGCAGCTCGAGGCGGAGGCGCGGGTGGTCGTCACGAGCGCCGAGACCGAGGCCGGCATGATCGCCGCCGCCAAGGAGGCCGAGGGCATCCTCTTCCGCTCCAAGCCGGACTGCACCCGGAGCCTGATGGCGGCCTGCCCGAAGCTCAAGGTGGTGGGGCGTCACGGGGTGGGACTCGACATCGTGGACCTGCCCGCGGCCACCGATCTCGGCGTCGCGGTGGTGCACGCGCCCGGCTCCAACTCGAACTCGGTGGCCGAGCACGCGATCATGCTCATGCTGGCCTGCGCCAAGCAGGCGGTGGTGGTGGACCAGCGGACCCGCAAGGCCGAGTGGGGCAAGGCCCGCTGGGAGGGCATGCTCGAGCTGAACGGCAAGACGCTCGGCATCATCGGCGTCGGCAATATCGGCCGGCGGGTGGCCCGGACCGCGGCCGCGCTCGGCATGCGGGTGATCGGGTACGACAAGTACGTGCCGGCCGACGAGGTGCGCAACCGCGGGGTCGAGCCGATGCCCGACATGGCCTCGGTCCTGCGCCAGGCCGACGTGGTGACCTGCCACACGCCGCATACCAAGGAATCGCATCACATGATCGACGCCGCCGCGGTGGCCCAGATGAAGGACGGCGTGATCTTCGTGAACACCTCCCGCGGCAAGACCCAGGACGAGAACGCCCTCGTGGCCGGGCTCGAGAGCGGCAAGATCCGCGCGGCGGGCATCGACGTCTTCGAGGAGGAGCCCGCGTCCTCCGACAACCGCTTCTTCCAGCTCGAGAACGTGATCGTCTCGCCCCACATCGCGGGGGTGACTCGGGAGACCATGCGCGGGATGGCGCTCCAGGTGACCGCCGAGATGCTCCGCGTGCTGCGCGGCGAGAAGCCGCACGTGCTCGGCCAACGCCGATCTCTGGCCTCGGCTCGGGCACCTCAAGTAGACTGGGCGAGGGGAGACACCACCGATGCCGATCGACGCGCGCCATCCGAAGGAGATCCGGGCCGACATCCGGGCGGGCCGGCTCGCCACCATCACCGCCGGGCTCGCCCCCGGCTTCGTGCAGGCCAACCTCGCGGTGCTGCCGAAGGAGCAGGCCTACGACTTCCTGCTCTTCTGCCAGCGCAACCCGCGGCCCTGCCCGCTCATCGAGGTGACCGACGTGGGCTCGCCCGAGCCGGTGGGGGTGGCGCCGGGGGCCGACCTGCGCACGGACATTCCGCGGTATCGCATCTACAAGGACGGCGTGCTCGCCGACGAGGTCACCGACGTGACCCCGTTCTGGCGCGATGACCTGGTCGCCTTCCTCCTCGGCTGCTCGTTCACCTTCGAGTGGGCGCTGCTCGACGCGGGCATCCCGATGCGCCACATCGACGAGGGCAAGAACGTGGCGATGTGGAAGACCTCGGTGGCGTGCCGGCCCGCCGGCCAGTTCCACGGGCCCATGGTCGTCTCGATGCGGCCGATCCCGACCGGGCTCGTCTCGAAGGCGGTGACGGCCTCGGCGCGCTTCCCCGGCGCCCACGGCGCCCCCGTGCACATCGGCGACCCGGCGGCGCTCGGCATCGCCGACGTCAACAAGCCCGACTGGGGCGACTCGGTGGGCGTTCGCGCGGGCGAGGTGCCGGTGTTCTGGGCCTGCGGGGTGACGCCGCAGGCGGTGGCGCTGGCCTCGAAGCCCGCGTTCATGATCACGCACAGCCCGGGGCACATGTTCATCACCGACCTGCCGAATCACACGCTCGCGGCAATCTGATCACTCCCGCCCGGTGACGATCTGGTCCGAGCCGCGGTTCCTCCCCTGCGGGGATCGCGCCCTCTCGGTCGAGCTGGGTGACGAGATCACCCGCGACATCAACGCCCGCATCCTGGCGCTCGAGTACCTGCTCCAGCAGAAGCGCGTGCCCGGCGTCGGCGAGACCGTTCCCAGCTATCGCGCCCTGCTCGTCTACTACGACCCGCTCGTGGTGGGCTACGAGGAGCTGACCGCCACGCTGCGCGGGCTCCTGGCCGAGGCGCGCCCGGAGGTGCTGCCGCCCGTGCGCACCGTGGAGCTGCCGTGCTGCTACGGCGGCGAGCTGGGCTTCGAGCTCGAGGCCGCCGCGGCCAAGCTCGGGCTCGCGCCCGAGGAGATGGCGCGCCTGCACGCGGCGGCCGACTACTACGTCTACTTCGTCGGCTTCACCCCCGGGCTGCCGTACATGACCGGCATGCCCGAGCGCCTGACGATCCCGCGCCTCACGAACCCGCGCGTGAAGACGCCGCCCGGCAGCGTGAGCATCGGGGGCGTGCAGTGCTGCATCTACTCGGTGGAGAGCCCGGGCGGCTTCTGGGTGCTCGGCCGCACGCCGGTGCGCCTCTACGATCCGACCGCGCCCGATCCGATCCTGCTCCGCGCGGGCGATCACGTGCGCTTCCGCCCGGTCGACCGCGCCGAGTACGACGCGATCGCGGCCCTGGTGGACGCCGGCCGCTACACGCCCCGGATCGCCGGCTCCGTCACCACGACGCCATGAGCGACCTGCTCGTCCAGGACGCGGGCCCGCTCACCACCATCCAGGACCTGGGCCGGCCCGGCCATCTGCGCGTGGGCATCCCGGCCTCGGGGCCGATGGACCGCGAGGCCTTCCTCCTCGCCAACCGCCTGATCGCCAATCCGGACACCGCGGCCGGGCTCGAGTGCACGCTGATCGGCCCGCGCGTGGAGTTCACCGACGAGCGGCTGATCGCGATCACCGGCGCCGACATGGCGCCCACCGTGAACGGCGCGCCGGTGCCCGCCTGGCAGGGGCTGCGCGTGCACGCGGGCGACGTGCTCAAGCTGGGCCCCGCGCGCAGCGGGGTGCGCGCCTACCTGGCGATCGCGGGCGGCATCCAGACGCCGCCGGTGCTCGGCTCGCGCGCGACCTACGTGCGCGGCCGGCTGGGCGGCCTCGAGGGCCGCGCGCTGCGCAAGGCCGACCGGCTGCCGCTGGGCCCGGCGGGGGCGGCCCGGCCGCACCGCCTGCATCCCGACCGCGTGCCCACGTACGGGGGCGAGCCCGAGCTGGCGGTGGTGCTGGGCCCGCAGGACGATCGCTTCACGCCGACGGGCATCGCGGCCCTCTTCGAGGCCCCCTACGAGATGCTGCCCCAGAACGACCGCATGGGCGCGCGGCTCAAGGGGGCCGTCATCGAGCACACCCGCGGCCACGACATCATCTCCGACGGCGTGGCGCTGGGCGGCATCCAGGTCATCGGCGACGGCCAGCCCATCGTGCTGCTGGCCGACCGGCAATCCACCGGGGGATACACCAAGATCGGCACCATCTGCTCCTTCCACATCGGCCGGATCGCCCAGGTGAAGCCGGGCGGGCGGCTCCACTTCCGCCGCGTGACAGTGGCCGAGGCTCATGCGATGCTGCGGCAGAGCCTGCGGTCGCTGGACACCGCTATCGAATAGCCACCGGATCCAGGGAGGAACGCCATGTCTCTCGAGCGCGCCGTCACCGACTACCAGGCCAAGACCCCCCGCTCCCGCCAGCTCTTCGAGGAGGCGCTGCGGGTGATGCCGGGCGGCAATAGCCGGACGACCACCTTCTTCGACCCGTACCCGTTCTACATCACCCGCGGCGAGGGCGCGCGGATCTGGGACGCCGACGGGATCGAGCGGCTCGACTTCAACGGCAACTACACGAGCCTGATCCTGGGCCACGCCAACCCGCAGGTGGTGAAGGCGATCCAGGACGCGGCGGTGAACGGCATGTCGTTCCCGGGCCCGAGCGAGCACGAGATCCGGCTCGCCGAGATCCTCACCACGCGCATTCCGGGCATGGAGGTGGTGCGCTTCGCCAACTCCGGCACCGAGGCCACCATGCACGCGGTGCGGGTGGCCCGCGCGTTCACCGGCCGCGCCAAGATCGCCAAGTTCGAGGGCGCCTACCACGGCACCCACGACTGGGTGCTGGTGAGCGTGGCGCCGGATCCGGCCACCGCCGGCTCGCGCAAGCGGCCGAAGTCGGTGGCGTGGTCCTCGGGCGTGCCGCCCATGGTGCTCAAGCACGTGGTGACGCTGCCGTGGAACGACGCGGACGCCTGCGAGAAGATCCTCGAGAAGCAGGGAGGTGACATCGCGGCGCTGATCATCGATCCCTTGCTGGCCAACGCGGGCATGATCCCGGTGCGCGAGGGGTTCCTCGAGAAGCTGCGCGAGGTCACCCAGCGCCTCGGCATCCTGCTGATCTTCGACGAGGTCATCTCGTTCCGGATCGGCCGCGGCGGCGCCCAGGAGCGCTTCAACATCCGGCCGGACCTGACCACGCTCGGCAAGATCATCGGCGGCGGCCTCGCGGTGGGCGCCTTCGGCGGGCGCGCGGACGTGATGAACTTCTACGACCCGCGCGACGGCAAGGGCCGCATCAACCACGGCGGCACCTTCAACGCCAACCCGCTCACGATGGCGGGCGGCATCGCCACCATGGAGCAGCTCACGCCGGACGCGTATGCGCGCCTCGAGGCGCTCGGCGATCGGCTGCGCGACGGGGTGCGGCGCCTCCTGCGCAAGAAGGGCTACGCGGGCCAGATCACCGGCACCGGCTCGCTCTTCTGGCTGCATCACACCAAGAAGAAGCTGAGCGACTACCGCTCGGCCCGCCCGGAGGATCCGAAGACGCCCGCGCGGACGTTCCTGGGCCTGGTCAACGAGGGCGTGCTCCTCTCCCAGCGCGGGCTCGGCGCCTGCTCCCTGGCCATGACCGACGCCGACGTGGACCGCTTCGTGGAGACGCTGGGCCGGGTTCTCGAGTAGGGCCATGAGCCGCCGTCGCCCCTCTTTCGAATGCGCTCGCCTCGCCTTCGGCTGCGGCTCGCAAGGCCATCGACCTCAACTGCGACATGGGCGAGTCGTACGGGCGCTGGACGCTCGGCGCCGACGAGGCCATCATGCCGTTCATCAGCTCCGCCAACGTGGCCTGCGGCTTCCACGGCGGCGACCCGCACATCATGCGCAAGACGGTGGAGCTGGCGCTGGCGCACCGGCGTCGCCCTCGGCGCCCACCCCTCGCTGCCCGATCTCATGGGCTTCGGCCGGCGCAAGATGGACGTGAGCCAGCGCGAGCTGCAGGATTACCTCTGCTACCAGACCGGCGCGCTGCGCGAGATCGCGCGCGCGGCGGGGTCCCGAGCTGCAGCACATGAAGCCCCACGGCATCCTCTACAGCATGATGGAGGCCGACGAGGCGCTCGCCACCGCGGCCGGACAGTCCGCGATGGACTCGGACCTGATCCTGATGACGCTCGCCTCCGGGCGCTACGACGCCACGTGCCGCAAGATGGGCGCGCGGGTGGCCTCGGAGGGCTTCGCGGACCGCGCCTACAACGTGGACGGCACGCTCGTCTCCCGCAAGATCGCGGGCTCGCTCATCACCGACCCGGTGAAGGCCGCCGCGCAGGCCGTGGAGATGGCGATGCGCGGGAAGGTCCGCACCATGGACGGCGTGGAGATCGACATCTCGGTGCAGACCATCTGCTGCCACGGCGATACCCCGGGCGCCGAGCGCATCGTGCGCACGGTGCGCGAGGCGCTGGAGAAGGCCGGCTGCCAGGTCAAGCCGCTGCGCGACTGGCTGCCCGCCCACTGATGACCGGGCGCGCCGCCGGCCTCGTCCTGGTCGCCGCCCTCCTGGCGCCGGGCTGCTCGGTGGCCCGGCTGCCCGAGACGGCGGCGGCCCGCGAGCAGACCGCGACCCAGCACCGCCTCGACGTGGCCGACTGCAAGGCCGAGGTGGGCTACCGCCACAACTACAACGGCGACGACTCCCCGCTGGCCAATGCCCTCCGCAACGTCTTCGTCCTCGGCACGAGCGGCGCCGCGCTCGGCGGCTTCCTGACCGGGCTGCCCACGACCGTCGCGTCGTCGACGGCCAGCGAGGGCCTGATCGCGGGCGCCGGCGCGGGGGGTATCGCGGGCGGCGCGATCAGCGTGACCGGCCGCTCCCGCTTCGAGCGCGAGTGGATCGCCTGCATGGAGAGCCGCGGCTACCGGATCGTTGCGGCCCCGGCGGCCATCCATTAAGATGAGGGCGCCCCGGGCATCCACCCAGGCATCCAGATGACGGAGACCACCGCGTCAACCCCGCTCAAGCGCACCCCGCTCCGCGACGTACACGTCAAGGCGGGCGCGAAGATGGTGCCCTTCGGCGGCTGGGACATGCCGGTGCAGTACACCGGGATCATCGAGGAGCACCGCGCGGTGCGCCGCGCGGTCGGCCTCTTCGACATCAGCCACATGGGCGAGTTCGAGGTGCGCGGGCCCGACGCCCTCGCCGCGGTCCAGCGCCTCTGCACCAACGACGCGCGCACGCTCGAGATCGGCCAGGTCCAGTACGCGGCCCTCTGCTACCCGGAGGGCGGCATCGTGGACGACCTCACGGTGTACCGGCTGGCCGCCGACCACTACATGCTCGTGGTCAACGCCTCCAACATCGACAAGGACTGGGCGTGGGTCACCGCCCACAGCGTCGGCCGCGCCGAGTGGAAGAACGTCAGCGACGAGACCGCGCTGCTCGCGGTGCAGGGCCCGAAGGCGGAAGCGCTCGTCGGCCGCCTCGCCGATCGCGACGTGACCGGCGTCCCGTACTACCACTTCGCCCGCGGCGCGGTGGCGGGCGTGCCCGCCATCATCTCGCGCACCGGCTACACCGGCGAGGACGGCTTCGAGCTCTACGTCGCCGCGGGCGGGGCCGAGCGGCTCTGGGCCGCCCTGATCGAGGCGGGCCGCCCGGACGGCATCCAGCCGATCGGCCTGGGCGCGCGCGACACGCTGCGCCTCGAGATGAAGTACGCGCTCTACGGCAACGACATCGACCAGACCACGAACCCGCTCGAGGCGGGGCTCGGCTGGGTGGTCAAGCCCGCCAAGGGCGAGTTCATCGGCCGCGAGGCCATCGAGGCGCTCCGCGCGCGCGGGATCGCCCGCAAGCTGGTCGGCTTCGAGATGGCGGAGCGCGCGGTGCCCCGTCACGGCTACCGGCTCATGTCCGCCGGCGCGCCGGTCGGCGTGGTGACCTCGGGCTCGTTCGGCCCGTCGGTGGAGCGCTCGATCGGGATCGGCTATGTCCCCTCCGCGCTGTCCGCGGTCGGCAGCGAGCTGGCCGTGGAGATCCGGGGCGCGGCGCACGCCGCCCGCGTGGTCAAGACCCCCTTCCATCCCTCGCACACCAAGAAGGCCTAGGAGAGAGACGTCGATGGCGAACGTTCCCGCTGAGCTCAAGTACACCCGCGAGCACGAATGGGCCAAGGTGGAGGGCGACCGCGCCCGCATCGGCATCACCGCCTTCGCCCAGGAGCAGCTCGGCGACGTGGTCTTCGTCGAGTTGCCCAAGGTGGGCGCGAAGGTCACCGCCATGAAGACGTTCGGGGTGGTCGAGTCGGTGAAGGCGGTCTCCGATCTCTTCGCGCCGGTCTCGGGCGAGGTGGTGGAGGTCAACGCGGAGCTGCCGAAGCAGCCCGAGCTCGTGAACACCGACCCCTACGGGAAAGGCTGGATGCTCGTCATCCGGATGGCGAATCCGAAAGACGTGGACGGCCTGATGAGCGCCGGGGACTACGAGAAGCTCATCGCCGACGGCGGCGGGCACTAGCATGCGCTACATCTCCAACACGGCGGCCCAGCAGAAGGAGATGCTGGGCGTCATCGGCGCCGCCTCGATCGAGGACCTGCTGGTCCGCATCCCGACCAAGGCGCGGCTGTCGCGGCCGCTGAACCTGCCGCGCGCCATGGCCGAGACCGACCTGATCCGGCATCTCCAGCGCATGGCCGCGCTCAACGCGGGCGCGGACGACCATGCCTGCTTCCTCGGGGCGGGCTCCTACGACCACGCGATCCCGAGCCCCATCAACCACCTGATCTCCCGCGGCGAGTTCTTCACCGCCTACACCCCGTACCAGCCGGAAGCCAGCCAGGGCACGCTGCGCTCGATCTTCGAGTACCAGACCATGATGGCGGAGCTGACCGGCATGGACGTGGCCAACGCCTCGATCTACGACGGCGCCTCCTCGCTGGCCGAGGCCACGCTGATGGCCCACTCGGTGACCGGGCGCGACACCCTGCTGATCTCGCGCGGGGTGAACCCGCTCTACCGCCAGGTGGTCGAGACCTACGTGGAAGGCCCCGGGCTCAAGATCAAGTCGGTCGCGCTCGGCGACGGGGTCACCGACCTGGACGCGCTGCGGAAGGCGGTATCCAAGCACAGCGCGGCGGTGGTGATCCAGTACCCGAACTTCTTCGGCTCGCTCGAGGACGTCCGGGCGATCGCGGACATCGCCCACGAGGCGGGCGCGCTCCTGGTCGTGGTCGCGGATCCGGTGAATCTCGGCCTGCTGACTCCCCCGGGCGCCTGCGGCGCCGATATCGTGGTGGGCGAGGGGCAGGGGCTCGGGGTGCCGATGAGCTTCGGCGGCCCCAACCTCGGGGTCTTCGCGGCCAAGCAGGAGCTGGTGCGGCGGATGCCCGGCCGCCTGGTCGGCGCCACCGTGGACGTGGACGGCCAGCGCGGCTTCGTGCTGACGCTGCAGACGCGCGAGCAGCACATCCGCCGCGAGAAGGCGACGTCGAACATCTGCACCAACGTGGCGCTGTGCGCGCTGATGGCCACGATCTACGTGTCGATCCTGGGCAAGCGCGGGCTGCGCAAGGTCGGCGAGCTCTCGACCGCCAAGGCCCACTACGCGGCGCGTGAGCTCACGAAGATCCCGGGGGTTCGGCTGCGCTTCACCGCGCCCTTCTTCAAGGAGTTCACGCTCCAGCTCCCGAAGTCGCCGGAGCGGGTGATCAAGCGCCTCATGAAGGACCGGCTGCTCGCCGGCGTGCCGCTCAAGGGGTTCGACCGCGCCTACAAGGACTGCCTGCTCGTCGCGGTGACCGAGAAGCGCACCAAGGACGAGATCGACGCCTACGCGGCCGCGCTGGCCGCGGCGGTGGCGTGAGGCCGCCATGCCCGCCGCCAAGCCCGCCTACGACAAGCTGATCTTCGAGCTCTCCGCGCCCGGCCGCTTCGCCTACTCGCTGCCCGAGAGCGACGTGCCGGACAGCGATCCGGCCGCGCTCCTGCCGAAGGAGCACCTGCGCGCGTCCGCCGCCGAGCTGCCGGAGGTCTCCGAAGTGGACGTGGTCCGCCACTACTCGCGCCTGTCGCAGATGAACTACGGCGTGGACACCCACTTCTATCCGCTCGGCTCGTGCACGATGAAGTACAACCCGAAGATCAACGAGGACATGGCGCGGCTGGGCGGCTTCGCGCGCCTGCACCCGCTGGCCCCGGAGGCGGCGAGCCAGGGCGCGCTCCAGCTCATGTGGGAGCTCGGGCGGGACCTGGCCGAGATCTCCGGGATGGATGAGGTCTCGCTCCAGCCCGCGGCGGGCGCCCAGGGCGAGCTGGCGGGCGTGCTGATGATCCGCGCCTACCACCTGGCGCGGGGCGAGCGGCGCCACAAGGTGCTGATCCCCGACTCGGCGCACGGGACCAATCCCGCGTCCACCGCGCTGGCCGGCTTCGCGGTGGTCGAGCTCAAGTCCGAGGCCAACGGGGACGTGGATCTCGTGGACCTCGAGCGGCATCTCGACGAGGACGTGGCCGCGTTCATGATCACCCAGCCCAACACGCTGGGGCTCTTCGAGTCGAAGATCCACCAGATCACCGAGATGTGCCACGCCAAGGGCGTGCAGGTCTACATGGACGGCGCCAACTTCAACGCCATCCTCGGCATCACGCGCCCCGGCGACCTGGGCTTCGACGTCTGCCACTTCAACCTGCACAAGACCTTCACCACGCCGCACGGCGGCGGGGGCCCCGGCTCGGGGCCGGTGGGCATCAAGGCGCATCTGGCCCCGTTCCTGCCCACGCCGGTGGTGGTCAAGCGGGACGCCGGCGCCTTCGGGCTCGACTGGAACCGCCCGCAGTCCATCGGCAAGCTGCAGGCCTTCTGGGGCAACTTCGGCATGCTGGTGCGCGCCTACACCTACATCCGCACGATGGGACCGGACGGCCTGCGCTCGGTCTCGGAGAACGCGGTGCTCAACGCCAACTACATCCTCAAGCGCCTCGAGGGCGACTACGACCGCTCGGCGCCCGGCCCGTGCATGCACGAGTGCGTGCTCTCCGCCCGGCGCCAGAAGAAGCTCGGGGTGTCCGCGATGGACATCGCCAAGCGGCTGCTGGACCTGGGCTTCTACGCCCCGTCGACGTACTTCCCGATGATCGTCGAGGAGGCGCTGATGATCGAGCCCACCGAGACCGAGTCGAAGGAGACGCTCGACCAGTTCTGCGACGCCATGATCCAGATCGCGCGGGAGACCGAGACGAACCCGCATCTGATCCACGAGGCGCCGGTCACGACGCCGGTGCGCCGCTTGGACCAGACGCTGGCCGCCCGCCAGCCCGTGCTGAGGTGGCGTCCGTCCAAATAACCCTCTCCCCCTGGGGAGAGGGCAGGGTGAGGGGTGACAAGTCGAGGGGTGACGACTCCGTTCCGCCTGCTGGTCACCGAGCCCCTCGACGGCGCGCTCAACATGGCGCTGGACGAGGCCCTCCTGCTGGGCCGGCTCGCGGGCACCGCGCCCCCCACGCTCCGCTTCTTCTCCTGGCAGCCCGCCACCATCTCCCTCGGCTACGGGCAGGCCCTCGACCATCGCATCGCCATGGAGGCGGCGTCCGCGCTCGGCCTCGGGCTCGTGCGCCGGCCCACCGGCGGCAGCGCGATTCTCCACGAGGGGCCCGAGCTCGAGCTGACCTACAGCGTGGCGGCGCGCGCGGGGGATTTCGAGGGCGCGGGGGACCTGCTCGAGACGTATCGCTGGATCGGCGCGGCCCTCGCCGCCGGGATCAATCGCCTGGGCGCGCCGGTCGAGATGGTGCCGGTGCAGCCCTCCGATCCCACCGCGATGCCCACCTTCTGCTTCGCGCGGACGGGCTCGTACGAGCTGGAAGTCGCCGGCCTCAAGGTGGTGGGCAGCGCCCAGCGGCGGCAGGGCGCGGGCTTCCTGCAGCACGGGGCGGTGATGCTGGGCGCCGCGCCGGACCGCCTGCGGCGCGTGTTCCCGGCGGAGCGCGATCCGCTGGCCGGCATGACCACGCTCGAGGCCGTGCTGGGCCGGCGGCCTTCATTCGAGGAGACCATGACCGCGCTGGCCGAGGGCTTCCGCGCGGTGCACGGGCTCGAGCTGGCTGCCGGCGGGCTGGCGGCGGAGGAGATGGAGCTGGCCGAGTCGCTGGTGCGCGAGAAGTACGGGACCGACCGCTGGACGCGATCCGGCCGCGCGATGACCGTGACCACCCCTCACCCTGCAGCCCCTCACCCTGCCCTCTCCCCGGAGGGGAGAGGGTCCGATGACGTTCGCGCGCGAGTACCCGGATGCGCCGCGTGTGGGCGTGGGGGCGGTGATCCTGGACGGTGACCGCGTGCTCCTGGTCAAGCGCGGGCAGCCGCCGTCCCAGGGCAAGTGGAGCATTCCCGGCGGCCTCGTGCACCTGGGCGAGCGCATCGAGGACGCGGCGCGCCGCGAGGTGCTGGAGGAATGCGGGGTGAGCGTGCGCCTGCTCGGGCTCTGCGGGGTGATCGACCGGGTGCGGCTCGCCCCCGAGAACGGATCGGAGCCGCCCCGCGTGCACTATCACTACGTGATCATCGACTACGTCGCGGCGGTCGAGTCCGGGGTCCCGCGCGCGGGCAGCGACGCCGCCGAGGTGCGCTGGGTGCCGATCGCCGATCTCGGCCGCTACGACACCACCGACGGGCTCGCGGACATGGTCCACCGCGCCGTGAGCCTCTGCCCGCCACAGACCCTGTCCCACGGAGGATGACCGCAATGGAGCTGGCGCTGGAGACCCGGAGCCCATCGGAAGCGCGCGCGGACGTGCTGGTGCTGGGGCAGTACGGCGACGGCGCGCGGCCCGCGCCCGAGATCGTCGCGCTGGACCGGGCGCTCGGCGGCCTGCTCTCGCGCGTGCAGAAGAGCGAGAAGTTCGAGGGCAAGCCGGGGCAGATCTCCTACTTCCACACCGCGGGCGTGATCCCCGCCGAGCGGGTCCTCGTGGTGGGGCTGGGCCCGGTCAAGCGGGGCGCGCGGGCGCGCGACGCCGAGCCCATCCGCCGCGCCACCGCCGCGGCGGTGCGGCGCGCGCGCGACCTGGGCGCCGCTTCGATCGCCGTGTTCATGCCCGCCGCCGCGCTGCCCGCGCGCGAGCGGGCGCAGGCGGTCGCGGAGGGCGCGCTGCTCGGCACCTATCGCTTCGACAAGTACCTGAAGGAGAAGAACGGCAAGGTGGTCCGCGCGCTCACCGTGCTCGAGCCCGACCGGCGCAGCGCGGCCGCCGCGCGCGACGGGGTGCGCCTCGGCCGCATCGCGGCGGAGGCCACCTGCCTGGCGCGCGACCTGGTCAACGAGCCGGCCAACGTGGTGACGCCCACCTTCCTGGCGCGGCGCGCGGCCGAGATCGCCGAGGAGGGCGGGCTCGCCCTGCGCGTCCTGGACCGGGCCGAGTGCGCCACGATGGGCATGGGCGCCTACGTGGGCGTGGCGCAGGGCAGCGAGGAGGCGCCCAAGTTCATCCACCTGACCTACACCCCGAAGGGCCGGGCGCGCCGCCGCGTGGTGGTGATCGGCAAGGGCATCACCTTCGACTCGGGCGGGCTCGATCTCAAGACCGCCGACGGCATGCTGCGGATGAAGGACGACATGGCGGGCGCCGCGTCGGTGCTGGGCATCTTCCAGGCCCTGCCGCGGCTCAAGCCCCCGGTCGAGGTGCATGGGCTGATCGCGGCCACCGAGAACATGCCCTCCGGCACCGCGCAGCGCCCGGGCGACATCGTGCGGGCGATGAACGGGCTCACCATCGAGATCGGCAATACCGACGCGGAGGGCCGGCTCACCCTGGCCGACGCCCTCGCCTACGCGGTCGAGCACATCAAGCCGGACGAGATGATCGACATGGCGACCTTGACCGGCGCGGTGGTCATCGCGCTGGGCCAGGGCGTGTCCGGGATGATGGCCAGCGACGACGGCCTCGCCTCGCGGGTCCTGGCCGCCGCCGACGGGGCGGGGGAGCGGATGTGGCGGCTGCCGCTCCACGACGAGTACAAGGACGGGCTCAAGAGCGACGTGGCCGACCTCAACAACATCTCGAGCCAGCGCGGAGCCGGGGCCATCGTGGCCGGCCTCTTCATGCGCGAGTTCACCGCGGGCGTGCCGTGGGCGCATCTCGACATCGCGGGCACCGCCTTCACCGAGCGGGAGCTGCCGCTCGGGCCCAAGGGCGCCACCGGCGTGGGCGTGCGGACGCTGCTCACCTATCTCGCGAACGGATCGCGCTAGGCGCCGCGGGACCCGATGGCGGGCGGCGTCGACCTCCACACGCACACGATCGCCTCCGACGGCACGCTCCGGCCGCGCGAGCTGGTGGCCGAGGCGGCCCGGCGCGGGGTGCGCGTGCTCGCGATCACCGATCACGACTCCACCGAGGGCCTCGCCGAGGCGATCGAGGAGGCGCGGCTCCACCCGCCGCTCGTCATCGTGCCCGGCATCGAGATCAACTGCGACGTCGAGGGCGCCGAGATCCACATCCTGGGCTACTGCATGGACTACGAAGCGGCGTGGTTCCAGGACTTCTGCCGCGCCCAGCGCGAAGAGCGCCGGGCGCGCGTGCACCGGATGGCCGAGCGGCTCGCCGAGCTCGGCATGCCGATCGACCCCGAGCGCGTGTTCGCCCTGGTGCAGGAGGGCTCGGCGGGGCGCCCGCACGTGGCCCGCGTGATGGTCGAGCGCGGCTACGTCAAGACGGTGCGCGAGGCTTTCGACAAGTACCTGGCCGCGGGCAAGCCCGCGCACGTCCAGCGCAAGAAGCTCACGCCCGAGGACGCGGTGCGGCTGCTGCGCCGGGCCGGCGGCGTGCCCGTGTTCGCCCACCCGGGGTTGTCGGATCGGGACGCGTTGATCCCGTCCCTGGTCGCGGCCGGGCTCATGGGCATCGAGTGCTTCTACAGCGAGCACACCCCCGCCCAGCGCGGCAGCTATGTCGAGCTCTGCCGCCGGCACGGCCTGCTCGCGACCGGCGGCTCCGATTTCCACGGCCCGCCGGTGCGCGCCGCGGTCCTGGGCAACCCGACCGTGCCCCTGGCGGTCTGGGAGGCCCTGCAGGTGAAGGCGGCGGAGGCGCGGGCGAGCCGCCCCGCCTGACCCCGGCTGTCGATTCCGGGGGTCGTCGGCGTCGTATAGATGAGGGCCGCTTCGACGGCCCGACATCCACGATAGGGCACGAGAGGGAGGCATACCGATGCGCTACCTGTTGCTCATCTGCTCCGACAAGAACCAGCCCGCTCCGTCCCCGGCCGAGATGGACGCCATGGTGCAGGGACACGGCCGCTTCGCCCAGGAGCTGCACGCGGCCGGCAAGATGGTCCACGGCGAGCGCCTGCGCCCCGACACCGACGGCAGCCGCGTCCGCTTCAAGGCCGGGCAGCGCCAGATCATGGACGGGCCCTTCGCCGAGACGAAGGAGGCCCTGGGCGGCTTCTACCTGATCGAGTGCGACACGCAAGCAGGAAGCCCTGGAGTGGGCGAAGAAGGTCCCGCTCGGCGAGGGCGGCTTCATCGACGTGCGGCCGGTCTGGGCGATGTAAGGGCGGGAGCCTCCGCCGCCGCGCCGCGGGCCCGGCGGTCGCGCCCCCAGCATGATCGCCGGATGGCGTACCATGCCAGGTCGTGGAGCCGTCGACGGACGAGAGCGTGCGCGCGCGCCTGGCCGAGGTGTTCCGGCTCGAGTACGCGCGGGTGGTCGCCTCGGTGCTGCGGATCGTGCGCGACATCGACGCGGCGCAGGAGGTGGTCCAGGAGGCCTTCGAGCAGGCGCTCGATCACTGGCCCGCGGACGGCATCCCGGATCGTCCGGGCGCGTGGCTGCTCACCACGGCGCGCCGCCGGGCGCTCGATCATCTGCGGCGCGTCCGCCGGGCCGGCGCGCGCGTGGACGCCCTCGCCCACGAGGCGCTCGGCGCGGCGCACCCGGCGCCTGACGTGCCCAGCTTCGAGACGCCCGACGAGATCCCCGACGATCGGCTCCGGCTGATCTTCACCTGCTGCCATCCCGCGCTCCCCGCCGACAGCCGCGTCGCGCTCACGCTGCGGCTGGTCGGCGGTCTCTCGACGACGGAGATCGCGCGCGCGTTCCTGGTGCCCGAGCCGACGATCGCCCAGCGCCTGGTGCGCGCGAAGCGGACGATCCGCGACGGCGGCTTCCCGTACGAGGTGCCGGAAGGGGTCGAGCTCGCGTCGCGGCTGTCGGCCGTGCTCGCGGTGCTGTACCTGATCTTCAACGAGGGCTACGCGGCCCATTCGGGCGACGACCTCGTGCGGCACGATCTCTGCGAGGAGGCGATCCGTCTCGGCCGCGTGCTCGCCGAGCTGATGCCGCGCGAGCCCGAGGTGCTGGGCTTGCTGGCCCTGATGGAGCTCCAGACCTCCCGCGCGGCGGCGCGCACCGACGCCGACGGCAATCTGGTGCTGCTCGAGGATCAGGACCGGCTGCCGCTGGGACCGGGCGCCGGATCGCGCGGGGCCTCGCCTGTCTCGAGCGCGCCGGGCCGTCGGCGCGCGCGGGGGCCTATCAGCTCCAGGCCGCCATCGCCGCCTGTCACGCGCAGGCCGCCATCGTGGGAGGCGACGGACTGGCCGCGCATCGTGGGCCACTACCGGGCGCTCGCGGCGCTCGCCCCGTCGCCCGGTCGTCGACCTGAACCTGGCGGTGGCGATCGGTCTGGCCGACGGGCCCGCGGCGGGCCTGGCGGCGCTCGATCGGATCGACGACCTGGCGCTGCGCGCCTATCATCTGCTGCCCGCCGCGCGCGCCGAGTTCCTCCGCCGCCTCGGCCGCGCCCCGGAGGCCGCCGTCGAGTACCGGCGCGCGCTCCGCCTCGTGGACAACCCGCGCGAGCAGGTGTTCCTGGCGCGCGGCTGGCGGCCTGCGAGCCGGGGGGTGGCTCGGGCGCGTAGCTACCGCGCGTGGTTCGGGAACATCCGCTCGAAGATCTCGGGATCGGTGCGCGAGCGGAAGAAGGCCAGCTGGCGCTCGGAGTAGTCGGCGCCCGACCGGAACACGATGGCGGCGGTGGCCAGCAGGGTGCCGTCGGCCGCGAGCAGGGCCGAGCGGGTGCGCCAGAACGTGCGCCGCCGGTCCACCGGCGTCACGTCGGCGAAGCGGCCCACCGCGGTGACCGGGCCCGGCGCGATCGCCTCGGGGCGCAGCAGGGTCAGGGCGATGCGATTGGTGAGGCCGCCTTCCTTCGTGACCAGGGCGCCGAGCCACCACGCGATCTCGTCGAGCACTACCGCGGCCAGCGCGGGCGCGAGGCGATCGCCGGGCCGCCGCCAGGGCTCGCGGGGCAGGAAGCGGGCCCAGACGCCGTCGGCGTCGAAGCGCAGGCCGAGCTGCAGCCCGAGCGGGTTGTGCGCGCCGCAGGCCAGGCACTGATCGGACAGCGGCATCGGCCAGCCCTCGCGCCCGCTCGCCCGCCAGCCGGGATCGGGCGCGGGGTCCTCGATGTCGCCATGACCGATCGTGGCCGACGTGAGCGGCTGCGTCCCGTCGAGAATGGTGACGGTGGCGACGCCGCCGTCGACGTGGCCTTCGAGCGCGAGCGGCGTGTCGAGCGGCACCGACGAGGTGAGGCGGCCTTCGACGAGGCGCGGCCGGCCGTCCGGCCCCAGCGCGGCGGACGCCCCATCCAGCAGCGCGACCAGCCCGCCGCCGTGCACGATCCCGGGCCAGCTCTGCAGCACGGGCGGCGCGAGGAAGCGCCCGCGGCCGTCGGCCTCGAGCGTCGCGGCGGCGGCCATGACGTCGCCGACCGCCGGGCCCGCCGGACGCCGCGTGCTATACTCGCGAGGATTCATGCCGCCGGCCATTCTACTGTCGCCGTCGCTCCCGCCGCAACGCGTGTGACCAGCTCGACCCTCGAGCTCCTGAGCCATGGCCCGTTCGCGCGGATCATGCTCACGAACTTCTTCTTCTTCGGGGCGCTGAACACCTTCCTGCTCCTGCCGCTGTATATCCAGAGGCTGGGCGGCGACGAGGCGGATATCGGGCTCGTGCAGGGCCTCTACAGCGCGGCCGGCATCGTCTGCCAGCCGGTGGTGGGCGCCCTCATCGACTACCTGGGCCGCCGCTTCTTCATGCGGCTCGGCGCCGTGCTGCTCGTGGTGTCCTGCGCGCTCTTCGTGGTGGCGAGCCCGCTGCCCCTGCTCGGCGTGCTGCGCATCCTGCAGGGCGTGGCCTTCTCCGCCTTCTTCGTCGCCAACTACATCCACGTGGTGGAGATGGTGCCCGCGGAGCGGCGCGGGTGGGCGCTCGGCATCTTCGGCCTCTCGGGCCTCGTCTCCACCTCGCTGGCCCCGCTCTTCGGCGAGTTCATGATCCGCCGCTTCGGCTTTCCCACGTTCTTCATGGCCTCCACCGTGATCGCGGCGGTGGCCACCGCGATGTGCTGGCGGGTGCGGGACGTGCGGCCGGCCGCGCTGGGCGCCCGCCCGGGCCTGCACGTCATCCGGGAAGGGCTGCTCGAGCTGCGGCACATGCACATGGCGATCGGGCTGTTCTTCGGGCTCGGCACCGGGACCATCTTCACGTTCCTGCCGACCTTCGGCGAGGACCTGGGCATCACGAGCGTCGGCCTCTTCTACACCGCGTACGCGGCGGCGGCGATGCTGGTGCGGGTGGTGGGCGGCAACCTGATCGACGTGCGCGGCCGGCGCGCGGTGATCATCCCGTGCATGTTCGTGCAGTCCGCCGCGACCTGCATCATCGCGCTGGTCGCGATCCTGTTCGCGCCCGCGCTCCGGCTGCCGGTGCTGCCGTTCATCTTCCTGGCCGGCTTCCTGGCTGGCGCGGCCCACGGCTTCCTCTACCCGGCCATGTCGGCCCTGCTGATGGACGTGACGCCCGAGCGTCGCCGCGGCAGCGCGGTGGGCATCTTCAGCTCGGTGATCCTCGTCGGGAACTCGTTCGGGGCGATCGCCTTCGGCTACGTCGCGCACGGGCTCGGGTACGCGGTGATGTGGAGCGCGCTCACCGTGCTGCTGATCGTCGGCTCGTTCCTGAGCGTCCGGCTGCGCGTGGGCTACGCGAGGCCGGTGACGGCGCCCGCGCCCGCGTCCTGATCCGCCGCGCGCGCGGGCCGCGCGGTTGACTTGCCCCGGAGGCGAGCCGATACTGAGTCGCACGCCGTCGCGTGGGAGGCCCCGTCGATCATGGTGAGACGCACTCGATATCGCCGCCTGGCGCCGGTGCTCGCGCTGGGCGTTCTCCTCGTGGGCGCCCGCAATCCGGGGGAGACGCCCGCGCCGCCCGCCGCCACCCCGCAGGAAGTCACGGTGATCGGCGTGTTCAGCGATCAGCGCGGCCAGCACGGCGTGATGCTCGAGGGCAAGCGCGACAAGCGGCGGGTCCTGATGGTGATCGGGGCCGCCGAGGCCACCGCCATCGCGGTGCCGCTCGAGAACATCACGCCGCCGCGCCCGCTCACCCACGATCTCTTCCTCACCCTGTTCGGGCGGCTCAAGGTGCAGGTCACGAAGGTGGTGATCACCGACCTGCGCAACAACACCTACTACGCGACGGTGTTCCTGACCTCGAGCGGTACGGCGATGGAGCTCGACTCGCGTCCCTCCGACGCCATCGCGCTGGCCATCCGCGCCAGGGTGCCCGTCTTCGCGGAGGAGCGCGTGTTCGAGAAGTCCGATCGGCCGCCGGGCAGCCCGGGCGGGCCGGGGGAGCGGATCTAGCCCCGTGGCGAGCGAGACGCCCCGCGCGGGCGCGCCGGCCCTGCCGCCGCACACGCCCCCTCAGAACGTCGAGGGGCAGCAGTGGGCGATCGAGCGCCGCCTGGGCGAGATCTTCGGCAAGCTCGGCGAGAAGCTCGCCGAGCTCACCGGGCGCGTCGAGGTGCAGGTCAAGCCGGAGACCTCGTTCGCCGACATCGGCGGCCTCGCCGAGGCCAAGGGCATCGTGCGGAGCTTCGTGACCGCGCTGACCGATCCCGAGCTGTATCGCAAGTGGGGCATCGCCCCGCCCAAGGGCATGCTGATCTACGGGCCGCCGGGCACCGGCAAGACGCTGCTGGCGCGCGCGCTCGCCACCGAGGCGGGGGCCGTCTTCTACCACCTGAAGCTCGGCACGCTCACCGCCAAGTTCGGGCCCAATACCGGCGAGCTGCTGCAGGAGATCCTGGGCCTGGCGCGCGAGCAGGGCCGGGCGGTGGTGTTCCTCGATCAGGCCGACGCGCTCGCGCTCGAGCATCTCCTGCCGCCGGCCCAGGCCCGCGAGGCGGGCGCCCGCATCGTGGCCGCGCTCTGCGAAAAGCTCGATACCCTGGAAGCTTTCTCTCGGATCGTCGTGGTGGCGGCCACCAGCCGCACCGACGTGGTGGATCCCTCCCTGGTGGCCCCGGGCCGGCTCGATCGGCTGGTCGAGGTGCCGCTGCCGGACGCGGTCGCGCAGCAGCAGATCCTCGAGCTGACGCGGACGCGCGCCGAGCAGGCCGCCGATCGGCGGCTCGTGGGCGATCTCGACTACCGCTCCCTGCTGCCGCCGATGGGCGGCATGAGCGGGGGCGAGCTCCGCGATCTGCTGCGCCGCGCGCTCGAGGAGAAGGTCCACGCGGCCGGGCAAGGCCAGGACGCGGGACTCGTCACCACCCAGGACCTGCTGCGCCAGGTGGACGTGTACCGGCGCATCCGGGCCGTCGTCGAGAAGATCCGCTACGGGCAGTACCTCTAGCCCGAGCGAGGAGGCATCATGCGCACACGTCGAGGAGTGAGGCACTGGTCCGGCTGGCTGGCCGTCGCGGCGGTCCTGTTCGTGCTGACGGGACCGGCCGGCGCGCAGTGGGACAAGCTGCTGAAGGGGCTGGGCGGCGGGGAGGGGAGCGCGGGCGCGGGGCTGTCGGACGCCAAGATCGGCGCGGGGCTCAAGGAGGCGCTCCAGGTGGCCACCGAGAAGACGGTGAGCCTCACCGGAAAGACCGACGGCTACTTCTCCAACCAGGCCATCAAGATCCTGATGCCGGAGAAGCTGCGGAATTTCGAGAGCGGGCTGCGCGCGGTGGGCTTCGGTGGGCAGGTCGACGAGCTGGTGCTCGGCATGAACCGCGCCGCGGAGCGCGCCGCGCCGCAGGCCAAGCAGATCTTCTTCGACGCCATCGGCGCGATGAGCTTCGACGACGCCCGCAAGCTCCTGAACGGCGGGGACACCGCGGCCACCGAGTACTTTCGCGGCAAGACCACGCCGCGGCTGACCACCGCGTTCCGGCCGGCGGTCGAGCAGTCCATGAATCAGGTCGGCGTGAGCCGGCAGTACAAGGATCTGGTCGGGCGCTTCGAGTCGATCCCGTTCGCCAAGTCCCAGGCCTTCGACCTGGACGGCTACGTCGTGGACCAAGGGCTGGGCGGGCTCTTCACGGTGCTGGCGGAGCAGGAGAAGCAGATCCGCACCAACCCGACCGCCCGCGCCACCGATCTCCTGAAGGAAGTCTTCAAGCGCTAGCGCGGCTCGCGGGTGGTACCATGGCGCCGCATCGATGCCATCGGTCACCCGCGTGCGCGTGCGCTACAAGGACACCGACACCATGTCGGTCGTCTACTACGGCAACTACCTGACCTACTTCGAGGTGGGGCGCGTGGAGTTCCTGCGCGAGTACGGCTGGCCCATGTCGGCGGTGAACGAGCGCGTGCACCTGCCGGTGGTGGAAGCCTTCGTGAAGTACGTGAAGCCGGCGAAGCTCGACGATCTGCTGGAAGTCGTCTCGCGGGTGAGCGAGCGCAAGCGGGCCAGCTTCCGGTTCAGCTACGAGATCCGCAACGAGGCCAAGGAGCTGGTGGCCACCGGGCACACCGTGCACGCCTGCTGGAACCCGGCCACCGCCAAGATGATTCCCATCCCGGACTGGCTGAAGGAGATCATGCCCGATGCCGACCTCGACCCCGTCACGCCCCGACGCTGACCGGCAGCCCCGGCCGATCGCCGAGATCGCGCGCGAGCTCGGCCTCGGCCCGGAGGAGTGGATCCCCTACGGCCACGACAAGGCCAAGGTGCGCGTCGGCGCGCTGGCCGCCCGCCGCGATCGGCCCGACGGCAAGCTCGTGGTGGTGTCGTCCATCACCCCGACCCCGGCCGGCGACGGCAAGACCACCATGACCATCGGCATCGGGCAGGCGCTGTCGCGCGTCGGCGCCCGGCCGGTGATCGCGCTGCGCGAGCCGTCCATCGGGCCGACGCTCGGCATGAAGGGCGGCGGCACCGGGGGCGGCAAGGCGCAGGTGGTGCCGATGGAGGAGATCAACCTCCACTTCACCGGCGACTTCCACGCGATCACCTCGGCGCACAACCTGCTCGCCGCCGCCATCGACAACCACCTCCACCACGGCAACCCGCTCGGCATCGACGTCCGCCAGGTGGCGTGGAAGCGCGTCCTCGACGTCAACGACCGCGCCCTGCGCAGCGTGGTGGTCGGGCTCGGCGGGCGCCTCGACGGCGTGCCGCGCGAGGCGGGCTTCCTCATCACCTCGGCCTCCGAGATCATGGCCGCGCTCTGCCTGGCCGAGGACCTGATGGATCTCAAGCAGCGGCTCGGCCGGATGCTGGTCGCGCTGACCGCCGACGGCAAGCCGGTGACCGCCGACGCGCTCGGGGTGACCGGCGCGATGATCGCGCTGCTGCGCGACGCCATCCACCCGAACCTGGTGCAGACGATGGAGGGCACGCCCGCGCTGGTGCACGGGGGGCCGTTCGCCAACATCGCCCACGGCTGCAACTCGGTGCTGGCCACCCGGCTCGCGCTCAAGCTCGGCGACATCTGCCTCACCGAGGCGGGCTTCGCCACCGACCTGGGCGCCGAGAAGTTCTTCGACATCAAGTGCCGGCTCGCGGGGCTCACGGCCCGACGCGGCCATGATCGTGGCCACCGCGCGGGCGCTCAAGTACCACGGCGGGGTGCCGGTGCCGGAGCTGGACCGGGAGAACGTGGCCGCGCTCACCCTCGGACTCGACAACCTGGAGGCGCACGTGGACGCGGTGCGCCAGTTCAAGGTGCCGGTCCTCATCGGGATGAATCGCTACCCGTCGGACACCGAGGCGGAATACGCGGCGGTGCGGGAGCGCTGCGCGCGGCTCGGGGTGGCGGTGCACGTGGCCGACGTGTTCGGGCGCGGGGGCGCGGGCGGCGAGGAGCTGGCCCGGGGCCTGCTCGCCCTCCTGGCCCGGGAGCGCTCGGCCTTCGCGCCGCTCTACGCGCTCGACGACCCCATCACGGTGAAGCTCGACACCATCGCGCGGCGGATCTACGGCGCCGACGGCGTCGAATATCCCAAGCGGGTCGAGCGTCAGATCGCGCAGGCCGAATCCCTCGGCTACGGGAGGCTACCGATCTGCGTCGCGAAGACCCAGCGCTCGCTGTCCGACGATCCGGCCCTGCTGAATCGCCCCCGCGGGTTCAAGATCACCGTCAACGAGATCCGCATCTCGGCGGGCGCCGGCTTCCTGGTGGCCATCACCGGTGACATCACCACCATGCCCGGGCTGCCGCGCCGTCCCAACGCCGAGAAGGTGGACGTCACGCCGGACGGCGTCATCACGGGGCTCTTCTAGGCCTGTGCTATACTTTGCGGCGGTCCCCGCGGAAATCGGACCGCACGTATGATCCAAGTCGACAATCTCACGAAGCGCTACGGACCGGTCACGGCCATCCACGATGTGTCCTTCACCGTGGAGAAGGGCCGCATCGTCGGCTTTCTCGGCCCCAACGGGGCGGGCAAGTCCACCACGATGAAGATCCTCTCGTGCTTCATGCCCGCCAGCGGCGGCACCGCCCGCGTGGCCGGCTTCGACGTGTTCTCCCAGTCGTTGGAGGTCCGGCGACGCATCGGCTATCTCCCGGAGAACGCGCCGCTCTACCCCGATCTCTCGGTCGCGTCCTATCTGGACTTCGTGGCCGAGATCAAGGGCGTGGGGCGGACCGCGCGGCGCGGGCGGGTGGCCGACGTGATGGAGCGGTGCTTCATCGGGGACATGCAGAACCGCCTGATCGGCAAGCTCTCCAAGGGCTACCGGCAGCGGGTGGGGCTGGCCCAGGCCCTCCTGGGCGATCCGGAGGTGCTGATCCTGGACGAGCCCACCATCGGACTCGACCCGCGGCAGATCGCGGAGATCCGCGCGCTGATCCGGTCGCTGGCCGGGCAGCACACCGTGATCCTGTCCACCCACATCCTCCCCGAGGTCTCGATGGTGTGCGACGGCGTCGTCATCATCAACCGCGGGCGCATCGTGGCCCAGGGCACCGAGTCCGAGCTCGTCCAGCAGGCCTTTCCGTCCGCGCGCATCGAGCTGCGGGTGGCGGGCGCCGACGGCGACCTGGCCGCCGCGGTGGCCGCGATCCCGGGCGTGGTGGGCGTGCAGCCGCTCGCGCCCCGCGACGGCGGCGTCGGGGTGCTGGTGGAAGCGGCGCGCGACCGCGACGTGCGGCCCGACCTGGTCCGCCTCGTCACCGGCAAGGGCTGGACGCTCCAGGAGCTGCACCCGGTCGGCATGAGCCTCGAGGAGGTCTTCATCCGCGTGGTCGCGGGCGAGCAGGAGCCGCACGAGCCGGTCCCGGCGACGGCGGAGGAGGAGACGCGCTGATGCGCTGGCTGCCCGTGTTCAAGAAGGAGATGCGGCTGTACTTCGGCTCGCCGGTGGCCTACGTGGTCTTCACGTTCTTCCTGGTGATCTCCGGCTGGTTCTTCAGCCAGATCTTCCTCTTCTACAGCGACGCCTCCATGCGGTCGTTCATGCAGCCGCAGTTCGGCCAGAACCTCAACGTGGTGGACAACGTGATGCGCCCGCTCTTCACCAACATGAGCGTGGTGCTCCTGTTCTTCATCCCGATGCTGACCATGCGGCTCTTCGCCGAGGAGAAGAAGTCGGGGACGATGGAGCTGCTGCTGACGTACCCGGTGCGCGACGGCGAGGTGCTCGCCGGCAAGTACCTGGCCGCCCTCGCCCTCTACCTGATCCTGCTCGGCCTGACCCTGCTCTACCCGGGGCTCGTCGCGTACTTCACCCGGGTCGAGTGGGGACCGATCCTGACCGGGTACCTGGGCCTGATCCTGATCGGCGCGGTGTTCCTCGCGGTCGGCGTGCTCGTCTCCTCGCTGACCGAGAACCAGATCGTGGCCGGCTTCGGCACCTTCGGGATGCTGCTCGCGTTCTGGGTCATCGGCTGGGGCGCCGAGTTCGCGGGCGGCACCATGCGCACCGTGCTCCAGTACCTCTCGATCGGCGACCATCTGGAAGGCTTCACCCGCGGCCTCATCGACACCAAGGACCTCGTGTACTTCGTGACCGGCGTGGCGCTGGCCCTGTTCCTCACCCTGCGCTCGCTCGAGTCGAAGCGGTGGAGGGGCTAGCCCGATGAGATGGCTCAAGCGCCACACGCTCACCGCGGCGGTGGTCTCCCTGCTACTGGCCCTCGCCCTCTGGCACTTCTACCCGGGCGTGCCCGCCCAGTGGCTCTTCCTGGGCCTGGGGGGCGCCCTGCTGCTGCTCTCGCTCGCCTTCAACGCGGGCGAGGCGCGCACCGCGATGGGCACCCGCACCGCGCGCTACGGCGCGGGGGCGGCGGTGATGGCGCTGCTCGCCCTCGGCATCGTGGTGGCGGCCAACGCGATCTCGCTCCGGCACAGCGTCCGCTGGGACTTCACCGAGAACAAGCGCAACAGCGTCTCGCCCCAGACGATCCAGGTGCTGCGGACCCTGAAGGCTCCGGTCAGCGCGATCGCCTTCTTCCGCTCCGACACCCCGGGCAAGAAGGTGGCGGAGGACCTGCTCACCCAGTACGCGACCTACTCGCGCGGCAAGTTCACGTGGCGCCTGGAGGACACCGACCGGGCGCCCGCCCTGGCCCGGCAGTACGGGGTGGAGAGCTACGGCACCGTGGTGCTGGAGGGCGGCCCGGCGGGCCAGACGCGCACCGAGAAGGTGCAGGACGCCGAGGAGGAGAAGCTCACCAACGCCATCGTCAAGATCACCCGCGCGGGCAAGCGGGTCGTCTACGTGCTCAAGGGCCACGGCGAGCGCGAGATCGGGAGCACCGACCGGGCCGGCTTCAGCCAGGCCAAGGAGCAGATGGAGAAGGCCAACTACGAGGTCAAGGACCTCTTCCTGGCCCGGGACCCGAAGATCCCCGAGGACGCGGCGATCGTGATGGTGCCGAGCCCGAAGACGGATCTCTTCCCGCAGGAGCTGGCCGCGCTCGACGGCTACATCGCGAAGGCGGGCAAGGTCTTCTTCATGACCGCGCCCTTCCAGGCCGATACCACCGCGAAGTACCTGACCAAGTACGGGATCGTGGTGGACGAGGACGTGGTGATCGAGCTCAACCCGATCGGCCAGCTCTTCGGGGTGGGCCCGCTCGTCCCGGTGGTGGGGCAGTACGAGCCGCATCCGATCACCAAGGACATGGGCGGGGTCATGACGCTGTTCCCGCTCACCCGCTCGGTGGCGCCGGCCAAGGCGCTGCCGAAGGGCGTGCAGGCCTCGGTGCTGGCCCAGACGAGCCGCCAGTCGTGGGGCGAGACCGACAAGGCCGTGTTCCAGACCGGCAAGGCCACCCCGGATCCCAACGAGAAGACGGGGCCGCTCTCGGTGGCGCTGGTGGCCACGGTGGACGCGCAGCCCGATCCGAAGGCGGAGGGCGACGCGGCCAAGAAGGCGCCCAAGGCCCGCCTCGTGGTGGTGGGCACCGCCGACTTCGCCTCCAACCAGTTCCTGGGGGCGCAGGGCAATCGCGACTTCTTCCTCAACATCGTGTCCTGGCTCGCGGAGGAGGAGGATCTCATCTCGATCCGCGCCAAGGATCCGAAGCAGAACCCGGTGGTGCTGACCTCCGGCCAGTCCCGGCTGGTGCTGGGCCTGCCGATCCTGGTGCTGCCGGGCGCCGTCCTGATCTGCGGCATCGCGGTGATCATGCAGCGGCGCCGCGCGCGCTAGCCCCATGGCGCGAGGCAAGACCCTCGTCGTTCTCCTGCTCCTCGCCGCCGGTCTCGGCGGCTTCTTCTACTACGACACCTACTGGCTCAACCCCAAGCGCGAGAAGGCGGAGTCCGCGAAGGGGCGCATCTGGACCGTCGAGCCCAAGGACGTCGAGGGCGTCACCATCGCCCGCAAGGGCGAGACCGTCCGGCTGAAGCGCACCGCGGACGGCTGGGAGATGCTCGAGCCCCTGCGCGTGCGGGCCGACAAGGCCGCGGTGGACGACATGGTGACCGGCCTCGCCACCGCGCGCATGGACCGCGAGATCGATCCCAATCCGGCCAAGCCGGCCGATTTCGGGCTCGCGCCCCCGGAGGCGGAGGTGCGCCTCGACGTCAAGGGCGCCGCCGCGCCGCTCGTCCTCCGGGTGGGCAGCAAGAACCCGACCGGGGTCTGGGTCTACGCGCGCGAGGGCGACAAGCCCGCGGTGATGACGATGTCGGAGAGCGTCGCGCGCGACACCGCGCGCCCGGTGGCCGATTTCCGCGATCGCAGCGTGATGGCCTTCGACCGGCGCAATCTGACCGGCCTCGACCTCGACGTGGCCGGCGATCAGATCGGCCTCGTCGCCGACGAGCCGGGCAAGTGGCGCATCGTGAAGCCGCGCCCGCTCCGCGCCGACGCGGACATGGTGGCCGATTTCCTCGAGAAGCTGGAAGGCGCCAAGGCGCTCGAGTTCGCGGACGACGCGCCGAAGTCGCTCGCGCCCTACGGGCTCGACAAGCCGTCCCGCGTCACGGTGTGGCTCGGCCGCGACAAGGACCGCTCGTCCCGGACCCTGCTGGTGGGGCGCCCGGTGCCGGAGAAGAAAGGCGTCTACGTCAAGCGCGACGGCGAGCCGGGCGTGCTCCTGACCGCGGAGGCGGTGTGGACGACGTTCCCGAAGACGGTGGCGGTGCTGCGCGACAAGACCGTCGTCACCTACGCCTACGACAAGCTCACGAAGGTGGAGCTCGCGCACGGGCGCGGCAGCGTCACGCTGGAGAAGGACGGCACCGGCTGGAAGCTCACCGCGCCCGAGGCGCTCCGAGGCCGATTCGTCCGCGGTGACCGGGCTCCTGTGGAAGATCCGCGACCTGCGCGCGCTCGGCTTTCTCGCCGAGAGCCCTGCCGAGGCCCCGCGCTTCCTGCCCCGGCCCGAGGTCACGGTGCGGCTCTGGGAGGAGGGCGCCAAGGAGCCGAAGACGCTCCTGCTGCAGTCCTCGACGGAGCGCCGCGGCGGGCAGCCCGTGGCGGTGGCCGCGGTGCGAGGGGAGGGCCCCGTGATGCTGGTCGACGGGAAGATGCTCGCGGACCTCGCCCCGGGGATCGCCGAGCTGCGCGACCGGGCCCTGCTCCCCGCGTTCGAGATCGGCGACGTCAAGAAGGCGCGCGTGGCCGCGGGCGACAAGCCCCTGGTCGTGGAGAAGAGCGGCGAGTCGGAGTGGAAGGTGGTGGAGCCGGCGCGCGGGAAGACCAAGGAAGGCCGCGTGGCCGGCATGCTCCTGACGCTCCGGGGCCTCAAGTGGAAGGAGATCGCGGCCAAGGGTCCGGAGGACGCGGCCAAGTGGGGCCTCGACAAGCCCGAGGTGGAGCTGACCCTGTTCAAGGACGGCGGCGCCGAGCTGGCCACGCTCTTGGTCGGGCGCACCGACGGCGCCGTGACCTACGTGAAGTTGAAGGCCGAGCCCGGCATCTTCGCGGTGTCCAGCAAGGACCTGGACGACCTGCGCAAGGCAAGAGCCGAGATTCCCTCCTGAAACCCGGCTTCTCCGGCCGGGGCGACAGTGGCAGAATAGGGTTGTCCAGAGAGGCGTCCGATCGATCATGAGCCTACGCGCCGTCGTCGCCAGTCTCGCGCTGCTCGCCCTGGCCGGCTCGCTCGGTCCGGCAATCGCCGGTGAGCTGCGGCCGACCGTGCTGGCGCCGAATCCCTTCGCCATGACGCCGCCTCCCGGGCCCCTCGAGCCCCGCCCCACGCCCAGCGTGCCGGTCCGGCCGCCCCACGGCCACCCCGGCCGCCCGCCGGTCTTCTCGGCCCCGTCGGTGGTCTGCTGCGCGGGTTACTGGGCCTATCAATGGGTGCCCACCGCGTACACGACCTATGTGTGGGTGCCGGGATACATCACGGCGGAGGGGGTCATGGTCGGCGGCTCCTACCAGCCGCAGCTCGTGAGCGGCGGGTACTATCAGCTCGTGTGGGTGAGCGGGAACTGATGGCGCAGCCTCCGCTCTACCTGAAGCAGATCGAGCTGGGGCCGATGCAGAACTTCGTCTACCTCATCGGCGACCAGGCGAGCCGCGAGTGCGTGGTGGTGGATCCGGCGTGGGAGATCGACGGTATCGCGGACCTGGCGGCCAAGGACGACATGCGGCTCATCGGCGCGCTGGTCACCCACACCCATCAGGACCACGTGGGCGGCCACCTCTTCGGCCACGACATCCCGGGCGTGGAAGAGCTGCTCGCCAAGCACCCCATGAAGGTCTACGTGCACGAGGCCGAGCGCGAGTTCCTCAAGGGCTTCGGCTCGGACGTGGTGCAGGTGCGGGGCGGGGACACGCTCCAGGTGGGGCAGGTGCCGCTGACGTTCATCCACACGCCCGGGCACACGCCGGGCTCGCAGTGCTTCCTGGTGGACGGCTGCCTCATCTCCGGCGACACGCTCTTCATCCGCTCGTGCGGCCGCACCGATCTGCCCGGCAGCGATCCCCAGGAGATGTATACCTCGCTCACGCAGCGCCTGGGCGCGCTGCCCGAGGAGACGGTGGTGCTGCCCGGCCACAACTACGGCGGCTCGCAGACCACCATCGGCGCCGAGAAGCGCCAGAACCCGATGATGCGCTTTCCGTCCATGAGCGACTTCATGCGCGCCATGGGCGGTGGTCGCGTCGGCCGCACATAACCGCACCCGCCCTCCTCGTCGTCAACCCCGCGGCCGGCGGCGGCCGCGCCCGGCGCCTCTGGC
The DNA here is from genome assembly GCA_963747235.1 of uncultured Candidatus Rokubacteria bacterium. GTDB lineage: Bacteria > Methylomirabilota > Methylomirabilia > Rokubacteriales > CSP1-6 > CAMLFJ01. The sequence goes on from CAVVEU010000024.1 coordinate 593,862, forward strand.
CATCCCTCCGCGACTCGCTCACCCGGCAGCGCTTCGCCTTCGAGATGGTCGAGACGCGCGGGCGCGGCCACGCCGCGACGCTGGCCGCCGAGGCCGCGCGGGCCGGCGTCTCCCTCGTGGTCGCGGTGGGCGGCGACGGCACGCTGAACGAGGTGGTCAATGGCCTCGTCCCGCTGCGCGCGGAGCATCCGGTGACCGTCGGCGCGCTCATGACCGGACGCGGGCGCGATGCCTGCCGCAACCTGGGCCTCGCGCGGGATCCCCGGCGCGCCGCGCGCCGCCTCGTGGAGGGACGCGTCGTCGCGCTGGATGTCGGGCTGGCCCGGTGGCCGGGTGGCCACCGGTACTTCCTGGGCTCGGCCGGCACGGGATTCGACGCGGTGGTGGCCGCGCGGACCGGCGCGCGTGGCGGGCGGCTGATCTACGCGCGCGCGGTGCTGACGAGCTTGCGCGACTACCGGCCCGCCGAGATCGCGGTGCGCCTGGACGATGCCGACGCGTGGGCCGGCCCCGCGGCGAGCGTGGTGGTGTGCAACGGCGCCTGGTTCGGGGGCGGCATGCGCATCGCGCCGGGCGCCCGCCCCGACGACGGCCTCCTCGACGTGGTCCGGCTGGGCGCGCTCGGCCGGCTCGAGCTGGCCGGCTGGCTCCCCACCGTGTACTGGGGCGGCCATCTCGCCAATCCCCGGATCGCGCTCCGGCGCGCGGCCCGGGTGCGGGTGGACGCGGCCGCGCCGCTTCCGGTCCAGCTCGACGGTGAGCTCGGCGCCCACACCCCGCTCGACATCGAGATCTGCCCCGGCGCCCTCCGCCTCCTGGTGTAGCGCCGCTAGAGGGCGGACATGCCTCCGTCCACGAAGAGCACCTGGCCGGTGATGTAGTCGGAGCAGGTGGCGAAGAAGCGGACCGCCTCCGCCACGTCGGCGGGCCGCCCGTGCCGGCCCATCGGGATGCGCGCGGCGAGGCGGCGCCCCGATTCGCGCGGGAAGCCCTCGGGCAGCAGCACCACCCCGGGCGCGACCGCGTTCACCTGGATGCGCGGGGCCAGGGCCACCGCGAGGCCGCGGGTGAGCATGACCACGCCCGCCTTGGAGATGCCGTAGGGCACGTAGCCGGCCCAGGCGCGCACCGCGCCGACGTCCGCGATGTTGATGATGCGCCCGCCGCGCCGGCCCATGGCGCGGGCGGCCGCCTGGCTCACGAAGAACGGCGCGCGCAGGTTGACCGCGAGGAGCCGGTCGAACTGGGCGGGGGTGGTGGTGAGCACCGGCGTGCGGAAGAAGAGCGCCGCGTTGTTGACCAGGATGTCGAGACGGCCCAGGCGCCGCACCGCGCCCGCCACGAGCGCGCGCGCCTCGCGCGGCCGCGCCACGTCGGCGCGCAGCGCGACCGCGCGCACGCCGCGCGCCTCGAGCTCGCGCACCGCGGCGCGCGCCTCCACGGCCGAGCGGCGGTAGCCCACCGCCACGTCGGCGCCCGCGTCCGCGAGCGCGCGCGCGATCTCGAGGCCGACGCGCACCGCACCGCCGGTGACGAGCGCCACCTTGCCGGTCAGTTCCTTGACTTGCCCTGGGCCGTGTGGTCTCATCGATTTGACATGTCGGGTAGTTTCCGCAACTGGATGAAGGTTCGGTTCATCACCGGACTGTTCTCCACCGTTCCCGCGATCGCCACGGCCTGGCTGCTGTGGGTGTTCTGGAACGCGATCGACGATTTTTTCTCCCCGGTGTACACCCAGATCCTCGGCCGGCGCATTCCCGGTCTGGGCTTCCTCACCGCGGTCGTCATCATCTTCATGATGGGCACGATCGCCCGCAACGTGGTCGGCCGGCGCATCCTCGCCCGCATCGAGCGCCTCTTCGAGCACGTGCCGATCTTCCGCAGCATCTACCCCTCCGTGAAGCAGCTGCTGGAGTCGTTCTCCCCCCAGCAGCGCAACTCCTTCAAGGCGGTGGTCCTGGCCGAGCACCCGCGCAAAGGCGAGTACGTCTTCGGCTTCGTCACGTCCGAGCTGCTGCTCGAGGGTGTCGAGGGCAAGCGCGCCATGGTGACGGTGTTCGTGCCCACGAACAACCTCTACCTGGGTGACGTGATCGTGGTGGCGAAGGAGGAGACGCTGCCCACCGGCCTCACCGTGGAGGAGGGCATCCGCATCATCCTCTCCGCGGGCACCGCCACGCCGCCCCGGCTGCCGCGCGAGCGGCTCTGATCACGGGGCCGGCGGCAACCCCGCCAGCCAGGCCCCGATCGCCTCACCCAGCGGATAGAGCTTGCCGAAGAAGAAGTGGTCCGCCCCCTCGATGATCCGCTCCTCGGCCGAGGTGAGTGCGGCCAGGCGGTGGAGCGCCTCGACCGGACAGTAAGAATCCGCGGTGCCGGCTACCAGCAGGAGGTGGCCGGGGCCCGCCTGCAGGAAGTCGAGCTCGTACATCCCGAGCGGCGGGGCGATCAGGCCCAGCGGCGCCTCCGGAGCGCTCGGCCGGGTGGCCCGTGCCGCCATCGCGGCACCGAACGAGTAGCCGATCACCCCGACCCGGCTCCCGGCGGGCAGATGGGTCGCGAGCGCCGCCATCGCCGCGGTCACGTCCTCCTGCTCGCCGCGCCCCTTGTCGTGGGCCCCCTCGGAGCCGCCCGCCCCGCGGAAGTTGAAGCGGAGGGTGGCATAGCCGCCCGCCCGCGCGACCTCGGCGGCCCGGATGACCACGGGGTTGTCCATGTCGCCCCCGTAGAGGGGATGAGGGTGGCAGATGACGAACCCTCCGGTGGGGTTCGCGAGGGGTCCGAGCCGGGCCTCCAGGGCGGGGCCGTCCGGAACGTGGACCGCGAGGGCTTCTTCCATAGGAATTCCGACCTTAGGGGGTCCGGCGGGAATATTCAAGGGCCAGACCGCGTCACAGCCTACGAGGTATACTTCCGATGATGCCGAGCCTCGGCTGTCTCTGGAATCGCCCGCGTCTCGAGCGCCTGGTCGATGGCGCGCTCGGGCCCCGCGCCGGGCGAGCGGCCACGTCTCACGCGGCCCGCTGCCCACGCTGTGGCGGTGAGGTGGCGCAGCTCACCCGGCTCCGCCTGCTGGTCCGGAGCGCGGCGCCGGACGTGGCCGATCCCGAGTGGGCCGGCTTCTGGCCCGCGGTCCGCGTCCGGATCGCCGGCGAGGCGCGCCAGCCGGTCCGCGAGTCCTGGTGGCTGCCCGTCTGGAAGCCGGTGTGGGGCCATCCGCGGGTCGCCCTCGGCAGCCTCATGGTCTCGAGCCTCGCGCTCGGCCTGGTGCTCTGGCCCAGCCCGCCGGTGATGCTGGCGGCGCCGGTGGTCGTGCAGGACGTCTCCTCCGCCGATCCGGACCGCAGCGTGATGGTCTACTCGAGCCCGGATGACGACGTGACGGTGATCTGGGTCTTCAACCCCGGGGAGCAGGACGAGCAGTCGTAGCTAGTCCTTCAAGCTGGCCAGCCGCTCCTTCGCGAGCGGCGCTTCTTCCGATTGCGGAAAGTGCTCGACCAGGTACTGCAGCCGCGCCTGGGCGAGCGCGGTCTGCTTGAGCTCCACGAGGGCGAGCGCTTCCTTGTAGAGCGCGGTCGGCACCTTGCTGCCGCGCGGGTAGGCGACGACGACCTTCCGGAACTCCTGCACCGCCTGCTCGAGGTTCTCCCGCGCCTTCTCGGGCTGGCTCGCGGTGGCGCGCGCCATGCTGAAGTAGGCCTCCCCGATCCAGTACTGCGAGCTGTCGGCCAGGGGCGAGTCCGGGAAGCGCCGCAGGAAGTCACGGAAGCCCGACACCGCGAGCGGATAGAGTCCCTTGCTGAAGTCGAGGTAGGCCGCCTGGTAGCTCTCCTCCGCGCTGGCCCCGCCGGAGCGGGCCGGCGGGGGGACCGCCGCGACCGACGGCGCGGGCGCGCCGGACGCGCGCGGGCGGGGGAACCGGCGCCGCGCCGCCCGAGGGCGCCGCGCGCCCGATGGTCTCGACCCGCTGGGACAGCTCGTCCACGCGCGCGGAGACGCGCGCGACTTCCGCGGAGAGCGCGTCGAGCCGCGCGTTGAGCGCCGCGCTCTGCTTGCCGCTCTCCGCGCTCTGCTCGCGGGTGCGGCGATCGAGCTGGCCCACCACGGTCTCGGTGTCCCCGCGGCCCGCGATGCACCGCGAGCGTCAGCGAGTTGAGGTCCTGGCGGAGCTGGGCCACGTCCTGCTGCAGGGCCTGGCCGGAGACGTCGGCGCAGCCCGCGGCGGCGGTGAGCGTGACGGCGAGGAGCGTCCAAGCCGCGAAGGGGAGCCGGAGGCTCCCCTTCGCGGTCGATCTGGACAGACACGACGAACTCCGTGTCGATCAGCGGGCCTTCACGAGGAAGTGCGCCCGCCGGTTCTTGGCCCAGCATGCTTCGCTGTGCTCGGTGCAGGTGGGCCGCTCCTTGCCGTAGGAGATGATCGTGATCCGGTTGGCCTGCACGCCCTGGCCGACCAGGTAGTTCATCGTCGCCTTCGCGCGCCGCTCGCCGAGCGCCAGGTTGTACTCGTTGGTGCCGCGCTCGTCGCAGTGGCCTTCGATCAGCACGAGATTGTTGTTGGTCTTCAGCCACGTCGCGTTCGTGTCGAGCATCTTGGCGTCGGTGGCCCGGATGTCGTACTTGTCGAAGTCGAAGAAGACGTCCTTCAGGTTGTCCGTCTCGCGGAACTCGCTCGGCGCCGGGCGGCGTCGTGCTGGGCGCGGCGGTCGAGGGCGCGACGGTTGACGGCGTCATCGCGGTGCTCGGCGCAGACGTCGAAGGCGCCGCGGAGGAAGGCGCGGGAGCGCCGGTCGGCGGAGGCGCGGAGGCGGCCGTGGTGGCGGGCCGCTTCGGGCACCCCGCGAGGAAGAGAGAAAGAACGAGCACTGGAGCAACCAGCAGCACGTTTCCCCGTCGATGCGCCATGAGTCAAATCCTCCTAGGTTTCATGCGCCTGATGATCATTTTTCGTTACCAAAATATCGTATCACGGAAGGCGCGGTGACCAAGAAGCACTTGTGGACTCCCCGGGCGCCCGCGTGAGGGGTTGCTGCTCCGTGCCGTCGGCGAGCATGGTGAAGAGCTGATACCCGCCCGCCAGACGGTTGGACTGGAAGACGAGATGGCGGCCGTTCGGGGCCCACGAGGCGCCCTCGTTGTTGCCGGGACCGGCGGTGAGCCGCCGCAGGTTCGATCCGTCGGGGCCGATGCCCCAGAGATCGAAGTTGCCCTGGCGCGACGTGAAGACGATGGTGTCGCCCTTGGGGGACCAGCGGGGCTGCGTGTTGAACCCGGCCTGGGTGAGGCGCCGCACGTTCGCGCCCTCGGCGTCCATCACGAAGACGTGCGCGCCCCCGGCCCGCTCGGACACGAACGCGATCTCGCGCCCGGTCGGGGACCAGCTCGGCTCGGTGTCGATGCCGCTGTAGGTGGTCAGCCGGCGGAAGGCCCCGGAGGCGAGGTTCAGCACGTACACCTCGGGGTTGCCGTCGCGGGACAGGGTCAAAGCTACCGACTTGCCGTCCGGGCTGAAGGCGGGCGAGGTATTGATGCCGAGGAAGCCGGCCAGCACCTGCACCGGCCGGTTCTCGAACGGGAACATCCGGTAGAGGTACGGGTAGCCCCGCATGTACGAGGTGAAGGCCAGCGAGCGCGTGTCCGGGCTCCACACCGGCGAGATGTTGATGGAGTTGTTCGACGTCACGCGCGCCGCGCTCGCGCCGTCGTAGTCCATCAGGCTGAGCTCCTTGCTGCCGGAGCCCGAGTTCACGTAGGCGACCTTGGTGTCCGCGACGCCCGCCTCGCCGGTGAACTGCAGCACCACCTCGTCCGCCACCTTGTGGGCGAGCCGGCGCGTCTGCGCGGCGGGCAGCTCGATCTTCTTGGCCCCGATCAACCGGAACTCGGGCGAGGTCAGGTCGTGCAGCCGCATCTCGAGCTCGGCGCGGTCGCCGCGCAGGGTGAGCACGCCCTGCAGGCCCGCGTGGGCGCCCGCCGCCGCGAAGTTGGCGAAGGCGGCCTTGAGCGCGGCGGGATCCCCGACCGGGATCGCGGGCACGTCCGAGACGACGCTGAAGAGGCTCGAGAACGTGAGGTCACGCGCGGTCACCTGGGACAGGCCGCGCCCGAGCCCCTGGGCGTCGGGGCCGCCCACCACCGTGAAGTGCGGGATCACGATGTTGAGCTTCTTGGCGCCGGTGGCCAGCACGTTGAGCAGCACGTCGGCGGCCTGCGAGCGGGCGGCGGGCGGGGAGGCGAGGGCGCCGCCCAGCGCGGCCAGCAGCACCAGCCCGACGAGGAAGCCGAGCGGACGTCCGGGACGCATCAGTGTGTTCATGACTCACCCATTCATGTGTCAGCCGCGACGAAGGTCGAAGGTGAACAGGATGCGGAGCGACGGCTTCGTCCAGTCGTCGGGCAGTTTCGGGAAAGGGCCCGCCGCCATGACCGCGCGAAGGGCCGCATTGTCGTAGAAGGCGTTGCCGGAGCTCTTGTGGATGGCGGGCGGCTTGATCGATGCCGTCACGCAGGATCTCGACGTAGATCTGCGGCTTCTGCTGCGGGTCGCTGGGCTGGTTCTGACGCTGCCACTCCTGCTCGACCTTCTGGAGCACCTGCCGGAGGTACCACGCGTGCGGGAAGTCGCCGACGTCGAGGGTCAGGGCGCCCGCGCCGGTCACGGAGCCGGTCGGCGCGCCGAGCGATGCGGTCTCCGGGCGGCCGCGCGGACTCGGCCGTCTTCTCGCCCTGCGGGGTGCCGGCCGGCGGCGTCGCCAGCGACGGCAGCTCCTTCTCGCCGGGGCGGGGCAGGGTGGCCCGCGGCGGCAGCGGCCTCGCCGAGGGCAGGGACGGTGCGGGAAGGCTCGGCGCCTCGCGCTTCGGCGCCTCGCGCGGGGCGGTGGTGGCCTTGGGCTCCGGCTCGGGCTCGGGCGCGCGCGGCGCCACCGGCGCCTGCGGGCGCGCGGGCAGGGTCGGCGCGGCGGGCGCATTCGGGTTGCCGACCGCGGCCACCATCGGCACCAGGTTGACGACCTGGATCTTCTCGGAACGCCAGCCGCCCCACATCACGAACGCGGCCATGCCGCCGAACACCACGACGTGCACCACGGTGGAGAAGCCGATGGCCGCCAGCGGCAGGCGCCGCCGCCGCAGCGCCGGCCCCGGCCGTCTCAGACCGGGATCGGGGAGCGGACCGACGGGGTAGCGGCGGGCGGCCATCGTCGAGCTCATCGAGCGCGGGTCGGCTCCGTCACCATGCCGAGCTTCTCGATCCCGGCGCGGCGCACGCGATCCATCGTCTCGACCACGAGGCCGTACTGCAGGGCCTGGTCCGCCCGCAGGTAGAGCGTCTTGTCCTGCCGGTTCTTGAACAGGTCGCGCAGGGCCTGCTCGACCGCGCCCAGGGCCACCGGCTTGTCGTTGATGTAGATGGTCTGCTCCTTCGTCACCGTCAGCACCACCCGCTCCTCGACCGCGGTCGGCTTGCCCGAGCTCTTGGGCAGGTTGACGTCGATGCCCCGGTACATGAGCGGCGCGGTGAGCATGAAGATGAGGAGGAGCACCAGGATGACGTCGACCAGCGGGATGATGTTGATCTCGGACATCGTCCCGCCGATGCGGTAGCTGCCGCCGCCGCCGTAGTCGGGCGTGTCGACCTTAATGGCCATCTTTGGGCACCCGTGCCATCTTCTGCGCCGGACGAGCGAAGGCGTTCAGCAGGTCCAGCGTGAAGCCTTCCATCTCCATCGCCCAGTGCTTGGTGCGGTTCACGAAGAAGTTGTAGCCCATGACCGCGGGAATGGCCGCGCCGAGGCCGGCCGCGGTGGCCACGAGCGCTTCCGAGATGCCGGGCGCGACCACCGCGAGGTTGGCCGAGCCCTGCTGGCCGATGTTCTGGAAGGCGGTCATGATGCCCCACACCGTGCCGAACAGCCCGATGAACGGCGCCGAGCTGGCCACGGTGGCGAGGAAGGGCAGGTAGCGCTCCATGCGCGCGACTTCGGAGGAGCCGGCCCGCCGGAGCGCGCGGCTGGTCGCGTCCAGGCGCTCGACGGCCAGACCCTCCTCCGCGTCGTCCAGTACGTGGTCCACCATCTCCGCGCTGCCGTAGGCGGTGACCAGCTCCTGGCCCGCCGCCACGTAGAGCTGGGCCAGGGGGCTGTCGCGGTGCTTCTTGGCCGCTCCGTAGACCACCGAGAAGCGACGTGCTTCCCGGAAGATCTGCCGGAAGCGGAGCGACTCGCGCCGGATCTTCCGGAACTCCCACCACTTCTCGACGATCAGCGCCCAGCAGATGACGGAGAAGGTCGCGAGGAGGAGCAGGACGAACTTGGCGACGGGACCGGCGCTGAGGACGAGCTCCGCAACGCCGCCGTTGGCACTTCCTGACCCTGGCACCCGGGGGTCTCCTTGTACGAGTGAATGGGGAACGACGTGACGAATTCTTTGATTTGATGATACCGGAGCCTTTTTCAGAGTGTCAACAAATTCGCCCCGAAAATGCCTGAAAAGTCGCTGAATTATTGACAGTCTTGGGGTCCGGCCGTATAAGCCTTACATGTTCCAGTCGCCGGGCGCCATCGCGGTGCACGTGGGCCCCATCGCGATCCGCTGGTACGGCGTCCTCATGGCGACGGCCATGGCCCTGGGCCTGTGGCTCGCGCATCGGGACGCGCAGCGTCGGGGCCTCGATTCCGAGCGCCTGCTGAAGGCCTCCGAGCTGGCCCTGCTGGGCGGCCTGATCGGCGCGCGACTCTACTACGTGGCGTTCAACCTCGACTACTACAGCCAGTTCCCCGGTAAAATCTTCGCGCTCTGGGAAGGCGGGCTCGCCATCCACGGCGGCGTGCTGGGCGGCATCCTGGTGGGTGGGATCTATGCGTGGCGGCGGCGTCTGCCCCTCCGGCACTATCTCGACGTGGCCGCGCCGAGCCTCGCGCTTGGACAGGCGATCGGGCGATGGGGCAACTTCTTCAACGAGGAAGCGTTCGGCCGGCCCACCGAGCTGCCCTGGAAGCTGTACATCTCGCCGCCGCACCGGCCGCTGCCGTTCGCGCAGGCCGAGTACTTCCACCCCACGTTCCTCTACGAGTCCACGTGGGACCTCATGGTGTTCGGCCTCCTCGTGTTCGTGCTCCGCGATCGTCTCGTGCGGGCGCCGGGCGCGCTGTTCCTGGCCTACGTCGGGCTCTACTCGCTCGGCCGGATCTTCACCGAAGCCCTGCGAACCGACCCGCTGATGCTGGGCTCCGTCCGCGTCGCGCAGCTCGTGAGCCTGCTCTGCATGATCCTGGCCCTGGTGGGCGTGCCGCTGCTGCTGCGCCGCCGCCGCGCCGTCTGATCCGCGGCGGCCCCCCGGCGGCATGAAGCGCTACGCGAGCCGCGACGGACGTCTCCGTCTCTTCGTGGGCGACAGCCGGCGCCTGGCCGGCATCGCCACCGGCAGCGTCGGCGTCATCCTGACCTCGCCGCCCTACTGGGTGCGCGGGCGTGGGCGCGCGCGGGCCGAGCGCTACGCGCGCGAGCTCGCGGCCGGCTTCGCGCGGGAGTGGCGCCGGGTGCTCGCGGACCACGGCGACCTCTGGCTCGTGATCGGCGACCGGCACGACGGGACCGAGTGGGTGGGGATGGACGCGCTCGCCGCGAGCTCCCTGCGCCGCGCCGGCTTCAGGCTGCAGGCCAAGGGGCTCTGGGCGCAGGTGCGCTCGCGCGAGCGCTGGGACAACCGGGTCAACCACCTGCTGCGCTTCCGGAAGGCGGAGCATCCGGTGCGGGTGGATGGGACCACGCTCTGCTGGATGCTGCCGCTGCCGCGCTCGCACCCGGAGAGCCTGTGGGACGCGACGCCGGACCCGGTGCTCCGCGGCCTGCTCGCGCTCTCCGCGCGCCGCGGCGCGGTGCTCGATCCGTTCGCGGGCGCGGGCACCGTGGGGCGCATCGCGGCCGCGCTCGGGCGCGAGTGGATCGGGGTGGAGCGCGATCCGCAGATGGCGGCGTTGACCGCGCGCCGGCTGCGGCTCCGCCCGGTCAGGGCCTGAGCGTCGCGTAGACCAGCCGGCGCAGCGAGGCCTCGTCGAAGGCGGTGGCCTGCCGGCTCGGCGCGCTGGCCTCGGTCTTGAGCCCGGTCTCGCTCAGGATCACGCAGATGGTCGCGTCGGGATCGATCGCCTTCTCGGCGAGGAGCCGTCGCAGCACCGCGAGCGCGGCCACGCCGGTCGGCCCAGCCCAGATGCCCTCGGTGCGGGCCAGCAGGGCCTGCGTCTCGAGGATCTCCTCGTCCTCCGCCTCACCCGCCACGCCGCCGGTCTCGTTCAGGATGCGCAGCACCCAGTCGCCCTTGCGGCCCGGGTTGCCCGCCGCGAGCCCCTCGGCCACCGTGTAGCCGATCTTCACCGGCTCGACCGGCCGCTTGCCGCGCCACGCGCGCGTGATCGCGTTGGCCCGCGCCGCCTGCGCGGCCACCATCAGGGGCCGCCGCGGGATCCAGCCGAGCCGCTCGAGCTCGACGAAGCCGCGGTGGGTCGCGATGAAGGTCTCGCCCACCGCCGCGGGGGCCACCACCACGTCCGGCGCCCGCCAGCCCGACTGCTCGGCGATCTCGTAGGCGAGCGTCTTCTTGCCCTCGTGCTTGTAGGCGTTGCGCGAGGCGCCGCAGTCGAAGAAGAGCCGCTCCTCGACGAGCCGGTCCCAGAGGTGATGAGGTCGTCGTAGACCCCCTGGTAGAGGACGAGATCGGTGGCGGTGGCGGTCATGTGCAGGAGCTTGGGCGCCGAGGTCCGCTCGTAGGCGAAGATCAGCGAGCGCAGGCCGGCGCGCGCGGAGTAGGCGGCGATGGACGAGCCCGCGTTGCCGGAGCTCACCACCGAGGTGGCGCGGAAGCCGAACTGGAGCGCGGCCGCCACCGCGGTGGGGGAGGAGCGGTCCTTCACGGTGCCCGGTGGGATTGCTGCCCTCGAACTTGACCTGGAGCCGGCGCACGCCGAGCCGGCGACCGAGGGCCGGGCAGTCGAGCAGCGGGCTCTGCCCCTCGCCGAGGGTCACGCGGTGGGCCGGGTCGGCGATGGGCAGCACCGGCGCGTAGCGCCAGAGGCCGCCGCCGGTGAAGACCGCCGGCCCCGCCTGGCGAAGCGCCTCCCAGTCGTAGGTGAGCTCGAGGAGGCCGCGGCACGCCGCGCACTCGAGCACGTAGCTCGAGCGGGTGCTCGCGTCCGCACTCGATGCAGCGGAGGGCGGTCGCGAATGACTCTCACGTCATCGCGGCCCGAAGCTACTGCTCGAGGATGGCGATCATCGTCCTCGATGCGATGGCGCAGGGTGTGCTCGGCGAGCGCCCGCTTGCGCGCCCGCTCGCCGATGTCGCGCGCCTCGTCGGGATGGGCGAGGTAGTGGTCGAGCTGCCGCCGCAGCTCGGCCAGGTCGTGGTACACCACCGACCTCTTCCCCCGCGGTGAAGAGGTGGGCGAGCTCGTCCTTGGCGTCCACCACCTGGCACGCCGCGCTCGCCGCGAGCTCGAAGGCGCGCGTGTTCACGCCCACGATGTCGTTCATCGGGTGGTGGTGGTTCAGCGACAGCGTCGAGCCCGAGTACACCGCGAGCTTGGCCCGCCCCCACACCGGGCCGCCCGCCACCATCGCGCGCACCTCGGGCGCCTCGACGCGGTCCCAGCCGCCGCCCCAGAGCCGCACCGGGTAGCCCGCCAGCTCGCGCACGAAGCGCGTCCGGTAGGGATAGGCGTTGCCGACGAAGCTGATCGGCGCCGCGTAGCGCCGCGTCTCCTCCGCGGTCAGCTCGATCGGGTGGTGCTGCTCGGGCACGCAGTACATCGGCAGGTAGTGCAGGTTGCGCAGCCCCGCCTGCTCGAGCGCCCGCAGCGCGTAGCGCTCCTTGGTGAAGAAGGCGTCGTAGGCCTCGACGCAGTCGAACGGGATCATCCACAGCGGGTTGTCGGGGAAGAAGTTGAGGAAGCGGGTGTCGATCCGGGCCTTCACGCGCCGGATGAGGCCCGGGCGTGACCGGGCCCGCCCTTGATCACGAGCACGAGATCCGGCCGCCACGCGAGGCAGGCGCGCTCGAGCCGGCGGAGGATGAAGATCTGGTAGGTGGCCTTGGTGCTGCGGTTCTTGTAGAGCGGGTTATCGCGCCGGTAGGCGAAGGTCCGCACCTCGTGGCCCATGGCCACGAGCTCGTCGCGGAAGTCCATCCCCATCAACCCGGGACGCGCGAACGGCAGGACGATCAGCCAGCGCACGGGCGAAGCGTATCACACCGGTATCACATCGACGGGGGGCCTCAGGCGAAGGCGGGCAGCACTTCCCGGGACAGCAGCTCCAGCTCGCGCATGATGTGCCGATGCGGCATGCCGGGGAAGAAGACCCGGCAGATGAGATGGGTCATGCCGTACTCGTCGACGAAGGGCCGGAGCGCGCGGATGACTTGCTCGGGCCCGCCGATGAGGAAGCGATTCTTCATCAGCCCGTCGAGATCGGTGGCGATGGAGGCGTCGATGAACGGATGCCGCCAGCCCCCCGCGTACTCCTTGCGGTACGAGATCATGATGTGCTTCTCGGCCAGCTCGCGCGCCTCCCGGTCGGTGTCGGCGATGATGACGTCGCGGGTGAGCGGCCACTCGGTGATCGGCTCCGTCCGCCCCGCCGCCTTCCGGTTGGCCAGGAACTGCTGCTTGCCCGCGAGCAGGCGGGGCAGGTCCGCGGTGGGCCCCGGGATCCAGTTGTCGGCCAGGGTGGCGGCGCGGCGCAGGGTGATGTCGCCCCATCCGCCGATCCAGACCGGGGGATGCGGGCGCGTGATGGACTTGGGCTCGAGCCGGCCCGTCACCTTGTAGTACGTGCCCCTGGAAGGACACCGTCTCCTGGGTCCACAGGGCCTTCATGATCGCGAGCTGCTCCTCGAAGCGCGCGCCGCGCTTCGCGAGCTCGGCGTCGTAGAGGGCGAACTCGTCCGGCTTGTAGCCGATGGCGATGCCGAGCACGAAGCGCCCGTCCGACATCACGTCCAGCATGGCCGCGTCCTCCGCGAGCCGGACCGGATGGTAGAACGGCGCCACCAGGATGTCGGTGCCCAGCCGCATGCGGGTGGTCCGCGTCGCGAAGCCCGCGAGCACCGGCAGCGGGCGAGGGCCAGTAGTGATCGGTGACCGAGTGGTGCTCCTCCATCCACACCGAGTCGAAGCCCAGCTCCTCGGCGCGCGTGACCTCCTCGAGCGCCTCCCGGTAGTAGTGCCCGCCCTCGATGGGGATGAAGCCGACTTCGAGGCGCGCCACGATCGCGCTACTTATCGCTCGCCAGCTTGCCGTTCACGCCCCAGTTCGTCTTCTCGATGTCCTGGAACACGATGTGCACCTGGTCGGCGGTGGTCTTGCCGATCTTGACCATCGCGTCGGTGATGGCGGCGGTGATCTCGCGCTTCTGCTGGTCGGTGCGGCCGGCGTACCACTGGACGGTGATGTTGGGCATCGGAGTCTCCTCGCTGGTCGGGGTTACTTGAGTCGCCGCAGGTCGTCGGGGAAATTGGACGTGAACGAGTAGGACCGGACGAGGCCGTCGGCGTTGAAGCGCACGATGAGGTCCTTGCTGACCGCGCTCGCGCCCAGGCGCTGCACGTAGAGCCATCGCCAGGTCGAATCGCCGTTCTCGAAGCCGACCTGGTAGGGCTCGCCGAGCATCCGCTGGAGCCCCCAGCGATCGCTCCGGCCCGCGACGATCCAGTGCGCGTCGGGCGAGGGGAACTCGCGGCCGATCCTGATCGACATGCAGCCGGCGAAGAGACCGAGCGCGACCAGACATACCAGTAGCGACCCGGGCGCGCGCATGGCGCGGAGTATGAATCCGGCCAGGTACTTTGTCAACGATTCGCGCGGTTGCACGTCGCGCGATACGACGGCGTGGACGGCGGCGGAAATTCGCCGGCTGGTGCGAGTACTGACGAGAGCGGCCGAGAAGCTCGACGGCTAGGCGCTCATGCCCTGAGGCCTTGGTCAAGCACTCTCGCCAATTCGGTGCACGTGATGTTCTGTACGGCCATCTTGCCGTCACTGTCCCGGGTGAAGATGACCGTGACGCTCGTGCCGGACGGGAATGACTCCAGGATCAGTCCTTCCGGGAGCGGGATTCTCTCCCGGTCACTCAGCACGATACAATCCGCGTGCTGTGCCTCGAGAATGCCTAGGATCACCCCTGCCGTCGTCGCGCTCATGCTAAGACTATGGACGATCTGGACGGAGAGGGGCTAGTGCAATAGGGAACAGTTCCTCCGTTTCCTGCGGTTTGGCGGGCGCATGGCGCGGACGGCGGCCCGGACCCGCCGACGGCCCAACCCGCGGCCTCTTGACCGGAGGTGCTACCATGCCGGCGTGGACACGTTCACCCCCGACGAGCGGCGTGCTCTGGCGCCCTATTTCACCGAGCTCGACGGCCCCGTCTTCGCCCTCGTCAACCTACCGGAGGTGGTCAAGGGCGCCCTGTTCGCCCGCTACTCCCGCTCCGCCAAGTCCCTGCGGCGACTCTTCCTCGACGAGTTCCTGGAGCAGGCCGAGCTTCCCGCGGGCGCCCGCTCCATCGGGACCACGCGCGCCGACCAGCTCTACGAGCGCGTCTTGAGCGAGTACGGCGACGATTCGGTCGCGCAGCTCGGCGGCGTGCACCTGGCCTGCGAGGGCGCGTCCAATATCCTGACCAAGGTGCTCGAGTGGGGGCGGCTCATGGCCTATCTCGAGCAATCCACCCGCTACGTGCCCTACACGGACCGGCCGGACGGGCGATGGAAGTATCACGTGCCCGCGGAGCTCGACGGCCACCCGCTGCGCGCGCGCTACGTGGAGACGCTCGATCGCGCGTTCGAGACCTACGCGCGCTGGATCGATCCGATGCGGGAGTACTGGACGCGGCGCGTTCCCCAAGCCCGCCGCGGACAGCGACGCCGCGTACCGCATGACGATCCGGGCCAAGGCGCTCGACAGTCTGCGCGGGCTCCTGCCCGCGGCCACGCGGTCGAACGTGGGCATCTTCGGCACCGGCCAGGGCTACGAAGCCCTCCTGCTCCGCATGCGCGCGCACCCGCTGCGCGAGGTCCGCGACTACGCCGATCTCATGCTCGTCGAGCTGCGCAAGGTCATCCCCGCCTTCCTGAAGCGCCTGGAGCGCCCGGAGCGGGGCGGGGTCTGGTCGCGCTATCTGGCCGAGAACGCCGAGGCCGTCGCGGCGGTGGCGGCCCGCGTGCTCGACGGCATCGAGCCCGAGTCCCGGCCGGAGGTCACGCTCACCGACTGGGATCCGGACGGCGAGGTGAAGGTGATCGCGGCCGCGCTCTACGCGGCCTCCCGCCTGCCGGACGACCAGCTCCTGGCGGTGGCGCGCAAGCTCGGCCCCGAGGAGCGGCGCCAGGTCCTGGAGGCCTACGTCGGCCGGCGGGAGAACCGGCGCCACAAGCCCGGGCGCGCCTTCGAGCGCACCGTCTATCGCTTCGACGTGCTCGGCGACTACGGCGCCTTCCGGGACCTGCAGCGGCACCGGCTGCTCACCCTCGAGTGGCAGCCGCTCTCGACCCGGCACGGCCACGTGACACCGGACGAGCTCGGCGACGCGGGCGTGCTTCCGGAGTGGACGCGCGTGATGGAGGACTCCGCCGCGCTCCACGACGCGCTGGCCGCCGAGACGCCCGCGGTCGCGCCGTACGCGGTGGCCATGGCCTACCGCGTGCGCTTCTACATGGAGCTGAACGCGCGCGAGGCGATGCACATGATCGAGCTGCGCACCGCGCCGCAGGGGCATCCGGCCTACCGGCGCATCTGCCAGGCGATGCACCGTCTCATCGCGGAGCAGGCCGGGCATCGGGCGCTCGCGGCGGCCATGCGCCACGCGGATCACTCGGGCGCGGAGGGCGGCCGGCTCGACGCGGAGCGCGCCGCGGAGCAGCGGCGCGGGAAGAGCTGACCGGCGGCGGGGTCCCGCCCGCCCGGTCTACTGCCCGCTGATCGTGACCCGCGTGGTCGCGCCGTCCACCCGGACCGCGGCGGCGCCGGCGGCGATGGACACGGTGTTGCCGGCCGCGTTCTTGATCGGGTTCGTGATGGACACGTTGGCGGCCAGCGCGCCTCCGGAGAGCCGCACCGGGATGCCGCCGATGATCGTGCAGGGGCACAGCGTGTTGCTCACGCGTGACCGTGCTGCCGGACCCGCCGAAGGAGAGCAGCGCCCCGCTGATGTTGACCACCGAGCCGCCCGCCGCGAAGAGCAGGGTTCCGCCGGTGACCGAGATCAGGCTGCCGTTGGCCACGCTCAGGAGATTGCCGGTCACGCCGAGATAGCTGCCGCCCGCCACGTTGACCAGCGAGGCGTTGGTGACGGTGATCCGGCTGCCGTCGAGCGCGATGACCGGCGCGGTCGCGTTCAGCTTCGCCCGCGAGGTCAGGTCGATCGCGTTGCTGGTCGTGGTGAGCCCGCCCGCCACCGCGCCGTTGTTCCGCAGGCTCAGCAGCGGCGCGCTGGCCTGGAGCAGAGCCACGTCCAGGCGCACCGCCCGCTGGGTGGTCGCGGTGGCGCCGACCGACTCGAACAGGGAGCCGGCGGCCTGGATCGGCTCCTCGGTGCCGAGCAGCAGCCCGCTCACCGGATCGATCGCGGTGGCGGTGCCGGAGAGCCGGTAGATGTTGCCGGCCGCGCCGAACTGGTGGGTGCCGCCGGTGAGCGAGAGCAGCGGCGCGCTCGAGCCGATCACCACGACGCGCCCGCCGCCCAGGGCCCGCACGAAGTCGCCTACCGCGGTGATGTCGGTGCCGGTCGTGTCGAGGAGGCCACCCGCGAGGGTCGCGGTGCCCGCGGTGTTCACCAGGACCGCGCTGGTCGCCGCGCCGAGCGTGAGCGAGCCGCCCGAGAGGCTGAGGAGGCGCGTGGTCGTCGCGTCGGTCAGCGTCCCGCTGGTGGACACCTCGACCAGCGCGTTCCCGGTGAGCGAGAGCGCGGTGCCGGTGGCGCTCAGCACCGGGCCGGCCAGGGCGGCCTGCGATCCCACGCCGTTCACCACGAAGAGCTGATCGCCCGCCGCGTTGCCGATGTTGACGGTGCCGGCGGAGAAGGCGAGCAGCGGCCCCGCGCCCGTGTCGGTGAGCCGGCCGCCCGACGTGATGCTGACGAGATCGTCGGTCAGGGTCAGGGTGCCGCCGGTGCGGCTGAGCGCGGGGCCGTTCAAGGCTGAGCCGGCCGTTCGCGGTGGAGACCAGCACGCCGCTGCGCGCCGCGACCGCGCCGCCGCTCGAGATCGAGCAGCGCGGCGGTGCCGGTGTCGGTGAGCGTGCCCGAGACGCTCACGAGGTCGCCGGTCGTGGTCACTCCGGTATTGGTGGTGCGCAGCAGGCTGCCCGCGATCTGGCTGGCGCCGGTCGAGCTGAAGACGAAGCCGGTCGCGTTGCCGAGGGCGAGCGAGCCGTCCGACAGCGCGGCGAGCGGGGCGGCGCCGCTCGCGGAGAGCACCGCGCCGGTGGAAACGTCCACGAGGGACGAGCCGGTGAGGGTGAAGGCGGTGGTGGAGGCATCGAGCAGGCCCCCGGCCAGGGTGGCGGTCGAGCCCGCGCCGGTGAGCTGGAAGAGCTGGTCGCCGGAGCCGTTGCCGACGTTCACCGTCGCGCCCGAGAAGCCGAGCAGCGCGCCGGCCCCCGCGCTCGTGAGGCGGCCGCCCGCGGAGATGTTGACGAGATCGTCGGTCACGGTCAGAGTGCCGCCGGCGCGGCCGAGCGCGGGCCCGTTCAGGCCGAGCTGACCGCTCGCCGACGAGAGCGCGAGGCCGTTGCGCGCCGAGACCGCGCCGCCGGTGAGGTCGAGCAGCGCGGCGGTGCCGGTGTCGGTGAGCGACCCGGACACGGTCACGAGGTTGCCGGTGGTGGTGACGTCGGCGCCGGTGGTGCGGAGCAGGCTCCCGCCGACCGTGCTGGGGCTGGTCGAGCTCACGAGGAAGCCGGTGCCGCCGCCCAGGTTCAGCGTGCCGCCCGAGAGGGCGGTGAGCGGCGCCGCGGCGGGCGCGGTGAGCGTCGCGCCGCTCGAGACCTCGACGAAGGACGCGCCGGTCAGCGTGAACGTGGTCGCGGAGGCGTCGAGCAGCGCACCGGCCAGCGTCGCCGCCGATCCGGCTCCGGTGACCACGAAGAGCTGGTCGCCGCTGCCCACATTGACGGTGGCGCCCGAGAAGCCGAGCAGCGCGCCGGTCCCCGCGCTCGTGAGCCGCGCGCCCCCGGAGATGTTGAAGAGATCGTCGGTGGTGGCCAGGGTGCCCCCCGAGCGGGCGAGCGCGGGGCCATTCAGGGTGAGCCGGCCGTTCACGGTGGAGACCAGGACGCCATTGCGGGCCGCCACCGCGCCGCCGTCGAGATCGAGCAGCGGCGCCGTGCCGGTGTCGGTGAGTGTGCCCGACACGCTGACGAGGTCGCCGGTGGTGGTGATGCCGGTACTGGTGGTGCGCAGCAGGCTGCCCGCGATCTGGCTGGCCCCGGTCGAGCTGATGGCGAAGCCGGTCGCGCTGCCGAGGGCGAGCGAGCCGCCCGACAGCGTGGCGAGCGGGCCGGCGCCGGTCGCGGTGAGGACCGCGCCGGTGGAGACGTCCACGAGGGACGAGCCGGTGAGGGTGAAGGCCGTATTGGAGCTCTCGAGCAGCCCGGCGCCGAGCGTCGCGGCCGAGCCGGCGCCGGTGAGCTGGAAGAGCTGGTCGCCGCTGCCGTTGCCCGCGTTGACGGTGGTGTCCGTGAAGCGCAGCAGCGCGTTGGCGCCGCCCGCGACGAGCCGCCCGCCCGCCGAGACGTTCAGGAGGTCGTCGGTCGTGACGAGCGTGTTGCCGGCGCCGGACCGGTCCAGGAACGCGCCGCCCAGCGTGAGCACGCCCGTCGCCGACGACACCACGCCCAGGTTCCGCGCGCGCACGTCGCCGCCGCTCAGCGAGAGGAGCGGGGTGGCGGTCGTGCTCGTGAGCGGACCGGACACGCTCAGGAGATTGCCGGGCGCCGCGATCCCCGCGTTGATGTCGGTGCCGCTCGTGGAGAGCAGGCCGCCGCCCAGCGTGGACGCGGTCGTCGAGCTGAACAGGAAGCCGGTGGCCGCGCCATTCAGCACCAGCGCGCCGCCGGTCAGGTTGACCAGGCTGGCGCCGGCCACATCCAGCGCCGCGCCCGTCGTCACCTCGACCAGGGAGGTGCCGGTGAGGCTCACGGTGGAGCCGGTCGCGTCGAGGAGCGCGCCCCCGAGGCTGAGCCGCGAGCCCGCCCCGGTCAGCTCCAGCAGCCGGTCGCCCGTCCCGTTGCCGACGCCGAGCGTGGCGCCCGAGAGGCTGAGGAGGGGCGCGTCCGCGGGTCCGACGAGGCGGCCACCGCCGGTGACCCGGAGGAGATCGTCGGTGGTGGTGGCGCCGCCGCCCACGGCCTCGAGGAGCGGGCCGCCGGTCAGCGTCAGGCTCCCGGTCTGGACCAGCGCCAGCGTGCGCGAGGCCAGCGTGCTCGACTGCAGCGCGACGAACGGGCCCGCCGCGCCGGCGGTGAGGGTGCCGGTGACGTCCACGACTTCATTGGTGACCGTGACCGTGCTGCCGGTCGCGCTCGCGAGGCTCGAGGCGAGCGTGCTGGTGGCCGCGGCCGGCACGTTGAGGAGATCGCCCGTGACGGTGGCGGTCTGGTTGGTCCAGCTCTGGATCGGCGGCGGCGGGGGCGTCACCGGAACCGCGGCCATCGCGGGAGTGCCTGGCACGACGGGTGACGTCACCGGCGCCTGCGTCGGGCTCTGCATGCCGGCCGCGGTCTGGGGGACCGGCGCGTCGGTCACCGCGAGCATCTCGACCTGGTCGCCGCCGGTGCCGTCGCCGCTGATCAGCCGCGCCAGCAGCACCGCCTTCGCCTGCTCCTGGGCCACCACCTCTGCGGGCGCGCTGAGCTCCGCCACGCGGAGGCTCAGGTAGTCGGCGGTGAGCCGATCGCGGGTGGCGTCGTCCAGGCCGCGCGGGGTGCCGACCACGGACCCGGTGACGGTCAGGCTGGCGGGCGCCTGCAGCCGCTGCCACGCGGTCGGGTTGGCGTGGGCAGCCACGTCGAGCGCCCCGGTCAGGACGTGGAAGTGCGTGACCGCGCCCTGTGTCTCGACGACGATCGTGGTGCCGCGTACCGCGGCCACCGCGTTCGGCGTGCGGACCAGGACCGTCTCGCCCGGGCGTAGCCGGGACCGCGCGACGCTGAACGCGATGCCGCCGGCCTTCAGATCCACCGCCGCCTGGGTCGCGTCTTCCGTGATGCGCAGGACCGACAGCTCGCGGACCGTCAGCACCGCCTTGCGCTCGAGCAGCATGCGCACGAAGGAGCGCTCGGCGGTCCGGATCGTGTCCGCGCCGAAGACACCGTCCTTGAACCGCAGCGGGGTGGGGGTCTCGCCGGGGGCGCTGGCCGTCCGGGTCGCCCGGCCGGCCAGGGTGGTGACCACGCCGACCGGCTCCTGGGCCATTCCGAGGCCCGGGCAGGCCAGGAGGGCCACGCCGACTGCCAGTGCCCATCGCCGCACGGTGCTCATGCGTCCCTCTTTACGCAACGTCTGTGCCGAGACTCAAGATATTGAAATCATGGAGATCTGAGTCCGAGGATCGAGCGAGAAAACCCTCACTTCCTGAGGTGTCAGCCACAAATTTCGATGGAGGGGCGCTATGGTGACGCCACCATGTTCGGCGACCTGACACCAGGGGCCACGCCCAGGTCGCCGGGCGCAGGCGTTCCGCAAGAGCCTGGAAAATATGACGATCGGGCCGACGCGATGCGGTGGCCTCCGTGGCACCCGGGTTGCCTTGCTAGGGGGTATGGCAACGAAGGGGATCCGGGCGGTGATCGCGGGAATCGGACTGGCGCTGGCCTCCACGGGGTGCGCGAGCCACGGCCCGTACCTCAGCACGGGGCAGACCCAGCTCGGCGGTTCTCCCCACCAGATCGGCCCGGTCACGGTGGTGATCCGTCCGCAGCCCGAGGTGGAGATGATCTGCCGGCTCCGGAGCCCGCAATCGGCGCCCACCGGCCGGATCCACGGCTGCTACGTGCCCGCCGACCGGACGATCATCTCGACCGCGGACCCGTACGTGCTGATGCACGAGTTCAAGCACCACTTCGAAGGCGCCTGGCACCAGTAGTCCCCGCTTCCCGCCCGGTCGCTTGACGCGGCCGCGGTCCCGCCGCATACTCCGAACCGGATAATTGGTCGACCGACCAATTATAGTCGTCCGGCACATGAACGGAGGCGCGGCGTGTCCCCCAAGCTCGGCATGGCCCCGGTGCGACGCGAGCAGATCGTCCGCGCCACCATCCGATGCCTCGCCCGCGATGGCTACGCCGGTCTCACCATGAAGCGCGTGGCCGCCGAGGCGGCGGTGAGCCAGGGCATCCTCCACTACTACTTCCGCGACAAGGCGGCGATGCTGGCCGCGGCGGCCCGCCGCGTGACCGTCGACCTCGACCGTCGCGTCGCCACCGAGTCGCGCGGGGCCCGGACCGCGCGGGAGCGGCTGCGCGCCGTCATCCGCGCGTGCCTGCGCACCGCGGCGGACAATCGCGATTTCTGGACCGTGTTCATCGAGTTCTGGGGCGAGGCCTTCCACGAGCGGCGGCTGGCCGCGGTCAACCGGCAGGCGTACGCGCGCGCCCGGCGCCTCATCGCCGGGGGCCTGGCCCGGGGCGTCGCGGCCGGCGAGTTTCGCCGGATCAACGTGGAGGACGCCGCGGTGGTGGTGCTGGCCGTCCTCGACGGCCTCTCGCTCCAGCTCACGTTCGACCACGGATTGATGACGGTGCCGCGCGCGGCGCGCGTCGCCGAGACCGTGCTCTTCCGTTACCTCGCCAATGGAGACCCGACATGACCATGCCGCCCGAACACGCGAAAGCCAAGGCCTACCTGCTCGAGCAGGGCACCCGGGCCCCCGTCGCCCAGATCCGCGAGCGCGTCGCCGACGCCTTCGCCGCACTGGAGAGCCTGCTGGACGGTGTCACGGAGAGCCAGGCTCACCGGGCGCCCGGCGCCGGCGAATGGAGCGTGCACGAGATCCTGGACCACCTGGTGGCGACGCATCCGCTGGCGCTCGCGGAGATGCGCGCGCTGCTCGAGGGCCGCCACTCGCCGGTGAGCCCCATTCCGGCCGGGCTCCAGTCCGCCGACCCCGCCGCGCGACGGTGGGACGACCTGCGGGGCGAGCTGCGGCGCCTCCACGCGGACGTGCTCGACGTCCTGGGGAAGGCGCCCGACCGCATGACGGACGTGCGCGCGCCCATCATCATGGTGATCAACACGCGGCAGGCCGACGGTCGCGTGAAGGCGATGGAGTGGGTCGAGGAGTGCGACTGGAAGGCCTGCGCCATCATCTTCCGGCTCCACGAGCTCGATCATCTGGGCCAGGCGAGACGGGCGCTCCGCGCCCTCGCGGCCCGCCGCGACGCCACAGATTGACGCGCCGTGTAAACTTCACGATATGAGCCGCCGGGGCCGATTCGGAATCGGGGCGCTCCTGCTGACCGCCGTCCTGTGGGCGGGCGCGGCCCAGGCGACGGACTTGCCGGAGCCGACCCTGCATCTCATTCCCGATCTCCGCCTCTCGATCAGCGAGGTGCCCGGCGAGGTGTCGGTGCGGCTGCCCCTGGCCGCGGACAGCCACGTGCTCTACGGGCTCCTGAGCCCCTACGTCTCGCTGGGCTCGAGCACGAGCCTGGGCGTGCCGTGGGCCGCCTCGCTGCCGCCGGGTCTCCGGCGCGACACCGACGGGCTCGAGGACGTGCGGCTGGGCGCGGGGATGGCGGTGCCGCTGTCGGGGCGCGCCCAGCTCTACGGGGAGTACCGCTTCCTGCGCGGCCGCCTCGACGCGGGCGTCGGGCGCGGCCTGCTCCAGCGCGAGCCGGACTCCGCGGATTTCCGGGCCGGCTTCTCGATCCGGCTCAACTCGACTAGCCCTTCGCGAACTCGTCCTTCGCCTTCCGGAGCTGCTGCGGCTCGGCCAGCAGGTCGAGCGCGGTCATCGCCAGCGCCTTCGCCGCCGCCACCATGCCGGTCCGCGCCAGCGGTGACTTGGCCCACTCCGCGAACTCGCGCGAGTGGCCCGGCACCCCGTCGGGGGAGATACGGATGTAGGGGTGGATCGTCGGCAGCGCCTGGCTCACGTTGCCGCAGTCGGTCGAGCCGTATCCCGCCTCGCCGTCGTCCGGGTCCACCGGGAAGTCGATCCGCTCGAGGTTCCGCGCGAAGAGCTCGGCCATCGCGAAGTTGGCCTTCAGCGGATCGTGGATGATCGCGTCCGCGGTGACCTTCACCGTGCAGCCGGTGGCGGTGGCCGCGCCCTCCGCGGCCGCCTCGAAGCGGCGCAGCAGCTCGCGGCAGTAGTCCTTCGTCGGCGCGCGCAGGTAGAACTCCGACGCGGTGTGCTCCGGGATGATGTTGGCCTGGTCGCCGCCCTTGGTGATGATCCCGTGCACGCGCGCGTCCGGGCGGAGCTGCTGCCGCATGGCGTCCAGCGAGACGAAGAGCTGGATCATCGCGTTCAGCGCGTTCACCCCGCGCCAGGGCCAGGAGGAGGCGTGCGAGGCCCGGCCGAAGAACTCGCACTTGACCTTGATGATCCCCAGGCTCGGCCGCCAGACCTGGGTGCCGCAGCGGCCGTGGATCATCATGGCCGCGTCCACGTCCTTGAAGACGCCCGCGTCCATCAGGCGCACCTTGCCCGCGCCGCCTTCCTCGGCCGGCGTGCCGATCACCTGGATGCGGCCCGGGAAGGGCAGGGTGGTCAGCGCGGCCGCGATGGCGGCGCCCGCGCCGGTGCCCGCGGTGGCGATCACGTTGTGGCCGCACGCGTGGCCGATGTTCGGCAGCGCGTCGTACTCGGCCATGATCGCGACGGTCGGCCCCGGGCCCTGGCCCGCGATGGTGGCGCGGAACGCGGTGGGCAGCCCGCCGACGCCGCGCTCGACCGCGGCCCCCTGCCTGGCGAGGAAGTCGGCGAGCCAGGCGGAGGCCTTGTGCTCCTCGAAGCACAGCTCGGGGTTGGCGTGGATCTGGAGGCTGATCCGCTCGAGCTCGTCGGCGAGCCGGTCCACCGTCTCGGCGACGCGGTTCTTGGCCTGCTCCAGGACGGTCGGGGCGGCCACTTACTTGCTCTGCGCGAACTCGTCCTTCGCGGCCTTGACGCGGGCGGGGTCGGCGAGCAGATCGAAGGTGGTGAGGGCCATGGTCTTGGCCGCCGCGACCATGCCCGCGCGGGCCAGCGGCTTCACCGCCGCGTCGGCGAACTCGCGGGTGTGAATCGCCATGCCGGTGGGCGCGATGGCCACCATGGGCTGGATGGCCGGGATCACCTGGCTCACGTTGCCGATGTCGGAGGAGCCCAGGCGATCGGGGATCGGCGCGCCCTCGGTGAGGCCCGCCCCCTTCATGTTGGCCGCGAAGAGGTCGAGCATCACGCGGCTCGACTTCATCGGCTCGTAGACGCTGTCGTGCTGGGTGACCTTGAGCGTGCAGCCGGTGGCCCGGGCCGCGCCCTCCGCGGCCGCCGACGACGCGCTTGAAGAGCTCCCACATCGTGTCGATGCGGGGCGCCCGCACGTAGAAGACGGCGGCGGCGTACTCCGGGATGATGTTGGCCGCCGCGCCGCCGCTCGTGATGATGCCGTGGATCCGGCAGTCCGGTCGCACCTGCTGCCGCAGCATGCTGACCGAGTTGTACATCTGGATGCACCGCGTCGAGGGCGTTCACGCCCTCCCACGGATCCGCGGAGGCGTGCGAGGCCTTGCCGGTGAACTCGAAGGTGCCGCGCGCGATCCCGAGGAGGTCCTGGTGCAGGATCGTGCGGTCGAAGCCGTGGATCATCATCGCGCAGTCCACGTCCTTGAAGACCCCGGCCTTGATCAGCTTCACCTTGCCGCCGCCGCCCTCCTCGGCCGGCGTGCCGATCACCTGGATGCGGCCCTTCGGGAGCTGCGCCTTGACCGCGGCCAGCGCCGCGCCCGCCCCCGCGCCCGAGGTGGCGATCACGTTGTGCCCGCACGCGTGCCCGATGCCGGGCAGCGCGTCGTACTCGCACAGGATCGCGATGGTCGGGCCCACGCCGGTCTCGATGGTGGCGCGGAACGCGGTCTCCACCCCGCCCACGCCGCGCTCGACCTTGTAGCCCTGCTTGGCCAGGAAGTCGCTGAGCCAGCCGCAGGCCTTCACTTCCTCGTAGGCCAGCTCGGGATGATCGTGGATCTGGCGGGAGAGGGCTTCGAGCTCGTCGCCCAGGCGGTCGACGGCCTGCGAGATGGAATCCTTGATGGCGCTCATGGGGGCCTCCGGCATGACGGCGGTCAGGGCGATTGCGCGCAGAACAGGAAGAAGAGGGGCCGGGTGGCGTCGAGCGACCCCCCGCGGCCCGGCTCGTTCACGCAGCGGACGGTCGGTGAATCCGAGGCGCGCCGCGGGGACTCGGCGGTGGCGCAGGCCGCCAGGGTGAGAGCGGCGCCGAGCGAGAGGGCGATTCGTACGAGGACGACGGAGCGCACGGGGAAGAAGAGTACCACGAGCCCGCGGGAGCGGGCGACGGCCGGGGACGGATCAGGTGGTCGGGGTGAGGGCGGGATCGACGGCCGGGACGCCGGCCGGCAGCTCGATCACGAACATCGCGCCGCCGCCGGGCCGGTTCTCGGCCCAGAGACGCCCGTCGTGCTCGGCCACCACGCTGTGGGCGACCGACAGGCCCAGGCCGCGGCCTTCGCCGGGCGCCTTGGTGGTGAAGAACGGGTTGAAGACGCGGGCCAGATCGTCGGGCGCCACCCCCGGCCCATCGTCGGAGACCTCGATGCGCACGCCGCCGTCGCCCGCCGGACGCACCCGGATCGCGAGCGCGCCGGACCCGCGGGCGGTGGACATCGCCTGCTCCGCGTTCTGCACCAGGTGGAAGAGGGCTTCCTGGAGCTGGTTGCTGTCGGCCCAGATCTCCGGCACTTCCTCGAACTCGGTCTGCACCGTGATGTGGGCGCCCTCGAGCCGCGACTGGTGCAGGGAGAGCACCTTGTAGATCTGGTCGCTCACCTTGCAGCGCCCGCGGCGCAGGGGCGAGCGCTCGGCGAAGAGCACCAGCTCCCGCACGATGTTGGCGGCGCGCTTGGTGGCCCCGTCGATGACCTTGAGCCCGGTGAGGACCGCGTCGTGGTCCTGGGACTGCAGCAGCAGGTGCACCTGGCCCAGGATGATCATGAGCGGGTTGTTGATCTCGTGCGCGACGCCGCCCGCCAGCTCGCCGACCGCGGCCAGCCGCTCGGCCCGCACCACGTCGGTGTGGGAGCGGCGCAGGTCCTCGAGCTGCAGGCGCGTCTCGGTGTACAGGCGCGCGTTGTCCAGCGCCAGGCCGATCTGATCCGCGCTCGACTCGAGCAGCGCGACCTCCTCGTTGCTGAAGCGATCCTCGGTCTGCCGGCCGAGCGAGAGCGTGCCCAGGATGCGGTGGCGCGCGCGGATCGGCACGCACAGGAAGCCGCGGATACCGTCGGCGGTCACCGCGGCCCGCGCGGCGGGCAGGAGATCGAGCGCGCGCCCGGCCTCGTCCACGCGGCGCACGCGCCCGGAGGCGGCCACGCGGCCGATGAGGCCCTGGCCGATGGGCAGCATCTCGTTGACCTCGCGCAGGCGATCCGAGAGGCCGCGCTCGCCGCGCAGCAGGAGCATCTTGCCGTCGGAGGAGACGAGGTGAAGGCTCGCGATCTCGTGACCGGTGACGTGCGTGAGGGCACCCAGCGACTTCTGGATGACCTCGTTGAGATCGAGCGAGCGGCTCACCGCCTCGGTCACCGTGCGGAGAATCTGCAGGTGACGGATCAGCGACGTCGCGCCGCCTAGTCCGCGGTTATTGACTCGGGCCATTGAGAGATCGTCTCGGCTCCCCATTGCTGGTCTGCGTTGAAGCGTTCCTGCGTACCAAGCAAGCGAAGTGCCATGGCGACCGATTCAATAATACCATGTATAACAACTATTTAGATTGGACCGCGGAGATCCCCGGAAACGCCGGCGATACGGTCCCGACACACTGTCAGGTCAGACCGTGGCGAAACTGCCGCGCGTGGGCGATCCGGCGCGCGATCGCGGGGTGGGAATAGAGGAAGAACTCCTCGAGGCGATGGGGGTCGCGCTCGGCCAGATTGAGTGTGGCCAGCCGCTCCATGGACCCGATGAAGGCGCGCGGATCGGGAATGGTCTCGAGCGCGAAGCGGTCGGCCTGCCATTCGACGCGGCGCGACCAGCCGTTGGCGACCGGCAACGCGGCGAGGCTCACGAGGACCAGGATCAGGCCGAAGAGCGGCAGCCCCGCGATATCCGCGGGCCCGGCGAGGCCGAGCCACCCTGCACTCCACCGCAACGCGAGATCGGCGATCCAGAAGGTGACGAGGGTGAGCGCGCCCTGGACCAGGAGCCCCCGGCGGATGTCGCCGTGGAGCTGATGCGCCAGCTCGTGCGCGAGCACCGCTTCGATCTCTTCCGCGGTGAACTGATCGAGCAGGGTGTCGAAGAGCAGGATCCGCCGGGTGCGGCCGAGCCCGGTCACCGCCGCGTTCGCGGTGCGGCTCTTGCGCGACTGGTCCACCACGAACACGCCGGTCACCGGCACGCCGACCCGGCCGGCGAGCGCGAGCAGCCGCGCGAGCAGGTCCCCGTCGGGGAGCGGGGTCAGGCGATAGAAGAGCGGCACGAGCCAGATCGGCGCGACCAGGGCGAGCAGCGTGTAGCCCGCGAGGAAGACGGCGGCGCCCCAGAGCCACCACCACGGCGTCACGCGCAGCAGCCCGTAGATGGTCAGCACGGCGAGCAGGCCGAGGCCGGCGCCGATCAGCGCCGCCTTCCCCGCGTCCCACAGCCAGCGCCGGAAGGGCTGGTGCAGCAGCCCGAAGCGACGCGGCAGCCAGTACCCGCCGAGCCAGTGAAGCGGCAGGGTGAGGAGGCGATACGCGCCGGCCAGGACGAGCACGACGATGCCGAGCTCGAGCCACCAGATGCTGGTCCAACGCGCCACGTGGTCGGTGAGATGCGCCGCCGCCCGCGTCGCGATGAGGACGAGCAGGTAGGCGACGGAGAGGGCCAGCCCGAGCAGGGAGAGGGCGAGCTGGCGACGGTGGTAGACGCGCGCGCGGGCGCCCTCCTCGGGCACCGGGGTCGGGGCCATGCCCCGAGTGTCCCACCGTCGGGCCGGCCCGCCAACCGCCGCGGCCGTTGTGCTACACTGGCCGCCAATTCTCACTCAGGGAGCCGCCATGTTTCAGTCCGTCGAGGACGTCCAGCAGCAGTTCAAGAACGCCCGCTACATCGCCAACCGCCGCATCTCCACCGTGGTCTTCCTCGCCGCGCGCATGGGCCGTCCCGTGCTCATCGAGGGGCCGGCCGGCGTGGGCAAGACGGAGCTGGCCAAGACGCTGGCCGAGGTGACCGGGCGGCATCTCATCCGCCTGCAGTGCTACGAGGGGCTGGACGAGGGCAAGGCGCTCTACGAGTGGAAGTACGCCAAGCAGCTCCTCTACACCCAGCTCCTCAAGGAGCGCATCGGCGAGCTGATCGCGGACGCGCCGTCGCTGCCCGACGCGGTCGCCCGCATCTCGGGCCAGGACGACGCCTTCTTCTCCCACCGCTTCCTGGCCCCGCGCCCGCTGCTGCAGGCGATCGAGTCCGTCGATCCGGTGGTGCTGCTGGTGGACGAGATCGACAAGGCGGAGCCGGAGTTCGAGGCGTTTCTTCTGGAAGTCCTGTCCGACTTCCAGGTCTCGGTGCCCGAGCTCGGCACGATCCGGGCCACCCAGATCCCGCTGGTCGTCCTCACCTCGAACAACGCGCGCGAGCTGTCCGACGGCCTCAAGCGGCGGTGCCTGCACCTCTTCATCGACTTCCCGCCCGCCGACGAGGAGCTCGCGATCATTCGCCTGAAGGTCCCGGAGGTCTCCGAGCGCCTGGCCCAGACCGTGGTCACCGCGGTGCAGCGCATCCGCGGGCTCGAGCTGCGCAAGGCCCCGTCGATCTCGGAGAGCCTCGACTGGGCGCGCTCGCTCGTCATCCTCAACGCGGAGACGCTCGACCGCGACCTGGTGGAATCCACGCTCACCTTGCTGGTCAAGCACGAGAAGGACCTGGAGCGGGTCAAGGGCGCCCTCGACAAGGTGCTGGCCGACCTGGGCTAGTCGCCCATGAGCGGGAGCCCGTCCGGCCTCACCGAGTTTCGCGAGCTCTGGTTCCCGAGCCCGCGCATCCGGCTGTCGGAGCTGGGCCCGTCCGGTCCCGTGTTCATCGAAGGGGGCCGCTGCATCTCGCGCGCGCTCGGCGAGTACACCAAGCTCTGGATCTCCGCGGCGGGGCGCTGGCACTTCTACTACGTGCACCCGTCGCCCCGCGATTTCTTCCTCGCCACGATGCCGGAGGCGGTGCCCCATCTCCTGCACCCCGGGGAGATGACGGTGGAGACCTTCCGCCAGGGGCTCGCCTACAAGGTGGTGCTCGGCCTGCGGTGCGCCGAGGGCCCGGTGCGGGTGCTCCATCTGGTCGGCGACGTGACCGACGTGGCGCGCGCGGTGGAGCGCGACGAGGACGCGCCGGCCGGGCCGCTCGGGTGGAAGCTCAAGATGACGCACCTGATCTGCCCAGGGCTCGTTCCACGGCCTGATCCGCCTCGAGGACGGGCGCCTGCACCCCATCAGCCGGGACGGCGGCGAGGACGTCTTCAAGTCCTCCTGGGTCCACTTCACCCGATGAGCGCGAGTTAAATGGACCAGCGGATACTGGAGTTCATCGGCGACCTGCGGCGGGCCGAGATGCGCATCTCGCCGAGCGAGGCGCTCGACGCGCTCACCGCCTCCACCGAGATCGGCCTGGAAGATCGCGACACGTTCAAGAGCGCGCTCGCGGCCACGCTGGTCAAGGAGTCGCGCGACCTCGTCACCTTCGACCGCATCTTCGACCTCTACTTCCTCGACCTGCAGGCGCTCGGAGAAGGGCTCAAGAAGGCGATGGGCCCGGCGGATCCGAAGATCCAGGAGATGCTCGACCGCCTGGTCGCCGAGGAGGGCATGGAGCTGGACGAGCTCACCGAGCTGCTGCTGCAGGGCGAGGGCAGCGACATGGAGATGGCCATCCGCCAGGAAGGCCAGGGCACCGGCCTCGAGCGGCTGATGTACTTCCTCCAGGTCGGCTACTTCTCGCGCCGCATCTACGACAAGTTCGACTGGGAGGCGATCGAGCGCGACCTGAGCCGGATCATGCAGCTCCTGGAGGCCAAGGGGCTCGACCCGGGCATGCTCGCGCGCATCCGGAACTATCTCGACCTGCGGCTCGAGGCCTTCCGCCGCATGATCCGCCAGCACGTGGAGCGCGAGCTCGAGCGCCGGGCCTTCCGCCAGGGCGAGAAGCTGACCCGCGAGGTGCTGACCGACAAGCCGCTCTTCGCG
Source organism: uncultured Candidatus Rokubacteria bacterium (assembly GCA_963747235.1). GTDB lineage: Bacteria > Methylomirabilota > Methylomirabilia > Rokubacteriales > CSP1-6 > CAMLFJ01. The sequence goes on from CAVVEU010000024.1 coordinate 624,289, forward strand.
CTGTCCGCCGACGAGGTCGCGCAGATGAAGGCGGTGGTGGCCCGCCTGGCCCGCAAGATCAAGGACGCCCTCGCGATGCGCCAGCGGCAGGAGGAGAAGGGGCGGCTCGACACGCGGCGGACCATCCGGCAGAGCCTGCAGTACGGCGGGATCCCGATGGAGGTGCGGTTCCGGCGGCGGCACCGGGAGAAGCCCAAGCTGATCACGCTCTGCGACGTGTCGGACTCGGTGCGGAACGCCTCCCGCTTCATGCTCCAGCTCGTGTGGAGCCTGCAGGACTGCTTCTCCCGCGTGCGCTCCTACGTCTTCGTGTCCGAGATCGCGGAGGTCACCCAGGCCTTCGCCACCTACCCGGTGGACACCGCGATCGACTGGGCGCTCAAGTCCTCCTCGGTGGACTATCACTGCCGCTCGGACTTCGGCTACGCGTTCAGCCGCTTCGTGAAGACCGAGCTCGAGACCGCTCGACCGCAAGACCACCGTGCTGATCCTGGGCGACGCGCGCAACAACTACAACGACCCGCAGGCCTGGGCCATCCGGCAGATCCGGGAGCGGGTGAAGGGCGTCATCTGGCTGAATCCGGAGGGGCAGTGGGGCTGGGGGATCGGGGACAGCGTGATGCCGCTCTACTCGCCGGCCTGCGACATCGTCAAGGAGTGCCGCACGGTGGGGCAGCTCGTCCAGGTCGTCGATCATCTGGTTCACTCCTGGTGGCGTCGCGGGCGCTGATCGGGCTCCTGTTCCTGGCCTCCTCGCTCGGCGCCGGCCCGGGCGCCGCGCTCGCCGCGGAGTGTGTCGCGCTGGACGATTTCTCCCAGGGCCGGCTCGGCGAGTTTCCCCTCGAATGGAAGCCGCGCAAGGAGTCGGGCCGGCCGGTGTACTCCATCCGGGAGGAAGGCGGGCGGCGGTTCCTCCGCGCCATCGCCCGCCGCATCGGCATCCAGGCCGGCCGCGAGGTGGCCTGGAACCTCGAGGCCTATCCCATCCTGGCCTGGTCGTGGCGGCCCATCGAGTTCCCGACGAGCTCCGACGAGCGGAAATCGGGCACCAACGACAGCGCGGTGTCGGTGTACGCGGTCTTTCCGAGCTCGGCGATCTCGGTGAAGAGCGTCAAGTACGTCTGGAGCCGCGGTGGTGCCGGCGGGCACCCATCTCACGTCGAGCGCGGGGAACACCCAGGTGCGCGTCTTGCGATCGAGCCCCCAGGTGGGCAAGTGGGCCGACGAGCAGGTGAACGTCCGCGAGGACTACCAGAAGTACTTCGGGGGGAGCGAGGTCCCCAAGGCCGGGCGGGATCGCGGTGCTCACCGACTCCGACGACACCAAGAGCAGCGCGCAGGGCGACTACGCCAACTTCCGCGTCTGCAAGCCGTGAGGCGCCCGGCCGGTGGCTGACGCGGGCGATCCGTTCGAGACCCTCTACGCTCGCGGGGTGACCGACGGGCTGCCGGTCATTCCTCCCACCCGCGAGCGCGTGACGGCCGCGGTGGCCGCGACCGGCCGCGAGGGGAGCGAGCTGATCGCCCTGGTGCCGCCCAACTTCGGGCGCGCCACCGTGGAGAAGATCGCGGTCAACGCGGTGATGGCGGGCTGCCGGCCCGAGTACCTGCCGGTGGTGATCGCGGGCGTGGACGCGATGTGCGACGAGGGCTTCGACCTGCACGGCGTCTCGGCCACCACCAACTTCCCGTCGCCGCTCTTCATCGTCAACGGGCCCGCGCGCGCGCGCCTCGACATCAACTGCGGCGCCGGCCTCTTCGGGCCGGGCTGGCGCGCCAACGCCACCATCGGGCGGGCCCTGCGGCTGATCGCGGTCAACCTGGGCGGAGCGATTCCCGGCGTGGTCAGCATGTCCACCATGGCCCACCCGGGGCGCTACACCTACTGCATCGGCGAGGCCGAGGAGGAGAGCCCCTGGGACTCGCTCGCGGTCGAGCACGGCTTCGCCCCCGGCGACAGCGTGATCGCCGCCTTCGCGGGGGAAGCGCCCCACGGCGTCTACGATCACATGAGCCGCACCGCGAAGGACCTGCTGATCACGATCGGCCGGTCGCTCGAGGTCATCTCGCACCACAAGTCCACGCATCACGGCGACACGCTCGTGGTGCTCTCGCCCGAGCACGCGCGCACCATCGCGGACTCCGGCTGGGGCAAGGCCGAGATGCGCGAGTTCCTGTGGACGCGCCTGCGCAAGCCGGTCCGCGAGCTGATCCCCGGGGTGGACGGCGGCGAGGGGCTGCCGGCGCACGTGCTCGCGAAGTTCCCGCATCCGGAGACCGACGGCACCCTGATCGCCAAGTTCCGCGAGCCGGGCAACCTCAAGTTCGTGGTGGCGGGCGGCACCGCGGGACGCTTCTCGGCGGTGATTCCGGGCTGGACCTTTCCCAAGAGCTCGCGCATGATCTGGAGGAAGATCCAGATGCCCGAGGAGGCCGCATGAGCGACGAAGAGTTCCTGGACCCGACCGATTCGGTGGCGGTCCCGCGCAAGGTCGCGCGCCGCCTCGAGAGCCTCGACGGCAAGACCATCACCCTGCTGGACATCTCGAAGGCCAAGGGCAATCACCTGCTCGACCGCCTGGAGGAGCTGCTGCGCGAGCGCGCCCACCCGCGCGAGATCATCCGGAAGAAGAAGCCGACGTTCGCGCGGCCCGCCCCGGAGGACCTGCGCCAGGAGATCGCCAAGCACAGCGACGCGGTCATCGAGGCCCTCGCCGACTGAGGGTCCTGCACCACGTGCAGTGTGCACGACAGCGTGTTCTTCGAGGACCAGGGGATTCCCACCGCGACGATCATCTCGACCGAGTTCAAGCGGGCGGCGCGCGCGCAGGCCGACGCGCTCGGGGCGAGCGCGTTTCAGACCATCATGGTCGCCCACCCGATCCAGCCGCTCACCCGGGACGAGGTGCGCGCGCTGGCCGACGGGGCCTTCGACGAGATCGTGGCGCGCCTGACGCGCGCCTGACGATCAGGTGACGCTCCTCCTCAAGCTGGTCCTGGTGCCGGGGCTCATCGCCCTGGTCACCCTGGCCGGCCGCCGCTTCGGCCCGCGGATCGGCGGCTGGCTCAATGCCCTGCCGCTGGTGGCGGGGCCGGTGCTCTTCTTCCTCGCGCTCGAGCAGGGCGACGCGTTCGTGGCGCGGGCCGCGGAGGCGACGCTGGCCGGGCTCGCCGCGGTCGCCGCCTTCTCGGTGATCTACGCGTGGACCGCGGTGGCGCGCCCGTGGTGGGTCTGCGTGCTGGTGGGCTGGACCGCCTTCGCGCTCCTGACCGTCGCGCTCCAGGCGGTGACCTGGACGGCGGCCTCGGGGCTCGCGCTCGCGCTGGCCGCGTTCGCCATCGCGCCGTTCACGCTCCCCCCATTGCCCGACGCGCCGATCCCGCCGCCCGCGCCCGCCTGGGACCTGCCCCTGCGCATGGGCGCGTCGGTCGTGCTCGTGCTCGCGGTGACCGGCCTGGCCACCTGGCTCGGCCCGCGGCTCTCCGGCGCGATCACCCCGTTCCCGATCGCCACCACGATCCTGCTCGCGTTCACCCACGCGCAGCAGGGCGCGCCCGCCGCGGTCGGCTTCCTGCGCGCGTTCCTGCCCGCGATGTGGAGTTTCGGGTTCTTCTGCTTCGTGCTGGCGGTGGGCGTGGTGCCGCTCGGGCGCGACGTCGCGTTCCTGCTGGCGCTCGCCGTGCACCTCCTGGTGCAGGGCGCGGTGTGGCTCGGCCTCGAAGCGCTGGCTAGCCGGGGAAGCGCCAGACGCGGCCCTCGGGCGGCTCGTCGGTCAGCGTGAACTGCGGCAGCGCGAAGTCCGGCGGCGAGGTCCTGGAAGACCACGCGGACCCGCTTGCCGATGGCCACGTTCGTCTCCGGCTCCGGGCGGAACTCGGGCGTCACCAGGTTGGCGATGACGCGCAGGGCCTCGTCCGGGGTGGGCGCGCCGCGCTGCTCGTCGAGCTCCACCAGCACCACCGCGTAGGGCGTCCACTCCTTGAAGCCGGGCTGGATCGCGTGGTGCACGACCTCGTAGGAGTAGATGTGCCCACGCGCCGCTCACCGGCTTCCACTCCCACTCGAGCGACATGCACCACGGGCAGCCGTGGCTCGGCGGGTAGCGCATGAGCCCGCACGCCTTGCAGGCGCGGAGCATCAGGCGGTGGTTCGTGCGCGCGAGCTTGAAGTGCTCGCGCCACTCGGAGTCGTTCTCCGGGATCACCAGGTTCATGCCGCGGTACTCGACGGAGGCCATCGCTAGTTCCTCATGATGAGGGCGGAGCCGGTCGGCGGCATCGCCCAGCCGAGGTTCATGGTGATGCGCGCGTCCTCGCACCTGGCGGCACTTGCCGGGCGAGTAGTCGTAGCTGTGCTTGCCGTCCTCCCAGCCCGGGCAGTAGTCGTCCACCTGGCCGCGGAGCTGGCGCACGTTCTCGATCACCATCGAGATGCCGTGGGTGTAGCCCTCGCAGAGGTGGCTGCCCGAGGTGTTGTTGGGCCGCTTGCCCCCGAGCTCGATGATGCCGCTCGAGACGTACTGGCCGCCTTCGCCCTTCTTGCAGAAGCCGTATTCCTCGAGCTGGAGCATGGTGGTGAACGTGAAGGCGTCGTAGGAGCCGGTGACGTTGACGTCGTCCGGCTTGATGCCGGCCTGGCCGAACACGATGTCCTTGGCGTGGTAGCCCGCCACCCGGGTGATCGGCCCGTGGGCCCAGTGGAAGTCGGTGCGCGGCTTGTTGACCCGGCCCGCGACGCCCATGATGTAGACCGGCTTGCGGCGCAGGTCGCGCGCGCGCTCCGCGCTCGTGACGATCAGCGCGGTGGCGTTGTCGGTCTCCAGGCAGCAGTCCAGCAGGTGGAGCGGCTTGCAGATCCACCGGGAGCCGACCACGTCCGCCACCGTGACGCGCTCCTTGAGGAAGGCCTTCGGGTTCTGCGAGGCGTGCTTGCTGTGGGCCACCCGCACGTGGGCCACCTGCTCCGACGTGGTCCCGTACTCGTACATGTGGCGCATGAAGGTCGGCGCGAAGTTCTGGCCGGCGCTGCGCATGCCGAAGGGCACCTGGGCCAGGTCGAGGCCCGCGCACCGGCTGGGCCGCGCGGGCGCCGGTGCCGCCGATGCGGAAGTCGGAGTAGCCGTTCATCGAGCGGAAGATCGCCACCGTGTGGCACATGCCGGCCTCGATGGCGCCCATCGCGAGGCCGACGAGGGCCTCGGTGGAGGAGCCGCCGCCGAAGACGTCCATGTAGAAGTTGAGCCGGATGCCGAGGTCCGGCGCCACGCAGTTGGCGAAGACGGAGTCGCCGCTCTGGTAGGACATCATGCCGTCCACGCCGTCCTTGCCGAGGCCGGCGTCGCGCATGGCGTTGCGCACCGCCTCGACCGCCATCGCGCGCGTGCTGCGGGCGGACTGCCGGCTGTACTCGGTCTCTCCGACGCCGACGATGCAGTACTTGTCCTTGAGTGAGGCCATGGGGATCCTCCGCGCCGGGACTTTACGCGAGCGCGGCGGGGGGCGTCAAGCCAGGGATCGCGACGGCGGGCGGCCGGGCGAACCCGAGGAGGATCAGGGCGAGCGCGTTGAAGCCGGCGCCGAGCCACCACGCGAGCTGGTAGCTCGCCGGCGCGGTCGTAGATGAAGCCGGCCGCGAGCGGGCCCCACGCGGCCATCGAGCCGGCCAGCGCGAAGAGCAGCCCGGCGAGGCTCGCGGCCTGCTCGCGCCCGAAGTAGTCGGCGACCGCGGCGGGGAAGAGGGTGGAGCCGGCGCCGTAGGAGAAGCCGAAGAGGAGCGACGCCGCGTAGAGCCCGGGCAGCTCGCGGGCCAGGGCGAAGCCGACGAACGCGGCGGCCTGCAGCACGAGGGCCACCGCGAGGGCGGGCCGCCGCCCGATCCGATCCGACGCGCCGCCCATGAGCAGGCGGCCGACCAGCGCGGCGGCGCCGAGCGCGCTGACGAGCGTCGCGGCCAGCAGCGGCGAGACGCCGAGCCCGCGGGCCATCGGCACCAGGTGCACGAGCGGGACGAACACCGGGATCCAGGTCGCGCTGAACACCGCGAAGAGCAGCCAGAACGCGCGGGTCCGCATCGCCCGGCCCGCCGTCCATGCGCTCCGGGCGCGCGGGCGCGCCCCGGGGGCTGCGCGTCGCCGTCGGGGTGGAGGCCGAGCGTCTCGGGGTCGCGCCGCATGAGGACGGCGAGCGCGTTGAGGGCGAGCAGGACCGCCACGCCGAAGACCACGTAGGCCCAGCGCCAGCCGAGCCGGCTCACCACGACGTGGGCGACCGGCGGCAGCGCGAAGGTGCCGAGGCTGCCGCCCGCGCTGGCCAGCCCGATCGCGAGGCCGCGGCGCCGCGTGAACCACTTCGCCACGGTGGCGTTGCACGGCACGTAGGCGGTGGACATCCCGAGCGCGGCCACGAGGCCGTAGCACACGTAGGGCTGCCACAGCGCGCTCACGCGGCTCATCGCGATGAGCCCGAGGCCCAGCAGGACGCCGCCGATCGCGATGACCACGCGCGGCCCCCAGCGATCGGTGAGCCGGCCCGAGACGAGGGCGAAGACCGCGTAGGTGAACGCGTAGAGCGAGAAGACCCCGGAGAGGCTGGCCCGGCTCCAGCCGAACTCGTCGATGAGGGCGGTGAAGAAGACGCCGAAGGCGTACTGGGTGCCGTAGGCCATGAAGAGGATCAGGAAGGCGCCCGCCACCACGATCCAGCCGTGGAAGAAACGGGGCCGCCCCGGCCGATCGCCGGGGCTAACGACGGACATCGTCGTCGGGCTGCTCCGCGGATCGCTCCGTGTCCAGGATGGGCGGCAGCGAGCCGCTGGGCTCGGTGCTCTCGATGCGGACGATGCGGTTGAGCCGCCCCACCGCGTCGCGAATGCGCCCACCGGCGCGGCGGCAGGTGCGGGCCCAGCCGCCTTCCTCGGTCTCCGCGGCCAGCCGGTCTTCCAGGAGCTGGCTGTAGCCCATGATGATCGCGAGCGGATTGTTGATCTCGTGGGCGGCCGCCTGGGCCAGGAGATTCACCGACCGGAGCGACGCGGCCTCCCGTCGCGCCTCCTCGCCCGCGAGCCGCTCGGACGCGTCGCGGTAGATCACGATCTCGTAGCGGCGGCCCCGGTACGCGACGGTGCGGCGCGAGCAGTCCACCGCGAGCGTCCGCCCGGAGGCGGTCATGAACGGCACGCTCAGGGCCCGCGACACGCCCGTCGCCCGCGCCTCGGGCGAGGGCTCCGGCCGGGCGGCGCCGCTCGCGCCGGACTCCGGCCAGAACTGGCGGGAGTCGCGGCCCAGCATCGCGTCGCGCGCGAAGCCGGAGAGCTCGCAGTCCGCGCGATTGCAGTCGAGGATGCGGTGGCTCTCGACGTCCACGATGCGGACGGCGTCGGTGGCGTCGTCGAGGACGGCGCGGAAGCGCTCGCGCTCCTGAGCCAGCAGCCGCCGCTCGATGATGCTCGCCATGAGCAGGGCGAGCATCGGGAGTCCGACCACGGTCAGGAGCAGATAGGACGGCCAGACGCGCGCGAACAGGGTCCGGCCGGGCTCGCCCAGCAGCCCGAAGCCGCCGAAGGTGATGAAGAACGTCCCCACCGCGAGCGCGAAGGCGTGATGGACCCGCACCCGCTCGGTCCCTCCCGCCCAGCGGTGCGCCAGCCCGGCCGCCACCGCCACCGCGACGATGACGACCACGCCCGGCATCGCGCCGGGGCCGCCCAGGTAGATTCGATAGACCGCCGCGGCCAGCCCCGCGATGAGCGCGGGCCCCCAGCCCTCGAAGAGGCCGATGAGGGCGATCGGGATCGCGCGGCCGTCGATGAAGACGCCCTCGCGGGTCTCGATGCGAGAGATCATCAGGATCACCGTGATGGCGCCCCAGACCAGGCCCAGCGTGACGATCCAGAAGGGCCGGCGGCGCGGATCGTCGGGAGCGAACCAGCCGTAGGCCAGGGAGTAGAAGAGGACGCCGGAGACGACGATGCCCGTCGCCTCGAGCAGGTGGTGGTAGTCCATCAGCTCCGGCCGGCCGCCGCGCGCCCGGTGGGGCGGGGCAGCAGCTCGCGCAGGAACTTCCCGGTGTAGGACGCGCCGACCTGCGCGATCTGCTCGGGCGTGCCCTCGGCCACCAGCTCCCCGCCCGCCGAGCCGGCCTCGGGGCCGAGGTCCACCACCCAGTCCGCGGTCTTGATCACGTCGAGGTGGTGCTCGACCACGAGCACGGTGTTGCCCGCCTCGACGAGGCGGTTGAGGACCAGGAGGAGCTTGCGCACGTCGTCGAGGTGGAGCCCGGTGGTGGGCTCGTCGAGGATGAAGAGGTGGTCGGTGGTCGGCCGCGCGGAGAGCTCCGCCGCGATCTTGAGCCGCTGGGCCTCGCCGCCCGACAGCTTGGTGGCGGGCTGGCCCAGCCGCAGGTAGCCGAGGCCGACTTCCTGGAGCACCTTGAGCCGCCGCTGCAGCACCGCCTCGGAGGCGAAGAAGTCCACCGCCTCGTCCACGGTCTGCTGCAGGATCTGGCTGATGTCCCGGCTCTTGTAGGTGACCTGGAGCACGTCGGCGCGGTAGCGGCGGCCCTCGCACTCCTGGCAGGTCACGTACACGTCCTCGACGAAGTACATCTCGAGCTTCTGGAAGCCGTCGCCCTCGCACGTCTCGCAGCGGCCGCCGGGCACGTTGAACGAGAAGGCGCCGGGGCCCAGGCCGAGCGCCTGGGCGCGGGGCAGCCCCGCGAAGAGCCGCCGGATCTCGTCGAAGGCCTTCACGTACGTGACCGGATTGGAGCGGGGCGTGCGCCCGATCGGCTCCTGGTCGATGAGGCGGATGCCCTTGAGATGCTGCAGGCCACGCAGCTCGTCGTGGGCGCCCGCGACCGCGAAGTCCACCTTGAAGTGCCGGGCCACCGCCCGGTAGAGCGTGTCGTGCACGAGCGTGGATTTCCCGGAGCCGGACACCCCGGTGACGCAGGTCAGGGTGTGCAGCGGGATCCGCACCGTGACGTCCTTCAGGTTGTTCGCGCGGGCGCCCTTGAGGACGAGGGAGCGGCGGCCTTCCCGGCGCGCGAGCGGCAGGGGAATCGTGTCGCGGCCGCTCAGGTAGCGCGCGGTCAGCGAGCGCGGGTCCTTGCGGAACTCGGCCTGCGTGCCCGCGAACACCATGGCGCCGCCGCGCTCGCCCGAGCCGGGGCCCATCTCGATCACGTAGTCGGCCGCCTCGATCAGCGCGCGATCGTGCTCGACGATCACCACCGTGTTGCCCCCCGAGGCGAGCTCGCGGCAGAGCTCGGCCAGCCGCGCGGTGTCCCGCGGGTGGAGCCCGATGGACGGCTCGTCGAGCACGTAGAGCGTGCCGGTGAGCTGGGCCCCGAGCTGATTGGCGAGATTGATCCGCTGCGCCTCGCCCGCCGGACAGGGTGCGCGTCTGCCGCCCGAGGGTGAGGTAGCCGAGGCCCACGCGGAGCAGGAAGGAGAGCTTCGCCCGCAGCATCTTGAGCACGTCGCGCGCCACCCCCGCCTCCCAGGGGGAGAGCGGCAGCGTCGCGAAGAGCGCGTCCAGATCCTCGATGGTCCTGTCCCCGAGCTCGGCGATGCTGGCGCCGCCCACGCGAACCGCGAGGGCCTCGGGCCGCAGGCGCCGGCCCTCGCAGCGCGGGCAGGGCGACTGGCTGCGGTAGCGCGAGAGGAAGACACGGACGTGGAGCTTGTAGCGGTACGACTCCACCTCCTCGAAGAAGCCGCGGATGCCGGTGAGCCCGCCGCCGCCGTCGTAGACCCACTTCCGGTCCTCGGCGGACAGCTCCGCGTAGGGGCGGCTCACGTCGACGCCGCGCTTCTTGGCCGCCTTGAGGAGCTGCTTCTGGTACCAGCGGCCCGAGGGATGCGACCAGGGCTCGACCGCGCCCTCGGCCAGGCTCTGGGTGGGATCCGGCACCACGCGGGCCTCGTCGTAGCGCAGCACGTTGCCGAAGCCCTTGCACTCGGGACACGCGCCGAGCGGGTGGTTGAACGAGAAGAGCAGGGGCCGCGGCCGCGCCAGCGCCACCCCGCAGGACGGGCAGTGGAAGTCGCGGCTCACCGTGACGATGCCGCGCTCGAGCAGATCCACGCTGGCCCGGCCCTCGCCCTCGGCGAGCGCGGTCTCCAGGGAATCGGTGATCCGACGGCGGCTGTCCGGGCCGACCACGACGCGATCGAGCACCACCGCGAGGCGCGCCGGGTCGAGGTCGGCGGGCACGCCGTCGGGGCGGGCCGTCACCTCGGCCAGGTCCAGCACGGTGTCTCCCGCCTTCACCCGGGCGAAGCCGCGCTGGAGCAGGGTGGCGAACAGCGCGCGCGGGTCGCGGCCCGCCTCCACGGGCAGGGGAAAGCAGATGAGGGCGCGCGCGCCCGGGATGATCGCGCAGGAGGGCGTCGGCGACCTGGTCGGCCGAGTCGCTCCGCGCCTCCGCCCCGCAGGTGGGGCAGTGCACGCGGCCGATCTTGGCGAAGAGCAGGCGGAGGTAGTCGTGCAGCTCGGTGGCGGTGCCCACCGTGGAGCGCGCGGTGCGCACCGGGTTCTTCTGCTCGAGCGCGATGGCGGGCCGGATGTGCTCGATGCGGTCCACGTCGGGCCGGTCGAGGCGCTCCAGGAACATGCGGGCGTAGGTGGACAGCGACTCGATGTAGCGCCACTGGCCTTCCGCGAAGAGCGTGTCGAAGGCCAGGGAGGACTTGCCCGAGCCGGAGACCCCGGTGATCACGGTGACGCGGTCGTGGGGGATGTCGACGGAGACGTTCTTCAGGTTGTTCTGCCGGGCTCCCTCGATCCGGAGCCAGACGGGCTGGGACATTCGAGCGATCCTCCTGAGATGGGAAGTCTACGCGACGGCCCGGGGGCCTTCAATAGCGCGGCGCGCGGTGCGGCCCACGCGAGGACGCGCGTGACGCTTGACACGCGACGCGCGAGCCGGTACTCTCCTGATCCGTAATGAGAACCATTCCTAAAAAGCAACTGCCCCCGATGGCGGAGGGCGCCGAGAGCGCGCTCCGCGCCCGCGGGCTCCGGCTCACCGGGCCCCGCCGGGTCGTGCTCGACGTGGTGCGGGCCACCGAGTCGCATCCCACCGCGGAGTGGGTGCACCAGATGGTCCGTCGCCGCCTGCCGCGCGTGAGCCTGGGCACGGTGTATCGCAACCTGCGCCTGCTGGTGGCCGAGGGGCTGGTGAAGGAGCTGGCCGGCCCGCACGCGCGCTTCGACGGCAACCTGAGCGAGCACCACCACTTCACCTGCCTGGGCTGCGGCCGCATCAGCGACGTGCAGGCGCCGACCAGCGACCCCCACTCCCGCGCCCTGTGCGGGCGGGTGGCCGCCCAGAGCGGGGGAAGCGTCACCCATCATCGCATCGAGTTCTACGGCCGCTGTTCCGAGTGCCAGCGCCGCGCCGGTGGTCGCGCGCGGAGCCGGCGCCCGACGCCGTAGCTCGGCGGGCCGCCGCCCCCCGAGCCGCCGCCACCATCAACCGAAGGGAGGAGTCACCATGGCTGGAAAGCCTCTGAAGGGCAGCAAGAGCGTGGACAACCTCAAGGACGCCTTTGCGGGCGAGTCGCAGGCCAATCGCCGGTATCTGTACTTCGCGCGGGTCGCCGACATCGAGGGGTTCCCGGACATCGCGGGGCTCTTCAAGGACACCGCCGACGCCGAGACCGGCCACGCCTTCGGCCACCTCGACTTCCTCAAGGAAGTGGGCGACCCGGCCACCGGGGAGCCCATCGGCAAGACCGAGAAGAACCTGAAGTCCGCCGTCGCGGGCGAGACCTACGAGTACACCCAGATGTACCCGGGCATGGCCAAGACCGCGCGGGACGAGGGGTTCCCGGAGCTGGCCGAGTGGTTCGAGACGCTCGCCAAGGCCGAGAAGTCGCACGCGGGCCGCTTCACCAAGGGCCTCAACCAGGTCGCGGGCAAGGAGCCGGCCGACGCCATCTAGTCGGGCCCTCGATGGGATCCGGGCCGGGCGCCGCGGCGGGAGCCGGCGCCCGGCCTCCTCACCGCTCCGTTCCCCACTCGTGAGAGGACGATGACACTCGACATTCGCGTCCCGGACTTCTGGCAGCTCGACCGCGTCGACACCGAGCTGCGCCGGGTCTACGACATCTGCGCGGGCTGCCGGCGCTGCCTGCCCCTCTGCCCCTCGTTCCGGGTCATGTTCGACCGGCTGGACGTGGACGCGGTGGACGGCGACGTCGAGAAGCTGCCCGCGGCGGACGTCAAGGAAGTCGTCGATCTCTGCTACCAGTGCAAGCTCTGCTACAACCACTGTCCCTACACGCCGCCGCACCGCTGGGCGGTGGACTTCCCGCGCCTCATGCTGCGGGCCCGCTCCGCGGAGGCGCGCGCCCACGGCGTGACCCTGCAGGATCGCTTCCTCGGCAACACCGAGCTGGTCGGGCGCATCGGCAGCCTCACCGCGCCGATCTCCAACTGGATGAACGCGGTGTGGGTCAATCGCAAGTTCATGGAGAAGGCGGTCGGCATCCACGCCCGGCGCAATCTGCCGCCCTTCCACCGCGAGACGTTCTCGCGCTGGTTCGACCAGCGCAAGGCGCCCGCCGCGGACCGCGCCGGCGCAGGACCGCGTGGCGTTCTTCACCACGTGCTCGGTTGAGTACAACGATCCCGCCACCGGGAAGGCCGCGGTGGCGGTGCTCGAGAAGAACGGGGTGGACGTGTCGCTGCCCGCCCAGCGCTGCTGCGGGATGCCCTACCTCGACGGCGGGCGCGGTCACCGAGGCCAAGCGGCTGATCGCGGCCAACGTCAAGAGCCTCGCCGAGCAGGTCCGGCTGGGGCGCGAGATCGTCGTGCCGGGGCCGACGTGCTCCTACATGCTCAAGCAGGAGTATCCCTGGCTCGACGGCTCGGACGACGCCAACCTGGTCGCGGCGCACACGCGCGACCTCTTCGAGTACCTCGCGGCGCTGCACGAGAAGGGCCGCCTCGACACGAGCTTCCCGAACGCGCCGGGCACGATCGCCTACCAGCTGCCCTGCCACCTGAAGGCCCAGAACATGGGCACGCGCTCCGCCGACGTGCTGCGCCTGACCGGGGCGCCGGTCGAGGTGATCGAGCGGTGCTCGGCGGTGGACGGCACCTGGGGCATGAAGACGGAGTACTTCGAGCTGTCCATGAAGCTGGCGGAGCCGCTGTTCCGGGACGTCGAGGCGGCCAAGCCCGATCGGGTCGCCACCGACTGCCCGCTCGCCGCGCTGCAGATCCACCAGGGCACCGGGCGGACCGCGCGGCATCCCATCCAGATCCTGGCCGAGGCCTACGGCCTCGATCCGGAGAGTCCGGCGTGACCGCGCAGATCCGCCTCGGCGACGTCATCAACTTCTTCGAGTACGAGAAGGTGCGCGAGGACCGACGGCGCCGCGTGATCGAGCTGAAGGAGAGGCGGCGGGTCGAGGTCGGACCGTACCTGTCGTTCGTCTTCGAGAACCGGGCGACGCTCCTGTTCCAGATCCAGGAGATGTGCCGCGCGGAGCGCATCAGCGACGACGCCAAGGTACAGGAAGAGATCGACGTCTACAGCGCGCTGCTCCCCGGGCCGGGCGAGCTCTCGGCCACGCTGTTCATCGAGATCGCCGACAAGGATCAGATCAAGCCGGTGCTGGACCGCTTCATGGGCATCGACACCGGCCATCACGTGTGGATCGAGATGGTGGGCGGCCTCCGGGTGCCCGGGGTCTTCGAGGCGGGCCACTCCGACGAGGAGAAGGGCAAGCTCGCCGCCGTCCACTTCGTGCGCTTCGTCTTCTCCGACGAGGCGATGCGCGCCTTCCGCGACGCTCCGCGGTGGACCTGGTGACCGATCACCCCGCCGCGCGCGCGCGCGCCCGCCTGTCCGACGAGACCAAGGCCGAGCTGCTGACCGACCTCGTCGCCTGACGGGCGCGCGGCGGCGCCGCGCGCGGCTACTGCATGATCCAGAACCAGACGTAGTAGACCAGCGGTCAGGATGAAGCCGAACCAGAGGGTGCCCTTCACGGTGGCGAGCGGCTTGGCCGCGCCCTTGCCCGGCGTGCCCACCAGCGCGTTGATCTCGACCAGCACCATGATCGCGAGCGCCACGACCCAGAAGACGAGTCCCGACTTGCCGACGGTGAGGCCGCGGCAGGTGGCTGCGCCGCGCCCATGAAGAAGAGCATCGGGATCGAGATCACCACGTTGGTGCGGGAGGCCAGCCCGCCCGCGCCCCCGCCGCAGCCGCGGCCGGGTTGGCCGGCTTGCCCGCCGCGGTGTCGAGCGCGTTCTGGATCACGATCTTGTTCCGGGGCCAGATCACGAACCACACGTTGGCCCACATGATCGATCCCAGGAGGCCGCCCAGCAGGATCTTCCACGTGCCCGGGTCGTTGATGCCGCGGAGCCCCGAGCCAGTAGTGGAGCAGGTAGATCCAGCCGGAGAGGAAGGTGATCATCGCGCCCCACCGGAACCACCACATCACGCGGGGCAGCAGCTTCTGCTGCGCACCCGAGCGGACCCCCGGCTCGGTCTCCGCGAAGAAGGGGACCTGGGCGAAGTTGAGGTAGTACAGGAGGCCGATCCAGGTGATACCCGCCAGGAAGTGAATCCAGCGCAAGAGGAACAGCCAGCCCTCGGAGCTCATCAGTGCCATCGCTACCCTCCCGGGAAAGACCGCGGATCAGTCACTGCATCGAGCCCTCGAGCCTAGTCAGGCGTCGTCCTTGTCGTCGTCATCCTCATCCTCGTCGTCGTCCTCCTCGTCGTCGTCGAGGTCATCGTCGAGATCGTCGTCGTCGAAATCGTCATCGTCGTCGAAGTCATCGTCCTCGTCGTCGAGGTCGTCGTCGTCCTTGTCCTTGTCCTCGTCCTTGTCCTCGTCGTCCGGCGCGAGCAGCGGCGTCTGCTCTTCTTCGATCCACGGGTGATTGCCGAGGCTGACCATGTGAAGCTCCTCCCGAGGTAAGGCCTTTACGCTGGGCGGGATTATAGCAAAGGGGGTTTGGGTGTCCACGCCATTTTGCCCGTTGCGCGCGACTTATCCACTTATCCCCACTCATCCACAACACGAGATTTGCACGCGCTGACGCGGCTCCGCGGGCGTGGCGACGCGGGCGCGCAGCACTGGCGCGGGCAACATGCACGTCACCTTTGCGATCCCTGATCGAACGTGGCGATTCGCGCGTGCGCGCGTGCCCGCCCGCATTTCCAGAGGGCACCTCCGTGCTTGACGGCCGCTTCGCGCAACGCCTACGATCGAACGGAGCGCCGCATGCGCCCACGAGGAGAATAGAAGAGATGCCGTTGTTCGCCGTCGAGCGTGACCTGAGCCAGGTGCCCCCCGAGCATTTCCGCTCCAACCTCCCGGGCCTGGTGGCCGCGTGCGCGCGGCTGCAGGGTCTCGGGAAGAAGGTGCGCTACATCAGCAGCGCGGTGTTCCCCGCCGAGGCGCGCGGCCTCTGCCTCTTCGGCGCGGAACAGCCCCAGTGGATCCACGAGGCGAACGAGGCGGCCCGGCTGCCCTACTCGCGGATCTTTCCGGTCCTCGACCTCACCCCCACCGGTGTCCGGCGCGACCTCTCGCGCGGCCGCTGGCCCACGCGCGTCGAGGCGACCGCGACGGTGGCGCACAAGGGGACCAACGGTGGGCCCCCGTCCGGGGCCGCCGCGCGGGTGGCCGATGAGATGGCCCGGTGGTCGGACGAGGCGCATGAGCTCATGCAGGTCCTCGGCGGCTGGCTGGAGGATGCGGGACGCCTGCAGGCCGACGTGAGCACGCTCGAGACCGAGCGGGCCGCGCTGGCGGAAGAGGTGCGACGGCTCCGGGAGGCGAACGACGGACTGCGCGGGGAGCGGGACGACCTGTCCGACGCGCTCCAGACGCTCGCGGGCCAGGCCACCCGTGCCGCCGACGAGGTCCTGCACCGCATCAGCGGGCGGCGATGAGCGCGGACTCGATGAGCGCAGAGTATGCGGAGCGCCGTCGGATCCTGGTGATGGACGACGACGAGCGGGAGCGCCAGGAGACCGCGCGCGTCCTCGGAGAAGCCGGCTACGCGGTGGACACCGCCGCGACGAAGGCGGACGTGGTGACGCTGCTGGCCCGGCACGGCTACGATCTCGTGCTCGCCGACCTCAACATGCCCGAGCTCAACGGGCCGGCCTTCTACGAGCTGCTGAAGGAATCCGGCCGGATCGCGCCCGTGATCTTCCGGATCCAGCGTGGGTACACGCCCCAGTACGCGAACTTCCTCATGCGGCTGGCCGCGCCCGTGCTCATGAAGCCCGCCCCCGCGGCCGACCTGTGCGTGGCGGTGGAGCGCCAGCTCCCGCCGAGCCCGGCCGCGCCGCAGGCCGCGTCCTCGCTCGCGTCCTGATCCGGCCGGTTTCCGGCACAATTCCGGGCCCATTCGGGGAGGCGTGGTAGAATCCCTGCCTGCAACTCGCTGATCTGATTACCAAAAGGCGGCGTAGCTCAGGTGGCAGAGCAGGGGTCTCATAAGCCCCGTGTCGGAGGTTCGAGTCCTCCCGCCGCCACCAACTAACGTGGGCGGTTCAAGAGGCGCTCGCGCTCCTCCCACTGCTGCTGGGTCCGACGCAGGCGTCGCCGCTCCGTGACGGTGTGAACGACGCCGACCAGGGCGGTGAAGACCACGGCCGCGAGTCCGACGAGGGCCAGGGTCATGGGGACGGGGTCCGCGGCGTGGAGTTCATACCCGCATCGTATCGCACCGGGTAAGTCATTGCCAAATAAGCGGACGCCTCGGTTGAAGTCGGTCGGGCCGTCCGCTAGACTGATCCCTCGTGACCAGATCCTGGCCCGCCTGCGAGCCCCCAAGGGAGAGACGACATGAGTGACCATATCCTGGTGGAGCAGGACGGGCCCGTCGCCACCGTCGTGTTCAACCGGCCGAAGATGCGCAACGCGATCAGCCTGGCCATGTGGTCGGAGATCGCCGCGGTGACCGACCGCCTGTCCAAGGACGACGCGGTGCGCGCCATCGTCTACCGCGGGGCGGGGACCGACGCCTTCGCCTCCGGGGCGGACATCTCCGAGTTCCAGGAGAACCGCAAGGACACCGCGACCGCGCTCAACTACAACCAGCAGACCGAGGCCGCCTACTCCTCGATCCGGGTGTGCCCGAAGCCGACCGTGGCCATGGTCTTCGGCTACTGCATGGGCGGGGCGATGGCCCTCGCGATGGCCGCGGACTTCCGCTTCGCCGCGGCGGGCTCGAGGTTCGGCATCCCGGCCGCGCGGCTCAGCATCATCTACGGGCTCGATCCCGTGCACCAGCTCGTGGACCTGGTGGGGCCGGCCTACGCCAAGGACATCCTCTACTCGGCGCGCACCGTGGAGGCGGAGGAGGCGCTCCGCATCGGCTTCATCCAGCGCCTGGTGCCCGCGGCGGAGCTCGAGGCGTACACCTACGACTATCTCAAGAAGGTCGCGACCAACGCGCCGCTCTCGGTGCGGGGGACCAAGGCCCAGGTGCAGGCCATCTTCGAGGGCATCACCGACGCCCACCGCGAGAACCTCCGCTCCCTGGGCATCACGACGTTCGACAGCGAGGACTACAAGGAAGGCACGCGGGCCTTCCTCGAGAAGCGGGCGCCCCGGTTCCAGGGGCGATAGCCTCTGCGCGTCACCGTTCTCTCGTCGACCCCTCTCAATCCGCTGGAGGGGAGCGGGACCTTCGTCGGCATCGCGGGGCTGGCGCAAGGGCTCGCCCAGCTCGGCCACCAGGTCACCCTGCGCCCGCTCGGGCGCCGCACCGGGTTCCACACCCTCGACCGGTGGCTCTACAACGCGGGCGTCGCCCTCCGGCCGCCGCGCGAGGCCGACCTGGTGCTCGGGGTGGATCTCGACGGCTTCATGTGGGCGCGGCGGCGCGCGCTGCCCTTCGTGGCGAGCCTCAAGGGCATCATCGCCGACGAGCTGCGGAACGAGCGCGGCTGGGTCCGGGTGCTGCTCTCGGTGCAGGCGCGCTGGGAGCGTCGCAACGTCGAGCGCGCCGACCTCGTCGTCGTCACGAGCCGCTACTCGGCCGAGGTGGCGCAGCGCGAGTACGGGGTGCCGCTCGAGCGCATCGCGGTGGTGCCGGAGCCGATCGACCTCGAGGTGTGGGACGACCAGTTCTGGCGCGCCCCGCGGCGGCCCCGCAACGGGCCGGTGGTGCTCAGCGTGGCCCGCATGTACCCGCGCAAGCGCCTCGCGGATCTCCTCCACGCCGCGGCGATCCTGCGCGCGCGCGTCGACGGGATCCAGGTGCGCATCGTCGGCCGCGGCCCGGAGTGGGACACCCTCTCGCGTCTCCACGCGGAGCTGGGCCTGGGCGACGCGGTCGCGCTCCTGGGCGACCTGACCCGCGAGCGCCTGGCCGAGGAGTACGTGAACGCCTCGGTGTTCTGCCTGCCCTCGGTGCAGGAGGGCTTCGGCATCGTGTTCCTGGAGGCGATGGCGGCGGAGCTGCCGGTGGTGGCCTGCCGTATCGCGGCGGTGCCCGAGGTGGTGCTCCACGACACGACCGGGCTCCTGGTGGCGCCGCGCGATCCGGGCGCGCTCGCGGCGACGATCGAGCGGCTGATCCGCGAGCCCGCGCTGGCCAAGCGGCTGGGGCAGGAGGGCCGCCGTCGCGCGCTGGGCTTCTCGCCGCGGGCCGTCGCGGAGCGCTTCCTGAGCGCGGTACACTCCACGCAGGACCGGCTGGGACAGCAGGCCCGAGGAGGCTGATCGTTCCATGGTGTACGCGACGCGGAAGTTCACGTTCTCGGCGGGCCACCGCTACGGGCGGCCCGAGTGGAGCGCGGAGGAGAACGCGCGGGTGTTCGGCTCGCTCACCGTGCCCCACGGGCACAACTACATGCTCGAGGTGACGATCCGCGGCGAGATCGACCCGCGCACCGGCATGGTGATGGACCTGGGCGAGCTCAAGCGCGTGGTCGGCGACGCGGTGGTGTCCCGCTTCGACCACGCGGATCTCAACCAGGACCCGCTCTTCCCGCCCGGAACGATCCCCACCACCGAGAACCTCGTCCGCGTGATCTGGGACCTGCTCGGCCCGAAGCTCGGCGCCGAGCGCCTGCACCGCCTGCGGCTCTGGGAGGATCCCACGTTCTACGTGGAGTACCTCGGCGGGTGAGCGCCTTCGCGGTCACCCGGGCGTATCACTTCAGCGCCGCGCACCGGCTCGCCAACCCCGCCCTCTCCGACGAGGAGAACGCGCGGATCTACGGCCAGTGCTTCCGCCAGCACGGGCACAACTACGGGCTCGAGGTCACGGTGGCCGGCGCGCTCGATCCCGCCACCGGCATGTCGGTGGATCTCGGCGTGGTGGACGCGGCGGTGAAGACGGCGGTGCTGGACCGCGTCGACCACTACGATCTCTCCGCCACCGTGCCCGCGCTCGCGGGCGTGATCACGACCGGCGAGAACCTGGCCCGCGTGTTCTACCAGTGGCTCGAGGCCGCGCTGCCCCCGGGCGTGCTCCGGCGCGTGACCCTGGTGGAGACCGCCAACAACGTGTTCGAGTACTCCGGCGAGACCCACGCCGACGAGGTGATCCCACGATGATCGAGCGGCTCATTCACGACCTCCTGAAGGAGATCGGCGAGGACCCGACGCGCGAGGGCCTGGAGAAGACGCCGGCCCGCGTGGCCAAGGCGTGGGAGTACCTCACCTCCGGCTACAAGCAGGACGCGCGCGCGGTGCTGAACGAGGCGCTCTTCACCGAGGAATACGACGAGATGGTGGTGGTGAAGGACATCGACCTGTATTCCCTGTGTGAGCACCACCTCCTCCCATTCGTTGGCAAGTGTCACATCGCGTACATGCCGTCGCGCAAGATCGTCGGGCTCTCGAAGCTGCCGCGCCTGGTGGAGATGTTCGCGCGCCGGCTGCAGGTGCAGGAGCGGCTGACCACCCAGATCGCGCAGACGCTCAACGAGGTCCTGCAGCCGCGCGGCGTGGCGGTGGTGATCGAAGCGATTCACATGTGCATGCTGATGCGCGGGGTGGAGAAGCAGAACTCCAAGGCGGTCACGTCCGCGATGCTCGGCGCCTTCCGCGAGAACGCGGAGACCCGCGCCGAGTTCATGGAGCTGATCCGGTCGCGCGGCGGGCTGGTGATTTGAAGCTCGCCGGCCAGGTCGCGGTCGTCACCGGAGCCGGCCGCGGCATCGGCCGCGCGGTCGCGGTGCGCCTGGCCCGCGAGGGGGCCGCGGTGGCGCTGGCCGCGCGCTCCGCGCCCGAGCTCGACGGGGTGGCGCGCGAGATCGCCCAGGCCGGTGGACGGGCCCTGGCCGTCCCCACCGACGTGCGCCAGGAGGCCGCGGTGGAGGCCCTGGCGCGGCGGGCGCTCGCCGAGTGGGGGCGGGTGGACGCGCTGGTGAACGCGGCCGGCCTCGCCACCTTCGCGCCGGTGACCGACTCCAAGCTGGACGACTGGGACCAGATGCTGGCGGTGAATCTCCGCGGCGCGGTGCTGTGCTGCCGGGCGGTGCTGCCCGCCATGATCGCCCAGCGGCGGGGCACCATCATCAACGTGGGCTCGGTCGTGACGAGCCGGGCGCTCACCGGGAGCGCCGCCTACACCGCCTCCAAGTACGGGCTGCTCGGCTTCTCCCGGGTGCTGGCCGAGGAGATGCGGGCCCACGGGGTCCGGGTGGGGGTGCTCTCGGCGGGCGCCACCGACACCCCGCTCTGGGATGCCATGCCCGCGGCGCCGGCCCGGGAGCGCATGCTGCGGCCCGACCAGGTGGCGGAGGCCGCCCTGCTGATGGCCTCCCTGGACCCCAACGCCACCCTGGAGGAGCTGACCCTGCTGCCCGCGGGCGGCATCCTGTGAGCCGTCCCGAGGCCCCCGGCAGGGCCCGAACCCTTCTGCTATAATGAGCCCGCAGTCTGATACCCCGCGCCTGCGGGGAAACCCCAAGGAGGGGCACGAATGCTCACGTTGACTGAGACGGCCGCCAAGAAGATCTCGGATCTGCGGCTCGAAGAAGGCAAGCCCGAGTGGGGTCTCCGGATCCGCGTCGTCGGCGGCGGCTGCTCCGGCATGTCCTACGAGCTGGGGTGGGACGATACCCCGGTCGAGGGCGACAATGTCGTCGAGACGAACGGCGTGAAGGTGTTCGTGGATTCCCACAGCACGCCGTATCTCCAGGGCAGCGAGATCGACTACGTGGACAACAACATGCTGGGCGCCGGGTTCGCCATCAAGAACCCGAACGTCAAGTCGTCCTGCGGCTGCGGCTCGTCGCACCAGTTCTAGTCGGCCGGCCAGAAGCCCAGGCTCGTTCGATGCCCAGGGCCGCTCGATGAAGGTCCAGGTCCGGCTGTTCGCCCGCTACCGCGAGGAGGCGGGCCGCGATCACCTGGACCTGGAGCTCGCCGACGGCGGCACCGTCGAGCGCGCCTGGGAAGCGGTCACCCGCCAGTACCCCGTCCTCGTTCCGTATCGCCCCTACACGCTCTTCGCCCTGCGCAACGACTACGTCGGCGCCGATCACCCGCTCGGGGACGGCGACGAGCTCTGCCTGTTTCCCCCGGTGAGCGGCGGCGCGGCCGTGCCCGGGCAGGACTGGATCGAGGTCACCACCGAGCCCCTGTCGGAGCGCGCGGTGGCGCAGGCGGTGGAGCATCCGGGGGCGGGCGCGCTGGCCCTGTTCTCGGGCGTGGTGCGGGACCAGACCGGCGGACGCCGGGTGAAGTTCCTCGAGTACGAGGCGCACGGTGCCATGGCGCTGGCCAAGATGCGCGAGATCGGCGCGGCCATCCGGAGCCGCTGGCCCGCCATCACGCGGATCGCCCTCGTGCACCGCATCGGCCGCCTGGAGATCGGCGAGTCGAGCGTGATGATCGCGGTGTCCTCGCCCCATCGCGCGCTGGCCTTCGAGGCGTGCCGCTTCGCGATCGACACGCTCAAGGAGACGGTGCCGATCTGGAAGAAGGAGCACTTCGAGGACGGCGAGGTCTGGGTAGGGCCGCAATCTGGATAGCCTCGCCGTCCGCGTCCAGGACACCATTCGCCGTCACGGGATGCTCCGTGGCGGCGAAGTCGTCTTGGTGGCCGTCTCCGGCGGCGCCGATTCGGTCGCGCTCCTCGACGTCCTCTGCGCGCTGCGGGAGCCCCTCGGCCTGACGCTCCGCGTGGCCCACGTGCATCACGGCCTGCGTTCCGAGGCCGACGCGGAGGCCGACGACGTGCGGCGCCTCTCCGAGAGCCTGGGCGTGGCCTGCCACGTCGAGCGGGTCACGGTGCGCCGGGCGCCGCCCTGGGACGGGCTCGAGGCGGAGAGCCGGCGGGCCCGTCACGCCGCGCTCGAGCGCGTGGCGCGCGTGGTCGGAGCCGCGCGCATCGCCACCGGCCACACCGCGGACGACCAGGCCGAGACCGTGCTGATGCGCCTGCTGCAGGGCGCGGGCCCGCGCGGGCTGGGCGGCATCGCGCCGGCGCGTGGGCCGCTGATCCGCCCGCTGATCGAGACGCGGCGGGCCGCGATCGAGGAGCACCTGCGCGGGCGCGGGCTCGCCTGGGCGGAGGACCCGAGCAACCGCGACCCGCGCTTCCTCCGCAACCGCATCCGCCACGACCTGCTGCCCTTCATGGCGGAGCTCAACGGGGCCTCGGTGGTGGAAGCGCTCGCCCGCTCCGCGGCGGCCGCGCGCGCGGTGGTGGGCGACCTGGAGGAGCGGGCTCGCGCGGACCTCGCGCGCCTGGCCACGCGCGACGGGGCGGGGCTGAGCCTCGACGTCGGCGCGCTCGCCGAGCGGCCGATCGAGCTGGCCGCGGAGGTGCTCCGCCAGGCCGCCGCGGCGCTCGGCGAGACGCGCCCGCTGCGAGGGCCCGCGCAGCGCGCGCTCCGCCGGCTGCTCGGGGACGCCCCGCCCCGTCGCGGCGCCCGCCTGGGCCGCCTGGCCGTGGAGCGCAGCGGCCGGCGGCTCCGCGTCGGACCGGTGGCGCTGCCCGCGCTCGTGGCCCGCGCCTGGCCGGTGCCGGGCGGGCTCGAGCTGCCCGAGATCAACGCGCGGCTCGGCGCCCGCATCGTCGCCCGGGCGCGCGACTACGCGATCCCGCGCGAGCCCGGGCGCGCCGCCTTCGACGCCGACACGCTCCCGCCCACGCTCGCGGTGCGCGCGCGCCGCCGCGGCGACGTCTTCTCGCCCTTCGGCGCGCCCGCGCTGCGGCGGCTCAAGTCGTTCCTGATCGACGCGGGCGTGCCGCGATGGCAGCGCGCGCGGACCCCGCTCGTCGAGGCGGGCGGTGAGATCATCTGGGTCGCGGGCATCCGCCGCGGCTCGATCGCGCCGGTGACCGCCGCGACCACGCGGGTCCTCGAGCTGGCGCTCGATCGCGACAGCCCCACGGAGTAGCCGTCCCCCGCATCGGGCGGTAAGATGTTTCGCGGAGGCCCGCCCATGACGATGCCGTGTCGCGCCGTCGCCGTCCCGCTGCTCCTCGTGCTCCTGGGCGCGCTCGCGGCGCCGGCGCCGGCCGCAGCCCCGCGCGCCCCAGGCCTCGCGACCGGTCGCACCCGCGCCCGACTCGCAGCGGCTCCTGCGCGCCCTGGAAGACGCGTTCGTCTCCGTCGCGGATCGCGCCACGCCCTCGGTGGTGAACGTGAGCGTCAAGGTCAAGCGCGAGGCCCGGCCCGAGGGCGGCGCGGCGCCCGAGATGGAGGAGCGCTTCCGCGAGTTCTTCGGCCCCGAGCTCTTCGAGCGCTTCTTCCGCCGGCGGGCGCCGCGCGACGAGGGCCGGGCCGCGGGCTCGGGCGTCCTGGTGGACCCGCGCGGCTACATCCTGACCAACAACCACGTGGTGGAGAACGCGACCGAGATCGAGGTGCGCCTCTCCGACGACCGCAAGTTCAAGGCCACGCTCGTGGGCCGCGACGGGCGCACGGACCTGGCGGTGCTCAAGATCGAGAACCCGGCGGGCCCGCTGCCGGTGGCCGACCTGGGCGACTCGGACCGCCTGCGGGTCGGGCAGTGGGCCATCGCCATCGGCAATCCCTTCGGCCTCGACCGCACCGTGACCGTCGGCATCATCTCGGCCACCGGCCGCACCCACGTGGGCGTGGCCACCTACGAGGCCTTCATCCAGACCGACGCGTCCATCAACCCCGGCAACTCGGGCGGGCCGCTGCTGAACCTGGACGGCCGCGTGGTGGGCATCAACACCGCGATCGTCTCGAGCGGGCAGGGCATCGGCTTCGCGATCCCGATCAACATGGCGCGCGACATCATGACCCAGCTCATCAACCGCGGGAAGGTGGTGCGCGGCTGGCTGGGCATCGGCATCCAGGATCTGAGCCCCGAGCTGGCCGCGGGCTTCGGCGTGAAGGAAGACGCGGGCGTGCTGGTGGCCGACGTGATGAAGGACGGTCCCGCCGCCGCGGCCGGGCTCAAGCCCGGCGACGTCATCGTGGAGTTCGGCGGCTCGACGATCAAGGACGTGCCCGATCTGCAGAAGCGCGTGGCCGCGGTGGAGCCGGGCCGGGCCGCGCCGGTCAAGGTGCTGCGGGAGCAGAAGGCCGTCACCCTGAGCGTCACGATCGGCGAGCAGCCGACCGACGACGCGATGGAGGCCGCCGAGAGCGGCGACGAGATCCTGGGCCTCACGGTGGAGCCGCTCACGCCCGAGACGGCGCAGCAGAACCGTCTGGCGGCCCGCAGCGGGCTCCTGGTGACCGAGGTGGCCCCGGGCAGCGCGGGCGCGGCCGCCGGCATCAAGACCGGCGACGCGATCCTCGAGGTGAACCGGCGGCCCGTGAGCGACGCGGCGGCCTTTCGCCAGGCGGTGGCCGGGCTCAAGCCGGGCGAATCGGTGCCGGTGTATCTCCAGCGGGGCGGGGGCGCCAACGAGTACGTGGTGCTCACCGCGCCGCGCCCGTGACCGCGTTCGTCACCCAGTAAGCACAGGAATCCGCTTGACAGTTCTGGCGCCGATCCCTAATGTGCCGGTCATTTCTTCCGGAATGGAGGGATACGCGCGTGGGAGCTCAGGAATGTATCCGAAAAGAGACCGACGGAGCGGGTGACGGCGCGGCGGTCTATCGGCCCCGCCCCGTCGTGCTCGCGATCGACGACGAGCCGGGCGTGCGGGAGTCGCTGCAGCTCATCCTGCAGGACGAGTTCGAGGTGCTGGAGGCGCCCGACGGGGCCGCCGCCCTCGCGATCCTCGGCACGCGCCGGGTGGACGTGGCGCTGCTCGACGTGCGGATGCCGGGCGAGCCCGGGTCGAAGGTGCTGCCCCGCATTCTCGCGATCGACGAGTCAATCCCGGTCATCCTGATCACCGCGGATCCGCACCTGCGCATGGCGGTGGACGCCATGAAGGCGGGCGCGTACGACTACCTGGCCAAGCCGTGGGACGTGGACGAGATCCTGAGCCTGGTGCGCGAGGCGGCCCGGCAGCGCGGGATGGAGCGCGAGCTGCGCTACCTGCGCGCCGAGCTCGATCGGGCCCACGGCTTCGACCAGCTCGTGGGGCGTCACCCGAAGATGGTGCGGCTCTACGAGGTGATCGCGCAGGTGGCGCAGACGCACGCCACCGTGCTCGTCACCGGGGAGAGCGGGACCGGCAAGGAGCTGGTGGCACGCGCCATCCACAACCAGAGCCCGCGGCGCGCCCAGCCGTTCGTGGCCGTGAACCTGGCCGCGATTCCCGACACCCTGCTCGAGTCCGAGCTGTTCGGCCACGAGAAGGGCGCCTTCACCGGCGCGCACTCGCGCAAGCTCGGCAAGTTCGAGCTGGCCCACGGGGGCACGCTCTTCCTCGACGAGGTCGGCAGCCTGCGGGTGGATCTCCAGGCCAAGCTGCTGCGCGCGCTCCAGCAGCGCGAGATCGAGCGGCTCGGCGGCACCCGCACCATCCAGGTGGACGTGCGCGTGATCGCGGCCACCAATACCGACCTGCGCCAGGCCATCCGGGCCCGCGCCTTCCGCGAGGATCTCTACTACCGCCTCCACGTGGTGCCGATCGGCGTCCCGCCGCTGCGCGAGCGCAAGAGCGACATCCCGGACCTGGCCGGCCATTTCGTCCGGAAGTACTCCCAGGAGTTCAAGAAGGACGTGCGCGGCCTCTCCCGGGGCGCGCGGCTGGCGCTCGACGGCTACGACTGGCCGGGCAATGTGCGCGAGCTCGAGAACATCATCGAGCGCAGCGTGGCCCTCGCCACCCGCCCGGTGATCGGGCTCGACGACCTGCCGCTCGACCTGGCCATGAACGAGGTGGCCCCGGGCCGCGGCGGGGAGAGCGAGGCCCCGCTGACCCTCAAGGACGCGCGCGACCGCTTCGAGCAGGCCTACGTGCTGCGGGCGCTGGAGCGCGAGGACTGGAACCAGAGCCGCGCCGCGCGGGGGCTGGGCGTGCACCGCAACACGCTGATCGCGCGGCTGGCCGCGTGGGGGTTCCGCCGCGGGGAGCCGGGGATCGGCGTGCGGCCGGTCGCGGGGGGCAGCGATCCGGCGTGATCCGCTCGCGTCATCTGCTAGGCTGCGTAGCATGGCAGACGACGACCTGACCGAGAGCATCGTCCGGCAGCACCTGCGAGACCACCCGGGCGAGGCGCAGTGCGCCGCCTGCCTGGCGCGGGACCTCGCCCTGCATCCCGGCAGTACGCTCAGCCGGATCCTGGACGACCTGGCCGAGCGGCGGCCCCCCTTCGCGCCCGGCCGCTGCCGGTGCGGCGCGGATGGGCTCATGTACGTGCTGCGGTAGACGGCCCGGGCCCGTACGGCGCCCGGGCCGGCGGGCTCAGCGACCCAGGACCTTGCGCGCCTTGGCCGGATTCCCGCCCACGGTCACGACGGCGACGGCGGCGCCCCGGCCCGCGGTGGTGGCGTAGATCGATCGCACGTTGATTCGCTCCTTGGCGAGTCGGGCCGCGACCCGGGCGAGCGCGCCGGGCTTGTTCCGCAGCCGCAACGAGAACGCGGTCTCCTCGCTGAACCGGTACCCGGCCTTGCGGAGCGCGCGCCTCGCCTCGACCGGGTTCTTGACCAGCAGCCGGATCTTCCCGCGGCCGGTGACTTCGGCGGCGCTGAGGGCCGTGATGTTGACGCCGGCGTCGGCGAGCGTGCGGGTCAGCGTGGCGAGCGTGCCGGGTCGCGACACGAGGCTGAGCGTGAGCTGGGTAGTCCTGGGCATGCAGTCCTCCTGGTGAGCGGTTCAGTGCTCTCTATCGAGTGAGGACACTCTAACCAGGGAGCCCCCGCTTGGGGGAAAATTCGTGATCCCGTCTCGCCGCGCGTGCTACGGTCGATCGCGCATGCGCTCGCTCACGCGTGTCCTCGCGCCGCTCGCGGTCGTCCTGCTGGGCTGGATCGCCGATGCCGCTCCGGCTGCGGGCCCAGGCCACGCCGCTCACCCTCGTCTTCACCCCATCGCGCGATCCGACCGCGCTCAAGGACGCGGGGGATGCCTTCGCCAAGACGCTGGCCGAGCTCTCGGGGGTGCCGGTGCGCGCGCTGGTGGCCTCGGACTACGCCGGGGTGATCGAAGCCCTTCGCAGCCGGCGGGTGGACCTGGCCTTCGTGCACCCGGTGGGCTATGTCCTGGCCAATCGCGAGGCGGGCTGCCGCATCCTGGTGCGCGACATCTGGGGCGGCAAGACCGCCTACACCGCCCGGTTCTACGTGCGGAAGGACCGCGGCATCCGGCGCGTCGAGGACCTGCGCGGCAAGACGGTGGCCTTCGTGGATCCCGCGTCGTCCTCGGGCTACATCTATCCGATGGTGCTGCTGATCAAGCAGGGCCTGGTGCGCGAGCGCGATCCGAAGACTTTCTTCAAGGACGCGCTCTTCAGCGGGACGCACGAGGCCGCGCTCCAGGCGGTGCTCCACGGGCGGGTGGACGCGGCGGCCTCGTTCGACAAGGCGCCCGAGCTGCACCTGAAGGATCCCGCGCTGATCGCCCAGATCGCCTTCGTCGGGGAGACGCCCGAGATCCCGGAGGCGGGCATCTGCGTGCGGCCGGGGATCCCCGACGAGACGGTGGCGAAGCTGAAGCGCGCGCTCCTCGCCATCAAGGCGCCGCAGCACGCGGCGCTGCTGAAGCAGATCTACGACATCGACGGGTTCGTCGAGGCGGACGACCGGGACTACCAGCCGGTGCGCGACGCCATGCAGCTCATGAACCTGAACCCGCCGAAGTAGTCCTAGCCCCCGGCCGTGCGCCGGAACGCGTAGAAGGTCGCCCAGAGCCGGAGCAGGTCCGCCAGCCCGGCGCGCGTGTCGGCCTCGACGTGACCGACCGCCCCCACGATCGCGGTGCGCACGGGGCGCCCCGCCGCCCGCGCCGCCGCGTCGAGCCGCAGGCTTTCCGTGAACGGCACCGCCGGGTCCTGCCGCCCGTGAATCAGGAAGAGCGGGGCGCGGAGGCTGCCGATCCTCGGGCCGGGGGAGAGCGCGTCCAGCAGGTCCCGGGTGCTCCGGGGCAGGGCCCGGATCCGCTCGTCCACCGCGGCCGGGTCGCGATTGTCCACGAGGCGCCGGCCCGCCTCGTCGAGCAGCTCGGTATTGGCGCGCGCGAACTGGGCGATGGCCGGCTCCAGCACGCCGGCCGCGCGGCCCGCCACGTCGCCGAACGCGTAGGCGCCGGTCAGCGTGTAGCGCAGCAGCTCCACCGCCGAGGCATACCCGCCGAGGGCGAGGACGGCGGAGAGCCGCGGGGCCAGCGACGGATCCGACGCGGCCAGAAGCGCCGGCCCCGCGCCCAGGCTGATGCCGAGCAGGGCCACGCGCGTGTGCCCGGCGGCACGGAGCGCCTCGACGCTCGCGGCCACGACCGCCGCGTCCTCCGGCCGGAGCCGCAGCACGGTCAGGCCGTCGACCGTCGGCACCGCCACCGCCCAGCCCGCCCGCGCGAGCAGCCGGGCCGCGTCGCGCAGGCGCGGGTCGTCCTTGCCCTCGGCCGAGAGACCGTGCACGAGCACGAGGCCGGGCGGGCGTCGCAGGGCGCTCGCGGGCGTAGAGATCGAGCGGCACCGGGCGCCCGCCGGCCGCTGCGGCGAGCGCGCGCGTCACGGGCTCACGCGTGAGCGTCGAGAGTGGCCGCCAGCGCTTCCCGTCCGACGAACTCGGCGAGGAACGCCGTGGTCAGGATCAGCGTCGACGCGCTCGCGAAGAACGGGAGCGCGAGCAGAACGGCCAGGGCGAGGCGGCCGGCGGCGCTCACCCTCGAGGCGTCGTGCCCGGGTACGTCAGCCACGCGCCAATGATCTGAACTCGCCGGACCGAGCGCAACCCCGTGCCGGGCATTCTTCCGCCGGAGCATCAGGCAGGGTGCCCATTCGAATCCGGATCGATGCGTAGATTATCAGTAATTCCGCCTAGTTATATCGTGGCACTCGTGATGCTCTTCATCGGGGCAGAGGAGGACATGACATGAGCACGACGACAGTCCGGGTCCTGATGGGTACCGTGATTACCGCGGGTCTCCTGGGTATCGGTGCACTCGAGGTCGTGAGCGAGCGGGTCCCACCCACGGTCGTCCAGGGAGCACTTGACGGCAAGCCAGACTCACCATCGGCGTATGTCGCGGACCTGGAGTTCCGGGAGGAGCCCGGCCCGAGCCCTACCCAGATGAGCGGTGCCCTTCAAATGGGGCGGAATACCGTCCTGAACGTCGATCCCGCAGCTCGGCGGTTCCTCTCGGTGACGGGCACCGGTCACGTACGCCTGTCGGAAGTGAGCAAGGGAACGCTGGTGGTGACGGAGGAGGCACGGGCAGCTAGCCTGGCGCTTCTGAAGCCGGGAGACGTCATCAGGGTCGAGTCCCCTCACGGAGGGATGCAGCGGATCGTTGTGCTGCGGCGCGGCTGGCAGGAGTTGGAGAGTCCGGAGAAGTAGCGGCGGCCGGCCGTTACTTAGGCCGGCCGTTACTTAGGATTGACGCACTTGATGAGGCGCCAGCCGTTGAACAGGTTGACCTTGGTGGTGATCTCGGGGACGAGGCCCACCTGCCGCAGGAGCGGCTCGAGCGGGAGGTTCGACTTCCACCCGAGCCTGGTGCATACCGGGGCGACCAGATCCTCGAGGCGTCCGACCGCGGGGCGCTCGCTCCGGAAGTGGTTCAGGAGCACGATATTCCCTCCCGGCTTCACCACCCGCTTCATCTCGCGCAGCACGCCCACCGGGTCGGGCACCGCGCTGATGGTATAGGTGGCCACCGCGGAGTCGAACTCGCCCTGGCCGAAGTCCATGACGGTGGCGTCCATGGTCTTGAGCGTGACGTTGCCCAGCCCCAGCTCGACGATCTTGTCCTGCGCCTTCTCCAGCATCTCCTCGGACAAATCGATCCCGGTGAGCCGGCAGTTGGACGGGTAGAGGGGAAGATTCAACCCCGTGCCGATGCCGACCTCGAGCACGTTGTCTCCAGCCTTGATGTCGAGCAGACGGATGGCGGCTTCACGACCGGGATGGAAGATCCAGTCGAAGACGAAGTCATACGCGGGGGCGTACAGCTTGTAAGCCCGCTTGACCTGCCTTTTCTCCAGCGCTGCGTCCAATCTGGCACCCCTCCAGAAGTCGTGGCCGATTGCCCAGCCTTCGCCCTTGTAGCATAGGGTGACGCGAGTTGCCAAGTGCTTTCTGACCTATTGATCTGCAAGGGGAAAATACTACAGATCGGCCTCCCGGCAGAGCCGACCGAGCACCCGCTCGGCCGCGAAGGATTCCTCGGCAATCGCGCGCGCCGCCCGGCAGTGCCGCGCGTAGTCGCGATTCACCTCGTCGAGCGCCGCGGCGGCCTCCTCCACGGTCTCGAACGCGAGCAGACCCACCCCGGTGGGCACGAACTTGCCGAAGCCCGTGTCCTGAGTGACGACCGGTTTACCCGCCGCCAGGTAGCAGACGCTGCGGTCGCTGAACCACCCGCTCCGCGTCCGGACCACGAGGTCCTTGGACACCGTGAACTCCCCCCGGGAGCGCTCGATGTGGCGCTGGTAGGCGGCGAGGTCGCGGGAGGCCTCGAACGCGTTCGTGAGGAGCCAGCCGTTCCGGGCGAGCAGGTCCCGCGTTGGCTCATCGTCCACTTCGAGCGCCAGCTCCAGCGGCTGGCGGGTCCGGGTCGGCAGGTCGGCCACCCGGAGGAAGTTCATGTGCTTGGACCAGTAGTAGGTCTCGCCCCGGAACCGGATGTCCTTGCCCACGTTCTTCCAGGTGGCCACGGTCGTGAACCGCTCGGCGGCGGGCATCACGGTGGCATCCCACAGGTCGGGGATCACGGGCGGCCGCGTGGTGCGCCAGGCGAACTTCTCCAGCGGGATCGGGCAGTCGGGCTGGCCCAGGTTCTCGCCGTAGGTGAAGTGGTGCGTGTGCTCCTCGAGCGCCTCGATCGCCCGGCGATCGCCCTCGGCGACCCGGATCTGCTCGAAGACCGGGTCGGTCTCGACGTAGATGCGCACCGGGCACCGGAGGTGCTCTTCCTTGAGCTCGCGTGGCCCCGCAGACGTTCAGGAGCCCGTCCGCCTCCCGGTAGATGTCCCGGACCCGCTCCCGGGAGAGCCCGTGGTAGGTGCCGGTCACGCCGTCCACGTAGGCCCAGCGGTCGGCGAGGCCGAAGCGCGCCATCATGTCCGCGAGGAACGCCACGCTGTAGCTCGAGTCCTCCACCACGCTCTTGACCCGCGGGTCGTACGGATGGGCCCCCGAGTCCTCGACGTAGTAGACGTCGTGGCCGAGCCGGGCGAGCCCCAGCACGTAGTGCACCGCCTGCCAGCCGATGCCCCCCAGGGGATAGCGGCCGGCCAGGTGCAGGACCACCAGGCGCTTACGGGCGGGCAAGCGGATCCTCCTGCCGGTGGGACTCCGGCCCCCCGTACATCGCGGCGAACGCGCCCCTGCGCGCGACCAGCTCGGCGAGCGTCCCGTGCTCGACGATCCGGCCGTCCTTGATCACCACGATCAGGTCGGCGGTGCGCACCGTCGAGAGGCGATGCGCGATGATGAAGGTGGTGCGGCCGGCCTGCAGGCGCTCGAGCGCCACCATCACGAGGGCCTCGGTCTCGGGGTCGAGCGCCGAGGTCGGCTCGTCCAGGATCAGGATCGGCGAGTCGCGCAGGATGGCGCGGGCGATGGTCAGCCGCTGCTTCTCGCCTTCCGAGAGCGTCACGCCCTGCTCGGCCACGCTCGTATCGTACCCCCGCGGGAGCTTCGCGATCATCTCGTGGATGCGGGCGGCCTT
Organism: uncultured Candidatus Rokubacteria bacterium; assembly: GCA_963747235.1. GTDB lineage: Bacteria > Methylomirabilota > Methylomirabilia > Rokubacteriales > CSP1-6 > CAMLFJ01. Next base: position 656,461 of record CAVVEU010000024.1, read on the forward strand.
GGCCGCCGCGATGATCTCCTCCATCCGGGCGTCGGGCCGGCCGAAGGCGATGTTCTCGCGCAGGCTCACCGGGAAGAGCAGGGGCGGCTGGAGGACCATGGCGATCTGGCGGCGCAGCGAGGCGAGCCGGTACTCGCGGACGTCGCGGCCGTCCACCAGCACGCGGCCGCGCGTCGGATCGTAGAAGCGGGGCAGCAGGCTCAGCAGCGTGGACTTGCCGGCGCCGGTCGGCCCGACCACCGCGACGCGCTGGCCGGGCGCCACGCGCAGGCTCGACGCCGCGGATCAGCGGGCCCCCGGACGGCGCGTACTGGAAGTCCACGTCCTCCCAGACCACCTCGCCGCGCGCGCCTGCCTCGGGGAAGGCCCGGTCGCCGTCCGGCAGGTCGCGCTCCACGTCGAGCACGTCGAGCACCCGCCGCACGCCGACCCGCGCGCTCTGGGCCAGGCCGTAGACCTCGAACATGTTGTTGATGGGCCCGTAGAGCGCGGCCAGGTAGCTGATGAACACGACCAGGCTGCCCACCGTGAGGGTGCTGTCGAGCACGTGACGGGCGCCCACCCACACCACCGCGGCGGTGCCGAGGGCGATGACCAGGTTGACCACGCCCGAGTAGAACGTCTGGAGCGTGTAGAGGCGGAGCCCGGCCGCGAGGCTCCGCTCGCTCGCGGTCATGAACCGGCGGTGCTCGTCCTCCTCACGCGTGAAGGCCTGGATGACCCGCATCGCGCCCATCGCCCGCTGCACCACGCCGAAGACCTCGCTCTCGCGCTCCCGCATCTCGCCCGCCGCCGCGCTGATCTGGCGGTTCAGCCGGCCGATGGCGAGCAGCAGGAGCGGGCAGACGCCCAGGGCCAGGAGGGTGAGCTCGGCGTCGAGCTGCACCATGACCGCCGACATCCCGACCAGCAGGATGAGCGCGCTGGCCGCCGGGAACAGGCAGTTCATGGTGAGCGCCTGGAGCGCGAAGGTGTCCGCGGTCACCCGGTACAGCAGGTCGCCCGCCTGGGCCCGGCTGTGGAAGGCCATCGAGAGCCGGTGCAGATGGGCGTAGAGATCGCTGCGCAGATCCCGCACCATCCGCTGCCCGATGCGGATGGTGGTGATGTTGGCGAGCACGTTGGCCGCGCCGAGCGCCGCGTAGATCACCACGAGGGCCGCGCAGGCGCCCAGGAGCAGCGCCCCGGTGCCCAGGTCGGCCGCCACGCCCCAGGGCAGGGGCGCGCCGCCGAGCACCGTGTCGATGATCAGCTTGAGCGGCCAGGGCTTGAGCAGCTCGAGCGCGCTGATCAGGCACACCTGGGCCAGCGCCCAGAGCATGCGACCCCGGTGGGGCCAGATGTAGCCGGAGACGCGCCGGGTGAAGCCGCTCACTTCACCACGGCGTCACGCACGTCGAGCGGCGGCGCGTAGTGGAGCCGCGCGCGGCGCGCGACGCCCTGGAGCGCGTCGTAGAGCGTGCGCCCGAGCCCGATCGCCTCGCGGAGCAGGCCCGCGCCCGTCCCCACGCCGGCGGCCACGCCCGCCGCGGCCAGCATGGGGAGCCCGAGCGTCAGCCCGGCGCCGGCCATCACCGCCGCGCCCACCAGCACGCCGCGGGCCAGCCGCGAGGTCCGCAGCGCGCACCGCACCCGCAGGACGCGCCGCTCGCCGCCGTGATTCTCGGTGCACACCTTGATCCGGCCGCGTGACCAGACCCCACCGTGCGCCTCGAGGTCCCACTCGCTCCAGCCCTGGTCCACCAGCACGAAGTACTTCCGCCGGGCGAGCGCGTCCACGAGCCCGTGCAGGATCGTCTCCTTCTCGAGCCCGTCCTCGGTCCAGAACGCGGCCGAGAACGCGCGCTGCCCCCACGACCAGGGGAGGGCCTGCATCGGCCGCTCGGACTCCGAGGGCTCGGCCGCGGTGAGCCCTCGCACCCACCAGCGATAGCGCTCGAGCGAGCGCAGGAGGGGCCCGAAGTACGTCAGGATCGCGATGAACAGGCGCCCGCGGAGGCTGTCGGCCACCGGGTCCACCCGTGCCCGCATGGCCGCCCAGAGGCAGCAGGCAAACGAGAGCATGATCGGCGCCGCGCCCAGCCAGGCCCAGCCGCCGCGCGTGGCCCCATAGGCCAGGAGCAGGGCTCCGACCAGGTTCCACTCGAGCGTGAAGGGCAGGTGAGAGACCACGGTGGACGGCGGCTGGTAGAGGGTCTGGAAGAGGCCGCGCCCGAAGACGCCGCCGTAGATGATGGGCCGGCGCAGGGAGAAGAGGGCGGAGATGCCGCCGTAGATCCGCCCGCGCCAGCGCGAATAGCCCAGCGCGTTGAAGCGCTGGGGATGGCGGAAGTAGAGCAGCGCCTCCGCCTTGCCGTACCCCTTCTGCTGGCCGATGTAGGCCTTCATGGTGTTGCGCCGGAAGTGCCAGACCATGGCGGCCGGGCTGAAGCCGATGCGGTAGCCGCGGTCCTGAAGCCGCCAGCACACGTCCACGTCGTCGCCCGCCGAGCGGTAGATCGGATCGAAGCCGCCGATCTCGTCGAGCACTTCACGCCGGAACGCCATGTTGCACCCCGGGATGTGCTCGGCCTCCACGTCGTCGAGCAGCACCTCCAGCGGCCCGCCCGGCGAGGCGGCCACGCACGCGGCCACCATGGAGTCTTCGGGCGGCGGCAGGTTGGGCCCGCCCACCGCGGGGAGCCCGGTCTGCAGGAACGTCGCGACCAGGTAGTGCAGCCAGTCCGGATCCACCACGCAGTCGGAGTCGGTGAAGGCGACGATCTCGCCGAGCGACGCCGCGATGCCGACATTGCGCGCGGCGCTGAGCCCCTTGTTCTCCTGGTGGATGACGTGGAAGCCCTCGAAGCCGTCCGCGATCGTGCCGGTGCGGTCCGTGGATCCGTCGTCCACCACCACGACCTCGAAGGCGGGATAGCGGAGATTGCGCAGGGACTCGAGACAGGCCTCCATGGTCGGCTCCGCGTTGTAGGCGCAGATGACCACCGAGACCTTGGGGTACTCGGAGAGCGCGGGCAGCCCCGGCGTGCCGTACCAGCGCTGGACGGCCTGGAACGCCGGCTTCTTGCGCCGCTCGCGGTCCACGAGCCCGAAGGCCCAGTTGGCGATGTCGCAGCCGCCGGTGTACCACTCGTCGGTGAACGAGAAGACCACGGTGCCCGCCACGCCCATCTCGAGCGCGGTGTGCACCTGCCACGACAGGGTCGAGGCCTGGACGACCTGGCCCTCGCGGATCGAGTCGATGCCGAACTCGGTGAGCACCAGCGGCCGGTCGCCCGCCAGGGTGTGCAGCCGCGAGAGATACTTCCGGAACTCGGGCTCCGAGTGCAGGTAGACGTTGAAGGCGAGGAAATCGGTGAAGTCGGTCTCGAGATATTCGGTGGACGGGTAGTTGGCGTAGCCGACCAGCGCGGTGGGCTCCATCTGCTTGATCAGGCCCACCAGCTCGCGCAGGAACCCGGTGATGCGCGGGGCCCCGTACCAGCGGACGATGTCGGACGGAATCTCGTTGCCGACCAGGAAGGCGCCGACCGCCGGGTGATCCCGGCAGGCCTCCACCACGTCCGTGACGGTGCGCCGGACGGAGTCCGAGATCTCCTCCGAGTCGAGAAAGCAGATGTGCTCCGCCCACGGGATTCCCACGAGGACCCACAGGTTTCGCTCGGCGGCCATGTCGAGCAGCCAGCGGGGCGGAGGGGTGAAGAGCCGGAGGCAGTTGGCCCCCAGCTCGGTCATCAGGGCGAAGTCCCGCTCGACGACCTCCGGCGCGGGATATCTATAGCCATCCGCGTCCGGGGCAAAAGGGCCGTAGGTGACCCCCCGGAGCGGAACCTTGTCATCTCCAGCGAAGAAGAACTTCCCGCGAACTTCCAGCCGGGCGCGGGAGCCGGCGGGCTGCGCGCGCCGGATGGCGCGCGACCTCGTATCGAGCCTCACGGTCCCAATCCTCCTTGGACACCCCTGACGGGGGCCCATAGTTGTGGTCGTTTCAAGACACTCGGTGGGGGCGCCCGTAGCGACATCCAAGAGGCTGGGGAGCGATTCCACGCCGAGCGCCGAGTACGGAGATGCCCGAAACCTCAGGCTTTCTCCACGGTGGAAGCATCGCAACCGCCATGCCAGGGGGCGTCATCGCCGGCGGCCGGCTACTTTATCAGAAGTCGTGATTTTTCAGCTAGTCCGGCACCTGGAAAATGTTGCGGGGTCCTCCGGAGGGAAGCAGTTTGCTTCGTTTTTACACGACCGAGGAGTAAAAGTTACCAGCCCGTGTGGCCGTCCGGCCGGCTAGAGGAGGAAGCGCATCAGGAGGGTGGCAAGGCCGAGGAAGCAGAAGAAGCCGAACACGTCGGTGAAGGTGGTGATGATGACGCTGGAGGCGATGGCCGGGTCCACCCGGAAGCTCTTGAGCAGGATGGGGACGACCACCCCGACGACCGCCGCCACGACCATGTTCAAGGTCATGGCGACCGCGATGATACCGGCCAGGAGGGCCTGCCCCTTCCAGACATAGGCGATCGCGGCCATGGCCAGCCCATTGGCCAGCCCGATGGTCAAGGCCAGGGTGGTCTCCTTGCGGGCCACCCGCCACAGGTGCGCCGCGGTCATGTCCCCCAGGGCCAGCCCGCGCACCACGACGGTGGCGGTCTGGGTGGTGCCGATCCCGCCCATCGAGGCCACGATGGGCATGAAGATGGCCAGGAGGGCGAGCTCCCGGATCGAGTCCTCGAAGACGCCGATGACGGAGGCGGCCAGGATGGCGGTGGCCAGGTTGATCAGGAGCCAGACCAGGCGCTTGGGGAAGACGGCCCGGGCGGAGTCGAGGACGGTCTCGTCGCCCGCCGCGCCGCCGAGGCGCTGGATGTCCTCCGTGGCCTCCTCCCGGATGACGTCGATGACGTCGTCCACCGTGATGACCCCCAGCAGGCGATGGTCGGCGCTCACCACCGGGACCGCCACCAGGTCGTACTTGGCGACCAGCCGGGCGACCTCCTCCTGGTCCATGTCGGCGGTCACCCGGACCGGCTCGTCCTGGCGGAGGAAGCGGACCGGCGCGGCCGGGTCGGCGGTGACCAGACGACGCCAGGGCAGGCTGCCGACCAGATGGTCGTGGTCGTCCACCACGTAGAGGGTGGAGGCGGTCTCGGCCACCGGCGATTTCCGCACCTGCTCGATGGCCTGGGCCACCGTGAGGTGCTCGTGGACGGCGAGGAAGTCGGGCGACATGAGCCGGCCCGCCGTCTTCTCGCCGTGCTCGAGGATCTCCTGGACCTCTTCGGACCGCTCCTCCTTCATGAGGTCCAGCACCTTCTCGACCTGTTCCGCGGGCAGGTCCTCGAGCACCTGGGCCGCGTCGTCCGGCCGCATGCGATCGAGGATGCTCGAGATCTCACCCTCGTCGAGGGCGCGGGCCAGCTCGTGCAGCGGCTGGTCGTCCAGCTCGGCGAGCACCGCGCCGGCCGACTCGCGCCCGAGCAGCCGGAAGAGCGTCACCTGCTCGGGCAGCGTGAGGTCGCGCAGGGCGGCCGCGATGTCCGCGGCGTGCGCGTCCTCGAGCACCTGGCTCAGGCGCTCGCGCCGCCCCGACTCCAGGAGATCGCGGACGGTGTCGGTGAGGCGGGCGGCTTCGGCCATGAGACGTCCTACGCGGGCAGCGAGGGGCCCTGGGGCGCGCGGGGCGTGGACGACGGCGGGGTCTGGGCGGCGATGAGCTGCGCGACCTGGGTCTCGAGCTGCCGGACCCGATACCTGAGCTTCAGGATCTTCACCAGCCCGCTCAGCGAGGCGAAGACGACGCCGAGCAGCAGCGAGAGGAGGATGACGAGGGCCAGCGGCATGCCCTGCACGCTCCAGGCCAGGAACGAGATCTCGACCGGCTCGCGGTTCTGCAGCGCGAAGATCGTCGCCGCGCTCCCCAGCAGGGCCATCAGCAGGTAGATGATGATCATGAGGGGCTGCCCTCCGAGAGTCTGGCGTTGCCGCCGAGCGCCCGCACGAAGCGCTCGATGATGCGCTCCTGGCAGGCGCCGCTCGCGGCCGGATCGCCCGCCGCGCGGCCGAGCTGGCGCAGCGGGAACACCGCCTTGGCCATGGTCCGGTGCCCGCCCGCCATGCCGAGCTCGCCGAAGGCGGCGCGGGTCACGTCGCCCGCGCTCCGCACGTAGCCCACGTTGCGGACGGAGACGTGCACCTCGTCGTCCACCACGCCGGAGACCACGGACCACTGGACGCCCTCGGCCTGCAGCCCGAAGTCGGCGAACTGCGGGATCAGGTCCACGGTGGCGACCCGGCCCAGGTGCGAGAAGAACACGCCCCCGACCACGCGCCGCTTGGCCAGGCCCCGGGCGAGCACGTCCAGGGCCGCGGGGGAGAGCTCCGGCCGCTCGATGCGCCGGAGCGCGTTGTGGTTGGCGAGCAGGTAGAGATACGTGAAGGCCTCGAGGTCGGCCTTGGTCCCGCCGCGCTCGAGGCCCAGGGTGTCGGACTTGATGCCGTAGAGCAGGGCGGTGGCCAGCCGCTGGGTGATCTTGACGTCGGCCGCGCGCAGGTACTCGACCATGATGGTGGAGGTCGCGCCGTAGGACGGGCGCACGTCCTTGATGCGCGCCCGGATCGGCTGCTCGACCGGATGGTGATCGATCACCAGATCCACCTCGCCGAAGTGCTTCTCTTCCTCCAGGAACGAGGGCTGCACGTCCACCATGGCCACCCGGTCGAACTGGTCGAGCGCCGCCGCGTCGATCGCCTCCACCTCGATCTCGAGGATCTTGCACATGGCCACGTTCTCGGGCCGCGTGATGGTGCCGAAGGTGCACATGGGCGCGGAGGCGCGGGTGCGGCCGAGGAGGGTCTTGAGCGCCAGCGCGGAGGCGATGGCGTCGGGATCCGGGTCGTCCTGCATGAGGATCAGCACGCGCTCGGCGTCGTAGAAGTGGGCGCGCAGGCGCTCGGCGCGGGCCCGCTGCGTGGCGCGCTCGAGCGCGGGCTGGACGATGCGCTCGCCGAAGGCGGACAGCGGCACCACCGTCGCGTTGGACACGTGCCGATCGTCGTCGCGCAGCACCAGCAGCGGCGCGTCGGGGACCGCTTCCTTCACCGCCGCGATCACGCGCGCGAGCTGGCCGGCGGGCGCCGCCACCACCACTGGCCCGCGCCCGCCCTTGAAGGCCTCGTGCAGGAAGGTCGCGTCCGTCACCTTGCCGGCCACCGCCCGGTCGCCGCGCCGCGCGAGCCGCGCGCGGAGGCTCGCCCGCGACACCAGGTACAGCGGCCGCTCGCCCGGGAAGGCGGCGGCCGTGACCACGTGTTCGAGGAGATCATCCGGACAGATCAGCACGGCTCGCATGTGGGCCTCGCTCGGGGCGCTCGAGCCCCGGCCTCCTTATTGTCGGCCCACCCGCGGGGGCCGCCAAGCGAAAATCCGGTCAGCGGCGGGGGCCCCGGTAGGCGGCGCGGCCGGCCTTGACGCCCGCCTTGAGGCCCCGCGTCAGCAGGCCCACCTCGCGCGTGATCTTCTTCTGGGACTCGCCGAGCGTCTCGCCGAGCCGATCGAGCGACTTCTTGACGCTCTGGCGCGCCTGCGCGATCTGCTGCGCCGCCTCCTTGCGCGAGCGCGCGCTGAGCAGCGTCCGGCTGAGCCGGTTCACCGAGTCCCGGAGCCCCGCCTGGGCGCGGGCCACCTGCGCGGCCATCGTCTTCTCGATGCCGGCCAGGCGCTCCCGGGTGAGCCCGCCCCGGGCCGCCGTGCTCCGCACGCGCGCGAGGTCCGCCTCGACCTGGGCCAGCCGCGCCTCGAGCTGCGTGATCTTCGCGGGCGGGCGGGCCGCCGCGGTCTTGCGTCGCTCCGTCATGGGGGGTTCCTCCATAGCCGAGCAGTATACTCGGGGGCGAGGCTTCGCCGTGATCGCCGAATCCATCTTCTTCCGCGACCTCGCCTACGTGTTCCTCGCCGCGGTCGCGGGTGGGGCGCTCGCCCGCCTCGCCCGCCAGCCGCTCATCCTGGGCTACGTCCTGGGCGGCATCCTGATCAGCCCGCTGACCCCGGGCCCCTCGGTCTCCGATCTTCATACGTTCGAGCTGTTCGCGGAGATCGGGGTCATCCTCCTGATGTTCTCGATCGGCATCGAGTTCTCGCTCCGCGATCTCCTGAGCGTGAAGTGGGTGGCGCTCCTGGGCGGCCCGCTCGGGATCCTGCTGTCGGTCGGGCTCGGCGTCGGGGTGGCCGCCGGCCTCGGCTGGCCGCTGCTGCAGGGGGCCATCGTGGGCATCGTGATCTCGGTGGCCAGCACGATGGTGCTGGCGCGCCTGCTCATGGACCGGGGCGAGCTGCACTCCCGCCACGGCCGCGTCATGATCGGCATCACGCTGGTCGAGGATCTCGCGGTGGTGATCCTGATCGTGCTCATCCCGGCGCTGGGCACGCTCGAGGCGGGGCGCCTGCTCACGATCGCGATCGCGCTCGGCACGTCGCTGCTGATCCTGATCCCGGCCATCTACGTGGCGGCCAAGGTCGTCCCGCCCCTGATGACCCGGGTGGCCCGATTGCACAGCGACGAGATGTTCCTGCTCGTGGCCCTGGCGGTGGGGCTCGGCACCGCGGCCCTCAGCCAGGCGGCCGGGCTCTCGCTCGCGCTGGGGGCCTTCCTGGCCGGGCTCATCATCAACGGCTCGGAGTACGCGCACGAGACGCTGGCCCGGCTCCTGCCGCTGCGCGACGTCTTCGTCGCGCTCTTCTTCGTCACCATCGGCGCGCTGATCGATCCGCAGAGCCTCATCCAGAACATTCCGCTCCTCGCCATCATGGTGGCGCTCATCGTGGTGGGGAAGCTGGTGTTGTGGACCCTCGTGGTCTGGCTCTTCCGCCTGCCCTTCTGGAGCGCGCTCCTGGTCGGGGTGGGGCTGACCCAGATCGGAGAGTTCTCGTTCATCCTCGTGCAGGTCGCGCGCAGCGCCGGGCACGTGGGCGCCGAGATCTACAACGCCACCCTCGCCGCCTCGCTCATCTCCATCCTGATCAACGCGGCGCTGGTGCGCACCGTTCCCGGCTGGATCGCCCGGCTCCGCGGCGTGGAGGAGCGGCCCGCGCCGGAGGGCGTCGAGGCGACGGTGACGGAGCACGTCGTGCTCTGCGGCTTCGGCCGGGTCGGCAGCGCGGTGGGCGAGGCGCTCGAGACCTTCGGCATCCGGTTCGTCGTCATCGAGCGGGATCCGGACATCGTGCGGGGCCTCCGCTCGCGCGCGGTGCCGTGCCTGTTCGGTGACGCCGCGCAGCCGCGCCTCCTCGAGGAGGCCGGGTCGGGCCGGGCGTCGCTCGTGGTGGTGGCGCTGCCCGAGATGGATCGGGCCCAGCTCGTGGTGCGGGGCGTCCGCGCGTTGAGCCCGCACGTGCCGATCCTGGCGCGGGCGCACAGCACCGCGGCCCGGGATGGGCTGGCCGACTCGGGCGCCACCGAGGTCATCGAGCCGGAGCTGGAGGCGGCGGCCACCCTGATCCGCCACGCCCTCCGCAAGCTCGCGCTGCCGCAGCCGCGCGTGCTCGACTACCTCACGCGGTTCCGCGGCGCCATGAACCCGGCCGGGGCCGACGCGGGCGGCGGGCTCAGCACCGCGGAGGCGCTGCCCGAGGTGCACGAGGTGATGCTGGGCGCGGGCGCGCTCAGCGACCAGTCGCTCGGCGAGGCGCGGGTGCGCGAGCGCTTCGGCGTGACGGTGGTGTCGGTGGAGCGGCCGGGCGGCGAAGCCGTCCTGAATCCGTCCGCGGACACGCACCTGCGCCCGGGCGACCGGCTCCGCGTCTTCGGCCTCCCCGAGCAGGTCGCGGCGTTCCGTCACGAGGCCGGCCGCGAGATCTGACCGGGAGACGCGCTCTCCTATCTGAGGAAGCCGTTCCAGAGGGCGAGCGCGAAGGCCGCGACGGTGAGGCCCACCGTGGCCAGCGCGGCCACCCGATCGAGGCCGCGCTCCGAGCGATGTTCGCCGTGGCCCACCGCGAGCGCGGCGAGATAGCCGCCCACGAAGCCGCCCGCGTGGCCCCAGTTGTTCACGCCCGACATGAAGAACCCGAAGATGAACATCAGCACCGCCCACTGGCCGTACTGCCGGAACACCGCCGTTCCGAAGGCGCCGCCGCGGCTGCGGCCGTAGGCGACCATCGCGCCGAGAAGGCCGAACACCGCGCCCGAGGCGCCGATGGTCCACGCCCCGCTGGCGATGTTGGAGAGGACGAAGCCCGCCACCCCGCCCGCGGTGAAGATGACCACGAGTCGGGCGGTGCCGAAGAGCTGCTCGACCGCGGGCGCGAGCTGGCGCACCCACAGCAGGTTGAAGACGATGTGGAGCAGGCTGCCGTGGAGATAGATCGCGGTGATGAGCGTCCACCACCAGCCCGCCCGCCACGCGGGCTCGCCGGTCATGCCGAGCATGACCAGCGCCCGGGAGCTCGGCGAGAGCAGGTCGAACGGGCTCCGGAATTGCGCGGCGGCGCGTGGGTCGAGCAGGATGGACGCGACGTAGGCCACCACGCACACGATCGTGACCGCGCGCGCGAAGTCGAGCCGGCCGATCAGCCGGCTCGCGACCGGGCCGAAGCCCCACAGCCCGGGCCGCCGCGCCCCGCAGTAGAAGCAGACCGCGGCGTCCACGCGATTCAGCTTGCCGCAGGCGTAGCAGAGGCTCGAGCCGGTGCGCTGCCTCAGGATCGTCCCGGTGGACGCGCGGGGAACGGAGCCTGCGCGTCGAGCCGCTCCAGGAGGGCGTCGACGTGCACCGCGAACGCCTCGCGGCGGTGGGCGGGCACGGGCGAGCCGGGGATGAACTTCTCGCCCAGCGGGTTGACCAGGACCCCGCCCTTGCGGACGCGGTAGTCGAGATGCGGGGCGGTGGACAGTCCGGTGCTGCCGACCCGGCCGATGACCTGGCGCTGGCGCACCCGCTCGCCGGGGCGGACGTCGATCTTGGAGAGGTGGTTGTACATGGTCTCGTAGCCGCGGCCGTGGCGCAGCGAGATGGAGATCCCGTAGCCGCCGTTCCAGCCCGCGCGGGTGACCACCCCGTCGGCCACCGCGCGCACCGGCGTGCCGATCGGCGCCCCGTAGTCCACCGCGAGGTGCGGCCGATACCCGCCCAGCACCGGGTGGAAGCGCGCGTGCGAGAAGCCGGAGGTGACGCGCGTGAAGTCGAGCGGGGCGCGCAGGAACATCTTCTTCACCGAGCGCCCGCTCGCGTCGTAGTACTCGCGGCGGCCGGCGGTGTCGTCGAAGGCCACGCTGGTGAGCAGCGAGCGCCCGACGGCTCGCGTACTGCGCGATCAGCACGTCGCCGTAGCCCAGGAAGACGTCGCCCACGTAGCGCTTCTCCACCAGGAGGCGGAAGCGGTCGCCGGGCAGCGAGTCGGCCGCGAAGTCGAAGTCCCACTCGAAGAGGTTGACGAGCCGGGCGGTGAGGGCGGGAGCTCTCGCCGAGCCGCTCCATGCTCGCGAAGAGCGAGTCGCGCACGCTCCCCGGTGATCGCGACCACGCGCGTGTCCACGTCGGGTCGCACCGCGCTGACCGCCCACTGCCCGTCGGGGCCCGGCCGGATCTCGTAGCGCTCGGCGGGGGACCGGGCGTAGCTGATCGCGGCGGGCTTGCCGTCGGCGCCGGGCTGGACGCTGAGCCGCTCGCCGGGGGCGAGGCGGCGCATGTTGACGCTGCCGCGCAGCGCGGCCACGATCGCCGCCGCGTCGCCGCGCTCCACGCCGGTCCGGCGCAGCGCGGTCTCGAGCGTCTCGCCCCGCTTCAGCACGATCTCGACGGGCTCGGGCGGGCGCCGGGGCGGGCGGGCCGCGGGCGCCTCGGTCACCGCGGGCGGGGCGGGCTCGCGCGTGGGCACGGCGAGGCCGATCACCCCCAGGGCGAGCAGGACGGCGGCGGACAGGAGGCAGTAGGAGCGCCTCATGGTCTTTCCGCCAGGATACCGCGAGTGTCCCGCTACGCCCCGTACTTGGTGAATCGGAGCGCGTTGGCCATCACGAGCGGCATCAGGTCCTGGGCCGGGATCACCCCGAGGGAGCCGCCCGCGCAGTCCCGCTCGGTGAAGCGGCTCACCGGGTCGCCCCCGCAGTAGGGGCTCGCCAGGAGCGCGGGCACCCCCTGCCAGCCGTGGCCCTTGAGGATGGACGGGGTCGCGTGATCGCCCGAGATGGCGAGGACGTCGGGCTGGAGCGCGAGCACGCGCGGCAGCAGCGCGTCGAAGCGCTCCAGCGCGGCGACCTTCGCGTCGAAGTCGCCGTCCTCGCCCGCCTTGTCGGTGTCCTTGTAGTGCAGGAAGAAGAAGTCGTGCTGCTCCCACTGCCGCTCGAGCGTGTCGATCTCCTCCGAGAACGTCCCGCCCGTCTTGAGCACCTCCATGCCGACGAGGCGCGCGAGCCCGCGGTACATCGGATACGCCGCGATGGCGGCGGCGCGCAGCCCGAACGTCTCGGGGAAGAGGGGCAGGCGCGGCTGCTGATCGAAGCCGCGCAGCAGGAGCATGTTGGCGGGCGCCGCGTCGCGCAGCAGCGGGCGCGCGGCCTCCACGAAGGCGTTCACGAGCGCGGCCGTCTTGTCCGCCTCGGGCGCCAGCGCCCGGACGGGCAGGGGCGGGACGCCGAGCTGCTGCGGATCCGTCTCGGAGAGCCGGCCGGACAGGTGCCCGCCGCGGAGGACGAGGACGAAGCGGTGCTCCTTCACCGGCTCGATGAGCACCTCCACCCCGTCGAGGCGGATCGCGCGCAGCCGCTCGACCAGGCGAACGCAGATCTCGGTGCTGATGCGCCCGGCCCGCCGGTCGGTGATGTGGCCGCGCGCGTCCACCGTGCAGAAGTTCCCGCGCGCGGCCACGTCCCCCGCCCGCAGCTCGAAGTCGATGCCGAGCGCCTCGAGCACGCCCCGCCCCACCGGATAGCGCAGGGGATCGTAGCCGAAGAGGCCGAGGTGGCCGGGCCCGCTGCCCGGCGTGATGCCGGGGCCCACGTGGCGCAGCAGCCCGCACGCGGACCGGCCCGCGAGCGCGTGCAGGTTGGGGATGCGCGCGGTCTCCAGCTCGCTCTTGCCCGTCGCGGGCCGCGGCAGGCCGCCCAGGCCGTCGAGCGAGCAGAGCACGATCTTGGTGGTGGCGGGCTGGACGAGCGCGTGCAGGAACTCTAGGTCCATGCTTCCTTGTTCTCGCCGAAGTCGGCCGGGCACGGCGGGCCCCACACGTAGAGGGAATCCTCGGGCGGGAAATCGCGCGGCTCCCACGCGCACGCCTCCGGGATGTAGTCGAGGTCGAAGTAGTACTCGCTGAAGCTGCCCCACGGGTCGCGCAGGTAGAAGAAGAAGTTGGAGCCGATCACGTGGCGCCCGAGCCCCCAGCCGGGCTGCCACCCCCGCTCGGCCATGCGCACCGCGCCCATCGCGATCTCGTCCACGCTGCCCACCTGGAACGAGGCGTGGTGGAAGCCCGGCGCGCGCGAGGAGAGCAGGGCCAGGGTGTGGTGATCGGTGTTGCAGCGCAGGAACGCGATGATGCCCCGCGAGCGATCCGAGAGCTTCATGCCGAGCGTCCCGGTGTAGAAGCGCATGAGGCGCTCCATGTCGGGGGTGAAGAGCAGGACGTGGCCGAGCTTGCGCGGGGCCACCCGCAGGCCGCGCTCGGGATAGCCGCGCGCGGCCTCGCGCTGCGTGTAGCCGGGGCCGTTGAGCGTCACCGGCGGGTCCACCGGCGACGCGGGTGCGGCCTCGTCGCGGACGTTCACCGCGTTGCCGTCCGGATCGCGGAACCAGATGCCGCCCTCGGGGGCCCCGGCGGGCGCGTCCATCTCGGGAACCCCCGCGCTCCGGAGCGCTCCGCGCACCCGCGCGAAGTCCTCCCCGGGAGCGCCGTAGCAGAGATGATGGAGGCGCTTGCGCGGGCCCCCGTAGAGCAGCACCGTGTCGCGCCCGAGGCGCTCGGGCCGCAGGCGCACCGCGTCGCTCGAGCCGGTGCCGTCCACCAGACCGAAATCCTCGTAGAATCGCTGCCCGACCGCCTGGTCGGGCACTTCCAGCGCGTAGTGGAGAAACGAGCGGATCGCCATGACCGCGCGCGCCGCCCTCAGGCGTCCTTCACGCTGTTCTCGAGCGAGCCGAGCCCGGTGATCTCGAGCTTCATGCGGTCGCCCGGCTGCAGCGTGACCTGCGGCTTGCGCGAGAAGCCCACGCCCGCGGGGGTGCCGGTCGCGATGAGGTCGCCCGGCGAGAGGGTCATGATGTTGGTGAGGTACTCGATGATGTAGCGGATGTCGAAGATGAAGTTGCGCGTGGAGCCGTCCTGCATGAGCTGGCCGTTGACCCAGGCCTTGAGATCCAGCACGTGGGGATCCGGGATCTCGGTGCGATCCGCGATGTAGGGGCCGACCGGGGCGAGGGTGTCGCCCACCTTGCCCGCGCTCCACTGGGTGGTGTGGAACTGGAAGTCGCGCGCGCTCACGTCGTTGATGATGGTGTAGCCGTAGACGTAGTCGAGCGCCTGCTCCTTCTTCACGAAGCGCGCGGTGCGCCCGATGACCACCCCGAGCTCGACCTCCCAGTCCAGCGTCTTCTCCCCGCGCGGCCGCAGGACCGGCTCGCCCGGATCCTGGATCCCGTTGGCCCACTTGGGGAACACCGGCGGCTGCTTGGGCGCGGGGTTGTTCGTCTCGGCCGCGTGGTCCTTGTAGTTGAGGCCGATGCAGATGAACTTGCCCGGGTCCGCGATCGGCGCGTGCAGCCGCACCGAGGACAGCGAGTGGGCGACCGGCTCGAACTTGCCGCCGCGCGCCGCGTCCAGCATGGCGGTCAGCATGTCCTGGCTCGCGCTGCCGCCCTCGAGGAAGCCGCGCGTGCTGTCGTGCGGAAAGAGGGCCGCCGCGATGACGGGCGCGCGCACCACGCCGCGGGAGGCGAGGAACGCGGCCGCGCTCGCTTCGAGATCGGCGATGCGGTCGCTGCCGAGGAAGCAGCCGAGCCGGGGGGCGTGACCGTTCTGGGAGAAGCGGACGATCTTCATGGGTGTGTCTCCTTGCGTAGGGTTGTGACGCGCGCCGACCGCCGGCACCCGAGAGTCTACGACCCTCGCGAAGCGATGTCGAGGGCCCGGCCGTGCCGGGCAAGCTATTGATCTGGAAGACGTTCGGGTCAGCCGCCCCGGCCGGCGCCGGGCCGAGAGCCGAGCCGGCCGGCCCGGGTCACCCGGACCGCTGTGCATCTAGGTGCAGATAATCAATTCGTGTACCTTATTAGGAGCGTACGGAGATTTACACCCCGGGAGAAGGAGACACATCATGCGGGATGCCACGAAGTGGCTGTGTGGGCTGCTCGTCGCGCTCATGGCGCTGACCGGCCCGCTGCTGTCGCGGGCGGCCGTGGTCGAAGCGGCCGAGCTCTCGTCGAGCGCGGTTGACGTCGAGGTCTCCGACGCGGACCGGGTCGGCGCCGGATTCCTGAACGTGGCCTACGTGCCCGGCAAGGCCATCGTCTGCGGCCTCGGCACCGTGGCCAGCGCCGCGGTGATGATCGTCACGCTGGGCAGCGCCTACCGCGCCGCGGTGTCCACCTTCAAGGAAGGCTGCGAGGGCCCCTGGGTGCTGACGCCCGAGCACGTCGCGGGCAAGATTCCTCCCAAGGACGAGATCGAGTAAGCCCGATCGCGTTCCGGCGCGCGGCCGTTCCCGCGCTGTTCCTGCTCCTCCTCGCGGGCTTCGCGGCCGGCATCTGGGGGACTTACCGGGCCGCCTTTCCGGGTCCCGGGCTCTATCGGGTCACCGGGATCTTCGAGGCGCGGGGCGGGCCGACGCTGCTGCTGGTCCGCCACGACAAGGTTCCGGGATTCATGGATGAGATGGAGTCGATGGCGATCTTCGCGGAGTCCGCCGGGCTGCTGGACGGGGCCGACCTGCACCGCGGCGACCGGGTCCGCGTGACCGTCCGCCAGGAGCCGGGCCGACTGATCGCGGTCGAGATCCAGAAAATTCGGTAAACCCAGCACCCTCAGCTAAGGTCAAGGACACCATGGGGAAGAATCGGCGCCGCTCCCGGACCATGAGCCTCCGCGAGGCGGCCTCGGTCGTGTTCGCGCTCGTCGCGCTCCTGCCCATCCTGCTCTTCGTCTACCTGCTGTCGCGCCACGAGATGCTCCACAACACCGAGGCGCAGCTCGGGCTGTTCGCGGCCGTCGTGGTGTCCATCCTCGGCTTCATGGTCTTCCGGAAGATGGTGGACCAGATCGCGCAGCTCGCCCAGGGCTTCCTGTCGCCGAGCGAGGTGAAGCCGGACGCGCTCCGCCGGCGGGAGCGCGGCTCGGCCGGGGCGGTGCCCGGCCTCGGCGAGGTCACCGAGATCGGCCAGGTGCGCGACGCCTTCTACCACATGCTCGACGACCTGCGGGGCTCCACCCAGCGGCTCGAGGACCTGGTCTTCAAGCTGGGCACGCTCAACGAGATGGTCGAGCTGGCCGCCCGCATCCCGAAGATCCAGGACCTGCTGGGCCTGGTGCTGCAGTCCACCATGCGCGCGGTGCGCGCCACCGTCGGCTCCATCATGATCCTCGATCGCGACCGGACGGTGCTGAAGCTCGCGGCCTCCCGCGGCATCCCGGACGAGGTGGTGCCCGCGGTCGAGGTGAAGGTGGGCGAGGGCGTGGCGGGCAAGGTGGTGGAGATGGGCGAGCCGGTGCTGGTGGACGACATCGCCTCCGATCCGCGCTTCAACAAGACCAACGATCCCCAGTACGTCAACGGCTCGTTCATCTGCATGCCGATCCGGGTCGGCGACCGCGTGATCGGCGTGATCAACATGGCCAAGCGCCGCGACGGCGTGGTCTCCGACGCGCTGCGGCCGCCCCCCTTCAGCTCCACCGACCTCCAGTTCCTGAACGCGCTGATGACCTACATCGGCTACGCGGTGGACAACTCGCGCCTCCTCGAGGAAGCGCAGTCCTCCGCCTCGCAGCTCCAGAACGTGGTGGACGACCTCAAGTCCACCCAGGGCCAGCTCGTGCGCGGCGAGACGCTGCGCGCGATGGGCCAGCTCTCGTCCGGGATGGCGCATCATCTGAACAATCTCTTCGCGGTGATCCTGGGCCGGGTCGAGCTCATGATGGGCAAGGTCCAGGAGGCCGGGGTGCGGCGCTCCCTCGAGATCATCCAGCGCACCGCCCAGGACGGCGCGGAGGTGGTGCGGCGGGTGCAGCGGTTCAGCCGCGTGCAGCCGGTCTCCGACGTGGCGGTGGATCTCAACCAGCTCGTGCAGGAAGTGGTCGAGCTCACGCGTCCGCGCTGGCACGACGAGGCGCAGCTGCGCGGCAGCCGCATCGAGGTGGTGGTCGAAGCGGGGGTCATCGCGGCGGCCGCGGGCGAGCCGGCTCCCCTTCGCGAAGTCCTGATGAACCTGCTGCTCAACGCCGCCGACGCCATCACCCAGGGCGGCGGCCGCGTCACGCTCAAGACCTGGGCCAAGGACGATCGCGTCTACTGCTCGGTCACCGACACCGGCGCGGGCATGCCCGAGGAAGTGCGCCGCCGGGCGCTCGAGCCCTTCTTCACCACCAAGGGGCCCAAGGCCACCGGGCTGGGGCTCAGCGTGGCCTACGGCACCGTGCAGCGCTACGGCGGGACCCTGACGCTGGAGAGCACGGAAGGCCACGGCACCACCGTCGAGGTCAGCCTGCCGACCGCCTCCAAGGCCACCGCGGTCGCCAAGACGAGCAGCGCGCTCGAGCAGAAGGCGCCCGCGCTGCCGCTGCGCATCCTGGTGATCGACGACGAGCTGCAGGTGCGGAGCACGCTGGCCGAGATGCTGGAGGAGCAGGGGCACTCGGTGACCCAGGCGCCCGGCGGGCGCGAGGGCCTGTCCTTCCTCGAGTCGAACCGCGAGCACGTGGACGTGGTGATCAGCGACCTGGGCATGCCCGACATGACGGGGTGGGACGTGGCCGCGGCCGTCCAGGAGCGCTGGCCGGGCCTGCCGGTGGGCCTCATCACCGGGTGGGGCGAGACCGAGATCACGCGGGAAGAGCGGAGTCGTGTGAACTTCGTGATCAACAAGCCCTTCGACAAGGCGGTGCTGGGCGCGACGATGTCGGATATTCGGCCGCGCAGCGCCTGACCGGCCGCGCCGCTACCGTTTCGGCAGCGTTCTCAGGTAGCGGATCAGGTCGCGGATCTGGTCGTCCTTCATGTGGTAGCCGAAGGACGGCATGCCCGGCTTGCCGAGTGTCGCTCCCCCGTTCTTGATCAGCGTGACGAGGTAGTCGTCCGGGAGCCGGTCCACGAGCCGCGGATCGGATAGGTCACCGGGGCGCATCAGGAAGACCGTCGCCCGCCAGGAGCCCCGCCCGTCCGCGCCGTGGCACGTGGCGCAATGGGTCAGGTAGAGGCGATGGCCGCCGCTGGCCGTCTTGGGCACCGGGTGGGGGACGAAGAGCATCACGAGGATGCTCCCGATGGCCGTGAGCAGGACCGGACCGAACACCACGAACATCCATTTGGCCCTCACGGGCCCCGAGCATACCACGCGCGGCGGACGCGTCCTGAGCCGTAGCGCCGGCGTCCCACGCGGTACGTCACCGATGAGATCGTGAGACCGTAGTCGCCGGGCGTCAGGTAGACCACGCGGTACGTCACCGATCTAGATCGTGAGATAGTAGTCGCCGTGCTCCTGATCCTCATGCGTCACGGCGAGGCCGGCGAGGTGGATTCCCGCCGCTGGCCCGACGACCGGCAGCGCCCGCTCACCGACGCGGGGCGGCGCGAGCACGCGCGGGTGGCCGAAGCGCTCCGGCGCATCGGCGTGCGCTTCGATCGGCTGCTCTCGAGCCCGCTGGTGCGCGCGCGTGAGACCGCGGAGATCACCGCGCGGGCGTACGGCGCGCCCGACCCCGAGCTGACCGAGCTGCTGGGGGACAATGCCGAGCCGGGCTCCACGCTCGCGGGGTTGGCCGCAGTCGAGGCCACCGCGCTGCTCTGCGTGGGCCACGAGCCGACCCTCTCCCGCCTGGCCGGGCTCCTGACCAGCCGGGACGGCTCGGCGCGCGTCGAGATGGCCAAGAGCGGGGTCGCGGTCATCGAGTGCGCGGGCCCGGTGGCACCGGGGCGCGGCGCGCTGCGCCTGCACCTGCGCCCCCCCGAGCTCATCGCGCTGCTCGACGACGGTCCGCCCGCGCCGGCGGCGGCGTCGCCCGATCCGTTCCTCGGGGCCATGACCGCCTACCAGCGGAGCGCCGCGCTCAAGGGCGCGCTCGACCTGGACCTCTTCACCGCGATCGGAGCGGGCGCGGGCACGGTGCCGGCGCTGGCGGCCCGCTGCGCGGCCTCGTCCCGCGGCACGCGCATCCTCTGCGACTATCTCACCGCCGCCGGCTTTCTCCGGAAGGACGGCGACACCTACGCGTTGACCGGTGACTCCGCCGTCTTCCTCGATCGGCAATCCCCGGCCTGCATCGCGGCCGCGGCCGAGTTCCTCTACGCGCCCGAGCTCCGGGAGGCCTTCGCCGACGTGGCCCAGGCGGTGCGCCACGGCGGCACCGTGCTGGCCGGCGCGGGCACGGTGACGCCCGAGCATCCGGTCTGGGTGCGCTTCGCGCGGGCCATGGCGCCGCTCATGCGGATGCCGGCGCGCGCGGTGGTGGACCTGGTGGAGGTGGACGCCGCGGCCCCGCTCCAGGTCCTCGACGTGGCCGCCGGGCACGGCCTGTTCGGCCTCGCGTTCGCGGTGGCCTACCCGCGCGCGGAGGTCACCGCGCTCGACTGGCCGGCGGTGCTGGAGGTGGCGCGCGAGAACGCGCGCGCCGCGGGGGTGGACGGGCGCTTCCACGCCCGGGCGGGCAGCGCCTTCGAGACGCCCCTCGGAGGCCCGTACGATCTCGTCCTGCTGCCGAACTTCCTCCACCACTTCGATCCGGCCACCTGCGAGGGATTCCTGGCCACGGTGGGCCGGGCCCTCGCGCCCGGCGGGCGGGTGGTGACGGTGGAGTTCGTGCCCGACGAGGGGCGGGTGACGCCGGCGCACGTCGCCATGTTCAGTCTCGTGATGCTCTGCACGACCCCGGCCGGCGACGCCTACACCTTCGCCGAGCTCGAGGCCATGTTCCGCCGCGCCGGCTTCCCGCGCAACGTGCTGCGCGTGCCGGGTCCGGCCGGCCCCCAGGTGATCATCTCTCAGCGTTGAGGAGGCTTTCGATGACGCATCGGATCGCGGTCATTCCCGGCGACGGGATCGGCAAGGAAGTCCTGCCCGAGGGCATCCGGGTGCTGGAGGCGGCCGGCCGCCGCTTCGGCGTGGACTTCTCGTGGACGCACTTCGACTGGAGCTGCGAGATGTACACGCGGACCGGGCGCATGATGCCCGAGGACGGGCTCGAGCAGCTCCGCCGCTTCGACGCCATCTACCTCGGCGCGGTGGGCTTTCCCGGCGTGCCGGACCACGTCTCGCTCTGGGGGCTCCTCATCCCGATCCGCCGCGAGTTCCACCAGTACGTGAACCTGCGGCCGGTGCGGCTGCTCCAGGGCGTGCGCTCGCCCCTCGCCGACCGCGGCCCCGCGGACATCGACATGCTGATCGTGCGCGAGAACAACGAGGGGGAGTACTCGGAGATCGGCGGGCGGCTCTACCGCGACACGCCCCACGAGCTGGCCGTGCAGCAGTCGGTGTTCACGCGGCGCGGCTGCGACCGGGTGATGCGCTACGCCTTCGAGCTGGCGAAGAAGCGGCCGCGGCGCCACGTCACCTCGGCCACCAAGTCGAACGGCATCATCCACAGCATGCCGTACTGGGACGAGCGCTTCGCCGCCATGGCCAGGAACTACCCCGACGTCAAGACCAGCCAGTACCACATCGACATCCTCACCGCCCACTTCGTCCAGCACCCGGACTGGTTCGACGTGGTGGTGGCCTCGAACCTCTTCGGCGACATCCTCTCCGACCTGGGGCCGGCCATCGCGGGCTCGATCGGGATCGCGCCGGGCGGCAACATCAACCCGGAGAAGGAGTACCCGTCCATGTTCGAGCCGGTCCACGGCTCGGCGCCGGACATCGCGGGCAAGGGCATCGCCAACCCGATCGCCCAGATCTGGACCGGCGCGATGATGCTCGATCACCTCGGCCACGCGGACGCGGCGCAGGCCGTGGTCGGCGCGATCGAGCGCTTCGTGGAGGGAGGGAAGGGCCTCACCCGCGATCTCGGCGGCACCGCGACCACCGCCGACGTGGGGCGCGCGATCGCGGACCTGATCTGAGCGGCCCCTCGCCGGCCCGAGGACAAGCCTTGACAAGGCCTCGGAGAGAATGATATTGCGCTGCTAGCCCCACGTGTTTGGGTGGGGGAGGCGGGCATCCCCCGGGCCCGCCAGGACCGGCTCCGTTCCGACCTAGGGCCAGCAGTAGTGAGCGGGCGCATCGCCCGCCTGGAGGTTGATTCGGCAGAATCGACGCCGTCGGCTGTTCTCCCACGTCGGCCCCACAACCAGGAGGTGGAGCGTCATGACCCCTTCGACCAATGGCCACGCTCAGTTTCGGGTGACCCGTCGCCAGTTCGTCCGGACCGCCGGGGTCGGGCTGACCAGTGCCTCCCTGGCCAACCTGCTCGCGGCCCGTCAGGCTCCCGCCCAGATCCGGGGAACCAACCTGCGCATCCTCACGTGGAGCCACTTCATCCCCGCCTACGACACCTGGTTCGACAAGTTCGCGGCTGAGTGGGGCGACAAGAACGGGGTGAAGGTGCGGGTGGACCACATCCCCCACCTCGAGATCCCGGCGCGGATGGCCGCGGAGTTCGCCGCGGGGGCGGGTCACGACATCCTCTTCAACGGCTCGACGATCCTGACCCGGATCTACTACAAGACGCTGGCGGACCTCACCGACATCTACGACCAGATCGGCAAGAAGTACGGCGGATGGATCCCGGCCGCGCGGTCGCCCGTGGACGTCGAGGGCCGGATCTACGGGATCCCCATCTACTACATCCTCCTTCCCATGATCTGGCGGAAGGACCTGTTCGACCAGGCCGGGCTCAAGGCCGCCGGATACCTGGGAGCTCGCGCGGGTCGCCGCGAGGACGCTCAAGGCCAAGGGACACCCGACCGGCATCCAGTTCTCCCACTGCAACGACGCCAACCTCAACTGGCGGTCGTTGCTGTTCAGCTTCGGCGGGACCGAGACCGACCCGTCGGGCGAGCGCCCGACGATCGACACCAAGGAGATGCGCGAGGCGCTGCGCTTCTCGAAGGCCCTCTTCGACGAAGGAATGACCCCGGAAGTCTTCTCGTGGGACGACGCCTCCGACAATCGCTACCTGGCCTCCGGGATCGCGTGCTGGGTCCACGATGCGATCTCGGCGTACCGGACCACCGAAGGCACCAACCCGACCGTCTTCCAGAACGCGCAGATCGGCCTCGAGCCCGCCGGCCCGGGCGGCAAGCGGGTGAGCGTCTCGGCCCCGAATGCCTTCATGGTCTGGAAGTTCTCGAAGAACCAGGCGGCCGCCAAGGAGTTCCTCGTCCACCTCATGGACAACGACAAGGTGGGCATGACCGAGAGCACCGGCTACAACATGCCCTTCCTGAACGACACCGCCAAGAAGCCGATGCCGGTCATCGGCGCCGACCCGAAGCTCCAGGTTCTCCAGGACTTCCCGAAGATCGTGGCGTTCTTCGGCTATCCCGGCCCGTACACGACCCAGATCCAGGAGGTCGCCAACCTCTTCGTCCTGCCCGACATGTTCACCCGCGTGGCCCGCGGACAAGGCATCGACGAGACCATCAAGTGGGGTCTCGGAGAGTATCAGCGGATCTTCGCCAAGCACAAGCGCGCATGACCTCTGGCTCACAGGCCGGCGACCCGGACACGAAGAGCGTCCGGGTCGCTGTTTCTCTGGCGGTCGTTTCGCGCTCGGGCGGATGGTTCCGCTCCCAGACCGCCCGTCGTCTGGGCTTCGGGTACGTCCTGCTCGCGCCGGCGGCCCTGTACGTGTCGCTCCTCGTGGCGGTGCCCTTCCTGTTCTCGCTGTACCTGGCGCTCAGCGACGCGAGCGTGGGCGAGCAGGTGGCCGGCTTCGTCGGCCTGGAGAACTTCAAGTCCGCTCTCGAGATGGACACGTTCTGGATCGCGCTCCGGAACAGCGTCGTCTTCTTCGTGGTGGCGGCCATCCTCAAGAGCATCCTCGGGACGAGCCTGGCGTTTCTCCTGCTCCAGGACTTCCGCGGCAAGAAGATCGTGCGCGCGCTCGTGGTGATCCCGTTCACCCTGCCCGTCGCCATCAGCGTGCTCGGCTGGAAGTGGATGTACGACTCCCAGTTCAGCGTGTTCAACTGGGTGCTCAGCCGGCTGGGACTGATCGGGGCGTACGGAACCGACGGGTGGCCGGTGTGGCTCGGCGATCCCCACCTCGCGCTGGTCGCGTGCATCTTCGTGAACGTGTGGCGCACCTTCCCGTTCTCCGCGATCGTCCTACTCGCCGGGTTCACCTCCGTGCCCAACGAGGTGCTCGACGCGGCCAAGGTGGATGGCTGCATCGTTCCTGCAGCGCTTTCACCACATCGTGGTGCCGATGATCTTCCCGATTCTCATGGTGGGGTTTCTCTTCGACACGGTCTTCACCCTGTCCGATCTCTCGGTGGTGTACATCCTCACCCAGGGGGGGCCGGGCAACGCGACCCAGATCTTGCCGGTGCTCGCCTACCAGATCGGGATCCAGGCGGGGAACCTCGGTCGCGGCGCCGCCATCGCGCTGTTCCTCGTCCCGCTCCTGGCTCCCGCCATGTTCGTCTTCCTGAGGAACCTGAAGCGCCGTGAGTACTGAGGGTCTCGCCGAAGCCGCGGACCGCCCGCCAGAAGCAGGTGCGACGGTACGTGCTCATCTACGCCGGGGTCGACGCCGTTCGTCGTCATCGCGGTGTTTCCCATCTACTGGATGCTCATCACCGCGTTCAAGCAGGACCCGGACCTCTACCGGATGGACAACATCCCGTTCTGGTTCAACCTCCCCCCGACTCTCAAGCACTTCAAGATCCTCTTCTACCAGACCAACTACGGCGCGTGGATCGTCAACACGATGACGATCTCGGTGTGGGTCGCCGTGATCACGCTGCTGACCGCGGTACCGGCAGGGTACGCGCTGGCGCGGCTCCGGCTCCCGGGCGCCGAGAACACCGGGATCGGGATCTTCATGAGCTACCTGGTCCCGCCCATCATCCTGTTCCTGCCGCTGTCCCGGGTGGTGGCCTCGCTCGGTCTCCAGGACTCCTGGTGGGCGCTGGTCGTGGTCTACCCGACCTTCACCATCCCGTTCTGCACCTGGCTCATGATGGGCTTCTTCAAGACGGTCCCGATGGAGATGGAGGAGGCGGCGCGGGTGGACGGCTGTGGCTTCCTGGGCGCCTTCCTGCGCGTAGTGCTGCCGGTGAGCGTGCCGGGCGTGCTCACCGCGGTGATCTTCGCCTTCACGCTCTCGATGCAGGACTTCCTCTACGGCCTCGCGTTCGTGGCGCCGGGAGACCAGAAGCCGGTCCCGGTGGGGGTGCCCACGGAGCTGATCCGGGGTGACGTGTACTACTGGGGGTCGCTGATGGGGGCCGCGCTGATGGTGGGGCTGCCGGTGGCGATCCTCTACAACTTCTTCCTGGATCGCTTCATCCAGGGGATCACCGGCGGCGTCGGCAAGTAGCGGGCCGCCGCGGCAGGCCGATCCGACCGGCCGCGGCGCGCCGAGAGTGACGGTGCGAGGCTACTCGGGCTCGGCCTTCTGGATCGGGTCGGGCTGACCGGGATAGCCGAGGTGGAGGATCAGATACTTCACCGGCTTGTCCGTCTTGTTGATGTGATTGTGCCACCACCCGCCGTGGTCCATGAAGGACTGACCGGCCGCGTGGTACTGGGCGCCCTTGATGCCGACAGGGCCAGCCTCGTAGTCCGTCGTGAGGATTCCCTCGAGCACGTAGACGTAGGTCGGCACGCGGAACTGCTCACGGCCGGTTTGGCCGCCCGGCTCGAGCTCCACGGTGGCGCCGGTCACGAGGATCGGCGCGCTGACGGTGTCCTTGAAGCCCCCCAGGGAGGTGACCAGCCCCTTGGTCTTGACGCCCTTCGGAGCCTTGTCGCTCTGGGCAGACGCGAGACCGGTTGCGACCTCCTACCAGGAGGACGGCCACCATGGCCAGGACGGAGGGTCGTGAGATCATCGATGCACCTCCCGCACGGTGAAGTTGGACGTGGCGTTTGAACCGGGAGTGCGCTGCAGGGTCGTCGCGCCGCGGCCGCCACTCGGCCCGCAGCGTGGACGGGCGGACACTAGCACCGGGAGCTTGCGCATGTCAAGGTTGACGTGCCGCCTCGGGTATGCGGGATCGGCCTGGCTCGGTGACCATGTGCGGCCTCCTCGCGGTCGCGGCCGCCGCCGAGGTCGAGGTGTCTCCCGATCGTCGCGCCGAGGTCGTGGTGGTCGGGATCCCGCGACCCGTGCAGCTCGCGCTGGACCCTTCCGCGGCACCTGGTGATCCTGAGCCATGGCTGGCGAGGCGACGCCGCCGCGGAGCTCTACCGGTTCGACCTCGCCGCGCTCCCGGTGGACGTCTCACGGCGCCTCGGATGGTCATCCCCTTCTCCCAGGGGCCGCGCAAGGTCGCCTTCGGGAGCCTCGCCCTGGATCCACGCTCGGGCGACCTCTTCATGGGCGAGGAGAACGGGAATCGTATCTACCGGCTGAGCGCCGACGGCAGCTTCGCCCTGTTCGGGGTCGGCCTGAACCACCTCCTCGGGGGATCGAGCCTCGCCTTCGATCGACGCGGCCGCCTGGTGGTGCTCGACTACGTCAGTCCCGAGGTCCAGCAGCGCTCGGAGAGTCCTCCGCCGGCCAGCTTCGAAGGGCTGAGCGACGACGCCTACCACGGACCGGTCGTGGTCCGGCTCGATCCCGCAGGAAGACGTGCCTCTGCCGAGACGCTTCGATCTGATCGCCCCGACTCCTGCCGAGAGGCTCGGCCCGTCCGGCGGGGATCGAGCCGCTCTTCCGGTTCATCTCGGTGGCGACGACGCGATCGGGCACCATCGTGCTGCTCGACTCCGTGGGGCAGCTGCTTCGTGCTGACGGACGACGCGCGTACTCCGGCCACTGGCGCGCTTGCCCTCGGGGCACTACCATCGCACCCACATGACGGTGGGGCCCGACGGGAGCGTCTTCGTCAGCAGCGGGTTCCACATCCGGCAGGTCTTCCGGGTCTCCCCGACGGGGGCGGTGACCGTCGTCGCCCAGGACCTCGGAGATCCCGAGGGGATCGCGGTGGACGACGCGGGCGACCTCTACGTCGCGGAGAACGCCCTCCATCGCGTCATTCGGATCCGCATGCCGGTCAGGCCCCCT
The DNA here is from genome assembly GCA_963747235.1 of uncultured Candidatus Rokubacteria bacterium. Taxonomy (GTDB): domain Bacteria; phylum Methylomirabilota; class Methylomirabilia; order Rokubacteriales; family CSP1-6; genus CAMLFJ01. The sequence goes on from CAVVEU010000024.1 coordinate 682,823, forward strand.
CGAGCATCGCCGCGGTGAGGCCGCGGACGTATCCGCGGGCGAAGCAGGCGGAGATCGCCACGATCGGGATCGCCATCAGGTTGATGCCCGCCACCGCGAGCAGCTCGTCGAGCGCGACCTCCATGGTGCCGAGCCCCGCCGGGATGGTCTGGTTGATATCGCTGAGGAGGAAGACCGAGGCCAGCGTGAAGTCGCTCGCGATGGTGCCGAGCGTGAAGATGCCGGCGGCCACGAGCACGGGGCGGCTCAGGGGCAAGGTGATCCGGAAGAAGGCGGTGGCCCGGCTGGCCCCTTCGATGAGTGCCGCTTCCTCGATCTCGCGGGGCAGGTGCTGGAAGTACGCCGAGAGCATCCACACGCAGAAGGGCAGCGCGGTGGCGGGATAGACCAGCACGAGGACGAGCAGGTTGTCGTCGAGCCCGAGGGCGTGGACCACGTGGTAGAGCGGGACGAACAGGATGGTCTGCGGGATGACGTAGCTCGCGAAGATCACCCTCCGCCACCACCGGAAGCCGGGAGGGCGGAGGCGACCGAGGGCGTACGCGGCGGCGATGGCGGTCCCCAGGGTGAGGGCGACCGTTCCGGTGAAGACGACGATGGTGTTCTCCAGCCACACGAAGAACGGATAGGATCGGCGCAGGGCGGTCCCGACGAACCCGCGCGGCTCCCCCCGCGGGACGAACAGCTCCTCGAAGTTCTCCAGGGTCGGATGAAGGACGATGAGCGGGTTGCCGAAGACGTCCTCCTCCGCGGTCTTGAGCGACTGGACGAGCACGAAGTAGATCGGGAAGAGGCAGTACACGATCGCGAGCACCACCAGGCCTCGGTGGCCGAGCCTCCCGCCAAAGCCGTCGCGGGTTCACGCGGGCTCCCGGTCCGGCGGATCGAAGAGCCGGAAGAGCACCAGCAGCGCGGCGAGCAGGAAGGGCACGAGCATCAGCGACAGCGCGGAGGCGGGGCCGAACTCCCCGGCCTGGATGGCGAGCCAGTAGGCGTGGGTCCCGATGACCGGAAAGACGATCCGCCCGTTGGTCAGCATCCAGACGTTGGCGAGATCGGCGAAGCCGCTCGTGAGCGACAGGAAGACGCCGAGCGCGAGGAACGGCTTGAGCACCGGCACCGTCACCATCCAGAACCGCTGCCACGCGCTCTTCGACTCGAGCGTCGCGTACTCGAAGAGCTCCGGGGGGACCGCGTTGATGCCGGCCAGGAGCAGCACGCCGATGAAGGAGCTGCCTCGCCAGATGTTGAACAGGGTCACGCTGAGAAAGACCCAGGCGCCGGTGCCGAGCGCGTTGTCCACCGCGTATTTCAACGTCCCCATGAACACGCTGTAGGAGGTGGTGATCGGGGGACTCAAGGTCCAGTACCAGCCGATCACGCTCACGCTGGCCGGGTAGGCCCAGGGCAGGAAGATGGCCAGGAAGACCAGCGTCCGACCCCGGAACGGGCGGGCGAGCAGAAGGGCGAACGCCGAGGCCCACCGCGAGCTTGGCCACGGTCGTGACCGCGGCATGGACGACGGTGACCGTCGCCGCGAGCCAGAACTGCGGATCCTGCGAGGTGCCGGCGGTAGTTCTCGAGCCCGACGAACGCGGCGCCGCCGTCTTGGAGCGGCGACAGGCTGGTGAAGCTCGCCCAGACCTCCCAGCCGAGCGGGTAGGCGAGCGCGCCCCCGAGAAGCAGCAGCGCGGGCGCGAGGAGGAGGTAGGCGAGCCCGATCTCGCGCCGCCGGCGCGCGGCGGCGCGGGCTCTAGAAGGCATAGCTGGACTCCCGCGAGCACGTGGATGGGGGGGGCGGGAGTCAGAAAGCGCTCGACCGGGGCCCCGGCCTCCCTGGGCATTGGGCGCGAAGGTCCCGAAGGTCTCGTACCGGTTGTCGAGCACGTTGTTGACCTTCAGGAAGGCCTCGACGCCGCGATGCTTGATCGTGATCCCGGCGTCCATGACCCAGAACCCCGGCAGGGGCGCCTGGCGGTTCACCTCGTCGCCGCGCAGGAACTGGGAGCTCGCGTAACGCGCGTCGAGGCTCAGGCCGAGCCAGGGCCAGGGGCGGTAGATCGAGGCCGGCGTTGACGCGATGTCGCGGCACGAGCGCGAACGAGCGCCCGGCCGCGACGGTCTGGCTGCCCGGCGGCAGCGGGGTGGCCAGGTCCACGCGGTCCTCGAAGGTCGCCTCGGTGTAGGCGTAGTTGAGATAGAGGTCCAGCGCGCGGCCTGCCCGGCCGCGAGCGCTCGCCTCGATGCCCTGACGCCGCGTGCTCCCGATGTTCTGGAAGAACACCCCGGTGGTGCCGGTGGGCGCGACGGCAAAGATGTCGTCCTGCACGTCGCTTCGGTACGCGGTGGCGCTGAGGTCCAGCCACGCGACCGGTCGCGCGTACACGCCGGCCTCATAGGTCCGCGCCTTGACCGCCTTGAGCGGGGGATCCGGAGCGACCCCGACCTGGAGGCCGGGACACACCGCGCCCGGCCCGGCGCAGGTCAGCTCGAGGAACGCGGGCGCGCGAAAGCCCTCGCCGTAGCTCACGAAGGCCCCGACGTGCTCGGTCAGATTGACGTTGATTCCGGCCCGCGGGTTGACCCGCTGGAACGTATGGGTCCCCCCGCTCGGCCCTCCGAGACGATCGTCGATCCGGTGCCGCAGCAGATCCCATCGGCCGGCCGCGGTCAGTACCACGCTCGACCGCGGGCCCGCGAAGCCCCGCGCCACCGCCAGGCTGTCCTGGAGATAGACGCCGGCCGCGTCCTGCTCGTCCGCGAGGCTGGCCTCGAGCGAGCGCGATTCCTGGCTCTCCTGGAAGGTCCGGCTGGTCACGTCGTGCCGCGTGAACTCGGCGCCGGCGATGAGGACGTTGTCGTGTCCGAACACGGCGCCGGTCGTAGCTCGGCCTGGATCCGGCCGCCCACCGAGCGGGTGTGATTGAGCAGCCGGCTGTTCTCGGCGGTCGCGTTGACGTTGAACTGCTCGACCGAGAGGTCGCGGACGAACGTGTTGCGCCTCGACGGTCACGTGGTCGGCGAGGCGGTAGCGCGCGTTGAGGATGGCGAGATGCAGCTCCGGCGCGTAGAAGTCGCCGGCCGTGAAGTTCGCGGTGCGGTCGCGGCCGAGGCGCTCGCTGAGGCAGCGATCCGGCCTGCATGATCCGGTCGTTGCTGTACTGGTACGACACCGCCGCGTCGAGGTCGCCGGCGCGGGCGCCCAGCTTGGCGAATCCCTGCGAGAGCCGCGAGGCCGTGAAGTCCCGGTAGCCGTCTTCCTGCAGGCTGGGTGAGCGAGATGTGATAGTCGAGCGGGCGGGCCTCCCCGCTGGCCCGGAGCCGGTAGCGCTGCCGGCCGAAGCTGCCGGTCTCGAGCTCGGGGACGATCTCGCGCGTGGGCTCGCCCCGGCGGGTGACGATGTTGACGGCCCCCCCGAGGGTGTTCCGGCCGAACAGCACCGAGGGCCCGCGGATCACCTCGATGCTCTTCACGTCGTCCAGCGGGATCAGGTCGAAGTTGACCTCCTCGACGGTGGGCTCGTTGAGACGGACCCCGTCGAGGAAGACGCTGACGCCCTGGGGGAGGCCGGTCACCGGGGACGCGGTGAAGCCGCGCAGCGAGAGGTCCGGCTGGAACGGGTTGCCCTGCTCGTTCTGGAGCGTGACGCCCGGGTAGCGCTCGAGGGCCTCGGGCAGGCCCGCCGGCCGTCCTTCCCGCGCGTCCCGGCCCCTCACGGAATCCACCGCGCTCGGGACCCAGTTGCGGGGGAGTCCCTCGGACAGCGGGACCGGCGCGGTCACGAGCACGGGAGGAAGGACCACGGGGGCTTCAGCCGGATCGGCGGCCCCTACCGCCGCGGGGCTCGGCGCGGTCGCGATCGTCAGAAGGGCGAGAATCGGCACCACCCTTCGGCGAGCGGAACCGACCATCCCACGGGGAGTCCGGCTGCCCCGGGTCGACACAACCCGGGGGCGCCTCTCTAGCCCTTGACCGCGCCGGCGGTCAGGCCGGAGACGTAGTAGTCGAGGAAGAGGACGTAGATCGACCACGATCGGGATGCTCGCGAGCAGCGCGCCCGCCATGAGCGAGCCCCAGAAGTAGATGTCGCCGCGGATCAGGTCGGAGGTGACGCCGACCACCGCGGTCTTGTTCGCCGACTGCGAGATGAAGGTCAGCGCGTAGGTGAACTCGTTCCAGCAGAGCGTGAAGCTGAAGAGCACCGCGCAGATGACCCCGGGGATGGCCATCGGCAGCACGATCTTCGTCAGCGTCTGCATGCGCGTCGCCCCGTCCACGAGCGCGCACTCCTCGACCTCCCGCGGGATGGTCCGGAAGTAGCCCATGAGCAGCCAGGTGCAGAACGGCACCAGGAAGGTCGGGTAGATGACCATGAGCGCGGTGATCGAGTCGGCGAGTCCGAGCCAGACCACCACCTGCGACAGGGGCAGGAAGAGCAGGGTGGGCGGGATGAGGTAGGTGATGAAGATGGCGGTGCCGAAGGCGGCGGCGCCGCGGAAGCGCAGGCGCGCCAGGCTGTAGCCGGCCAGGATCGAGATGACCACGGAGATCGTCGTCGCCACCACCGCGACGGCCAGGCTGTTCTTCATCCAGGTGACGAAGTCCGTCTTCTGGAAGAGGAGCGCGTAGTGGTCCATGATCATGCCGCTCTGGATCCAGAACGGGATCGACTTGAGGTTGTACAGCTCGGCGTTCGACTTGAAGGACGTCACGATCATGAAATAGAAGGGGAAGAGCACGAAGAACACGTAGGGGGCCAGGTTCGCGTACGCGAACACGTTCGACCGGATGCGGGCGCCGCGGCTCCTGGCCGAGGCCATCGCTACTCGTTCCTGACGTAGCGGAGCTGGAAGAAGACCACCAGCGCCAGGAGAGGGAAGATGAAGAGGGAGATCGCCGCGCCCTGGCCGAGGTTGCCGCCCTGGAGGCCGACCTGGTAGGCGAGGGTGGCGAAGAGATGGGTCGTGTTGATCGGGCCGCCGCGGGTCAGCACCTGCACGATGTTGAAGTCCGCGAAGGTGAAGATCGTCGAGAAGAGAATGACCACCGCGAGCACCGGCTTGATCAGGGGCAGCGTCACGTGCCAGAAGCGCCCCCACGAGCTCGCGCCGTCCACCTCGGCGGCCTCGTGGAACTCGCGGGGCACCGCCATCAGGCCCGCCAGCACCGTGATGGCGAAGAAGGGCAGGCCGCGCCAGACGTTGACCGCGATGACCGCGGTCATCGCGTACGCGGACTGCCCGAGCCAGTTGGGCCCCGGCGCGCTGATGAGGTGCAGGCTGATGGCGGTCCAGTTGACGACGCTGTAGAGCGAGTCGAACATCCAGAGCCACGCCAGGGTCGACAGCGCGGTCGGGATGACGAAGGGCAGGAGCACGACGCCGCGGATGATGCGCTTGAACTTGAGATTGCGGGCCAGGAGCATCGCGAGCCAGACCCCGAGCACGATCTTGAGCGTGAGCGCGATGCCGGTGAACACGAACGAGTTCTGCAGCGTCTGCCGGAAGGTCTCGTTGCCGAGGATGTCGCGGTAGTTCGCCAGGCCGACGAAGGCCCCGGGTGACCCGACCCAGTAGTCGGAGAGGCTGAAGTAGATGGCCATCCCGAAGGGGAAGGCGACCAGCGAGACGAGCAACACGATGGCCGGCACGATGAGGCCGTAGCCGAAGACGTGCTCCTGCTCCCACCACTCGCGCAGCCGTGACTGGCGGCCGGGCCTCGGGAGCCCGGCCGCCTCCAGAACGCGTGGTCCGACGGCCATGCTAGCCGACCTTCAGCTGTCCCTTGATGGCGAGCGCGATCTGCTCCTGGGCCCAGTCCATGGCCCGCTTGGTCGGCATGCCGTTGACGGCCTTGGCGACCATGTCGGTCATGATGTAGTTGTCGTCGATGCGCTGCACGGCCTCGCTCGGCTTGGCCGGCCAGCCACGCGGGTGCGCGTAGTCGGCCTCCTTGGGCAGCATGGCGAACTTCGGGTTCCGCGCCCAGATCGGGTGGTCGGCGAGGTTCTTGAGCGGCGGGTGGTTGAAGGCGTTCGAGGCCACGATCCACGCGTCGAAGTTCTGCTTCTGGAAGAGGTAGGCGATGAACTCCTTGGCCAGCTCCTGGTTCTTCGAGAACTTCCAGATGCCCGATGCTCAGGTTCGGCGGCGCGGAGTGGATGCCCGCCGGTCCCCCGGGGCTATTGTGGTGATTGATGTCGTCGGCGATGGGCTGCTTGTTGGCGAGCGCCGCATTGTACGGGCTGACCGGATTGTGGATCCACGAGCCCTTGCCGGAGAGGATGAAGCGGTTGTTGCCCGCGTCGTCCCAGGACAGGACCTCGGGCTCCATCGCGTCCCGGTAGAGCTCCTTGTACCACTCGATGACCTGTGGCCGTCTTGTCGGAGACGATGGCGGGCGTCTTGCCGTCGGCCTCGAGCACCTTGGCGCCCTGGGACCACGCCACCGACCAGTACGTCGAATGCGCGTCCGAGCAGTGGCTGATGGGAATGCCGACCGGGTTGCCCTGCTTCTTGAGCACCTTGCCCTGCTTCAGCAGCTCGTCCCACGTCTTCGGGGGATGCTCGAAGCCCGGCCTTCTTGAAGTGGGCCATGTTGTAGGTCGCCGGGAAACGAGACCCAGAACCACGGGACGGCCTTCCAGCCGGACTTGGTCTGGCAGCTCTCCGCCGCGAAGTTGTACCAGCCGCCGCCCTGCTTGCCGATCTTGGCGACCAGGTCGTCCATCGTGACGAGGAGGTTCTCGTAGAGGAACGGGTCGGCGCTCGCGGTCCGGTACATGTCGTGGCCGGACTGCGACTGGGCCTCGGCCGCGATCTTGGTCGGCATCTGCAGGTGGGCCATGGTGTCCACGCGGACCGTGCAGTTGTTGGCCTTGCCGAACGCCTCGGCCTGCTTGCGGAGCTCGTCGTCCGAGGCCGGGACGAAGTGGTTCCAGCTGAGGAACGTCAGCTCTCTCTTCTGGGCGAACGCGGGTGCCTTGTGCAGGGCGAGCCAGGACGCCATCCCGGCCGTGGTACCGGCGGCGGTGCGGAGGAAGCGACGACGGGCGATGCTGCGGGGAGCGGTCTGATCCATGGAGGTGCCTCCGTGTCGGTCGGGAGGTCTTGGGGCCAGTTGAGAGAACCCTAGCGCGCTTGTCTCACCTCCTCGTGAGCGAAGGCCGGGTCGAAATGCTGCCCACTTCTAGCCGGAAGGCCGGGGGCTTGTCAACCCCCGGCCGCCCGGTGTGCTTACTTGATGACCGCTTCGGTCTTGGACTCGAAGAAGTGGATGCGCTCGGGCACGAAGGCCATGCGGATCTTCTCGTGGGGCTTCGCCTTGACGGACGGCTCCACCCGGCAGACCACCGACTGGCCGCCCACGCTCACGTTGAGCAGGATCTCGGAGCCGAGCGGCTCCACCACCTCGACCACCGCGTCGAACGCCAGGTCCGCCGAGTCGGCGCCGGAGCCCACCCGCAGATCCTCGGGCCGGATGCCGAGGGTGACCGCCTGGCCCTTGTAGGCCTGGAGCGCGCCCATCTTCGAGGCGGGCACCTTGGTCCGGAGCCCGTTGGTCTCGAGGAAGATCGAGCCGCTGGTCTCGCTGACCGTGACCGGCAGGAAGTTCATGGCGGGGGAGCCGATGAAGCCGGCCACGAACTTGTTGGCGGGCTTGCCGTAGATCTCGAGCGGCTCGCCCACCTGCTGCACGTAGCCGTCCTTCATGACCACCACGCGGCTGCCGAGCGTCATGGCCTCCACCTGGTCGTGGGTCACGTAGATCGCGGTGGTCTCCAGGCGCTCGTGCAGGCGCTTGAGCTCCACCCGCATCTGCACGCGCAGCTTGGCGTCCAGGTTCGACAGCGGCTCGTCGAAGAGGAACACCTGCGGGTGCCGCACGATCGCGCGGCCGACCGCCACGCGCTGCCGCTGGCCGCCCGAGAGCTGCCGGGGCTTGCGCTTGAGCAATTCCTGGATGCCGAGGATCTCGGCCGCGTCCTGCACCCGCTTGGCGATCTCGGGCTTGGGGAACTTCCGCATCTTGAGGCCGAAGGCCATGTTGTCGTACACGCTCATGTGCGGATAGAGCGCGTAGTTCTGGAACACCATCGCGATGTCCCGGTCCTTGGGCGGCAGGTCGTTGACGACCCGGTCGCCGATGGAGATCTCCCCGGAGGTGATCTCCTCGAGTCCCGCGACCATGCGGAGCGTCGTGGTCTTGCCGCAGCCCGACGGGCCCACGAAGACCATGAACTCCTTGTCGCGGATGGTGAGGTTCACGTCCTTGACGGCGTGCACCTCGTCGTACTTCTTGTTGAGGTCCTTGAGGACTACCTGTGCCATTGGTTGCTCTCCCTCAAATAGGTTCCCCGAAGTCGGGTGCTCCGGGCTCTGGGCGCAGATACTAGCACGGGCACCAGGCCTCCTGGCCCCGGGGTCAGCCCTTCACCGAGCCGGTCAGCCCGGTGACGTAGTACTCGACGAAGAACGAATAGACGATCGCGACCGGGATGGAGCCGAGCAGCGCCCCCGCCATGAGCTGGCCCCAGAAGTAGATGTCGCCGCGGATCAGCTCCGAGACGACGCCCACCGGGACCGTCTTCTTCTCCGGCGAGGACAGGAACACCAGGGCGTAGATGAACTCGTTCCAGGACAGGGTGAACGCGAAGATGCCCGCGGACAGGATGCCGGGCACCGCGATCGGGAAGATGATGCGCACCATCGCCCCGAAGCGGGTGGCCCCGTCGATCCGCGCGCACTCCTCGAGCTCCTTGGGGATGGTCTTGAAGTAGCCCATGAGGAGCCACGTACAGAACGGGATCAGGAAGGTCGGGTAGGTGAGGATCAGCGCCCACGGCGTGTCGCCGAGCTGGAAGGTGCGGATGATGTTGGCGAGCGGGATGAAGAGCAGGGTCGGCGGCACCAGGTAGGTGACGAAGATGCTGGTGCCGAGCGTGCCCGCCATCGGGAACTTGAGCCGCCCGAGCGCGTAGCCGGCCAGGAGCCCGCAGAAGAGCGAGATGACGGTCGACACGCAGGCGATGAAGAACGTGTTCCACAGCCACTTCGGGAACGTGGTCTTGGCCATCAGGTCCCGGAAGTGCTCGAGTGTCGGCTGCAGCGTCCAGAACGGCGTGTTGTTGGCCGCCCGCCAGGAGCGGTACAGCTCCGCGTCCGGCCGGATCGCGGTGATCAGCATCCAGTAGAACGGGAACAGGGTGCCGATGATGAAGATGGTGAGCGGGATATAGAAGTACACCCACCGCTTCCACCGCCGCTCGATGACCAAGAGCCTAGGCCCCTTCCAGGCGGCGAGGTAGCGGAGCTGGAGCCAGACCACGATGAAGAGGACGGGCAGCATGAACAGCGAGATCGCCGCGCCCTCGCCCAGCAGCCCGGTGGCGACGCCGATCTGGTAGGCGTAGGTGGCGAGCAGGTGGGTGGCGTTGGCGGGGCCGCCGCCGGTCAGCACGTAGATGAGCTGGAAGTCGGAGAAGGTCTGGATGATCGAGAAGACCACCACCACCAGCGTCACCGGCTTGAGCAGGGGCCACGTCACGTGCCAGAAGCGCTGCCAGCCGTTGGCTCCGTCGAGGGAGGCCGCCTCCTGCAGATCGGTGCTGATGGTCTGCAGCCCGGCCAGGAGGGTGATGGCGAAGAAGGGCATGCCGCGCCACGTGTTGACCGTGATCGCGCACCACATGCCGTAGGTCCCGTCGGAGAGGAACGGTAGCTTGGTGGTGATGAAGCCCCAGTGGTAGAGCAGCCAGTTCAGCACGCTGAACGTCGGATCGAACATCCACCGCCACGCGAACGTCGAGAGCACGGTCGGCACGATGAACGGCAGCAGCATCGCGGCCCGCACGATACGCTTGCCGCGGAAGTGACGGTTCAGCAGGAGGGCCAGCCACATGCCGAGCGCGAGCTTGAAGATGGTCGCCCAGAACGTGTAGAAGGACGTATTGTAGAACGCGGTCCGGAAGATCGAGTCGTTCCACGCCTTGATGAAGTTCTTGAGCCCGACGAACTCCCCCGGGTTGCCCACGCTGACGTTGCTGAGCGACAGCCAGACGCCCATCACGAACGGGTAGGCGATGAACACGCCGAGCATCACGACGGTGGGGGCGAGCAGCATGGCGGCCAGCAGCCGCTCGTTCTCGAGGAAGCGCGTCATCCCGGAGGGCCGGGAGGTACCCGGATGGGGCAGCACGACCTCCATGCCGGCCACCCCCGACCCGCCCGCGATGGGTTTCTTCATCGACATCCTTATCCGTAGATCTTCTTCAGCTCGCCCGACGCCCACGTGACCGCGTCTTCCGCCTTCATGCCCTGCACGCCCTTGGCAAACATGTCCACGACGACGTACTTGGAGTAGGCCTCGGTGGCCTTGGCCGACGGCTGCCCCGCGTACCCGAGGACCCGGGAGTTGTCGGCGGCGGTGCGGAAGCCCTTCATCGGCTCGTCGATCGTGCTCCACAGCGGATGCTGCTCCCAGAACTTGGTCGAGCCGATCGAGAAGCCCTCGGCCACCTGGAACCACTTGCCGAACTGCTCCTTGCCGTGGAGCCACTTGAGGAAGTCCTTGGCCAGCTTCTGGTTCTTCCCGTACTTCATGACCCCGTGGTGGAAGGAAGCCTGGTAGCTCGACGTGCCGGCCGGGCCCGCGGGCAGCCGCGCGTGCTGGATGTCACGCACCATCGGCTCGCCCTTCTCGTCCTTGATCTTGTCCTGGCCGCGCTTGGCCGCGATGTAGATCGACGCCCCGTTCAGCGAGCCGCAGATCTCGCCGGCCAGGAAGGCCCGGTTGTTGTTGGTGTCGTCCCAGGCCAGGCCGCCCTCGTCGCAGCCGTCCTTCCAGAACGCGGTCATGAACTTGACCGCTTCCACCGTCCCCTTGCTGTCGATCACGGTCTTGCCGCTCTTGTCGACCTCCATCCCGCCGTAGTTCCACATCAGCGGGTACGCCCAGCCCGGAGCGTCGCCAAAGGTGTGCCCGAGGGTCTGGCCGTAGGGATGGCCCTTCTTCTTGAGCTTCGCGGTGACCTGGCGCAGCTCCTCGTACGTCTTGGGGAAGGTGGTGGCTCCGACCTCGTCGAACCACGACTTCCGGTAGGCGATGAGGCCGGGCACGATGCCGTGCGGCAGGGCCAGGTACTTGCCGCCCACCTTGACGTTGACGTCGGACAGGGTATAGAGCGCGCCCTGCTCTTTCACCTGCCAGGCGACGAGATCGCTCACGTCGACGAGCCCGTTCGCGTAGAGGTGGGGCCAGTTGTGGAGCATCTGGATGATGTCCGGGCCCGCGCCCGACTGCATGGCCGCGGTGATCCGCGCCTGGATGTCGTTGGCGTTGATGAACTCGAAGACCACCTCGGCCCCGAGCGCCTTGCTCGCGTCGCCAGCCTGGCGCTTGAGCTCCACGTCGCACGCGGGGATGAAATCCACCCAGCGGACGATGTTGAGCCGCGTGCCCTGGGCAAAGGCCGGGGCGCGTCGCGCGGCCAGGATGCCTTCCAGGCCGGCCGCCGCGGCGACACCCACGGTGGCGGACCCGGCCAGGAACGTGCGACGGCTGACAGTTGGTGAATCCGTGCTTGCGTTGCGCTCTGAAGTCGTCATCGACCCCTCTTCGGGCTCGCCGGTCGAGCCCCGCCGATCAGGCCTCGTAGATCTTCTTGAGCTCGCCTTCAGCCCACTTGACGGCGTCCTCGGGCTTCATGCCCTGGACCGCCTTCGCGTACATGTCCACCACGATGTACTTCGAGAACGCCTCGGTCGCCTTGCCGGTGGACGGCCCCCCGTAGCCGAAGATCCGGGTGTCCCGCGCCGCGGTGCGGAACATCTGGAGCGGCTTGTCGATCCGGCCCCACATGGCGTGCTTCTCCCACACGGTGGTGGCGGCCACGCTGTAGCCCTCGCACACCTGGAACCACTTCTCGAAGTTCTCGTCCTTGTGCATCCAGCGGAGGAGATCCTTGGCCGGCTTCTGGTTCTTCGAGTACTTCATGATCGCGTGGCCGTTGCTGAAGTAGAGCGGGAAGATGCCCTTGCCGCCGGCCAGCGGGTAGATCGCGTGCTCGACGTCCAGGAAGAGCGGCTCGCCCTTGTCGTCCTTGATCTTTTCCTTCTGGCGCTTGGCCACGATGTAGATCGAGGCCCCGTTGAGGCTCGCGGAGATTTCGCCCGCGTGGAAGGCGCGGTTGTTGTTGGTGTCGTCCCACGCCAGCCCGCCCTCGTCACAGCCTTCCTTCCAGAGCGCGGTCATGTACTTGACCGACTCCAGCGTCTCCTTGGAGTTGATCACGACCTTCTTGCCGCTCGGATCGGTCTCGGCGCCGCCGAAGGACCAGAGCAGGGGATAGGCCCACGTCGGCGCGTCGCCGAAGGTGTGGCCCAAAGTCTGGCCGTAAGGCTTGCCCTTCTTCTTGAGCGCAGCGGAGGCCTTCCTCAGCTCGTCCCAGGTCTTCGGGAAGGCATCGAAGCCGACCTCCTTGAACCAGGACTTCCGGTAGGCGATGGCGTTTCCCACGATGGAGTGCGGCACGCCCAGCCACTTGCCCCCCACCTGGAACGACGGCTTGTAGACGCCGTAGAAGCCGCCCTGCGCCTTGCCCACCGGATCGGCGACGTCGCTGACGTCCACGAGCGCGTTCTGGTAGAGCTGGGGCCAGTTGTACGCCATCATGAAGATGTCGGCGCCCGCGCCCGACTGAACCGCGGCGGTGATCCGGGGCTGCAGATCGTTGGCGTTGATCGTCTCGAGCGTCACCTCCGCCCCGAGGGCCTTGGAGGCTTCCGGCATCTGGCGCTTCAACTCGACGTCGGCCTCGGGGATAAAGTCGTTCCAGCGCACGAGATGGAGCTTGGTGCCCTGCGCGAAGGCCGGCGCGCGCCGGGCGGCCAGGATTCCCTCGATACCGCCGGCGAGCGTCGCGGCCGCTCCCGCGGTCTTGATGAACGTGCGGCGATCCACCTGGGTTACCGCGGTGCCCTTCGAGTCAGAACTGCTCATGATCAGGTCCTCCTTGACCGGTGAACTGTCGGTAGCGTGGTGGCCTTCCGTCGCGCCTCAAGCGCGCGAGCTTTCCCCGGCGGGGTGGGCGCCCCGGCTGCGAGGTCGAGACCTCGTGAAGGCCATCACGGAGAGTGCGATTGGGATGGTTAAGCGCGCTGGCTAAAGGTGGCAGATTCTTGCAAGGAACCCCCACCCCTGTCAACGGGAAACGGCCGTTCAGCCGCCCAGGGCTGGGCTCGGCCGCGGCACCGGGACCGTCACCGGGGCCCGGAGCGTCACGCCCAGAACAATCGCCATCACCCCGATCGCGAACGAGCCCAGGAACAGCCACTGGTAGGTACCCAGCAGGTCGTGGATGGCCCCCCCGGCATAGGAGCCCAGGCCCATCCCGATGCACGAGATGAAGAAGACCCCTCCGTAGGCCGTGCCCAGGGCGCGCTCACCGAAGTACTCCCGCGTGACGAGGGCGTACAGCGGCATGGCGCCCCCGTAGGCGACGCCGAAGGCCAGGGAGAGGGTCCAGAGCGCCCCCTCGCTGCCGGCGAAGAGGTAGAGGAAGATGAGCGCGGCCTGCAGGCTCAGGGCGGTCAGCAGCGTGCGCTTGGCGCCGACCCGATCGGCCACCATGCCCGTGCCGATGCGGCCGAAGATGGACGTCAGCCCCGACGCCCCGAGGATGCCGGCCGCCGCCATCTTAGGCACGCCCTGGTCCATGGCATGGCTGACCAGATGGAAGAGCGGCCCCGAATGTGCCGCGCAGCAGCAAAAATGCGTCAGCGCAATCGCCCAGAAGGGCCAGGTACTCCAGGGTGAACCCACACCAGGAGCAAGAACGGGAACCGAAGCCGGAGACGGTCGTCCGCCACTGGGGGAGTGCGGGGGCCATTTCTGGGCCCCCGCATTGGACAAGCTTAAAGAACTAAACGGTAATCTGCCGGACGGTTGCCCGCGACCAGACGGTCGTCCGCCGGACGGTTGTCCGCCAGAAGGCGCCCTCAGCAGCAACGCGGTCGGCAGCACCACGACCCACGCCAGGTTCCCCAGCACCAGGAACGCCACGCGCCAGTCGAACTCGCTGATCAGCCAGCGGCTCAAGGGAGCCAGCGCGAGGATGCCGAGCCCGTTGCCGGCGGAGACGACCGCGGCGGCCATGCCGCGACGGCCCTCGAACCACTTGATGGCCAGCACGGTGAGCGGCACGTAGAAGGCGCTCACGCCCGCGCCCACCAGGAGCCCGAAGGTCACGTAGAGCTGCCAGACCTCCTGCACGTAGCTCGAGAGCACGAGGCCGAGGCCGAGCAGCACCGCGCCCACCATCACGACGCGGCGCGTGCCCAGGCGGTCCGAGACGAAGCCGGACACCACGCCGCCCGCGCCCATCACGATCCAGTTGAAGAGGCCGATGGCGCCGATGCCGGACCGGCTCCAGCCCATGGATTCCTCGATGGGCCGGAGGAAGACGCCGAGCGTGAAGAGCGTGCCGATGGACATGGTGATGATGACGAAGGCCGCCGCCAGCACCACCCAGCCGTAGAAGAATCGCTGCGTCATGAGAATCGCTGCGTCATGAAATCGCCATTGCCCTCTCGCGCACGGGGATGAGCAAGAGTAGCGCGAGCACCATGCCCGCGGCCAGCGTTCCCCACGCGAAGCCGTAGCCGCCCACGCCCTCCACCACGAGGCCGAACACGGGCGGGCAGACCGTGACGCCCAGCGAGGAGATCGCGAGGCCGAGCCCGACCGCGGTGCCCGCCGCGCGCGGTCCGGCCAGCTCGGCCATCAGCGTGTGCTGCACGCCGTTCCAGCCGACGCCGAAGAAGCCGATGCCGGCGGCCAGCGGCACCAGCAACGCGGGGCCGGCGCCCGGCGCGGCGCTCCCGAGCAGGAGCGCGCAGGCCATCGAGCCCAGGCCCGCGATCGCGAGCACGATGCGGCGCCGCCCCCCGAAGACCCGGTCGGACAGCAGCCCGAACAGCACGCGCCCGGCCACGCCGCTGACCTGTGCCGCGACCAGGTACTTGGCCGCCACCACGAGCGGGAGCTGCACGACGTCCCGCAGGTAGAGCACGAGGAAGGAGAGGAACACGGTCTGCACGCCCGCGAAGATCAGCGTGCTGACGCCGACCAGCCACAGATCGCGATTGGCCAGCACCGCCCAGAAGCCGGCGCGGGCGCGCGCGGGCCCGGGCGCGGCCGGCTCCGGCAGATCGCGATAGAGCGCCCACGTCAGGAGCGCGAGGCCGCCGACCACCGCCGCCGAGAACGCGACCGCGGTGCGCCACCCGAAGGCCAGCGCCAGCGGGGGCATCATCAGCGCGCCCAGCGCGCCGCCGCCCGGCAGGCCGATCTGCTTGAGGCCCACGACGGTGGCGCGCTGGTGCGGCGGGAACCACGCCATGCCCGCCTTGGTGGTGGTGGGGTTGAGGACGCCGTAACCGGCGCCGGCCAGCACCAGGATCACGACCAGGAACGGAAAGCTCGGCGCCGCGGCGGCCGCGAAGAGCCCGATCGCGATCAGCCCTTGCCCCAGGATCATGGCGCCGCGCACGCCCCAGCGGTCGGCGAGCCAGCCCGCGGGCAGCGAGACCAGCACCGGCCCGATGTAGTAGGCGGAGAGGAACGAGCCCGCCTGCGTCACGGAGAGCCCGAGGTCCTCGCGGATGAGCGGCGCGATGGAGGGGATGCCGAGGGGACCCACGTTGGCCATGACCTGGGCGGCCATGATCAGGGCCAGGACGGCCCAGCGATTGGTCACCGCGGTCGCGACGACAGCAGGGCCTCGACGGCCCGCAGGTCCTCCTCGGTGTCCACCCCGATCGTGGGCTGATCCGTCTCGAGCACGCGGATGGGAATGCCCGCCTCCAGGAGGCGGAGCTGCTCGAGCTGCTCGGCCCGCTCGAGGGAGGACGGGGGCAGGGCGTGATAGGTCTCCAGCACGGAGCGCCGGTAGGCGTAGAGGCCGATGTGCTTCCAGTGCGTGACGTCGCCCCGGCCGTCGCGGTCGAAGGGGATGGGCAGGCGGGAGAAGTAGAGCGCGTCGCCGTGCACGTTGGTGACGACCTTGTTGGCGGTGCGGCTCGCGACTTCCGCGGGCGTGGCGCGGATCTTCAGCGTGGTGACCTGCACCTCGGGCTCGTTGAGGAAGGGCCGGACCAGCCCCTCGATGTGGGCCGGGGAGATCAGCGGCTCGTCGCCCTGGATATTGACGTATACGTCGGCGGCGCGGGCCCGGGACACCTCCCACAGCCGGTCGGTGCCCGAGATGTGATCGCCCCGCGTCATCACCGCCGGGACGTGGTGGGCGTGGCACGCGGCCACGACCTCCTCGCTGTCGGTGGCCACCAGGAGGTCGGAGAGCAGCGGGGAGATGCGCGCCCGCCGGAAGACCTCCACCACCATGGGCACCCC
Organism: uncultured Candidatus Rokubacteria bacterium; assembly: GCA_963747235.1. Classification (GTDB taxonomy): domain Bacteria; phylum Methylomirabilota; class Methylomirabilia; order Rokubacteriales; family CSP1-6; genus CAMLFJ01. Next base: position 699,234 of record CAVVEU010000024.1, read on the forward strand.
GCGAATCTCGCGCAGTACCTTGCGGGGCAGGCGCGTGGAGGACAGCCGCGCCGGGATCACGCCCAGGATGATCACGCCGTTACCCTACCAGAACCACCCGCCGGGCGTCCGGCCGGAAGTTGACACTCCTCCGGAGCGAGTGCCATAATCCTTCAATCTCGCTCCGATTGGCCACACGTCTCGGCATCGCCGCGCGTCCGCCATCCCGAGGGTAAGATCAGGAACATGGATACCCAGCGTCGGGACCTTGTCCGCTCATCCGGTCCGGCCGGCGGTGCCGGGGCTTGAGCGCATGACCAACGGCCGTGAGCTGGTCGGCGCCCGGGCGGAATCGGTCGTGCGGCCGCAGATGTCATCGCGAGTCGGCTGGTTCCAGCGCGAGTCGGTGCAGGGCTTCGTGTGGATCGCTCCCGCGTTTCTCTACCTGGCCTTCTTCATCGCCTACCCGTTCTTCATGTCGATCTACCTGTCGGTCTCGAGCGCCCGCGTCGGCTCGCCCGACTCCCACTTCGTGGGCCTGCAGAACTACACGCGCCTGTTCGCGGACCCGACGTTCTGGCAGACGGTGCGCAACTCGTTCGTCTTCACCATCGGCTCCGAGCTGATCCGGCTCATCATCGGCCTGCCGCTGGCCTTCGCCCTCAACCGCTCGTTCAAGGGCAAGCGCATCGCGCAGGGGATCATCCTCATCCCGTTCGTGATCCCGATCGCGCTCTCGTCGCTCGCGTGGAAGTGGATGTTCGATTCGCTCTACAGCGTCATCAACTGGATGCTGATGCGCGCGCACATCATCGACTACCCGTGGCAGTGGCTGGGCGAGCCCGGGCTGGCCATGTGGTCGGTCATCATCATGAACGTCTGGCGCGGCTTCCCGTTCTCGGCGGTGATCCTGCTCGCGGGGCTGACCGCGGTGCCCCAGGAGGTCATCGAGGCGGCCAAGATCGACGGCGCCGGCCCGCTGCGCCGCTTCCACTACGTGATCGTGCCCATCGTGCGGCCGATCCTGCTGGTGGGCCTGCTCTACTCGGTGGTGTTCTCGTTCACCGACTTCTCCGCGGTGTGGCTCCTGACCCAGGGCGGGCCCTACAACACCACGCACGTGTTCGGGACCTATGCCTACAATATCGGCATCAACGCGGGGGACCTGGGCATGGGGGCGGCCATCACGCTCTTCATCTTCCCGTTTCTCGCCCTGATCGTGATCCTCATGCTACGGTTTCTCCGGAGGGAATAGGGCATGGCCGCCCATGGAGCCTGGCGTCGAATCAAGCGCGACTACGGTCCGTACCTGCCGCTCTCGCCCTACCTCTTCGTGGTGCTGTTTCCGTTCTACTGGATGGTCATCACCGCCTTCAAGCGGGACCGGGATCTCTACAACCTGGAGACCGCCCCGTTCTGGTTCAAGGAGGCGCCGACTCTCGCCCACGTGAAGCTCTTGCTCCAGGGCACCCTGTTCCTCACGTGGCTGCAGAACAGCCTCATGATCGGCGTGCTGGTGGTGATCATCACGCTCCTGCTGGCGCTGCCCGCCGCCTACGCGCTGGCTCGCATGCGCTTCCCGGGAGCCCAGCCGCTCTCCACCGCGATGTTCCTCTCCTACCTGATCCCGTCGACCCTGCTGTTCATCCCGCTCTCCCAGGTGGTGCGCGGGCTCGGGTTCATCGACTCGGTGTGGGCGCTGGTCATCGTGTATCCCTCCTTCACGCTGCCGTTCTGCACCTGGCTCCTCATGGGGTTCGTGCGGACGGTGCCGAAGGAGATCGAGGAGAGCGCCCAGATCGACGGCTGCACCCGCTTCCAGGCCTTCCGCATGATCATCATCCCGGTCATCGTGCCCGGCATCATCACCGCCGGGATCTTCGCCTTCACGCTCACCTACCAGGAGTTCATCTACGCCCTGACGTTCATCTCCGCGTCCGCCAACAAGACGATCTCGTATGGGGTCACGAGCGACCTCATCCGCGGGGACGTCTTCTACTGGGGCTCGCTCATGTCGGGCGCGCTCATCGGCGCGGTGCCGGTGGCCATCGTGTACGCGTTCAGCCTCGACCACTTCATCCACGGGCTCACCGCCGGCGCCCTGAAGTGATCCGCAGCACTCACGACCTCAAGGAGGAGAACCGCATGAGCAAGGTTTCGCGACGGCAGTTCCTCGGTACCACGGCGGGCGCCACCGCCGCCTCCGCGTTCCCCCACGTCTGGATCCGCCCCGCGTGGGCGCAGGCCAAGGAGGTCCGGGTGCTCGCCTGGACCCACTTCGTGCCCTCTTACGACAAGTGGTTCGACACCTTCGCCGAGCAGTGGAGCGCCAAGAGCGGGATCAAGGTCACCATCGACCACATTCCGCACCTGCAGATCCCGGCCAAGATCGCGGCCGAGGTCGCGACCCAGTCGGGCCACGACATCGTCCAGCTCGTGGGCACCGGCACCGAGAAGTGGGCCACCGCTCTCATGGACGTGCAGGACGTGGCCGACAAGCTCGGGAAGAAGTACGGGGGCTGGACGCCGTTGGCCGACAACTACTGCAAGGTCGCGGCCGACGGCAAGTTCCACGCGATCCCCGACTTCTTCATCGACTTCCCCGGCCTCTACCGAAAGGATCTGTGGAGCGAGATCGGCATGCCCAACGGCCCCGATACCTGGGAGGACCTGCACAAGGGCGGCATGAAGCTCAAGGCCAAGGGCTTCCCGATCGGCATCGGCCTCGCCCACCACGACGACTCCCGCGCCTCGTGGCGGGCCATCATGTGGTCCTACGGCGGTTCCGAGGTCGCCAAGGACGGCAAGACCATCACGTACAACTCCAAGGACGTGCGCGAGGCGCTCAAGTTCAACAAGGCGCTCTACAAGGATTGCATGACCCCCGAGGTGCATGGCGTGGGACGACGCCTCCAACAACCGGTTCCTCGCCTCGGGTCGCGCCTCCTGGATCCACAATCCGATCAGCGCCTACCGGACGATCGAGGGCTCGAACAAGGAGCTGGCCGACAAGATCTTCGTGCCAACTCTCCCCGAAGGGCCCGGCGACGCGGCGCTCGTTCGCCAACTGCCGCGCCTACGGGGTCACCAAGTTCTCCAAGAACGCGGACGGCGCGAAGGCGTTCCTGGAAGCGCTGGTGGACAGCTACCGCGACGGCGCGCGGGCCAGCACCGGCTACAACATGCCGTTCCTCAAGAACTACGCGAAGCCGCCGTTCCCGATCATCAGCGAGGACCCGAAGCTGAAGCCGCTCGAGCAGGACGCCGAGTACCACTTCACCACCGGCTACCCGGGCCCGCTCACTCCGGCCGCGGACGAGGTCTACCAGCAGTTCATCATGGTGGACGCGCTCGCCCAGTTCGCGACCGACAAGATGGACCTGGAGCAGACCGTGAAGTGGGCCGAGGATAAGATCAAGGCCATCTACGCCAAGTTCGTCTAGAAGAGCCGTCCCTCCTCACCCTCTCCCCGCTCGGGGAGAGGGTAGGGTGAGGGGCGGGATGGTGAGACGGAACCGGGGGCAGCGGCGATCGCCGCTGCCCCTTTGTCTTCCTCAGCTCCCCGGCCGCCCGCCGCCGCCGCGGAGCCGCGGATCGAGCACGTCGCGCAGCGCGTCGCCCAGCATGTTGAACCCGAAGACGGCGAGGGAGATGGCCGCGCCCGGCCAGATGGCCATCCACGGCGCCCGGTACATGAACGAGCGGCCGGAGCCCGAGAGCATGGCGCCCCAGGACGGGTAGGGGGGCGGCACGCCGAAGCCCAGGAACGAGAGCGCCGACTCGGCGAGGATGGCGGCCCCGAGCCCGATGGTGGCCAGGATGATGACGGTGGCGGCCACATTCGGCAGGATATACCGGAGCATGATGCGCAGGTGCCCCGCGCCGAGCGCCCGCGCCGCCTCCACGTAGGTGTTCTGCATCACGCTGATGGTGGTCCCGCGGATCACCCGGGAGGCGGCCGCCGCGCCCAGCACCCCCAGCGCCAGGACCAGGTTGAGCAAACCCGGCCCGAGGACGGCCATCAGCGAGAGGATCACCACCAGGAACGGGAAGGACTGCCAGGCGTCGACCACCCGCTGCACACAGATGTCGTAGGCGCCGCCGAAGTAGCCGCTGGTGATGCCGATGACGGTGGCGAGGACGTTGGCGAGGAGGACGGCCCCGAAGCCGACCGTCACCGACACCGCGGCGCCGTACACCACGCGGCTGTAGACGTCGCGGCCCAGGTTGTCGGTGCCGAACCAGAACTGCGCGCCCGGGGCTTTCATGCGCGCGCCCGGGATGGTCTCGTCGTACTGGTAGGGCGCGATCCACGGCGCGAAGACCGCCATGATCAGCAACCCCACCACGATGAAGCCGCCGATCGCGCCCAGGGGTTTGCGTCGGCAGAACTGCCAGAGAGCTTGCAGGACGGCCGCGGGCGGTTGGGCGACCGCGCTCTTATTGTTTGTTAGCCGGTCGCCCCAAGGGGCGACCTCTATAGGGTTGCTTCGCATGTTCTGGTGCGGGTTGCTTGCATTGTCTAGTACCGAATTCTCGGGTCGAGGAAGGCGTAGAACGCGTCGACGATCAGGTTGATCAGGACCACCACGCTCACGATGAGCAGGTTCACGCCCTGGATGACCGGATAGTCGCGCTGGTTGATCGCGTCGAAGAGGAAGCGGCCCATGCCGGGCAGCCCGAAGATGCTCTCGAAGATCACGGTGCCGCCCAGGATCTGGGCGACCTGGATGCCGAGGATGGTGATGACCGGGATCAGGGCGTTCTTGAGGCTGTGCTTGATGACCACCACGCGCTCGCGCAGCCCCTTGGCCCACGCGGTGCGCACGTAGTCCTGGCGCAGCACCTCGAGGAGCGTGCCGCGGGTCAGGCGCATGATCGCGGCGGCGGAGGCGATGCCCAGGATGAAGGCGGGCAGCAGGAACTGAGCGAAGTGGGCCCACGGATCCGCCGAGAAGGCGGTGAACTGGATGGGCGGGCTCCAGCCCCACCAGATCGCGGGGAGCAGCACGCACAGGGTGGCGATCCAGAAACCCGGCACCGAGAGCCCGAGGATGGCCAGGCTGCGCATGGCGTAGTCGGCCAGGGTGTCCTGGCGGATCGCGGCGAGCACCCCGATCGGGACCGCGATGACGATCGCGAAGAACAGGGCCAGCACGCCCAGCTCGAGGCTGATGGGCAGGCGGCGCGCCAGCTCCTCCAGCACCGGGCGCTTGGTCCAGAGCGACTCGCCCAGGTCGCCGCGCGTCACCTGGCCGAGCCACTCCACGTACTGGATGTACATCGGCCGGTTCAGGCCGAGCTTGGCGCGGAGGTCGTCGAGGTCCTTGCCGTAGGCCTTCTCCTCGAGCATGAGCTGCACGACGTCGCCCGGGATCAGCCGAGGCAGGCTGAAGACGATGAGGGAGGCGATCAGCAGCGACGGGATCGCCACCAGCAGACGGCGCAGGACGTAGCGCTTCACGTCACGCGGCCTTGTTGGCCTTGCGCGTGGTAGGGCGACCGGTCCTGTGGGCGGCGCGCGTGGTAATGCGACGCCCTATTATTTATCCAGCCACGCGACCATGAGGCGGCCGCCGTAGTCGTGGCCGATGTTCGGGCCGAAGTTCTTGACGTAGGGCATCCAGGCGCCGACCGCGCTCACCGAGGGGCCGTAGCCGTAGTAGACCTGCTGGGAGGCGTAGCGCTGGATGTCGTAGACGATCTCGCGCCGCTTCTTGTCGTCGAAGGTGCGGCGCTGGAGCTTGATCATCTCGGTGAGCTTCGGATCGTTGACCCCGGAGGAGTTGAGCGGCTCGCCGGGCAGGAACGGGGTGAAGTAGGTGTCGGGGTCGGTGGTGCCCCCGCGCAGGGTCACCATGCTCTTCTCGAACTTGCCGAAGATCGCGCTCGAGACGAAGGCGCCGTACTCCTTGAGCTTGAGGTCGCGCCTCGATCCCGCCCTGCTTCCAGTTGCGGAGCGCCACCTGCACCGCGTCCATCCAGTCCGGCCCGTAGCCGGGCGTGGTCTCGACCGGGACCTTGAGGCCGCTGGGATGGCCGGCCTCGGCGAGCAGCCGCTTGGCCCCGGCGGGGTCGAACTCGTAGAGCTTGCGCCCCTCCGCGGGGAGCTGGTCGATCGGGATCGACCACTCCTTGAGCGCGGCCGGGATGAGCGGGTTCGGCGCGCCCTTGCCCTGCGACCAGGCATTGGTCTCGAGCATCTCCCGCCAGTCCTGGGCCATCGCGAAGGCCCGGCGCACCCGCACGTCCTTGAACGGCTCCTGGTCGAGCTTCATCGCGGTGTAGCCGCCGAACACCACGATGTAGTCCCGCATGCCGAGCCCCTTGACGCGCCGGAGCGCGATGTCGAGGTCGCTGCGGCGGATCACCATGCCGTACTCCGGGCCGAAGTCGAACTCGCCGGACGAGGAACTGGGCGAAGGCGGCCGCGGGGTCCGTGGAGATCGTGATGTCCACCCCGTCCGCGTAGGGCAGCCCCGGCACGAAGTAGTTCGGGTTGCGGACGAACGTCATCCGGACGTTGGGCTCGTAGCTCTGGAACATCCAGGGGCCGGTGCCGACCACGCTCTCCGGCTTCTTGAGATCGCCGTACTGGTCCACGCACTCCTTGGCGATGATCCAGGTGGACGTCGAGGCCAGCCGGTCGACGAACCAGGCGTTGGGCTCGCGCAGGGTGAACTTCACGGTGTACTTGTCGAGGGCCTCGACCTTGTCGACCATCTCGAGGATGGCACTTGTTGGCGTTGCCCTTGATGGTGAGGAAGCGGTCGTAGGTGTAGCGCACGTCCTCGGCGGTCAGCTCCCGGCCGTTGACCGGGGGCTTGTTGTGCCAGCGAACGCCCTTCTTGAGCTTGAACACGTAGACGGTGTCGCCCTGCCGCTCCCACGACTCCGCGAGGTCGCCCTCGATCGGCTGGGTGCCGGGCACCACCGCCGAGCCGCCCTTGACCTTGACGAGGCGGCTGTAGGCGAACGACAGCGGGATCATGGTCGAGAAGGCGATGGTCTGCTGCGGGTCGAAGTGCACCGGCGGCACGTGGGAGCGCAGGCGGAACCGGCCCCCGCGCTTCGGGGTCTGGGCCTCCGCCGGCCGGGCGCCGGCCAGGACGAGCGAGGTGGCGCCGACCGCGAGGGCGGCGCCACCCAGCTTGAGCACGTCACGACGGGTCAGCGACGAGGCCGAGCTGATCCATGGCGAGTCTCCTTGTCGTCGGCTACCGGTCGAGCCAGGCGGCCATCAGGCGGCCGCCGTAGTCGTAGCCGAGGTTCGGGCGCGTAGTTCTTCACGCGCGCCGTCCCAGACCGCGACGTACGACGCCGGACGGGCGTCTAGCACGTAGTACTGCTGCTTGGCGAGATGGCGCTGGATGTCGTAGAGGATCTCGCGGCGCTTGGCCGGGTCCAAGGTGCGGCGCTGGCGGACGAGCAGGTCGGTGACGCATCGGGGTCGTTGACGTGGCCAGGTTCTGGGGCTCGCCCGGGTAGTACGGGCCGTAGAGGAAGTTGTCGGGGTCGAGGAACGGGCGTCTGCGGGGCCGAAGGCCATCGACGTCGAACGTTGCCGTAGAACGTGGTCGAGATGAAGGCGCCGTACTCCTTCTGGTTCGAGCTTGGCCTCGATGCCCACGTCCTTCAGGTACTTGAGGACGAGCTGGCATGGTCCATCGAGCACGGTGGAGCCGTAGGTCGTCGAAGCTCATGGTGACCGGGAAGCCGCTGCGGGAGGCCCGCCTCGGCGAGGAGCTGCTGGGCCTCGCGCGGGATCGTACTTGTAGTACTGCGCGCCCTCGCCGAGCTGGCTCGACGGGAGCGACCACTCCTTGAGCGCGGCGGCACCGCCGGGTTGCAGACGTGCCGACGCCCTCGTAGGTCGCGTCGATGACGCCCTTGCGGTCCAGCGCCATGCGACATCGCCCGCCGCACGCGCACGTCGTTGAAGGGCTGGCTTGTCCGCGCGCATGTAGACGTGGCTCATCGACGTTGGCCGGGAACTCCGTCGGTCTGGAGCCGGGGCCGCTTCTGCTTCAGCACGTCCTTGAGCTGCACCCAGTCGGTGCGGTTGATGGTGCCGGGGATCTCCCAGCCGATGTCGTACTTGCCGCGAGATGAAGGCGGCGATGCGCGAGGCGTTGTCCTCGTCGACCGTGACCTCGACGCGGTCGATGTAGGGCAGGCCCGGGCGGAAGTAGGTCGGGTTGCGGACGAAGGTCAGCCGACGTTGGGGCGGTAGCTGTCGAGCATCCACGGGCCGGTGCCGACCACCGCCTCGGGCTTCTTGAGATCGCCGAACTTGTCGACGCACCTCCTTGGCCACGATGGCAGACGGCCATCGGGTTCAGGCGAGCATGTCGAGGAACCAGGCGAAGGGCTCCTTCAGGGTGAACCGGACGGTGTAGCTGTCGAGCGCCTCGACCTGGTCGACCGACGTCAGCATGTAGCGCGGTTGGAGTTGCCCTTGACCGTTGATGAAGCGCTCGATGCTGTACACGACGTCGTCGGCGGTCAGCTCGCGGCCGTTCACCGGCGGCTTGTTGTGCCAGCGCACGCCGCGGCGGAGCTTGAACACGTAGGTGGTCTCGTTGGGCTGGGTCCAGGACTCGGCGAGGTCGCCCTCGAGCGGAGCGTCCCCGGCGCGACGCGCGGGCCCGCCTTGTGGCGGACGCAGCCGGCTGTGGGTGAAGGTGAGCACGATGTGCGTCTTGTACGGAGACTGATGAGCATGCGGATCGAAGTGGGGCGGATCCCAGCAGGCGGAGGCTGAGGGTGCCGCCGCGCTTCGGGCGTCTGGGCGCGCGCGATGGACGGGGCGCCCAGGACGGCGGCGGCCCCGCCGCTGAGCTTGAGAAGGTCGCGGCGGCTCAGCGGGAGACGGGTATGGTCCGGCGTCATCCGTATTCCTCCAGTCGTCGTTGACATCGAGATAACGGACAGCGGTGGCAGCGTTCGCCATCTGGCGGGAAACGCCTCCGATGTCACGAATTCTGCTCGCTAGCGATCGAGCCAGGCGGCCATGAGCCGGCCGCCGTAGTCGTAGCCCAGGTTCGGGCCGTAGTTCTTCAGCGCGCCGTCCCAGACCGCGACGTAGATCGCCGGACCGGATCTGCACGTAGTACTGCTGCTTGGCGAGGTAGCGCTGGATCTCGAAGATGATCTCGCGGCGCTTGGCCGGGTCCATGCGTGCGGCGCTGGCGGACGAGCATGTCGGCCACGCACCGGGTCGTTGATGTGGCCGTGGTTCTTGATCTCGCCCGGGTAGTACTGGCCGTAGAGGAAGTTGTCCGGCTCCAGGAACGGGTCTGGGGCCCGAAGGCCATCGACGTCGTACTTGCCGTAGAACGTGGTCGCGATGTAGGCCCCGTACTCCTTGGTGTTCGAGCTTGGCGTCGATGCCCACGTCCTTCAGGTTCTTCAGCACGAGCTGGCAGATGTCGATCGAGGACCTGGGAGCCGTAGGTGGTGAAGTCCATCGTGGCCTGGAAGCCCTTCGGATGGCCGGCCTCGGCCAGGAGCTTGCGGGCCGCCGCGGGATCGTACTTGAAGTACTGCGCGCCCTCGCCGAGCTGGTCGACCGGGACCGACCACTCCTTGAGCGCGGCCGGCACCGCCGGGTTGAGCACGCCCGACGCCCTCGCACACCGCGTCGATGATGCCCTTGCCGGTCGATGGCCAGCGACATGGCCCGGCGCACGCGCACGTCGTTGAACGGCGGCTTGTCGGTGCGGATGTAGATGTGGCTCATGACGTTGGCGGGAAGTCGATGGTCTTCAGGCTCGGCCGCCGCTGCTTGAGCGTGTCCTTGATCTGCACCCAGTCCGCGCGGTTGATCGCGCCCGGGAACTCCCAGCCGAGGTCGTACTTGCCCGCGATGAAGGCGGCCATGCGCGAGGCGTTGTCCTCGTCCACGAAGACCTCGACCTTGTCGATGTGGGGGAGGCCCGCGACGAAGTAGCTCGGGTTGCGCACGAAGCGTGAATGCCCACGTTGGGCCGGTAGCTGTCGAGCATCCACGGGCCGGTGCCCACCGTGGCCTCGGGCTTCTTGAGGTCGCCGAACTTCTCCACGCACTCCTTGGCCACGATGCGGCACCGCGTGCGGGTTGGCCAGGATGTCGAGGAACCAGACGTAGGGCTCCTTCAGGGTGAACCGGACGGTGTACTTGTCGAGCGCCTCGACCGGTCGAGCGACGGCCAGCATGTAGGCGTTGGCGTTGCCCTTGACGGTGCGGAAGCGCTCCACCGAGTAGAGGACGTCGTCGGCCGTCACCTCGCGGCCGTTGACCGGCGGCTTGTTGTGCCAGCGCACGCCGCGGCGCAGCTTGAAGACGTAGGTGGTCTCGTTGGGCTGGGTCCAGGACTCGGCGAGGTCGCCCTCGATGCGGGAAGGTGCCGGGCGCCACCCCGGGCCCGACCTTGTGCTTGAGCAGCCGGCTGTGGGTGAACGAGTACGCGATGTGCGTCTTGTACGAGACGGTGAGGTGCGGGTCCCAGTGCGGCGGGTCCCAGAGCCGCAGGTTCAGAGTCCCGCCCCGCTTGGGCGTCTGGGCCCGATGCGGCGGGAGGCGCGATCGCGGGGGCCAGAGCGGAGGCCGGCGAGGGCGCCCCCTCCGAGCTTCAGCAGATCACGGCGGCTCAGCGGGAGACGGGCGAGGTCCGGAGTCATCCGCAGTCCTCCCGAGTCGTCGTTGACGTTGAGAGACGGTACCGAAGGCCATGGATTTGCGACAATCTGGAGGGAAACCCGGCCGATGTCAAGCTGAGGGCCGTCAGCCCTTGAGGTGCCTCTCGAAGAAGGCCAGGCAGCGCTTCCAGGCGTCCTCGCTGGCTTCCTTCTTGTAGACCTGCGGCCGGTCGTCGGAGAAGAACGCGTGGGGCGCGTCGGGGTAGAGGATGAACTCGACGTTCGCGTTGCCCACCTTCCGCAGCTCGGCCTCGAAGCTCCGGACGTCGGCGGAGGGGATGCCGGGGTCGGCGTCGCCGTAGAGGCCGAGCACGGGCGCCTTGATCCGGCTCACCAGGCTGAAGGCGTCCACGCCGGGCGCGTCCGAGTAGACGCGCTTGACCTGCCCGTACCACGGCACCGCCGCGGTCACGCCGGGATACTCGGCGGCGGTGTGCAGCGTGAGCGCGCCGCCCCCGCAGAAGCCGGTGACCCCGAGGCGGTCGGCCCGCGCCCAGGACTGCTGCTTGGCGTGGTCGGCGGCGGCCCGGATGTCGCTCAGGTACTGGGCCCGCGTGACCCGGCCCGCGATCTGGCCCATCTCCTGGAAGTTCTTGCCCTGCATGCCGCCCTCGCGGGAGTACAGCTCGGGAGCGATCGCGTAGTAGCCGGCCTGGGCGAAGCGGCGCACCACGTCCTTGTGCTGCTCGGAGTTGCCGGTGAAGCCGGAGATGACGACCACGATGGGATAGCGGCCGGCCGCCTCGGGGCGGGCGTCGTAGGCGGGGATCGTGGCGCCGGCCGACGAGAGCTGCCCGCTCGACGAAATCTGGATGTCCCGGGCGATGATCCCCTTGCTATCGGTCGTGATGGCCTGGGCCAGCACGACGCCCGGCGTGAGCACGCCTCCGACGGTGGTGAAGGCGCCGTACTTCAGAACCTCGCGACGGCTGAGCGGATTGGCCATGGGTGTCCTCCCTGGCCAGATCTAACTCGCCGGAGCCGGGCCCGGTTCCCGCTCAGGCCGCGACGAGCCGCTCGAGCCTCACGCGCGTCTCGCCGTACGCCGCCATCTGGCCGAAGTTGGACATGATGTCCTCGGTCAGCACGTTGGCGCCCCCGCCGCGCTTGATCCAGGTACCGACCGGCATGATGACCATGCCGCGCCCGATCCGCGCGTCCACGAGCACCAGGACCTCCAGGTGACCGACGGGGGAGCGGATGATCGCGCGCTCGCCGCTCTCGATGCCGTACTGCCGGGCGGTCTCGGCGCTGATGCGGATCGAGGCGATGGACGGGTGCTCCTTCTCGAGGATCTGGGAGAGGAGCCACTTCTTGCTGTAGTTGGTCACGAGCGTGAGCGGATAGTCCGGCACCACGCGCGGCGCGTGGTCGAGCTTGGTGATGAACTCGAAGCGGCCCGACTTGGTCGGGTAGACGTGATCCGCGAAGGGCACCATGGGCGCCACCGGGCAGCGCACCGGGCCTTCCATGACCTGGTCGATGCTCACCCCGCGCTTGGTGAGCGGGGTGAAGATGCGCGAGAGCCAGTCGCGCGGGGCGCCCGCCATCTCGGGGCCGATGCCCAGGCGGTCGGCGAGCTGCTGGAAGATCGTGAGGTCGGAGCGCGCCTCGCCCACCGGCTCGATCACCCGGTTCACCCCGCCGATGATGTTGTGCCCCCACGACACCAGCATGTCCTCCTCCTCGAGGAAGGTGGTGGTGGGGAGGAACACGTGGGCGTAGTCGGTGGTGTCGGTGAGCACCTGGTCCACCACCACGATGAACTCCAGGCCGGCCAGGGCCTGCGCGACCCGGTTCGAGTTGGGCGACTGGTTCACCGGGTTGCCGCTGTTGACGAACATCATGCGGACCGGCGGCTGCTGCGCCTCCAGGAGCCCGCGGCCGAGCAGGGGCTCCGGGATCGCGCGATGATGCGTGGCGCGGTCGGCGGCCTCCACCGTCTTGTCGAAGTGCCGCTGGGTGTTGTAGCCGTGCGAGACGCCGCCGCCCGGCACCCCGATGTGGCCGCAGAGGGCGCCGAGGGCGTCCACGCAGCGGAACATCTCCGCGCTGTGCTGGTACTTGTTGAGGCCCCACCCGAGGAGGACGGACGCGGGCTTGGTGCGTCGCGTATTCCCGCGCGAGCGCCCGGATCGTCTCTTCCGTCAGCTCGCACGCGGCGGCCAGCTCGGCGAGCGGCCGGGCGTCGAGCAGCGCGCGGTACTCCGCGAAGCCGTGCGCGTGCCGCTCGAGGTACCCGCGGTCCTCGAGGCCCTCCTCGAGGATGACCTTGGCCATGGCCATCGCGAGCTCCGCGTCGGTGGCCACGCGCGGCTGCACGTGCTCGTCGCAGAAGTTCGCCGACTCGCTCCGCACCGGGTCGATCAGGATGACGCGGCCGCCGCGCTTGCGGATCTCCTTGAGGATCGGCACCGTGTGGAGGTTGGTGGCCATCGGGTTGCGGCCCCAGAGCAGCACGAGGCGGCTGTTGAGCATGTCGGACGGGTCGTGGCCGGCGCGCACGCCGAAGTCGAGGGCCTGCCCGGCCCGCGCGGCGCCGCTACAGAGCGAGCCGCTCGTGGTGGTCACCCCGCCCAGCAGGTTCCAGAAGCGCCGGCTCAGGAGCTTGGTGGCGCCCCAGGAGCCGGTGCGCTGGTAGTGCATGATGGACAGCGGGCCCGGGTCGGCCAGGTAGCCGCGGATCTTGTCCGCCACCAGGTCGAGCGCCTCGTCCCACGTGATCCGATCCCAGCCGCCGTCCGTCCGGCCGTTGCTCCGCTTGAGCGGATGGAGCTGACGCTCCGGGCTGTAGACGCGCTCCGGGAAGCGATAGGTCTTGCCGCAGAGGTAGCCCTGGGTGAACTCGTGATCGGGATGGCCCTCGAGCTTCACGACGCGCCCGTCCTTCACGTGGGCGATGATCCCGCAGCCGTCCGGGCAGTCCAGCGTGCACGAGGTGTAGATCTTCTGTTCCATCCTAGGGAACTCTCCTGGTCCGGGATGACCGCCGACCCCGGCGGGGCCGGGTCGGCGCGGGGGGCGCCGGCGCCTTCCACCAGCCGTACTCGCGTCCGGGCCCGCGGCCGGGCGCGGCGACCATCAGCACCTTGGCGTCCACGCGCCCGACGTTCTTGCCCATGTGCGGGATCTCGGCGTTGAAGTAGAGGCAGTCACCCGTCTTGAGCGGGATCTTCTCGTCGCCGAGCTGGAAGAGGATCTCGCCCTGCAGGACGAACGACAGCTCCTCGCCCTCGTGCGCGGTCAGCACGTCGGCCCGGTTCTTGACCGGGAACGTCAGCACGAAGGCGTCCATGCGCTGCCCGGGCCAGCCCACCGCCATCGGCTGATACGTGTAGCCGGTCGCGGGCACGTCCTGGGGCGGCCGCCGCTCGGCCGCGCGCACCAGCGCGTAGTGCTGCGTGGTGGTCGTGCCGGACACGCCCTGGAAGAGCTGTCCCAGGTCGATGCCGACGGTGCGGGTGATGAGGATGAGATTGGCGATCGAGGTCGAGACGCGGCCGCGCTCGAGCCGCGACAGGAACGGCTCGGAGAGCCCGGTCTTCTCGCTGAGCGCGCGCAGGGTGAGGCGCTGCGTCCGGCGCGCTTCCCGGAGGCGTGCCGCCACCGCGTCCACCAGCTGCCTCGTTTCTGGGCTTTCGTCCAAAGCAATCTCCGCTTGCCTGAGAGGAAACCACTCGGCTATGCTCCCTGTCAAGCGCGGAGAATCGTCTTGACTCTCTCCGCGCATTTGCTTTACTCGGCGCAACACGACCACGAGGAGGTTCCGCATGCGTGTCCCCCGTCTCCTGTCCCTCATGGCGGCCGCCCTCTTGCTCACGCTCGGGGCCGGCTCCGCCACGGCCCAGGCGCCGATCAAGCTCGGCGACATCAACACCTATAGCGGCATCGGCGCGCCGTTCACCGGGCCCTACCGCGTCGGCGTCGAGATGGCCGTCGAGGAGATCAACGCCAAGGGAGGCGTGCTCGGCCGCAAGGTCGAGGTCCTGTTCCGCGACGACAAGGCCCAGCCCGCGGAGGCGGTCAAGCACGCCCAGGAGCTGGTCGAGTCCGACAAGGTCGCGATGATCACCGGGAGCTTCCTCTCCAACGTGGGGCTCGCGGTCTCGGACTGGGCCAAGCAGAACAAGACCATGTTCCTGGCCTCCGAGTCGCTGACCGAGGCGCTCACCTGGTCCAAGGGGCACGACCACGCGGTGCGCCTGCGCCCCAACACCTACGAGCAGGGGCGCATGCTGGCCGACAAGGCCGGCAAGATGAAGTACGTGAAGTGGGCCACCATCGGCCCCAACTACGAGTACGGCAAGCGGGCGTGGGAGACCTTCCGGGACCGGCTCAAGGAGCTGAAGCCCGACGTGCAGATGGTGGGCGAGCACTGGCCGACGCTCGGCAAGATCGAGCCGGGCCCGCTCGTCACCGCGATCCTGAACCAGAACCCGGACGCGCTCTACGTCTCGCTCTTCGGCAGCGACTGGCTCGCGTTCGTGCGCGAGGCCGGCAAGCGCGGGCTCTTCCAGAAGATGTTCGTGGTCGGCATCCTGCTCGGCGAGCCCGAGTACATCGACCCGCTGAAGCTCGAGGCGCCCGAGGGCATGCTGGTCACCGGCTATCCCTGGTACGACGTGAAGACCGCCGGGCACCAGGAGTGGGTGGCGCGCTACATCAAGCGCGGCGACAAGACGCCGGTGCTCGGCTCGCTCATCGGCTACATCACCTACCTGTCGGTGGCCGAGGCCATCAAGAAGGCGGGCAGCACCGAGACGCCCAAGCTGGTGGCCGCCTTCAAGGGCCTGAAGGTCGAGACCCCGATGGGGCCGATCATGTTCCGCGCCGCCGACGGGCAGTCCACGATGGGCGCGTGGGTGGGGACGACCAAGCTCGATCCCCAGCGCGGCGTCGGCATCATGGTGAACCACGAGTACGTGCCGGGCGAGAAGGTGCTGCCGACCGAAGAAGAAGCCAAGAAGCTCCGCCCCGCCAATTAAGACCACCCCTCACTCGATCGCCCTCTCCCCCGATCCGGGGGAGCGGGCAGGGTGAGGGGACCGACGGCGTCATGTCCCTCCTCTTCGTCCAGCTCCTGAGCGGGCTCGCCAACGCGATGTTCCTCTTCCTCATCGCGTCCGGGCTCTCGCTGATCTTCGGCGTCACCCGCATCGTCAACTTCGCCCACGGCTCCTTCTACATGCTCGCCGCCTACCTGACCTACTCGCTGGCCGCGGCGCTGCCCGGCGGGCCGGTGGCCTTCTACGCGGCGGTGCTGCTCGCGGCGGTCGCTGGTGGCGGTGCTGGGCGGCCTGGTCGAGGTCCTGCTGCTCCGGCGCGTCTACAAGGCGCCCGAGCTCTACCAGCTCCTCCTCACCTTCGCCCTGGTGCTGGTCACCGCCGACGCGGTCCGCTATCTCTGGGGCGCCGACAACAAGACCGGCCCGAACGCGCCGGGCCTGGCCGGCTCGGTGCCGATCGCGGGCCAGCTCTTTCCCTCCTACGACCTCGCGGTCATCGCCTTCGGCCCGCTCGTGGCGCTCGGGCTCTGGCTGCTCTTCCATCGCACGCGCTGGGGCATCCTGATCCGCGCCGCCACCCAGGACCGCGAGATGGTCGCCGCGCTGGGAGTCGACCAGTCGCGGCTCTTCACCTCCGTGTTCGTGCTGGGCTCCTTCCTGGCCGGCCTGGGCGGCGCGCTCCAGGTGCCGCGGCTGGCGCTCACCACCGTGATGGACACCTCCATCATCGTGGAGGCGTTCGTGGTGGTGGTGATCGGGGGCATGGGCTCGGTCTGGGGCGCGCTGCTCGCCTCGCTCCTCATCGGCGTGCTCAACGCCTACGGCGTGCTGCTCCTGCCGAAGGCCGCCATCGTGCTCATCTTCGTGGTGATGGCGGTGGTGCTGGTGGTGCGGCCGTGGGGCCTGCTGGGACGGCCCGAGATCCAGCTCCGCCCGCCGGGCAGCGGCGGGGTGGCCGAGGCGCAGCCCCGGCGGTTCGGCCCGATCTGGCTCGGCGTCGGGTTGCTCGCGCTGGCCGGTCTGCCCCTGGTGCTGCCGACCTTCTGGATCTCGATCGCGGTCGAGATCTTCGCCTTCGCCCTTTTCGCGGCCAGCCTGCATCTGCTGATGTCGGTGGGCGGGATGGTATCGTTCGGCCACGCGGCCTACTTCGGCCTGGGCGCGTACGGCGCCGCGGTGCTCCTGAAGCTGGCCGGGCTGCCCATGCCCGCCGCGTTCGTGCTCGCCCCGGTGGTGGCCGGGCTGGCCGCCTGCGTGTTCGGCTACTTCTGCGTGCGGCTCACCAGCATCTACTTCGCGATGCTGACGCTCGCGTTCGCGCAGATCGTCTACGCGGTCGTGCACCAGTGGGACGACGTCACCGGGGGCGACAACGGCATGCTGAGCGTGTGGCCCGCGCGGTGGCTGGGCACGCCGAGCCGTTACTACTACTGGGCGCTCGCCGCCACCCTGGTGGGCCTGCTCCTGCTGAAGGTGGTCACCGCCTCGCCCTTCGGGCTCACGCTGCGCGCGGTGCGCGACCACGCGCGCCGCGCGGAGGCGGTGGGCGTGAACATCCGCGCGCTGCAGTGGACCGCGTTCGTGGTGGCCGGCTTCGTGGCGGGCCTCGGCGGCGCCATCTACGCCTTCCTCAAGGGCAGCGTGTTCCCGGTCTACACCGAGTCGCCGATGTCGGTGCAGCCGCTGGTGATGGTGCTGCTGGGCGGGGTGGGCTCGCCGGCCGGGCCGCTCATCGGCGCCGCGGTCTACAAGCTGCTCGATACCGTGATCACGCGCTACACCGACTACTGGCAGATCGTGCTGGGCGCGATTCTCCTGGTGCTGGTGCTGGCCTTCCCGCGCGGCATCGCGGGCATGCTCGACGGGCGGCGCTCGTGAGCGCGGTCCTGGGCGGCGTGCCGGTGCTCGAGACGCGCGGGCTGTCCAAGGCCTTCGGCGGCGTGCGCGCGGTCCGGGACGTGGACCTCGCGATGCCGAAGGGGGAGATCCGCGCCCTGATCGGGCCCAATGGCGCGGGCAAGACCACGTTCTTCAACATGCTCACCGGCCAGCTCCGGGCCGACGCGGGCCTCGTGCTCTTCAAGGGCGAGCGGCTCAGCGGGCTGCCGCCCTACGCGGTCTGGCGGCGCGGCGTGAGCCGCACCTTCCAGATCACCGCGACGTTCGCCACGCTGACCGCGCTCGAGAACGTGCAGGTGGCGCGGCTCTCGCACCTCGGCAAGACGTACGCGCTGCTGGAGCGGGCCCAGCACCTGCAGACCGAGGAGGCGCGCGCCCTGCTCGAGCAGGTGGGCCTGGCCGACCAGGCCGGGCGGGTCGCGGCGGTGCTCGCCTACGGCGATCTCAAGAAGCTCGAGCTCGCGGTGGCCCTCGCCAACGACCCCGAGGTGCTGCTGCTCGACGAGCCCACCGCGGGCATGGCGCCCGCCGAGCGCGGGGCGCTCATGGCGCTCACCCAGCGCATCGCCCGCGCCCGCGGGCTCACCGTGCTCTTCACCGAGCACGACATGGACGTGGTCTTCGCCATCGCCGACCGGATCATGGTGCTCCACCAGGGCCGCGTCATCGCCGACGGCGCCCCCGCCGCCGTCCGCGCCGACCCCCAGGTCCAGCGCGTCTACCTCGGCGAAGACGAATGAAGGACTCCCTCGAGCTGGAGGCGGTCCAGGCCGGCTACGGCCTCTCGCGCGTGCTCCACGGCGTGACGCTCTCGGCGCGCGCGGGCGAGGTGGTCTCCCTGCTGGGGCGGAACGGCGCGGGCAAGTCCACCACGCTCAAGGCCATCGTGAGCCTGGTCGAGGTGACGGGCGGCGCCATCCGCTTCGACGGGCGCGAGATCACGCGGCGGCCGACCCACGAGATCAGCCGCGTCGGGGTCGGGTACGTGCCGGAGGACCGCCGCATCTTCGCCGATCTCACCGTCGAGGAGAACCTGACGGTGGGCGCCAAGGGCGGCGGCGTCTGGAGCGAGGCGCGGGTCTACCAGTTCTTTCCCAAGCTCCTGGAGCTGGCCGGCCGCCGGGCCGGGAGCCTCTCGGGCGGCGAGCAGCAGATGCTGACGGTGGCGCGCACCCTGATGGGCAACCCCCGCGTGCTGCTGCTGGACGAGCCGTCGGAAGGCCTGGCCCCCGTGATCGTGCGGGTCCTGGGCGACCAGATCGCCGCGCTCAAGCGGGAGGGCTTGACGATCCTGCTCTCCGAGCAGAATCTCAAGTTCGCGGCGCGGCTCGCCGACCGCGCCTACATCATCGAGAAGGGGGAGATCCGCTTCGACGGGCCCATGGCCCAGCTCATGGCCGACGAGGCGCTGCGGCGGAAGTATCTGACGGTATGAGTTGGCGCGGGGAGCGGAACCACCCCTCACCCTGCCCTCTCCCCTGAGGGGAGAGGGTCATAGGTGTCCAGGAGGAGTCATTGAGACGCTGATCAGGAACATCGGGCAGATCGTGTCGGGGGACATCGCGAAGCCCCTGCTCGACGGCGACTCGATCGCGATCGCGGACGGCAAGATCGTGGCGGTCGGCCGGGGCCTCGACGACGACGCCGACACCGTCATCGACGCCCGGGGCAGCACGGTGGTCCCGGGCCTCATCGACTCGCACTGCCATCCCGTGTTCGGCGACTTCACCCCGCGCCAGCGGACCATCGACTTCATCGACTCGGGTCTCCACGGCGGCATCACCACCATGATCTCGGCCGGCGAGGTGCACCTGCCCGGGCGCCCCAAGGACATCGTGGGGCTGAAGGCGCTGGCCATCGTGGCCGCCAAGTCCTACGCCAACGCGCGGCCGGCCGGCGTGAAGATGCACGCGGGCGCGCCGATCCTGGAGCTGGGCATGGTGGAGGAGGATTTCGTGGAGATGGCGAAGGCCGGCGTCAAGCTGGTGGGCGAGATCGGGCTCGGCTCGGTCAAGACCGGCAAGGACGCGGCGCCGATGGTCCGGTGGGCGAAGAAGCACGGCATGACCGTGACCATCCACACCGGCGGGCCGTCCATCGCGGGCTCCAACGCGATCAGCGGGGAGGTCGTGCTGGAGGCCGACCCCGACGTGGTCGGCCACATCAACGGCGGGACCACCGCGATGAGCGAGCGCGAGATCGACGCGCTGGTGGCCACCCGGATGGCGCTCGAGATCGTCCACTGCGGCAACGGCAAGGCGGCGCTCCACGCCCTGCGCCGCGCCCAGGAGGCGAAGGCGACCGAGCGCATCATCATCGGCCTCGACGCGCCCTCCGGCACCGGGGTGGTGCCGCTCGGCATCCTGCGCGTGCTCGCCCACCTGGTTTCCCTCGGCGGCGTCGCCCCCGAGGAGGCGGTGTGCATGGCCACCGGCAACACCGCACGGGTCTACAAGCTGCCGGTGGGCGTGATCGCGCCGGGACGGGAAGCCGACGTCTGCATCGTGGACGCGCCGATCGGCTCGCAGGGGCGGACCGCGCTGGAGGCGCTGCGGGTCGGCGATCTCTTCGGCGTCTCCATGATTCTCATCGACGGGCAGATCAAGATCGGGCGGAGCCGGAACACCCCGCCCGCCACGCGCGCGGCGGAGGTCGTGAAGGGCCAGGGCCCCGGCCGCGGGAGGGCACTGATGCCGCAGGAGGCCACGAGATGAAAATTCGCAAGCTGCTCACGGTGGTGGAGGAGATCCACGAGGACGGCGGCCGGCGCGTCGAGAAGCCGATCAGGAAGGTGGCCGCGATCGCGGTGATCGCGAATCCGTTCGCGGGCCGCTACGCGGAGGACCTTCAAGAATTGGTCAAGACCGGCGAGGAGCTGGGCGACCTGCTCGGTCGCCGCGCGGTGATGGCGCTGGGCGGGCCGGTGCACTCCTATGGCAAGGCGGCCATCGTGGGGACGGACGGCGAGTACGAGCACGCGGCGGCCATCCTGCATCCCACGCTCGGCACCCCGTTCCGCGCGCTCGTGCACGGCGGGAAGGCGATCATCCCGTCCGCCAAGAAGCTGGGCGGCCCCGGGGCCACCATCGACGTCCCGCTCCACTACAAGGACGCGGCGTTCGTGCGCACCCACTTCGACGCGATGGAGGTGCGCGTCAACGACGCCCCTCGCGCCAACGAGATCCTGGTGGCCCTCGTCGTCACCGACGGCGGGCGCCCGCACCCCCGCGTCGGCGGTCTCACCGTCGCCGAAGCGAAGAAAGAGGACGGACTGCGATGAGCCCCCAAGGGGTCAATCAGATGAAATTCGGCCTGCGCCTCCCGAGCTTCGCGCTCGGACCCAGGACCGCCTCGCTCGCCGAGATGGGCGCCTACCTGCGGCGCGCGGAGGACCTGGGCTTCGACTGCGCGGTGTCCATCGACCACCTCCTGCTCACCCCGCCCGCCTACGCCTGCACCTGGCTCGAGCCGGTGGCGCTGCTCTCGGCCCTGGCCGGCGTGACCCGCACGATCAAGCTCGGCACCATGGTGCTGGTCCTCCCGCTCCGCAACCCGGCCTACTTCGCCAAGGAGTGGGCCACGCTCGACCTGCTTTCGGGTGGGCGCAGCATCCTGGGCGCGGGAGTCGGCTGGCACGAGGAAGAGTTCGCGCTCATGGGCGTGCCGCACAAGGAGCGCGGGCGGCGGATGGACGAGATGCTGGAGGCGGTGACCGCGCTCTGGGCGGGCGACAATGTCACCTACGAGGGCAAGTACTACAAGTTTCGCAACCTCACGATCGATCCCAAGCCCGCGCAGAAGCCGCACCCGCCCATCTGGATCGGCGGCGGCAGCCAGCCCTTCGAGAAGGTGTACGGCCAGACCGTCACCAATATCGACCCGGTGCTGCGGCGCATCGCCAAGTACGCGAAGACCTGGGTCCCGCACTCCTCCGCCACCGCCGACATGGTCAAGGGCGACTGGGAGAAGATCCAGCGCTTCATGGGCGAGTTCGGCCGCAAGCCCGGCGACATGAACAAGGTCTACTCCAACTTCGTGTGGGTGTTGAAGAAGGGCGAGAAGCCGGAGAGCGCGATCCCGCACTTCAAGACCTACTCCGGCATGGATCTCCCCTATTGGCGGGAGTTCTATCTTCTGGGGGAGGCGGAGGAGCTGGCCGAGAAGATCCGGGCCAAGGTCGCCAACCTCGGCGGCTGCGAGTACATCGTGCTGAACCCGCTCACCTGGGGGATCGACCAGCTCGAGCTGCTGGCCAACGAGGTGCTACCCCGCGTGGCGAGGCCATGAACCGGATTACCCTCTCCCCTCGGGGAGAGGGCAGGGTGAGGGGCTGAGCTCCTGTCCTCGCCTCCGCCGCGCTATCTGGGCGCGCACGTCAAGCGGGTGGAGGATCCCCGCCTGCTGGCGGGGCGGGGCCGCTTCCTCGACGACATCTCGCTGCCCGGGCTGCTGCACGCCGCCTTCGTGCGGAGCGCAGCACGCCCACGCCACGCTGCGCGTCGGTGGACACCGCCGCCGCCCGCTCGGTCGCCGGGGTGGCGCTGGCGCTGACCGGCCGCGACCTCGACGGGGTGGTCGCCCCGCTCGCGCCGCGTCTCGAGGCGCCCGGCTTCGCCGCGACCGCCTGGCCCGCGCTGCCGACCGCTCGCGTGCGCTTCGTCGGCGAGCCGGTGGCGGTGGTCGCCGCCACCACGCCCTACGCCGCGGTGGACGGCTGCGGGCTCGTCCAGGTCGAGTACGATCCGCTGCCCGCGGTGCCCGACGTGGCCACCGCGCTCGATCCCCGCGCGCCGCGCCTGCACCCCGAGCACGGCTCCAACGTGCTCTTCGAGCGCCGCGGCGGGCAGGGCGACGTGGACGGGGCGTTCGCGGCCGCCGCCGTCGTGATCCGCGAGACCTTCACCCACGCGCGCTGCTCGGCCTCGCCGCTCGAGGGCCGCGGGGTGATCGCGCGCTGGGAGGGCGACGCGCTCACGCTCTGGACGGGCAGCCAGGTGCCGCACGTCTTCCGGACCGGCGTCGCCCGCGCCTTCGGCCTGCCCGAGGCGCGCGTGCGCGTGATCGTGCCCGATACCGGCGGCGGCTTCGGCCAGAAGATGCACGTGATGCCCGAGGACCTGGCGGTGGCGGCGCTGGCCCGCCGCGCCGGGCGCCCGGTGAAGTGGATCGAGACCCGGCGCGAGAACCTGGCCGCGGCGGCCCACGCCCGCGAGGCGCGCGTGGAGATCGAGGCGGCCGCCGACGCGGCCGGGGTGCTGCTGGCGCTGCGCGCGCGCCTCTGGTCGGACGCCGGCGCGTATCACATCTACCCGCTCACCGCCGCGCTCGAGCCGCTGGGCACCGCGTCGATCCTGCCCGGGCCGTATCGCACGCCCGCCTACGCCTTCCATCTCACCGCGCTCGCCACCACCAAGCCGCCGCTCGGCGCCTATCGCGGGGTGGGGATGACGATGGGCGCCTTCGTGATGGAGCGCACGCTGGACCTGCTCGCCGACCGGCTCGGCCTCGACCCGGCCGAGATCCGCCGCCGCAACCTGATCCCTCGCGACGCCTACCCCTTCACCTCGGCCACCGGGTTCGTCTACGATAGCGGCGATTATCCGAAGGCGCTCGAGGCGGCGCTCACGCTGGCCGGGTACGACCGGCTCACGCGCGAGCGCGAGGACGGGCGGGCGCGGGGCCGGCTGCTGGGCGTCGGCCTGGCCTGCTACACCGAGTACACGGGCATCGGCTCCGAGACGTATCGCCGGCGCGGCATGACCGACGTGCCGGGGCACGAGGCCGCGAGGGTCGAGATGGCGGCGGATGGCCGCGTCACCTGCTACGTGTCGTTTCCCTCCCAGGGCCAGGGACACGCCACCACCACCGCGCAGCTCGTCGCCGATCAGCTCGGCGTGGCGCTCGAGGCGGTCACGGTGCGGCAGCCCGACACCGAGACCGCGCCGGGCGGCACCGGCACCTTCGCGAGCCGCGGCGCCATCGCCCAGAGCGGCGCGGCCGACGCGGCGGCGGGCACGGTGCGGCGCAAGCTGCTGGCGATCGCGGGCGCGCTGCTCGAGGCGAGCCCCGCGGACCTGCTGCTGCGCGACGGGCGCGTGAGCGTGCGGGGCATGCCCGATCGCGGTGTGTCGGTGGCCGAGGTCGCGCGCCTGG
Organism: uncultured Candidatus Rokubacteria bacterium; assembly: GCA_963747235.1. GTDB lineage: Bacteria > Methylomirabilota > Methylomirabilia > Rokubacteriales > CSP1-6 > CAMLFJ01. The sequence goes on from CAVVEU010000024.1 coordinate 722,951, forward strand.
CCTGCGCGCCGCCGCCGGGCGGCCTGCCCGCGGGCATGGAGCCGGGGCTCGAGGCGACCCAGTCCTTCGATCCGCCGGGGCCGACCTTCTCGGGCGCGGTGCACGTGGCCGGCGTGGAGGTGGATCCCGACACCGGGCGCGTCACGGTGCGGGAGTACACGGTCGTCGAGGACTGTGGGCCCGTGATCAACCCGATGATCGTCGAGGGGCAGATTCACGGGGCGGTGGCCCAGGGCATCGGCGAGGCGCTGGGCGAGCGCCTCGTGTACGACGAGAGCGGGCAGCTCGCGACCGGCACCCTGATGGACTATGCGCTGCCGACCGCGGGCGCGCTGCCGTTCTTCGCCATCGGCCACCTCGAGACGCCGTCGCCGCTGACGCCCGGCGGCTACAAGGGCATGGGCGAGGGCGGCACGATCGGCGCGCCCGCCGCCATCGCCAACGCGGTGGCCGACGCGATGAAGCCGCTCGGCGTGGCGATCACCGCGCTGCCGATCCTGCCCGCCGTCCTCCGGGGCGAGCGTGGACGCTAGAAGGCGGCGGCAGCTCTACCATCTGAATCCGGAGGCGGGCCTGGTCCCGGCCTCCGAAGGGGAGAAGACATGACGATCCTGGGACGGGCGGCGATCGCGCTGGCGTTGTGGGCGGCAATCACGAGCGTGGGGGGCGGCCCGGCGGGCGCCGACGAGCTGAAGGTCTTCAGCGCGGGCGCGGTGCGGGCCATCGTCACCGAGCTGGCGCAGGCCTTCCAGCAGGAGACGGGGCACACCGTGACGCTCTCGTTCGGCACGGTCGGCGTCACGCGCGGCAAGCTGGCCTCCGCCGAGCCGGTGGACGTGGTCATCATGACCGACGCGGCCATCGACGACGTGGCCAAGCAGGGCGCGGTGGTGGCGGGCAGTCGCGCCGACCTCGCGCGGACGGGCATGGGGCTCGGCGTGCGAGAGGGCGCGCCGAAACCCGACATCGCCACGTCGGAGGCGTTCAAGCAGACGCTGCTCTCCGCGAAGTCCATCGTCTACGTGGATCCCAAGCAGGGCGCCACCAGCGGCATCCACTTCGCGAGCGTGCTGGACCGGCTCGGCATCGCGGACGCGGTGAAGGGCAAGAGCCAGCTCGTGCCGGGCGGCTATCCCGCCGAGAAGGTCGCGACCGGCGAGGCCGAGGTGGTGGTGCACCAGATCAGCGAGATCGTGCCGGTGAAGGGCGTGGTGCTGGTGGGCCCGCTGCCGCCGGATCTCCAGAAGGTGACCGTCTACTCGGCGGGCCTCGCCACGCGCAGCGCCTCGCCGGAGACCGCGCGGGCCTTCATCGCGTTCCTGACCCGGCCTGCCTTCAAGGCCAAGTTTGCCGCCGCGGGGCTTGACTACAAGCAGCCCTGAGCTTCAAGGCTTCCGGCCGGTTGCATCGAGCACCTCCAGGCTGCGAACGCGCAGGGTGCCGACCTCGAGCTCGGCGATCTTCAGGGACCTGATCTCCGACCGGCCGACCGTCAGCCTGTGGATGGCAAGGCGTCCGATGGCGAGAGCACCGATCGCCAGCGCACCGAATGCCAGGCTTCCGAGTGCCAGTGCGCCCGCAGCCCTCGCGCCGACCGGTCGAGACCTTACCGCCGGAGCGACCATGCCGGCCTCGGCCTGCATACGGCCAGCGTGTGACTCGTCCAGCTTCAACTCGCGCGATTCCATCACCGAGCCCTCCTCGAGGGTCTTTGACATGACCTCTCTGTCTACCTGGGCTTCCGCATCCAACCCCGGGCATCTTGCAGTGAATACCACCCGTCGGCAATCGGTGCCGTTCAGCCATCCGGGACTTCACGACCGCCGTTAGCCGCCGGGTGTAGGACGTGATTCAGTAGTAGGCTGCGGGCGTGGACTTCAAGCTATCCGCCACGGAGGTGGTCTTCCGGGACGCGCTGCGCGCCTGGCTCGCGGAGCACTGCCCGACGGACTGGGAGAGGAGCCGGCAGGCGCTGAGCCGCGAGACCCGGGCGGAGGCCCTCATCGGCTGGCAGCGACAGCTCTACGCGGCTGGCTACGTGGGACTGCACTGGTCGGTGGCCTACGGCGGCCGCGGGGGCAGCGTGATGGAGCAGGCCATCTTCTACGAGGAGATGGCCCGGGCGCGCGCTCCCGAGCTCGCCAACGCGATCGGCCTCGACATGGCCGGCCCCGCCATCATGGTCCACGGCACGGAGGACCAGAAGCACCTCCACTTGCCGCGCATCCTGGCCGCCGAGCACATCTTCTGTCAGGGGTTCTCCGAGCCCGGCGCGGGAAGCGACCTGGCCTCGCTCGGAACGCGAGCCGAGCGCAGACCGGGCACCTACGTGCTCACCGGGCAGAAGGTGTGGACCTCCTTTGCGCACTACGCGAACTGGTGCACGGTCCTGGCGCGCACCGATCCGGCCGCCCCGCGGCACCGGGGACTGACTTACTTCCTGGTGGACATGACGAGCCCCGGCTTCACGGTGCGCCCGCTGCGCCAGATGAGCGGCGACAGCGAGTTCAGCGAGATCTACCTGGACGGCGTCGAGGTGCCGGAGGGCAACGTGCTGGGCCGCGAGCACGGCGGCTGGGAGGTGGCGATCACGACCCTCATGTTCGAGCGCGGGCCTCGGACGCTCACGCGTCAGCTCATTCTTCGCCAGGGCCTGGCAGAGCTGCTCGATCTCGCCCGGAAGCCCACCCGCGCGGGTCCGCCCGCCGCCCGGGATCCGCTTGTACGGCAGCGGCTGGCCCAGCTCTACATCGACACGGAGACGCTGCGATACGCGAACCTGCGGGTCCTCACCCAGCTCGTGAAGGGGGAGCCGGCGGGACCGGCGGGCTCGGCCTCGAAGCTGTTCTTCAGCGAGACCTGGCAGAAGGTCGCCGAGCTGGGGCTCGAGTTGCAGGGTGCCTATGCCACGCTCTGGGCGGGCAGCGAGTGGGCGGTGGACGACGGGCGCTGGCAGTACCGCGCCCTCCGCTCCCGCGGGAACACGATCCAGGGCGGGACGTCGGAGATCATGCGCAATATCCTCGCCGAACGCGTCCTCGGGCTGCCCAAGGACTAGGTCGCGCACTATTTCTGACTGGAGGGACTACCATGGCCTTCAAGCATCTGCTCGTACCGACGGACTTTTCCGAGCCCGCGAACAGCGCGTTGCGCTACGCGATCGAGGAAGCGACACTCCACCATGCCACGGTGACGTTGCTCCACGTGCTCCCGACGGACACGCGGACGGACGTCCACTATGTCACCGGGGCGCCGGTTCCGGGGCCACAGGGCGACTTCGATCCGGTAGCCGGGGGTCGGGTCGGTGGCTCGCCTCTTCTGTCGCAACCGGAGGTTGTACGCCGTGACCTTGGCGAGGAAGCGCTGACACAGCTCCGCGACCTCATTGCGAATGCCTTCCAGGGCCAATGGGAAGTCGAGGTCGCCATGGGGCACCCGGCGGAGACCATCGTCCGCGTCGCCCAGGAGCGTAGCGCGGATCTCATTGTCATGAGCACGCATGGCCGCACCGGTCTTCAGCATGTGCTCTTGGGCAGTGTGGCCGAGAAAGTGGTGCGGCTGGCTCCGTGCCCGGTACTGACGGTCAAGCACCAGACAGCGCCAGCCTAGGATACGCTCGTCGACGGGATCCTGGAGGCCGGGCCTACGGCGCGGGAGGCCGGCGCCGGTCAGCGACGTGCAGCGAGTCAGGCCACTGGTAGCGGAAGTACGCGTCCAGGCAGTGGCGACCGCAGGCGATGTCGGTCGGTTCGTCGAACGCCGTGCAGCGGTTCACGCCGGTGATGCGCCCGGGCAACAGCAGGCGCGGCACGGTCTCGAACTCGACCTCGACCTCATGCTGCTTGATCCGGCACCAGAAGTGACGCCGGCACGTTCCGCTGCTGGCGCAAGGCCGCCGGCTCGCGCGGGCTCGGCGGCGTGCCAGCGAGGCACCTCGGCCTCGGGGCTCATGCCCCGCGCAGCATCGTCGGCACGCCCCGCGTCCGGAGCGCGCAGCCGCATGGCGCGCCTGAAGCTCTGCGCGCCGTCGGCGTGCAGATGATCTCCTCCTCACGATGACCGTCGCGAGCACGATCAGCGCTCTGACCACCAGTGCCATTGTCCGCCCCCCGTCAACGAATCCGGCCGGTCGCCCTGAGCCACCCCTCGCCCTGAAGTCCGAGACTGGATCGCCCCGGCTGGGGCCTGGATGCCCCAATAGGGCTCGCTGTGGCCCACCTCTTCGCTGAGTTCCCCGAGGGTTAGATCGCCGCGGCTCTGGCACAGGGCATGCTCTGTGCTCTCTCCCGAGTCAGGAGCGCAAGGGAAAGCTCGCAGAGTGCCGGGGCTGTGAGGCCAGCCCGGAACGCCGCGATATCGAGTTGTGCCCGCGCCGTGATGCGCGGGCGGGAGAAAGGGGGATGTGATGAAGCTTCCTTCGAAGTGGGTCCTCTCGGTGTCTGCGGTCGCGCTGGGGGTGGCCCTGGGACTGACCGTAGGAGCCGGCGATGCCCAGCAGAAGAATCAGCTGACGGCCAAGAAGGTTGCGGCGGCGCCGTCGCTGGATGGGGCGATGGACGCGAGCTGGCAGGGAGCCGCTCCGATGACCGTCAAGGTGCTCGGCGGGCGCGGGCTTCAGAACGGCTCGACCGAGGTGTCCGTCCGCGCCGTCTACACGGCCGACACCGTCTACTTCCTCATGCAGTACAAGGACGAGACCAACAGCATCCGGCGCGAGCCCTGGCAGAAGCAGGCCGACGGCTCGTGGAAGAAGCTCGACGGATCCGAGCGACAAGGGAGGCGACAACAACCTCTACTACGAGGACAAGTGGGCGGTGATCTGGAACATCAGCTCGCCCAGCCTTCGAGCAGCGCGGGTGCTTCTCCGCCTGCCACACCGGCGAAGGCAAGCCCTTCGGCAACAAGTACACCCCGAACGCCGGCGAGCGCCTCGACATGTGGCACATGAAGGGCGTCCGCACGGGCACCGTCGACCAGGTCGACGACCAGTACGTGGACAGCACCCGCTACGACAAGGACAAGGCCGCGGAGGCGGGCCGCAAGTCGGATCCCAACACGGGCGGTGGTTACATGAACAACGTGAGCGACGACAAGAAGGCCCCGAAGTTCGCACTCCCGGGGAACAAGTCCGCGCCGCCATACTGGATCATGGGCAGCGAGAAGGAGCCGTTCGACGACTCCAAGTACAAGGCCGGCGACGAGGTCCCCGGGATCATCGTGGCCCCGTTCACCGGGGACCGCGGCGACATCTCGGCCAAGGTCATGTACAAGGACGGAGTGCGCACCAGCGTGTTCTGGCGGAAGCTCGTGACGGGCAGCGAGTACGACGTGCAGTTCAGCGATCTCAAGAAGGAGTACGCGTTCGGCGTGGCCGTGTTCGACAACGCCCAGGTGCGTCACGCCTATTCACCGGGTGTCTTGAAGATGAAGTTCGAGTAAGCGTGCGGTTGGCGGGCGGTGAAACGCCGGGGAGGCCGATCGACCCACGGAAATGAAGCGGCTGCTTCATTGCGGGTGGGCGGGCGGCAGGCTAGCCTGTGAGTGTGAGGGAGGTGAGCATCTCCTTCAGCGCGGTGAACCTCAACCAGGGAGGCTCGATGGAGGGGATTCCACCCGACCGGACCGGGCACCGCCGGGCTTGAGGACGCTGGCGGTGCCGGGACAGCAGCGAGGTCTCGGCAGTCCATAGATCCCGGCGCACGCCGGGACGCGGCGACCAAGGCGCCGCATGAGAACCGCCCGGTGCACGGGGTCAGCACTCCCCGTGACACCGGGCACTTTTTTGCGATCCTGGCCGCCGGCGAGCGTCCCGGGTAGCCAGGTCGGCACCTTCGAGGCGTTGGGCTGGAGCGTGTGACGGTTCCCGGGGGCGCATGCTATCTTGCCTTTCGTGTTTGCCTCTCCCGGCGCCATCGCGATCGAGCTCGGCCCTGACCCGGTTCATTCGCTCGCCTGGCCGAGCGCCGGGCGAGCCACTAGCCTCGCCGCCGCACGATCGCGCCTGGCGTCGATGGCGCTGACGCCGTGGTATCGTGCAGGGCGTGTTTGCCTCGCCCGGCGCCATCGCGTTCGAGTTCAGCGTGCTCCAGATCCGGTGGTACGGCATCCTCATGGCCACCGCGATCCTGGTGGGCTTCTGGCTCGCCCACCGGCGCGCGCTCCAGGAGGGCTTGCCGGCCGACCAGCTCGTGCGCGCCGCGCAGTGGGCGGTGGTGGCGGGCCTGGCGGGCGCGCGCCTCTACGAGGTGGCCTTCAACTGGGACTACTACGGCCGGTATCCGGGGAAGATCATCGCGGTCTGGGAGGGTGGGCTCGCCATGCACGGCGGCCTCATCGTGGGCCCGCTCGTCGGCGCGTGGCTCGCGAGGCGGTGGGGCGTGCCGGTGCTCCGCGCGCTGGACGTCGTCGCGCCCAGCACGATCCTGGGCCAGGCCATCGGCCGCTGGGGCAACTTCTTCAACGAGGAGGCGTTCGGGGCGCCCACGGATCTGCCGTGGAAGCTCTACATCTCGCCGAGCCACCGGCCGGTCGAGTTCCGGCAGGTCGACTTCTTCCACCCCACGTTCCTCTACGAGTCGCTGTGGAACCTGCTGGTGTTCGCGCTGCTCGTGCGCTGGATCCGGCCCCGGGTCGGCCGGTATCCCGGGGCGGTCTTCTTCGCCTACGTCGGGCTGTACTCGGTGGGCCGGTTCGCGATCGAATCGGTGCGGCTCGACAGCTTCTGGATCGGGTCGTTCCGGGTGGGACAGCTCGCGAGCGTGGCGGGCGTGCTGGTGGCGGCGGCGGGGATCCGCTGGGCCCTGCGGCGGCCGCCGATCGAGGCGGCGCCGGCCGCGGCCGCGCCGGCTACGGGTAAAGGCCGCGGGAAACGTGGGCGTCGGCCACCCGGCTGATGCCCTCCATCAGCGCGCCGGTCCGGAGGTCCACGCCGTTCTTCTGGGCGGTGCGCCACACGCTGGTGAACGACCGCGCCATGATCTCCTGCAGGCGCGCGATGATCTCGCTCTCCTTCCAGAAGTAGTACTGCAGGCCCTGCACCCACTCGAAGTACGACACCACCACCCCGCCCGCGTTGCACAGGATGTCCGGGATCACGGTCACCCCGCGGTCGCGCAGGATGGTGTCGGCCTCGGGCGTGGTCGGCCCGTTGGCGGCCTCCGCGATGATGCCGGCCTTGATGCGATCGGCGTTGCGCGCGTGGATGACCGAGTCCACCGCGGCGGGGATCAGCACGTCGCACGGCTGCTCCAGGATGGCCTCGTTGCTCACCGGCTCGGTGCCCGGGAAGCCGACGACGCTGCCGGTCTTGGCCACGTGGTCCTGGAGCTGGCGGACGTCGATGCCGCTCGGATTCCACACCCCGCCCTTGACGTCGCTGATGCCCGCGATCGTGCACCCGTCGTTCCACAGGAGGCGGGCGGCCACGCTGCCCACGTTGCCGAAACCCTGGATGACGATCTTCTTGCCCCGCAGCTCCTGGCCCAGGCTCTTGACCGCCTGGTAGAGCACGAAGACGATGCCGCGCCCGGTGGCCTCGCGCCGGCCCGCGGAGCCGCCCACGATGATCGGCTTGCCGGTGACCACGCCGGGCACGCTCTTGCCCTGGGTCATCGAGTAGGTGTCCATCATCCACGCCATGGTCTGCTCGTCGGTGCCGAGGTCGGGGGCGGGGATGTCGAGATCGGGGCCGATCATGTGGATGATCTCGGTGGTGTAGCGGCGGGTGAGGTGCTCCAGCTCGCGCGGGGAGAGCTCGCGCGGGTTGCAGCGCACGCCGCCCTTGGCCCCGCCGTAGGGCAGGCCCATCAGGGCGCACTTCCAGCTCATCAGCATCGCGAGGGCGGTCACCTCGCCCAGGTTGACCCCGAGGTCGTAGCGCAGGCCGCCCTTGGTGGGGCCGAGCGCGGTGTTGTGGTGCACCCGGTAGCCGATGAACACCTCGGTGTCGCCGCGGTCCATGCGGATCGGCACCGAGACCACGAGGGCCCGGCGCGGGAAGCGCAGCCGCTCGTGGATGTCGGAATCGAGCGCGAGCCGGGTCGCGACGCGATCGAGCTGGGCCAGCGCGGTGCGGTGCAGCTCGGAATCGAACTCGGGCGCGTCGGTCATCGGTCGAGCTCCTTGGTCCGGTGCAGGCGCAGGACGGCGAGGGAGCGGCCCTCCAGCAGGTACGGCTCGCCGGTGCGCAGGGACGGGCGCTCGGCGTCGCCGTCCCAGTCGCGCGTGTCGAGCACCGGATCCCAGGTCACGCGCGTCTCGTGGGCGGGCAGCACGAAGGGCACCGGCTCGTGGTGGGCGTTGAGGAGGATCAGGAAGGTGTCGCCGACGATGGGCTCGCCCATGTCGTCCACCTCCTCGATGGCGTCGCCGGCCAGCCGCAGCCCGAGGCAGCGGCTGAAGCTGTTCTGCCACTCCTCGTCGGTCATCTCCTGGCCGTCGGGGCGGAACCAGGCGAGGTCCTTGACCGCCGAGCCGTGGATGCGGCGGCCCTGGAAGAACATGCGCCGGTGGAAGACCGGGTTGGCGTGCTTGAGGCGGATCAGGCGCCGGGTGAACTCGATCAGGCGCTGTCCGGTCTCGGTGGGCGGCCAGTGGAACCACGACAGCTCGGTGTCCTGGCAATAGGCGTTGTTGTTGCCCCGCTGGGTGCGGCCCATCTCGTCACCCCCCAGCAGCATGGGGATGCCCTGGGACAGGAAGAGGGTGGCGAGGAAGTTCCGGAGCTGCCGCTCGCGGAGCGCGACGATCTTGGGGTCGTCGGTGGGGCCTTCGATCCCGCAGTTCCACGAGCTGTTGTCGTCGGTGCCGTCCCGGTTGTTCTCGCCGTTGGCGAGGTTGTGCTTGTCGTTGTAGGAGACGAGGTCGGCCAGCGTGAAGCCGTCGTGGGCGGTGACGAAGTTGACGCTCGCGTAGGGCCGGCGCCCGCCCATCTCGTAGAGATCGCTCGAGCCGGTGAGACGGTAGCCGAGCTCCGCCACCTGCCCCTCGTCGCCCTTCCAGTAGCGACGGATGGTGTCGCGGTACTTGCCGTTCCACTCCGTCCACCCCACCGGGAAATTGCCCACCTGGTAGCCGCCCTGGCCCAGGTCCCACGGCTCGGCGATGAGCTTGACCTGCGAGATCACCGGGTCCTGGTGGATCACGTCGAAGAAGGCGGAGAGCCGATCCACGTCGTGCAGCTCTCGCGCGAGCGCGGCCGCGAGGTCGAAGCGGAAGCCGTCCACGTGCATCTCGAGCACCCAGTAGCGCAGGCTGTCCATCATGAGCTGGATCGTGCGCGGGTGCCGCATGTTGAGCGTGTTGCCGGTCCCGGTGTAGTCCACGTAGAAGCGCGGGTCCTCGGGGGACAGGCGGTAGTAGGCCGCGTTGTCGATGCCGCGGAAGCAGAGCGTCGGCCCGAGGTGATTGCCCTCCGCGGTGTGGTTGTACACCACGTCGAGGATCACCTCGATGCCCGCCCGGTGCAGCCGCTTCACCATGGTCTTGAACTCGTCCACCTGCTGGCCCCGCTGCCCCGAGGAGGAGAAGCGCGAGTCGGGGCAGAAGAAGCCGATCGAGTTGTAGCCCCAGTAGTTGGTGAACCCGCGGTCGGCCTGGTACTTCTCGGTGACCGAGTGGTGGATGGGCAGGAGCTCGACCGCGGTGACGCCGAGCTCGGTCAAGTGCCGCACCGCCGCGTCGCAGGCGAGGCCCGCGTAGGTCCCGCGCAGCTCGGGCGCCACCTCGGGGTGGAGCTTGGTGAAGCCCTTGACGTGAACCTCGTAGATGACCGTGCGCGACCAGCGGGTGAGCGGCGGGCGGTCGTCTTCCCAGTCGAACGTCCCATCCACCACCACGCTCTTGGGCAGGTACGGCCCGCTGTCGCGATCGTGGGGCGTGGCGTCCCCCGCGGGGTCGCCGACGCGGTAGCCGAAGAAGGCGTCCTGCCATTCGAGCGTGCCCGCGATCGCCTTCGCGTACGGGTCGAGCAGCGCCTTGGCCGGGTTGAAGCGGTGCCCCTGGGCGGGCTCGTAGGGACCGTTCACCCGGTACGCGTAGAGCGCGCCGGGGCGGACGCCCGGGACGTAGGCGTGCCAGACCTGATCGGTGCGCTGCTCGAGCCGGATCTGGCGGAGCTCCTTGCCGGGTTCGCGCTCGTCGAAGAGGCAGAGCGCCACCGCGGTGGCGTGCTCGCTGAAGAGGGCGAAGTTGACGCCGGCGCCGTCCCAGGTGGCGCCGAGCGGGTACGGCCGGCCCGGGCGGGTGCGGGGAGCGTCGGCCATGAGTGGGCGCGGCCTCAGGCCGGGATCAGCCAGAGGGCGCCGAGCGGCGGCAGGGTGAGCACCACCGAGTGCGGCTGTCCGTGCCAGGGAACCGGCTCGCTCGCCACGCCGCCCGCGTTGCCCACGTCGCTGCCGCCGTAGACGGAGGCGTCGGAGTTGACCGCCTCCCGGTAGAAGCCGGGGCGGGGGACGCCGACCCGATAGCCCCGCCGCGCCACCGGGGTGAAGTTGCACGCGCAGAGGAGCAGCCGCTCCTGGTTCCGGGAGAAGCGGCAGAACGTCACGATGCTCTGCTCCCAGTCGCTGCAGTCCATCCACTGGAAGCCCGACGCTTCGAAGTCGACTTCGTAGAGCGACGGCTCGTTCCGGTAGACGTGGTTCAGGTCCTTCATGAGCCGCTGGACGCCGCGGTGGTACGGGCCCATGTCGAGCAGCGACCAGTCCAGCGCGCGGTCGTGGCTCCACTCGTCCGACTGGCCGAACTCGCCGCCCATGAAGAGGAGCTTCTTGCCCGGGTACGCCCACATGAACGCGTAGAGCAGGCGCAGGTTCGCGAAGCGCTGCCAGTCGTCGCCGGGCATCTTGCGGGCCAGCGAGCGCTTGCCGTAGACCACCTCGTCGTGGGAGAGCGGCAGCACGAAGTTCTCGGTCCACGCGTAGAGGAGGCCGAAGGTGAGCTGGTTGTGGTGGTACTTCCGGTGCACCGGCTCGTGCTGCATGAACTCGAGGATGTCGTGCATCCAGCCCATGTTCCACTTGAAGCCGAAGCCGAGCCCGCCGAGGTGGACCGGGCGCGAGACCTGGGGCCACGCGGTCGATTCCTCGGCGATGGTGGAGGCGCCCGGCTGGCCGCCGTAGACCACCTCGTTCAGCTTGCGGAGGAAGGCGAGCGCCTCCAGGTTCTCGCGGCCGCCGTACTCGTTGGGGATCCACTCGCCCGCCTTCCGCGAGTAGTCGCGGTAGATCATGGAGGCGACCGCGTCCACGCGCAGGCCGTCGATGTGGTAGCGCTCGAGCCAGAACACCGCGTTGGCGATCAGGAAGTTGGCGACCTCGCGGCGGCCGTAGTTGAACACCCGGGTGCCCCAGTCGGGGTGGTCGCGCAGGTTCGGGTCGTCGTGCTCGTAGAGGTGGGTGCCGTCGAAGAAGGCGAGGCCGTGGGCGTCCTTGGGGAAGTGCGCGGGCACCCAGTCCATGATCACCCCGATGCCGCGGCGGTGGAGCGTGTCCACGAACGCCATGAACTCGGCGGGGGTGCCGTAGCGGCGCGTCGGGGCGAAGTAGCCGAGCGTCTGGTAGCCCCACGAGGCGTAGTAGGGATGCTCGGTGACCGGCATGAGCTCCACGTGGGTGAAGCCCATCTCGCTCACGTAGTCGGCGAGCTGCTCGGCCAGCTCCCGGTAGCTCGGGAGCGTGCCGGGCTCGGCGCGCCGCCACGAGCCCAGGTGCACCTCGTACACCGACATGGGGCGGTGGAGCGCGTTGCGCCGCTTGCGCTCGTCCATCCACTCCGCGTCGCCCCAGGTGAACCCGTTGAGGTCGACGACCGCGGAGGCGGTGCGCGGATCGTCCGGCTCGAAGGCGAAGGCCACCGGGTCCGACTTCAGCGCGAGCAGCCCGCCGTCCCGCCCGATGATCTCGTACTTGTAGCGGGCGCCCAGCGGCACGCCGGGCAGGAAGATCTCCCAGATGCCGTTGCCCGGGTGCAGGCGCATGGGCTGCGTCCGCCCGTCCCAGCCGTTCCAGTCGCCGACCACGCTGACCCGCCGCGCGTTGGGCGCCCACACCGCGAAGCGCACGCCGTCCACGCCTTCGTGACGGAGCGGGTGGGCCCCGAGCCGCTCGAAGAGGCGGAAGTGCGTGCCCTCGCCGAGCAGGTGCAGGTCGTAGCCGCTGAGGGTGGGCGTGAACCGGTAGGGATCCTCGATCTCGGTCACGCGCCCCTGATCGTCCACGAGGCGGAGCCGGTAGGCCAGGGGCAGCGCGCGCCGCCCCGGCACCTGGCCCTCCCAGAGGCCGCCCGGATGCGCCAGGCGCAGCGGGGTGATCGCGCCGTCGGGGGTGAGCGCGGCGGCCGCGCGGGCCGCGGGCAGGAAGGCCCGCACGCCGACCGTGCCGTCGCCGCCGGGGTGCGGGCCCAGTACCGCGAACGGGTCGCCGTGCTGGCCGGCGACGATGGTGTCCATGACGTCGGAAGAGAGCGGCGTGAGAGGCATCGGTTGGTCGGTCCTGCGCCGCTCGCCGGCAACCGCGCGAGCGGTGTCGTCTAGAACGAGCGGATCAGTCGCTCGACGCGCTCGTCGTGGCTCTGGAATGGGTCCTTGCAGAGAATGGTCTCGCGCTCCGGATCGTTGAGCTTGAGATAGACCCAGTCCACTCGGTAGTCCTTGCCCTTGAGGTTGGCCTGACGGATGAATTCGCCCCGCAGCCGGGCCCGCGTGGTCTGCGGGGGCACGTGCTTGGCGCGCTCGATGGACTCGTCGTCGGTGATGCGGTCCACCAGGTCGCGACGTACCAGACTGAAGTAGAGGCCCTTGTCGGGCCGGATGTCGTGGTACTGGAGGTCCATGAGCGAGACCTTCGGGTCCCGCCAGGACAGACGGTTCTTCTCCATGTAGGCCTGGATGAGCTGCTGCTTGATCACCCAGTCGACTTCCCGGTTGAGCTGCATCGGGTCGTCCGCGAGCTGCTCGATCACGTAGGTCCACCGCGCGAGCACGTCCCGGGTGACCGGATCCGCGTCGATGGTCTGCACGTAGCGGGTCGCGTGCTCGAGGTACTCCATCTGGAGCTGCAGCGGGGTGATGGCCCGCCCGTCCTTCAGGCGGATCGTCTCGCGCAGCGTCGGATCGTGGCTGATGTCGCGGATGGCCTGGACCGGGGACTGCAGGCTGTAGTCCCGGTCGAAGTGGCCGTCCTCGATCATGTCCAGGATCAGCGCGGTCGTGCCCACCTTGAGGTAGGTCGCGACCTCGGACATGTTGGAGTCGCCCACGATGACGTGCAGGCGGCGGTACTTCTCGGCGTCGGCGTGCGGCTCGTCCCGGGTGTTGATGATGGAGCGGGACGAGGTGGTCGCGCCCGAGATCTCCTGGCAGATGTGCTGGGCCCGCTGCGAGAGGCAGTAGTGGAAGCCCCGCGGGGTCTGCAGCACCTTGCCCGCGCCCGCGAAGATCTGCCGGGTCACGAAGAAGGGGATCAGCCCCTCGGCCAGCCGCTGGAACGACACGTCGCGGCTCACCAGGTAGTTCTCGTGGCAGCCGTACGAGTTGCCCGCGGAGTCGGTGTTGTTCTTGAAGAGCAGGATGTGGCCGGAGATGCCGTCCTCGCGGAGCCGCTTCTCGGCCTGGTGCAGCAGGTCCTCCACGATGCGCTCGCCCGCCTTGTCGTGGATCACCAGATCGGTGATGTCGTCGCACTCGGGGGTGGCGTACTCGGGGTGGAAGCCGGTGTCGAGATAGAGCCGGGCCCCGTTCTCGAGGAAGACGTTGGCGTTGCGGGCTCCCGGAATGACCTTCTCGAAGAGGTACCGCGCCACGTTGTCGGGGGACAGGCGGCGCTGGCCGTTCAGGGTACAGGTGAGGCCGTACTCGTTCTCGATGCCGAAAATCCGGCGCTTCATGTGACCCTCAGGGTAACAGGGGAGCGGCCGGGGGGCAAGGATTGGCCGGGGGGCCTACGCGGTCTCGGTCAGGAGCTGGTGCAGCGCTTCGGCGGGGATGCGCCGGAACTTGCGGCGCTCCTTGGTGCGATCGAGGACGGCCACCTCGAGGTCCCGCTCGGTGAGGGTCTTGTTCTGGGTGACCATCAGGGCCCGGACCCCCAGCCGCAGGGCCGCGGCCACGTCCAGGTTCTCCTGGAAATTGTCCTTCAGATACCGCCGGATCTCCTCGGACTGGCCGCCCATCGCCGCGTAGTTCTTCTCGTCCTCGATCGTGCCGTCGTAGAGGATGTGGTAGATCTCGTTCTTGGTGCCGTTGGCGTCGCCCACCTCCACCACCAGCACCTCGATCTCGAACGGCTTGATGTCCTGGGTGAAGATGTTGCCGAGGGCCTGCGAGTAGGCGTTGGCGAGCGACTTGGCGCTGACGTCGCCGCGGCTGTAGGAGTAGCCCTTGACGTCGGCGTGCCGCACCCCGGCCACCCGCATGTTCTCGAACTCGTTGTACTTGCCCACCCCCGCGAAGGCGATGCGGTCGTAGATCTCCGAGATCTTGTGGAGCAGGGTCGAGGGGTTCTCGGCCACCAGCAGGATGCCGTCCCGGTACTCGATGGTGACGATGGCCCGGCCGCGGGAGATGCCCTTGCGGGCATACTCCGCCTTGTCCTTCATCATCTGCTCGGGCGATACGTAGTAGGGCAGCGGCATCAGGTTCCCCGCGGGCTAGAGACGGGTGCGGTCATTGAGGACGGCCTCGCAGTGGCGCCGGATCTCGTCCTCGGGCGCGTCCGCGAACCCCGAGCGCGTGATGGTCTTCACCGACGGCAGGATCCCGCGCAGCAGGTCGGGCCCGCCGGTGCCGAGATCCTCGTCGGCCGCGTCGATCAGGGCCTCGATGGCGACCCGGAGCGCTTCGTCGCGGTTCATGTCGCGCCGGAAGCGCTTCTTGAGCGAGTCGCGCGCGTCCTTGCCTCCCGAGCCCTGGGCGAAGTAGTCGGTCTCCTCGTAGCGCCCGCCGGTGACGTCGTACTTGAACAGCCGCCCCACGCCGGCCCGCTCGTCGAAGCCCGCGAAGATCGGGACGACCACGAGGCCCTGCATGGCCATCGGCAGGTTCATGCGGATCATCTGGCCGAGCTTGTTGGCCTTGCCGTCGAGCGAGAGGTTCTCGCCCTCCACCTTCTCGTAGTGCTCGAGCTCGGTCTGGAAGAGGCGGGCCATCTCCATGGCGGGCCCCGCCGCGCCCGCGATGCCGACCCCGGAGAGGTCGTCGGACTTGAAGATCTTCTCGATGCGCCGGTGGGCGACCTGATAGCCCTCGCTGGCCTGCCGGTCGCCCGCCATGATCACGCCGTCGCGGTAGCGCAGGGCCAGCACGGTGGTGCCGTGCGGCACCGAGGGCACGCTTCCCTCGTCCGCTCCGCCCTCGGAGCGGCCGGGCAGCAGGTGGGGCGCGGCGCGATGCAGGATCTCCGCGAAGCTCGAGGTCGAGTAGTCGAAGAAGGCGTGCTTCCAGCGCTCCGGATCGAGCATCCTAGAAGTCGCCGCTCGGCTTGCCGAGGTTCTTGAGCAGGGCGCCCGCGGTGGCCGACTCGTCGAAGAGCTGGCGCACGTGGGCCTCGGTGCCCCGGAGCGGCTCCAGCATGAAGATCTTCTTGAGCGGGCCCTCCTTGAGATCGAAGATCACCGAGTCCCAGGAGGCGGAGACCACCTCGTCGGAGTACTTCTGCAGGCACATCCCGCGGAAGTAGGCGCGGGTGTCCTTGGGCGGATCGTAGATCGCCTTGGTCACCTCGTCCTCGGTGCTGAGGCGCTCCACCGCCTCCGCTTCTTCGAGCTTGTAGAAGAGCCCCTTGCTGGGCCGGATGTCGTGGTACTGGAGGTCGATCATGGCCACCCGCGAGTCCGACCACTCGCAGCTATGCTTGGCCCGGTAGTTCTCGATGAGCTGGTGCTTGATCACCCAGTCGAGCTCGCGGTCGAGGCTCATGGGATCCACCGCGAGCCGGTCCAGCACCGAGCCCCACCGCGCCATCACGTCCTCGACCCACGGCTCGTGCTCCCGGTCGCGGTAGTAGCGGTGGGCCAGGTCGAGGAACTCGCGCTGGAGGTCGACCGCGGTCAGATGGCGGCCGTCCTTGAGGCGCATGGTCTCGCGGCAGCCGAGGTCGCGGGAGACGCGCCGGTACGAGACGACCGGGCTGTCCAGGCTGAGGTCGCGGTCGATGAAGTCGTCCTCGATCATGCTGAGCACGATCGCCATCGTGCCGCACTTGAGGTAGGTGGAGACCTCGCTCATGTTGGCGTCGCCCACGATCACGTGCAGGCGGCGGTACTTCTCGGGATCCGCGTGCGGCTCGTCCCGGGTGTTGATGATGGGCCGGCTGTGCATCGTCTCCAGCCCCACCTCGGTCTCCAGGAAGTCGGCGCGCTGGGAGATCTGGAACTCGCAGAACTCGGTGTTGTTCTCGGCCCCCACCTTGCCCGCGCCGGTGTAGACCTGCCGGCTCACGAAGAAGGGGAGCAGGTACTGGACGATCCGCGCGAAGGGCACCTTGCGGTCCATGAGGTAGTTCTCGTGGGTGCCGTAGGAGTTGCCCTTGGAGTCGGTGTTGTTCTTGTAGATCAGGATGCGCTGCTCGGGCGGGGAGACCGCCTCCGCCCGGGTCCGCGAGAGATCCAGGATGCGCTCGCCCGCCCGGTCCCAGATCACGCAGTCGCGCGGGTTGGTGGTCTCCGGGGAGGAGTACTCCGGGTGCGCGTGGTCCACGTAGAAGCGCGCGCCGTTGGAGAGGATCAGGTTGATGAGGCGCGACTCCTCCTTCGACGGGACCTCCTTGTCCTCCATGTACTCGAAGCCGCGCGCGTCGCGCAGCGGGCTCTCCGCCTCGTAGTCCCAGCGGATCCGGGACGAGCGGTAGGTCTCGTAGGAGTTGATCAGCAGCAGCGAGGACAGGATCGGGTTGAAGTCCGGCTGGTTCTTGACCGTGATGCCGTACTCGGTCTCGATCCCCATTACCTTCGGAATCGCCATTGACGTCCTCGGATGCTCGATCGGGCTGGGCGGTTGAAAGACACACGGCGGGGGGGAGCCCAGCGCTCCCCCCCGCCGCAGGGCCTTACAGGTACTGGCCGGTATTGATCACGCGCTCGACGGCGCGCTGCTTTTCCTTGGTCTCACCCATCAGTGGCTTCACGTAGACGATGCGCTCGCCCTTCTTGCCCGCGATCTTGGCCCAGTCGTCCGGATTGGTCGTGTTGGGCAGATCCTCGTTCTCCTTGAACTCCTCGCGCACCGCGTTCAGCAGGTCCTCGACCTTGATGCCCTTCTCGCTGAGCGAGATGTAGCGCTTGAGCGCCAGCTTCTTGGCCCGCCGCACCACCGACTCGATCATGGCGCCGGAGGAGAAGTCCTTGAAGTACAGGACCTCCTTGTCCCCGTTGGCGTAGGTCACTTCCAGGAAGCGATTCTCCTCCTCGAGGCTGTACATCTCCTCGATGGTGGCCTGGATCATCCGGTCCACCGCCGCCTGCGCGTCGCCCGCGCTCTCGCGGATCTCCGACTCGTGGATCGGCAGCTCGGTGGTCATGTACTTGTTGAAGATGTCGGCCGCCCCCAGCTGGTCCGGCCGCTCGATCTTGATCTTCACGTCCAGCCGGCCCGGCCGCAGGATGGCCGGGTCGATCAGGTCCTGCCGGTTGGAGGCGCCGATCACGATGACGTTCTTCAGGTGCTCGACGCCGTCGATCTCGGCCAGGAGCTGCGGCACGATCGTGGTTTCCACGTCCGAGGAGATGCCCGAGCCGCGGGTGCGGAAGAGCGCGTCCATCTCGTCGAAGAACACCACCACCGGCACGTCCTCGGCCGCCTTCTCGCGGGCCTTGATGAAGATCTCGCGGATCTTCCGCTCGGTCTCGCCCACGTACTTGTTGAGCAGCTCGGGGCCCTTGATGTTGAGGAAGAAGCCCTTCACCTTCTCGCCGCGCTTCTCCGAGATGCGCGCGGCCAGGTTGTTGGCCACCGCCTTCGCGATCATGGTCTTGCCGCAGCCCGGAGGGCCGTAGAGCAGCACGCCCTTCGGCGGGGCGAGGTGATGCTCGCGGTAGTAGTCGGCGTACAGATACGGCAGCTCGACCGCGTCCTTGATGGTCTCGATCTGGCCGGCGAGCCCGCCGATGTCCTCGTAGCTGATGTCGGGCACCTCTTCCAGCGTGAGGTCCTCGACCTCGCTCTTGGGCAGCTTCTCGAGCAGGTAGCCGCTCTTGGCGTCGATGAGCAGGTGGTCGCCGATCTTGAGCTTCGCCGAGCGCAGCGGCTCCGCGATGATGCCGACGCGGTCCTCGTCCGCCCGCTGGGTGACGATGGCGCGCTCGTCGTCGAGCACTTCCTTGAGGATCACGACCTCGCCCTGGATCTCGTAGCCCGCGGTCTCGACCACGTTGAGGCCCTCGTTCAGGATCAGCTCCTGACCGGGCTTGATGTCCTCCGCCTTGATCGAGGGGTGCAGGTTGACCTTCACCTTGCGGCCCTGCGACAGGATGTTGACGGTGCCGTCCTCGTTGACCGAGAGGTAGACCCCGTAGGTCGAGGGGGGCGCGCAGAGCTTGTCCACCTCTTCCTTGAGCGAGGTGATCTGCTCGCGCGCCTCGTAGAGCGCGTTGACGAGCTTCTCGTTCTGGTTGAACGCCTGGACGAGCTGGCGATTGGCCTCGCGCAGCTTGTTCTCCAGGATCATGAACTCCTTGGGCGCGTCCTCCAGCTTCTTGCGCAGCCGCCCGGTCTCGGTCTCGAGCGAGCGGACGTAGGCCTGGAGGTCCTGGACCTGGACCTCGTACTCCGTGAGGCGGCGCCGGTAGTTAGAGTCGGTCATGGGGAGGAATTTCGAGAGGCCCTTCATCCCTTCGGACGCGGGCTCTCGGCTAGGATTGCCCTTCTTGTCGAACTCCTTCATGTTCGCCCATTTCCTTTCCGGGTGAACCAGCGGGCACTGCCAGCGCTCCGTCGCGCGCCGCCCAAGCCTCCGAAAGGTGACCTCAGTATAGGAGTCCGTTTCGCGTTAAGTCAAGCGAATTGGCCTCATTTCGCCCTCGGGAGCCATTGATTTCATTTCACTTTCTCCGATTCACGGTGTGGCGATCACCTATCGCTCTCACCGTGTAAACCGTGGCTCACCCGACCCGGTTCCGGAGCGCTGCCGAGGGCTCGATTAAGGAGAAAGCACGTTCGGTGCCACTCGCGCGCCCCACCGACCACGCCGATTCCCGCGACTTTCGGAGCGGCGGGTGGCCGCGCGCGCCTGCGCGAGGGCCCACGGGATAATCAGCGGCGCGGAAAGTGGCTACGCATCGCGCAGCGGCGGGATTCCGTCGTATAACTCGATCATGTGGAGCGCATGCCGGCGCATCGCGATCACGCTCGCTCTCGTCCTCACGCTGGCCGGCGAGACGTGGGCGCAGGGCGGTGTCCTCCGCGTGGGGCTGCCGTCGGTGCCGGTCTCGCTCGACCCCGCCACCACGCTGGAAGGGCCAGTTTCCGTCATCGCACGACAAATCTTCGACACCCTGGTGCAGTACCGCGACGTCACCAGCGATATCGAGCCGGGGCTGGCCGCCCAGTGGTCGGTGTCGCGCGACGGCCTCGTGTGGACCTTCCGGCTGCGCGACGGCGTGCGGTTTCACGACGGGACCGCCCTGACCGCCCAGCACGTGGTGGAGAGCCTCGACCGGGTCCTCCAGCCCAACGCGGCGCATGCGCCGAGCCCCAACATGGTCGCGCCGCGGCTGATCCGGGGCACGCCCGGGGTCGTCAAGGAGGTCAAGGCGACGGACGTGCGCACCGTCCAGATCAGCCTGCTGCTGCCCTACGCGCCGCTGCCGGCCGTGCTGGCCCATCCCGGCTTCTCGATCGTCCTGGCGAGCAGCGCGGGCCAGCGCTGGGTCGGCACCGGACCGTTCGTGCTCACCGAGGCGAGCCTGGGGCGGGTCGTGCTCGACGCGAACCCGGGTTACTGGGGCGGGCCGCCCCGCTCGACGCGGCTGGTCTTCCTGGACACCGGCGAGGATGCGCGCGGCGAGGCGATGCTGGAGGCGCAGGCCGTGGACGTGCTCCTGACCGAGGTCGCCCCGTCCCGGACCGCCGGCACGCAGTCGATCCCGAGCTGGCACATCGGCTATCTCGCGCTCGAGGCGGAGCGCGAGCCCTTCAGCCGGCTCAAGGCGCGCCAGGCGGTGGCGGCCGCGCTCGATCCGGGTCTGCTCGCTCCCGTGGTCGCGCCGGCCGGGGTCCCACTGCTCTCCTTCCTGCCCCTGGGGGTCTGGGGCCGTCGCGATGGCTCGCCCGTCCTCGAGGCGAACCCGGCGAAGGCCAAGCGCCTGCTGACGGAGGCGGGCTTCCCGCGGGGAACGTCGGCCGGCCTGCTGATCAGCGACGGCGACAAGCGCCTGGACCTGTCGCGGGTGGCCGAGGCGATCCGCGCCTCACTGGCCACCGCGGGCATCTCGGTGCCCATCCAGGTCGAGGCGCCGGAGGCGGCGCTCCAGCTCGCCCGGACCGGTCAGCATCAGATGGCGCTGCTCGAGGCCCGGGTGGAGGCGGGCGATCCGCACTTCCTGCTCTACCCGTTGACCAGCAGCGAGGGGGCGAGCAAGGGACCGACGGCGATGAACATGTCCTTCTATCGCAACCGGACGCTCGACGACCTGCTGATCCGGGCCAGCCAGGTGTCCTTCCGGCCCGAACGCCAGCGTCTCTACGCGCGCGCCCAGGCCACGCTGGGCGAGGAGATGCCGTGGGTGCCGCTCTACGTGCGGCTGCACTGGGCGGCGACCCGCATGGAGGTGCGCAACCTGCGCCTGCACCCGAGCGGCAATCCCCGCTTCGACCGCGTCTGGATCGACGCGCCGCCCGCCGGCGGCGCCCGCACCCCCGCCGGCCGCCCAGCGGTGAAGGGCCTCCGCCTCCTGCCGCTGCTGTGCCTGCTGCTGGCGGCCGGGCCGGCGGATGCGCAGAGCGGCAAGCCGGCGGGCACGCTGCGCGGCGTCTTCGTCTCCGATCCGCCGACGCTCGATCCCTCCCAGGCCACCGACACCACCTCCTCCGCGGTCGTGCGGCAGCTCTTCGACACGCTGGTGGAGCTGGACGAGAAGCTCCAGCCCGGACCGGGCCTGGCCGAGCGCTGGACGGTCTCGGCCGACCATCGCGTCTACACCTTCGTGCTGCGCCCCGGCGTGAAGTTCCACAACGGCCGGGTTCTGGTGGCGGCCGACGTGAAGTTCTCCTTCGAGCGGGCCGCGCGCGGCAAGCGGCCCTGGGTGTTCGAGAAGATCGCGGGCGCGCCCGCCTTCATCAAGGGCGGGGCGCCCGAGATCGCGGGCGTGCGCGTCGTGGACGAGCGCAGCGTCGAGCTGACCCTGGAGAAGCCCTTCGCCCCGTTTCTCCATCTCATGGCGTACGACGCGGCGTCCATCGTGCCGCGCGAGGAGGTCCTCCGCCTGGGGACCGCCTTCGCGAACCGCCCGGTGGGCACCGGCGCGTTCCGCCTGAAGGAGTGGCGGCGCGACGACCGCGTGGTGCTCGAGGCCTTCCCCGAGCATTTTCGCGGCGCGCCCCACCTGGAGCGCGTCGTGTTCCGCATCATCCCGGCCGAGATCACCCGCTTCAACGACTACAAGGCCGGCAACCTCGACGTCAGCGACATCCCGACCGGTCATTGCCGGGCCGTGAAGGCCGATCCCGCGCTTCGCGCGCAGGTGGCGATCTGGCCGACCCTGGGCACCCACGGCGTGCGCTTCAACGTGGAGAAGCCCCCGTTCAACGAGCGCCGGATGCGACTGGTCGTCGCGCACGCCATCGATCCGTCCGCGATCGTGCAGGGGCTTCTCGAGGGATGCGTGATCGCGGGCAAGGGCATCCTGCCTCCCGCGCTGCCGGGCTACAACGCGGGCGTCACCGCGCCCGGCTTCGATCGGGCCCGCGCCCGCCAGCTCCTCGCCGAGGCGGGATTCCCGGGCGGCCGGGGGCTGCCGCCCATCACCTATCACTTCAACACGAGCGATCTGAACCAGCGCATCGGCGAGCTCTTGCAGGCGCAGCTCCGGGAGGTGGGCATCACGCTCGAGCTGCGGCGGCTCGACTGGGCCGCGCACCTCAAGGTGGTGGACGAGGGCGCGGTGACGATGTTCCGCCAGGGCTGGATCGGCGACTATCCGGATCCGGAGAACTTCCTGACCGTCCTGTTCCACTCGCGGAACGTCGGCGCGGCGGGCAATACCTCTCGCTACCGCAGCCCGGAGCTCGACCGTCTGCTCGACCAGGGCGACGTGATGCCGGCCGGCCCGGCGCGCTTCAAGGTGTACCAGGGCGCCGAGCAGCGCCTGCTCGACGACGGTGCCTGGATCACGCTCTACCACTACGCGAGCCGCGCCCTGATCCGCCCCACCGTGAAAGGCCTCGAGCGCTCCCCGCTGTCCACCGCGCCCGAGTTCCTCGCCCCTCTACGAAAAGTCAAGATCGAGTAGCCGGTTGCTTCTCGACCTGCTAGAGCCGGCGGCCAAGCGCGTTCTGGCGCTGCTGCCGGTCCTGCTGGGCGTCAGCCTGCTCGTCTTCGCGCTCACCGCGGTCAGCCTGGGCGATCCGGCCCGGGCCATGCTGGGGCAGCGCGCCGATCCGGAGCTGGTCCAGCAGATCCGCCGGGACTACGCGCTCGACCAGCCGGTGCACGTGCGCTACGCGACGTGGATGTCGCGGCTGGTCCGCGGCGACCTCGGCACCTCGTATCACCAGCAGCGCCCCGTCGCGGAGATCATCGCCGAGCGGCTACCCGCCACCGCGCGGCTGGCGCTGGCCGCCATGGTGGTTGCCGTCATCGGCGGCCTCGCCGCGGGAGTCGCGGCCGCGCTGCGGCCCGGCCGGCTGCTCGATCAGGTCCTCATGAGCGCCGCGGTGCTCGGCATCTCCACCCCCGTGTTCTGGCTCGGCATGATGCTCTCGCTGCTCTTCGCGGTCTGGCTCGGATGGCTGCCGGTCTCCGGGTACGGCGATGGGGACTGGGCCAATCTGGTCCTGCCGGCCCTCACCCTGGGCGCCATCCACACCGGCACGATCGCGCGCATGGCCCGCTCGAACCTGCTCGAGGTGATCCAGCAGGAGTACATCCAGACCGCGCGCGCCAAGGGACTCGCCGAGTGGGTGGTGATCGCCAAGCACGCCCTCCGCAATGCCCTGATCCCGGTGGTCACCATCATCGGCATCGGGATCGCGGATCTCCTCGTGGGCGCGCCGCTCACCGAGACGGTGTTCGCGTGGCCCGGCCTCGGGCGGATGCTGGTGGCCGCGGTGGGGCAGCGCGACCTGCCCGTGGTGATGGGCGCGGTGCTCGTCTTCGCGGTGATCTACGTCCTCGCCAACCTGGTGGTGGACCTGGCCTATCTCGTCATCGACCCGAGGATCCGCCGTGGCGGTTGACGCGCTCCCGTTGCCGTCCGGGGAGCGCGGAAGCCGCCGCGTCCGCCGCCTCACCGTCGGCGCCACGCTCGTGGGCCTGTTCGCGGCCTCGGCGGTGCTCGCCCCGTGGCTCGCGCCGTACGACCCGACCGCGGTGCCGGCCGCGCTCAGCGAGGTCATGCTCCGCCCGCCCGAGCCCGCGCACCTCTTCGGCACCGACGCGCTGGCCCGCGATCTCTTCTCCCGCGTGCTCCACGGCGGCCGCGTCTCGCTCGCGCTCGGCCTCGGGGTGGAGGTGGTGGCCGCGACGCTCGGCGTCGCGGTGGGCCTGCTCGCCGGCTACCACGGCGGCTGGCGCGATTCGCTGCTGATGCGCGCCACCGACGTGGTGATGGCCTTCCCCTCGCTGATCCTGGCCATCGGGCTGATCGCGGTCTTCGAGCGGCCGGGCCTCGACAAGGTGGCGCTCGTGCTGGTCGCGCTCGGCTGGACCACCATCGCGCGCGTGGTGCGGGGCGAGATCCTCTCGCTCAAGGAGCGGGACTACGTGCAGGCGGCCCGCGCGCTCGGGGTGGGCCACGGGACGATCCTGGTCCGCCACCTCCTGCCGAACGCGGTCGGGCCCGATCATCGTCGCGGCCACCATCGGCGTCGGCAGCAACATGATCGCCGAGGCCGGGCTCTCGTTCCTCGGCCTCGGCGCCCAGTCCCCCACGATCTCCTGGGGCAGCATGCTCGCCGAAGGCCAGACCTTCCTCGCCTCCGCCCCCTGGGTCGCCTTCTTCCCCGGCGCCGCGCTGTTGCTCGCGGTGCTGGGGATCAACTGCTGGGCGACGCGTTGCGAGACCTGCTGGACCCGCGCTGGCGCGATTGACCCGCGGCGACGCAGTCGGGTCAACCGGCTGCTGCGAGATATACGGATCCGCTTCTCTATCTAATGCGGGGGCCCAGAAATGGCCCCCGCACTCCCCCAGTCGGCGGACAACCGTTCCGAACAGCGGACAACCGTTCCGAAGGCGCCAGGCGTCGGGACAGGTGGCGTTTTGCGGTTCAGCAGTTTCAAAAAACCCGAGCGGAGGGGAGCGGGCGGGGCGGGGGCGCGGGGGTGCGGCCGGTGACTCGTTCCCTCCGGGGAACGCCTAGAGCGGCTTCCCGGATTGGGAACTCCTGCGGCGAGGTTGCGAGGGAGCGGGTCGTGGTCAGAGGCCGCACCCCCGCGCCCCCGCCCCGCCCGCTCCCCTCCGCTTAACGCTAACTGTGTTTACGAAGCTCGAGCCGCCCGATCTGCCGGCGATGCACCTCGTCCGGCCCGTCGGCGAACCGCAGGGTCCGCGAGTGCGCCCACATGGACGCGAGCGGGAACTCCTGGCTCACGCCGCCGCCGCCGTGGAGCTGCATGGCCCGCTCCACCACGCGCCCGGTGATGTTCGGCACCGCCACCTTGATCTCCGCGATGGCCTGCCGCGCCGCCTTGTTGCCGACGGTGTCCATCATGTACGCGGCGTGCAGCACGAGCAGCCGCGCCTGGTCGATCTCGATGCGCGACTCCGCGATGCGCTCGAGCGTGATGTCGTTGTCGGCCAGCGGCTTGCCGAAGGCGATCCGCTTCGTGGCCCGCTTGCACATCAGCTCGATCGCGCGCTCGGCCACGCCGATCTGGCGCATGCAGTGGTGGATGCGGCCGGGGCCCAGGCGGCCCTGGGCGATCTCGAAGCCGCGGCCCTCGCCGAGCAGCATGTTGGCGGCGGGCACTTGCACGTTCTCGAACAGCACCTCGCCGTGGCCGTGGGGCGCGTCGTCGTAGCCGAACACGGTCAGCATGCGCACCACCTTGATGCCGGGCGCGTCGCGGGGCACCAGGATCATGGACTGCTGCTTGTACTTGTCGGGGTTCTTCGGATCCGTCTTGCCCATGAAGATGAGGACCTTGCAGCGCGGATCGCCGATGCCCGACGTCCACCACTTGTGCCCGTTGATCACGTAGTGGTCGCCCTGCCGCTCGATGCGCGACTCGATGTTGGTCGCGTCCGAGGAGGCCACCTTGGGCTCGGTCATCGCGAAGGCGGAGCGGATCTTGCCCTCGAGCAGGGGCTGCAGCCACTGCTTCTTGTCCTCCGCGGTGCCGTAGCGCTCGAGCACCTCCATGTTGCCGGTGTCGGGCGCCGAGCAGTTGAAGACCTCCGGCGCGATCGGGGAGCGCCCCATGATCTCGCAGAGCGGCGCGTATTCGAGGTTCGTGAGCCCGGCGCCGCGCTCGCTCTCGGGCAGGAACAGGTTCCAGAGGCCGCGCTCGCGCGCCTTGGCCTTGAGCTCTTCCATGATGGGAGGGATCTGCCACCGTGTCGGGCCCGCGTTGAGCTGGTCGGTGAAGACCTGCTCGTTCGGCACGACGTGCTTGTTCATGAAGTCGGTGAGCTGCTCCATGTACATCTTGGTCTTCTTCGAGTACTCGAATTCCATGTGGGCCCTCCCGGCGCCGGTGCCTCTGGTACGGTGTCCTTCGCCCCCTGACGTGGCCCCAACCCTAGGGCCGAGGCGCGCGATTGTCAACGCCTCGGCAGGGGGCCCGCGTCTGGACTTGGAGGGCCCTCCGTGGTAGAAAAATGCGAGACTTACGCGACATTCGGCGCTGACCATGCTCTCGATCTCCGACACGGCTACCGAGATGGTGAACTGGGTGTTCCCGGAGCACGCGGGGGCGCCCGGGCAGATCCACGGGGGGCGCATGATGCAGTGGATCGCCACCTGCGGCACCATCGCGGCCTCGCGGGTGGCGCGGGGCAACGTGGTGCTGGGCGCGATGGACGACATCGACTTCCTGCACCCGGTCAAGGTGGGCGAGGTCGCGGTGCTGCGGGCCCAGGTGGAGTACGTCGGCCGGTGCTCGCTCGAGGTCGGGGTGCGCGTGTACGCCGAGAAGCCCGCGACCGGCGAGCGGGTGCTCACGCTGTCCTCCCACCTCGTCTTCGTCAAGGTGGACGAGCAGATCAAGCCGCTCCCGGTGCCGCAGACGGTGGCGCCGCGCGGGCCGGAGGAAGAGGCCCTGCACGCGGCGGCGGGCGAGCGGCGCGCCCGGCGGCTCGCGCGCTTCGCCCGGCGCGCCGAGCGCATGCGCGAGGTGGAGGACGACGCGCCCGAGCAGCTCCGCTGGCGGTTCGAGTCCTGCCGGTCGGTGCTGCCCGAGGATCTGCTGTTCGGCAACACCATGTTCGCGGGCAAGCTGCTGCAGGACATCGACGAGGCGGGCGGTATCCTCTCCATGCGGTACTGCCGGGGCCTGGTCATGACCGCGTGCCTGGACGCGCTCGACTTCTACGCGCCGATCCAGTCGAACGAGGTCGTGACGTTCCAGGCGGGCCTCAACCACGTGGGGACGTCGTCGCTGGAGATCGGGGTGAAGGTGCTGAGCGAGGTGCCGTGGACCGGCGAGACCAAGCACGCCTGCACCGCCTACCTCTCCTTCGTGCACCTGGGCACCGATCCGAGCGCTCCGCTTCGGCCCCAGCCGTGCCGGCCCTTCACGCCCGAGACCCCCGCCGAGCAGCGGCGCTGGGTCGGCGCGCTGCAGCGCCGAGCGCGGCGACTCGAACGCGTCAAAGCTGTGAAACTATCCCTCAGCGCGTAGGAGATTGGCATGTCTGGACACTCACGGTGGTCGCAGATCAAGCGGAAGAAGGGCAAGACCGACGTGCAGCGCGGGAAGCTGTTCTCGAAGATCCTGCGCGAGATCACGGTCGCGGCGAAGAACGGCGGGGGCGATCCCAAGGGCAACCTGCGCCTGAAGGCGGCCACGGAGTCGGCGCGGGCGGCCAACATGCCCGCCGACAACATCAAGCGGGCCATCCAGAAGGGCACCGGGGAGCTTCCCGGCGAGTCGTACGAGGAGATCTCGTACGAGGGCTACGGGGCGGGCGGGGTGGCGGTCATGGTGCGGACGCTGACCGACAACAAGAACCGCACCGGCCCCGAGATCCGGCACATCTTCGAGAAGAACGAGGGGCGGATGGGCACCTCGGGCTGCGTGGCCTGGATGTTCGACCGCCGGGGCATGATCGAGGTGGACGCCCAGAAGGTGAAGGAGGACGATCTGCTCGAGAAGGCCCTCGACTCGGGGGCGACCGACGTCAAGCAGGTAGAAAAAGTGTTCGAGGTCACCGCGAGTCCTGATGAAATGGAGACGGTCCGCCAGGCGCTCGAGCGGCAGGGGATGCCGGTGGTCGAGGCGCGGGTGGACATGGTGCCGCAATCCACCGTGAAGGTAGAGGGTAAGGAGGCCGCGGCGGTGCTGCGGCTGATCGAGGCCCTCGAGGAGCAGGACGACGTCCAGTCCGTCTATTCCAACTACGACATCGCCGACGAGGTCATCGACGCCATCACCGCGGCCTAGCGCCCTTCGCGTCATGGGGGTGGACCCGGGGCTCGTCGCCACCGGGTTCGGCGTGCTGGAGGTCGGCCCCGGCGGGGTGACGGTGTGCGACGCCGGCGTCATCAGCACGACCACCGGGCAGCCGCTGGAGGCCCGCCTGAACGCCCTGCATCGAGCGGTGCACCGGATCATCGAGCTGCAGAGCCCCGGCCTGCTCGTGGTCGAGGATCTCTACACCGAGTACAAGTTCCCGCGCACCGCCATCCTCATGGGCCACGCCCGGGGCGTGATCTACCTGGCCGCGCGCCAGCTCGGGGTGAGCGTGCTCGCGCTGGCCCCCTCGGAGGTCAAGCGCGCCATGACCGGCAACGGCGCGGCGGGCAAGGGCCAGATGCAGCGCGCGGTCCAGACCGTGCTCGGGCTCAAGGAGCTGCCGCGCCCCTCGCACGTGGCCGACGCGCTCGGGCTGGCCACCACCGGAATGTGGCGCATCACGGGCCGGGTGCCGGGCCCGGCGGGCGGACACTCGTTCACTTCTTCAGGCTCTTCATCTGCGGGGGCCCAGAAATGGCCCCCGCACTCCCCCCGCGCCCGCTCATCCCGTCGCGGATCACCGGCCGACCGTGATCGCTTCATTGCGGGGCAAGCTGCGGCGCAAGCTCGATGACCGCGTGGTCGTCGAGGCGGCGGGGGTGGGCTATGAGGTCTTCGTCCCGCCGGTGACCCAGCAGGAGCTCCTGCACGCCAAGGCCGGGGACGGGGACGCGGCCGACGAGGTGGCGCTCGAGATCCACTACCACGCCACCCAGAACCAGCCGCGGCCCGTGCTGATCGGCTTCACCTCGGAGCTCGACCGCGAGTTCTTCGAGAAGCTGATCACCGTGAAGGACGTGGGCCCGATGGTGGCGGCCCGCTCGCTGGCCGCGCCGGTCGGGGAGATCGCGGCGGCCATCGCGCGGCAGGACGAGGGCTATCTGCGCCGCCTGCCCGGCATCGGCCCCCAGAAGGCCAAGAACATCGTGGCGCAGCTCCAGGCCAAGGTGGCCAAGTTCGCGCTGGCCCGAGGCGAGGCGACGAGCCCGGAGCCGGCCGCGGTCGTCGCGCCCGACGAGGAAGCGCTGCGCGGCATGGTCTTCGACATCCTGGTGAAGCAGCTCGGCTACCGGCCGAGCGAGGCGGCCCCGATCATCGGCGCCGCGCTCGCCCGCCGGCCCGGCGTGACGACGCCCGAGGAGCTGCTCGACGAGATCTACCGTGGCGGCCGAAAGGCCTGACGTGGACGGGGGCATGACCGACGAGGCCCGCGTCATGAGCCGCGTCGCCCTGCCGGAGGAGACGCAGGTCGAGCGGCAGCTCCGGCCGCAGCGCCTCGACGAGTACGTGGGGCAGCGCGCGGCGGTCGAGAGCCTGCGCGTGTCGGTCGAGGCGGCGCGGCGGCGCGGGGAGCCGCTCGATCACGTGCTGCTCTCGGGCCCTCCGGGACTCGGCAAGACCACGCTGGCCACCATCATGGCCAACGAGATGCAGGCGAACATCATCACCACCGCCGGCCCGTCCCTCGAGCGCGGCGCGGACCTCATGGGCATCCTGACCAACCTCGCCGAGAAGGACGTGCTCTTCATCGACGAGATCCACCGGCTGCCGCGCGTGGTCGAGGAATTGCTCTACCCGGCCATGGAGGACTTCTCGGTCAACTTCGTGATGGACAAGGGCCTCAACGCCCGCACCATCCGGATTCCGCTCCGGCCCTTCACCATGGTGGGCGCGACCACGCGGCCGGGCATGCTCTCCTCGCCGCTGCGCGAGCGCTTCGGGATCTTCCACCACCTGGATTTCTACTCGGGCGAGGATCTCACCGCGATCATCAACCGCTCCGCGTCCATTCTCGGAGCCCCGATCGTCGCGGGCGGCGCGGAGGCGATCGCTCAGCGCGCGCGCGGGACGCCGCGCATCGCCAACCGCCTGCTGCGGCGGGTGCGCGACTACGCGCAGGTGAAGGCCGACGGCACCGTCACCCCGGAGGTGGCCGTCCGCGCGCTCGATCAGGAAGGGGTGGACGAAGTCGGGCTCGATCGGCTCGACCGGCGCTTCCTCATCGCGATCATCGAGAACTACAAGGGCGGGCCGGTGGGCCTGGAGGCGATCGCCGCGACCATCAACGACGAGGCCGAGACCCTCGCGGAAGTGGTCGAGCCCTACCTGCTCAAGATCGGCTACGTGGTTCGCAGCCCGACCGGCCGCCGCGCGACCGCCGCGGCGTACGCGCACCTGGGCCACGCGCTGCCGGCCACTCCGGGAGGGCAGGGGCAGCTACCGCTGTGATTCCGCTGGGCAAAATGCTTCTGCTATTCGGGCTCGTGATGGTACTCCTGGGAGTGGTCCTGCTCGTCGCGGGGCACTTCTCGGGGAAGGTGCCATGGCTCGGACGCTTGCCGGGAGACATCTACATCCAGCGCGGGAGCTGGACCTTCTACTTCCCGCTCGCCACCTGTCTCATCGTCTCCGTCGTCCTGACGCTGCTCTTCTCGCTCTTCAGCCGACGCTGATGCGGTCGTCGCTCGCCCTGCGGGCGGGCGCGCTCGTCGCGCTGGCCCTGCTCCTCTGCGCGGGCCCGGCGGCGGCCTCGGGGGACATCCGCGTGTCCATCGCCGAGGGGCTCCGCGTCGTCGAGGTGGGCGGCGGGCCCATGATGGTGAGCGATCTCGCCGGCCGGGCGGTGGTGGAGGATTCGCCGACCTGGCTCCGCGCCACGTGGAAGGGCGGCGCGCTCGAGGTCAGCGGCGGCGGGCGGCGCGTGGACGGCCTGCGGCTCGCCCCCGGCGACACCGGGTTCCTCCGCTTCAACGGCCGCGAGTACCCCGGCGCGCTCGAGATCGTGAAGACCGGCGACACGCTCACCGTGATCAACGAGCTGCCGCTCGAGGAGTACCTGGCGGGCGCGGTGAAGGCCGAGGCGGGCGACAAGATGCCGATCGAGATGCTGAAGGCGCAGGCGGTGGTGGCGCGCACCTACGCGGCCTATCACCGGCGCCTGAACGCCGAGAAGGCGTTCCACCTCGTCGCCTCGACGCTGAACCAGCAGTACATCGGCCGCGTGCCGACGGATTCGCCGGTCTGGGCCGCGGTGAACGAGACGGCCGGCCAGGTGCTGCTGTGGAACGGCGAGCTGTTCCCCGCCTTCTACCACACCGACAGCGGCGGGCACACCGAGGATCCGCGCGTGGTGTTCGCGACGGGGAACATGCCCGCGCTGAAGCCGGTGCGCGTCGAGTTCCCCTCCGCCTCGCCGCATCAGCGCTGGCGCCTCGATCTGCCCCTTGCCGATCTCTCCGCCGCGCTCCTCCGGGGCGGGGTGTCGGTCGGGCGCGTGCTGGCGCTCGACGTCCTCGAGCGGAGCACGTCCCTGCGGGTGGCGCGGATCGCGGTCCGCGGCACCGCGGGCACCGTGACGCTCCGGGGCAACGACCTGCGCCGCCTGGTCGGCTACGACACGCTCAAGAGCACGCTCTTCGCGGTGGCGGTGGCGGGTCCGGTGGCCCGCTTCGTCGGTCGCGGCTACGGTCACGGGGTCGGGCTCGATCAGTGGAGCGCCAAGACCATGGCCGACCAGGGCTACAACGCGCAGCAGATCGTCGCCTACTACTACCCGGGCGCCGTGCTCGCCACGCTTCCGTCCGCGCCCGCGGCCCGCTGAGCGCTCCGACCGGCGTGAGCCTGTCCTGGGACGAGTTCGCGCGCGTGGACATGCGCGTGGGCGTCGTGCTCGCCGCCCAGGAGTTTCCCGAGGCGCGGCGACCCGCGCTCAAGCTCGAGATCGACTTCGGGCCGCTCGGCGTCAAGCGGTCGAGCGCGCAGATCACCGACGCACTACACGCCGGCGCGCTGGTCGGCCGGCGCGTGGTCGCGGTCGTCAACTTTCCGCCGAAGCGGATCGGGCCGTTCGTCTCCGAGGTGCTCGTCCTCGGCGCGTACAGCTCGGCCGGCGAGGTGATCCTCCTTGCGCCTGATCTCGACGTGGAGCCGGGGGCGCGGATCGGGTAGCTCGCTCGCGGGAGGCGGGGCGTCGGGAGGGGCGGGGGGCGGCAGGTGGGCCTCTGACCACGACACGCTTTCTCGTCTTGTCGCCCTGGGGAGTTCCCAATCTGGGGTCGTGTGATTCCGGGCTTCCGTGGGGCGGGGAACGGGTCAGCCGGCCCACCTGCCGCCCCCCGCCCCTCCCGACGCCCCGGTCTCTCTTCCTGGTTTCCCTCCACTGGGTTCCCGCTGCTGGTCTACGCTTCTGGCTTCTCTCTGTGTGTCCGCGGTTGTCTGGCTGGGCTACACTTCGTGGGCTATGGACGTTTCGCTCTTTGACTATTCGTTGCCGGCGGAGCTGATTGCGCAGGAGCCGGCGGAGCCTCGCGATGCTTCGCGGCTGCTCGTGGTCGATCGGGCGCGCGGGGCGTGGGAGGACCGGACGTTCGGCGATCTTCCTGAGCTCTTGCGGGCGGGGGATTGCTCTGGTGGCGAATCGGAGTCGGGTGATTCCGGCGCGGTTGCTGGGGACCGCGGTCGAGGGTGGGCGGCCGGTGGAGCTGTTGATGTTGCGGCCGGTCGGGGAGGGGCGGTGGGAGGCGCTGGTGCAGCCGGGGCGCCGGTGTCGGGTCGGGGCGCGGGTGGAGCTGGCGGGTGGGGCGGCGCGGGCGCGGATCGTGGGAGAGGCGGCCAGCGGGAGCGCGGGTCGTCGAGATCGAGGCGCCGTGGCCGGTGCGGGAGCTGCTGGAGCGGCATGGGTTGCCGCCGCTGCCGCCGTACATCGCGCGGCACGATGCGCCGAAGCCGGAGGATCGCGAGCGCTACCAGACCGTGTACGCGCGCGACGACGGGTCGGTGGCGGCGCCGACCGCGGGGTTGCACTTCACGCCGGAGCTGCTGGCGCGGCTCGCCGACCGGGGCGTCGCGGTGCACTACCTGACGCTGCACGTGGGGCCGGGCACCTTCCGGCCGCTGCGGGCCACGCGGCTCGACGAGCACCGCATGGAGGCGGAGCCGATCGAGATGCCCGAGGCGACCGCGCGCGCCGTGCACGAGGCGAAGCGCGACGGCCGCCGCGTCGTCGCGGTGGGGACGACCACGACGCGGGCGCTCGAGTGGGCGATGGGCGAGGACGGGCGGCTGCGCGAGGGAGCGGGCCTCGCCGATCTCTTCATCCGGCCCGGCCACCGCTTCCGCGTGGTGGACGCGCTCATCACCAACTTCCACCTGCCGCGCTCGACCCTGCTGGTCCTGGTGGCGGCGCTCGCGGGCCGCGACCTGATCCTGGACGCCTACCGGCACGCGGTCGCCGCGCGCTACCGCTTCTACTCGTACGGCGACGCGATGCTGATCCAGTGAGGGCGCAGCCCTTCGGCTTCGAGCTGATCCGCACCGACGGCGCCGCGCGCCTCGGCCGCATGCGCACCGCGCACGGCTCGGTGGACACGCCGGCCTTCATGCCGGTGGCGACGCAGGGCACGGTCAAGAGCCTGACCCCGGCCGATCTCATCGCGGCCGGCGCGCAGATCGTGCTGGCCAACACCTACCACCTGCTCCTGCGCCCGGGCCACGAGCTGGTGCGCGAGCTGGGCGGCCTGCACCGCTTCATGGCCTGGGACGGGCCCATCCTGACCGACTCGGGCGGCTTCCAGGTGTGGAGCCTCTCCAACCTGCGGCGGATCGGGGAAGAGGGCGTCGAGTTCCGCTCCCACGTGGACGGGACGCTCCGCACCCTCACGCCGGAATCGGTCGTGGCCGTCCAGCACGCGCTCGGCGTCGACGTGCTCCATCCGCTCGACGAGTGTCTCGAGCACCCGGCCACCCTCGAGGAGACCGAGCGCTCGCTCGCGCTGACGCTGCGATGGCTCCGCCGGGCCGTCGCCGCGCACCGGGCCGCGGGCGCGCCGGGCGCGCTCTTCGGCATCGTGCAGGGCGGCACCTCGCCCGCGATGCGCCGCCGCGCGGTGGAGGAGACCTGCGCGCTCGACCTGCCGGGCTACGCCATCGGCGGGCTCGCGGTGGGCGAGCCCAAGCCCGAGCTGTACGACATCGCGGAGCTGGTGGCCTCTCACTTGCCCGCCGACCGCCCGCGCTATCTCATGGGCGTGGGCAAGCCGACCGACCTGGTGGAGGCGGTGGCCCGCGGCGTCGATCTCTTCGACTGCGTGATGCCGACGCGCAACGCGCGCAACGGCCAGGCCTTCACCCCGGACGGGCCGCTCAACATCGAGAATGCCCGCTTCCGCCACGACGGCGCGCCGCTCGACGCCGCGTGCCCCTGCGAGGCCTGCCGCCGCTTCTCGCGGGCCTATCTGCGCCACCTCTTCGCCGCGCGCGAGCTCCTCGGCTACCGGCTCCTGTCGCTGCACAACCTCACCTTCTACCTGGGACTCATGCGGCAGATGCGCGAGGCGGTGGCCCGTGGCGAGTTCGTCTCGTTCCGGTCTCGGTTTCTGGAGCGTTATGGGGTAGAATCCCTGCGCGGCTCGGCCGACATTCCCGCGGACTCGGAGGCCTGATTTTCATGATCGATTTCGCATACGCGATGTCGCCATCGCCCGGCGGCGGCAACGGCGGCGGCATCATGTCCGTCCTCCCGCTGATGATCGGCATGTTCGCCATCATGTACTTCCTGATCATCCGCCCCCAGCAGAAGCAGCGCCGAGAGCGGGAGAACCTCCTGCGGGCGATCAAGAAGGGCGATCGGGTCGTCACCAGCGGCGGGCTCTACGGCACCGTGGTGGGGTTGTCCGAGCACACCGTGACGCTCAAGGTGGCCGATCAGGTGAAGCTCGACTTCGAGCGCGGCTCCATCGGGCGCATCGTGCCCGCCGCGGGCGACAAGGAGTCGAGCGCCTAGGATGCGCCGTCAGCTCGGAGCCCGCATCGCCCTCGTCGTGGTCGTCATCGCGGTGTCGGTCTGGTACCTGTACCCGCCCGCCAAGACCATCAATCTAGGCCTCGACCTCCAGGGGGGCATCCATCTCGTCCTCGGCGTGGACGTGGACAAGGCCATCGAGGCGCAGGTCGAGCGGGCGGGGGACACCGCGAAGGCCGAGCTGGAGAAGCGCGGGATCGGGGTCACCCGGATCGAGCGGCGAGGCACCAGCGAGCTCGTCCTCCAGCTCGGCTCCCCGCAGAGCTGGGACGCGGCGGTGAAGACGACCGACGAGGTCCTGGCCACCTTCGACCGGAAGGAAGCCGATCAGGCCGCGGGCCGCATGGGGCTGGCGCTCAAGGCGAGCGAGGCCAAGCACATCCGCGAGCTGGCGGTGCGCCAGGGGCTCGAGACCATCCGCAACCGCATCGATCAGTTCGGCGTCGCCGAGCCGTCTATCCAGCAGCAGGGTGAGAACCGCATCCTCGTGCAGCTCCCGGGCGTGCAGGATCCAGGGCGGGCCAAGGCCCTCATCGGCAAGACCGCGCTGCTCGAGTTCAAGATGGTGGACGAGCGCACCGACGCGGAGACCGCGCTGCGGACCGGGCCGCCGCCGGGCACCGAGGTCCTCTACCAGCGCCGGGTGGACAAGCAGACCCGCGAGGAGAAGAAGGTGCCGTTCCTCGTCCAGAAGAAGGCGGCGATCACCGGGCGCGATGTGACCACCGCGCGCGTCTCCATCGACCAGAACACGAGCGAGCCCTACGTCTCGGTGGACTTCAACGCCTCCGGCGCCCGCGCCTTCTCGGAGCTGACCGACGCCAACGTGGGCAAGCGCCTCGCGATCGTGCTCGACGGCAACGTCCACTCGGCCCCGCAGATCCGCGAGCGCATTCCCTCCGGACGGGCCCAGATCACGGGCGGCTTCTCCACGGACGAGGCCACCGACCTCGCCATCGTGCTGCGGGCGGGCGCGCTGCCCGCGCCGGTCCAGGTGCTCGAGGAGCGGACGGTCGGGCCCTCGCTGGGCGCCGACTCCATCCGCCAGGGCATGATCGCCATCTTCGCCTCCACCGCGCTGGTGTTCCTGTTCATGCTGATCTACTACCGCCTGTCCGGGGTCATCGCGGACGTGGCGCTGGGCCTCAACCTGCTGCTGCTGATGGCGACGATGGCGGGCTTCCACGCCACCCTGACCCTGCCCGGCATCGCGGGCATCGCGCTCACCATCGGCATGGCGGTGGACACGAACATCCTGATCTTCGAGCGCATCCGGGAGGAGCTGCGGGCCGGCAAGACGGTGCGCGGGGCCATCGACGCGGGCTTCTCGCGCGCGTTCAAGACGGTCATCGACACCCACGTGACCGTGCTCGTGTCGGGCCTCATCCTCTTCCAGTTCGGGACCGGGCCGGTCAAGGGCTTCGCGGTGACCCTGATGATCGGCATCGCGGTCAGCCTGTTCACCGCCGTCTTCTTCACCCGGCTGCTCTTCGACCTGATCTACATGGGCCAGCGCAAGCGGGAGACGCTGTCCATATGATCGCGCTGTTCCGGGACTCCAACTTCGACTTCGTCGGCCGGCGGCGCTGGGCCTACGTCATCTCGATCCTCTTCATCCTGGCCGGGCTCGGCTCCATGGTGGCCAAGGGCGGCCTGCGCTACGGGATCGACTTCTCCGGCGGCACCCTGATCCAGGTGCGGTTCGAGAAGGCGGTCGCGGTGGACCGCATCCGGCACGCGCTCGAGACCGTGCAGATGGGCGAGAGCGTCATCCAGGAGTTCGGGGACACCCGCGAGTACCTGCTCCGCCTCCCCCTGGCCGCGCTCTCCTCCGAGGAGGTGACGCGGCGCACCCAGGAGGCCCTCTCCAAGGACCCCGAGCTGGGCAAGCACGAGGTCCGGCGGGTGGAGTTCGTGGGGCCCCAGGTGGGCAAGGACCTCCAGGTCCAGGCCATCTATGCGGTGCTCTGGAGCATGGCGGGCATCCTGGCCTATATCGCGATCCGGTTCGATCTGATGGGCGGGCTGGCCTCCGTGGCCGCCATCATCCACGACGTGCTGATCTGCCTGTCGGCCATGTCGCTGACCAACCGGGAGATGTCCCTCGCCATCCTGGCCGCCCTGCTCACGATCATCGGCTACTCGGTCAACGACACCATCGTGGCCTATGACCGGGTGCGTGAGAACCGGGCCAAGAAGCGCCGGGGTGAGACCTTCGCGACCCAGATCAACAACGCCATCAACCAGACCCTCTCCCGGACCGTCCTGACCGCCGTGACCGTCTTCTTCAGCACCGCCGTCCTGTACGTCTTCGGGGGCAAGGTCCTGGAGGACATGGCCTTCGTGCTCACCGTCGGGGTCGTCACGGGCACCTTCTCGACGATCTACATCGCGGCATCGCTGATCGTGGACTGGTCGAACTGGCGGGAGCGCGGGGTCGCCAAGAGGAAAAAAGCCGTAGCAAAAGCCTGATTTTAGTGGCAAAATTGGTGGTCAACCTGGGGAGGGTAACGGTTGACCCAACTGCAGACGTTGATCGAGGAGATCCCCAAGTACCAGCCTGCCGCCAATCTGGATCTCCTGGAGCGCGCCTACCGATTCTCTGAACGCTCCCACCTGGGCCAGCAGCGCGCCTCCGGCGAGCCCTATCTCTCCCACCCCCTCGAGGTCGCCGGCCTCCTCGTCAACTTCAAGATGGACGTGACCACGGTCACGGCCGGCCTCCTTCACGACGTCCTGGAAGACACCAAGGCCACCAAGGGGGACCTCCAGCGCGAGTTCGGTACCGAGATCGCCGACCTGGTGGATGGGGTGACCAAGATCGGCAAGCTGGCCTTCTCCTCCCGGGAAGAGCGCCAGGCCGAGAACTTCCGCAAGATGCTGGTGGCCATGGCGCGCGACCTCCGCGTGCTCATGATCAAGCTGGCCGACCGGTTGCACAACATGCGGACGCTGCAGTACCTGCCCACGGACAAGGCCCGGAAGATCGCCCAGGAGACCCTCGACATCTACGCCCCCCTGGCCCACCGGCTCGGGATGGCCAAGGTCAAGGCGGAGCTGGAGGACCTGGCCCTCCGGGTCCTGCAGCCGGACGACTACCAGGAGCTGATGCGGCGCGTCGCCAAGCGGCGGCTCGAGCGCGAGGCGGAGATCAACCACCTGATCACGCTGCTCCACGAGAAGCTGGGCGAGGTGGGGATCGGGTCCAAGATCGCGGGCCGTCCGAAGCACTTCTACTCGATCTGGAAAAAGATGCACGAGGGCGGGCGCGAGTTCGACGAGATCTACGACCTCACCGCGGTCCGCGTCCTGACCAACACCGTCCGCGACTGCTACGGCGCCCTGGGGGTCGTGCACTCGCTGTGGAAGCCGGTGCCCGGCCGCTTCAAGGACTTCATCGCGATGCCCAAGGTCAACATGTACCAGTCGCTGCACACGACGGTCATCGGCCCCAAGGGCGACCCGGTGGAGATCCAGATCCGCACCGGGGAGATGCACCGGATCGCCGAGGAAGGCATCGCGGCCCACTGGCTCTACAAGGAGAAGCGGAGCGACCGCGACAAGTTCGACGACGCCTTCACCTGGCTGCGCCAGCTCCTGGAGTCGCAGAACGAGACGAGCGACCCCAAGGAGTTCCTCGACAGCGTCCGCCTCGACCTGTTCCCGGACGAGGTGTATGTCTTCACCCCGCGCGGGGACGTGAAGGCGCTGCCGGAGGGGGCGACGCCGGTGGACTTCGCCTACACCGTGCACACCGACGTCGGCCACCACTGCGTCGGCGCCAAGGTGAACGGCAAGCTGGTCCCGCTCCGCTACACGCTCCACCAGGGCGACATCGTCGAGATCGTGACGTCGCCCACCCAGCATCCGAGCCGCGACTGGCTCAAGATCGTCAAG
Organism: uncultured Candidatus Rokubacteria bacterium; assembly: GCA_963747235.1. Lineage (GTDB taxonomy): Bacteria > Methylomirabilota > Methylomirabilia > Rokubacteriales > CSP1-6 > CAMLFJ01. Next base: position 761,471 of record CAVVEU010000024.1, read on the forward strand.
TCGAACCGCGCCCGCGCCAAGATCAACCAGTGGCTGAAGATCGAGGAGCGCGCTCGTTCGCTCACCCTCGGCCGGGAGTTCTTCGACCGTGAGGCGCGGAAGTACCGGCTGGCGCCCGCCACCCTGCTCGCTTCCGACGAGATGAAGAAGCTCATCGTCGAGCTGGGGTTCCCGACGGTGGACGACCTGCTGGCCTCGATCGGCTACGGGAAGACCTCGATCCAGCAGGTGCTGGGCCGGGTGGCTCCGTCTCCGCCCGCCGACAGCGAGGCCCCCGCCGAGACCAAGCCGGCCCGCCCGGCCCGACGGGCCGACGGCCCCGCGGTCCGGATCCGGGGCGTGGACGACCTGCTCGTCCGCTTCGGGAAGTGCTGCTCCCCGGTGCCCGGCGACGGCATCGTGGGCTTCATCACGCGGGGGCGCGGCCTGACCGTCCACGCCCGCGACTGCCTCACGGTGGTCAAGAATGTGCTGGAGAAGGAGCGGCTGGTGGCGGTGGAGTGGGAGGCGGGGGAGCCGACCAAGCGGCCGGTGCGGATCGCGGTCTACATCGGGCGGGACCGCCCGGGCTTGCTGGCCGAGATCACCAGCGCCATCTCCTCGCGCCAGGGCAACATCATCAAGGCCGAGATCACCGTGACCGAGGATCGCAAGGGCCTCAACCACTTCGTGGTGGAGGTGGACGACCTGCGCCAGCTCCAGGACATCATGCAGGCCATCCGCGAGGTGAAGGACATCGCCAACGTCGAGCGGGTCCGAGGGGTCTAGCACCCCGAGCAGTCGCCCAGATGACCCGCCGGCAGTTCGAAGCGCTCGTCGATTCCGCCCTCCGCAAGCTGCCCCGCGCCTTCCGCGACAAGCTGGCCAATATCGCCGTCGTGGTCGAGGACTGGGCCGACGACGAGACGCTCGCCGAGATGGGCATCGAGCCCCCGGACACCCTCTACGGGCTCTACCGGGGCATCGACATCACGCGCCGGGACTCCTCCTACGGCAATGTCCTGCCCGACACCATCCACATCTACCAGGGGCCCATCGAAGAGGACTGCGAGGATCCGGAGGAAATGGCTGATCTCGTCCGTGACGTCGTGGTCCACGAGGTCGGCCACTACTTCGGGCTCGACGACGAGACCATGGATGGAATCGAAGGGCATTGAATTTTGCTTGACAGGATTTTCATTTGTTCATATGGTTTCAGCATACGCTGAAAATGACGGAACAAGTGAAAGTGGACGTGAAGGAATGGCGAAAGCAGACGATATCAAGACCCTGGCAGCGCAGCGGGTGCGCGAACTGATGTCAAAAGCCAGCGGGTGGGAGCAATCTGTCGACGTGAAGATAGGCGGTCAAACCGCTGATCTGGTTATGAAATTCAAGATGGGCGGTACGCCCCACACCCTCGCAATTGGTGTCACTTCGCTCGGCCAGCCCCGGCAGATCCGCGAGGCCGTGACCAGGCTGTTGGAGATCCGCAAGGACATGCCGGAAGCGTATCCGGTGGCGGTGTCCCCGTACATCAGCCCCCAGAGCGCCTCCCTCATCAAGCGGAGCGGGCTGGGGTATCTGGACCTGTCCGGCAATTGCTACCTGAGCTTCGAGAACGTGCTGATCGAGAAAGAGGGCAAGCCGAACCTCCGGCCCTCCAACCGGCCCCTGAAGTCCCTGTTCGCCCCCCGGGCCACCCGGGTCGTCAGGGTGATGCTGGTAGACCCCCAGCATGCCTGGCGGCTCGAAGAGCTGGCCAAGGCCGCGGACGTGAGCCTGGGCCATGCCCACAACGTGGTGAAGCGGCTGGAGGAGCTGTCCTGGGTGGAGCGGAATGGCCAGCAGCGCATCCAGGTCACCCGGGCGGGGGAGCTGCTGGACGCCTGGGTGGAGGCCTATTCGTATCGGCAGAACGACGTCCAGGCCTACTTCTCCCCGGAGCGGATCACCCGCGGGCTGGTGGCGGAGCTGGGTCGGGCGGCCCACGAGGCACACCGGCGGTACGCGTTCACGCTCCATTCGGGCGCCGCGCTGGTGGCCCCGAACGTCCGCTTCCCGGCCATTCACTGCTATCTCGAGGGCGACCCCGAGCCGGTGGCCCGGACGCTGGGGCTACGGCCGGGCGAGGGGGAGGGGAACGTCTACCTGCTCTCCCCGTACGACCAGGGCGTCTTCTACGCCCCGCTGGCGAAGGGGGGGCTCCCGGTCGTCTGCCTGCCCCAGCTCTACGCCGACCTCTATCACTACGAGCGCCGGGGGCGGGATCAGGCCGCCCATCTGCGGCGCGAAGCGATGGGTTACTGAGTCTCCGACCGGAGGGAGGTGAGACCTCACATGCCGAAGCGCAAGAAGGCGGTCAAGAAGGGTGGCAAGAAGAAGGCCACCAAGAAGGGTAAGAGGAAGTAGCGAAGCGTGACGTCATTCCTCAACGAAAGGAGGTGACGACCCTCATGGCGAAGAAGAAGAAGGCGGCCAAGAAGAAGAAGAAGTAGGTGTGCTGTAGTCGTGCGGTGGGGGGTGGCGGCCTCCCACCGGGACTCATTCTGAAGCTAAGCGTCAGAGTACGGCGGGGGGTGGCGACACCCCCCGCCCTCTTTTTCTACCGAGCTAGACGACCTTGACGACCTTGCCGGCCTTCAGGCAGCGCGTGCAGACGCGCATGCGCTGCACCCGGCCCTTGACCATGGCGCGCATCGAGACCAGATTCGGAAGCCACCGCCTCTTGGTCACGTTGTGGGCGTGGCTGATCTTGTGACCGACGGCCGGACCCTTCCCGCAGACATCACAGCTTCGAGCCATGCTTGATCCCCTGCCGATCCCTAGATCTGAGTGTGGTTTGCTGGATGCGGCGACCTTTTATAGCATGAGGGCTGGCATGAGGCAAACCGTTGGCCCCGAGTAAGCCGGCCGGCGCCCCGAGCAGCGCGGGGGCGCCCGCGACGCATCCGCTTGCCACGCCGCTCCAGTTCCTCAAGGGCGTCGGGCCCGGGCGGGCCAAGCTCCTCGCCAACCTGGGCCTGCAGACCGTGGAGGACGCGCTCTATTACCTCCCGGTCCGCCACGAGGACCGGAGCCAGCTCACCCCGCTCCGGAGCCTCAAGCCCGACGACGTGACCACGGTGACGGGGACCATCCGGGCGATCAGCCCGCCGCCCCGGAACCGTCCGCGGGTGCCGCTGTCGGTGCTGCTGAGCGACGGCACCGGCTTCCTCACCTGCGTCTGGTTCGGCCAGGCGTATCTCGAGCGGCTCTTCCAGCGCGGACAGCGTCTCATCGTCCACGGCAAGGCGCAGCGCTACCGCTCGGGGCCGCTGCAGATGAACGTGAAGGACTACGAGGTCGTCGAGGACGATCCGGCCGAGGGCGCGGGGGATCCGTCCGACGAGACGCTCCACACCGGCCGCCTGGTGCCGGTCTACGGGCTGACCCGCGGCCTCACCGCGCGGCCGATGCGCTCGCTGATGAAGCGCCTGGTGGACGGCTACGTGGACGGCCTGGATGATCCGCTGCCCGACGCGCTGCGGGCGAAGCACCGGCTCGTGCCGCTGCCCGAGGCCCTGCGCGCCGGCCACTTCCCGAAGGCGGACAGCGACTACGCGAGCGCGCGGCGGCGGCTGGTCTACGACGAGTTCCTGCTGCTCCAGCTCGGGCTCGCGATCCGCCGGCAGCGCCAGGGCCGCCAGCCCGGGCTCGCGATGAATCCGCCCGGCGCGCTCGCCCGGCGCCTCCTCGGCTCGCTCCCGTTCGCGCTGACGGAGGCGCAGGAGCGCGTGTGGCGCGAGATCCGGCAGGACATGGCCGAGCCCTACCCGATGAACCGGCTCATCCAGGGCGACGTGGGCTCGGGCAAGACGGTGGTGGCCGCCCTCGCGATCCTCACCGCGGTGGAGGCCGGCTACCAGGCCGCCCTCATGGCGCCGACCGAGATCCTGGCCGAGCAGCACCTCATGACGCTGACCCAGCTCCTCGGGCCGCTCGACGTGGAGGTGGCGCTCCTGACCAACGCGGTGAAGGGCAAGGCGCGCGAGCGGGTGCTCGCGGCCGCCGCGGCGGGCGAGATCCGCTGCATGATCGGCACGCACGCGCTGGTCCAGGACACCGTGAAGTTTCACCGGCTCGGCCTGGCCGTGGTCGACGAGCAGCACCGGTTCGGCGTGCACCAGCGCGCGACGCTCAGGCGCAAGGGCGAGAGCCCGGACGTGCTGGTGATGACCGCCACCCCGATCCCGCGCACGCTCGCGCTGACGCTGTACGGCGATCTCGAGGTCTCGGTGATCGACCAGCTCCCGCCCGGGCGCAAGCCGGTGCTCACGCGGGCGCGTCCCGGCTCGGCCCGCGGGAAGATCTACCGGTTCCTGCGCGAGCAGGTGAACGACGGCCGCCAGGTCTACGTGGTCTGCCCGCTGGTGGAGGAGTCGGAGGCCCTCGATCTGCAGGCCGCGACCGAGATGGCGGAGCGCCTGCAGCGCGAGGTCTTCGCCGATCTCGCGATCGGCCTGCTGCACGGGCGCATGCCCTTCGCCGAGAAGGATCGCGTGATGCGCGAGTTCAAGGCGGGCGCGATCCACATCCTGGTGTCCACCACCGTGATCGAGGTCGGCATCGACGTGCCCAACGCCTCGGTGATGGTGGTGGAGCACGCCGAGCGCTTCGGCCTCTCCCAGCTCCACCAGCTCCGCGGGCGCGTCGGGCGCGGCCCGTGGAAGAGCTACTGCATCCTGCTCTCGGGCGCCTCGTCGGAGGACGCCAAGCGGCGGCTCGAGGCGATGACCGCCACCAATGACGGCTTCAAGATCGCGGAGGCGGACCTGTCGCTCCGGGGGCCGGGCGATTTCTTCGGCACGCGCCAGTCGGGCCTGCCCGAGTTCCGCGTCGCCGATCTGCTCCGCGACGCGGCGGCGCTCGAAGCGGCGCGGCGCGACGCGGTGGCGCTGATCCGCGAGGATCCCAATCTGCTCGCGCCGCCGCACCGGGCCCTGCGGGCCGCGCTGCTCCAGCGCTGGCGGGGCAAGCTCGACCTGGCCGGGGTCGGCTGATGCGCGGCCACGCGCGGTGGGCCCTGGTCGGCGCGCTCGTGCTGGGCGCGATGGGCGCGCCGCCCCCGGCGGCGAGCCAGAACAGCGTCGAGCTGGCCCGGGCCCGCCAGGCGCTCGAAGACTACTTCACGTGCGAGCGCACGCAGCGCTTCGCGCCGTGCTGGCCGCGCCTGTCGAAGCGGGTGCAGGCCGAGTGGGCCCGGCAGGGGCGGGGATCCGTCGCCGAGTACGCGGAGTCGCGGGCGGCCGCCGAGCCGCGGTACGCCGACTTCCGGGTGCAGCAGATCCGGCGCAGTCCGTCGCGCGTGGTGTTCCTGGTCGAGGCCACCCGAGCCGCGGAGCGAGACGGAGTGCCCGATCGCGTCGAGTACGCGGTGTTGCGCGAGGGCGAGCAGTGGAAGATCGACGGGCGGCGCGTGGGCCAGTCGGAGACGACGCCGTGAGGGTGCTCGCGGGCGCGCTCAAGGGCCAGCGGCTGACCACGCCGGGCGGCCGCACCACGCGGCCGACCGCGGATCAGGTGCGCATCGCGTGCCTCGACACCCTGATGCCGTTCCTCGACGCGGGCCCCTTTCTCGATCTCTTCGCGGGCGCGGGCGGCGTCGGCATCGAGGCGCTGTCCCGCGGGGCGCCGTCGGCGGTGTTCGTCGAGCAGGACGGCGCCGCGCTGCGCGCGCTGCGCGACAACATCGCGCGCCTGGGCCTGGCGGACCAGGCGCGCGTGATGCGGGCCGACGCCGCGCGCGCGGTCGGCGACCTGGAGGCGGAAGGTGAGCGCTTCGGCATCGTCTTCCTCGATCCGCCGTACGATTCACCGCGCGCGGCCGCCGCGCTCGACGCGGTGGCGGCCGGGGGCGTGCTCGTCGCGGGCGCGGTGGTGGTGGTCCAGCACGGCACCAAGACGCCGCCGGCCGCCGCGACGGGCGCCCTCACGCTCTGGAAGGCGCGCCGGTTCGGGGAGACGACCTTGACTTTCTTTCGCCGACGCGTAGACTGAGCAGCGTTTTCAGGCATTTCCAACGGGGGCGAGCGTGGGCAAGCGGGCGGTGTATCCGGGGATGTTCGATCCGATGCACAACGGGCATCTGGATCTCATCGAGCGCAGCCTGCGCATCTTCGACGAGCTGATCGTGGCGGTGGTGGCGAACCCCTCGAAGGAGCCGCTCTTCACGGTCAAGGAGCGCCTCGAGCTGATCGACGAGTGCACCGCCGGCATCGGGATGGGCCGGATGCGCATCACGTCGTTCGACGGCCTGCTGATCGACCTGGTGGAGCGGGAGGGCGCGGACTGCATCGTGCGCGGCCTCCGGGCCGTCTCCGACTTCGAGTACGAGTTCCAGATGGCGCTGATGAACCGCAAGCTCCGCCACACGGTGGAGACCGTGTTCATGATGCCGCACGAGCGCTACACCTACATCGCCTCGCGCCTCATCAAGGAGGTCGCCTCGCTCGGCGCGCCCGTCACCGGCCTGGTGCCGCCGCCGGTGGAGGAGCGCCTGACCCAGAAGTTTTCCAAGCCCAGATAGTCAAAGGCAGGAGCCCATGCTGGCAGACCGGATGAAGACGCTGGCCCCCTCGCCGACCCTCGCCATGCAGGCCAAGGCGAAGGCGATGCGCGCGCAGGGCATCGACGTGATCTCCTTCGGAGCGGGCGAGCCCGACTTCGACACGCCCGCCCGGATCAAGGCCGCCGCGATCCGCGCGATCGAGACGGGGCAGACCAAGTACACCGAGGTCGGGGGCATTCCCGAGCTACGCGCCGCGGTCTGTCAGAAGTTCAAGCGCGACAACGGCCTCGAGTACGCGCCGGACGAGGTGACGGTCTCCTGCGGCGCCAAGCACACGCTCTACAACATCGTGATGGCGCTGATCAACCCGGGCGACGAGGTGCTGATCCCGAGCCCCTACTGGGTCTCGTACCCGGAGCAGGTGCGCCTGCTGGGCGGAGTGCCGGTCCCGGTGATGACGCAGGAGGCGACCGGCTTCGATCTCGACCCCGCCGCGCTCCGCCGGGCGGTGACGCCGCGGACGAGGATGGTCGTGCTCGACAGCCCGGGCAACCCGACCGGCGCGGTGTTCTCCCCGGACGCGCTGGCCGCGGTGGCCAAGCTCGCGGTGGAGCGCGATCTGTGGATCGTCTCGGACGAGTGCTACGAGTCGCTCACCTATGAAGGCCGGCACGTGTCCATCGCCTCGCTGTCCTCCGAGGTGAAGGCGCGCACCATCGTGGTCAACACGTGCTCGAAGGCCTACGCGATGACCGGGTGGCGCATCGGGTACGCGGCCGGCCCCCGGCCCGTCATCAAGGCGATGACCGACGTGCAGAGCCAGGTCACGTCCAACCCCACCTCGGTCGCCCAGTGGGCCGCGGTGGAGGCGCTGAGCGGCCCGCAGGACGAGGTGGCCAAGATGGCGGGCGAGTTCGATCGGCGCCGTCGCGTGATCATCGAGGCGCTCAACGCGATCCCGGGCGTGACCTGCGTGATGCCGAAGGGCGCGTTCTATGCGTTTCCCAACGTCTCCGGGCTCTTCGGCAAGCGCGCGAAGGCCGGCGTGCTCCGCGGCTCCGCGGACGTGTGCGCGTTCCTGCTGGACGAGGCGCGCATCGCGACGGTGGCGGGGGTGGACTTCGGCTCCGACGCCCACATCCGTCTCTCGTACGCGACGGGGCTCGACACCATCAAGGAAGGGCTGCGACGGATGGCCGCCGCCGTGCGCACGCTCGAGGGCTGACATGAAGATCGAAGGCTCCGCCGACATTCCGGCCCCGCGCGAGAAGGTGTGGGCCGCCTTCCTCGATCCCAATATCCTGGCGCAGGCCCTGCCCGGCTGCGAGAAGCTCGAGGCGATCGGGCCGAACGAGTACAAGGCCACCATGAAGATCGGGGTCGCCGCCATCAAGGGCACCTTCGAGGGCAAGGTGAAGCTGAGCGACCTCGAGCCACCCAACCGCTACCGCATGGCGGTCGAGGGCAGCGGCGGGCCGGGCTTCGTCCGCGGCGCCGCGGGCATGCAGATGTCCGACGTGGACGGCGGCACCAAGGTGAGCTACGACGCCGACGTGCAGGTGGGCGGCCTCATCGCGAGTGTCGGGCAGCGGATGCTGGGCGGGGTCACCAAGATGATGCTCGATCAGTTCTTCACCAAGATGACCGAGCTGCTCACGTCGAAGCCGGCCTAGCTGCTGTTCACGCTGCCCCCGCTCCTGCTGGCCGGCCTGCTCTCCATCGCGGCCGCCTCCTCGCCCCAGCCCGTGGCGGGCGACTGCGCGGGACCCGGCGGGGAGCAGCCCTCCCGCTGCCTCTACCGCTCCGCGTTCCCCAGCACCGGCCTCGTCGCCACCTGCCGCACCGACCACGACTGCAACGTCGGCTACTACTACGGCGACCCCGAGAAACCGGTCTGGCTCGACCCACCCCCGAACCAGCGGACCTTGCCGAAACCCGAAGTCATCTGGCGCGCCGCCACCTTCGCCGAGATCCGCTTCCCCTGCGGCCCCACCTGCCACATCAGCTACTTCTTCGAAGCCAAGCGCCGCCGCCTCTCCCCCCCAAGAGATCAAACTCTGGACGTGGACCTCCGCCGCCTCCTCGTAGCCCAGGAAGACGGCAAGTCCATCGCAGTCCGCCAGATATTTTCAGGCCGAGAAGTCGCCCGCATCACCCGCGACTGGACCCCAAGCCCATCTCTCGCCAGGCATTCTCACCGAGATCCACTTCGACCCAGACGGCCGCCTCACATTCACCTGGCTAAGAAAAAACGATCGAACGCCGGTGACGGAGCGCGTGTCCATCCCCAGCATCCCACGGTAGGCGCGCGGCGGCGCGGGCGGGGGGGCGGCACGTGGGCCGGGTGACCCGTCCCCCGCCAACGGAAGCCCGGAACCGCACGATCCCAGATTGGGAACTCTCCAGGGCACAAGACGAGTAAGCGTGTCGTGGTCAGAGGCCCACGTGCCGCCCCCCCGCCCGCGCCGCCTCGCGCCGGGCCAGGACGCCAGTACGACGCTACGCGGAGTGGGACGCCGCGACGGTGACCGGCGCGGCGCGGAGAGGCAAAGTGAAGGGCAGCGTGAGGAAGACGACGGAGCCCACGACGGAGAGGGTGAGCCGGACGCCGCCCCAGTCGCTGAGCAGCCCGTACATGAAGGGCGACAGCGCCGACGCCCCGATGCCGAGCGTGTAGAAGATCGCGTAGCTCCGCGCCCGCCGCTCGCTCGACACCAGATCCGCCACGCTGCCGTAGAGCACCGACGACGTACCGTTGAGCGCCACACCCAGAACGGGCAGCGCGACGAGACAGGCGCCCAGCGGCAGCGTCAGCAGGAAGAGAATGCCCGCGCCGGTGATGACCTCCGTGACCACCACGGTGCGGATCACGCCGACCCGATCCGCGAGGGCCCCGCACGCGAACTTCCCCACCGCGCCGCCGATGAACACCAGCATGAGCGCGAGCCCCACCGACTGCACCGTCGCGCCCTTGCCGATCAGCAGGAAGGGCAGGAAGGTGAGGAACCCGGTGCGCGTGGAGTTGTCGATGATGTGGATCGCGGACATCGCGGTGAAGGCGCGCACGTCGCGGATGCCCGAGCCGCTGCCACGCTCCGGTGCCGCGCCGGTCGGCGCCGGTGCCGGGCGGAGCCCCGCGCCGAGACGGCCGAGCAGCACGAGGATCACCGCGGCCGCCAGGAGCCCGACGACGCCGTAGACGCCCACCGCGCCCCGCCAGCCGAGCCAGGGCAGGGCGAGCGCCACCGCGGCGGGCACCGCGACCTTGCCGAGATCGCCGGAGAAGTTGTAGGTGCCCAGGGCCGTCCGGCGCGGTCCGGACTCGTAGGCGCGGGCCACCAGCGAGGACGAGAGCGGGTGCTGGCAGCCCGAGCCGAGGCCGGCCACCACGAGGCAGGCGAGCAGGGCGACGAAGCTGCCGGTCAGGCCGGCCACCACGAAGCCGAGGGCGGTGACCGCGGTGCCCGCCACCAGCAGCCGCGCTTCGCCGCGGCGCTCCGCGAGAATGCCCGCGGGCACCTGGAAGGAGGCCATGCCGCCGGTGTAGAGCGTCTTGAGCAGCCCGACCTGCGCGAAGCTCAGGCCGAACTCGGTCGCCCACACCGGCAGGAGCACGTACAGGATGTCGGAGAAGCCGTCGTGGATGAAGTGCGCCCCGCAGGCGACGGCGAGGACGGCGCGGGCGCGGCGAGTCATCGCCCGCGATTGTTTCATATCCGTGACGCCGCGGGCAAATGCGGAGCCGCGGCGGGTCAGCGCGGGTGGCGGACCAGCATCCGGAACATCATGACGTGCGTGACCACGAGCGCCGGCACGATGAAGGTGGGGATGAAGTAGGCCGCCCCGAGCTGCACGTCGCGGGTGAGCCCCTGGTAGAACGCGTTGACCAGGTCCAGCAGGCCCACCACGTTGAAGAGCCACGTGAGGGGCAGCGCGATGGTGGAGCGCGCGCGAAGCGCCACGAGGGCGGCAAGGGCGAGCAGGCCGGCCAGGAGATCTCCGTAGGCGGCCGGGACCGCGAACGCGGCCGGGAGCGCGGGGCCGACCACCGTCGGCACGAGAAAGACCATTCCGAGGTAGCGCGCGGCGTGGAGCACGAGCAGCGGTTGCAGCGCGGCACGCAGCTGCAGCGAAGCCAGCCGGGGGGTCACGTACCACTTCGCCACCAGGCCGTAGACGACGAAGCTCAGCAGGACCTGGAGTCCGAAGATCTGCTGGGTCTTCATGGTCCTCACGGTGCGGGCGGCGACCACGGCCGGCAGCACCTGCAGGTGGCGGCAACAGTCTCATCGAGCCGAGGTCAGGCCGCCAGAGCTCGTCCCGACTTCGCGCGCCGCGGCGGTCGCGCCGAGGAGCCGCCGTGACGCCGCCGCACGGCGTGGTAGCGCCAGGGCGTGGCGTAGTGGATGGCGCCGTACACGTGGTGAATGCTCGTCAGCGCCAGGACGGCGCAGGCCGCGACGAGGGCGCGCGTACGGGTCACGATCGCCCCGGCGCGCGGGCGCGCCAGGCGCCCAGCCGGACCGCCGCGACGTTGATGACGCCGAACACCACGAGCGCCGCCGCCATGGCCGCGAAGATCCCGGAGAGGCCGCCCCCGAGCCAGCGCGTGGCGAGCCAGCCGCCCACCGCCGCGATCAGGAGCCGGGTGAATCCGGCGAGGAGCGGCCAGAGCAGGCGGCCCGCGCCCTGCGAGGCGAAGTAGAGCGCGAGCCCCGCGCCGAAGAAGCCGTAGAACGGGCCCACGATCGTGAGGTAGCGCGTGCCCGCGGCCAGCACGCCCGGGTCGGTGGTGAAGAGCCCGAGCCAGGCGAGCGGGAACAGCGCGGCCAGGATCCCGATCACGCCGGTGATACCCGCCGCCATCGCGGAGCCGACCCAGGCGACGCGCACCGCGCGCGCGCGATCGCCCGCGCCGATGCTGGTGCCGACCATGGTGACGAGCCCGGACCCTAGCCCGAAGACGATCGGGATCTGGAGATACTCGAGCCGCGCGCCCAGGCCGTACCCGGCCAGCGCCGTCACGCCGAAGGGCCCGACCAGCGCGGTCAGGACCACGACGGTGAGATTCGTCAGGATCGTGTTGAGCGACCCGGGGGCGCCGACGCGCAGGATCTCCCAGAAGAGGCGACGCCGGAGACCCTGGCCGCGCAGCGCGGGCCGCACCAGGCTCCGGCCCGAATAGAGAAACCCGAGCAGCACCAGGCTGCCGAGGCCGAAGGAGAACACGCTCGCGACGGCGGCGCCCGCGATGCCCAGGCGAGGCAGCGGGCCCCAGCCGAGGATCAGGGCGGGGGAGAGCCCCAGGTAGACGATGCCGGTCGCGACCATGACCGAGGCGGGGACCGCCATGTTGCCGCTGCCGCGGATCGCGCTGCTGAGCGTGTTGAAGAGCCAGTAGGCGACCGCGCCCCCGAAGAGCACGCGGGAGTAGGTCACCGCGGCGGTGAGGACCTCGTCCGTTCCGCCCATCGCGTGGAAGAGCGCGGGTCCGGCCAGCTCGAGGATGAGCGTGAACGCCCCGCCCATGACCAACGCGATGACGATCGCGTGGATCACGAGTGCGTCGGCGTCGGCGCGCCGGCCCCCGCCGAGGGCGCGCGCCACCGCGGAGGCCACGCCGCCGCCCATCCCGCCCGCGGACATCGTCTGCATCAGCATGACCAGCGGGAACACGATCGAGACGCCGGCCAGCGCCGCCGACCCGAGCCAGCCGACGAAGACCGCGTCGAGCGTGCTCACCGCCGCCTGCAGCACCATCACGAGCACGTTGGGCGCGGCGAGCACGAGCAGGGTCCGCGCCACCGGGCCCTCGAGGAGCAGGCGGGTGCGCGGCGACAGCGGGGCGGCGGCGACCGGGGCCACCGCGGCGACGGCGTGGCTCACTAGCGCCCCTCGGCCTGCTCGCCCCGGAGCGTCATGCAGGTGCTGGAGGCGCGCGCGACGAGGCGGTCCTTCTCGTCCACCACGTCGCACTCGAGCAGCCCGACCGTGCGCCCGCCCTTGACCAGGCGGCCGGTGGCGATCAGCCGCCCCGTCCGCACCGGCTTGAGGAAGTTGATCTTGAGCTCGAGCGTGGTGAAGGTCTCGCCCTCGTCGAGGCCGGCCGCGTAGGCCATGCCCATGGCCGCGTCCGCGATGTCGCACAGCACCCCGCCGTGCAGCGTGCCCATCGGGTTGGCGTGGCGGGGACCCGCGTCGAGCGTGACCACCGCCCGGCCGGGCTCGCACCTCGGTGAGCGTGAAGCCGATCAGGTCGGCGATCGGGGGCGGGGCCGCTTCCCCGCGCTGCACCATCCGGATGAGAGTCGAGCGCCTTGGTCATAGTGACTAGTAAAATACTAGTCACTTGCTTTCGTGTCAAGACCCCTGCTATCCTGACCCCATGGCGAAGGAATACAACCAGTCCTGCCCGGTGGCGAAGACGCTCGAGGTCATCGGCGATCGCTGGACGCTCCTGGTGGTGCGCGACCTGCTGCGCGGCACCCAGCGCTTCCAGGATCTGCTCGGCAGCCTGCCCGGCATCGCCCCCAACATCCTGTCCGCGCGCCTCAAGCTGATGGAGGAGCACGGGCTGATCCGCCGCACGCTCTACTCGGATCACCCGCCGCGGGCCGAGTACGCGCTCACCGACCGCGGCCGGGAGCTCGGGATGGTGGTGGGCGCGCTCGCCGCGTGGGGCGGCCGCCACGTGCACCGCGAGACCCAGCTCGTGCACTCCGGGTGCGGGCACCCGGTGTCGGTCGGCTACTACTGCCCGGACTGCAAGGAAGGCGTCCGCGGCGCGGACGTCGCGGTCACGCGGGTTCGAGCGCGTCGAGGAAGTCCAGCACCGCGCGGTTGAAGTCCTCCGGCTGATCCCGGTTGGCGAAGTGGCCCGCCGGGGAGAGCAGCACGAAGCGGGACGGCTTGATCTTCTTCTCCATCACCCGCATCGGCTCGAGCGAGGGATCCTCGTCGCCGCAGATCAGCAGGGTGGGCACGCTGATCTCGGCCAGCCGCTCGGTGATGTAGTCCATCTGCAGCAGCGCGCGCAGGGCGTTCGCGTAGCCGATCGGGGTCAGCTTGCGGTAGTACTCGAAGATCTCCTGGCGCGCCCCCGGGTCCAGCTTGAGCCGGCCCGCCACGTTCGGATTCGACGCGATGGCGAACTCGGCCATGGCGTCCATCCCGCCCTTGAGCGTCACCTCGATCGACTTGGCGCGCATCACCACGTTCTCCACCGAGAGCGGCAGGCCCGCCGCGGACGACGAGTCCACCACGACCAGGGCCCGCACCCGCTCGGGGTGCGCCAGCGTGAAGCGGGTCGCGATGCCCCCGCCGAGGGAGAGGCCGCCCACCACCGCGTGGACCAGGCCCAGGTGGCCCATCAGGTCGCGCAGATCGAGCACCCAGTGGTCGAAGGTGACCTTGGTGGGATCGGCCGGGCTCTCCGAGCGGGCGTGGCCCCGCGGCTCCCAGAGGATCAGCCGGTGCCGCTCGGAGAGGGCATGGATGTTCGGCTGCCACATCCCCGCGTTGCCGCCGATGCCGTAGGCCAGGAGGAGTGGGTCGCCGGTGCCGTGCGACTCGTAGTAGATCCGGACGCCGTCGCTGGTGGTGAAGTGCGCCATGGGCTCCTCCTTCCGGGAGGTTGTGATACAAGAGGGTCCTATGGAACGGTCGTTCGCCGAGGAAGTCAAGCAGCTCGCGCTGGGGGACGGCCAGGTGCTCCGGGGCGAGGGGATCCTCGCGATCACCAAGGCGCTGCTGCAGTCCGGTGTCTCCTACGTGGGCGGCTACCCGGGCGCGCCGGTCTCTCATCTCCTGGATGTCCTGGCCGACGCCAACGAGTCGCTGTTGAAGCCGATGGGCGTCTACCTGGACGCCTCCGCCAACGAGGCGGCCGCCGCCGCGCTGCTCGGCGCCTCCATCAACTACCCGATGCGCGGCGCGGTGACGTGGAAATCTATCGTGGGCACCAACGTGGCCGCGGACGCGCTGTCGAACCTGGCCTCGGCCGGCGTCATCGGCGGCGCGCTGATCGTGGTCGGCGAGGACTACGGCGCCGGCGCCAGCGTCATCCAGGAGCGCACGCATGCCTTCGCGCTCAAGTCGTCGCTACCGCTCATCGACCCGCGCCCGACCCTGCAGAACCTCGCGCGCATGGTGGAAGAGGGCTTCGCCCTGTCCGAGGCCTCGAACCTCCCCACCGTGATCAGCCTGCGCATCCGCGCCGCGCACATGCGCGGGAGCCTGGTCTGCCGCGACAATGTCCGGCCGGCCGTCTCCATGAACACGCGGCTCGAGCGCCACTCCTTCGACTACGGCCGCCTGAGCCACCCGCCGTCCACCTACACCCAGGAGGCGCAGAAGTTCGAGCGGCGGCTGCCCGCGGCCCGGCGCTACATCGTCGCGCGCGGCCTCAACGAGGTGATCCCCGGCGAGGAGAAGGCGCTCGGCATCATCCTCCAGGGCGGGCTCACCCCGACCGCGCTGCGGGCGCTCGAGCTGCTGGGCATGGCCGACCCGTTCGGCGCCTCCCGCATCCCGATGCTGGTGCTGAACGTGATCCACCCGCTCGTGCCCGAGCAGCTCGTCTCCTTCCTCGAGGGCAAGCAGCGCGTGCTCGTGCTGGAAGAGGGCATGCCGAGCTTCATCGAGCAGGAGCTGAAGGCGCTCGCCTACGAGCACGGGCTCACCACGCGCATCCACGGCAAGGACGTGGTGGCCGCGCAGGGCGAGTACGTGCCCGAGGTGGTGCTGGCCGCCCTCGCGCGCTTCCTGGGCGGCGACGCGGAGCGGCGGCGGCAGGCGCTCACCGAGCACGTGGGGCAGGGCCGCGCGCTGCTCCAGGCGCCGCTGCCCAAGCGCCCGCCCGCGTTCTGCACCGGCTGCCCGGAGCGGCCGGTGTTCAGCGCGCTCAAGATCGCCCAGCGCGAGCTCGGCGAGACCCACGTGGCCGCCGACATCGGCTGCCACGCCTTCGCGACGCTGCCGCCGTTCAACCAGGGCAACACCATCCTGGGCTACGGGATGAGCGTGGCCTCGGCCAGCGCGGTGGCGCCCCACTTCGACAAGCGCGTGATCTCGATCCTGGGCGACGGCGGCTTCTGGCACTCGGGTCTCACCGCGGGGGTGGCCAACGCGGTCTTCAACAAGCAGGACTCGATCGTGGTGGTGCTGGAGAACTTCTACACCTCGGCCACCGGCCAGCAGGCCAATCCCTCGTCGGGCAAGAACCCGCGTGGCGACATCGTGAAGATGTCCATCGCCGACACCATCCGGAGCCTCGGGGTCTCCTGGATCAAGACCGTGAATCCCTACCGGGTCGAAGCCACGTTGAAAGTCGTCAAGGAGGCGATGACCACCGCCGCGGGCGGGCTCAAGGTGATCATCGCCCGCGCGGAGTGCCAGCTCGAGCGCCAGCGGCGCGTGAAGCCGGAGACGGCGGCGCGCCTCAAGGCGGGCGCGCGGGTCGAGGTGCCGCGGTTCGGCGTGGACCCCGACGTCTGTACCGGCGACAAGTCGTGCATGCGCTTCAACGGCTGCCCGTCGCTCACCTTGAAGGACAATCCCGACCCGCTGCGCGACGACCCGATCGCCCACGTGGACGCGAGCTGCGTGGGTTGCGGCCTCTGCGGCGAGGTGGCCCACGCCGCCGTGCTGTGTCCGTCGTTCTACGAGACGCGCGTCGTGCACAACCCGGGTGCCGGCTCCCGCGCGCTCGACGGGCTGCGGCGCCGCCTCATCGGCTGGCTCCAGCCCGCGTGATGGCCTCGCGCCGCCCCGTCTCGATCCTGATCGCCGCGCTCGGCGGGCAGGGCGGCGGCGTGCTCACCGAGTGGCTCGTGGGCGCGGCGGGCCACGCCGGCTACCCGGCCCAGGCCACCTCGATCCCGGGCGTGGCCCAGCGCACCGGCGCCACCACCTACTACGTCGAGGTGTTTCCCGAGCGGGTGGAAGCGGGCGGCGCGGAGCCGATCTTCTCGCTCTACCCGACGCCGGGCGACGTGGACGTGATCATCGCGTCCGAGCTGCTCGAGGCCGGGCGCACCATCGAGATGGACTACGTCTCGCCCGGCCGCACCACCCTGGTCGCGAGCACGCACCGGCTCTTCTCGATCGCCGAGAAGTCGGTGCCGGGCGACGGGATCTACCCGAGCGAAGGCCTGGAGGCCGCCGCGCGCAAGCTCAGCCGTCGCTTCGTGGGCTTCGACGCCCTGACGGCCGCGCGCCAGCACCAGACCGAGGTCAACGCGCTGCTGCTGGGCGCGCTGGCGGCCACCGGCGTGCTGCCGATGACCGCGGCCGACTTCGAGGCCGCGATCCGCGAGGGCGGCGTCGCGGTGGAGCGCAACGTGCGCGGCTTGAAGGCGGGCCAGGAGCTGGTGGCGGCCGGGCAGCCGGGGACGGAAGCGCCGCCGGCCGAGCGCCCGTGGCCGGCCGTGAAGGCCGAGCGGGCGGCCGCGCTCGGTTCGCGAGGCGCCGCGTTCCTGGCGCTGGCCGCGCGGACCGAGGCCGAGTTCCCGGACACGCTCCATGCGACGCTCGGCGAAGCGCTCGCGAGGCTGATCGATTACCAGGACGCCCGCTACGCGGAGCTGTTCCTCGAGCGCGTCCGCCGGGTCCGCGCGCTCGACCCGGACGCGCGCCTGACGCGCGCCTTCGCCCGACGCCTCGCGGTGTGGATGACCTACGAGGACGCCATCCGGGTGGCCGACCTCAAGACGCGCCGCGCCCGCTTCGAGCGCATCCGCCGCGAGAACGCGGCGCCCGAGGGCTCGGTGGTCGTGGTCACGGACTATCTCAAGCCCGATCTGGACGAGCTCTACGGCATCCTGCCCGCCGCGATCGGCGCCCCCATCGCGCGCTGGGCGGAGCGGCGGTGGCCCGACGGCCGCCCGACGATCGGCCAGCACGTGAAGACCACATCGGTGGCAGGCTTCCTGCGCGTCTGGCTGCTCGCCCAGCTCCGCTGGCTGCGCCCGTCATCGCTCCGCCGCCAGCGCGAGTTCGCGCTGATGCGCCGCTGGGAGGACACGGTGCTCGCGGCCGCCGCGCTCGACCCGGCCCTGGCCGCCGAGGCCGCGGAGCTGGCCAATATCGTGAAAGGGTATGGTGAAGTGCGCCGCCGCCTCTCCGGCGCCCTCGAGCGCTTCCTCGACGACACGGTGCGCCCCGCGATCGAAGCCGACCGCCGCGCGGGCGCGGGCTACGCCCGCGCGACCGAGCTCGTCCGCGCCGGCCGCCACCGCCTCCTGGCCGACGAGAACGCGTCTTCTCTTACCCCTCACGGGAGAGGATAGGGCAGGGCACCATGGCCGGCAACGCGCTTCTGACCCGCGACGGCCCCATCGCCACCGTCACGCTCAATCGCCCCGATCGCCGCAACTCGCTGAGCGACGAGATGCTCGCCGAGCTGGGCGCGGCCTTCGCCGAGCTGCGCGACGACGCCTCGACACGCGTCGTCATCGTGACCGGCGCGCCGCCGGTCTTCTCCGCCGGGGCCGACGCCGGCCATGCCAAGGCCGCGACGCCGGAGGAGCGCCGCAAGCTCTTCCTCTCGCGCAAGTCGCAGTTCCGCCGCCTCTTCGAGCGGTCGAACGCGCTGCTCGAGAACCTCGAGCAGGCCACCATCGCCGCGGTGAACGGCCACGCGGTGGGCGGCGGCTGGGGCCTGGCGCTCGCGTGCGACTTTCGCATCGCCGCCGCGGAAGCGCAGTTCTGGATCCCGGAGGTGGACCTGGGCGTGCCGCTCGGGGTGGGTACCACCACGCGCTTCGTGCGGATGGTCGGGCCGGCGCGCGCCAAGGAGATCATCATGGGGTGCGCCCGCTACTCGGCGGCCGACGCCCAGGCCTGGGGACTCGTGAATCGCGTGGTGCCGGGGACCGAGCTGGCAAGGGCCGCGCGCGACTACGCGGAGCTCCTGGCCAGGAAGCCGGTCAAGCCGCTCGCCGAGGTCAAGGCCCGTATCAACGCGATCGCGCGCACCGGCATCCCCGAGGTCAACGCGATGACCGAGGGGTTCCTCGACCGCGAGTGACCGCGGCGGCCCACCGGGCCGACCAGGCGACCAGCGGCAGGAACTGCTCGATCAGCTCGCGCCCCAGCGGCGTGAGGCCGTAGCCCGCCGCGCCCGCCGACTCGAGCAGCCCGCTCTCCCGCAGCTCGCGCAGCCGCTCGTTGAGCACGGTGGGGCTCACGCCGCCGCAGGCCTCCTGGAGCGCGCGGAAGGTCAGCCGGCCCCCGCGCAGCTCCCAGATCACCCGCAACGTCCAGCGCCGGCTCAGCAGGTCCAGGAGGGCCATGATCGGCCGCCCCGTCCGTGAGCCCCGCACCGGCCGTCCCGGCCTCGGCGTCCCGGCCATCGCGCGCCTCCTCTTGTGCTACTGAATACGTAGCGGTAGGATGTCTGCTACGGAAACGATAGCACAGGCTCACGGAGGATCGACGCCATGACCGCCGCCCGCATCGCCCCCCTCGAGGGTCCGTACTCCCCGCCGGTCCAGGAAGCGCTGGACCGCATCATGCCGGCCGGCGTGCCGCCGCTCGCGCTCTTCCGTACCCTCGCGGTCAACGAGCGGGTCTTCCTCCGCCTGATGGCGGGCGGCCTGCTGGACCGGGGCTCGATCAGCCTGCGCGAGCGCGAGATCGTCATCGACCGGACCTGCGCGCGCTGCGGCTCGGAGTACGAATGGGGCGTGCACGTGGCCTTCTTCGCCGAGCGGGTCGGCCTCACCGCCTCACAGGTCGCCGCCACCTGCGCGCCCGAGGCGGAGGCCGGGGCGTTCCCGGAGCGCGAGCGCCTCCTCATCCGCCTGGTGGACGCCCTCCACGACGAGGCGCGCGTCGACGACGCGCTCTGGGCCGCGCTGCGGATGGAATGGAGCGAGCCGCAGCTCATCGAGCTGATCGCGCTGGCCGGGTTCTACCACCTGATCGCGTTCGTCACCAACGCGCTCAGGATCCCCCCGGAGCCCTACGGGGCGCGGTTCCCGCGAGCGGACGGGCCGGGCGCAGCCGGTGATGGACGTTCTCCCCGCGCGTCTCCTTCAACAGGAGGCTGATCGCGGCGCCCGTGAGCACGAAGAGCACGCAGAGCGCGAACGCGCCGCGGTAGGACGCCACCGGGTACACGCGGGCGCCCTCCACGAGGGCGCCCGTCCACCCCGCGTCCAGCACGGCGCCCACCGGGCCCTGGGTGAGCGCGGCGCCCACGAAGCCGCCCAGGTTGGTGACCGCCACCGCGCTGCCCGCGAGCTCCGGCGGGTTCACCTCGGCGCCCATCGGCCAGGTCGAGCACGAAGGCGCCGCCCGTGACGCCGAGGAGCACGAAGAGCGCACAGACGCCGGACAGCGGCAGGGTGCCGAGCGTCAGCACGAACGCGAGCCAGACCAGGAACTGCCCGGTGACCAGGACGATGTAGGGGAGCTTGCGGCGGTGCAGCACGCGGTCGGACAGGTAGCCGGTGAGCGGAGCGGAGACGAGCAGCGCGAGCGAGGGCAGCGAGGCGTAGAGCGCGGCCTTCGTGGTCGTGAGGCCGTAGACGTCGCGGAGGAAGGGCACGCTCCACAGGAAGAAATTGCCCATCGCGGCGTAGAGGAAGAAGAAGCAGAGGAAGGGCGGCCAGGTGTGCGGATTGCGCAGCACCCGGAGCGTGCCGGCCAGCACGACCCGGAGCGACGCCCCGTGGGGGGACGCATGCGCGCCGGCGGGCCGGTCGCGGACGGCCGCCGCGCAGAGGAGCGCGGCCGCCAGCGTCGCCGCGCCGATGATGATGAGGGCGCCGCGCCAGGACACGCTCGCGGCCAGCGCGGCGAGGGGCGCGCTGCCGACGAGCGCGCCGAGTACGCCCACCGTCGCGGTCAGCGCGGACATCATCCCGAACTGCGAGCGTGGAAACCAGTTCGCTGCGATCTTCAGGGCCCCGGTGAAGGTCACGGTGGCGCCGAGGCCCACCAGCAGGCGGCCGGCGAAGAGAACGGCGGGGCTCGCGGCGAGCCCCATGGCGAGCGAGCCCACGCCCATGACCGCCCCGCCGCCCGCGATCACCCAGCGCGGGCCGACGCTGTCGATCAGCACCCCGCCCGGGACCATGAACCCCGCGTAGGAGTAGAAGTACATCGCGGAGAGCAGGCCCACCACGGTGCCGGTGATGCCGAACGCCTGCATCAGCTCCTTGGCGAGCACGCCGGGCGCCGCGCGGTGCAGGAAGGCGATCAGGAAGATGAGGGCCGGGATGCCCCACATGAGCCACCGGCGGGCCGCCGCGGCGGCCGGATCGGCGGTGGTCACGCGCCGCGGGTCCAGAAGCCGGCGGGGTCGCACTCGCGGACGATGGCGAGCTCCGCGGCGGTCGGCGTCGGCGTCGGCCCCACGTCGGGCGCGGTCCGGAGCGTGAACCCGGTGGCGGCCCGGACGCTGTCCACGCTCTGGCCCGGATGATAGGAGGCCAGGTACATCTCGCAGGTCGCGGGATCGAAGCGGAAGACGCCCAGCGTGGTGACCACCGCGGCGGGCCCGCCGCCGGTGAGCCCGACCCGCGCGCGCCAGCCCGGACCCTCGCCGAAGCCGGGCGAGGTGATGTAGTCCACGCGCTCGCGGAAGCGATGCTTCTCCTGCGGCATGATCACCACGAAGCGCCGGGCCAGGCTCGCGATGTCGCCGCCGCCGCCGCTGCCGGGCAGCCGCACCGTCGGCCGGCGCCAGTCCCCGATGTAGGACGTGTTCAGGTTGCCGAACCGGTCGATCTCGGCGCCGCCGATGAAGCCCAGGTCCACCAGCCCCTGCTGGAGGAACGCCATGATCTCGATCGTGCCGGTGCACCACAACGCGCCCGGGATGTTCGGCGTGTCGCTCATGGTCATCAGGGTCTCGGGCGCCGGTTGATCGCGCACGATGCCGTTCTCGAAGAGCCCGGTGGCCCCGGGCGCGTGCGTGCGCTTGGCGTAGGCGAACGCGATCAGCGGCAGCCGCATGCCGACGAAGACCACGTCCTGATCGCGGATCTCCCGGGCTGCCGCGATGACCATGAGCTCGCGCTCGGTGAAATCTGTCACGGGCGGAGGTCGAAGATCTGGGCGTTGCCCTTGACGAAGGGGTGGCGGCGGAGGGCTTCGGGGTTGAGCTCGACGCCGAGGCCGGGACCCTTCGGCACCTCCATCCAGCCGTCGCGCGCCTGGATCGGCCGGGCCAGGAACGGGGTCTCCTGGTCGCCGGTCGGGAACTCCACGGGCAGGGGCCCGCCGAAGGTCGCGGCCACGTGCAGGGTCGCGGCCAGCCCGGGGCCGAAGTAGAACGAGTGCGGCGCGATCGGCAGGTTCGCGGCCTGGGCGAGCGCGGCGATCTTCTTGAACTCCGAGATGCCGCCGACCTTGGTGACGCTCGGCTGCAGCACGTCGCCCGCCCGCTGCCGCACGATCTCGTTGAAGCCGTAGAGCGTGGATTCGTTCTCGCCCAGCGCGATCGGGGTCTCGGTGGCGGCGGCGACGCGCGCGAGGCCGGCGTAGTCCTCCGGCGGCCACACCGGCTCCTCCAACCAGAAGAGGCGGTAGGGCTCGAGCGCGCGGGCCATCGCGATGGCCTCGAAGGGCGTCCAGGGGCAGTTGGTATCGAGCATCAGCTCCACGTCGGGTCCCACCGCGTCCCGCGCGGCGCGCACCGAGGCCACGTCGGTCTGGTGGAGCTTGAGCATGCGGAAGCCCTGGGCGACGAACTGCCGGCAGGCGCCCGCCACCGCCTCCGGCGTCTCGTAGCGCAGGAGGCTCGCGTAGGCGGGCAGGCGCGGCCGCCGGGCGCCGCCCAGCAGCTCGTACACCGGGGCGTTGCGCACCTTGCCGAGGAGATCCCACAGCGCGATCTCGATCCCGCTGATCGCGAACATGCCGAGCCCGCGCCGGCCGTAGATCATGGTGCCCCGGTGCATCACGTCCACCACCGCCTCGATCGCGAGCGGATCGAGCCCGATGACGAGCGGGGCCAGGCTCTCCTCGATGACGCTCACGACCGCGAGCGGCGCCCCGTAGGCGAAGGCCTCGCCGAGGCCGGTGACGCCCTCGTCGGTGTGCACGAGCACGTAGATCTGCTTGCGCGTGCCGCCGGTCCAGGGCGACGGCGGCGTCATCGGCTTGAGGGGAATGGCGAGCGGCACGGCCTCGATGGCGGTGATCTTCATGGGTCAGGCTCCGTAGTCGAGTGGCTCGGACGGCAAGGGGTGGGTGACCCGCACCGCGTCGAGGACGCCCGCGTCGAGCCGGGAGAGGAAGGCCTTCCAGTCGGGCGCTCCGTGGACCCAGTGGCCGAGCCACTGCCGGAAGCCCTCCGGGGTCCGGCTCTCCTCGTGGAAGCGGTGGTAGAAATCGTGACGGCGACCATAGTAGCCCTGCACCGGCGAGGGAAACGCGCCCCACGGCTCGTGGACGACCGCGGCCACCTTGAGCGCGGGGGTGAGCACGAGGCCCGGGTCGCTCAGGATGCGCGCGCGCGGCCGGATCTCCTCGGCCACGATGATCACGCGCTTCGCCGCGAAGGCGGCCTGCCGCGTCACGCCCAGGGTGCCCCAGACGTGCGCGTGGCCTTCCTCGTCGGCGCGCTGCACGTGGAGGATGGCCACGTCGGGCGCGATCGCGGGCACCAGCAGGAGCGGGGCGCCGGACCAGGGGTCGGTCGCCGCCTTGAAGGTCGGGTTGGAGTTCGGCAGATCGGTCCCGAGGAGCGAGCGCGTGGGCAGGTAGGGCACGCCGAGGGCCGCGGCCTGGAGCGCGAAGGCGATGGTGAGGTTCGAGTGATCCTCCACCTCGATCGGCCCGGGCACGCGCTGCTCGACGGCGCGGCGGTAGTTGTAGCCGAGGCCCGCGCTGACGTTGCCGACCCAGGCCGCGATCACCCGGCGCACGCAGCCCGCGCCGATGAGCTGGTCGAAGAGGATGTCGGAGATGGGGCCGATCAGGGTGAGATCGCGCCGGCGCTGGCGGATCAGCTCGTGGCCCGCCGCGAAGGGGATGAGGGCCTCGAGCGCCGTGCCCATGCAGATCGAGGCGCCGTCCGGCACGAAGCGGGCGATGGCATCCCGCATGGACATGAGCTTGGGCGGCGGCACCCCGGTATCTTACTTCAGAGCGCGGCGGCGTACCTCTGGGGATCGGCGTCGAACAGCTCCTTGCAGCGCAGGCAGCAGAAGTAGACGGAGCGCCCGGCCCAGTCCGACTGGTGGCGCGCGGTGGCGATCTCCACCGTCATGCCGCAGATCGGATCCTTCGCCTCGGCGGTCGGCCGGCGGCTCGAAGCCGGCCGCCTCGACGTGGTCCGTCTTGCGGCTGTGCCGCGACGTGAATGATCTCGGCCAGGATGCTGACCGCGATCTCCTCGGGCGTCACCGCGCCGATGTCGAGGCCGGCGGGCGCCTTGAGGCGGCCGAGGTGCTCCTGCGGGACCCCGCGCTGGTGAAGCGTGGCCAGGACGCTCGCGGCCCGCTTGCGGCTGGCCACCAGGCTGATATAGCCGGCGGGCGTGGCGAGCACCTGGGTCAGCGCGTCCTCGTCGAGCTCGCCGTGCGTGGCCACCACCACCGAGGAGTCCGGCCCGAGCGCGAGGCCGCGCAGGGCGGCCGCCACCGCCTCTCCCGGCAGCGTCGCGACGTCATAGCCGGCGCTCCTGCGCGAGCGTGGCGAGCGTCTCGATCACGGGCCCGTGGCCCACCAGGACCAGCAGCGCCTTCGGCAGGAACGGCTCCACGTAGATCTCCAGCGTGCCCCCGCTGTGGCACGTCATCGGATAGTGCACGATGCCTTCGGTCCGCGCCGGGTCGCGGCCACCGTCGCCCACCAGGACGACCAGACGCGGATGGCCGTCGCGCAGCGCCGCGAGCGCCTCCCGCGCCACCACCGGCTCGGCGCACGCGCCCCCCACCCAGCCGGCGACGCTGCCGTCCGGCCGGATCAGGGCCTTCGCGCCGGGCTTGGCCGACGTCGGCCGCTCGCACCGGACGACCGTGGCGAGCGCGAAGGCTCGCCACGGCGCCGGAGGTCTGCGGCCAGCGCGAGCAGATCTTGCAAGCGCTACTCGGTGACGCCGTTCGTCGCGCAGGAGGCGCCAGACTTTGGGCGGCGTGATGGGAATGTCCACGTGGCGGACGCCGAGATGCCAGAGGGCGTCGACGACCGCATTGGCGATGGCGGCCGGGGCGCCGACCGTGGCGGACTCACCGACACCCTTGGCGCCGAGGGGGTGATGCGGCGACGGCGTCACCGTGTGGCCGGTCTCCCACTTCGGCGTCTCCACCGCGGTGGGCACGAGGTAGTCGATGAAGCTGCCGCCCTGGATATTGCCGATCTCGTCGTAGGAGATCTCCTCGAAGAGCGCGGGCGCCAGCCCCATGGTGAGCCCGCCGTGCACCTGCCCCTGGACGATCATGGGGTTGATGATGTTGCCGCAGTCGTCGATGGCCACGAAGCGGCGCACCTTGACCTCGCCGGTGCCCTTGTCGATGTCCACCACGCAGATGTAGCTGCCGAACGGGTAGGTGAGATTCGGCGGGTCGTAGTAGCTGACCGCCTCGAGCCCGGCCTCCATCCCCTGCGGATGGTTGGTGTAGGCCGCGAAGGCGATCTCCTGGATGGTCTTGGCGCGATCGGGCGCGCCCTTGACCGAGAACTTGCCCGGCTCCCAGACCAGGTCTTCCGGCGCGGCCTCGAGCAGGTGCGCGGCGATCTTGCGGGCCTTGTCCTGGATCTTGCGCGAGGCCATGGCGGCCGCCGCGCCCGCCACCGGCGTCGAGCGGCTCGCGTAGGTGCCGAGCCCGTAGGGCGCGGTGTCGGTGTCGCCCTCCTCGACCTTGATGTCCTTGGTCGGGATGCCGAGCTCCTCGGCCAGGATCTGGGCGTAGGTCGTCTCGTGCCCCTGACCCTGCGACTTGGTCCCGAAGCGGGCGATGGCCTTGCCGGTCGGGATGGATCCGGATCTCGCAGCTGTCGAACATCTTGAGCCCGAGGATGTCGAAGTGCTTGGACGGGCCGGCGCCGACGATCTCGGTGAAGCTCGAGATGCCGATGCCCATCAGCTCCCCGCGCTTGCGCTTCTCGGTCTGCTCGCGCCGCAGGTCGGCGTAGCCGATCGTGTCCATGGCCTTGTGCAGGGCGCCCGCGTAGTTGCCGCTGTCGTACTCCCAGCCGAGCGCCGACTTGTAGGGGAACTGCTCCGGCTTGATGAAGTTCTTCATCCGGAATTCGGCCGGGTCCGTGCCGAGCTGGTGGGCCATGATGTCCACCATGCGCTCGATCGTGTGCACGGCCTCGGTGACGCGGAAGGAGCAGCGATAGGCGATGCCGCCGGGCGGCTTGTTGGTGTAGACGCCGTCGACCTCGACGTGCGCGGCCTTCAGGTCGTAGGACCCGGTGCAGACGTGGAAGAGCCCGGCCGGGAACTTGGACGGATTCGCGGCCGCGTCGGTGTAGCCGTGGTCGGCCAGCGTCTTGATCCGCAGCGCGGTGAGCGTCCCGTCCTTCTTGGCGGCCAGCTCCGCGGTGATGTGGTAGTCGCGCGCGAAGGAGTCCGCCTGGAGATTCTCCATGCGGTCCTCGATCCACTTCACCGGCTTGCCGGTGAGCACCGAGGCGGCCACCGCGATCACGTAGCCCGGGTAGACCGGCACCTTGCCCCCGAACCCGCCGCCGATGTCCGGGGAGATGATGCGGATCTTGTGCTCTTCGCAGCCCCACGTGGCCGGCCACCAGCGCGAAGACCGTCCGGATCGCGTGGGGGGCCTGCGTGGTCATCCACACCGTGAGCTTGTCCTGGACCTTGTCGCAATGGGCGACGCAGCCGCACGTCTCGATGGAGGCCACGTGGATGCGCGGGATGTAGATGTCCTCCTTGACCGTCACGTCGGCCTCGGTGAAGGCGCGGTCGGTCTCGGCCCGGTTGCCCCACTCCCAGTGCCAGATGTGATTGTCCTTCTTGTCCTTCTTGTCGGTGCGGAGCACCGGCGCGCCCGGCTCCAGCGCCTTCTTCGGGTCCACCACGACCGGCAGGGGCTCGTACTCGACCTCCACCGCGGCCACGCCGTCGGCGGCCGCGTAGCGGCTCGTGGCCAGCACCGCCGCCACCTCCTGAGCCTGGTACATGACCTTCTCGACCGGCAGCACCATCTGGGTGTCCGACATGAGGGTCGGCATCCAGTGCAGGTTGTACTTGGCGAGATCCTGGCCGGTGATCACCGCGAGCACGCCCGGGATGGCGAGCGCCTTCGTGCTGTCGATCTTCTTGATCTTGGCGTGGGCGAACGGGCTGCGCACGATGTCGAGGTAGAGCATGCCGGGCAGCACCACGTCGTCCACGTACGTGCCCTTGCCGCGGATGAAGCGCGGGTCTTCCTTGCGCTTGATGGAGTGCCCCATCCCACCGACTTCGGGCGATGTCCGGAGTGCCATCATGCGCCTCCCTGGAGCGTGACCGCCGCGTGCTGGACGGCCTTGACGATGTTGACGTAGCCGGTGCAGCGGCAGAGGTTGCCGGAGATGGCCCGGCGGATGTCATCCTCGGTCGGCTTCGGATTCTTCTTGAGGAACGCCACGCTGGTCATCAGCATGCCCGGCGTGCAGTAGCCGCACTGCAGCCCATGCTCGGCGATGAAGGCGTCCTGCACGGGATGGAGCTTGCCGTCCTGCTCGAGCCCCTCCACCGTGGTGATCTCGCGCCCGTGCGCCTGGACCGCGAACATGGTGCAGGACTTGATCGGCCGGCCGTCGAGCAGCACCGTGCAGGCCCCGCAGTGGCTCGTGTCGCAGCCGATGTGGGTGCCGGTGAGCCGCAGGTTCTCCCGGATCAGGTGGACCAGGAGGAGCCGCGGCTCCACCTCCGCCTCGTGCTTCTCCCCGTTGATCGCGACCTTGACGAGCATGGGCTCAGCCTCCTCTCTGCGCGCGCTCGATCGCCTTGCGAAGCGCGCGGCCGGTCAATACCCGCACCAGGTCCTTCTTGTACTCGACCGACCCGCGCAGGTCGGCTTCGGGCTGCGCCGCGTCCGCGGCGAGCTGGGCCACTTGCTTGATGGTTGCCTCGTCCGGCCGCTTGCCCCGGAGCGCGGCCTCGGCCTGCGTGGCCTTGATCGGGACCGAGCCCACGTTGGTGAGCCCGATGCCGACCTGCTCGCAGGTGCCGTTGGCGGCCAGCGTGAGCTGCACCGCTACCGCCGCGGTGGCGAAGTCGCCGACCTTGCGCTCCATCTTCACGTAGGCGCCGCCGCTGCCCGGCTTGGGCGCCGGCACCCGGATCTCCACCACGATCTCGTCCGGCTTGAGCGCGGTGGTGAGCGGCCCCGTGAAGAACGACGTGATCGGGATCTTCCGCTCGCCGCCCCCGCCGACCGCCACGATCTCGGCGCCGAAGGCCAGCATGGTCGCGGGATGGTCGTTGGCGGGGTCGCCGTGCGCGAGGTTGCCGCCGATCGTGGCCAGGTTGCGCACGATGGGATCGGCGATGACCTTGCAGGTGTCCGCGAGCAAGCGGGTAACGAGAGCGCACCAGGTCCGACTCCTCGAGATCCACCTCGCGGGTCAGCCCGCCGATGCGCAGCGCGCCGCCGTCCTCGCGCACGTAGGCGAGGCCGGGGAGGCCGTTGATGTCGATCAGATGTCGCGGCGAGGCGAGCCGGAGCTTCATCAGCGGGATGAGGCTCTGCCCTCCCGAGAGGATCTTGGCGTCGTCGCCGAGCCTGGCGAGCAGCGCGGTGGCCTCCCCGATCGAGCTGGGTGCGTGGTACTCAAATGTGCCCGGAATCATCGTGGTGACTCCCTTCTGGATCTGCCCGGCGCGGGAGCTCGCGAACGCGAGCCCGGCGCGCTTCAGGGCGACCCGGAGCGATTCCAGCGACAGCGCGGGCACGACACCGGCCTGGACGAGGTACTGCCGGAGCCTGGCCAGGCTCCACCGCGTCCCCGGGATGCCCAGATCCCGGGGCCGGGCGCTCACGACCATGGAGATGTGACGGAGTGCGTCGGACGAGATCCTGGCGGGCCGGCCGGCGCGCGGGCGATCCAGCAATCCGGCGATGCCCGATCGCTCGAACCGGCGCAGCCAGTGAGGTGACGGTGGGGCGGGAGAGGCCGAGGCGCCGGACGATCTCCGGAATCGCGACCCGAGCCGCCGAGAGCAGGATCACGTCGGCGCGCGGGCGAGTTCCCGCGGGGCCCGCGTCCCGGAGCCGGATCAGCTCCGAGCGCTCGGCCGGGGTCGGCTGCCGGACGAACCGACTCGGGACGTCTGCCACCCATCACCTCTCCCTTGAGGGATGCCGGGAGAATCATGCCAAAGGACTTTCCGGTTGCCCGCAAGTCCCTGACGGCCGGCACGGTACGACCGCGCCGCCGCCCGCTGTCAAGAGGCGGTGAGTTAGATCGGCTTGAGCGGCGGGCGCTCCCCGGCGGGCAGGGGATGGCGGTCCACGTTCAGCACCATCGAGACGATCGAGTAGTAGCCGGAGGCCGCGATCAGGTCGATGACGCCCTGCTCGCCGAAGCGGTCGACGGCGGCCTTGAACGTGGCGTCGGACACCGCCTTGTCGCGGAACAGCTCGGTGCAGAAGTCGTGGACGATCCGCTGGTCGTCGCTCATCGTGCGACGGGCGGCGGCCCTCCGCGATCGCGTCGATGATCGCGTCGGGGAGGCCGGCGGTGCGCGCGAGCTGGCTGTGGGCCCAGAACTCGTACTGCGCGCCCCAGAAGCGGCCGGTGATCAGGATGGCCATCTCGTTGAGCGCGGCCGGGATCGTGGACTGGAAGCGGATGTACTCGCCGATCTTCTGCACGCGGTCGGCCACCTCGGGACTGCGCAGCAGCGCGTTGAAGGGCCCGCGGGCTCCCTTGCGCGGGCCCGACACGATGGCCTGGTAGCTCTCGCGCTGGCGCGGGGTCATGGTGGCGTCGGTGAGCAGCGCGAAGCGGCGGCCGTCGGTCGGGTTCTCGGGGGTCATCGGTATCTCCTTGCTCGTGAGTGAGTGGCGGCACAGCATACCGCGGCACCCGCAGGTCTCTCAGGCACGCACCAGTACCCCTCAGTAACGAATACCGAGTCCGATCTATCCGACGTGCACCGGCCGCTGCTGGCGCGCGACCGATCAAGGGCCCCTGGACGCCCGGTTCATCTCGCTGCCGGGACTCTTTCCCGAGTCCGTTCCGACGGCACATCCCTTGCTCTGACTATTCCGCCCGCGAACGTCGGGCCAAAAGGAGAAGGACCATGGGAATCATAGGCATGGATCATCTTTGGACTCATCGTGGGTCTCGTTGCCAAGTTCTTGATGCCGGGCCGTGACCCGGGTGGCTTCATCATCACGGCCGTCCTCGGCATCGTCGGCGCGGTCGTAGGCGGGTTCTTGGGGCGCGCCATCGGCTGGTACGGCCCGAGACGACCCGGTTGGGTTTGTCATGCGTCCGACGGATGGCGCTCCCGGTGCGACTTCCCGTGGCGTACCGCCTGCGGCGCCCACGCCACGACCAGTCGGGCCCTGGACCCTCAGACCCACACGGTCTGCTTCCGCGACGAGCCGGCGCTCGACCGCGATCTTCGCCCCGGGAGCGAGACCGAGCTCCTAGCGAGGCCAGCCGGAGGGAGGCCTGACGTCGACGATGACCTGGTGCAATGGTGCATGCCCGGACCTGATCACGAATCGCCACGGCGACGAATCCGGGGCGAAGCGATGGCGGTGAGCGCCCGAGCTCGAGGAGTGCGTTAAGCTCTCCGGGTGGACCCTCGACTCGACGCCATGGTGGAGGCCGCCCGCGCGGGCGGCGCGACGGCGCTCGAGCACTACCGGCGGCAGGGGTTCTCGGTCTCGCTCAAGGCGGACCGGTCGCCGGTGACCGAGGCCGACCGCGCGGCCGAGGCCGCGATCCTCGACGTGCTGCGCGCCCGCTGTCCCGATCACGGCGCGCTCGGCGAGGAGCTGGGCGAGTCGGGCCCGCGCGCGCGGCGCTTCATCGTGGACCCGATCGACGGCACCCGGAACTTCGTGCGCCGCATCCCCACCTGGGCGGTGCTGATCGGGCTCGAGGAGGACGGCCAGGTGGTCGCGGGCGTGGTCTACCAGCCGGTCACCGGCACGCTCCACACCGCGTGGCGGGGGCAGGGCGCCTACCGCGACGGCGCGCGGATCCGCGTGTCCCCGGTGGACGCGCTCGAGCGCGCGCTGGTCGTGCACTCCTCGGTGAACTTCCTGCGGCGGAGCGCCTACTGGGACGGCTTCCTCCGCCTGGCCGATCGGACGCAGGTCCAGCGCGGCTTCGGCGACTTCTCGGCCTACCTCTGGGTGGCCGAGGGGCAGGGGGAGATCGCGCTCTCGACCACCGTGAAGGCGTGGGACGTGGCCGCGCTGAAGGTCGTCGTGGAGGAGGCGGGCGGCCGGCTCACCGATCTGGACGGCGGCGCGGGTATCTACGGCAGCACCGTCTTCGCCAGCAATGGCCTGCTGCACGACGCGGCGCTCGCCGCAATGCGAAAGGAGGAACGCGCGTGAAGACGTTCCGGGATCGGGTCGCGGTGGTGACGGGTGCGGCGAGCGGGATCGGACTCGCGCTCGCCCAGCGCTTCGCCGCCGACGGCGCGAAGGTCGTCATGGCCGACATCGAGGCGTCGGCCCTCGAGACCGCGGCCGAGGGGCTGCGGCGGAAGGGCGCGCGGCTGCTGGTCTCGCGGGTGGACGTCTCGCGCTCCGAGGACGTGGAGCGGCTGGCCCGGGAGACCTACGACGCCTTCGGCGCGGCGCACGTGCTCTGCAACAACGCGGGCGTCGCGGTGATCGGCGCGGTGCACGAGCACACCCTGGCCGACTGGCAGTGGGTCATCAACGTGAACCTGTGGGGCGTCATCCACGGGGTCCGCGCGTTCCTGCCGCGCATGCTGGGCGGCGGCGACGAGGGGCACATCGTCAACACCGCGTCCATGGCCGGGCTCACCACCGCGCCGTTCATGTCGGTCTACGACGTCACCAAGCACGGCGTCGTGGCGCTGTCGGAGTCCATGTACAAGGAGCTCCAGGTGACCGGCGCGCCGATCGGGGTGTCCGTGGTCTGCCCCGGGCTCATCGACACCAACATCATGCGGTCGTCCCGCAACCGGCCCGAGGATCTCGCCGAGGCGGGCAAGGCGGGCCCGATGGCCGAGGCGTTCGGGCAGGCACTGTCGGACCGGCTCGCGGACGGCTACCCACCGTCCGAGGTGGCCGAGCAGGTGGTCGAGGGCATCCGCGCGGGCCGCTTCTACATCGTGCCCGCCCAGCCGGAGGTGAAGAGCGCGATCGGGGTCCGCGCGCAGGACCTGATCGAGCTCAAGAACCCGACGCTGCGGCGGGGCTAGGGTCATGATCGCCGGCCTCGACCATGTGGTCATCGTGGTGGCGCGACTTCGAGACCGCGCTGGCCTTCTACACCGGCGCGCTCGGCTGCGAGCCGCTCGGCGTGGACGAGTGGCGAGAGGGTCGGCGACGCTTTCCCTCGCTCCGCGCGGGGCGCACCATGATCAACGTCCACCAGGCGGGGCGCCCGGTGGGGCTGGATGCGGTCAACATGCAGGTCGGATCGGAGGACCTCTGCTTCGAATGGAGCGGCCCGATCGAGGGCGCGGTCGAGCGCCTCCGCGCGCACGGCGTGGCGATCGAGGTGGGGCCGGTCAAGCGCTTCGGGGCCCGCGGGCGCGAGGGGACCTCGGTCTACTTCCGCGACCCCGACGGCAACCTGCTGGAGCTCATGAGCTACGACTGACGCGTCAGGGGAGTACGTCGCGGACGCGGATGCTTGCGCTGGAGCACGCCAGCGGCGAAACGAAGGCCTCGTCCCGGAGCACCTCGACCGACCGGTAGCGCCAGCCGAACGGCGCGGCCGGATCCGCTTCGGGATCCCGATACACCTCGAGGGTCTGCTCCGCGAGATTCACGATCCAGTAGTCGGCGACGCCGGCGCGGGCGTAGAGGCTCCCCTTGTGGTCGCGGTCCAGCGCGAGGCTCGACTCGCTGATCTCCACGACGAGCACCGGGCGCGAGGGGTGCCCGGCCACGTAGTCACGGAAGCTTCCCGGCACGACGGCAACGTCGGGCTCCGGCTCTGATTCTTCGTCGAGCGCCAGGGGTCCTTGCCCGCGTATCTGCCACCCCCGGCCGAATGCCGTCCGCAGGGCTTCTTCCATGGCCTGGACCGCGGCGAAGTGCCGGCTTCCTTGCGGCTCCGCCACGATGAGCTGACCGCCGACGAGCTCGACCGGATCGCCCGGCCGGAAGAAACCGGTCTCGATCAACCGCTCGTACTCGACCCGCCGCCACCGGTGCGTCTTGACGTTCACGTGAGCCACTGGCGAGCGTAGCGATCTCGAGGGGGCGGGTCAATGTCCTCGGAGCGAGACACTTGACACCCCTCCCATGACTTTAGTAATAATGAATCGGAGTTTCATCATCAAGTAACTGGAGCCCAATCTTTAGTAATAATGAATCGAAGTTTCATCATTAAGTAACTGGAGCCCAGCGCGGTGCCCACGCTCCTGACGCTCAAGATCAACGGGGAAGCGCGCGATGTCCTCGCGCCGGCGCACAAGACTCTGCTCGAGGTGCTGCGCGAGGAGCTGAACCTCACCGGCACCAAGCACGGCTGCGAGCTGGGCGAGTGCGGCACGTGCACCGTGCTGCTGGACGGCGAGCCCGTGCTCTCCTGCCTGGCGCTGCCCGTCGAGTGCCAGGGGCGCGAGATCAAGACCGTGGAGGGCATGGCCGAGGGCGGCCGGCTCCACCCGCTGCAGCAGGCCTTCGCGGAGCTGGGCGCCGCCCAGTGCGGCTACTGCACGCCCGGCATTCTCCTCACCGCCGAGGCCCTCCTGGTGGACATCCCCACCCCGACGCGCGACGAGATCAAGCACGCGCTCGCCGGCAATCTCTGCCGGTGCACGGGCTACACGAAGATCCTCGACGCCGTCGAGCTCGCCGCCCTGCGGATGAAGGCGGACTCAGCGCATGAAGAAAGACCGGTTCTCGATCATCGGCCAGTCGCTGCCCAAGATCGACGCGTGGGCCAAGGTCATCGGCGAGACCAAGTTCGCCGACGACATGGTGATGTCGCGGATGGCCCACGGCAAGCTGCTGCGCAGCCCGCATCCGCACGCGCTCATCAAGCGCATCGACACGACGCGCGCCCGCGCGCTGCCCGGCGTCTACGCGGTGATCACCGGGCACGACCTGCCGCGCGTGAAGTTCGGCATCCTGCCGGTGTCGCAGGACGAGGAAGCGCTCTGCGTGGAGAAGGTGCGCATGGTCGGCGACGCGGTCGCGGCGGTGGCCGCGGTGGACGAGGAGACGGCCGAGCGCGCGACCGAGCTGATCGAGGTGGAGTACGAGCCGCTGCGCGCCCTCATGTCCATCGAGGATTCGCTGAAGCACCCGGAGGTGCGCATCCACGAGTACGGCGACCGGCCGAACGTGCACAAGGCGGTGTCGCTCCAGTTCGGCGACGTGGAGGCGGCGTTCGCGGCGGCCGACCTCGTCCGCGAGGACGTCTTCTACTTCGAGGGCAACACGCACCTGCCGATGGAGCAGCACTCGGCGCTGGCCCAGTGGGGCGCCGACGGCAAGCTCACGCTCTGGTCCTCGACCCAGACGCCCCACTACGTCCACCGGCTGCTCTCCAAGATCCTCGACGTGCCGCAGGCGCACATCCGCGTGGTGGCGGCGCCGGTGGGCGGCGGCTTCGGCGGCAAGCTCGACCCGTTCGCCCACGAGATCGCGGCGTGCAAGCTCTCCCAGCTCACCGGGCGGCCGGTCAAGTTCACGCTGACGCGCGAGGAGGTCTTCTACGTCCACCGCGGCCGGCATCCGGTGCTGATGTGGGTCAAGACCGGCTTCACGAAGGACGGCGCGATCACCGGCATGCACTTCCGCTCCTGGCTCGACGGCGGGCGCCTACGGCTCCTACGGCGTCGCCTCCACCTTCTATACCGGCGCGCTCCAGACCGTCACCTACAAGATCCCGGTCTACAAGTTCGAGGGCGCGCGCGTGTTCACCAACAAGCCGCCCTGCGGGCCCAAGCGCGGGCACGGGACGCCCCAGCCGCGCTTCGCGATGGAGTGCCAGATCGACAAGGCGGCCGAGCAGCTCGGCCTCGATCCGGCCGACATGCGGCGGCGCAACCTGGCCGAGCCGTTCGTGAAGACCGCGAACCACCTGACCGTGACCACCATCGGCCTCGGCGAGTGCATCGACCGCGTGGTGGAGGCCTCCGGCTGGCGGGAGAAGCGCGGGAACCTGCCCCCGGGCAAGGGGATCGGCATCGCGTGCTCGTCCTATCTCACCGGCGCGGGCACCGCGATCTACTGGAACGACATGCCGCACTCCGGCGTGGTCGTCCGCGCCGATCGCAGCGGGCTCGTGGCGGTGCTCTGCGGCGCCACCGACATCGGCCAGGGCTCGGACTCGATCCTGGCCTATCTGGTGGCGGAGGTGCTGGGCATCGAGCCCAAGGACATCCGCGTGCATCCGGCCGACACCGACCTCACGCCGGTGGATCTGGGCTCCTACTCCTCGCGCGTGACGCTGATGGCGGGCAACGCGGCGATCCAGGCCGCCGAGCGGCTGCGCGAGAAGATCTTCGCGGCCGTCGCGCGGAAGCTCGAGGTGCCGGCCGAGCGGCTCGCGGTCGGCGAGCGCCGCGTGTTCGTGCAGGACGATCCCGAGCACGGCGTCTCGTTCGCGGAGGCGGTGGTGCTGGCCGAGAGCATGTGGGGCGTGCTCGCCTTCCCGGGCTCCTACGCGCCGCCCAAGCGCGCGGGCAAGTACAAGGGCGGCGGCGTCGGGCCCTCGCCCTGCTACTCCTACTCGGCCTGCGTGGTCGAGGTGGACGTGGACGCCAGACCGGCGAGGTCACGCCGACCGAGGTGTGGATCGCCCACGACGTCGGCCGGGCGCTCAATCCGCTGCTCGTGGAGGGCCAGGTCGAGGGCTCGATCTACATGGGCCTGGGCGAGGTGCTGATGGAGGAGCAGGTCTTCCGCAAGGGCGTGCACAAGATCCCCTCGCTGCTCGAGTACAAGAGCCCGACCACGCTCGAGACGCCGGAGATCCACACCATCCTCGTGGAGACCGACGATCCGGAAGGGCCGTTCGGCGCCAAGGAGGCCGGGCAGGGGCCGCTCCTGCCGGTGATCCCGGCGGTGGCCAACGCGGTCTACGACGCGGTCGGCGTGCGCATCGACGAGACGCCGATCACGCCCGAGAAGGTGACGAAGGCGATGGACAGCAAGCGCCAGGGGAAGTCGGCGCGGCTCGGGCCCGACCGGCTGCCCGTGTTCACGTTCCCGGAGCCCAAGATCGTCGAGTCGGCCTTCGGGCAGCCCGCGGAGAACATCGCCGTGAGGCCGTTCGGCGTCATGATGCGGCTGCCGCCGTTCACGTATCTGGCGCCGGTGTCGGTGGCCGACGCGGTCAAGCTCATGGCCGATCACGGGCCCGAGGCCATGCTGGTGGCCGGCGGCACGGATCTCTACCCGAACATGAAGCGTCGCCAGTTCGAGCCCACGGTGCTGGTGGGGCTGCGCGGCGTCCGCGACCTGGCCGGCGTGCGGCAGCCGGGCGCGGGCGCGCTCGCGATCGGCGCGGGGACGACGCTCACCGCGGTCGCGCGCCACCCCGAGGTGCGCGCGCAGCTACGCGGCGCTGGCCACCGCGGCGGGCGCGGTCTCCACGCCGCAGCTCCGCAACATGGGCACGCTCGGCGGCAACGTGTGCGTGGACACGCGCTGCAACTACTACAACCAGTCGTACCAGTGGCGGAAGGCGGTCAACTTCTGCATGAAGAAGGACGGCGAGATCTGCCTCGTGGCGCCGGGCAGCCCGCGCTGCTGGGCCGTGTCCTCGTCGGACACCGCGCCCACGCTCTGGAGCCTGGGCGCGAGCGTGCGGCTGGCCGGCCCCGCCGGCGAGCGCATCATCCCGATCTCGGCGCTCTACCAGGACGACGGCATCCAGTACCTGACCAAGCAGCCGGGAGACATCGTGACCGAGATCGTGCTGCCCCCCGCCGACGGCGCCCGCTCCATCTATCTCAAGCTGCGCCGCCGCGGCTCGTTCGACTTCCCGGTGCTGGGCGTCGCGGCCACGCTGCACATGGACGGCGACACCGTGCGGCAGGCCCGCATCGTGCTGGGCGCGGTGGCGTCGCAGCCGCGCGAGGCGCGTGGAAGCCGCCCGCGTGCTGGTCGGCGAGCGCCTCACGCCCGAGCTGATCGACCGCGCGGCCGATGCCGCGTACCGGCCCGCGAAGCCGCTCGACAACACCGATCTGACGCACCCGTACCGCAAGAAGATGGTGCGCGTCTACGTGGCGCGCGCGCTGCGACGCCTGGCCGGCCTGCCGGACGAGGCGGAGGCATGACCGCGCTCGGCCAGCGCATCAAGGCCTTCCGCGCCGAGCGGGCGCTCCAGCAGCGCCAGCTCGCCGAGAAGGCCGGCCTCACCGCGAGCATGCTGTCGCAGATCGAGTCGGGGCGCCTGACCCCGTCGCTGCCGACCCTGGGCAAGCTCGCGGCCGCCCTGGGCGTGTCCATCGGCGCGCTCTTCGAGCCGGCCCCGGCCGGGCGGCTCCTGGTGAGCCGGAAGGCCGACTACCCGGTGGTGTCCTTCGACGGCACCACCGAGAAGTGGCACGTGTTGGGGGCCGGGCTCTTCCAGGGTAAGATCCGGGCGGTGATGTCCACGCTCGGGCCGCGGTCGCGGGGCGTGAAGACGGACAAGGTGGTCATCGAGCCGGGGCAGATGAAGCTCTTCTACGTGATCGAGGGCAAGGTGGCCCTGCAGTACAACGGCGACAGCCACGTGCTCGAGGCGGGCGACAGCGCCTATCTCGACGGCGGCACCACGCACGGCTGGGAGAACGTGGGATCCAGGATCGCCAAGGTGCTGTGGGTGATCCTCGGCTAGAGGAGAGGTCATGGGCGACGGCGCGCGCGTGGTGGTCGACTTCCGGACGGACCCGAGCCGGTACAAGCACTGGAAGCTGTCCTTCGACGGCCCGGTGGCGACGCTCGCCATGGACGTCAGGGAGGACGGCGGGCTCGTGCCCGGCTACGAGCTCAAGCTCAACTCCTACGATCTCGGGGTGGACATCGAGCTCTACGACGCCATCCAGCGGCTGCGCTTCGAGCATCCCGAGATCGGCGCGGTCGTCCTCACCTCCGGCAAGGAGCGGATCTTCTGCGCGGGCGCCAATATCCGGATGCTGAGCCAGTCCTCGCACGGCTGGAAGGTGAACTTCTGCAAGTTCACCAACGAGACGCGCAGCGCGATCGAGGACGCCACCACGAGCTCGCGCCAGGTCTGGCTCACCGCGGTGAACGGGCCCTGCGCGGGCGGCGGCTACGAGCTGGCGCTGGCCACCGACTGGATCATCATGTCCGACGACGGCTCCACCACGGTGGCGCTACCCGAGGTGCCGCTGCTCGCGGTGCTGCCGGGCACCGGCGGCCTCACGCGGCTGGTGGACAAGCGCCGGGTGCGCCGCGACCGCGCCGACTTCTTCTGCACGCTGGAGGAGGGCATCAAGGGCCAGCGCGCGGTGGAGTGGCGGCTGGTGGACGAGGTGGTGCCGCGCTCGCGCCTGGCCGAGGCCACGAAGGCGCGGGCGGGCGAGCTGGCCGCGCGCACCGACCGCCCCGCGGGCGCGCGCGGCATCGCGCTCGCGCCGCTCGAGCGCGCGCATCGAGG
Source organism: uncultured Candidatus Rokubacteria bacterium (assembly GCA_963747235.1). Taxonomy (GTDB): domain Bacteria; phylum Methylomirabilota; class Methylomirabilia; order Rokubacteriales; family CSP1-6; genus CAMLFJ01. The sequence goes on from CAVVEU010000024.1 coordinate 799,710, forward strand.
GCGATCGCATCGCGTACGCCCACGTCGCCTGCGCGATCGACCGCGAGCGGGGCGTGGCCGAGATCACGGTGGCCGCGCCCGCGACGCCGCCCCCGGCGGACCCGGCGGGCATCCACGCCGCGGGCGGGAGCTTCTGGCCGCTCGCGGTCGCGCGGGAGCTCGACGACCTGATCCTGCACCTCCGCGCCAACGAGGAGGAGATCGGCCTCTGGGTGCTGCGGACCACCGGCGCCGCGGATCTGGTGGAGGCCCACGACCGGGCGCTGGCTGCAGCACGAGGCGGACTGGCTCGTGCGCGAGATCCGGCTCTACCTCAAGCGCACGTTCAAGCGTCTGGACGTCTCGTCGCGCTCCATCTTCGCGCTGGTCGAGCCCGGCTCCTGCTTCGCGGGCACGCTGCTCGAGCTGGCGCTGGCCGCCGACCGCACGTTCATGTTCGACGGCGAGCGTCGAGGGCGACGCGCAAGGCCCCGGCCGCCGTGCGGCTGACCGCAATGAACTTCGGGCCGTATCCCACGGTGAACGGCCTCACCCGCCTGGCGAGCCGCTTCCTGGACGAGCCCGGGCGCGTGGACGATCTCAAGGGCCGGATCGGCGAGGACCTCGACGCGGCCGCCGCGGCGGAGGCCGGCCTCGTCACCTTCACGCCGGACGACATCGACTGGGCGGACGAGGTGCGCATCGCCATCGAGGAGCGCGCCGCGTTCTCGCCGGACGCGCTGACCGGCATGGAGGCCTCGCTGCGCTTCGGCGGTCCCGAGACACTCGAGAGCAAGATCTTCGCGCGGCTGTCGGCCTGGCAGAACTGGATCTTCCAGCGGCCCAACGCGGTCGGCCCCAAGGGCGCGCTCAAGGTGTACGGCACCGGTGAGCGGGGCGATTTCGACCGCAGGAGAGTGTGATGGCGGGCATCGACTACAGCGAGCGGATCCCCAACAACGTGAGCCTCACGGAGGACCGCCGGCTGCTGCGGGCGCTGGAGGACTGGCAGCCGAAGTTCCTCGAGTGGTGGCACGACATGGGGCCGGAGGGCTTCCAGTCCAAGGACGTCTACCTGCGCACCGCGGTGAGCGTGGACGCCAAGGGCTGGGCCCAGTTCGGCTACGTGAAGATGCCCGAGTACCGCTGGGGCATCTTCCTCGCCGAGCCGGAGGCCGACCGCCGGGTCAACTTCGGCGACCACCAGGGCCAGCCCGCGTGGCAGGACGTGCCGGGCGAGTATCGCGGCGACGCTCCGTCGCCTCATCGTCACCCAGGGCGATACCGAGCCCGCGTCGGTGGAGCAGCAGCGGCACCTGGGCCGGACCTGCCCGTCGCTCTACGACCTGCGCAACCTCTTCCAGGTCAACGTGGAGGAGGGGCGGCACCTCTGGGCGATGGTCTACCTGCTCGACGCCCACTTCGGCCGCGACGGGCGCGAGGAGTCGGAGGCGCTGCTGCAGCGGCGCTCGGGCGACCACGACAAGCCGCGGATCCTGGGGGCGTTCAACGAGAAGACCCCGGACTGGCTCTCGTTCTTCATGTTCTGCTTCTTCACGGATCGCGACGGCAAGTACCAGCTCGCCAGCCTCGCGGAGAGCGGCTTCGACCCGCTCTCGCGCACCTGCCGCTTCATGCTCACGGAGGAAGCGCACCACATGTTCGTGGGCGAGGCCGGGGTGGGGCGCATCGTGCAGCGGGCCTGCGAGCTCATGCGCGAGCACCGGACCGACGACGTGCGGAAGCACGGCGGGATCGACCTGCCCACCCTGCAGAAGTACATCAACTTCCACTGCTCGGTCTCGCTCGACCTCTTCGGCTCCGAGGTCTCGACCAACGCGGCCAACTTCTACACCGCGGGGCTCAAGGGGCGCTTCGAGGAGACCAAGAAGGCCGACGATCATCGCCTGAAGGGCGGGACCTACCCGGTGATCGGGCTCGACGGCGAGAAGATCGTCACCCGCCAGGAGGGCGCGCTGGTCTCGCTCAACGAGCGGCTGCGCGACGACTACGTCGCCGACTGCCAGCGCGGGGTGACCCGCTGGAACGAGATCATCAAGAATCACGGGGTGGACTTCACCCTCACGCTGCCGCACCGCGCCTTCCGCCGGGCCATCGGGGCCTTCGCGGAAGTGCGGGTGTCGCCCGACGGCCGCGTCATCAGCCAGGCCGAGTGGGACGCGCGGCATCGCGACTGGCTGCCGACGGATGAGGACGCGGCCTACGTGGGCAGCCTGATGAAGCCGGTGACCGAGCGCGGCAAGATGGCCGACTGGATCGCGCCGCCCGCGCGCGGCATCAACAGCCAGGCCGAGGATTTCGAATACGTCCGGTTGAGCTGACGGAGGAGGTGCCATGCCCCCCACCATACCCACGGTCGTCACACCGAAGCGCTTCGGTCCCCCTCTCGGGATGTACTCGCACGGCATGGTCGCCCCGGGCGGCGAGATCGTCGTGGTCGCGGGGCAGGTCGGGATGGACGAGCGGCGCGCGGTCGCGGTCGGGGACGTCGGCGCGCAGACGAAGCAGGCCCTGGAGAACGTGCGCGCCATCGTCGAGGCCGCGGGCTGCACGATGGGCCACATCGTGCGCCTGCAGACCTTCCTGACCCACGCGGAGGACATTCCCCGCTTCATGGCGGCCCGCGGCGAGGTCTTCCCGAAGTACTTCCCGAACGGCGCCTACCCGCCCAATACGCTCCTCGTGGTCAGCCGCCTCGTGCAGCCCGAGCTGCTGGTCGAGATCGAGGCCATGGCGGTCAAGCCCGCGCGCGGCCGCCGTCGCGAAGCGGCCCGCGGCTCGGCCCAAGGCCGCCAAGCCCAAGGCCGCCGCCAAGAAGGCCTCGCGGAAGCGCCGATGATCGAGGTGCCCGCGCGCTTCAACGCGGCGACCTTCTTCGTGGACCGGCACGTGGCGGAAGGCCGCGGCGCCAAGGTGGCCTTCTTCCACGACGAGGGCTCGATCACCTACGCGGGGCTGCAGGAGCTGGTCAACCGCACCGGCAACGCGCTGCTCGATCTGGGCGTGCGCCCGGAGCAGCGGGTGCTGTGCCTGCTGCTCGACTCGCCCGAGTTCCTGGGCGCGTTCTGGGGCGCCATCAAGATCGGCGCCGTCCCGATCCCCGCGAACACGATGATGCGGGCCGACGACTACCTGTACTTCCTCGACGACAGCCGCGCGCCGGTCGCGATCGTCTCGGAGGCGCTGCTGGCGGAGGCGGGGCCGGCGCTCGCGAAGGCGCGCTATCTCCGGCACGTGATCGTCGCGGGGCGCGCGTCCGGGACCCAGATCGCCTTCGAGAGCTGGGTGGCCAAGGCGTCGCGCGCGGCTCGAGCCCTTCGACAGCTCGAAGGACGATGCCGCCTTCTGGCTCTACTCCTCGGGCTCCACGGGCCGGCCGAAGGGCGCGGTGCATCTCCAGCACGACATGGTGGTGTGCTCGGACACCTACGCGCTCCAGGTGCTCGGCATGACCGAGGCCGACCGCACCGTCTCGGCCGCGAAGCTCTTCTTCGCCTACGGCCTCGGCAACAACGGGTACTTCCCGCTGCGCGTGGGCGGCCAGGGCGTGCTCTACCCGCACCGCCCGACGCCCGACGCGATGTTCGAGCTGATCCAGCGGCACCGCCCGACGCTCTTCTTCGGCGTGCCCACGCTCTACGCCGCGATGCTGCAGGTGAAGGAAGCGGAGAAGCGCTACGACCTCTCGTGCCTCCGCTTCTGCGTCTCCGCGGGCGAGGCGCTGCCCGAGGAGCTCTACCGGCGCTGGCGGGAGCGCTTCGGCGTGGAGATCCTGGACGGGATCGGCACCACCGAGATCCTGCACATCTTCCTGTCGAACCGCCCCGGTCGCGCGCGGCCCGGGTCCACCGGCTTGGCGGTGCCGGGGTACGAGGCGATCGTCGTGGACGACGAGGGCCGCCCGATGCCCGCCGGGGAGATCGGCAACCTCCGGGTCAAGGGCGACTCGATCATGGCCTACTACTGGAACCAGCACGAGAAGACGAAGGACGCGCTGATCGGCCACTGGATGCAGACCGGGGACAAGTACTACCAGGACCCGGACGGCTACTTCTGGTACTGCGGCCGCGCCGACGACATGCTCAAGGTCGGCGGCATCTGGGTGTCGCCGGTCGAGGTGGAGAACACCCTGATGGGCCATCCCGCCGTCCTGGAGACCGCGGTGGTGGGCCACGCGGACACGCGACGAGCTGATCAAGCCGAAGGCCTTCGTGGTGCTGAAGGACGGGCACGCGGCCTCCGCGGCCCTCGAGGCCGAGCTCAAGGCCTTCGTGAAGGACAAGATCGCGCCCTACAAGTATCCGCGGTGGATCGAGTTCGTGCCGGAGCTGCCCAAGACCGCGACGGGCAAGATCCAGCGCTTCAAGCTGCGGCAGTGAGCCTGTGCTAGCATTCGACCGGAAGGAGACCCGGGCATGCGTGAGCTCCTGATCGCGTCCGTGATCGTCGGTCTTCTCCTGCTGGCCGGTCCCGCGTCCGTGATGGCGCAGCAGAGCGCCCCGAGCGCGGAGCTCAAGCGGGTCGTCGGGCGCGTGGAGCTGCTCTCCAAGGGCCAGACCCAGTGGATCCCCGCGGTGGTCGGCGCGCGACTGGCCGAGGGCGATGACATCCGCTGCTACGCGGGCGCCGCGGCCGAGCTGGCGCTGCCCGACACGAGCACGGTGGTGCTCTCCGAGAACAGCCGGCTCCTGTTGACGAAGATGGAGTACGACCCGCAGAGCCAGAGCCGGCTCGTGCTCCTCCACCTGGTCGTCGGGAAGGTGAAGGCGACGGTCGCCCAGGCCGCCGTCACCCTGGCCCGGGTCCGCCAGTCGAACTTCGCCATCTCCACGCCGACCGCGGTGGCGGCGGCGCGGGGAACCATCCTCTGGGTCTTCACGGACGGCCAGAAGAGCATGATGGCGGTGGAGCCCGAGTTCGGCTTCACCGAGGGCAGCTCCCAGGGCGTCTGGAGACAATAGCGGTGCGGCCCGCGCTGGCCGTCGTGCTCCTGGCAGTCCTCGGCGGCTGCGCCACCGCCCCCGCGCCGCCCGCCCGGCCGTCGACCCTGTCCGAGCTGCTCCTGGCCCTGGACGCCTCCGAGAAGATGGGTGGGGACCCGCGCTGCCGGAGTCGCACCGTGAGCACGACGGAGGTGCTCGTACCCGTCGAGCTCGCCGCCCAGGGCGTCTCCGGCCGCTGGACCGAGCGCTGGACGGTGGATCGCTGCGGCGTGGCGGTGCCCTATGTGGTGAAGTTCGACCGGGCCCGGGACGGAGACCTCGACGTGAGCATGCAACGCGAGGTGTCCGACGCGGAGGCCCCGACGGTTCCCGGCGGCACCATCGCGGACCGCGTCCTCCAGCGCGATGCGCTCGCATTTCTCGCCCAGCGGGATCTGTGGGAAGCCGGCCCGGAGGCGCGCTGCCGGACCCGGAAGATCGTCGCGACGGAGGTGCTGGTGCCCGTGGACGGCGGGGAGGTCGAGGCAGGCTCGGCCCATCGCGGGCCGGTGGATGGAGCGCTGGACCCTCGATCGGTGCGGCGCGCCGGTCGACTACGTGATTCGCTTCAATACCACCCGGAAGGGCACCACGTTCCTGGCCGACCCGCAGCGCTGAGGGAGGCTACCGGCGAGACCTCGAGACCGGAAGCTCGTTCCGGTCGAACGTCAGCGTGTCGATCTCGCGCCCCTGGGCGTCGTACTGCCACCGGATGATGGCCACGCCCTGGCGCCGGTCGGCCTTCAGGCGCTGATCGGTGCCCAGGTAGCGCTCCTCGAGCGTGTTCCGGTTGTTGTCGTACTGCCAGCGGACGATCGCCACGCCTCGGTTCCGGTCCTCTCGCAGCTGCCCGTCCGGCCCGAGGTAGCTCTCTTCGACCGTCTTGCCGTTCGAGCCATACCGCCACTGGACCGCCGCCACTCCCCGCAGCCAATCCACCGTGGGGCGGCCATCCGCGCCGAAGTAGCTCTCGGCGACGGTGTTGCCGTCCCGGTCATACTCCCAGCGCACGATGGCCACGCCCAGCCGCCGGTCCGCCTTGAGCTGCCCGTTCGCGCCGAAGTGCTGCACCTCGATGGCCTGCCCGTGCGCATCGTACTTCCAGCGGAACATGGCCAGGCCCGAATCGTTCGCCTCCTTGAGACGATCGCCGGGCCCGAGGTTCCGCCATTCGACCGGCGCGCCCTGGCCATCGTACCGGAGGAGGACGGCGGAGAGCCCCATGTGGTTGGCGACGGGCTTGCCGGCGGCGTCGAGGAAGACCCGCTTCTCGGCCCCGTCCACATGCTCGAGATGGATGGTGGCGACGCCCGACGTCGGGTCCGGCGTCAGCGCCCCGCTTCGGCGGTAGTCCACGCGCACGAGCCGGCTATTCTGGTAAGCGAAGTGATAGCAGTTGCCATTCGACAGCGTCGCTCCCGATTCGCGCGAGGTACCCTGGATCGCGTACCGGGAATCCAGAAAGATGTAGGGGTAGCAGTCGGCCTGGGTCGCGGCGGTCGTCGCGCATCCCGGAAGGACCGCCGCCGCCAGCCCGAGGGCCGTGAGCAGACCGCGGTAACCGTGTTGGCGTTGCACTCGCTGGCTCCGTTGGCGCCTATGATACACGGCGCCGGGTAGCGGGCCCTAGAGGTTGAGCCAGCTACGGAACGGCGGTGCGGGCCAGCTCGACGATCAGGACGGGAAGCCCGGGCACCGCGCCGGCGCTGACGACGTGGCCGCCGGCCAGGCCCTGGCCGCGCCGGTCGCCGCGCCGGCGCTCCGGATCGTACGAGGTCTCGCTCCGGCGTCGCTCGGCATGTCGTCGGTCGACCAGCACCTCGACGTCCGGGTTGGCGGCAAACTGCTGCCGGAGATCTTCATAGAGGTGGTCGTCGCCCCGCGCCACGATGAACAGCCGGTGCGCCATGCCCTGGGCCCCCCTCGGTCCGCGGTGGTCGCGCTCGAGCGGTCGGAAGGTCGGAAAGTTGAGGCACTTTAGGCGGCGGCGCGGCCTCTTGTCAAGCGCGACGGCTCTAGCGGTGGAACGCGCCTTCGGTCCGGTGGCGCTCCTCGTGGGCCACGCACGCGACATCCTCATCCGAGCACACGATGATGTGGCGCACGGTGTGGCAGCCGGCGACGCGGCCCGGCTGGATGGTGCGCCCTTCGTCGGCGGCCCACCGGCCCTCGGCGCGCGCGACGTCCCCGCCCAGCGAGGCACACAGGTTCCGGCCCACGTTCCCGCTGCGGGCCATGACGTAGAGCGTGTCGCCCCTGGCGTGGAGGCGCACGTCCTCGCCGGAGAAGCCGGCGGAGGTGCAGCCGGTGGCGGCGAGGAGGAGGGTGCAGCCGAGGGCGGTCGTACGCAGGGACATCATGAGAGGTCTCCTTCTGCGGGAGACCTCCTCAACCCTTCCTTCGGTAACCCGGCTGTCAGGCGTCTACGGCCTGATCCGTGGCTTTGCGTCCCCACCTCACAGTGGGTTTGCCCTTGTCGGGAAGGTCTGCCGCTCTTGTAGACTTACAGGGGGCAACCCTTGTGCCAGGTAGACCGGTCACCCCGGAGCGGGGAGTGCGCCGCGAAATCAGCCAGTTAGGGGCCTTCAGCGATGGGAAACAAGAGCCGCGGCGGTCCGGTTGTCCACCGGTTGACACCGGGACTGCCCAAAACCGGCCCGTGGAGAGGGCTGGCGATCCGGATCGCCGCCGCCGGCGCCCTCGGCCTTGCCCTCTCCGGGTGCGCCGGCCTCTCCTGCCAGCCAACGTCGATCACGGTGGCGAAGAAGGAAGAGCGCGGACGCCTCGAGACGGTTCCACGCGGCTACACGACCGAGACGGGCCGGCTCGAAGAGCGCCGCCGGCCCGAGATCGTGCGCGACTACTGGGTGCAGGACGCGGCGGGCACCTGGCACCGGGTCTCCCTCGAGCAGTACCGCGCGGCCGAGGTTGGCCGGCCCCTGGAGCTCTGCCGGTAGAGGCGGTCTCTATGCTCGTGTGCGCGGCCTCTGACGAAGACGAGCCACCCGCCGACGGAGCCGACGTGCCGCTACCCGCGCCATCGCCCGTCGCGCCGCCTGGACCACCCGATCTAGCACGCTGGACACACCGCAGGCATCGTGCCAGGCACCGAGTGAGCCACGAAGCGGTGGGCCCGCGCGAACTTAGCAGCCGCGCGCCCTGCTGGTGCTCGTCATCTGCAAGTTTTTCAGGTGCGGGCCGTACCCGAACTAGCGACGCCATGGTCACACCTCGGTAGTTGCCCCCCGGCGCAGAAGCGCTTCACCGCGCGCAAGCCCGCGAGAAAGTTACGCAGCCCCCCACTGGAACGCGGCTTGCTGTGTTTGGACGTCATGGACATCGCGCAGCTGGCCCTCATGGTTGGTCCACTGCTCGGGGCCGCCGCCGGGTATCTGGTGGACGGCATCACCGGCGCGACGGCGGGCTTCGTGATCCCGACGGGGCCGCTGGTTGTGGCATGGCTCTTCGGGGGACGCTGACGATGCGCTCCGACTGTCGGGAGCGCGGCATCGCCCGTCTGAGCCGAGCGCCTCGATGACCACGGGCTTCTGGACCGAGCCGGCCGCGCTGGTTCTGCTCGGAGGCCTCCTCTTGGTCGCCGGGGTTCTCTGGGCGCGGTGCGGGCGGGGTGGCCACGTGCGGCGCCGCCGGCGTACCCGTTGACCCTGGAACAGACGAACAGCTCGCCATCAATTCCGTGATCTGGGTATGGGGGCTCGCGGGTGGCCTCCTACTCGGCACTGTGCTCGGCGTCGTGTTGGCCAGGCGGCAGTACCGTCGGCGCGAGCAACGAGACCCCGGCGGCAGCGTGACCGACTGGGGCCAGAGCCGCGCGCTCGTCTACGCGCTGCGCAGGGAGATCAAGCGGCTGGGCCAAGCGAATGAGCGACTGCAGGTCGACCGAACGGAGTTGCTCGCGATCTTGACCCGCGTCGCTGACTTCCTGGAGCGACAGGCAAGACGCCGTCCAGTGCAGTCCATCCAGCCGCATGACCCGGACGGGCCACCACGCCCGTGAGCGCCGCGGGCGCGTGGAGCCGGTGGGGCTTGTCCGGACGTCCCTCTCCCCGCATACTTGGGCGCCACTCTTGAGCGCTCCAGATCATCGCGGGAGGAGATGAATGACGGGATCGCCCGCTCCGCACGGCCGCGCGCGGCTCGTGGCCCTCACCCCCGAGTCCAGGATTGCCCTCGGTGCGCCGGAGCGAGAGATCACCCTCCCGTATCGGGTCGGCCGCGAGTCTCGCGGGACGCAGCGAACAGCCGACGGAGTCATCGGTGAGCGCCGCAGTCCCGGATCCCGGCCCAGCAACGACCTGTACCTGGTCGAGCCCGAGGAGCCGCTGAATGTGAGTCGCGCGCACTTCGAGATCGACCGCGGAGAGGCCGGGGTCATCCTCGTGGATCGCGCGAGCACCTGCGGCACGATCGTCGAAGGCCAGACCGTGGGCGGCGATACCCGCGGCGGCACCCTCTCCCTGCACGACGGGGACGTGATCATCGTCGGCACCTCGCGCAGCCCGTACGTCTTCAAGTTCCGGATGTGACGCTCACCCGCCCGCCTCGGCGGCGGCCGCTCGTGCCTTGGCCTCGATGCGGTCGATCTTGATCAGCGGAACCAGGAGCCAGCCCACCGCGGTGAAGGCCGCCGAGATCAGCACCAGGGCTGTGTAGCCCAGCCAGTCGTAGAGGTAGCCGCCCACCATCTGCGAGCCCTGGTTGCCGGCGTTGAAGACCGCCATGAGCAGGGCGAAGAAGGTCGCCTCCACGCGGCGCGGACAGGCCTTGGCGGCCAGGTCGAGAAAGGCGAGCTGGGTGAGCATGCCCACGCAGCCGAAGACGATGTCGATGACGATGGCCGACCAGGCGTCCCGATAGAGCAGGTAGGCGAGGAGGCCCGCCACGCCCGCGCCGATCGAGACGTTGATGAGCGGCTTGAGCGGCACGCGGCGGGACAGGGGGGCGTAGATGATGGTACCGGCCACGGCGGCAAGGGAGCCGAGCGCGCCCAGGTGGCCGATGAACTGCTGGCTGAACCGGAGCACGTCGGTCTGATAGTAGAGCAGCGCCGGGCCGAAGGACGGGCTGAAGGTCCAGAAGAAGATGAAGCCGGCGACGATCCACAGATCGCGCTCGCCGAGCGCCCGGCGAATCGCCCCCAGGGCCCGGTGGAAGGCCTCGCGGCTGACGCGGGCCGGAGGATCGTGAACCACGAAGAGCGTCATGCAGAACGAGACCAGCGGGAAGAGGGCGGCCACCACGAACGCGGCCCTGAGGCTCCGTCGCTCGGCGAGAAACCCGCCCACCACGCCGACGAGGACGGCGGCCGAGTAGATGGCGCCCCACTGCACGGCCTGGAACGCCCCCGTGAGGCCGCGGGGCTTGCCGTTCTCGACCATGAGCGCGTCCACCAGCACGTCGGTGAAGGCGAGCCCCAGTCCCATCACGGTGAACAGCCCGACCAGCCACCAGTAGCTGTGCGGTGCGGCGAGTCCCATCGCCAGGCCGGCGCCGGCGGCCAGCGCGGAGGTCAGGAGCAGGTAGCTCCGGCGGCGCTGGCCGAAGAGCGGCACGCAATCCGACAGGAGCCCGTAGGCCGGCTTGATCAGCCAGGGGATGACGCTGAAGCTGAAGAACGTCGCGACCTGGCCGGCCGACATCCCGCGCTCCTTGAGCGTGATGGTCAGGGTCTGGTTCGGCAGCGACCACATGCCCTGCGCGAAGTAGACGACGGCGAAGAGGATCGCCAGGCGCTGCGCGTCGGGGGACTGAAACGGGTGCAGCCGCCTCAGACGGTCAAGCAAAGTGGCGAGAGCGTAGTCTCCGGGTCGGGAGGGGTCAAGGCCCAGCCTGAGTAGGTGATTCGTTACCCATAGTCGCGACTTGCTCTTGCCGGCTCGCGCTCCCCGCTCCGTAAGTGCTTGCGGCTACGAGCATCCAGGATTGGAACGCGCCTTGCTCGTAGCAGGCCCAGACCCGTCATGTGCGTCGCCTGCAAGGCCGATACGTCGTGCAATCATGTGCTGAAGGATTGCGCCGCGATCGACGGCGGGTACTGCATCGTCTGCCATCACGACTCGACGATGCCGAACCTCGCCGTCCGCAGGCCCGGGCGGCTTGGTCCGCGGAAGGCCCGGCCGACCCTATCTGCGCTCCTCCGGGAGATTCGGCAGCGCCGAGGACGCCGCCGAGCCTGAACATCCTGCTGCGGGGGCTGGGTCAGCTGTTCTCGGAGGACCTCGCCGTCGATCTCGGCACGGCCAACACGCTGGTCTACGTCCGCGGTAAGGGCATCGTCCTCGATGAGCCCTCCGTCGTCGCCCTCAGCCACCGGGATCACTCGCTCCTGGCGGTCGGCGAGGAGGCCAAAGCCATGCTGGGCCGGGCCCCCGGCTCGATCGACGTCCTCCGCCCCCTGCGGCATGGGGTGATCGCCGACTTCGATGTCGCGGAGAAGATGCTGAACTACTTCATCCGCAAGGCCCACCGCCGTCAGCGCCTGGTCCATCCCCGCATCGTGCTCACGGTCCCATCGGAGATCACGCAGGTCCAGAAGCGCGCCGTGCGGGACTCCGCGCGGCAAGCGGGGGCCCGCGAGGTGTACTTGATCGAGGAGCCCATGGCGGCCGCCATCGGGGCCGGTCTCCCGATCGAGGCTCCGGGCGCCCACATGATCGTGGACATCGGCGGGGGCACGACCGAGGTGGCGATCATGTCGCTGGCCGGGCTCGTCTATGGCAAGTCCATGCGAATCGCCGGCGACGAGATGAACGAGGCCGTCGTCCAGCACATGCGCCGAACCTACAACCTGCTGATCGGGGAGCGGCAGGCGGAACAGGTCAAGATCCAGCTGGGCTCCGCCGCCCCGTCGGACGGCGAAAGCGAGAAGATGGAGGTCAAGGGGCGAGACCTCATCGACGGCTTCCCCAGGCGCATCACCGTCACCGGCGATGAGATCCGGGAGGCCCTGCGGGAGGCGGTCGGGGCCATCGTGGCGGCGATCCGTAACTGCCTCGAGCAGGTCCCGCCCGAGCTGGCCGCGGACCTGGTCGACACCGGCATCACGCTGACGGGCGGGGGCGCGTTGCTGCGCGGCCTGGATCGGCTGCTCCGGGAGAAGACGGCCCTGCCCATCACGGTCGGCGTCGATCCGCTGACCTGTGTCGTCCGGGGTGCCGGCAAACTGCTCGACACGCTCGACCTGCTCCGGCGGGTGGCGATTCCCACCTAATCGCAACCTTCGATCGGGTCCTCCTGAACGCTCCCGGGCGGTGGTCGGGCATCGTTCATGCGCGAGCACACGATCACGGTGCCAAACAGACCGAGCAGCAAGAACGCGATACCGAGTGCAATCAGCTCCACGCCTTGGCCCTCCTCGCGATCGTCCGGGCTCGTGCCCGTGTCTGGCCGCACTCCTACGCCAATCGCCGCAACACGTCAAGCTAAAAGTACCAGGGCTTGGGGTGCCGGATCCGTCAAGGTCGAGATGTAGTGGGCGCAGATCTGGGAGGGGGCCGCGTGACCTATACTCGATCCGTGGGTTTCGCGCCCCTCTCGTCGGTCCGGCCCTGGGCGGCCCGGCTGGTGCTGATCGGCTACGTCGGCCTCCTGGCGACTTCGATGCTCGTGCCGGGCGGGCGCGCGGGAGTCGCCGGGGCCGGCTTCTTCGACCTCAGCACCGGCTCCCGCTTCCGCGCGGTTGTCGTCGCCCTGGCCGTGTCCGTGCTGCTGGAGACGGTGCGCTTCCTGCCGGTGGGCGCGCTCGCCGTACTTTCGCTGCCCTGGACGCGCGCCGATCGGTGGCGGATGCTCCCTGTCGCCGCCACCGCCGGCGCGGGTAGCCTCCTCATCGCCGTCGGCGTCGTCGTACTCGAGATCGGCCCGCCGTGGCAGTGGCCGGGGCCGTCGGATCTCTTGCTCCCGGCCGTCGGCGGGGTCCTCGGTGTCGGCGCAACTCTCATGGTGTTGGCCGGTCGCGGGCCGCGCCGCCGCCTGCTGCTCGTCCTGGGCGCGACCCTCCTGGCCGCGCCGATCTTGATTGGCCTCGTCCTGCTCGGTGCGGCCGAGCAAGAGCCGCTCGTACGGGAAAGCCCCGCCGTGACGTCCGACGAGAAGCGTCGGCTGTATGACCTCTTCCGAGACAAGAATCCCAAGACGCTGGAAGCCGGAGCAATGCGCTCCATCAGTCTCGAGAGCCGCGACATCGACCTGCTCCTGGCCTGGGGGCTTCCCGTCGTGCTCGGCGACGGGCGGGGGAGGGCCCACGTCGAGCTCATGGCATCGCGGCGGGCGCGAGTGTCGCTGACCCTGCGCTTCGCTACTCCCACGGGCCGGGCCCGCTACCTGAACATCGTGGCCGGGGCGCGCGTGCAGATCGACCGAGGCCGGGCGAGCGTGGCCGACCCGACCCTGCGGCTCGGGCGGCTCGCCCTGCCGGACCAACCCTTGCGGTGGCTGGCGCCGGTCATCAGCGTCCTGGTCCAGACCGAACGGCGCGCGCGCCCAGTCCTGGCCGGCGTGGAGAGCCTCGACATCGGCCCCGGGCGCGCGAGCCTCGTCTACCGCCGCATGGAGCTCCCGTCGGGCCTGCTCGCCAGCTTCATCTGGGGGGCCGGCTCGAACGAGGCGATGCAGCTCGCCGTCCGGGCGCACGTCGAGCGGTTGCTGGAGGCAGTTCCGAGCCTACCCCACGGCGAGCCCCGTCTCGGGGCCGCGGTGGAGGTGGCCTTTGCCCGAGCCCGGGAACGGTCCGCGGCGAGCCCGCCCGTGCTCGAGAACCGGGCGGCCCTCCTCGCCCTGGGCCTCCTGCTCGGGCATCGGCGCCTCGAGGACGTCGTGGGCCGGGTCCTGGACGAGCGGGACTGGCGGCGTGCCGCGCCGTTGGCCCGGACCACGCTCCGAGGCCGCGAGGACTGGACGAAGCACTTCTTCGTCAGTGCGGCGCTCACCGTGCTGTCGGCCCAGGCGCCGAGCGACGCCATCGGCGTCTTCAAGGAGGAGCTGGATGCCGGGGGCGGCAGCGGGTTCTCGTTCGGCGATCTCATGGCCGACCGGGCCGGCACCACGTTCGCCCTCCTGGCCACCCGCGACGACGCCGCGGCGCGGGCGCTCCAGGCGCGCCTCGCCGCGGGGTTTCGCGTCGACGACTTCTTCCCGGAGGCCGCCGATCTCCCCGAGGATATCCAGGCCGCCGAGCTCGAGGGGCGCTACGGCGGCGTGGGCGGGCGCCTGTTCCGGCAGTACGCCGCGGAGGTGGAGCGGCGGCTCTGGAGTTGCCCGGCCTACCGGGCCCTGGCGCCCACCGCCGCGACCAACTAGCCCGCGACCTCGGCCAGCACCGTCATCACCCCGTCGGTATGCCGGGCGATGGAGAAGGTCCGCTGCGCCCATTCCTTGCCGTTCCCGCCCAACCGGGCCCGCAGGGCCGGATCCCCGTACAGACGGTCGATCCGCTCCGCGAGTGCTGCCGGGTCGCCCGGCGGATAGAGCAGCCCGTTCCACCCATCCCGAATCAGCTCCCGCGTCCCGCCGCTGTTCGCCCCGATGACGGGGAGCCCGAACTTCATCGCCTCCACCGTCACGCGACCGAACGCCTCCGATCGTGAGCACATCAGGGCGGCGTGCGCCTGGATGAAGTAGCGATCACGATCCTCGGTGAAGTCGATGAAGTCGATCACGTCCTCCGCGCCGACGCATGCCGCCAGCTCGCGCAAGCGGAGCCGGTCCGGCTTCGAGCATTCTCCGACCAGCGCCAGCCTGACCTCGCGCCCTCGCTTGCGCAGCAGGCCGACGGCCCGGATGGCGTCCTGCTGCCCTTTGGACGGCGTCATGACGCCGACGAGGACCAGTCGCAAGGGCCTGTCCTCGGTGCGGGGGATGTCGCCGAGCCCGTTCGCCACGTCGGCCGCGCAGTAGACGAGGCGCAGCTTGCGGGCCGGGAGCGACCGGGCGAACTCATCGAACAGCGCCTGAGAGTTGACGATGATTCGGGCCGACAGCCAGTTGATGAGCCGAACACTGGTCGCGAAGCCGAGATCGAATGTCAGGCCGTGGTCTTTCTCGCCAAACTCGTGCAGATACCAGATGTGCGGGATCCGGAGAACCTTCGCGGCGACGGCGGCAGTTGGAATCGTGAGGGTGTTCGTCACGACGATGTCGGGTGCCAGCCGCTTCAACAGAGACATGGTCGACCACCCACCGGCCACGTTGTGGTAGGCGCGGCGCATCCCCGCCTCCCAGGACCAGGCCGGAGACACCCACCACTCGTACGCCAGGCTCCACGTCCGCGCTCCGGCGGCTTCGAGCCGTTGCCCGAGGATGCCGGGGGCCGGCAGAATCACGTCGACCGTCACTCCACGATCGGCGAGCCCTCCCGCGAGCTCGAGGAGCACGAGCTCGGCTCCTCCGATGGCCGCGGAGTGCGACACGAGCGCGACTTTCAAGAATCGCGGCGGCCGGGGGTGAACAGCCGCGGGTCAGTCACCCTGCGAGCCTCGGCGGCCGCGGACGAGCCACCGGTTGAGTCTGCCCTCGGCTTGGGCCAGCCGGTGGGCGAGCGAGAGACCAGTTCGGGTGCGCAGGAGGCGCGCGAGAATCGAGCTGGGTGGCAGCAACGCCTGGCGCCGCCACCAGGTCCACTCCTTGAACTGCTTGGCGAGGGCCGGGTCGTCTTCGGCGAGCCGCCACTTGTCCCGGAAGTGATCGAGCGAGGCCCGGTTCCAGGCGTCACTCCACCGCAAGAGGAAGTATCGCAGGTCCGACCAGGCGAGGGGCGGGGGCGGAAGATAGGTGACGAGGGCCGCGGGCTCGAAGTAGATGTCGCCGCCCGCCTGGCGCACGCTCATGCAGAAGTCGGGATTTTCTAGCGCACTCTTCAGCCCCTCGTCGAACGGCCCCAGCCGTCGGAGGACGTCCGAGCGCACCAGCATGCAGTGGAACTCCATCATCCCGCAGGGCTCACGCCGGAGTAGTGGCCGGACCTCGTGCAGCGGCCGGCCCCAGAACTGGAGGTCTTCATGGAACCGGCGGACCCCAGCCTCGTCGACGATGTCGGCGTGTGCCCCCGTCATGTGGATCACCCCACGCTCGAGCTCGCCCTGGCAATACAAGGGCCCGACGACCCAGGCTCCGGTCTCCTCCGCACACCGCACCAGTGCCTCGAGCCAGCCCGACGTGACGAGCACGTCGTTGTCCACGAAGACGATGTAGCGAGTCGCCGCCTCCGAAGCCCCAAGATTCCGAGCCTGGTTGGGCGCCAGGTACCGCTCGGTGCGGACCAGCCGGAACCCTCGCGCGCGCGCCTGGCCTTCCAGGTAGCGCCTGGTTGGCGCCGGAGAGCCGCCATCCACGTAGACGAGCGTGAACGGGAAGGTGGTCGTGGCGTAGATGCTCTCGAGTGATCGGCGGGTCATCTGGAAGCGCTCGCGCGGAACGACGACGATCGTGACATCGGGCGCGGTCGTCATTGGTCCGACCCCTTCCTGAACTCCGGTTGACAATCACCGCGGAGGGCTGACCAGTACCACGGCTCGACCTCCGCCGGCAACCTATCTCTGGAGGAGACCGGGTCGAACGGCTCGGGTCCCCCTGGCGCCGGCCGCACCTCGTGGCTAAGGTCCAATAGACACGTCGGATGACGCGCCCCATACTCGGTGACGGAACGATCCCGCGACACGGGCCATTGCGGCACCCGCGATCGACCCGAGCCGGAAAGGAAACATCATGAGACGATTTGGACTGGTCATCGTGCTGGTATTCCCGCTCTCGCTGCTCGCGTCCGACTTCGCCTTCGCGGCCGATGATGCGAAGGTGAAGGCCGGGATGGAGCAGGTCGAAAGCGGAGCGAAGAAGATCCCCAGTAGCAAGATCGGGGAGGGCGTCGAAGAGACCGCCAAGGGCATCGGTACGACGGTGTCCGAAGGCGCAAAGTACAGTGGCGAGAAGCTGAAGGAAGCGGGTCAGGCCGCGGAGCCACCGGCGAAGACCGCGTGGGGCAACGCGCGCGATAGCGCCGTCGGGTTCGGGCACAGCGTCAAGGGCTTCTTCACGAAGCTCTTCTCGAACTGACGGACGGTAGTTCTCGCGGGTACTCCCCGCTGAAGAAGCGTGCAATGCGGTTGCGACCTCCCTCGCGCAACGAATTCTGTATCTCTGATCTGAACGGAGGCCGCCATGGCCGAGCACAGCTCCGCCTCTCGTGACGGCGACGCCGGCAAGGCGGAGGCCAGCCCCGAAGTCCGACGCGAAGCAGCCCTGCTCAAGACGGGGGCCTTGCAAGACGCGATTTTCAACAGCGCGAACTTCTCCAGCATCGCGACCGACGAGAAGGGCGTCATTCAATTGTTCAATGTCGGCGCCGAGCGGATGCTGGGCTACACCGCCGCCGAGGTGCTGAACAAGATCACGCCGGCCGACATTTCCGATCCGCAGGAAGTGATCGCGCGCGCCAAGGCGCTCAGCGTCGAGCTCGGGACCCCGATCACCCCGGGCTTCGAGGCCCTGGTCTTCAAGGCCGCGCGCGGGATCGAGGACATCTACGAGCTGACGTATATCCGCAAGGACGGCAGCCGGTTCGGGGCGGTCGTGTCCGTCACGGCGCTGCGCGACGCTCAAGAAGCAATCATCGGCTATCTGTTGATCGGCACCGACAACACCGCGCGCCAGCAGGCGGAAGAGGCGCTGCTCCAGGCGGGGGCCCTGCAGCGCGCGATTTTCAACAGCGCCAACTTCTCGAGCATCGCGACCGACGAGAAGGGCGTCATTCAGATCTTCAATGTCGGCGCCGAGCGGATGCTGGGCTACACGGCCGCCGAAGTGATGAACAAGATCACGCCGGCCGACATTTCCGATCCGCAGGAAGTGATCGCGCGCGCCAAGGCGCTCAGCGTCGAGCTCGGGACCCCGATCACGCCGGGCTTCGAGGCCCTGGTGTTCAAGGCCTCGCGCGGGATCGAGGACATCTACGAGCTGACCTACTTCCGCAAGGACGGGAGCCGGTTCCCGGCGGTGGTGTCCGTCACGGCGCTGCGCGACGCGCAGGACGCCATCATCGGCTATCTGCTGATCGGCACCGATAATACCGCGCGCAAGCAGGTCGAAGCGGATCAGAAGCAGCTCGATCAGCGCCTGCGCGACCAGCAGTTCTACACGCGCTCGCTCATCGAGTCGAACATCGACGCGCTGATGACCACCGATCCGTCCGGCATCATCACGGACGTCAACAAGCAGATGGAGGCGCTCACCGGTTGCACGCGCGACGAATTGATCGGCGCGCCGTTCAAGAATTACTTCACGGATCCGGAGCTGGCCGAGACGGGTATCAAGCGGGTCCTGAGCGAGAAGAAGGTCACCAACTACGAGCTCACCGCGCGCGCCCGGGACGGCAAGGAAACCGTGGTGTCCTACAACGCGACCACGTTCTACGATCGGGATCGGCGTTTGCAGGGCGTGTTCGCGGCCGCGCGCGACGTCACCGAGCGCAAGCGCCTGGATCAGATTCTGCAGGAGAAGAATGTCGAGCTGGAGAGCGCCAGGTCCGCGGCGGACAAGGCCAATCGGGCGAAATCGGATTTTCTCGCCCGCATGAGCCACGAGATCCGGACGCCGATGAACGCCATCATCGGCATGGCGGACCTGCTGTGGGAGACCTCGTTGGCCGCGGAGCAGCGCGAGTACGTCCGCATCTTCAGGAAGGCGGGGAGCCAGCTCCTGGACCTGATCAACGACATCCTGGACCTGTCCAAGGTGGAGGCCGGCCATCTGGTGCTCGAGAGCCTCGACTTCGATCTCGGCGAGGTCCTCGACAAGACGCTCGAGATGATGGCGATTCGCGCCCACGAGAAGGGGCTCGAGCTGGCGCTTTGCATCGCGCCGGAGATCCCCACCACGCTGGTCGGCGATCCGGCGCGGCTGCGGCAGGTGCTCATCAATCTCATTGGCAACGCCATCAAGTTCACCGAGCGCGGCGAGGTGATCGTGCGGGTCGAGCGTGATCCCGAGAACGCCGCCCCTGGCGCCCTGCGGTTCGCGGTCTGCGACACCGGGATCGGGGTGCCCGAGGAGACCCGCGAGCTGATCTTTGCCCCCTACGCCCAGGTGGACACCTCCACGACGCGCAAGTTCGGCGGGAGTGGCCTCGGACTGGCCATCTCGCGGGAGGTCGTCGAGCTGATGCAGGGGCGGATCTGGGCGGAAAGCCGCATCGGAGCCGGCAGCACGTTCTACTTCACGGCTCGGTTCGGGGTCGGCAGCAAGCTTCCGCTCAGGGCCCTCTCCGGGCTGATGGATCTGAAGGGCGTGAAGACCCTGGTCATCGACGACAACACGACGAACCGGCTGATCCTCCGGGAGATGCTCTCGCGCTGGGGCGCCGTGGTGACGGAAGCGGACGGGGGCGAGCAGGGGCTCGCGGAGCTGCGGCGGGCCCAGCAGGCCGCGGTCCCGTATGCCCTGGTGTTGCTGGACTGCCGCATGCCCGCCGTCGATGGGTTCCAGGTGGCCGAGCAGATGCATCAGCATCCGACCATGGCCCGGACGACGATCCTGATGCTCACGTCGGACAACCGCGCCGGGGATTTCGCCCGCAGCCGCGACCTGGGGGTGGCGGCGTACCTGGTGAAGCCGGTGAAGCGCGCCGAGCTCCTGGAGGCGATCCAGCAGGCCCGCGCCGGCGCGGCCGCTCTGGTGGAGCGCGCCGCGCCGGGAGGCGTGCTGGAAGACGCGCGAGGGCTGCGGATCCTCCTGGCCGAGGATTCCCTGGATAATGTGCTGCTGATCCAATCGTACCTGAACGCCAGCGGGTGCCGCGTGGATCTGGCCTGCAACGGCGACGTCGCGCTGCAGATGTGCATCGCCGGCACGTACGACGTCGTCCTCATGGATGTGCAGATGCCGATCATGGACGGGTACTCCGCCACCCGCGGGATCCGCCAGTGGGAAGGCGAGCACCGCGCTCGGCCGGTGCCGATCCTGGCCCTGACCGCTCACGCGCTGCCGGAGGAGGTCCAGAAGAGCCTCGAAGCCGGCTGCACGGCCCACCTCACCAAACCCATCCGCAAAGCGACGCTCCTGCACGCCATCGAAGCGCACACCCTGGGACGCGTCCGCGTCCGGGTGGACGCGGCTCTCGCGGAGCTGATGCCCGGCTTCCTGGAGAACCGGCGGAGGGACGTCGAGGCGATCGCCGCCGCGCTCGCCCGCGCGGACTACGAGAACATTCGCATCCTGGGCCACAACATGAAGGGATCAGGCGCCGGCTACGGCTTGGACCGGATCACGGAGATCGGCGCATCGCTGGAGCAGGCGGCCGGACGCCGGGCGCCCGAAGAGATTCGCGCGCGGGCCGCGGAGCTGGCCCGGTATCTCGACGGTCTCCAGGTGGACTACGAATAGCGGACCCTGGCGCGAGTATGCGCGTACGATTCTGGGGCACCCGGGGGTCGATCGCCACGCCAGGCCCGGGCACCGTCCGTTTCGGGGGCAACACCTCGTGTGTGAGCGTGACGACGAGCGGGGGCGCCTGCTTCATATTTGACTGCGGGACGGGCGCTCGCCCGCTCGGCGCGGAGCTCATGGCGCACACCCCACCACCCGTCTCGGCCACGATCCTGCTCAGCCACACGCACTGGGATCACATCCAGGGTTTTCCCTTCTTCGCCCCGCTCTTCGTTCCCGGGAACCAGATCACGGTCTGCGGGCCGGAAGGCAGCGGCCATTCTCTGCGCGACGTTCTCTCCGGCCAGATGGAGTTCACGTACTTCCCCATCGAGATCGGCCAGCTTCCGGCGACCATCACCTTCCGAGAGCTCGGAGAAGGCACGCACGAGATCGGCGGCGCGCGGATCGTCGCGCAGTACCTCCATCATCCGGCCATGACGCTGGGCTACCGCGTCGAGGCCGACGGCGCGGCGGTGGTGTACCTGTGCGACCACGAGCCCTTCTCCGAAACGCTCTGGCACGAGCACCCCGCGTCCAGCCACGCCGAGTCCATCGTGCACGCGGGGGACCGGCGCCACGCGCGATTCATGGCCGGCGCGGGCCTGGTGATTCACGATGCGCAGTACACGCCGGAGGAGTACCTGTCCAAAAAGAATTGGGGCCACAGCACCTACGAGTATGCGGTGGGCCTGGCCGCCGCGGCGGGGGTGCGTCAACTCGCGCTCACCCACCACGATCCGACCCACGACGACGCGTTCGTCGAGGCGATCGAGCAGCGCGCCCGCGGGTACGCCGAGCAGCTTGGTTACGCGGGGCGGGTGTGCTGCGCCTACGAGGGCCTCGAGCTGGCCGTCGAGCCCCACAGCGTCCGGCAACTCGCCGGCCCGCCGCTGCCTCCGCACGCGGCTCGGGACGCCCGGCGCGGGTGCCGCGTCCTGGTCGTGGACGACGACCCGGACCTCCGGGCTCTCGTGCGCAAGGCCCTGAGCCAGGACGGCCACATCGTAAGCGAAGCCTCCACCGGCCAGGAGGCCCTCGCGTTGATCGACACGCAGGCCCCCGATCTGCTGGTGCTGGACCTGCTCATGCCGGAGCAAGGCGGCCTGGAGGTGCTCACGGTGCTTCGCTCCAGGTCGGCGACGGCGGCGCTGCCAGTCCTCGTGTTGACGGCACAGGATGACGAGGGCAATACTCGTGCCGGCTTCGAGCTCGGAGCCAGCGATTACCTGACCAAGCCCTTCTCGCTCCCGCAGCTCGCGGCGCGCGTGCGTGCCTGTCTCGCGCGCCGCGGATGAGGAATTTTCTGTGATTCGTCGCGTCAACGCGGGACTAGGCCTGGGCGCAGGGCGGGCTGGTGTTCCGACGGGGCTGTTAGCCTCATCTGTAAGGATGCAGTCGGCTGGAGCAGCAACGCATCCCATCGCATTCCGGAGGACGCCCCCATGCGTGCACGGCCCGGATCTGGAACAGATGGTTCTCCTGCTACACTCCCTGTCCACAACGTGTCGTGGCCCGTTGTGGTGGAGGCCGGGAAGCGTTTCTTTCTCCTCCGGGCCGTCAATGTGAGTGGCCGAGGGGCGAAGGTGATTCCGATGGAGCGGCTCGGCGAGGGCAGCGTCGCTCAGCTGCACTTCCACCCGCCCGACGGGTCGTCGCTCGATGTCGAAGCGATCGTGTGGCGCGTCGACCGAGATGGGCTGGCCTTCTTCTTCACCGCCGACCATCGGCGACGCCTGGCCACCCTGCTCGCGCAGGTCGCCGGGGCTCCCCCGGCGTTGGGGGCGTCCACGCTGAACTAGGCAGCATGCCTGTTCGCACGCATGAACCTGGTCTAGGTAGGGCCGCTCGTGCGGTTGTGGCCGCCATCGCGACGGTCGGACTCTTGCATCACGCCAACATCACGGCCGGCTGAAGGCGAGGTATTTTCTGAGCATTCGCAGCCACCACCTCGTCCATCACCATTGCCCCGATAGGAACTTCGGGTTGACGACGACACTTTGGGATTGGGTCTTCGGAACGCACTACTTATCGGCACGAGACCTGCGCACGGGCGAAGCGGGCAGCCGAATGAGCCGCGCAGCGGCGCGCCCGAGATTACGTCGTAATACCCTGGGTCAGCGTGTCGATGGTCTTTTTGAATTTGGGGTCGTCCTGCAGCAGGGTCTGGATCTTGTCGACGGCGTGCAGCACGGTGGTGTGGTCCTTGGCGAAGGCGCGGCCCACCTCGGCCAGTGAGGCGTGGGTGAGCTGCCGGGCAAGGTACATCGCGATCTGGCGTGGGAAGGCCACCGCTTTCGTGCGGCCCTTGGCGCGCATGTCGGCGAGCCTGAGGCCGAAGAACGCCGCGGTTTTCTCTTGGATGTGCTCGATGGTGATGGTCTTCTCGTCCTCGCCCCAGAGGCCGGCGAGCACGTCTTGGGCGAGCTCCACGGTCATGTCGCGGCCGCTGAGTGCGCCGAAGGCGATCAGGCGGGTGAGCGAGCCTTCGATCTCGCGGATGTTGGCTTTGATGCGGCTGGCGATCAGGTAGGCGACGTCGTCGGGCAGGCGGACTCCCTCGATCTCGGCTCGCTTCTTGAGGATGGCGACGCGGGTGTCGAAGTCGGGCGGCTGGATGTCGGCGATGAGGCCCCACTCGAAGCGCGAGCGCAGGCGCTCCTCGAGCTCGGGGATCTCCTTCGGGGTGGAATCGGAGGAGACGACGATCTGTTTGCGGGCGTCGTACAGATCATTGAAGGTGTGGAAGAACTCCTCCTGCGTGCGCTCCTTGCCGGCGATGAACTGGATGTCGTCGATGAGCAGCAGATCGAGGGTGCGATATTTCGCGCGGAACTCCCCGGTGCGGTCATAGCGGATGGCATTGATGAGCTCGTTGGTGAAGCGCTCCGAGGAGAGATAGAGCAGGCGCAGGGCGGGGGAGCGGCGGCTGATCTCGTGGCCGACCGCGTGGAGGAGGTGGGTCTTGCCGAGGCCGACGCCTCCGTAGAGGAAGACCGGGTTATACGCCCTCCCGGGCGCCTCGGCGACGGCCTGGCAGGCCGCCTGCGCGAACTGGTTGGAGGGGCCGACCACGAAGGACTGGAAGGTGTAGCGCGGCGTGAAATCGGGGGACGGGGCGCTGGGGGCGGTCTCGCGCGACGGGAGGGCGGCGCGCTCAGGCTCTGGGTCGATCTCGATGGAGACGCGCGGGGTCCCGCCGAGCACCGTGCGGGCGGCGGCCTGGATCGTGTCGACGTGATGTTGGCCGACCCAGTCGCGCGTGAAGGCGTTGGGCGCGCCGACGCGGAGGTGGTCGCCGTCCAGCCTGATGAGCCGGCACGGACGCAGCCACGATTCCAGGGCGGTGTCGGGGACCTGCCCCTCGAGGGCCGCAAGCAGGCGCGCCCACAGCGCGTCAAGCACGAGGCGGCGCCACCGCGCGACGACCGCCACATCTCATATGAGTCCGCCGTGAACGCACGCGCATCGTCTCGCGCCTCCCAATGGTTCTCCGCCGATACCGTGGAGTGCTGCGCGAGGAGCGCTCGAGGGAGCTGCGGGCTCACGCAGACGATCCCCCCGAGGGGCCACCGTAGGTGCGCGGCTCCACCGTGTCAATGCCACGTTTCGACGCCCGACGAGCGGGCTCACGCAGGTGGCGACCGCGGACCCCGCGTCAATGGCGGACGGCGCGACCGGCTCCTCGCCATCCGTAGGCAGGCCGTCACGTATCTCAGGTCCCGGCTGTCAAGCCGCGCCAGCGCGTCCACTTTTTGTGTTGTGGATGAGTGTGGATACGGGGATAACCGCGAGGCCGCGAGCAAGACACGGAGCCGGGTCCGGACCCGCACGGTCCGACGGAGGGTCGGACAGAAGTAAAGCTAGACGCCAAGGGTGGACGGGTGCAAACCCTGATTTTCCTGAGCGGTGCTCGATCGCCGGGCCGGGACCGTGGGGGAGAGAGTATATTCAACGCAGGCGGTCAGTGGTCGGACCCGGAGGTGCGGTGGACGGTAACCTCATCACCTAGCGAAAGCCGGACGACCTGCCGGCGTTCTGCCGGGAGATCATCCGCGCGCTGGCCAAGACCGCGTAGTCCTCTGGTGCCCACGCCGCGACTGTCCCTCCTCCTCCCTGGGCGCAGGGGAGGGGGAGGGCGAAGGCTCATCACATCATCTTAACGATGTCGCGACGGTCGTCCTTGATGCAGGCCACTCGTTGAACGTGCGAGGTAGGTCCCCAGAACAGGTCGTAGTGGACTTTGGTCCACTATCCAGGCCGGAGCGTGCCTCGCTACACTCGACGCCGAACTCACATATTTCCCGGAGGGCCAGGAGGCATCTCATGCAAGCGCTGCGCGCATCGCTCAAGCCAGGGATCTGGGGTGTAGTCATCGGCAGCATTCTCACCATGATCGTGGGGTTCAGCTGGGGAGGCTGGACGACGAGCAGCACGGCACGCCAACAGGCGATGATACAGGCCGATACCGCGGTCACCACGGCGCTGGTACCGATCTGTCTCGCCGGGAAGAGAGCGGATGTGGCCTACGCCAAGAAGCTCGGCGAGCTCACGGCCATCACGTCGTCCTACGAACAGACCGAATTCGTGATGAAGACCGGATGGGCGACGTTCCCCGGGCAGGCGGACCCCAATCGAGCGGTGGCAGAGGCCTGCGCCTCCGCACTCCTCAAGACCGCCGCGGCGAAGTAGCGCCTCGGATCTCCGCTCGCCCGCGATGGCACAGCCTCGCGGGCGGGCGAACTGCCAGCTCGTTCGCGGCAACGTTGCGGTGACAAGGCACCCCGCTGATCGGGATCACCCACCAAGTTCTACCCCTTACCATCAGGAGGCGCGAGAACCATGAAGATTCGTCCATTACATGACCGCATCCTCGTCAAACGCGAGGAGGAGAAGGAAGTGCAAGAAGGGCGGCATCATCATTCCGGATACCGCGAAGGAGAAGCCCCAGGAGGGCAAGGTCATCGCGGTGGGCAACGGGAGGGTGAACGAGGACGGCAAGAAGATCGCGCTGGACGTGAAGGCCCACGATCGCATCCTCTTCGGCAAGTACTCGGGCTCCGAGGTGAAGGTCGACGACCAGGAGTACCTGATCATGAAGGAAGAGGACGTGCTCGCGATCATCGAGTAGGCAGAGCCGCACGCCACCAACCCGACCGGGCCCGACGGCCGGTCCATTCGATCGTACGATCGAGGAGGAGCACCAGATGGCAAAGCAGATCCTATTCAGTGACGAGGGGCGGGCCGCCCTGCTCCGCGGCGTCAGCATCATGGCGGCGGCCGTCAAGGCGACCATGGGCCCCAAGGGGCGCAACGTGGTGATCGACAAGAAGTACGGCAGCCCGACCATCACGAAGGACGGGGTGACGGTCGCCAAGGAGATCGAGCTGAAGGACCACTACGAGAACGTGGGGGCCCAGATGCTCAAGGAGGTGGCCTCCAAGACCTCGGACATCGCCGGGGACGGAACCACGACCGCCACGGTGCTGGCCCACGCCATCATCCGCGACGGGCTCAAGAACGTCACGGCCGGGGCCAACCCCATGGGACTCAAGCGCGGGATCGACACGGCGGTGGACGCGGTGGTCGGCGAGCTGAAGAGGATGTCGAAGTCCACCAAGGACAAGAAGGAGATCGAGCAGGTCGCCTCCATCGCCTCCAATAACGACAAGACCATCGGCAGCCTGATCGCCGAGGCCATGGAGAAGGTGGGCAAGGACGGCGTCATCACGGTGGAGGAGTCCAAGTCCGCCGAGACCGCGCTCGACGTGGTCGAGGGCATGCAGTTCGACCGCGGGTATCTCTCGCCGTACTTCGTGACCGACCCGGAGCGCATGGAGGTCGTCCTCGAGGACGCCCTGATCCTGATCTACGAGAAGAAGCTGAGCGTGATGAAGGATATGCTGCCGCTGCTCGAGCAGGTGGCCCGCGTGGGCAAGCCGTTCCTGATCGTCGCCGAGGACGTGGAGGGGGAGGCCCTGGCCACGCTCGTCGTCAACAAGCTCCGGGGCACCCTGCACTGCGCCGCGGTCAAGGCGCCGGGCTTCGGCGATCGTCGCAAGGCCATGCTGGAGGACATCGCGACCCTGACCGGCGGCAAGGCCATCACCGAGGATCTCGGCATCAAGCTCGAGAACATCACGCTGGACGACCTGGGCAAGGCCAAGAAGGTGGTGCTGGATAAGGACAACACCACGATCATCGATGGGGCGGGCAAGACCGCGACGATCGAGGGGCGCATCAAGCAGATCCGCGCCCAGATCGAGGAGACCACCTCGGACTACGATAAGGAGAAGCTGCAGGAACGGCTCGCCAAGCTGGCGGGCGGCGTCGCGATCATCAAGGTGGGCGCCGCGACCGAGACGGCCATGAAGGAGAAGAAGGCCCGGGTCGAGGACGCGCTCAACGCGACCCGCGCGGCGGTGGAGGAGGGGATCGTGCCCGGCGGTGGCGTCGCCCTGCTGCGGGCCGCGACGGTCATCGACGGCCTGAAGCTGGAAGGCGACGAGAAGGTCGGCGCCATGATCGTCAAGCGCGCGCTCGAGGAGCCCATCCGCCAGATCGTGGAGAACGCGGGGCTCGAGGGCAGCGTGATCGTGGAGAAGGTCAAGGCCGAGAAGGGGGTGACCCGCGGCTTCGACGCGGAGTCGCTCGAGTTCGTGGACATGATCCAGGCCGGTATCATCGACCCCACCAAGGTGGAGCGGGTGGCGCTGCAGAACGCGGCGTCGGTGGCCTCGCTGCTGCTGACGACGGAGGCGCTGATCACCGACCTGCCCGAGGACAAGCCGGCGGCGGCCCCGCCGATGCCTCACGGGGACTTCTAGGTCCGGGCACTCGGATCCAGGCAGTGCGGCCCTTGCCGGCAACGGCAGGGGCCGTGCGTTGTCCGGGGATCAGAAGCTCGAGATCCGGTCCGGACGCCGACGGAGCACCGGGGGAAGGCGGGAGCGTCGTAGTGTGACTACTGGCGGCAGCGCTGATGGCGCGTCCCGCCAATTAAGAGGTAGGTGGGCGCGGCGAACAAGGAGGTGCGACATGCCCAAGGTTTTGGTGTGCGTCTTCTGCTCCGAGGAGATCGAGGAAAAGGAGAAGTGGCTCGACGTGCCCGGCAGAATGAACGAACTAGCTCATTTGAAATGCTGGAAAGAGAGCAATCGTCCCGAGGTCCGGAGTCGTAGCACCTAGATTGGGTTCCCCTTACGCGAACCGGCCAGGCCCGCGCGGTGCGGTCGAATCGACGCAACATTGGGAGTAGATCACCTAGACTAAGAACCTAGGCACCTAGACTAAGGTCCAACTGGGCAGGGCCGGGCGGGCCAAGTACTCTCTACGTGCCTTCTGCGGGCTCTCTGGGGTTGGCGCACGTTGGCGCCGGAACCTGTGGCATCTGGCTTGATCCCCCGCTCCACAATGCGCGCTGCTGTTGCAGGCGGGCGTGTCGAGGATGCCAAGATGCCTGACGAGTCCATTCTGCGTCGGCCGGAACAAGCGGCCTCAGTGACTTTCGCGGCCTCCGACGATGAACGGAGACGGCAGATACGCGCCTGGTTGTCCGATGGCCGTTTGGGCTCTGTCGATGGCGTGTCCAAGTCCCATCGAGGGACCGGCCGACCTTGCATCGTCTGCCGCCGCACGATAGAGCCTACCGACGTCGAGCGCGAAGTGGAAGGCCCAGGGATGTTCTTTCACGCGCATGAGGCGTGCTACAAGCCCTGGCGCGAGGAGTCAGTTGCACGCCGTGCAGCCACCGGACGTGAACTAGGACGGGAGCGAGCCCGAAGGAGTAGCCTCTAGAGGCTCAGTGACTACTAGCTTCTATAGCTCGACCCTTTGCGTCAGAACAGTAGCGCAGGAGAACGTAGGAGGTGGCTATGGAGATCGACCCACGCATGCGCTTGCCTTTCCATGATCCTGATGAAACCGAGCAGTCATACGTTGGCGCGGCCGAGCCTTCCGGCGATGCGCAGCTACGGCATCTGCAGCGAGTTCCGCTCTTCAGCGGGTTCAACGAGGACGAGCTTCGCCGGGTCGCCGAACATTCGAGGATCGTCGACGCTCAGGCGGGAACTGTGATCACTCAGATAGGCGACGCGGGTGATTCATTCTTCATCATCATCGACGGCACGGCGGCAGTGCGGACTCCGGTCGGCGCTGGTAGCCAGTTACAGCCAGGGGATTGTTTTGGCGAGATGAGCCTGGTGGATGGGGAGCCCCGATCCGCGACGATCGTGGCGACAACCGATCTCCGTCTGCTCGTCGTGGATCGCTCCCATTTTTGGCGACTGCTGGATGAGACCCCGGAGCTGATCCGGCGGATCCTCACGATCTTGTCGCGTCGCGTGCGACGCCTGGAGCAGACTATACGCGCGATACTTCAGGGCCCGAATCCGACCTAACGTGGGCCGAGGCCGTGGGACGGCGCGCCAACATCCGCTCGGCAAGGGTGCCAAACCAGCCGACCAGTCGCTTCTGCTCTTTGACTTTGTCTACGACGGCCTGTGTTTAGCGTCCCCGGCCGGAAGGGGGACGCCGGTTTAGTGGCAAGCACCGTGTTGTACGCGTTGCCAAAAACGAACCCCTTCGAGGTGCGCCAAATGATCCACTCCAATTCCACGAATGTCCGCATCTTGAGCCGGTACTTCCACAAGAGCATGTGACGAATGAAGTTCCAAGTGAGGCCCCACAGGCCCAGAACGGAAGTCGCCGATAGCGGATCGGGTCGAATCCGAGTCCGCGCGCCTTGTAGACGAGAAGATTGGAGCCGAGGAAATTGTAGCGCCAGTTGTCGAAGAATGCGGTGACGCTGCGGAAGTCCTTCTCACGGCGACAATGATCCAGGGACCCTGGTGAGCGGATCAGCAGGCGTCCTCCCGGTTTGAGCATGCGCCAGCAGCCCGCCAACCACGCGTCCACGTCCTTGGTGTAGCCGATCGATTCGAGGGCATAGATGGCGTCAAAACTCTCGCTCGGGAGATCGAGAGTGTCGAAGTCGGTGACGATCACGTGCCCGCGCCCGCCAAACGTCGCAAGTGTCCGGCGGCAGATGTCCGCTTGCACTGAGGAATTGGTCACGCACACGATCTCGATGTTGTACCGGCTGGCGAGGTAGTAGGCCGCCGCGCCCGATCCACAGCCGAGTTCCAGCAATCGCATCCCGTCCCGCGGCTTGAGAAGAACGCATTCGGCTTCGTAAGGATGCGTGAATGGCGTACGGGGGAACACGCACGTGCTGTAGTTCGCATCCTTGTTGCGATATGGGCCGAAGACGTGGTGTTCGTAGGTGCGATTCTCATCATCATGCTTGAGAAAGTCGTCCATGCGCGGGGTCCACTCGACCAGCTGACGCTCCTCGAATTCGTTCAATTGGTGGCCGATATTATTGCGTCCTTCGGATGCGTGACAAGGAAAAACAGGACGTAGTGAAGAAGGTTGTATGCCGCGAAGACAGCGGCGAAGAGCGGCGCTACGAATAGGAGTATCGAAGCAGGGATCTCCACGATCTGCTCCCTGGAACCGGGGACGGGCCATCGGGATGGTGCCAGTCGTTGCTCGTCATTTTAGACATTGTTCCCGGGATCAGAGGGTTTGCGCGAACAGGCAAACCTGCCTCATTGCCAAGTATCCGTATGGAATACCCTAATAGTCCCTTTAAAGATCAAGCAACGAGATTGGTGGTCGATCTATCGTAGCCGCGGTCGAGCCGAATCTGCCGCTCACCAATGTCCGCTCTGCAAGCCTGGGCTTTCTGGCGCGGCCGTGCCCCCGCGGGCTCTTACGTCATTTGCTCAAGAGCACACGTACCATGTGTCGAACAACGTCCAGGCTAAACGGCTTCTCCAACATCGGCTCAGTTGTCCCTCGGAGAAAGGCGGCGTACTCCCCGCCTCCCACGTTGCCTGTCATGAAGATCACGCGGGGAATAGCGGGGGGCGCGATGGTCCGAAGGGACCCATAGAGGGATGGGCCGTCGAGGCCGGGCATATTTCGGTCACTGAGGATGAGGTCATAGTGGTTTTGGTTGAGCAGTGCCAAGGCGTCAATCCCGTTGCTGGCCGTATCTACTACACGTCCCTCTTGGCTCAGAATGGCCGCGAGCAAATCTCTGAGGTTGTCGTCATCATCGACGACCAAGATGCGCTTCATATTAGTAGCCGCGTGGCTCATCTCGGGCACGGAGGGTCGAATGATCGTTCATGGCGGCGCCTCGTTTCCTGTGAGGCAAAGGCCGTGCCGAACTGAAACCGAACTGAAACCACTGGAATACCTGACGATCCGGCTCCCCAATGGGCAGGGAATGGTTCAGGCGGGGTCGGTAGGGCTTACCCAGAGGCATATCCTTCCCGGCCATTCGGAGTCACCGCCGTGCAAGGTGAGCTGAATGCGCGGCGAGCGGCGGGGTCATCGGGGCGCTTCGGCAGTCCAACCACGCGCTTCCATGCACGTCTTGTAGAGCCGCTTCGGGTCGGTGGCCGCGCCGACCAGTTCCAGTGCCACCCAACAGACGTGCGAGGGTCTTGCGTGCCGGCGTAGCTATCCTGCTTCCAGTCCATCTCACTAGAACCCGGCTTGCTGTAGCTGTAGGTGGGGCCTGCGCAGCCACTGAGCAGCACCCACGCTGAGAAGACCAGGGCGGCGAATGGTGGACGTGGGATTCCCCCTGCATCGCCTAGGGGAGCAAGAGCGAGGCCACGAGCGCAGTCCTAACACATTCAATGGCTTGCAGGCGGTCGGAGTCTCGGACCACTGACGCCGGGCACGGTCGGATTCGGTGACTACCGTCCGGCCATCGCCCGCGCTCTTCTCATCGGACCGGTTGCTCCTGAACGAGCCGTCGCAGGGCTGGCGCCCCTGGTGATGGAGACGGTCATGGGGACCGTCCGGGAGCTCAAACGCGAGCACGTGAGCATGCTATTGGTCGAGCAGAACGCCGAGAGGCGCTGGGGCGCGCGGACCGCGTCTACATAATCGACCGCCTGTCTTCGGGAGACTCCGCCCGCTAGACGCCGAAGGGGCGGCTCATGACAGCCCCGCGAGCCGAAGGGCCAGGCGCAGGTTGTCGCCGGCTACCGCACAGGCCGAGGCCCTCGCGTCGCCCCGGACGCTCAGGATTGGGGGGGGGGTCCGCACCTCAGCGGCCGCGCAGCGCACGGTGCAGTACGCAATGCCGAGGGCGTGACGGGGGGCGCGCTTGATCGCGGCTCGCGAGGCCGAACGGAGAGCGGCCCCGCCCGTGTTCGGACCGAGCGCGACCTCGCACGCCTCCACGGGCAGGTCGATGGGTATGGGTATGAGCGCCATGTGGAATTGTAGCCCGCCGAGTGCCGACTTGCGAAGCGAACGACGGACGGGGGGCCTCAGTCTGCGCCAGGCGAGCGGTTCCGGCCGCTGTGCGCCCATTCGACTCGAGCTTGTAGGATTTACACGACAGTCTTACCCGGAAGTTCCAGGGCCTTTCTCGTATGTTCGCGCTATCTCGTCAAAAGCCTTACGGCACGCGGGTTGCGTGCTCAACGGAGGGACTCTCTTATGGAGCCGTTGTAATGGTGGTTGTCATAGGAGGTTGGCAACCATGAAGGAGACCTGTAACTGCGGGAGTCCGTTTCTGCGCCTGTTCGACGATCTCGGCTGCGCGGGGTGCGGGCATCAATGCTGCTGGGGCTGTGCTGTTGTCCTCGAATCGGTTGCCTATTGTGTCCGCTGTGCCGAGGTACTCTTCGAAGGGCGTTCTTCCGGCGCGCGACTGACTATTCTACGATCCCCTCGAACACTCGGTCCACTCGTCCGGCCAGTGCGGTCGGGAGTGTCACGCCAAAGGCCTGGAGAGTCTTACGGTTGATGGTCAATTCGATCCGGTTGACGCCTCCCACGGGCAGGTCCGCCGGCCGTGCTCCTCGCAGAATCTTCGCCACCAACCGCGCCGCCTGCACACCTTCGGCGTAGGTATCGACCCCATACGATGCCACACCGCCAGCCTGGGACCCCGACGGACGACGCGAAGATGGCAGGAGCGACCCGGTAGAGATTGAGGTTCAAGATGAGTTCCATGATGTTGAGATTCATCGTCGCGGGCGCCAGAGGACATCCCGGGCACTCGCGGTTTTCAGCTCGCGCACCGCCTCCTCCTTTGTCCGGACCGCGCGGACGACGACGTTCAGCTTCAGGCTCGGGAGCCGTCTCCTGCGCCTTTCGAGCGGCGGCCGCCGATTCAGAATCCTGCGCGTCATACACCACGAGCAC